>NZ_AUCH01000005.1 GCF_000429665.1 Azovibrio restrictus DSM 23866
GTTCGAGGACCCAGCGTTTTGTGGTGGTGCAAACCGCGTTAGTCTCACCGAGGCAATAAGGAACTACGCCCAGTTCGGAGCCTGCGACCGCCAGGCTCTCTCGTACGTTCGACCGCCAGACCCAAGCGAAATGGCAACGCTGACATGACGCCCAACCCTACGTATATGGACTCCCCCGGAAATCAAGGAAACTGAACGATAGGTTTGGCAGCTGGAAAGCGCATGCAGTCGTATATCCGGCATCTGGTGTGGGTTCTCTATGACCCGTGCCGACATGGAATCTGCTCACGGTACGCCAATCGGTACAAGCGGCAGGCAAGCTGCCGGGAGAGTTATCGGCGTCAATCCGTGTCGGTGCGATCCGTTTAGCCATGATGGGCGATCAGTCTCAAACCAAATGGCCTCCGCGATTCCCGGGGCGATTCAGTTTACTGTCCTGGCTGTTCAGGTGGTAGCGCCGTGAAGAAAAATCCAAGCTTGCGGCCAAGCAGCAAGCAAGCTCTCCACCCAGATCCTGTTCCGCCCGCCCACCACTCGCCTAGCTTAATGGCATAATCCCCGCCCGTTTCCTTGCGAAAGACTCTCCATGAAAATCAAGCAATGGCAGGGGTGGGGGCTGGGGGTGCTGGGCTTGGTGGGGGTGGCGGCCCTGGGCCTGGGCTGTCTCAGCCAGCCTTTTGTCCAGCCCCGGCCGTCCTCGCCGCCGCCCGCCGATCCGGAGCGGCTGGAAGCCCATGTGCGGCGGCTGGCGGTGGATTTCTACCCGCGCAGTTTCGAGCAGTCCCTGCATCTGGAGCAGACGGCCCGCTATATCGAGGCGGAGCTGCGCGCCAGCGGCGCCCGGGTGGCGCTGCAGGAGTTCTCCGTGGAGGAAAGCCGTTACCGCAACATCGTGGCCCGCTTCGGTCCCCGCTATGGTCCCCGGTTGGTGGTGGGGGCCCACTACGATTCCCATGGGGATGTGGCCGCGGCCGGGGCCCCCAGTCCGGCCAGCCATACCCCGGGGGCGGATGACAACGCCAGCGGCGTCGCCGGCCTCCTGGAACTGGCCCGGCTCCTGGGGCAGCACCCGCCGGCCCAGCCCGTGGAGCTGGTGGCTTACGTGCTCGAGGAGCCGCCCCACTTCCGCACCGGGAACATGGGCAGCGCCCGCCATGCCCGGGCCCTGCGTGAGGCCGGTCAGGAAGTGCGGCTGATGCTGGCCCTGGAGATGATCGGCTACTTCCGGGACGAGCCCGGGAGCCAGACCTATCCCCTGCCAGGCATGACCGCCCTTTACCCCGACCGGGGCAATTACATCGCCTTGGTGGGCCGCTGGGGCGACTTCGGCGCCATGCGCCGGGCCAAGGCCCTGCTGGCCGGGGCCGGGACCCTGCCCGTGCATTCCATCAACGCGCCCCGGCTGGTGCCGGGCGTGGATTTCTCCGACCACCAGAGCTACTGGAACGAGGAGTATCCGGCCCTGATGCTGACGGATACCGCCTTCTACCGGAATCCCCATTACCACCAGGCCGGCGACACCCCGGAAACCCTGGACTACCGGCGCATGGCCCAGGTGGTGCAGGGAGTGTTCGCCCTGGTGCATGGGTATTGAGGGCCGGGGCCATGGCCCCGCTGCCCGGATCAATGCTAAGGTCTGCCCCCATGAAACTACGCCGCCTGTTCCTTTCCCTCGGCCTGCTGGCAGGCCTGATCTACCTCGGGGGCTGCGCCCTGCTGTACCAGCAGCAGCGGGCCCTGATCTACTTCCCCCGGCCCTTCGTGACGGCGGAAGGCAGCGGCCGGCTGACCCTACCCGGGGATGAGCAGACCCAGGTGCGGGTCACGGTCTGGCCGGGCCGGGGGAGCGGGGCCCTGCTGTTCTTCGGCGGCAATGCGGACGACCCCCACCTCAGCCTGCCGCTCCTGGCCCGGACCTTTCCCGAATACACCCTGTACCTGCTCCATTACCGGGGCTACGGAGAGAGCGGCGGCACGCCTTCGGAGGCTGCCCTGGTGGGCGACGCCCTGAAGCTCTATGACCAGATCCAGGGCCAGCATGCCCGGGTGGTGGTGCTGGCGCGCAGCCTGGGTACCGGGGTGGCGGTGCAGCTGGCCGCTGCCCGGCCGGTGCAGGGGCTGGTGCTGGTCACCCCCTACCGGAGCCTGGTGGAAGAGGCCCGGAGCCGCTACCCCTATGTGCCCGTGGACTGGCTGCTGCAGGACCGCTTCGAATCCTGGCGCTACGCGCCCCGGGTGCAGGCCCCGACCCTGATTCTGGGGGCGGCGGAGGATCAGGTGATCGCCCCCGCCAATGCCGAGGCCCTGGCCCGGGACTTCGCCCCGGAGCGGGTCCGTTACCGGCTGCTCCAGGGCGTGGGCCACCAGAGCATCCTGGACGACCCGGCCTACCCGCAACTGCTGCGGGAAGCCCTGGCCGAGCAGGCCGCCGGGGAGGGCCGGCCGGGGGCCCCATGAACCTGCAGTTCCTCGGCACCTCGGCGGGCATGCCCACCCGGGAACGCAACCTGAGTGGTCTGGCCCTGAGCCTGGAAAACGAGCGGGGCTGGTATCTGATCGACTGCGGCGAGGGCACCCAGCACCGGCTGCTACAGACGCCCTTTTCCGCCCGCAGCCTGAAGGCGGTGTTCATCACCCATGCCCACGGGGACCACTGCTACGGCCTGCCGGGTCTGCTCGCCAGCGCTGCCATGGGCGGGCGCACGGTGCCCCTGCCCATCATCGGGCCGGCGGCCCTGGCGGACTGGCTGGCCGTGACCTGGCGCTGCAGCGGCGCCAGCCTGCCCTTTGCCACCCCTCTGGTGGCCGTGGAGGCCCTGCCGGAGTGGAGCGACGGCGCCGTCCAGGTGAGCACCCTGGCCCTTTCCCACCGGCTGCCCTCGTTTGCCTTCCGCTTCACCGAACTGGGGCGGGAAACCCGGCTGGACACGGCCCGGCTGGAAGCCGAAGGAATCCCCCAAGGCCCGCTCTGGGGCCAGCTGCAGGCAGGGCGGGACGGGGAGTACGCGGGCCGCCTCCTGCGCGCCGCCGATTACCTGGTGGCGGCCGGCGCCCCCCGGCGGCTCATCGTATGCGGCGACAACGACCGGCCGGAGCTGCTGGCGCCCCACTGTGCCGGGGTGCAGGTACTGGTCCATGAGGCCACCTACACCCTGGAGCAGGCCGCCCGGGTGGGGCCGGAGGTGGGGCACTGCGCCGCCGGCAGCATTGCCGCTTTCGCCCAGGCGGCGGGGCTGCCCAACCTGCTGCTCACTCACTTCAGCCCCCGTTACCAGTCCGACCGTTGCCGCACCCCCTCCGTGGCCGACCTGGAAGCCGAAGCCGCGGCCCGCTACCGGGGCCGCCTGTTCCTGGCCGAGGACCTGGCCCGCTACCGGCTCGAGCGCTCCGGCCTGCTGCAGCTTCTGGCTTGATCCCTGAAACCCTGTTGGAACCCCGTAAGCGCGGTGCAAACGCCGTCCCGTTTTTGCCCGGCTTGCCCAGCCGTCCTTGCGCCGGGCCGCCGCAGTGAGATCGATTGCCCGGGAATAACTTACCGGGCCAGCCCGGTGAAATCGGCCAGGCTGTCGCCCACGCCGTAGCGGCCCTTGGCGTCCCGCTGCAGGCGGCCCAGGGCGATTTCCGGGTCGTGGGTGAACACCAGGCGGCCGTTCCGGGCGGCCAGGTCCGTGAGGATGCGGGTCTTTTCGTCGATCAGGACTTCCGGGTAGCGGTCATAGCCCATGGTGATGGGCAGATGCACCCAGGGGGCTCCGGGCACCAGGTCGCCGGCGAACAGCACCGGACCCTCGGGCATGTCGATTTCCGGCAGCAGCTGGCCGGGGGTGTGGCCGTCGCTGAAATGGAAGCGCCAGCCGGCGCCCAGGGTGGGTGAGCCGCCCCCGTCCTCCACCAGCTCCAGCCGGCCGCTGGCTTCGATCAGGTCCAGCAGTTCGGGAATGTAGGAGGCCCGGTCCCGGGCGTGGGGCTGGCGGGCCCGCTCCCACTGGCGGCGGCCGGTGATGAAGCGGGCCTTGGGGAACAGCAGGCGGGGCGGCTGCCCCTCCGCCCAGGCCGCCAGCAGGCCGCCGGCGTGGTCGAAATGCAGGTGGGTGAGCACCACGCAGTCGATGTCCGCATCCGTCTGGCCCCGGGCTTCCAGGCCGGCCAGCAGGGCGTGGCCTTCTCCCTCGACCCCGAAGCGGGCCTTCAGCTCCGGGCTGAAGAAGGCGCAGTCCCCGGCTTCCACCAGCACCCGCCGGCCCGGCTCTTCCACCAGCAGGGAGCGGCAGGCGATGCGCACCCGGTGCAGGTCGTCGGGGGCCAGCCAGCGTTCCCACATGGCCCGGGGGGCGTTGCCGAACATGGAGCCGCCGTCCAGGCGCTGGCTGTTGCCGGAAAGGGTGCTGAGGGTACGTTGCGGGGTCATGGGGGTCTCCTGGTCTTGTGTTGATCTGTATCCGGTCACCGGGCGCGGCCTCCAGGGGCGCGGCCCATAAGGTTGTGACGGGTTTCCGGCTGCCGGGTTCCGGCAGGACGGGCAAGTATAGCGATGAAAACCGGAGGCAGAAATTCAGGGTGCGTCAGCTCGGGGCCGTCCGGGAGGATCAGTCCTCCTCCTCCCACAGCTGGCGGTACAGGTACAGGGTGCCGCCGACAAAGCCGATGCCGATGCCGATCAGGGCAGCGATTTGCAGGAGGTTCATCCAGCCCCGCCAGAACGCCAGGCCCAGCAGGGCGAGGCCGACGAACAGGATCAGGGCCGTGCCCGCTTTCTCCCGTCTGGACATGGGGGGCAGGCCCAACAATTCAGGGCTCCTGTTTCAGGGCGGCGCACAGGTCTTTCAGGTAGGGGTAGGCCCGGCGCAGGGCGTCCACCTCTTCGGGTTCCAGCAGCTTGACCGTCACCGAGGCGGGGGTCTCGCGCCGGGCGGTTTCCACCAGGACCGAGCAGATCTTTCCGTCAGGGGTCTTGCACAGGAACTTGGCGCTCAGGCCCGGGCCGCTTTCGTCGGTGCCGAAGGGCAGGTAGTCTCGCAGCAGGACCTGGGCTGCGCTGCCCTGGAAGCAGGCTCCCGTTTCGTCCAGGACCGCCTCGGCGGTGCGGAGCAGGGTTTCCACCTCCCGTTTCAGCCGGGCCCGTTGCTCCAGGTAGGCCCAGCCTATCCAGGCGGCGAGGAGGATCAGGGCGGCGGCAAGGAGGGTCATGGCGTCTGTCGGGCGATGGTGGAGGGTGGGCGCCCGCCTCAGAGGGGCAGGGCGCTGGAGGATTTCAGCTGCCGCAGGGAGAGGTTGGAGCGGATGGCGGTCACCCCGGGCAGGCGGCGCAGCTGGTCCCGGACGAAGGCCCCGTAGGCGTCCAGGTCGGCGGCGACCACTTGCATCAGGTAGTCGCAGTCGCCGCTGACGTTGTGGCAGGAGAGCACCTCCGGCAGCCGGGCCACCTGTTGTTCGAAGTGCAGGGGCGTTTCGCCGGCATGGTTGCCCAGGGTCACCTGGACGAAAGCCACGACCCCGAAACCGAGCTTCCGGCGGTCCAGATTGGCCTGGTAGCTTTCGATGTAGCCCTCCGCCTCCAGCCGTTTCAGGCGGCGCCAGCAGGGGGTTTCGCTCAGGGCCAGCTTCTCCGACAGGCGGGCGTTGGAAAGCCGGCCATCGGCCTGCAGCTCGCGCAGGATGGCCCGGTCCGTGTCGTCCAGCGGGGTGTTGGGTGGATTCATTTCCATGCTCGCCTGATTCTGGAGGATTCTTGCTGATTTTACGGATTTCAGGGCGGATAAAGCGGGGAAATTTCCCGCTGCCTGTGGGAAGCTCTGTCCTCCTTGACGCCCTGCCGGGGTTCCCATGCCCGATCCATCCCACCTGCTGCTGTTCGTGGCCGCCCTGACGGCGGTCTATCTGCTGCCCGGCCCCGACATGGCCCTGGTCATCGCCAGTTCCTCCCTCCAGGGCGTGCGCCATGGCTTGATGGCGGCCCTGGGGCTGGCCTTGTCGCGCACCCTGCATGTGACCCTGTCCGCCCTGGGGCTGGCGGCCCTGTTCCATGCCCATCCCCTGCTGTTCGACCTGGTGCGCTGGCTGGGGGCGGCCTATCTGTTGTTCCTGGCCTGGAAGCTGTGCCGCGCCGGTGCCGGGGAACGTCCGGCCCCGGGGGCCGGGGCGGGCGCCGGCTGGGCGGCCCTGAAGCGGGGCTTCCTCACCAATCTGCTCAATCCCAAGGCCCTGATGTTCTGCGCCCTCCTGCTGCCCCAGTTCATCTCTGCCCGCCATGAACTGGCCGGGCAGTACCTGCTGCTCGGCGCCATCCTGGTGAGCCTGGGGCTGCTGTTCGACGGGCTCTACGCCCTGGCCGCCGCCCGACTCGCCCGGCGGCTTGCGGCGGGGCCGGTGCCCAGGTTGTCCCGGCTGCTGTTTTCCGGGGTGTTCGGTTTTGCCGCCCTGCGCCTGGCTTGGGGCGGCCAGTAGTTCAACCTAAAAACCTCACCACGGAGACACAAAGACACAGAGAAGTTCAAAAAAACAATGGCTTGCATTATCTTCTGCGCTCACCTAGAAAGTGACCTGGCCTTCCAGGACAAGTCTTTGTTTTTCCTCGGCGTCTCTGTGCCTCTGTGGTTTAACTGAGGTTTTAAGGTTCATTCCTGCTCTGCCACCGTCACCGCCCACCAGGGCCCCTGGGTCTGGCCCAGCTGGGCGGCCCAGTACCAGGCCGAGACGTCGCTCCACTGCCCGCCGCCGGCATCGCTGATCCGTTCCCGCACCAGCAGGCGGTTGCCGTTGCGGCTGGCCAGGTAGCTGGACCAGCGCTGTTCCCCCTGGCGCAGCAGGGGGCGGTTTTCCAGGTGGTAGCCGTTGGCCTTGAAGCAGTCGGCGCTGGGGTGCAGCTTGCGGGTTTCCCGGGTCACCCAGCGCAGGATGATTTCCCGGCGGCCGTCGCTGAAGCGTCCCACCTGGCCGGGAAAGCCCTGCTGGAAGCTGGCTTCCAGTTCGCTCAGGGGCAGGGGCGTGAGGGGGCGGCCTTCGAAATGGCTGGGCCAGCCGGGAAAGGGGGTTTCCGGCGCGGCGCTGCCGCTGCCGCTCCGGACCAGGGGCAGCAGGGCGCACAGGGCGCAGAGCAGGAGGAACAGGCGGCGGCTCAGCATGGGCGGCGCCTGTCGATGCGCTGCATGGCTTCCAGGATGCCGGCCCCGGCGGCCAGGAACACGGCCAGGCCGGTGGCGTCGTGGACCCAGGGGGGCAGCTGCAGCAGGCCGCTTTCCAGGTAGAACAGGGCGGCGGCCCGCAGCCCGTTGGCGGCCACCACCGCCACCAGGGTGAGACCCAGGGCGAGCAGGGTCTGGCGGGGGGTGAAGCGGTGCCAGGCCGCGGCGGCGGCCATCAGGAACAGGCCGGACCAGAGCATGCGCACGCCGCTGCAGGGGGCATCGATGGCGATTTCCTGGCCGTTCCAGAGCAGGGTGGCCCCTTCGAGCTGTACCGGCAGGCCGTGCAGGTCCAGGAGCAGCAGGGTCAGATGGCCGGCCAGGACGCGCAGGGGATAGCCCAGGTAGAACTGCAGGGAGGCGGCCAGGGGCAGGGCGAGCAGGAGCAGGCCGGTGAGCGGCAGGTCCAGGCGCCGCCCCAGGCGCCAGGCGCTGAGCAGGGCCCCCAGGGTGAGGGCGGCCAGGCCGGCGCGCAGGGAGAGGGGCAGACCCGCCAGGCTGGCGGCGCCGTACAGGCCCAGTCCCAGCAGCGGCAGCAGCAGGGGCTGGGGCGGGGGCTGCCGGGCCGGTTCCCGGCCCAGGGCCAGGGCCGCTGCCAGTAGCGCCAGGAGGCCCCAGGGATCGTTGGAGCCATCGAAGCTGCCGCGCAGGTACCAGAGCAGCACCGGCCAGAAGGCCGCCAGCAGGGCCAGGAGCAGCAGGGGGGAAAGGGGCGCCGGGCTGGAAGCTCGGGCTTGCTGCGCCCCTGTCCCGAGGCTGGAACCCTGGCGGTGGTCGGATGCGCGGTCGGCTATCAGGCCAGATACGCCGCCCAACCCAGGCTTGCCGGAACCGGTGGTCTCCGCCAGGGCGGCGGCAGGGGTCGGGCCGCCGGGCTCCCCGGCGGGCGCGGCGGTGCTGGCGGAAGGTGGATGCACCTTGCCGTCCTCAGGCCGGCAGGGCCGTCGGGGCCGACCTGGAGCCGGCCTGCCGCCGGCGCCGGAACTGCCAGAGCAGCAGGGCCAGGACGGCCAGCATCAGGGCCCATTCCTCGGGCTCGGGGATGGTCGGCACCCGGGCGTTGTCGGGCCGGTCCAGGCCTGCCTCGTCGTAATCCTCCGCTTTTTCCAGGACCACGGCGCCGCTCACCGGGGTCACCAGCCGGTAGCTCAGGGCCAGGGCGGTGGCGGCTTTCTGGTCCGGCTTGGGCTGGTCCAGGAGGCGTTCGATCTCCCCGGCGGCCCAGAGCCGGGCCGGGTGGTCCGAGGTCCGGGGCCCCTGGGGCCGGGCGCCCGGCGCCTGGGGCTGGCGCAGGATGCGGATTTCCTTGGCGCCGGGCTGCCAGGCGGCCAGCTGTCGCTCCAGGTCCTGGCGCAGGTCGCCGGTGACCGGCAGCACCCGCAGGGCGGCCAGGGGTTCCAGGGCCTCCAGCACCCGGTTGGGGCCGGGCTCGGCTTCCAGGGTCAGCAGTTGCACCCGGTTGCGGCGCTGCTGCAGGCCCTGCAGCAGGGGTTCCATGCTGCCCAGCAGCTGGGCCTGGGGACCATGCACCCAGAGCAGGGTGGCGGCTTCTCCCTCCGGTGCGGCGGCGGCCCAGTTCCAGGCGGCCAGCAGGGCGGCGCTGTTGTCCTGACCGCCGGTGAAGTGCTGGCTGGCCAGGGCCTGGGCGGCCTCCTGAGGCGTGCGATGGCCTCCCTGAGGCGGGTTGTCGTCGCTGGCGATGAAGAGGCCCAGTTCCACTGTAGCCGGCAGTGCCGCCAGGGCCTGGCTCAGGGCCTGGGCATGGGGAGCGAGGAAGCGGGAGCCGTCCACCACCAGGGCCAGGCGGCGCGGCGCCCGGACGGGGCTTTCCTGATAGTGCTGCAGCAGGATGCCCTTCTCTTCGGCGCCCAGGGGGCCCCAGACCGTACTCATGCCCGGGTCCCGCTCCAGGCCCACCAGGGGGCCGCGGCCCAGCTCGGCATCGGGAATTTCGCCGCGCAGGGCGTAGGTCCGGGACGGGGCCGGCTCGGTGCGCAGCAGGGGCGTGCCGGTCAGGGGGCCGTTGGCTTCCAGCCAGACCGCGTGGCGGAAATCCTCGGCCATGCCGAAGTTGCGTTCCCGGAAGGCGGGCAGCTGCAGGCGGGCCTGGCGCAGATTGTCCATGACCAGGGGCACGGTGATGCCGATGCGGACCTTCATTTCGCCCCCACGGGCGGGGATGGGAAACAGCTGCACCATGATCCGGTCCCGCCCGGCCGTGGTCACCAGCACCGGGTCCCGGCGGGCCTGGACCACTTTTTCGTAGGCGCCCCGGGTGGCCGAACGGGTGCCGAAGGCGGCCTCCTGTTCCTCGCCGTTGATCCACAGGGTGAGGCGGGACACCACGGCGCCCGGCGGCAGCAGAATCTTGCTGCGGGCTTCATGGGTCGTGCTGGCGTCATTGCGATACACCTGGGTCCATTCCAGGTAGGCCGTGCTGGCCTGGGCGTCCAGGGAACCCTCCAGGCGGGAGCCCACCAGGCTCACCTCGGGGATGGCGCGGCCCACGGCGCTGCCGCCCCGGAGCTGGAATTCCATGCTGCGGTCCCGGTAACGGTTGTAGGGGCCGTGGAGGGGCGGCATCTGTTCCAGGGCGGTCTTGCCTGTGACCCGGTAATAGATGTCCTGGGCCTGGTTCTGGCTGACCTGTTCCGTGCCCGGGAACCAGGAGGCCAGCAGGCCCAGGGGGCCGGAGAAGGGGGTGAAGTAACCGTAGGCCTGGGACAGCATGGTGTCTTCATGCCCCACGCGCCGCAGCAGGTCCACCCCGGCCTGGCGGGTGGCGGGGGATTGCGCCATGGTCATCTGCAGGGCGACGCGGGTCAGACCAGGGCTCAGGTCTACCAGGGTCAGGGCGATCAAGGCCAGCAGCACTCCGCCCACGGGCAAGGGCAGTGATCTTTCCTCCCGGGCCAGGCGCTGCTTGAGCAGGCGTCGGCCGCGGATGGCGGCGATCAGGGAAAGCACGGGGGAGAGCACCAGAAACCCGATGCCGAAGGCCACGATGGCCAGTAGCCCGAAGGGGGTCAGGGGCAGGAACACCAGAGCGTAATAGCTGGCAACACCCAGGGCCAACCCGTTCAGCCAGTTGAGGGCTTGCAGGTGGTGCAGCTGTTCCTGGCCCAGGGCCCGGTAGAGCAGGCCGTTGGCCAGGGGCACCAGGGCAATCAGCAGGGCGTGTATGGGTGTGGGGATGGGGTCCATGAAAAGGTCGCCCAGGAGATGCAGCCCGAGTTCCGCGCCCAGGGCCAGCAGGGGCAGGAGCACCCCCCAGATGAGCAGAAAGCGGGGGGCGCGGGGCGGGCCTGCTTCGGCAGGGGGCTGGGCGGTGGCAGGGGTGTCGCTCATGGTAAGGGTCCGGTTCGGGTTTAACTGTTTGGCATTATCCCGCAGGGCGGCGGAAATGCCTCATGCCCGGCGATGATGACGGCGCCGGATGTGGAGAACCGGGAGCGGCGGTGAAGGGAAGGTGAAGTGGGGGAGGCTGCCAGCGCTGCAGCGCTGGCAGCCGACGCTCAGGCCGCAGCCCGCAGGGTCTTGGCGGCGGCCACCATGTGCCGCAGCGCCGCCGTGGTTTCCGGCCAGGCCCGGGTTTTCAGGCCGCAGTCGGGGTTGACCCAGAGCCGCTCGGGGGGAATCACGGCGGCGGCCTTTTCCAGCAGCCGCACCATTTCCGCCACGGCCGGCACCCGGGGGGAATGGATGTCGTAGACCCCGGGGCCGATTTCGTTGGGGTAGCGGAATTCCCCGAAGCCCCGCAACAGTTCCATGCCCGAGCGGCTGGTTTCGATGGTGATCACGTCCGCATCCAGGGCGGCGATTTCCGGCAGGATGTCGTTGAATTCCGCATAGCACATGTGGGTGTGGATCTGAGTCTGGTCGGCGACGCCCGAGGCGGCCACCCGGAAGGCCCGGGTCGCCCAGGCCAGGTAGGGCTTCCAGGCTTGCCGGCGCAGGGGCAGGCCTTCCCGCAGGGCGGGTTCGTCAATCTGGATCATGGCGATGCCGGCGGCTTCCAGGTCCGCCACCTCGTCCCGGATGGCCAGGGCGATCTGCAGGGCGGTGTCGCTGCGGGGCTGGTCGTCGCGCACGAAGGACCACTGCAGGATAGTGATGGGGCCGGTGAGCATGCCCTTCACCGGCCTGTCCGTAAGGCTCTGGGCGTAGCGGCTCCAGGTCACGGTCATGGGGCCGGGGCGGGAAACGTCACCGTAGATGATGGGCGGCTTGACGCAGCGGGAACCGTAGGACTGGACCCAGCCGTTGGCGGTGAAGGCAAAACCGGCCAGCTGTTCGCCGAAGTACTCCACCATGTCGTTGCGTTCGGCTTCGCCATGCACCAGCACATCCAGGTCCAGTTCTTCCTGGACGCGGATCACCCGGGTGATTTCCGCCCGCATCTGCTGTGCGTAGGCTCCCTGGTCCAGGGTGCCCCGCCGCAGGGCGGCCCGGGCTGCGCGGATTTCCGGCGTCTGGGGAAAGGAACCGATGCTGGTGGTGGGGAACAGGGGCAGCGCGAAGCGCTGCCCCTGCAGGTGCTGCCGCCGGGCGTAGGGGCTGGCGCGCCGGTCGGCGTCGGCGGGCAGGCCGGCCAGGCGGGCGGCCACCCGGGGATCGTGCACCCGGGGGCTGGCCCGGCGCCCGGCGATGGCCTGGCGGTTGGCCTCCAGGGCCGCCGCCACCTGGGCCGGATTGCCGTCCAGGGCCTGCTGCAGGAGTCCCAGCTCTTCCAGCTTTTCCGTGGCAAAGGCCAGCCAGGAACGGATGTCCGGCGCCAGGGCCGTTTCTTCCTCCAGGCTGAAGGGCACGTGCAGCAGGGAGCAGGAGGGGGCGATCCACAGTGGCCGCTGGGCCGCCAGGGGGCGCAGCACTTCCAGGGCGGCGTTCAGGTCCGTGCGCCAGATGTTGCGGCCATCGATGATGCCCACGGAAAGCTGCTTGTGGGCCGGCAGCCAGTCGGCGATGGCAGCCAGCTCCCGGGGGGCGCGCACCCCATCCACGTGCAGACCCGCCACCGGCAGCTGGCAGGCCAGTTGCAGGTTGTCCTCCAGGGGGGAGAAGTAGGTGGCCAGGAGCAGTTTCACCGGGCTGGCGGCGAGCCGGTTGTAGGCTCCTTCGCAGGCCACCCGCCAGTCGGCCGGCAGGTCCAGACCCAGGATGGGCTCGTCGATCTGCACCCACTCCACCCCCAGCTGGCCCAGGCGGGCGAGAATCTGGCCATAGACCGGGAGCAGCCGCTCCAGCAGTGCCAGACGATCATGGCCGGGCACCCGGCTCTTGCCCAGCCAGAGGAAGGTGAGGGGCCCCACCAGGACCGCCTTGACCGGATACCCCAGGGCCCGGGCTTCCTCCACCTCCGCGAACAGGCGCTCCGAGCCCAGGTGGAATTCCGTTTCCGGCCCGAACTCGGGGACCAGGTAGTGGTAGTTGGTATCGAACCACTTGGTCATTTCCAGGGCCGGCCGGCCGGAATCCGGCGCCCCATTTTCCGCCGCCACCCCCCGGGCCAGGGTGAAATAGCGGGCCAGGGGCGCTTCCTGGCTGCTGAAGCCGAAGCGGGCCGGCTCGCAGCCGAGCAGCTGGATGTGGTTGGCCATGTGGTCGTAGAAAGCGAAATCACCGACGCTGACGAAAGCCAGGCCGGCTTTCCGCTGCAGGGCCCAGTGCCGGGCCCGCAGCGCGCGGCCGACACTTTCCAGTTCGTCGGCGGAAATCTCGCCACGCCAGTGACGTTCGAGGGCGAACTTCAGTTCGCGATGGGCGCCGATGCGGGGAAAGCCGAGGGTGTGAAGGATGGTCATGGGAATTACCTCAGGAAAATCGGTGGCGCCACTCTAGGGGGGGTAACCCATGAAGTAAAATGGTCTTATCTCAACAATTAATGAGGATTTTTCATAAATGATAGAGCGCATCCACCTGGCCATCGTCCGGGAAGTGGACCGGCAGGGCTCCCTGACCGCCGCTGCCGACGTGCTCTGCCTGACCCAGTCCGCCCTGAGCCACAGCATGAAGAAGCTGGAACAGCAACTGGGTACCGCCATCTGGCTGCGGGAAGGCCGCAGCCTGCGCCTGACCCAGGCCGGTCGCCACCTGCTCCATGTCGCCGACCGGGTCCTGCCGCAACTGAGTCTGGCCGAGGAAAGGCTGGCCCAGTTCGCCCAGGGGGAACGCGGCACCCTGCGCATCGGCATGGAGTGCCACCCCTGCTACCAGTGGCTGCTCAAGGTCGTGGCCCCCTACCTGGCCAGTTGGCCGGACGTGGATGTGGATGTGAAGCAGAAATTCCAGTTCGGCGGCATCGGTGCCCTGTTCGCCTACGAAATCGACCTGCTGGTCACCCCCGACCCGCTCCACAAACCCGGCCTCGCCTTCGAGCCGGTGTTCGATTACGAACAGGTGCTGGTGGTCAGCCGCCAGCACCCCCTGGCCGGGCTGGAGTTCGTCGAACCGGCGCAGCTATCCGCAGAGGTGCTGATCACCTACCCGGTCAGCATCGAGCGGCTGGACATCTTCAACCTCTTCCTGCTGCCGGCTGGCGTGTCCCCCAAGCGCCATAAGATCATCGAAACCACCGACATCCTGCTGCAGATGGTCGCCAGCGGCCGCGGCGTCAGCGCCCTGCCGCGCTGGCTGGTCGAGCAGTACGCCAGCCAGCTCGACATCGCCCCGGTACGCCTCGGCCCCCGGGGCATCGCCAAACAGATCTTCCTCGGTGTGCGCGACAGCGAAACCGGCATCGACTACCTCAGGGCCTTCATCGAGCAGGCCAGGCATCTGAACGGGCGGGGGGCGGAGGAGGGGGCTCTGCTGCAGAACGCTTTGGAACCCGTGCTTACCGAACGGGCATGAATTTGCCCGGTCTGGGTGGTTGTTCAGGACAAGGGCATTGGTCTTTGCGTTACCATGGGGACGCCCGAGAAGCTGCGCTTCTCGGTTCCCTCTGGTCCGCAGCCTCCGGTCTCCCCTGAGCTAGCACCTTACCCGCACACCCGAACCTATGCCGCACCTCGAACCAATCACTCCCGGATTCAGTACCGCCGACGCCGAGTACCCGAATATCACCGCGAAGAACGGTGTGCTCACGCTAACGTTCCGGACCTGGAAGACACAAGAGATCGAAGTGTGCTTTTCCGAGGTCTGTGCGTTTCGATGGCAGGAAGCAGAGTTGCTGCTTCCTGGTGAACCCCACGATGGTGCTGTCGAAGTACTTAACTCGGAGTGGCTTGCGCTTCATGTCTCTCAGGGCGCAATTCCCGAAGAACAGGCTGCTCATCATTACCGTTTCAACTTCAACGCATGCGGCCAATTTGAGGTGCTTTGTGGTTCATTCACCGTTGCTGGCGAACCATCGCCTCTCGGTACCCTGTCGGCTTCGACGCAGGGGGGGCCTCAAGCTACACGCCGGGCATCGAAACCATGAGCCTTCAGCAACTCCTTCTCGGCCTTTGCCTATTGCCGCTCACCGCTACGGCCGACCCATCGTTGTCTTCCGGGCAAGAACGCCTGCTCGGCGAACTTCGCTCGTGTCTCGACGCCTTGCCACGGCGGAGTGCCTCAACCATTGTTTCTCCCTGCGCCGAGAAGGACGTCCGGTCGCTATTGGGTATCGCGCGCGTCACCTTTCTTGCCAAACTGGGGCGCCCCGACTGGTGCAGTACCGCTCAGGAGCAATTCATGCCGTGGTCCGAACAAACCTGCGTGTCTGCTCCAACCTGGGGATATTCGTTCTATCGTATCCCCGCACTTGGTGGCGGCCCGGAGCTTCAGCTCACATTCAGCAGTCTCCAGGAGGCTACCGCTGTCGAGTGGGTACATACACGATGAGGCGATGCCCTCCCATCCTTCCTCCGCATCTGAGCGAAAACCCGTGCAGGTCCGGTGGAGTCAGCCGTTAGCAGGCTGGTGAGAAACTCATCGTGCTTTCCGATTTTCTTTCCCTGCCGAGATTTTTTACGGGGCGGCAGCCCCGGCGGCCCGGTTTTTCGGGCCTTTTTGCCCTTTGTCGTGGGGCTTGTGGCCCCATTTTCCCGCTACCGGGCCGGCGGCGGGCGCACCTCGCCCTATGTGGGCAGCAATTTCATCCTCGGCGCCAGCAAGGTTTGCAGCCGGGTCAGGTTGTAGGCGGCAAAGCAGAGAAGCGCTTGGCCGGCGAGTTTGGCCACGCCCTTGTGGCGGGTCTTCCGCAAGCCGCCGACGGTCTTGATCCAGCCGAATGCCTCTTCAATCATCTTGCGGCGCTTCAGGCTCAGGGCGTAGCCCTTACCCCGAGCCGTACGGCCATCGACCGCGCTGCCGCTCGTCTTCCTGGCCACGTGGGCCTTGATGCCCAGGCCCTGAAGATGGCTCACGAAATCCGCCGTGTCGTAGCCCTTGTCCGCGCCCACCGTCGCCCCAGACTGGACGGTGCGGCCGATCATGCGCTTGGCCGCTTCCCATTCGGCAGTACCGCTGGCCTGGGTGGTTTCCACATCAACGACGAGGCCGTTGCGGTTCTCGGAAAGCGCATGGGTCATGAAGCGCAGCTTGGCTTCGGTGAATTCGCCCTTCTTGAACAAGCGGGCTTCTCCATCGGTGGAGCTCTGATGAGTGGCGTTGCTGCGCTTCTCGCCGCTGAAATCCACGCTCGGATTGCGGCCCGACGGGCGATCCGGGCCGCCGCCATCCTTCCGGACGAAGCTCTTGTGGCTCGCCCAGGCATCAATCAGGGTGCCGTCCACACTGAAGTGCTCGTCGGAGATGAAGCCCTGCCACTCGGCCAGCATCAGGACTCGGCGGAAGAATTCCCGGGCAATGTCCTCCGAGAGCAGCCGGTCCCGGTTGATGCAGAACACCGTGCGGTCCCAGGTGGGATCGTCTATGCCCAGGCCAACGAACCAGCGGAAGAGGAGGTTGTAGTCCAGTTGCTCCATGAGCTGGCGCTCGCTGCGCACCGTGTAGAGGACCTGCAACAGGAGCGCTCGCAACAGCCTTTCCGGGGCCACCGAGGGCCGACCGGTATGGGAATAACGGGCATCGAAAAGCGCCGACATGCTGGCCAGGATGGCGTCTACCAGAACCCGCAGCCGGCGCAGCGGGTGCTCCACAGGAATCCGATCCTCCAGGCTTACGTAGCTGAACATCGCCCCCTGCATCACATCTGCACCGCGCATCGTCCCTCCCGAAATTTAGGTTCTATCTTTCAGCCCCGAGTCTGCCCACTTTCCCGCATCACGCCAAGGGCTCGGACTTTCTCACCATCCTGTTAGGTGAGGCCTGTATGCCGCTCTTATGCCCTTTATGCCAAAAATCAATTCGCGTTTCTTCTGTTCGTTCGTCTTTTGCTTGCCCTGCTTGCGCCAAAGGCATTTACTCTAACTACCGGAGGGTTTTGTCCTGGTTAATCCCGCTGTGTGTTCTTGCTGAAGCTATTATTTTTTGGTTGTTGTATCAGGCAACGGACTCGTTGTTGGTTACGTTTTACGCCTATGGGTATGTGTTCCCCTTGTCGGGCTTCATCCTCTATTGGTTTGGCGTTCGCTCTTTCGTGAAGTTCAGTTGTGCTTCAGTTACCGCCGGAGAGAGCATAAGCAATATGCCCCAGGCTCCTAGCGATTAAGGTTGGATCGTGATCATGAAGCGAACCGCGATCAGGCCTTTCTTATTCGGGTGCTATTGCCCTGCTTATCTCTGGAAACAATGGGGGCATTATCCTTAGCGTTACCATTGCGCTACTGCCCAGCCTTACGCTATGGTAGGAATTAATTCATCGTGAGGTCGCTGGATAGGCGACCCGTTCGTCCGGTGGTATGGGTGGGGCTGTGAGGCTTCTTCCTGTCACAACTAGAAGGCTAAATGATGCGTCCCGGTTGGAATCCCGCTCGTCGTAACAGGCATGTTGGTACCAAGGCCCATGGTCATGGTGCCAACAATAGGCTAACCATCCCTGAGTCGTGGTATGGGCTTGAGCTTCAGTGTTATTTCGAAAAGCTGAGCTCTTACGTTGTTGTCACAAAATCGATTGGGGAACGTGAACTCAAGTTCTTCGTTGAGCCAACTCGACCAGACTGGTTTTATCCGTGTACGGTAGATGATATCTGCGTTGTCCTTTCTCATTGCGACTTTGATGCTCTCAACTCGTTTGACTTTGTTGTTATGCGTCAGCCAACGAGAAAGCAACATATTTTGTGTCCGGTCTGGGGGCGGGCCATATTTTCATTCGACATTGACAAGTTTAGGGGGGCTGCGATTGTTATAGAAGCGCAAAACCTTATGCCAATTGAGTGGGGTGGGCCGATAGTGCCCGAGCGGGCCCGAGAGCTTGAGCGTTTGCGTAAGGATGGGCATGAAATTCGTAACATCCGACGCGGTATTCAAATCCGTACGACTCCAAATTCGCTACGCAATACGGTTCTGTACCGAACTTTTCTTCATGAGATTGGCCACCACATTGACTATAACCAATCCTCTGACGATGAGTGGTATGTCAAGACGAAGTCCATGAAGGAAGATTACGCGCATCGCTATGCATCAGAACTCTACGGGCTTTTGTCGAAACAGGGGGCCTTGCCTTTTGGCCCTATTGTTGATGACAGATCATTTCTGGCAGATGGTTTGAAGCGTGAGTGGTTTTGCCTTCCGTAAAACTATTTAACGGTTGAAGTTATTGGTCCGGCCAAGTTAAAGCAGAAGATCTTGCAAAGGGCTTAAAGGCTTTTCCGCCGACCGGCTTCGGGAAAATGATCCAAGTAAATCCAGATACGTTCAAAAAGGAACTTGCTGATAAAACAGGTGTGATTTTCTTTAAAGGCTACTGGCCTCGCGGAAATGAATCTGAAGAGACTGGAAGTGGAGATCATATCGACCTATGGGGTAAAGATAAGATTACAGATGGCAGTATGTTTTTTTAGGTCAATGTATGGGTTTTTTGGTGTTCTATCAGACCTGAGTCATAGCAAGCAAATCTGGTTCTGGGAGGTGAAGTGAAGTCACTTCTTTTATCTGTTTTTTTAGTCATTTCTGCGTTTGTAATAAATTTTGGAATTTATTTGTTATCGTATAATAAAATAATATTCCCGTATCTGACAGAATCCCAGCGCATGGATATTGCTCCAATTATATTCTCCAGTGTTTTACTGGGTTACTTGGCATCATCAGTCGTTATTGTGGTTCTAATGTTAGTGGCAAAAAAATACATAATAAAATAGGGGCCAGGCCCCTATTCCACGGTAACCGCGTCCGGGGGGCTTTATTTCTCTAGAATACGTGCTCATGCCGTGCGATTGACTTCGGGAGGGCGCTCCATACAATCCCAATAACCCTTGCCTGTATCGCCGCGATGGCCTCCTGCCCGCTTCTAAGAACGTTTTTAGGTACAAAATAATCATGCAGCAGCCCACTGTAGGGCCTCTCCGAGGCTGGACGCACCATGGATTTTGAGCGGAAACGGAAGACGGCGTTTGCGTTTGACCTCTTGGGATTCCTGCTGATCATCGTGGGGTTCATCCTTTTTCTCGCCACGCTTCCTTGTCGCCGCTTATGCCAGCCTATCTCACTACCCATCAGCGCCTGGCTCGTTCCCTTAATTGCCGGCTGCGTAATGCTCTGCATCGGGGCTTGGCTCAAGCCAAAGTTTTGGTGGGGCCGAACGCGCTTCACTACACCTACCCGCGACCCGCTCCATGAGTGCCAGGCCCCATCCCAAAACTGCAAACGTTAAAAAGCTCCAACGAACAGGGGGGCGGGATTAGAGGAGGAGAAAGCGCATGGCGCTGAAGAAGAAAGGCAAATACTGGTACGGAGATACGTCGGACGACATCCGGGAAGAAGTCGTTCGGTACAGCGCCAGCAATGCTTACTGTGCAACAAAATTTGCTCAACCCGTCTGCGTTTGCGGCAGCACGACGTTCAAATTGGAATCCGATGAAGATGAAGGAGTTGGCCGGCGAACTTGTACCTCCTGCCACCAAGTACATCTCATCGGGGACAGCGCTGAGTACGAGGCCGGTGCTGAGTTCGAAAGCCACCTGTGCGTGTGCGACGGCGAGCAGTTTGAGCTGATTGTTGGCGTCGCACTGTATGAAGGTAGCAATGATGTTCGCTGGTGCTACATCGGGTGCCGCTGCACGCAATGCCAACTCGTCGGAGTCTTCGCTGATTGGAAGTGTGAGTCCGGAGATGCTGATGCCTTTCTCGCAGAGGCTTGACGATTAAGCTTGAACCTGTTAGGGGAGCAAGCCGGTCCGGTTTTCCTGGAAACAGGGGGCCGGCCGGCTACCGGGAACTGCACCAGCTCGGCACATCAGCAAATCGACCCATGGTCCGTGGTGGCTGCCCAAGACATCGGCATGGATCTTTGCATTACCATGGCACGCTTACAACAACTTGGGACTCCCCGGCCTTGGGCCATGGGAACGAAATGCCGGATGTGACCAGTCCGTCCGGTGGTGTGCTAGGGGCCGTGAGGCCTCTGCCTATCTTGGACAGGCGTCAGGAAGACACTCATGGACGACTCACAGCTGCTTCAGAGCCTGCGATCCCGCTTCAACTCGGGCGAGAAGATGAAGTTCCTCTTTTTCTGGGGGCATCAGCCGGCAAAGTGTGGCGTTACGGCTTCATGCTTCAGCCAGTGGTACAGCGCGCCGTTTGTCGTCGGAGGCCGCTGCTACCCGACAGCGGAACACTTCATGATGGCCGAAAAGGCGTCCCTGTTCGGCGATCACGAGATGAAGAAACAAGTGCTCCAGGCTTCCAGTCCAGGGGCCGCCAAAGCTCTTGGTCGGCAGGTCCGTGGCTTCGATGAGGCTGTGTGGCTTGAGCACAGGTTCGCAATAGTCGTTCGAGCCAATGAAGCCAAGTTTGGGCAAAACGCCGAACTCGGTCAGTTTCTTCGGCAAACGGGAGAGCGCATCCTTGTTGAGGCGAGTCCTGTTGACAGGGTCTGGGGCATCGGTCTCGCCCAAGACGACGAGAAGGTTACAAATCCTAATCAATGGCGTGGGCTCAATCTTTTGGGTTTCGCGCTCATGCAGGTGCGCCGTGATGCCTAGGCTTTTGACATGAAAAATAGGGCGTTGATGAGTCGCCCGATGGCCCGGAACCGACTTTTTCTGCAACGTTGCCGGGGGGCTTAGGGTGCTGCGTTCTAAACGTATTGCATGGGTATCCCTGCTGAGTGGGGCGCTGGCGGTTCCGCTGGCTAGTCTTGCCGTTTACCTGCGATCAGTCCGGATTCCTGGGAGTTTCAAAATACTCAGCTGGCTAGACAGCCTCGGCTTGGTCAAGCAACCTGCCCGCGAAGCGCCTCACGCCATCGTTATTGAACTTCCCTTGCGCGGAATATCCGGTGCCGCTTCCGACGGAACGGTAAGCATGGGGGGCGTATCGGAAATGTCCGATGCGGGCTACTTCGCTATCAACGACGAAAACGCCATCTTGTTGCTCTTTGCCTCAAGCATTGCGCTTGCGCTGGCCGCAATGCTTGTTGCCATCTGGGCTGAGTATCGGAAAGAGCCAACGCTTTACCTCAGCGTTGGCTACATTTGCGGCGTGCTCGCCATTGCACAGGTCTGGTTTCCGGGCGGTTTCGTGTGCGGGCTTGTGGGTATGGCTGCTGTACTTGTGCTGAGACATCAGCGGGAACCATAGGCGTCCCCCAACCCGGCATTCCACCTCGCGCCTTCGGTCAGCAAGTCTGGCTGGGACGGCTTTTCCAGCTGTGGTTCGTGCCCCGGCCGGCGGTTCCCTTTCTCTTTTCTCAAACCCCGGCGGCGCTGAAGGTTTCCCTGGCGTAGGCCGCCAGCCTGCGTTCGGTGCTTTGCCGGGGCTGGGTTTCCTGGGTGGCGGCGAGGTGCTGGCTGACCTGGGCGAAGAGTTGCCGGCCGTTGTGGCGGCGGGTCTTGCCCTGGTCGGCGAGTAGTTTCCGGGCTAGCCCGGTGTCGCCGGCTGCCAGGGCCTGGGCGAGGGCACTCTGGCTGCTGAGGGATGGCTGCATTTCCGGACCCTCGAACTGGGGGCCGAAGGCCAGGCGGAGCTTGGCGACGAGGCGTTCCATGAGGCCGGAGAGGAAGCTGTTTCCCGAGGCGCTGGCCAGTTCCCGCCAGAAGGCCGGGCCGGGGCTGAGGGTTGCCCGGGTTTGCGCCACTTCACGCACGGCGAAGTCTTCCAGCAGTTCGAGCAGGTCGAACAGCTGGAGGATGTCGTCCCAGTCCAGGCGGACGACGAAGCAGCCGCGCCGGGCCTGGAGTTCCACGATGCCTTCGCTGGCGAGCACCTTCAAGGCTTCGCGTATGGGGGTGCGGCTGACCACGTAGTTTTTGGCCAGCTGGAACTCGTCCAGGGGGGCGCCCGGCATCAGTTGGTGGCGGAATATCTGTTCGCGGATGGCGTCGGCCAGGGCTTCGTAGAGCATTTTCGGGCGCAGGGTTTCGATGGGGTTTTCCGGGTTCATGACAGCTCCAGCAAGAGATCCTTGGCATCGACCCGGTCACCCGGGGCGACATGAACATGCAAGACCGTGGCGTCGCGTTCGGCGGTGATGGCGGTTTCCATCTTCATGGCCTCCACTGACAGCAGGGGGCTGCCCTTGCTCACTTTCTGCCCGGATTTCACGGCAACGGTGGCGATCATGCCGGGCATGGGGGCGGCCACATGGGCGCCATTGCCTTCCTCGGCTTTGGGGCGGCTGCGCTTGTTCCCCTGCTGACCGCTCCGGGGAATACGCATGGGGCGGGGCTGGCCGTTCAGTTCGAAGAACAGCTTCACCTCGCCCTCGTCCGGGGCGTCGGTTTTCCCGAGTAGGCGCACCACCAGGGTCTTGCCCTGATCGATCTCGATGGCCGCCTCGTCTTTCTCGCCCAGGCCGTAGAAGAACACCGGGGTCGGCAGGACCGAGACATCGCCGTACTTGCGCAGGTGCCCGGCGTACTCGGTGAATACCTTGGGATACATCAGCCAGCTGGCCAGGGCAGCATCGTCCACCTGGTGTCCGACGGCCTTCTCGGCCTTGGCCCGCTCGGCTTCCAGGTCCACCGCCGGCAGATGGGCGCCGACCCGCCCCGCGATGGCCTGTTGACCCTTGAGGATGCGTTGCTGCAGGGCGGGGGGAAAGCCGTCGGCCGGGTAGCCCAGTTCGCCGCGCATCATGGCAACCACCGAATCGGGGAAGGCGATTTCCTTCTCCGGATCGGCGATGTCGGCCGGCGTCAGTTCGTTGGCCACCATGGTCAGCGCCAGGTCGCCGACCACCTTCGACGAGGGCGTCACCTTGACGATGTCGCCGAACAACTGGTTGGCGTCGGCGTAAGCCTGCGCCACCTCGTTCCAGCGCTGGTCGAGCCCCATCGAACGCGCCTGTTCGCGCAGGTTGGTGTATTGGCCGCCGGGCATTTCGTGGCGGTACACATCCGAGGTGCCGGCGCGGATGTCGGCCTCGAAGGGCGCGTAGTAGCGGCGCACCCCTTCCCAGTAGCGGGAGAACGGCGCGATGCGGCCGGGCGTCAGGCCGCTGTCGCGCTCGGTGTGTTCCAGCGCGGCGACGATGGCGCCCAGGCTGGGCTGCGACGTCAGGCCGCTCATCGCGTCCATGGCGCCATCGACTGCGTCGACGCCGGCCTCCACCGCAGCCAGCACGGTGGCTACCGAACCGCCGCTGGTGTCGTGGGTATGGAAGTGGATGGGCAGGCCGGTCTCATCCTTCAAGGCCCTGACCAGCGCCCGCGCTGCCGCCGGCCGGCAGACACCGGCCATGTCCTTGATGCCGAGGATGTGGGCGCCGGCCTTTTCCAGTTGCCTAGCCATTCCCACGTAGTACTTGAGGTCGTACTTCGAGCGTGCCGGATCGAGCAGATCGCCGGTATAGCAGATCGTGCCTTCGCACAGGGCGCCGGTCTCGATCACCGCGTCCATCGCCACGCGCATGTTGTCCACCCAGTTGAGGGAGTCGAAAACGCGGAACAGGTCCATGCCGTGGGCGGCGGCCTGCTGCACGAAGTAGCGCACCACGTTGTCGGCGTAGTTGGTGTAACCGACGGCGTTGGAGGCGCGCAGCAGCATCTGGAAGAGGACATTGGGCACGGCCTCGCGCAGTTTGTCGAGGCGCTGCCAGGGGTCTTCCTTGAGAAAGCGCAGGGCCACGTCGAAGGTCGCGCCACCCCAGCATTCCAGGGAAAAGAGATCGGGCAGCAGGCGGGCGTAATGGGGGGCGACGGCGAGCATGTCGGCGGTGCGCATGCGGGTGGCGAACAGGGACTGGTGGGCGTCGCGCATGGTCGTGTCGGTGAGCAGCACCCGCGGGTGTTCCCGCATCCAGCGGGCAAAACCTTCAGCACCCAGTTCGCGCAGGCGGTCGCGGCTGCCGGGCAGCGGCCCGATGCCGAGTTCGGCCCGGGGCAGTTGCGGCTTGCCCAGGGGCTGGGCGGGCCGGGTCCGACCCTTCATTTCCGGGTTGCCATTGACCGTCACCTCGCCGACGAAGCGCAGCAGGCGCGTGGCCCGATCACGGCGCGGCTTGAAGGTGAACAGTTCCGGCGTGGTGTCGATGAAACGTGTGGTGCATTCGCCGTTCCTGAAGGCCGGATGGCCGATGACGTTTTCCAGGAAGGCCAGGTTGGTCGCCACGCCGCGGATACGGAATTCGCGCAGCGCCCGGTCCATGCGGCGGATCGCCTCGTCGGCATCGTGGCCGCGGGCCGTGACCTTGACCAGCAGGGAATCGTAATAGGGGGTGATGATGGCGCCGGTGTAGGCGGTGCCGGCGTCGAGCCGGATGCCGGCACCGGCGGCGCTGCGGTAGGCGGCCAGCTTGCCGTAGTCGGGGGTGAAGCCTTTTTCTGGGTCTTCGGTGGTGACGCGGCATTGCAGGGCGTGACCGGACAGGCGGATGTCTTTCTGGGCGGGCAGGAAATCGCTGGCGCCGATACGGCCGCCTTCGCTGACCACGATCTGGGCCTTGACCAGGTCCACGCCGGTGATTTCCTCGGTGACCGTGTGTTCAACCTGGATGCGTGGATTGACCTCGATGAAATAGAAGGCGCCGGTGTCGGCGTCCATCAGGAATTCCACAGTGCCGGCGTGGGTGTAATCGACCCCGGCGGCGAGCTTCAGGGCGGCGGCGCACAGGGCCTCGCGCTGTTCGGCATTCAGGTAGGGAGCCGGGGCGCGTTCGACCACCTTCTGGTTGCGCCGCTGCACCGAGCAGTCCCGCTCGAACAGGTGCACCCGGTTGCCGTGGGTGTCGCCGAGAATCTGCACCTCCACGTGGCGGGCGCGGACCACCATTTTTTCCAGGTAGACCTCGTCGTTGCCGAAAGCGGCGGCGGCTTCGCGGCGGGCTACCTGGATGGCGGGCAGCAGTTCGTTTTCCTCGTGGATCGCCCGCATGCCCCGGCCGCCGCCGCCCCAGCTGGCCTTGAGCATGAGCGGGTAGCCGATGCCGGCGGCCAGCTGGCGGCAGCTTTCCGGGTCATCCGGCAGAGCGCCGGTGGCCGGCACCACCGGCACGCCGACCTGCTCGGCCAGGGCCCGGGCCGTGACCTTGTTGCCGAGTTCGCGCATCACCGCCGGCCGGGGACCGATGAAGACGATGCCGGCCCGGGCGCAGGCTTCGGCGAAATCCGGATTCTCGGACAGGAAGCCGTAGCCGGGATGAATGGCGTCCACCCTGGCCTGTTGGGCGATGCGGATGATGTCGGCGATGTCCAGATAGGCGGCGATCGGCTTCCTGCCCTCGCCGACCAGGTAGCTTTCGTCCGCCTTGAAACGATGCAGGGCGAAGCGGTCCTCGTTGGCATAGATGGCCACCGTGCGCATCCCCAGTTCGGCGGCGGCGCGCATGATGCGGATGGCGATTTCGCTGCGGTTGGCGACCAGGAGCTTCTTGATCATGGCCGTGCCTCCGCAGCGAAATCGCCCCAGGGCCTGACGGCCTCCTGGCGATTTGACTGCGTCGCTGCGCCGCCTGTGGGCGGCTGGTCGCTGCGGTTGGCAACCAGCACACTCTTGATTTTCTTCATCGTGACCTCGCTTTCGGGACGAACGATCCCTGCCGGGAGGGCAGGCCGCCCGGAATGGTTCGGTGTTTGGGGGAGGCTGGCCGCCCCTGGCGGCCAGTGCTCAGGAGTCAGACGTAACGCTTTTCCAGGGCATCCCACTCGGGTTTGCCGACCAGGCGCTGGCGCTCGGCGAAGGGCGTCACCAGGCCGCTGGATTCGAGCACCTGTTTCTCGTCGCGCAGCACGGTCAGGGCCTGCTGCATGCCCATCACGGCGCCCTGCAGCGCAGCGTTGGCGTAGAGGACGATGCCGAAGCCGAGCTGGCCCAGTTCGTCCGCGTTGAAAATCGGGGTCTTGCCGCCGATCACCATGTTCATCAGTTGCGGCGTCGCCAGTCGCTGGGGCAGGGCGCGGATTTCCGCTGCGCTGGTCACGGCTTCGACGAAGAGGATGTCGGCGCCGGCTTCGGCGAACTGCTGGGCGCGCTCGACGGCGGCCTCGAAGCCATGCACGGCGGCCGCGTCGGTACGCGCCATGATCAGGAAGTCCGGGTCCCGGCGGGCGTCCGCCGCTGCCTTGATCTTGCTCACCGCTTCCTCGGTGCTGATCACGTCCTTGCCGGCAAAATGGCCGCAGCGCTTGGGCGCCACCTGGTCTTCAAGCTGGATGCAATCGGCGCCGGCCCGTTCCAGGGTGCGCACCGTGTGATAAACGTTCAGCGCGTTGCCGAAGCCGGTATCGGCATCCACCAAGAGCGGCACTTCGACGGCGTCGCGGATGCGCGCCGTGTGCTCGGCGATCTCGGCCAGGCCCATGAAGCCCTGGTCGGGCATGCCGAACCACATGTTGGTGACGCCGGCGCCGGTGACGTAGATGGCTTCGAAGCCGAGATCGGCGATGACGCGGGCGGACAGCGCGTTGAAGGCGCCGGGGACGATGACGCCGCGTTTGGCGGCGACCAGTTCCTTGAGTTTCTTGCGGGTAGACATGGGGAATCCTTTGTTCGTGAAGTTCCGGCCGTTCAAGGCCGTTCAACCTAAAAACCTCACCACAGAGACACAAATACACATGGAAGTTCAAAAAAAACAATGGCTTGCATTATCTTCTCCACTCACCTAGAAAGTGACCTGGCCTTCCAGGACAAGTCTTTGTTTTTCCTCGGCGTCTCTGTGCCTCTGTGGTTTAACTGAGGTTTTAAGGTTCGATGGGGCTGGGGCGGCCCTCGGCATCGATGGCGACCAGTTCAAACTCGCCGCCCAGGACCGACTCGGCCGGGGCGCCGGCCTTTTCCGCCAGGCCGGTGACCTGCACCGTCATGGAGCTGCGTCCCAGGCGCACGACCTGGCCGCGCAGGGTGAGCACATGGCCGATGGGGATGGGCGAGAGAAAATTGATGTCCCGGGCGGCCGCCATCACCACTTCCTGCCGGGCCAGGCTGCGCGCCGCCATGAAGGCCACCTTGGCCATCAGCTGCAGGCCCTGGCCAGCGAACAGGGTGCCGTGGTGGTTGGCCAGCATCGGCAGCACCAGTTCGCGGATCTCCACGGGCGGGGCGGCAGGGGTCATGGCGGGCTGCCCGGCTGTCAGATGGCGTCGCCGGGTACGCGCACCCAGCCTTCCATCAGGATGCGGGCGCTGCGGCTCATGATCGCCTTGGTGACGGACCACTGGCCGTCAATCTGCCTGGCTTCGGCGCCGACGCGCAGGGTGCCGGAGGGGTGGCCGAAGCGGACGGCCTGGCGTTCGCCGCCGCCGGCTGCCAGGTTGACCAGGGTGCCGGGCACGGCGGCGGCAGCACCGATGGCGACCGCCGCCGTGCCCATCATGGCGTGGTGCAGCTTGCCCATGGACAGGGCTCGCACCAGCAGGTCCACCTCGCTGGCCCTGACGGTCTTGCCGCTGGACGACACGTAGTCCATGGGCGGCGCGACGAAGGCGATCTTGGGCGTGTGCTGGCGCCTGGGGGCATCTTCCAGCCTGTCGATCAGGCCCATCTTCAGGGCGCCGATGGCGCGCAGGGTCTCGAAGCCGGCCAGGGCCTCGGGGTCGCCGTTGATGGCCTCCTGGAGTTCGGTGCCCCGGTAGCCGATGTCGGCGGCGTTCACGAAAATGGTGGGGATGCCGGCGTTGATCAGGGTGGCCTGGAGCCGGCCGCCCACCACCAGGGATGCCGGCACTTCCAGCTCGTCTACCACCTGGCCGGTGGGGAACATGGAGCCGCCGCCCTCATCTTCGCCCGCATCGGCGGGGTCGAGGAATTCCAGCACGATCTCGGCGGCCGGGAAGGTCACCCCATCCAGTTCGAAGTCGCCGGTTTCCTGCACCTGGCCGTTGCTGACCGGCACATGGGCGATGATGGTCTTGCCGATGTTGGCCTGCCAGATGCGCACCGTGCACACCCCGTTCCGGGGGATGCGCTCCGGGGCCACGTAGCCGGCGTGAAGGGCGAAGGCGCCGGCGGCCGTAGACAGGTTGCCGCAGTTGCCGGACCAGTCCACGAAATCGCTGTCGATGGCCACCTGGCCGTAAAGGTAATCCACGTCGTGGCCGGGCCGGTCGGACCTGGACAGGATCACGCACTTGCTGGTGCTGGAAGTGGCGCCGCCCATGCCGTCGATGTGCTTGGCGTAGGGGTCGGGGCTGCCGATCACCCGCTGGAACAGCCGGTTGCGCGCTGCGCCCGGCACCCGGCAGGGTTCGGGCAGGTCTTCCAGGCGGAAGAACACCCCCTTGCTGGTGCCGCCGCGCATGTAGGTGGCGGGGATGCGGATTTGCGGAACTTGAGACATCAGGCGATTTCCTTCCTTTGGGTGGACTCGGCGGCCAGAAAATCTTGCGCGAAGCGCTGCAGCACGCCGCCGGCCGCGTAGATCGACACTTCCTCGGCGGTATCCAGGCGGCAGATGACCGGCACTTCCAGGGTTTCCCCGTTCTTGCGATGGATGAGCAATGTCAGTTCGGCGCGCGGCCTGCGCTCGCCGACCACGTCGTAGGTCTCGCTGCCGTCCAGGCCCAGCGTCAGGCGCGTGGTGCCCGGCTTGAACTCCAGGGGCAGCACCCCCATACCGATCAGGTTGGTGCGATGGATGCGCTCGAAGCCTTCGGCGACGATGGCTTCCACCCCGGCCAGGCGCACCCCCTTGGCGGCCCAGTCGCGGCTCGAACCCTGGCCGTAGTCGGCCCCGGCGATGATGATCAGGGGCTGCCGGCGGGCCAGGTAGGTTTCGATGGCCTCCCACATGCGCATGACCTGGCCCTCGGGCTCCACCCGGGTCAGGGAACCCTTCTGCACCACCCCATCGACCACGGCCATTTCATTGACCAGCTGGGGATTGGCGAAGGTGGCGCGCATGGCGGTCAGGTGGTCGCCCCGGTGGGTGGCGTAGGAGTTGAAGTCCTCCTCCGGCAGGCCCATCTTCGCCAGGTATTCCCCGGCGGCGGAGCTGGCCAGGATGGCGTTCGACGGCGACAGGTGATCGGTGGTGATGTTGTCGGGCAGCACGGCGAGCGGGCGCATGCCCTTCAGGGTGCGCGGGTTGGCGGCCAGGGCGCCGACCCCTTCGGTGTCCCAGTAGGGCGGCCGGCGGATGTAGGTGGATTGGGGGCGCCAGTCGTAGAGGGGGCGGGTCTGTGCCGTCTGCTCCCGGTGGAGGGCGAACATCGGTGCATAGACCTGATGGAACATTTCCGGCTGGACGCAGCGGGCGACGATGGCGTCGATTTCCGCGTCGCTGGGCCACAGGTCCTGGAGGCGGATTTCCTTGCCCTTGACCTCGGCCAGCACCTCCTGCTCGATGTCGAAGCGGATGGTGCCGGCGATGGCGTAGGCCACCACCAGGGGCGGCGAGGCCAGGAAGGCCTGCTTGGCGTAGGGGTGGATGCGGCCGTCGAAGTTGCGGTTGCCGGAGAGCACGGCGGTGGTGTAGACGTCCCGCTCGATGATCTCCTGCTGAATCTTCGGATCCAGGGCGCCGGACATGCCGTTGCAGGTGGTGCAGGCGTAGCCGACGATGCCGAACCCCAGCTTTTCCAGTTCCGGCAGCAGGCCGGCGGCTTCCAGATAGAGCCGGGCCACTTGGGAGCCGGGGGCGAAGGAGGTTTTCACCCAGGGCTTGCGCACCAGCCCCAGGGCGTTGGCCTTCTTCGCCAGCAGGCCGGCGGCAACTAGGTTGCGGGGGTTCGAGGTGTTGGTGCAGCTGGTGATGGCGGCGATGATCACGGCGCCGTCGGGCAGGCGGCCGCAACGTTCGTCGAGCCAGGCCCGGTCCAGCTCGCTCCTGGTCTGGGCGGCGATGCCGCGCTCCTTCAGGGCCGAGGTGGGCAGCCGCTTGTGGGGGTTGGAGGGGCCGGCCATGTTGCGCACTACGGTAGACAGGTCGAAGGCCAGGGTGCGTTCGTACTCGGCGGAGCTGAGCGCCTCGGCCCACAGGCCCGTGGTCTTCGCGTAGTGCTCCACCAGGGCCACCTGCTCCGGTTCGCGGCCGGTGAGTTTCAGGTAGGCGATGGTCTGCTGGTCGATGTGGAACATCGCGGCGGTGGCGCCGTACTCCGGACACATGTTGGAAATGGTGGCCCGGTCGCCGATGGAGAGGCTGTCCGCGCCTTCTCCGAAGAACTCCACCCAGGCGCCCACCACCTTCTCCTTTCTCAGGAACTCGGTCAGGGCCAGCACGATGTCGGTGGCGGTGATGCCGGGCTGGCGCTGGCCGCTCAGGCGGACCCCGACGATGTCGGGCAGGCGCATCATGGAGGCCCGGCCCAGCATCACGGTTTCGGCCTCCAGCCCGCCGACGCCGATGGCGATCACGCCCAGGGCGTCCACGTGGGGCGTGTGGCTGTCGGTGCCGACGCAGGTGTCGGGGAAGGCCACGCTCTTGCCGTTCCCATCCTGGCGCACCTGGATCACCGGCGACATTTTTTCCAGGTTGATCTGGTGCATGATGCCGTTCCCGGCCGGGATCACGTCCACGTTCTCGAAGGCCCGTTTCGTCCACTCGATGAAGTGGAAGCGGTCCTCGTTGCGGCGCTCCTCCACGGCCCGGTTCTTCTCGAAGGCCTCCGGGTCGAAGCCGCCGTATTCGACGGCCAGGGAGTGGTCGACGATCAGCTGGGTCGGCACCACCGGGTTCACCTTGGCCGGGTCGCCCCCCTGGTCGGCGATGGCATCGCGCAGGCCGGCCAGGTCCACCAGGGCGGTCTGACCGAGGATGTCGTGGCACACCACCCGGGCCGGATACCAGGGGAAATCCAGGTCGCGCCGGCGCTCGATGATCTGGGTCAGGGCGGCGCTCAGCAGCGCCGGGTCGCAGCGGCGCACCAGCTGCTCGGCCAGCACCCGGGAAACGTAGGGCAGGCCGGCGTAGGCCCCGGGCCTGATGGCCTCGACGGCGGCGCGGGTGTCGAAGTAGTCATGGGGCGTGCCGGGCAGGGGTTTGCGGTAAGCGGTGTTCATGGCGCGCATCATCTTACTGGCGTTGATCGATGGGCAGGAAGGCACGGTCTTCCGGTCCCACGTAGTTGGCGCTGGGGCGGATGATCTTGTTGTCGATGCGCTGCTCGATGATGTGGGCGGCCCAGCCGGAGGTGCGGGCGATCACGAACAGGGGCGTGAACATGGCGGTGGGCACGCCCATCATGTGGTAGCTGACGGCGCTGAACCAGTCCAGGTTGGGGAACATCTGCTTGACCTCCCACATCACTGCTTCCAGGCGGGCGGCGATGTCGAACATCTTGGTGGAGCCGGCATCCACGGATAGCTGGTGGGCGACCCCCTTGATCACCTGGTTGCGGGGGTCGGAAACCGTATACACCGGGTGCCCGAAGCCGATCACCACTTCCTTGTTTTCCACCCGGCGGCGGATGTCGGCTTCCGCCTCATCCGGGTTGTCATAGCGCTTCTGGATTTCGAAGGCCACCTCGTTGGCGCCCCCGTGTTTGGGACCACGCAGGGCGCCGATGGCGCCGGTGATGGCGGAATACATGTCGGAACCGGTGCCGGCGATGACGCGGCCGGTGAAGGTGGAGGCGTTGAATTCATGCTCGGCGTAGAGGATCAGCGAGGTGTGCATGGCCCGCTCCCACAGGGCCGAGGGCTTCTGGCCATGGAGCAGGTGCAGGAAATGGGCGCCGATGGAGTCGTCGTCGGTTTCCACCTCGATGCGCTTGCCGTTGGTGCTCCAGTGGTACCAGTAGAGCAGCATGGAGCCCAGGGAAGCCAGCAGCCGGTCGGCGATGTCCCGGGCGCCGGGGATGTTGTGGTCATCCTTTTCCGGCAGGGCGCAGCCCAGGGCCGAGACGCCGGTGCGCATCACGTCCATGGGGTGGGCCGAGGCGGGCAGGCTTTCCAGCGCTTCCTTGACGCTGGTGGGCAGGCCGCGCAGGGCTTTCAGTCTGGCCTTGTAGGCCTTGAGCTCGGCTCCGGTGGGCAGCTTGCCGTGCACCAGCAGGTGGGCCACCTCCTCGAAGTCGCAGCGCTCGGCGATGTCGAGAATATCGTAGCCCCGGTAATGCAGGTCGTTGCCCGATTTGCCGACGGTGCACAGGGCCGTGTTGCCGGCGGTGACGCCCGACAGGGCAACGGACTTCTTGGGTTTGAAAACGGCTTCCTGGGTCTGGCTCATCCGGGTCTCCTGGATTTTCGTGGTCGATGGGGTGGGGCGCCGCCCCTGGGGGTCCTTGTGCTTTGCAAGGATTGTTTGCAATATACGCATCCATAAATGAACATAAAGCCCTGAATTGGCGTGATTTTGCGAAGTCGGTTCAGTGAATTTGCGAATATTGCAAATATTTCGAATGCGGAGTGCCAATGAAAAAGACCTTCATGGGGGTGCGCCTCCGGCGCCTGCGGGAGGAACGGGGCCTGACCCAAGTGGCCCTGGCCCGGGCCCTGGAGCTTTCCCCCAGCTACCTGAACCAGCTGGAGCAGAACCAGCGGCCTCTGACCGTGCCGGTGCTGCTCAAGCTCAATGCCGTGTTCGGGGTCGATGTGCAGCGCTTTTCCGAGGATGATGAGGCGCGGTTGATCGCCGACCTGCGGGAGGTGCTGGGCGAAGCGCCCGGGGGCGAGGCGGTGGCCCAGGCGGAAATCCGCGAGCTGGCGGCCAGCATGCCCGCCGTGGCCCGGGTCCTGGTGGCCCTGGGCCGGCGCCAGCGGGATGCCCTGGAGCGGGAAGAGGCCTGGGCCGCCCGCCTGGGCCTGGACCGGGGCGAGGTGGCCGCGGCCAAGCCCATGCCTTACGAGGAGGTGCGGGATTTCTTCTACGCCCGGCACAACTATATCGACGAGCTGGACAGCCTGGCCGAGCGCCTGTTCGAGGCCTGGCTCCTGAGCCCCGGCGCGGTGGCGGCGGGGCTGGAATTGCGCCTGCTTCAGGCCCACGGGGTCCAGGTGCTGCGGGATCTGGGGCTGGAGGAGGGCGGGCCGGCCGGGGCCGAGGCCCTGCGCCTGTTCGATCCCGGCCGCCGGCTGCTGCGGCTTTCCGCCCATCTGGCCCCCGGACAGCAGGCTTTCCAGATGGCCACGGAGCTGGCCTTCCTGGAGGCCGGCGACTTGATCCGGGAGCTGGCCGAGGGCGCGGCCCTGAGCAGTGAGGAAGCCCGCCGCCTGGCCCGCATCGGTCTGGCCAACTACTTTGCCGGGGCCCTGGTGCTGCCTTACCGGCGCTTCCTGGCAGCGGCCGAGCAGCTGCGTTACGACATCGAGCGCCTGGGACAGGCCTTCGGCGTGGCCTTCGAAACGGTCTGCCACCGGCTGTCCACCCTGCAGCGCCCGGAAGCCCGGGGGGTGCCCTTCTTCTTCGTGCGGGTGGATAGGGCTGGCAACATCTCCAAGCGCCAGTCGGCCACGGACTTCCACTTTTCCCGGATCGGCGGCACCTGCCCCCTGTGGAACGTGTACGAAGCCTTTGCCCAGCCTGGCCGGGTGCTCACCCAGCTGGCGGCCATGCCCGACGGGCGGGCCTACCTGTGGGTGGCACGCAGCGTTTCCCGGGGCTACGGGGGTTACGGGGCCCCGGGCAAGACCTTTGCCGTGGGCCTGGGCTGCGACCTGCGTCACGGGGAGCGCCTGATTTATTCCAAGGGCCTGAATCTGCGCGACCCGGAGGCCTATACCCCCATCGGCGCCGGCTGCAAGGTGTGCGAGCGGGAGGCCTGTCCCCAGCGGGCCTTCCCCCCCGTGGGCCGGGCTCTGGCGGTGGACGAGCACAGCAGCCGGTTTGCTCCCTATCCGGTGCGCTGATCCAGCCATGGTCCGCCTGGACCATGGCTGGATCAGGGGGGCAGGGGCTGGAGTAGAATCGGCGGGCCCTTCTTGACGGGACATGCTCCATGCCAGTTTCCACCCCGCCCGTGACGCTGCCCGCCCTGCTCAGGTCCATCCTGCTGCTGGCCCTGGCCTATACCGGAGTGGGCATCCTGTTCCTGGGGCTGGCGGTACCGCCCGGTTATGCCGCCCCCATCTTCCCGCCTGCCGGCATGGCCCTGGCAGCCCTGCTGATTTTTGGTGCCCGCCTGTGGCCCGGGGTCTGGCTCGGAGCCCTGGCGGTACAGCTGGTGGCCGGCGCCCAGGTGGGGCTTTCCGGCGCTTCCTGGTGGGGGCCGTGGGTGGCTCCCGTGGGCGCCACCCTGCAGGCCCTGGCCGGCTACTGGCTGGCCCGGCGCCTGATCGGTTTTCCCAATCCCCTGGACCAGGCCCGGCCCATCATCCGCTTCATCACCCTGGTGGCGCCCCTGGGCTGCCTGGTCAGCGTCGCCTTCGCCATGCCCATCCTGGTGGCCACCGGGGTCATCGCCCCGGCCGACGCGGTGTTCAGCGCCTGGAACTGGTGGGCCGGGGATACCCTGGGGGTGCTGGTGATGGCGCCCCTGATGTTCGTCTTCTTCGGCCGCCCCCGTTCCGACTGGGCTCCCCGGCGCCTGGGGGTGGCCCTGCCTTTGTGCGTGGCCCTGGTGCTGATGGTGATCCTGTTCATCCAGGTGCGGGACTGGGAGAGCGCCCGCATCGGCGGGCAGTTCAACCGGGACGGCAGCCACGTGGCCAGCCTGATCGACAAGCGCTTCGCGGTCCAGGAGGACATGCTGCTGGCCCTGGAGCGGCTGATGGTGGTGGCCCCGGACCTGGACGCCCGGGGCTGGCGGGAGTTCGTCACTCCCTGGCTGGAACGCTATCCGGGCTCCCAGAACTTCGCCTGGGCCCCCTGGATCGAGCATGGCCAGCGGGCCGGCTTCGAGGCCCGGGTGCAGGGCCAGGGGTTTCCGGATTTCCGCATCCGGGACCGGGACGATGTGGGCATGACCTACGTGGCCCCGGCCGCTGAAGCCTATCTGCCCTACCTGTTCGTGGAGCCCCTGGGAGGCAACCAGCGCATCCTGGGCCTGAGTGTGTACGCCTGGCCGGTGGCGCGTCAGATCCTGGAGGCTTCGGGGGCCAGCGGTCTGCCCCGGGCTACCCAGGCAGTGCGCCTGGCTCAGGAGGTGGGCGCCCAGCAGGGCGTGGTGATCTATCAGTTGGTACGTCAGGGAGGGCGGACCCTGGGGCTGGTATCCGGAGCCTTCCGCATGGATGACGCGATCCAGGCCACCGTGGGGCCGGAGCTGCGGGCCCAGATGGAAATCTGCCTGCTGGACCGCCAGGGGCGGCCGGGCAACCAGCGCCTCTCGGGTCCCGAGGGCTGCGACGCTCCGGACTGGGGCGCAGGTCGCCTGGCCGCCACCTACCCCCTGGCCTTTGCCGGGCGCGAGTGGGAACTCCGGTTGCGCGCCACCTCCGCCTACCCCCTCAGCCAGCGGGGCTGGGCAGCCTGGGTGACCCTGGCCGTGGGCTTGGCCATGGTGGGCGTGCTGGGGGCTTTCCTGCTGGTCAGCACCGGCCGGGCCCGGCGGGTGAGCGAGCTGGTGGATGAGCGCACGGCGCAGCTGGGCGAAGTGGGCCTGCGGCTCCAGGAGCAGACCGATCTGCTGGCCCGGGCCCAGCGCATTGCCCAGCTGGGAAGCTGGGAGCTGGCCGGGGACGGGACCTTCCACGCCTCCGACGAACTGTGCCGCATGCTGGGCTTGCTTCCCGGTACCCTGGTGGGCTGGCAGCAGGTGGAGGAGCTGGTGGTGCCGGAGGACCGGGCCGCCCTGCGCAATGCCCTGGATCAGGTCCAGGAGCCCCCCGCCAGCGTTGCCCTGGACTGCCGCATCCAGCCCGATGGCCGGCGGGAGGAGCGGGTGGCCCATTTCCTCATCGAGAGCGAGGTGCAGCCGGGGGACGGCCTGCGCCTGCGGGGCACCCTCCAGGATGTGACCGTGGTGCGCCAGAGCGAGGCCCACATCCAGTTCCTGGCCCATTACGACATCCTCACCCACCTGCCCAACCGCAGCATGTGGGCCGATCGGGCCCAGGCCGCCCTGTTTGCCGCCCGGCGCCATCCCCGGGACGTGCTGGCGGTGATGTTCCTGGACCTGGACCAGTTCAAGACCGTCAATGATTCCCTTGGCCATGGGGTGGGGGACCAGCTGCTGGCGGAAGTGGCCCGCCGCCTGCAGTCCTGCCTGCGCAGCGACGACGTGCTGGCCCGCCAGGGGGGCGACGAATTCGTGCTGCTCCTGCCGCGCCTGGCCCGGGCCGAGGATGCCGGCGAAGTGGCCCGCAAGCTGTTGCAGGCCCTGGAAGCGCCGATGCTGCTGGGGGGCCATGAGCTGTCGGTATCCGCCAGCATCGGCATCGCCCTCTACCCGGCTGACGGGGACGATGTGGACACCCTGCTCAAGCACGCGGACATCGCCATGTACAGCGCCAAGGCGGCGGGGCGGGCCAACTTCCAGTTCTTCGTGCCGGAAATGAACGTGCGTGCCTTCGAACGCATGATGCTGGAGAACGCCCTGCGCCGGGGGCTGGAACGCCAGGAGCTGGTGCTCCATTACCAGCCCCAGGTGGAGGCCCGCAGCGGCCGGCTGATCGGCTGCGAGGCCCTGGTGCGCTGGCAGCACCCGGAAATGGGGCTGGTACCGCCGGCCCACTTCATTCCCGTGGCCGAGGATTCCGGCCTGATCGTGCCCCTGGGGGAATGGGTGCTGGCCGAGGCCTGCCGGCAGCAGGTGCGCTGGGCCGGCCAGGGGCTGGTGATGGCGGTGAACATTTCCGCCCTGCAGTTCCGCCGGGGGGACTTTGTGGAAATGGTGGAGCGCACCCTGAAGGAAACCGGGGCCGATCCTGCCGCCCTGGAGCTGGAAATCACCGAGAGCGCCCTGATGCAGCCCAGCGAGGAGCTGTTCGAGCGCCTGCACCGGCTGCGCCGCCTGGGCATCACCCTGGCCCTGGACGATTTCGGTACCGGCTATTCCAGCCTGGCCTACCTGAAGCGTCTGCCCATCAGCCGCCTGAAACTGGACCGCTCCTTCGTCATGGACATCCCCCTGGATGCCGAGGATCTGGCCATCGCCACCGCCACCCTGTCCATGGCCTCGGACCTGGGCCTGGCGGTGGTGGCCGAGGGGGTGGAAACCCAGGCCCAGGTGGATTTCCTGTCCGGGCGCGGCTGTCAGGTGCTGCAGGGCTTCCTGTTCGGCCGGCCCATGGCCGCCGCCGCCTTCGAGACCTGGCAGCGGGGCCGGGCAGAGGGCTGAGCCCAGCCCCCTGCCGGCATCAGGCCGGCACGCCCAGGATCACGTGGCTGGCCTTGAACAGCACCGAGGCCGGAGCCCCGGGCTTGAGGGCCAGTTCCAGCACCGCTTCGTTGGTGATCACCGCATGCACCAGGCTGCCGCCCGGCAGCTGCACCACCACGTCGGAATTCACCGCCCCCCGGGTCACCTGCTGCACGGTTCCGGCCAGGTGGTTGCGGGCCGAAAAACGGACGTTTTCCTGGCCGGCCATGACCATCACCCAGGGGGCCTTGACGTAGGCAACGACGGGCTTGCCCACCGCCAGGCCCAGGGATCTGACGCTGCCTTCGGTGACCACGGCGACGATCCGGTCGCCGCCGGCGGTGCTGAGCTCCACTTCCGCGTTGACCGGGCCCTCGGCCAGGGCGGTGATGGTGCCGGGAAAGCTGTTGCGGGCGCTGATGTTCATGGTGTTCTCCTTGCTGTTCGGGATCGGGATGGTGGGCTGGCCTGGTTTTCGCTATATCTGTTCATGAATAGCGTAGCCGGTGAGCGCGACGCCATGCTAAGTCGCTCCGCCTGGTGCCCGCAACCATAGCGCCGCCTGGATTTTTTACGGATCAGGGGGAAAGGCCGGGACCAGAAGCGTCGCTTTCCTGGTTTATAGTAATCGTTATATATCTGACAACATCACGACAAAATGGAACAAAACCTACATCGCCTGAAGGGGCGTCTGGAAGTGGAAACCGAATTCGGTACCTTTCTGGGCGACACCCGCATCCGCCTCCTGGAGGCCATTGCCACCCAGGGCTCCATCTCCCAGGCGGCCAAGGCCGTGCCCCTGTCCTACAAGGCGGCCTGGGATGCCGTGGATGCCATGAACAACCTGGCCGACGAACCTCTGGTGATCCGTTCCGCCGGGGGCAAGCACGGGGGCGGCACCCAGCTCACCGATTACGGACGCCGGGTGGTGGCCCTGTACCGGGCCCTGGAGGCCGAGTACCAGGCGGCCCTGGAACGCCTGGCGGCGAGCATGAACGATGGGGAGGCGAGCAGCTTCGCCCAGTTCCGCCAGCTCTTGAAGCGCATGTCCATGAAAACCAGCGCCCGCAACCAGTTCGCCGGGGCCATCGTTGGTTTGAAGGCCGGGGACGTGGACTACGAGGTGCGCCTGAAGCTGGACGACACCAACGAGCTGGTGGCGGTGATCACCCGGGAATCCGCCGAGACCCTGGAGCTGGCCATGGGCATGGAGGTCTATGCCCTGGTGAAGTCCTCCTCGGTGCTCCTGCTTACCGACAGGGAAGTGCGCACCACGGCCCGCAACCATCTGTGGGGCGAGGTGACCCGCATCCATGAAGGGCCGGTGAATTCCGAGGTCACCCTGGCCCTGCCCGGGGGCAAGAGCGTCTGCGCCGTGGTCACCCACGACAGCATCGCCCACCTGGGCCTGGCCCTGGGGGAACAGGCCTGCGCCGTGTTCAAGGCTTCCGCCGTCATCCTCTGCATCCAGAACTGATTTACCACCCGAAGGAGAAGCATCATGAAGGTCCCATTCAGCAAGTTCGCCGCCCTGGCCGCCCTGACCCTCTGTTCCTGGCAGGTCCTGGCCGATGAGGTTCAGGTGGCGGTGGCCGCCAACTTCACGGCCCCCATGAACCAGATCGCTGCCGATTTCGAGAAGGCCACGGGGCATAAGGCTGTCCTGGCCTTTGGGGCCACGGGCAAGTTCTACGCCCAGATCGTCAATGGGGCGCCCTTCGATGTCTTCCTGGCGGCCGATGACACGACCCCGGAGAAGCTGGAAAAGGAAGGGCAGGGCGTTTCCGGCAGCCGTTTCACCTATGCGGTAGGAAAGCTGGTGCTGTGGTCCGCCAAGCCCGGATTCGTGGATGCCCAGGGTGAGGTGCTCAGGAGCGGTCAGTTCGCGAAACTTTCCATCGCCAATCCGAAAACGGCACCCTACGGAGCCGCCGCCATCGAGACCTTGAACAAGCTGAACCTGCTGGCCGCCGTGCAGCCCAGATTCGTCCAGGGGGAGAATATTTCCCAGACCCTGCAGTTCGTCTCCACCGGCAATGCGGAGCTGGGTTTTGTTGCCCTGTCCCAGGTGTTCAAGGACGGCAAGGTGAGCGGAGGTTCGGCCTGGATCGTGCCGGACAGCTTTCACGAGCCGATCTACCAGGATGCGCTCCTGCTCGCGCGGGGCAAGGGCAATCCGGCTGCCGTGGCGCTGCTCGCCTACCTGAAGAGTGAGCCGGCCCGGGGGGTGATCCGAGCCTTCGGCTACGGCCTGCGCTGATGCCTTGATGCCATGGCGATGGCGCGATCTCATCGGGCTTCCGTGACGGGTTTTCTGGGTGGGTTCACCATTGCCAGCCTGGGGGGCATGATCGGGTTGGGAGGGGCGGAATTCCGCCTCCCCCTGCTGGTCGGAGTGTTTCGTCTCCCCAGTTTGCAGGCGGTGATCCTCAACAAGGCGACCAGTCTGGTTGTCGTGATCTGTGCTTTTGCCGCCCGCAGCCTGGTGTTGCCGCCAAGCGCACTGTGGCCCCATGGCTGGATCGCGCTTAACCTGCTGGCCGGTAGTCTGTTCGGGGCCTGGTGGGCGGCCGGACATGCCATGACCCTTTCCAGGGGAGCCCTGGATCGCTTGATCCTGGGACTGTTGCTGGGTCTGGGCCTGTTGATGTTGGCTGAGAGTGTATGGCACATGGACTCCGGCGGGCAGGCGCTATTTGCGGATACCTGGGTGCTGGTTCCCCTGGGGCTGCTTGCGGGCTTGTTGATTGGTGCCGTGGCTGCCGTCCTGGGGGTGGCGGGGGGTGAGCTGCTGATTCCGACCATCGTCTTGCTCTACGGTGTGGAGATCAAGCTGGCAGGCAGTCTGTCGCTGCTGGTCAGCTTGCCCACCATGCTGGTGGGTTTCCTGCGGTATCGGCAATCCGGTGCTTTTGCCGTCCTGTCCCGGGAGAAGGGCTTGTTTCAGGTTCTCACTGCAGGGTCGGTGCTGGGCGCCATCACCGGGGGACTGCTGCTTGGCCTGGTGCCCGCTGGAGTTCTGACTGCTGTACTGGGATTCCTGCTCCTGGGCTCAGCCTGGAAAATTTTTCGTCATGGCAGATAAATCGGGAGAACATCCTTGCTGACAGATACCGATCTGCAAGCCATAGGGCTTACCCTGCGCCTTGCCGGCGTCACAACCTTGATCCTGTTGTTGATCGGGACCCCGGTCGCCTGGTGGCTGGCCCGCAGCCAGTCCTGGTGGAAAGGGCCGGTGGGGGCCGTGGTCGCCCTGCCCCTGGTGCTGCCGCCCTCGGTGCTCGGCTTTTACCTGCTGCTGGCCATGGGGCCCCATGGCCCGGTGGGGCAGCTGACCCAGTCCCTGGGTCTGGGGACCCTGCCCTTCACCTTCTGGGGCCTGGTCGTGGCCTCGGTGTTCTATTCCTTTCCCTTCATGGTGCAACCGCTGCAGAACGCCTTCGAGGCCATCGGCGACCGGCCCCTGGAAGTGGCGGCCACCCTGCGGGCCTCGCCCCTGGATACCTTCTTCTCGGTGGTGCTGCCGCTGGCCAGGCCCGGCTTCCTCACGGCCGGCATCCTGACCTTTGCCCACACGGTGGGCGAGTTCGGGGTGGTGCTGATGATAGGGGGCAACATTCCCGGCGTGACCCGGGTGGCCTCGGTGCAGATTTACGATCATGTGGAAGCCATGGAGTATGGGGATGCCCACCGCCTGGCCGCGGTGATGCTGATTTTCTCCTTCGCGGTGCTGCTGGCGCTCTATGCCTGGCGCCCCAATGCCAGAAAGTAAGGGTGCGAGATGTCTTCGATTGCAGCGGCTTTCCGCATGGAATACCCGGGTTTCAGCCTGGACGTGGACCTGAACCTGCCTGCCCGGGGCGTGACCGCCCTGTTCGGCCATTCCGGTTCTGGCAAGACCACGGTGCTGCGTTGTTTTGCCGGCCTCAACCGGGCTCCCCGGGGACGACTGGTGGTGGAAGGCCAGGTCTGGCAGGACGAGGCCCAGGGGATTTTCCTGCCCACCCATGCGCGGCCCCTGGGGCTGGTGTTCCAGGAAGCCAGCCTGTTTCCCCACCTCTCGGTGCGCAAGAACCTGGAATATGGCATGAAGCGGGCCGGTAACAAGCGCGGCGAAGGCTTTGATGCCTGCGTCGATCTGCTTGGCATCCGCCCTTTGCTGGACCGGGCCCCGGAGCGGCTTTCCGGGGGCGAGCGGCAGCGGGTGGCGATTGCCCGGGCCCTGCTGACCCGACCCCGGCTGCTGCTCATGGACGAGCCCCTGGCGGCTCTGGATCTGAAACGCAAGCTGGAAATCCTGCCTTACCTGGAAAAGCTCCATGACGAGCTGGACATTCCGGTGCTCTATGTGAGCCATGCGCCCGACGAGGTGGCCCGCCTGGCCGATCATCTGGTGCTCATGGACGGGGGCAGGGTGGTGGCCAGCGGACCGCTCATGGAAACCCTGGCCCGGGCTGACCTGCCGCCCGCCTTCGCCGATGACGCGGGGGTGGTGCTGGAAGCCGTGGTGGCCGCCCACGAGGCCGACGGGCTGACCCGCCTGGACTTCCCCGGGGGGCACCTGTACGTCTCCCGCCGGGAGGAGCCGCCGGGGCGGCGCCTTCGTTGCCGCATTCATGCCCGGGATGTGAGCATCGCCCTGGCCGCCCACGCCGACAGCAGCATCCTCAATGTGCTGCCCGCCACGGTCCAGGCGGTGGTGGCTACCGACACCCCGGGGCATGTGCTGGTGCAGTTGGCCCTGCCCCAGGGGGCGGTGCTGCTGGCGCGCATCACCGAGCGTTCCCGGCTGGCCCTGGGACTGGCTCCCGGGCAGCCGGTGGTGGCCCAGGTCAAGGCCGTGGCCCTGCTGGCCTGAAGCGGTGCCGGTGACAAGGCACGGAACTCGCTTTATGTGGAGTGAATCGCATCTGCCACCCTTTTTTGTCGCAAAGCTGCCATGAAGATCGCCATCGCCACCAAGCACTACGACACGGTTTCCGGACACGCGGGCCAGGCCCGCCACTGGCTGCTCTATGACCTGGCGGCCTACCGGCCGGGCCAGGCGCCGCCGGAACCGCTGCGGGTGGAACTGGAAAAAGCCCAGTTCTTCCACCACTTCCAGGATGACGCCCCCCACCCCCTGGACGGGGTGGACCTGGCGGTGGTGGCCAGTGCCGGGGAGGGTTTCGTGCGGCACCTGAAGCAGCGGGGTACCGATGTCCTGGTGACCGGCGAGGCCGATCCCCGGCTTGCCCTGCAGAAGATACTGGCGGGAGAGGCCCTGGCTCAGCCCCGCTTCGACATCACCACCAGCCTGTGCAAGTTGCGGGACCTGTTTTCCCGCCATTGAGCCGGGTCGAGGAGGCTTTCATGCAGATCTGTCCGAATTCCCATCGCCTGTCCTCGTCAGCCAGCCCGCGCCAGGAGCGGGACGACCAATCCTGGCTGGAGCACCTGCCCGCCGAATGGCGTGCCCTGGTGGTGGCCCCCCTGGAGCTGCGCCGCTACCGGGACTACGAAATGGCGGCGGCTCGGGTGGTGGGCTACGATGCCGATGACAAGCCCTGCTACACGGCCCATCGCTTCAGCCTGACCGAACCCCGCTCCGACGATGGGGAGGAGTTCTACACGGTGCTGGCCTATGGTGAGGAACTGGCGGCCTGGCGCCTGCGGGACGAGCGCTGGCTGGTGTGGCGGGAGATCCGGGCCGAGGAGGAGTGTGCCCAGGCCCGGAGTTTCTACAGCCTGGCCCAGGCCATGCCCCGCTGAGGAGAACGCCCATGAACCCCTTCACCTTTTCCGATCTGCTGCTGGAGCAGCTGCTCCAGGACGATGCGCCCTGGGGTGATGCCACCACCTGGGGGCTGGGCATAGGCGAGGTCCGGGGGCGCATGGAGTTCCGGGTGCGGCACGCCCAGGTGGCCTGCTGTACTGAAGAGGCGGCGCGCATGGCCCAGCTCCTGGGCCTGAGCCTGGAAGGTCCGGTGCTGCCCAGCGGCACCTGGGCCGAGCCGGGTACCCTGCTGCTGGCCTGCACGGGCCGGGCGGCCGACCTGCACCGGGTCTGGAAACCGGCCCAGACCCTGATGGAGTACGCGGCCGGGGTGGCCAGCGCCACCGCCGAGCTGGTGGCCGCTGCCCGCCGGGGCCAGCCCCAGGTGGCCGTGGCCTGTACCCGCAAGCATGTGCCCGGAGCCAAGGAGCTGGGGGTCAAGGCCGTCCTGGCCGGGGGCGCCTCGCCCCATCGCCTGGGCCTGTCCGACACCCTGCTGGTGTTTGCCGAACACCGGGCCTTCCTGGAGGAGCTGCCGGCGGCGGAGGCCGTGGCCCGTCTGCGCCGCACCTGGCCGGAGCGGCAGGTGGTGGTGGAAGTGGCGGATGAGGCCGAAGCCCTGGTGTGGATGGAGGCGGGGGCCGACGTGATCCAGCTGGAAAAATGCAGTCCGGAAGTGGTGGCCCGGGTGGTGGGGCGCACCGCCTGCCTGCGCTGCTCGCCCATCGTGGCGGCGGCGGGAGGCGTCAATCAGGGCAATGCCGAAGCCTACGCGGCAGCGGGGGCCCGGGTGCTGGTGTCCAGCGCCCCCTACAATGCCCCGCCCCGGGATGTGGCGGTACGCCTGGAGCCCTGCAGCTGAACGCTGCCGGGGCTTCTGCCTCAGCAGCCCCGGAACTCAGACCTTGAAGCGGCTGACCACCTGCTGCAGCAGGCTGGAGGCGTTACGCATCTGCTCTGCCGCCAGGTTGATGTCCTGCATGGAACTGGCTTCCCGGCTCGCCAGCTCGGTGATGCGTTCCACGGCCCGGGTGGTGCGGCCGCTGGCCTCCTTTTGTTCCCCCGAGGTGGTGGCGATGCTGCGGGCTTCGTCCACCACCTGTTCGGCGGCGCCCAGGATTTCTCCCAGCAGGACGTGGGTCTGCTGGCTCAGGGTGACGCTGCGCTCCACTTCGGCAGCTACTTCCCGCATGGCGCTGACCACCGAGCCGGTTTTCTGGCCGATGCTGTCTACGGTCTGGGTGATGGACTGGGTGCTGGAAGCCGTCCGTTCCGCCAGCTTGCGCACCTCGTCGGCCACCACGGCAAACCCCCGGCCCGCCTCGCCGGCCCGGGCGGCCTCGATGGCGGCGTTGAGGGCCAGCAGATTGGTCTGTTCGGCGATCTCCCGGATCACCCGGGTGATGTCGGAGATTTCCTGGACCTGGCCGCTCAGGGCCTGGATGGCCTCCCCGTAGCTGCTCATGCTGCGCACCACCCCGTCGATGGCCTGGGTTCCCCGCTGCACGTTGTCGTTGCCTTCCCCGGCCACCTGGTGGGTCTGGCTGGCCGCTTCCACCACGTTGCGGGCGCCCTGGGCGACCCGGTCGATGGAGACGCTCATGAGCTCCATGGCCATGGCCACTTCCAGCACCTGGTCGTTGGTCTGCTCGGCCTGAGTGGCCCCATGGCTGGCGGTGGCGGACAGGTCCTGGGCGGCCTCGGTGACCTGGCGGGCCGCATCGGCGGCCTGGCTGATCAGACTGGCCAGGTGGCCCACCATGTCGTCCAGGGAGCCCTGGAGCCGGGCCAGTTCGTCGTCGCCGCGGATCTCCAGGCGCGCCGTCAGGTCCCCGGCGGCGATGCGGCTGGCCAGCTGCACGGCTTCCTTCAGGGGGGTGATGATGCTGCGGGTGATCAGCCAGCCGATGCCGGTGCCCACCACCAGGGCGCTGGCGCCCAGGGTGAAGAGCAGCAGCCGGGCTGTGTGGTAGGAGCCGGTGGCCTGTTCCACGGCAGCCAGACTCTGGCTTTCCAGTTCGGTCTGGAGCTTGTCCAGGGCCGTGATCAGTTCCAGCTGGCGCGGCCTGACCCCGTCCCGGATGCCGGCCTGGGCGGCGGCATGTTCCTCGGTCAGGGTGGCTTCCATGACCTGACTCACGGCGTTGGCGGCGGCTTCCTCCTGGTTGCGGATGGCGGCGAAACGCTCCTGGCTGGCGGCGTCCGTCATCCGGGCTGCCAGGGCTTCGCTGGCCTCCTTGTAGCGTTTCCGGGCTTCGCGCATCAGCTTCAGCTCGGCCTTCTTGAAGGAAAGGTCTTCCTGGGCCACCACGTCGCGCAGGGCGGTGGCCTGGAAGCGCACCGCATCACGCATGGTGTTCACCAGGGCGATGCGGCCCTGGGATTCTTCGATCAGCTGTTCGAGGCTGGATTGCTGCTGAGACATCTGCCCCAGGCCGATGAAGATCATCACGGCCATGAGCAGCAGCACCAGCCCGAATCCCCAGGCCAGGCGCGTGCCTACCCGTACGCGGTTGAGGACGTGCATCGCGGATACTCCGGAACGGGACGGCCCGCCCGGGGGCAGGCCGTCGGCGGGACGTTATTGGGCGGAGATGGCCGTGTGCAGGACACCGATCACCTGGCCGCCGTCCAGGACGGGAACAGCCAGCTGCACGCTCTTCACCTGGGTGGAGGGATCGGGCTTGATCTCCTGGGACTGGGCCACTTCACCCTTGAGGGCGGCGGCGACGTGGGCGCGGCTGGCGGCATTGAAGAGCAGGGTGCGGGCCACGCCGGCCACCACGTTGCCCTTCTGGTCACGCAGGTAGAGCTTGTTGATGCCCTTGTCCTCTTCCCACTTCTTCAGCTGCTGGCTGACGGGGGCGGTGAGGGTGGCCTGGACCAGGGGATCGTTGTCGGGCAGTTCTTCCCACTTGGCGTTGTTCATGCCGGGGGCGGCCCCCTTGGCGTTGGCTTCCTTGACCGCCTTGACCACGATGGGATTGGCCGCCCAGTCCACCATCTTCTTCTTGTAGCTGTCCACCTTGGTCTGAACTTCTGCGGGCAGGGCGGCGTGGGCGGCCAGGGGAGCCAGCATCAGGCCGGAACAGAGGCTGAGGGCCGAGAGCAAGAGACGCAGTTTCATGGTGATCCTCCCATTAGTGATAATTGGTGTGGCGAAATGATGCCCTGTTCATGCCCGGGACTCAATCCTTAATTGCTTCTTACCAAACTATCTGGGGCGGAGTGTGCGGCTATTCCCCGGCGGCCTGCCAGCGCACCGGCTCCAGCTGCAGGTCGTCGCCACTGCTGGAGAGCCAGACCTGGCCTTCCTGGATGGTGCAGGAGAGGTTCATGGTGCGTTCTGCCAGGGCGGCCAGGGCCTGGCTCTGGCTGGCGGGCAGGTTGAGGACCGTGAGTTTCTCCTGCTTTGCCAGGGCGCTCTGGTTCTGCTGCCACCAGATGTCGGCGGCCCGGCCCCCGTAGCTCAGCACCACCACCTGCCGGGCCCGGCCGCAGGCCTTGCGCAGGCGCTTTTCGTCGGGCAGCCCGACTTCGATCCAGCGCTCCAGGTTGCCGCTCAGATCCATTTCCCACAGGTCGGGCTCGTCCTCGTCGGAGATGCCCTTGCAGAAGCTCAGGTACTCGCTGGCGTAGAGGGCGAAGGCCAGCAGGCGGACCATCAGCCGCTCATCGGTTTCGGAGGGGTGGCGGGCCAGGGTCAGGCTGTAGTTGCCGTAGTGCTGCCGGTCCAGGTCGGATAGCTGGAGTTCGGCCTTGAAGATGGTTGCCTTGAGGGCCATGGAAATTCCCTGGAAACAAAAGGGAGGGATTGTAACGCCCTGGCTGTGAGGGCCCCAGCCCAGCAGGCACGGGTGGCGCAATGTCATAGGCTGGAGTACAGTCCCGCAACAAAAAAACAGCCGGGGAAGTCCATCCGGCGGCGCGGGGCCCTTGCCCGACGCTGCCGGGGACGCATCCGGACCGTGCCCTGAGGGAGGGCGTAATGGCGGGTCCGTGGTGTTCCCCCGGAGCCTTCCGGCCGCCCTGGCGTGCCGGGATTTTCGAGGACGGGGCCAGTCCGGGAGTGACTGGCTCACGGGAAGGGAAGGGTATGTTTCATAGGGTTGTGCTGGGTCGCCGGCGGGTGCGCTTGCCGCGTTTCCTGCTGCTGCTCCTGGGGCTCCTGGTGCTGGTGCCGGCATCCATGGCCGTGGTCATGGCCAGGAATGATCTTCTGTCCACCCTCTTTCACCGACACACGGCGGTGATGCTGTTCGTCGATGCCGATACCGGCGAGATCGTCGATGCCAATCAGGCCGCCAGCGATTTCTACGGTTATCCGCCGACGGTGCTGCGGCGCATGAACATCCAGGAGCTCAACGCCCTGGAGCCGGAGGCGGTGGCCACCGAGCGCCGCCAGGCCCTGAGCGAGGCGCGCAATTACTTCATCTTTCCCCATCGCCTGGCCAGCGGCGCCCTGCGCACCGTGGAAGTCTATTCCTCGCCGGTGACCCTGGAGAGCGGCCGGCAGGTGCTGTTTTCCATCATCCACGACGTTACCAACCGGGCCCTTTCTTCCGAGGAGCAGCTGCTCTATCAGCAGCGCCTGGAACAGGCGGTGTCCACCCACACCGGCCACATGGAGGAGGCGCGCCAGCGGGAGCGCAACCTCTTCATCGCCAGCCTGGTGGGGGCGGTGGCGGTGATCCTGGTGCTGGCGGCCTCCGTGTTCCGCCGCAGCCGGGCCGAGCTGGCCCTGGCGCACCGGGAGGAGCAGCTGTCCACCCTCATCGATGCCATGCCGGACATCGTCTGCTTCAAGGACGGCCAGGGCCGCTGGCAGCGGGCCAACACCTTCGACCTGCGCCTGTTCGGCCTGGAGGGGGTGGATTACCGGGGCAAGACGGACATGGAGCTGGCCCGTTATCAGGATTTCTACCGGGAAGCCTTCATGGGCTGCGAGGCCTCGGACGAGGCTGCCTGGCAGGCGGGATACATGTCCCGGGCCGAGGAGGTGATTCCCATCCAGGGCGGATCGGCCAAGGTTTTCGACATCATCAAGGTGCCCCTCTTCAACCCCGATGGCAGCCGCAAGGGGCTGGTGGTGGTGGGGCGTGACATCACCGAGCGTAAACATGCGGAGGCGGAAGCCGAGCGGCTCGCCTATTTCGATTCCCTCACCAGCCTGCCCAACCGCCGCCTGTTCCTGGACCGGCTGGGTACCGCCCTGAGCGCCGCCCAGCATAGCCGCCGCTACGGGGCCGTGTTGTTCGTGGACCTGGATGATTTCAACACCCTGAACGATGCCCAGGGCCATGAGGTGGGGGACCTGGTGCTCCAGGAGGCGGCCCGGCGCATCCGTTCCGTGCTGGAAGAAATGGACACCGTGGCCCGCTTTGCCAGCGACGAGTACGTGGTTCTGCTACCGGAGCTCTCTGCCCTGGAGCATGTGGCCGTGGATCAGGCCATGGCCATGGGGGAACGCATCCGCCTGGCCATGGCCGAGCCTTTGCAGCTGGGGCAGCAGGAGATTTCCCTGGGGGCCAGTGTCGGCATCACCCTGTTCCCCACGCCGACGCCCGCCGGGGCCAAGGACCTGATCAAGTTCGCCGACACGGCCATGCATCAGGCCAAGATGGCCGGGCGCAACCAGGTGCGCTTCTTCGAGGTGGACATGCAGGCCCGGGTCGAGGCCCGCTTCGCCATGGAGGGCGACCTGCGCCTGGCCCTGGGCCGGAGCCAGATGCAGGTCTACATTCAGCCCCAGGTGGACCAGGGCGGCCAGGTGCGGGGCGGTGAGGCCTTGCTGCGCTGGCAGCATCCGGAGCGGGGCCAGGTGTCGCCCACCAGTTTCATTCCGGTGGCCGAGGAGACCGGGGTGATCCTGGCCCTGGGGGACTGGGTGCTGGAGGAAGCCTGCCGGCTGCTCAACGATCCCCGGGTTCAGGAGCAGAACCTGCGCATATCGGTGAACGTCAGTCCGCGCCAGTTCCACCGCAGCGATTTCGTCGCCCGGGTGCGGCAGATCCTGTCCCTGACCGGGGCTGATCCCGGCTACCTGACCCTGGAGGTGACCGAAGGGCTGGTGATCGACAACGTGCACCAGACGGTGGCCACCATGGGCGAACTGCGGGCCCTGGGCATCCATTTTTCCATCGACGACTTCGGCACCGGCTATTCCTCCCTCTCCTACCTGAAGCGCCTGCCCCTGAACGAGCTGAAGATAGACAAGTCCTTCGTTCAGGATGCGCCGGCCAATCCCAGCGATGCGGCCCTGGTGGATGTGATCCTGTCCGTGGCCCGGCACCTCAAGCTGAAGGTGGTGGCGGAAGGGGTGGAGACGCCCGCCCAGGCCGCTTTCCTCACGGCCCGGGGCGAGATGCTCCTGCAGGGCTACCTGTTCGGGCGGCCCATGCCCATGGAGGCCTTCCTGGCCCAGCTGGGCTGAGGCGCCTCAGCACACCGGGCTGGGCTGGCGCAGCACCGGGCGGTTGGGGCAGCTAGCGGCCTCCAGCCAGGGCTGCAGTTCGGCGCAGGGCAGGGGACGGGCGCAGAGGTAGCCCTGGTATTCGTCGCAGCCATCCAGGTCCAGCTGTTGCAGCTGGGCCAGGGTTTCCACCCCCTCGGCGATGACTTCGATGCCCAGACTGTGGGCCAGGCCGATGATGGCGCGGATGATGGCCTGGTCCTGGGGATTGCGTTCCAGGTCGGCCACGAAGGAGCGGTCGATCTTCAGCTTGTCGATGGGGAAGGACTTCAGGTAGGCCAGGGAGGAGTAGCCGGTGCCGAAGTCGTCGATGGAGAGGCGCACGCCCATGGCCTTGAGGCGGTTCAGCATCTGGGCTGCCCCGGCCGTGTCTTCCATCAGCACCCCTTCGGTGAGCTCCAGCTCCAGCCACTCCGGCGCCAGCCCCGTCTCCTTCAGGGTGTTGGCCACCAGGCTGGGCAGGGTGGGGTGGCGGAACTGGGCGCCGGAAATGTTTACCGCCATCACCATGGGGGGCAGGCCCGCGTCCTGCAGGGCCCGGGCCTGGGTGCAGGCGGCCTTGAGGACGAAATCCCCGAGGGGGGCGATGAGGCCCGAGTCTTCCGCCACCGGGATGAACACCCCGGGGGGCACCTGGCCCAGGAGCGGGTTGTTCCAGCGGGCCAGGGCTTCCAGCCCGATCACCCGGCCGGTGTTGATGGAGACCTGGGGCTGGTAGTGGAGCAGGAATTCGCCCCGGGCCAAGCCCTCGCGCATGGCGCTTTCCAGCTCCAGGCGCTGGCACACCATCTCGTTCATTTCCGGGGTGAAGAAGCGGAAGCCGTTGCGGCCCTCTTCCTTGGCCCGGTACATGGCGATGTCCGCATGGCGCAGCAGGGTTTCGAAATCGGTGGCGTCGTCGGGGAAGATGCTGATGCCGATGCTGGGGGTGATGGTGAGCAGGCGCTCTTCCACTTGGTAGGCCTTGCCGCCCTCGCGCAGGATGCGCCGGGCCAGGTCGGCGGCTTGTTCCGGGTTGGCATGGGGCAGCACCACCACGAATTCGTCGCCCCCCAGGCGGCTCACCAGGCCCTTGTCCCCCACCAGCCGGGAGAGGCGCTGGGCCACGGCCTGGAGCACCAGGTCGCCGGTGAAGTGGCCGAGGGAGTCGTTGATGTTCTTGAAGTGGTCCAGGTCCACGAACAGCAGGGCCAGCTGGGTCCGGTGTTCGCGCACCTGCTGCATGGCGGCTTCGGTGCGTTCCCCCAGCAGGCTACGGTTGGGCAGGCCGGTGAGGGCGTCGTAGAAGGCCATTTCCCGGATCCGCTCTTCGTTGTCCTTCTGCACCGTGATGTCGGAGAAGGAACCCACCAGGCGCAGGGCCCGGCCGTCCGGGGCCCGCTCCACCACCCGGCCCCGTTCCAGGATCCAGATCACCCGCCCGTCGGTACGCCGCAGCCGGTGTTCGGAACGGTACATCTCGGTCTTGCCCTTGAGACAGTCGATGATGGCCCGGCGCACCGAGGCCCGTTCCTCGTCCAGCAGGTGGGTGGAAATCTGCCGGGGGGTGGTGGCGACCGGGCCATCTTCGGCCAGGCCCAGCATCTGGGCCAGGGCCTGGTTGCCGAGGAAGTCGTTCCGGGCCAGGTCCCAGTCCCAGATACCGTCACTGGCGGTTTCCAGCACCAGGGAGAGACGCTGTTCATGGACGCGGATGTGGTGCTCGGCTTTTTCGATGCGGTCCATGAAGTCGTTGAAACTCTGGGCCAGTTCGCGGATTTCCTCGCTGCCGTCTTCCTCCACCCGGCCCGGCTTGTGTTGCTGGGCCAGGCGGCGGATCTGTCCGGTCAGCTCCTGCAGGGGGCGCAGCAGCTGCTGCACCAGCAGCCATACCAGGGGAACGGTAAGCAGCCCCAGGATCAGGGCGATCACCAGGGTTTCCCGGGACATGCGTTCGACCGGGCGGAAAGCCTCGTCGGCCGGGTAGATGGCGGTGAGCAGCCAGCCGGTGCTGGCCATGGTGCGGTGCGCCACCAGGGCATCGGGCCGGTCCGGGAAGCTGACCCGGGTGACGCCGCCGGCCGGCTCCCCAGGGGCCGGCAGCAGGGTGGCGTCGCTGGCGGGCAGGGGTTGCAGGATGCGTTCCGGGTCCGGGTGCATGATCACCTGGCCATCGGCGTGGGTGAGCAGGATGTAGCCGCTGGTGCCGATGCGCAGCTCCCGCAGCTTGCCCAGGATGTTGGTCTTGAACAGGTTGATGACCCCGGCCAGGATGCCGGTGAGCTCGCCCTTGTCGTTCAGGATGGGGGTGGACAGGATGATCAGGGGCTGCTTGGTGATGCGCCCCAGGATGGGTTCGGAGATGAAGGAGCGGCGCTGCTCGATGACCTTGCGGATGTACTCCCGTTCCGACATGTCCAGCCCCCGGCGCCCGGGAATCCGGGGCCAGTCGGCCAGCAGATGGCCGTCGGGGCTGAAGATGTAAACATCGTCCAGGAGGGAGAGCAGGGCGTTCCGGTCCTGCAGGTAGCCTTCCAGGGCGGCCTCGCTCGCCAGGGCGGCCTGGGGAAAGTGCTGGGCGGTCCGTTCCAGGGCCAGCAGGCGGGTGGAAATCTTTTCGTCCAGACTGGCGGCGGTCTGCTGGGCCAGGGTGTCGATCTGGGACTCCACCAGCAGCTGGTGCTCGGGGCGCAGCAGGAGGATCTGGGCCAGGGCCTGCAGCCCCAGAAGCAGCAGGGCCACCAGACCGACGACCAGGGCGATCTTGACCTTGAGGCTGCGGGAGTTTTTTCGGATCGAAGTAGTCAAGTGGATTGGCCGCCTCTAGGAATGCAGGATGGAGAAATCCGGCCCATTGTACGGGGTGCTTATCTAGACTGAAAGTAATATGTGCCGTCAGGCGGGCCGGGGCTTTTCCCCTGTTGTTTCAAGGCTGGAGACTTCAGGGCCGGACTGGCGCAAGGCCTGCAGCAGGGCCCGGGTTGCAGCGCTGCTGCCCTGGCGTTTGTGGATCAGCACCGTATCCACCTGGCCGATGGGGGCCGGCAGCGGGTGCCGGCTCACGTGCCGGGCTTCGGGCAGCCGTTCCAGCAGGCTGGCGGGGATCAGGGCAATGCCCATGCCGGCGGCGGCACAGCCCAGCATGGTGTGGTAGGAGGAGAGTTCCACCACCTTTTCCGCCACCACCCCCTGGGAGGCCAGCCAGGATTCCAGAATCAGCCGGTAGGCACAGCCCGCTTCGAAGGTGAGCAGGGTGCGGGGGGCCAGATCCCGGGGGCAGGTCACCAGGGGATGCTGCAAGGGGGCCACCAGCACCAGTTCCTCGGTGAATACCGGATGCACCGCCAGTCGTTCATCGTGGATGGGCGCGCTGACCAGGGCGCAGTCGAGCCGGCCCTGCAGCACGGCGGCGGTCATCCGGGCCGTGGGGCCAGTCTGCAGCTCCAGCTCCACGGCCGGATGGGCCTGATGCAGGCTGGCCATCACCCCGGGCAGGCGGGCCGCTGCCGTGCTTTCCATGGAACCCAGGCGCAGGCGGCCCCGGGGCGCGTCATCGGTGACTGCCTGCCTGGCCTCGGCGGCCAGGGTCAGCAGCTGTTCCGCGTAGTCGAGCAGGAGGCGGCCGGTGGGGGCCAGGTGCAGGCGGCGTTGCTCGCGCACGAACAGGCTTACCCCCAGATCCGCCTCCAGCTGCCGGATGCGGGTGGTCACGTTGGACTGGACCCGGTGCAGCTGGGCGGCTGCCGCCGTGATGCCGCCGCACTGGACCACGGTGCGGAATATGTGCAGGTCTTCCAGATCCATGTTCTCTTTCCGTGATGAATTTGATCTTTATTATTCATTTTACGGGATTCTTGCGCCAGCTTAAGGTACGGCTTTCGATGTTGGCGAGGCGCAATTCATGGAAAAAGAACAGGGCAGCATCACGGGTTATCTGGCGGGAGCCGGGACCGTGGCGATCTGGAGCGGTTTCATCCTGCTCTCCCGCTGGGGCGGCAAGACCGGGCTGACTCCCTACGACATCCTGGCCCTGCGTCTGGCCACCGCCAGCCTGTTCCTGCTGCCCTTCTGCCGGGGGTTGGGGTGGAGCCACTGGCGGGACCCGCGCCTGTGGGCCCTGGCCCTCTCGGCCGGGCTGCTCTACGGTTTGCTGGTCTATGCCGGCTTCACGGGGGCCCCGGCAGCCCATGGGGCCATCCTGCTGCCAGGTTTGCAGCCTTTCCTGGTGGCGGGGGTGGCCGGGGCCCTGTTCGGCACCCGCCTGGCCCGGGAGCGTCTGCTGGGGCTGGGGGCCATCGCCCTGGGCCTGGCCTGCGTGGTCTGGCCCCTGCTCTCGGGGCGGCAGGACTGGTCCCCGGCGCTGCTCCAGGGTGATGGCCTGATCCTGGCTTCTTCCCTGGTCTGGGCTCTGTACAGCGTCCTGGCCCGGCACTGGGGCTACAGCCCCTGGCTCCTGACCCGCTTCGTGGCCCTGGCTTCGGCCCTGCTGTACCTGCCCGTCTATTTCCTGTTCCTGCCCCGGGCCCTGGATGCGGTGCCTCTGGAAGTGCTGCTGGTGCAGGGGCTGTATCAGGGCATAGGTCCCACCATCGTCGCCATGCTGCTCTTTCTCAAGGCGGTTGCCATCCTCGGGGCCGAGCGCACCGGCGCCATGATCGCCCTGGTCCCCGTCCTGGCCGGCGTGGCAGCTGTGCCCCTGCTGGGTGAGCCCATGACGCCCTGGCTGCTGGCCGGGCTGCTCCTCGTATCCACCGGTGCCTGCCTGGCGGCCCGACCCGTTTCCCGACTGAAAAGGAGTGTTCCATGCCCTACGTGAATATCAAGATCACCCGTGAAGGCGCCACCGCGACCCAGAAAGCCGAATTGATCGCCGGCGTCACCCGGCTGCTGCAGGAGGTGCTGGGCAAGAATCCCGCCACCACCGTGGTGGTGATCGACGAGGTGGAGACCGACAACTGGGGCATAGGCGGGGAAACAGTTACCCTGCGCCGCCAGCGCGGCAACTGAATGGGGGAAAGTCCGGGGAGGATGCGATAATGGCCCGCTGTCTTTCTCTTCGCACCCACCATGCCCATCCAATGGTTCCCCGGCCACATGACCTCGGCCCGCAAGAAGGCCGCCGAGACCCTGGCCAAGGCCGATGTGGTCATCGAGGTTCTCGATGCCCGCATTCCCGAGGCCAGCTGCAACCCCATGATCCGCCAGTTGCGGGATTTCCGGCAGCGGCCCTGCCTCAAGGTGCTGAACAAGTCCGATCTGGCTGATCCGAAAGCCACTGCGGCCTGGCTGGAGTTCTACAACAGCCAGCCCGGGGTCAAGGCCGTGGCCCTGTCCTGCAAGAATCCCGCCGAGCCGGGCCGCATCCCCGGCCTGTGCCGCACGCTGGCGCCGCACCGCAACGATCTCACCAAGCCTCTGCGCATGATGATCATGGGCATCCCCAACGTGGGCAAATCCACCCTCATGAATGCCCTGCTCAAGAAGAAGGTGGCCAAGGTGGGGGATGAGCCCGCCGTCACCAAGTCCCAGCAGACCCTGGACCTGGGGCCGGGCATGGTGCTGACCGACACGCCCGGCCTGATGTGGCCCAAGATCGAACACGACTCGGACGGTTACATGCTGGCGGCCAGCCACGCCATCGGCACCAATGCCGTGATCGAGGAGGAAGTGGCCGCCTTCCTCGGCGACCTGCTGCTGGCCCGCTATGGGGACCTGCTCACCGCGCGCTACAAATGCCCGGTGGCCGGCCTGGATGGCGCCGGCCTGGTGGAGACCATTGCCGAACGTCGGGGCTGCCGCGTCAAGGGGGGCGGGCTGGACCTGGAAAAGGCCGCCCTGATCCTGCTCACCGATTACCGCAGTGGCGCCATCGGCCGCATCAGCCTGGAAACCCCGGCCACCCGGGCTGCCATGCTGGCCGCAGCTCAAGCCAGGACCGAGGTGCCCGAGGCAGACCCTGAGGCCTGATGCAGACCGGGCTTCCTGGTTAGGGATGAAATGACAAAGGCCAGCTCCGGGGAGCTGGCCTTTGTCATGGGTTCTTTGGTGGTGATGGGCAGAATCGAACTGCCGACCTATGGGTTATGAATCCATCGCTCTAACCGTCTGAGCTACATCACCAACGAGGCGGCGGATTATAGGGGGGAGGAAGAATCTGGTCAACATTGAAAATCATTGGGCTATAATCCCGCACATGCCTGCGTCCTCAATCGCCTCCGCCATCGTCAGCAGCATCGTCACGGCCATCCTGGAGTCTCCCACGACTCCGACCGAGCCCGTGCAGACCGCGCTGATACGTCCCTTCCCCTCCGGTACGGCCACGGGGAAGCTGGCGGGCCCTCCCTCCATGGGACAGGTGGTCATCAATGGCAAGACCCTGCCTGTGGCACCGGCGCTGCAGATCCGCAATGAAATGAACATGATCGTCATCCCGACCATGGTCGGGACCGATGTCCAGGTCCGTTACCAGATGGACGGAATGGGCAATGTCTGGCGGATCTGGTTGCTGACTCCGGCCGAAGTGGCTGCCCTCGATTCTCAATAGTAGTTTTCCCTATGCCCAAGAAATTGTTCATCCGCACCTTCGGGTGCCAGATGAACGAGTACGATTCGGACAAGATGGCCGACGTGCTCGCCGCCCAGGAAGAGGTCGTCAAGACCGACAATCCCGAAGAAGCGGACATCATCCTGTTCAACACCTGCTCGGTGCGCGAGAAAGCCCAGGAAAAGGTCTTCCATGACCTGGGGCGTATCAAGCACCTGAAGAAGCTGAATCCCGACCTGCTGATCGGCGTGGGTGGCTGTGTCGCCAGCCAGGAGGGGGAGGCCATCGTGTCCCGGGCTCCCTATGTGGACCTGGTGTTCGGTCCCCAGACCCTGCACCGGCTGCCCCAGCTGATCGCCGAGCGGCGCGAGAAGGGCAAGCCGGCGGTGGACATCTCCTTCCCCGAGATCGAGAAGTTCGATGCCATGCCTCCGGCCGAGGTCAAGGGCGCCAGCGCCTTCGTCTCCGCCATGGAGGGCTGCTCCAAGTTCTGCACTTTCTGCATCATTCCCTACACCCGGGGCGGAGAGATTTCCCGGCCCTTCGACGACGTGCTGGCGGAAGTGGCGGGTCTCGCCGATTCCGGTGTCCGGGAAGTGACCCTGCTGGGCCAGAATGTGAACGCCTACCAGGGCGTGATCGGCGATAGTGGCGAAACGGCCGACCTGGCCATGCTGATCGAGTACATCGCCGAGGTGCCCGGCATCGAGCGCATCCGTTACACCACTTCCCATCCCCGGGAGATGACCCAGCGGCTGATCGATGTCTATGCCCGGGTGCCGAAGCTGGTCTCCCACCTGCACCTGCCCGTCCAGGCCGGTTCCGACCGGGTGCTGGCGGCCATGAAGCGGGGCTACACCACCCTCGAATACAAGTCGGTGATCCGTAAGCTCCGGGCTGCCCGGCCGGACATCGCCATTTCCTCCGACTTCATCGTCGGCTTTCCCGGCGAGACCGAGGAGGATTTCGAGAAGACCATGAAGCTCATCGACGAGGTGGGCTTCGACACATCCTTCTCCTTCCTCTTCAGTCCCCGTCCCGGCACCCCGGCGGCGGAGATGGCCGACGACACCCCGGCCGAGCTCAAGTCGGCCCGCCTCACCCGCCTGCAAAAGCGCATCGAGGAACACGCCCAGACTATTTCCCGAGCCATGGTGGGCAGCATCCAGCGGGTGCTGGTGGAGAGCCTTTCCAAGAAGAATCCAGGTGAACTGGCCGGTCGCACCGACAACAACCGCATCGTCAATTTCGTCGGCAATCCCCGCCAGATCCATCACTTCGTCGAAGTGAAGATCACCGAGGCCCTGCCCCATTCCCTGCGGGGGGAAGTGGTGATCCGTGAAGACTAAGTCAGCCTCCCTGGTGAAGAACAGTCCCCTGGACCTGGTGCTCTCGCCCCTGGACAACTTCCGTCTGGCCAATCTGTGCGGCCCCTTGGACGAAAACCTGCGCCAGATCGAAACGGCGTTGGATGTGACCGTATCCCGCCGGGGTGAGCGCTTCACCGTGCGCGGCGAGGCGGCGCCCCAGGCCGTGCAGATTCTCGAACATTTTTATGCCCGGGCAGAGGCTAGCCTGAGCGTGGATGACATCCAGCTGGGTCTGATCGAGATCCGCAACGCCCCCCTGCGCCGCATCTCCACCCCGGATAGCCCGGTGGATGGCCCCCAGCTGGTGACCCGCAAGGCCGAGCTGCACGGCCGCACGCCGCGCCAAGTGGAATACCTCAAATACATCCAGGAGCATGACATCACCTTCGGCATCGGTCCCGCTGGCACCGGCAAGACCTACTTGGCCGTGGCCAGTGCCGTGGATGCCTTCGAGCGGGACCTGGTGGAGCGCATCGTGCTCACCCGCCCGGCGGTGGAAGCCGGCGAGCGCCTGGGCTTTTTGCCCGGGGACCTGGCCCAGAAGGTGGATCCCTACCTGCGCCCCCTCTACGACGCTCTCTACGACCTGATGGGTTTCGACCGGGTCACCAAGCTCTACGAGAAGGGCGCCCTGGAAATCGCGCCCCTGGCCTTCATGCGCGGCCGCACCCTGAACCACGCCTTCATCATCCTGGACGAGGCCCAGAACACCACGCCCGAACAGATGAAGATGTTCCTCACCCGCATCGGCATCGGCGCCAAGGCCGTGGTGACCGGCGACCCCTCCCAGGTCGACCTGCCCAAGGGGGTGAAGAGCGGTCTCAAGGATGCGGTAGAGGTCCTGAAGGACGTGCGCGGCATCGCCATCACCCGCTTCCTGAAGGAAGATGTGGTGCGTCATCCCTTGGTGGCGCGCATCGTCGCCGCCTACGAAAACCAGCAGAATTCTCACGCAGCTCACTGACATGCAGACCGCCAGCCGCCGCTTCGACCTTTCCGTGCAATACGCCTGTAACAAGGAAGGCCTACCCTCTCGTCCCCAGTTCCGCGGCTGGGCCCGGGCGGCCCTGGAAGGGGGCGGCCAGGTGACCATCCGCCTGGTGGAAGCGGAGGAGGGCCAGGAACTGAACCGGGAATACCGGGGCAAGGACTACGCCACCAACGTGCTCTCCTTTCCCTACGACACCGAACCCCGGGTGTTCGGCGACCTGGTGATCTGCCCGGACGTGGTGGCCCGGGAAGCGGCCGAACAGGGCAAGTCCCTGGAAGCCCACTACGCCCACCTGGTGGTCCATGGCATGCTGCACCTGCAGGGCTGGGACCACGAGGAGGACGACAGCGCCGAGGCCATGGAGCAGCGGGAGCGGGAAATTCTCGCCAGCCTCGGTTATCCTGACCCTTACGCCTAATTTCCGTCACACATTCAACGATATGGACAGTCCCAGTTCGCCCCGACCTAGTTTTTTCGAACGACTTTCCTCCCTGCTCCTGAGGGAGCCCGAGGACCGGGAGCAGGTGCTCCAGCTCCTCCACTCCGCCTACGAGCGGAACCTCATGGATGCCGATGCCCTCACCATCATCGAGGGCGCCCTGGCGGCTTCCGAAACCCGCGTCACCGATGTGCTGGTGCCCCGGGCCCAGATGGACGTCATCGACGTCAACGACCCCCTCTCCGAAATCATTCCCGTGGTCATCGAGGCCGCCCACTCCCGCTTCCCCGTGGTGGATGGGGACCGGGACAACGTGCTGGGCATCCTGCTCGCCAAGGACCTGCTGCGCATCCACCTGGAAAAGGATTTCAATCTCCGGGACTGGCTGCGGCCGGCGGTGTTCATTCCCGAATCCAAGCGCCTCAACGTGCTGCTGCGGGAATTCCGGGTGTCCCGCAACCACATGGCCATCGTGGTGGATGAATACGGCGGCGTGGCCGGCCTGGTGACCATCGAGGACGTGCTGGAGCAGATCGTCGGCGACATCGAGGACGAATACGACTTCGACGAGGCCCACGACAACATCCGTCTGGATGCGGCCGGCCGTTACCGGGTCAAGGCCCAGACCGAGATCGAGGACTTCAACGAGGCCTTCGGCACCCATTTTTCCGACGACGAATTCGATACGGTGGGCGGCCTGATCCTGCGCCAGCTGGGCCGGGTGCCCAAGCGCAACGAACTGGTGGAAGTGGATGGCATGCGTTTTCACGTGCTGCGTGCCGACAGCCGTCGTCTGTATACCCTGGTAGTGGACCCGCGCCGGGAAGCGGCCGAGGCCGAACCCGGGCCCCGGGACGGGGCTTGAGCCCCTTGCCGCAGCCGGCAGCGGGCCTGGGACGTTTGCTGCAGGGGCGATGGGCCCCGCTGACGGCTTTCCTGGCGGGCGGGCTGGCCGTCCTGGGGTTTGCCCCCTTTGCTCAGTTCTGGTTGTTACCCTTCTTGCTGGCCCTGCTGTTCCAGCTCTGGCGCCGGGCCGACGGCTGGCGTCAGGCCGCCTGGCGGGGCGGCGCCTTTGGCCTGGGGCTGTTTCTGGGCGGCGTCTCCTGGGTCTATGTGAGCCTCTCCGCCTTCGGGGGCATGCCCATGCCCCTGGCAGCCCTGGCCACCCTGTTGTTCTGTGCCTACCTGGCCCTTTTCCCTGCCTTGGCCGGGGGGCTGTTCCGCCGCTTCCTGCCCGCTGGCCTGGGGCGTCAGGCCCTGCTGTTTGCCGGGCTGTGGGCCCTGGCGGACCTGCTCCGGGGCTGGCTGTTCACCGGTTTTCCCTGGCTGGCCCTGGGCTATGCCCAGGCGCCGCCCAGTCCCCTGGCGGGTTACGGTCCCTTGTTCGGGGTCTATGGGCTGACCCTGCTCACGGCCCTGGCTGGGGCCTGTCTGTTGGGTGGACTGCGGGGCTGGGCGGGGCTCTGCCTGCTGCTGGCGGGGGGCTGGGGGCTGCAGCAGATGTCATGGACCGAGGCCCGGGGTGAGGTCGTCAGTGTCGCCCTGGTGCAGGGCAACATCGCCCAGGACCTGAAATGGCAGCCCGAACGTTTCCAGGCCACCCTGCTCCTGTACCGGGATCTGGTGGCGGCCCACCCGGCCCGGCTCACGGTGCTGCCCGAGACGGCCTTGCCCGCCTTCCTGGATTACGTGCCCCAGGATTACCTGGCCGAGCTCAAGGCGCTGGCCCGGCGCCAGGAGGGCGACCTGCTCCTGGGAGTGCCCACCGGGGCGGGGGCCTCCTACTGGAACAGCGCCGTGAGTTTTGGCGCTGCTCCCACTCAGCAATATTCCAAGTCCCATCTGGTGCCCTTCGGTGAGTTCATTCCTCCGGGTTTTGCCTGGTTCCTGCAGCTGGCCCGTATTCCCATGTCCAGTTTCAGCGCCGGCCCCGTGCCGCAGCCGCCCCTGGCACTGGCCGGGCAGCAGGTGGCGGTGAATATCTGCTACGAGGATCTGTTCGGCCGGGAGCTGCTGCCGGCCGTGCCTCAGGCCACCCTGCTGGTGAATATGTCCAATACCGCCTGGTTCGGGCGCTCCCTGGCCCAGGCTCAGCATCTGCAGATTGCCCAGCTGCGGGCCCTGGAAACCGGGCGGCCCATGTTGCGCGCCACCAACACCGGCATGACCGCCGTGGTGGGGCCGGACGGGTGGGTCCAGGCGGTGCTGGAGCCCTTCACCACGGCCGTGCTGGAGGCCAGTGTGCAGGGTTACGGGGGGCTGACTCCCTATGCCCGGCTGGGGGACCTGGGGGCCCTGCTGCTGGCCCTGGGATGCCTGGGCGCAGCCTGGGTCGGGCGTAGGAAAGATTAGAAGAATATGCTTATTTTTTGAGATGTCGTGAGTTTGTGCTTTTTGTTTCATTTTTGTGGAAGTATTTGACCCGTATCAAGCCTGTGGGTGGGCTATCCCGTATAAATCTGCGCACTGAAACATGATGTAAAACCAGGGTGCGCCGCGCACGGGAGAAAGATATGTTGGGTCGTTTGTTGCTGCTGCCGGTCGGAAGGCAGTTGTTGTTGGGGATTTCTGTACTTTGCCTGCTCTCCATCGCCGTGCTGGCGGTATTCCTGTCCTCCTATACCCGGCAGATTGCCGTGCAGGAGGTGGAATCCTCCCTGAAGGTGGAAGTGGATCTCATCAGCCGCACCCTGGAATATGCCCAGGACACCCTGGAGCAGCGGGCTGCCGCCGCCCTGGAACAGTTTGCCGCCGATCTGCCCCAGGGGCGTCTGACCGGCCAGAAGGTGACGCTGGGCGGCCAGGAGCGCCCTGAGCTGGTGTTCGGCAGCATCCGCGCCAGTGCCAATCAGGAGTACCTGGAGCATTTCCGCAAGGCCAATCCGGGGCAGGATCCGGCCTTCCTGGTGCGGGACGGGGAGCGTTTCTTCCGGGCCACCACCCTGCTGAAGAACAAGGATGGCCGTTTCCGGGACGGGGAGGAGGTCACCGACAACTACGTCAAGGTGGTGTCGGAGGGCAAGCTCTACGCCGGTACCCTGGAGCGTTCCGGCAAGATGTACGCCCTGGCGGCAAAACCGGTGAAGGATGCCGCCGGCCAGATCATCGGCGTGATCACCTTGCGCATGGATGCGGAGTCCAATGTGGCGGTCCTGAAGGACAAGCTGCGCTCCATTGTGGTGGGCAAGACCGGCTATCCCTACGTGGTGGCCCAGGTGGCCGGCGACAACAAGGAAGGCCGCTTCGTGGTGCATCCCAAGTTCGAGGGCAAGGGTTTTTCCGAGCTGGGTAATTCCGGCGCCAAGGAGATCATGGAAAAGGTGCTGGCCCAGAAGAACGGCCTGATGTTCTACGACTGGGAAGATGGGGCCGGCGGCCAGCGCCAGAAGATCGTGGTGTTCCGGGAGGTGCCGGCCCTGCACTGGATCGTGGCGACCGGCTCGTGGACCGATGAATTCACCGCGCCCTACGACCATATCCGCAACATCATCCTGGGCGGGCTGGGGCTGTTCGCCCTGCTGCTCCTGGGGGCCATCGCCCTCCTGGTGCGGGCCCAGCTGAAGCCCATCGGCGAAGTCACCCGGGGGCTGGCGGATCTGGGATCGGGCAACCTGGGCCGGCGCATTCCGGTGCTGCCGGGCTCCGCCAACGAAATCCACCTGGTGGCCCGGCAGGTCAATGACACGGCTGCGGCCATGGGGACCCTGGTGGGCACCTTGCGGGAATCATCGGGCAGCCTCAAGGGGTGTGCGGTGGACATGGCCTCCTCGGCGGCCCAGCTCCAGGGCAGCATCGGCCAGCTTTCCGAAACCGTGAGCGACATGAGCGCCAGCTCCGAGGAGCTCTCCGTTTCCATCGACCAGGTGGCCGACTCGGCCCGTCAGACCGACAGTTTCGCCAGCAGCGCCGTGAGCGAGGTGGCCCTGGGCAAGCAGGTCACCCTGGAGGCCATCACCGCCATGCGCCAGGTGGAAGAGCGGGTCAGCTCCGCCCTGGCGGAGGTGGAGGTGCTGGGCGCCCATTCCACCGAGATCGGGCGGGTGGTGGATGCCATCCGCCAGATCGCCGAGCAGACCAATCTCCTGGCCCTGAACGCCGCCATTGAGGCGGCCCGGGCCGGGGAAGTGGGGCGCGGCTTCGCCGTGGTGGCGGACGAAGTGCGCAAGCTGGCGGAGCAGTCGGCCAAGTCGGCCGGCGAAATCGGCCAGATCCTGGGCCGGGTCAGCGACGGGGTGAGCGGGGTGCAGAAGGTGATCAGCACCGCGGTCCAGGAAGCCCGCCAGGGGGGCGAGGCCAGTTCCAACGCCGAAGCCGCCCTGGAGAAGATCGACCAGGTGACCCGCCAGATCGCCCTGTCGGTACGGGACATCGCCTCCGCCGTGCATGAGCAGTCGGCGGCGGCCCAGAACATCGCCCAGCGGGTGGAGGCCGCGGCCCAGGTGGCGGAAGAAACCGAGCAGGTGGCGAACCGGGTCAACGGCAACGCCGGTCAGCTCACCGACCTGGCGGATGCCCTGGAAGGCGAAGTGGGGCACTTCCGCTTGTGAGGGAAAGGGGCGGCCCGCCAGGGCCGCCATGCCGGAGTTTCCCGGCTTCATGGGGCGGAAGCGTCCGCCGGAGGCGCAAAAGCAAGTAAAATTGGCGCCTTTCCGTCTTCCAAGTGCGTCCCATGACCGCCAGCAACGCCTCTGACAAGAAACCCACCTTCCAGGAAATCATCCTGCGCCTGCAGCAGTACTGGAGCAACCAGGGCTGCGCCCTGCTCCAGCCCTACGACATGGAAGTCGGCGCCGGCACCAGCCACACCGCCACCTTCCTGCGCGCCATCGGCCCCGAGCCCTGGAAAGCCGCCTACGTGCAGCCCTCGCGCCGCCCCAAGGACGGCCGCTACGGCGAAAACCCCAACCGCATGCAGCACTACTACCAGTACCAGGTCGTGCTCAAGCCCGCTCCCGACAACATCCTGGAGCTGTACCTGGGCTCCCTGGAAGCCCTCGGCTTCGACCTGAAGAAGAACGACGTGCGCTTCGTCGAGGACGACTGGGAAAACCCGACCCTGGGTGCCTGGGGTCTCGGTTGGGAAGTGTGGATGAACGGCATGGAAGTGACCCAGTTCACCTACTTCCAGCAGGTCGGCGGCATCGACTGCAAGCCCATCACCGGCGAGATCACCTACGGCATCGAGCGTCTGGCCATGTACCTGCAGGGCGTCGAGAACGTCTATGACCTGGTCTGGACCGACGGCCTGAGTTATGGCGACGTGTATCACCAGAACGAAGTCGAGCAATCCACTTACAACTTCGAGCACAGCAACGTGGAATTCCTCTTCCACGCCTTCGGCAAGCATGAGGAAACCGCCCTGCACCTGATGGGCGCCCAGCTGGCCCTGCCGGCCTACGAGCAGGTGCTGAAAGCTGCCCACACCTTCAACCTGCTCGATGCGCGCGGCGCCATCTCGGTGACCGAACGCGCCGCCTACATTGGCCGCATCCGCAACCTAGCCCGCAGCGTCGCCCAGAGCTATCTGGAATCCCGCGCCCGCCTGGGTTTCCCCATGGCCCCCCGGGCCTGGGCCGATGAAGTCCTCGCCAAGCTTGCCGAACAGAACGCCAAGAAAGCTGCCTGATATGTCGTCGAAGAATCTCCTCGTAGAACTGTTTGTTGAAGAACTCCCCCCCAAGGCCCTGAAGAAGCTGGGCGAAGCCTTTGCCACGGCCCTGGCTGCTTCCCTGAAGAAGGATGGCCTCGCCGCCGAGGGGGCGACCGTCACCGCCTACGCCTCGCCGCGCCGCCTGGCCGCGCACGTGACCGGCGTTGCCGCCGTCGCCGCTGACAAGCCGGTGGTGCAGAAGCTGATGCCGGTGGCGGTTGGTCTGGACGCCAGTGGCAAGGCCACGCCGGCCCTGTTGAAGAAGCTGGCCGGATTGGGAGTGGATGCGGGTGCCGCCGAAAGCGCCGTCGCCAACCTGCGCCGCGAAAACGACGGCAAGGCCGACATCCTCTTCTACGACAGCCTGGCCAAGGGGGCGACCCTGGCCGAAGGCCTGCAGAAGGCCGTCGAAGCCGCGCTGGCCGCCCTGCCGATTCCCAAGGTCATGAGCTACCAACTGGCCGACGGCTGGAGCAGTGTCAATTTCGTCCGCCCGGCCCATGGTCTGGTGGCCCTGCATGGCAGCGAAGTCGTGCCGGTTTCCGTGCTCGGCCTGCAATCCGGCAAGGCCACCAAGGGCCATCGTTTTGAAGCGGCCGTCGATCCGGTGGTCATCGCCGACGCCGACAGCTACGCCGAAACCCTGAAGCGCGACGGCGCCGTGATTGCATCGTTTGCCGAGCGCCGCGCCGAAATCGCCCGCCAGCTCGCCGCTGCCGCCGCCCAGGCGGGTGGCAAGCCCATCGAGGACGACGCCCTGCTGGACGAAGTCACTGCCCTGGTGGAACGTCCCAACGTGCTGATTGGCCAGTTCGAGCAGGAATTCCTTGCCGTGCCCCAGGAATGCCTGATTCTCACCATGAAGGCCAACCAGAAGTACTTCCCGCTCCTGGACGCCGCCGGCAAGCTGACCAACAAGTTCCTCGTCGTCAGCAACATCAGCCCGGCCGATGCCAGCGCCGTGATCGGCGGCAACGAGCGGGTGGTGCGCCCGCGCCTCGCCGACGCCAAGTTCTTCTTCGATCAGGACCGCAAGAAGTCGCTGGAAAGCCGTGTCATCGGCCTCTCCAAGGTGGTCTATCACAACAAGCTGGGCACCCAGGGGGAGCGCGTCCAGCGGGTTGCTGCCATCGCCCGTGCCATCGCCGAGAAGCTGGGTGGCGGTGTCCTGGTGCAGCAGGCCGAACAGGCCGCCGTGCTGGCCAAGGCCGACCTGCTCACCGACATGGTGGGCGAGTTCCCCGAGCTGCAGGGCATCATGGGCCGCTACTACGCCCAGCACGACGGCTTGAACGCCGACGTGGCGGATGCCATCGAAGACCATTACAAACCCCGCTTCGCCGGCGACACGCTGCCGCGCGGTCAGGTCGGCACGGTGGTGGCCCTGGCTGACAAGCTGGAAACCCTGGTCGGCATGTTCGGCATCGGCCAGATTCCGACCGGCGACCGGGACCCCTTCGCCCTGCGCCGCCATGCGCTGGGCGTCATCCGCATGCTCGCCGAGGGCAACCTGGACCTGCCCCTGGAAGCCATGCTCGCCGCCGTCGGCGACAAGTTCGACAGCGTCGAGGGCTTCAAGCCGGCCACCGGGCAACTGTCTGACTTCATCTACGACCGCCTGGCCGGCAGCCTGCGCGAGCAGGGCTACACGGCCCAGGAAGTCGATGCGGTGGTGTCGCAACGGCCCCAGCGCCTGGGCGACATTCCCAAGCGCCTGGCCGCCGTGCGCGCCTTCTCGGCGCTGCCGGAAGCCGCCGCCCTGGCGGCCGCCAACAAGCGGGTCGGCAACATCCTGAAGAAGGTGGAAAACCCGGTCGAGCCGGTGGTGGACAATGCCCTCCTCAAGGAAGCCGCCGAAGTGGCCTTGCACGAGGCGCTGGTGGATGTGGTGCCGCGTGCCGACGCCGCTTTCGTCACCGGCGACTACACCGAGTCCCTGACCGCCCTGGCCGCCCTGCGCGCCCCGGTGGATGCCTTCTTCGACGGGGTCATGGTCAATGCCGAGGATCCCGCCCTGCGCGCCAACCGTCTGGGGCTGCTGGCCAAGCTGCACCTGGCCATGAACCAGGTGGCCGACCTTTCCCGCCTGTCGGCCTGAGCCTGCGGCCATGAAGCTCGTCATCCTCGACCGCGATGGGGTCATCAACTTCGACTCCGCCCAGTTCATCAAGAGCCCGGCGGAGTGGAAGCCCATTCCCGGCAGCCTGGAAGCCATCGCCCGCCTCAATCAGGCCGGTTACAAGGTGCTGGTGGCCACCAATCAGTCGGGGGTGGGCCGGGGCTTGTTCGACATGGACACCCTGAACGCCATCCACGAGAAGATGCACAAGGCCCTGTTTGCAGCCGGGGGCCGGGTGGATGCCATCTTCTACTGCCCCCACGCGGCCGATTCCCAGTGTGACTGCCGCAAACCCAAGCCGGGCATGTTCAAGCGCATTGCCGACTGCTTCAACGCCGACCTGAAGGGGGTGCCCTGCGTCGGGGATTCCCTGCGCGACCTGCAGGCCGGGGCGGCCATGGGCTGCCTGCCCCTGCTGGTGCATACGGGCAAGGGGGAGCGGACCCGGGAGGAGGGCGGTCTGCCCGAAGGAACCCTGGAGTTCGCCGATCTGGCGGCTGCCGTGGATTTCATCCTGGGGCGCTCATGATCCTGCTGCGCTCCTCCCTGTTCTGGTTCCTGGTGACCCTGCTCACCATTCCTTTCGGCGTGGCCCTGGTGTTGCTCACCCTGCTGCCCCTGCGGGCCCGTTTTTTCGTGGTGGGCCTGTGGCGCCATGGGTTCATGGGCCTGGCCCGCTGGGTGCTGGGGGTGAAGATGGTGATCAAGGGACGGGAGAACATTCCGCCCCAGCCGGTGCTGGTGCTGGCCAAGCACCAGTCGGCCTGGGAAACCGTGGCCCTGCAGGAAATCTTCGTCCCCACGGTGTTCGTCCTGAAGCAGGAGCTGCTGCGGATTCCCTTCTTCGGCTGGGGCCTGGCGGCCCTGCGCATGATCGCCATCGACCGCAGCGCTGGCAAGGAAGCCCTGCGGCAGATGCTGGAGCAGGGCAAGGACAGGCTGGCCAAGGGCATCTGGGTGGTGGTGTTTCCCGAAGGCACCCGGGTGCCCCCCGGTCAGCAGGTGCGCTACAAGCCGGGGGCGGCCTACCTGGCCACCAAGACCGGGACCCCGGTGCTGCCGGTAGCCCACAATGCCGGTGAGGTCTGGCCCAAGAAGGCCCTGCTGATCCGTCCGGGCACCATCACCGTCAGCATCGGTCCGGCCATCGAGACCCAGGGCTTGAAGGATGCCCAGGTCAACGGGGCGGTGGAAGCCTGGATCGAAGGGGAGATGCGGGTGCTCTCCCCGCACCGTTACCCGCCGGCCGCAGGTGGCGCGGATGCCGGGCCGGCCTAGCCTGTTCCGTAGCGGCAGTGCAGGGGAAAAGCCCTGCCGCCTGGAGATCCTGGGGCAGTCGGTGTCCTACCAGCTGCGCCGCAGCCGGCGCCGCACCATAGGCTTGAGCGTGGATCACCGGGGCTTGCGGGTGGGGGCGCCGGTGGGCGCTTCCCTGCGGGACATCGAGGCCCTGCTGCACAAGCACGGGGCCTGGGTGCTGGAAAAGCTGGCGGCCTGGCAGGGGCGTTCTGGCGCCTCGCCCCTGGCGGCGGGTAGTTCCATTCCCTGGCTCGGGGCCGGGCTAGCGCTGCAGCTGCGTCCGGATGCCGGGCGCAGCCGCTGGGTCCCGGGAGGGGTGGAACTGGCCGTGCCCCCGGGACGCAGCCTGGAGCAGGCCCTGGTACAGCTCCTCAAACCCCGGGCCAAGGCCCTGTTCCAGGAGCGTCTGGCCTGTTACGCCACGCGTCTGGGGGTGCCCACGCCGCCCCTGTTCCTGTCCTCGGCCCGGAGCCGCTGGGGCAGCTGCAACAGCCGCGGGGAGATACGGCTGTCCTGGCGCCTGGCTCACTTCGACCTGGCCCTGATCGATTACGTGGTGGCCCACGAACTGGCCCACCTGAAGGAAATGAACCACAGCCCCCGCTTCTGGTCTGTGGTGGAGCAGCTTTATCCGGACTGGCGCCGGGCCCGGGCCGAACTGAAACGGCTGGCCCCGGGTCTGCCGGCCCTGTAGCCACCCTATTCAAGGAAAACTCCATGCGCATTCTGCACACCATGATCCGGGTCGGTGACCTGGAAAAGTCCATCAAGTTTTATACCGAGGTGCTGGGCATGCAGCTGCTGCGCAGTCAGGATTATCCCGAGGGCCGCTTCACCCTGGCTTTCGTGGGCTACGGCCCCGAATCCGAAGGGGCGGTGATCGAGCTGACCCACAACTGGGATACAGCGGCCTACGAGCTGGGCAACGGCTTTGGCCATATCGCCCTGGAGGTCCCTGATGCGGCGGCGGCCTGCGCCGAGATCAAGGCCCGGGGTGGCAAGGTGGTGCGCGAGGCAGGGCCCATGAAGCACGGCAGCACCGTGATTGCCTTCGTGGAAGACCCGGACGGCTACAAGGTGGAGCTGATCCAGCGCTGAGCCGGGTCCGGCCGGCTTGACGGCCGGGGCACGAGCGGGATAATCAATCAATTTTGATCAAAGATATCAGGGCGGGGCGGGCATGAAGGTATTGGTCGTAGATGACAGCAAGGTGGCGCGTACCATCATTCGCGCCGTGATCCTGGACAAGCACCCGGACTGGTCGGTGACGGAGGCTCCCAACGGGGCCGAGGCCCTGGCCCTGGCCAGCCAGGAGCCGTTCGACATTTTCTCCATCGACATCAACATGCCCGGGGTGGATGGCTTCGGCCTGGTGGAACAGTTGCGGGCCCAGGGCGCCCGGGGGCGCATGGCCCTGTTCTCCGCCAATGTCCAGGAGCCGGTACGGCAGCGGGCCGCCGACCTGGGGGTGGCCTTCATTTCCAAGCCGGTGACCCCGGTTTCCGTCGAGGCGCTGCTGGCGGCGGTGGGTCACGAATCCCCATGACCACTGACTGGAGCGAGCTGGAGCGGGATGCTCTGGCCGAAGCCTTCAACGTGGGCGTGGGTTCGGCCGCTGCCGTGCTGAGCGGCATGGTGGGGGCCGAGGTGATGCTTTCGGTGCCGGAGCTGCGGGTGGTGGACAAGGCCGCGGCCCTGGCCTCCTTCGGTCTGGCACCGGCGGACCGGGTCTGTGCCGTGGTGCAGCCCTATGGGGGTGCCTTCGAGTCCCGGGCCCTGCTGATGTTTACCGAGGTCAAGAGTTACGACCTGGTGCGCGCCGTGGTGCCCGACCATGTGGCGGAAATGCGCATGGGGGACATGGCCCAGGACGCCCTGATCGAGGTGGGCAACCTGGTCCTGAATGCCTGCCTGACGGCGGTGGGTGAGCTGCTGGGCTGCGCCCTGACCACCCGGGTGCCGAGCCTAGTGAAGGGAGAGGCGGCCGAGGTGCTGGAACAGATGGAGGGCAGCGAAATGATGCTCCTGCACATGCTGTTTTCCATCAAGGACAAGGATATCGACGGCTATGTGGGCTTCCTGCTCGACCAGCAGGCCATGGGGGCCTTGAAGCAGGCCGTGGGCAATTTCCTTTCGGCCCATCTCTGAGGGAGCTGGCATGCAATCGGCAGTACGCAATCCGGATTTGAGCAGCCGTCTGGCGGCGGCAGCCCTGGAACAGGCCATGACCGGCCAGGTGGTGTTCGACCGGGAGCTGCGGGTCCTGGTCTGGAACGGCTGGATGGTCAAGACCGCGGGCATCGCCCGGGAAGCGGCCCTGGGCCGGCGCCTGGACGACATATTTCCGGAACTGCAGGGTTCCTATCTGCTCTCCGTCCTGGAGCAGGTGGTCAGCCAGGGGCGTTCCTTCCTGCTCTCTTCCATGCTGCACAAGGAGCTGTTTCCCCTCTGGCTGACCCTCTCCGGCGGGCGCCGGGAGCTGCTGCGCCAGCAGATCTGCGCCCTGCCCCTGGACCAGGGGGAGGAGGGCATGTTCGGCATGGTGCAGATCGTGGACGTGACCCAGGCGGCACGCCGGGAAAGCGCCATGTACGAAGCGGAGCAGCGTCTGCGGACCCTGATCGACAACATGCCTGATCTGGTCCTGTTCAAGGACGGGGAGGGGCGCTGGGTGGAGGCCAACCACGCGGCCCAGCAGATTTTCGATGTGAGCCAGGGCAGCTACCGGGGCCAGACCGACCAGGAGCTGGCCAGCAGCAATCCCGCCCAGGCCTACATCCTCGACCTGTTCCGCAAGACCGACCTGCAGGCCTGGGAGAGCGGTCAGGTGGTGCGGGCCGACGAGATCCTCCAGGCCGAGGACGGCCGGGAGCTGGTATTCGACACCATCAAGGCGCCCATCTTCCATGGCGACGGTTCCCGCCGGGGGCTGGTGATCATCGGTCGCGACGTCACCGACCGCAAGCAGGCGGAACGGGACCTGGCCCTGGCCAAGCAGGTGTTCCAGCACAGTACCGAATCCATCATCGTCACCGACCGCCATAACTGCATCATCTCGGTGAACCCCGCTTTCGTGCAGACCACCGGCTATACCCCCGAGGACGTGATCGGCCAGAAGCCGTCCATCCTGCGTTCCGGCGCCCACGACAGCCATTTCTACGCCGCCATGTGGGCCACCATCCTCAACAAGGGCAGCTGGTCCGGGGAGATCATCGACCGGCGCAAGGACGGCTCCACCTATCCCAAGTGGCTCTCCATCAGCGCCGTGCGGGGCAAGGACGGGGAGATCGAGAACTTCATCGCCCTGTTCTCCGACATCAGCGAACGCAAGGCCGTGGAGCAGCGCATCCGCTATCTGGCGGAGCACGACTTCCTTACCGGCCTGCCCAACCGGGTGCTGCTCACCGACCGGGTCAGCCAGGCCATCACCTTCGCCCGGCGCAACCGCAAGCGGCTGGCGGTGATGTTCCTGGATCTGGACCGGTTCAAGAGCATCAACGACACCCTGGGGCACAACGTGGGGGACGATCTCCTGCGCGTGGTCACCAACCGGCTCCTGGGCCAGGTGCGGGCCAGCGATACGGTAAGCCGTCTGGGGGGCGATGAATTCGTGCTGCTGCTCCTGGAGGTGGAGGGCGAGGACAGCGTTGCCCACCTGGCCCGCAACATCCTCGGGGCCCTGGTGGAGCCGGTGCGGGTGGGGGGGCACGAACTGAACGTGAGCGGCAGCATCGGCGTGGCCATGTATCCGGAGCATGGCCAGGACATCGACAGCCTGATGAAGAATGCCGATACCGCCATGTACCAGGCCAAGGCGGCCGGCCGCAACGGCTATGCCTTCTTCTCCCCGGAAATGGACGTGGCGGCGCGCAGCCGGCACGAGGTGGAAAACGCCCTGCGCCATGCCCTGTTGCGCAAGGAATTCGTGCTCCACTACCAGCCCCAGGCCGACGTGGCCGACGGTCAGGTGGTGGCGCTAGAGGCCCTGCTGCGCTGGAAGCGGCCCGGTTTCGGCCTGGTGCCCCCCAATGACTTCATCCCGGTGGCGGAAGAGTCGGGCCTGATCGTGCCCATCACCGAGTGGATTCTCGACGAGGTCTGCCGCCAGCTGCGGCACTGGCGGGATGCGGGCATGGTGCATGTGCCGGTGGCCATCAACCTGTCGCCGGTGCAGTTCCGCCGCGAGGGGCTCTACGAGATCGCCATGGAGAAGGTCAAGGAGTACGGCCTGCAGCCCGGGGACATCGAGTTCGAGATCACCGAGAACGTGCTCATGCTCAACACCGACGCGGTGATGCGCACCCTGGACCGGCTCCGGGCGGCGGGCTTCCACCTGATCATCGACGATTTCGGCACCGGCTACTCCAGCCTCTCCTACCTGAAGCGTTTCCCGGTGGTGAAGCTCAAGATCGACCGTTCCTTCGTCCGGGACGTGAGCGACGATCCCGACGATGCGGCCATTGCCGGCGCCATCATCGGCATGGCCAGGAGCCTCAAGCTGGGGGTGGTGGCAGAAGGGGTGGAAAAGAGCGAGCAGCTGGATTTCCTGCGCCAGGAGCGCTGCAAATCCATGCAGGGCTACCTGCTCTCCCGGCCCCTGCCGCCCGATGAACTGGAAGCGGCCCTGCGCCAGGGGCTACGCCTGGTGCCGGAAGTGCCGGAGCCGTCCGGCGGCGGCGACTGATGGAAAACGCCCGCCCCATCCCGGAAGGGAAGGGCGGGCGTCAGGATGCTGGCGCGGGGTGCTGGGGATTACCAGCTGAACCAGCGGCAGGTAAGCTCGTAGGCCCTGCGGCGGCTGGGGTCTTCGCCAATGGGGGTGTGCTGGCCTTGTTCCAGCATCACTTCCCGGTCGCAGTCGAATTCCCAGGTCAGCAGGTAGCGTTCCGGGGTGCGGATGGTGATCTTGCCGATGTCGCCGTTCTTCCGGACGGAATCCTTGTCCGCGTAGATGTAGGTCTTCTCGGCAGTTTCCCCGATCAGGGTCCAGTTTTCCGCGTGGGCTTGGGCGCCGAACAGCAGGGTGGAGGCCAGGACGAGTTGAGCAATGGGCTTCATGGGCATTCCGTTGATCTGAATGATGGTGAGGGCGCCATTTTAGCGGCGTGGGGACGGCGGGTGCTGCGGGCAGGAAGCCGTTGCCGGAACGGCCTCCCGCCGGGTGTCTGGTGGGCCCGCAGGGACTTGAACCCTGGACCAAAGGATTATGAGTCCTCTGCTCTGACCGACTGAGCTACAGGCCCGTACTGCAAAAAGCGGTGATTGTAGGGCTAGCGGCGGGGCATGACAATCGCCTGTCAGGCCCCTCCGGCCTTAGTTGTTGCCCGTATCCACGAAGCTGCGCAGCTTGTCGGAACGGGTGGGGTGGCGCAGCTTTCTCAGGGCCTTGGCCTCGATCTGGCGGATGCGCTCCCGGGTCACGTCGAACTGCTTGCCCACTTCTTCCAGGGTGTGGTCGGTGTTCATCTCGATGCCGAAGCGCATGCGCAGCACCTTGGCTTCCCTGGGGGTCAGGGTGTCGAGGATTTCCGCCGTCACTTCCCGCAGGCTGGAGTACATGGCCGCATCGGCGGGGGCCAGGGTGGCCGTGTCCTCGATGAAGTCGCCCAGGTGGGAATCGTCGTCGTCACCGATGGGGGTTTCCATGGAGATGGGCTCCTTGGAAATCTTCATGATCTTGCGGATCTTGTCCTCGGGCATCTCCATCTTTTCGGCCAGGGTGGCGGGATCGGGCTCCTGCCCGGTTTCCTGCAGGATCTGGCGGGAAATCCGGTTCATCTTGTTGATCGTTTCGATCATGTGCACCGGGATGCGGATGGTGCGTGCCTGGTCGGCGATGGAACGGGTGATGGCCTGGCGGATCCACCAGGTGGCGTAGGTGGAGAACTTGTAGCCGCGCCGGTATTCGAACTTGTCCACCGCCTTCATCAGGCCGATGTTGCCTTCCTGGATGAGGTCGAGGAATTGCAGGCCGCGATTGGTGTACTTCTTGGCGATGGAGATCACCAGGCGCAGGTTGGCCTCGGTCATCTCGCGCTTGGCACGGCGGGCCTTGGCTTCACCGGTGGTCATCTGCTTGTAGATGTCCTTCAGCTCCTTGAGGGACAGGCCCAGGCGCTCCTGCAGGTCGAGCAGCTTCTGCTGTTCTTCCTTGATGTTGGGGGCGTTGCGGGTGAGGATGGCCACGTAGGTCTTGGGGGCGGCGGCGATTTCCTTGTCCACCCACTCCAGGTTGGTCTCGTTGCCCGGGAAGCTCTTGATGAAGTGGGGACGGGGCATGCGCACCTTGTCCACGCAGATGCGCTGGATGTTGCGCTCGCACTCGCGCACGCTATCCACCATGCCGCGCACGCTGTCGCAGAAGCGCTCGATGGTGCGGGAGGTGAAGCGGATGTACAGCAGTTCGTCGCTGATCTGCTGCTGCAGCTTGATGTAGGTCTTGTCCTGGGTGCCCTTGCTGGTCAGGGCCTTGAGCATCTTGGTGTAGTCGGAGCGGATCTTGGCGAAGTGCTCCAGGGCCTCGGCCTTGAGCTGGGCCAGGGAGGCGGAGGCTGCCTTGCCTTCGGCGTCCTCGTCCTCATCCTCGTCGTCCCCGTCGGCTTCTGCCTCGGCGTCTTCGTCGCTTTCCTCGGCGGCGGCTGCAGCAGCCTGCTCTTCCTCGGAGGCGGCATTGGGGTCCACCAGGCCGTCCACCAGTTCATCAATGCGGATTTCGTCCCGCTCCACCTTGTCCGCCATGTCGAGAATCTCGGCAATGGTGCTGGGGCAGGCGGAGATGGCCTGGACCATGTGCTTCAGGCCTTCCTCGATGCGCTTGGCGATCTCGATTTCGCCTTCCCGGGTCAGGAGTTCCACGGAGCCCATTTCGCGCATGTACATGCGCACCGGGTCGGTGGTGCGGCCGAATTCGGAGTCCACGGTGGACAGGGCCTGTTCGGCTTCCTCTTCCACTTCCTCGTCGTCGGTGGCGGCGGGCGCGGCATCGGACATGAGCAGCTCTTCGGCGGCCGGAGCCTCGTCGAAGACCTTGATGCCCATGTCGCTGAAGGTGCTGATGATGGACTCGATCTGCTCCGCATCCACCACGTCATCGGGCAGATGGTCGTTGATCTCGGCGTAGGTCAGGTAGCTGCGCTCCTTGCCCAGCTTGATCAGGGCCTTGAGCCGCATCTTGCGGGTTTCGGCATCCACCGCAGGAGTTTCGACACCAGCGTTCTCGTCCAGGATCTGCTCGGCTGCCTTTTCCTTCGCCTTTGCTGCGCGCACTTTTTGCAGCGCCTTCGCGGTTTCTTTCGTCTTGTCTTTAGCCATGACCACCTGCCAGCGGAATTCGGAAAACCGTAAATTCTACCATAACTTAGTGTTCTTTCTTCTGGGAAAGGAGGGTGAGGTAGGCCTGTTTCTCCTCCTCGCTGAGGCCGGCCACGCCAAATTGCCTGGCCTTGGCCTGCAGGGCGGCGAAGGCCACCTTCTGGTCGCCCTCCTGGAGGCGCTCCAGGGCTGCGGCGAATTCGGACTCCACGAGCTCTTCGTCCATTTCCATCCCGATCAGTTCCCCGGCCAGGGTGTCCACCTGGCTTTCCAGGGGGTGGCCGCGCAGGGCTTCGCGCAACTGGGCGTAGCCGGGGTTGGGGGCGAGGCTGGTCAGGCTCTGGGCGATGGCTTCCAGGATGCTGCGCTCCGGGCCCGGGCTCAGGTGGGTGAGGGGGATGCGGGCGGCCAGGGCGGGGCGCTGCAGGGCCAGTCGCAGCAGGATGCGGGCCAGGGAGGGGGCCTGACGGGGCGCCTTGGGCGGCGCGGGCGGGGCGTAGCCGCGGATGTCGCAGAGGCGCTCCACCTCGGTTTGGGAAAAGCCGCTGGCTTCGGCCAGGCGCTTCACCAGCTGCAGGCGCAGCAGCGGCGTGGGCAGGCGGGTGAGCAGGGGCTTGGCCTCGTGGATCAGCCGGGCCTTGCCTTCCGAGCTGGTCAGGTCGCAACGCTGCCCCAGTTCCCGCAGCAGGAAGTCCGAGAGGGGCGTGGCCTGGGCGATCAGGGTGCGAAAGGCATCCTTGCCGAACTGGCGCACGTAGCTGTCCGGGTCCTCCGGGTCGGGGAGGAAGGCGAAGCCCACCGACTTGTTGTCGGCCAGGGCTTCCAGGCTGTTTTCCAGGGCGCGCCAGGCGGCCTTGCGCCCGGCGTTGTCCCCGTCGAAGCAATAGACGATGCGGTCCACCTGCTTCAGGAGTTTCTGCACGTGGGTGGGGGTGGTGGCGGTCCCCAGGGTGGCGACGGCATTGCCGACCCCATGCTGGGCCAGGGCCACCACGTCCATGTAGCCTTCCACCACGATCACCCGGTTCTCCTCCCGCAGGGCCTGGCGGGCCTGGGGCAGACCATAGGCTTCCCGGCCCTTCTCGAAGATGGGGGTTTCCGGGGAGTTCAGGTACTTGGGTTCTCCCTGGCCGATGATGCGGCCGCCAAAGGCGATCACCTCCCCCTTGGGGTTGATGATGGGGAACATGATCCGGTCCCGGAACCGGTCATAGCGCCGCCCTTGTTCGTTCTCGATCACCAGGCCAGCGGCGGCCAGTTCCGGGGCGTCGTAGTGGGGGAAGATGGCGGCCAGGTTCTGCCAACCGTCCGGGGCGTAGCCGATGCCGAAGCGGGCGCAGATTTCCCCGGTCAGACCCCGGCCCTTCAGGTAGTCGATGGCCTTGGGGCTCTGCTTCAGCTGGTCCTTGTAGTACTGGGCGGCCCGGGCCATGAGTTCGGTGAGCTGGCGCAGGCTGCCCCGTTCTTCCGGGCGGCTGCCCCGTTCCTGCTCCGGCACCTGCATGCCCACCTTGCCGGCCAGTTCCTTGACCGCGTCCACGAACCCCAGGCCCTGGTATTCCATCAGGAAGCTGATGGCGGTGCCGTGGGCGCCGCAGCCGAAGCAGTGGTAGAACTGCTTGGTGGGGCTCACCGTGAAGGAGGGGGTCTTCTCGTTGTGGAAGGGGCAGCAGGCGCTGTAGTTGGCGCCCGCCTTCTTGAGGCGGACGTAGCCGTCGATCAGGTCCACGATATCGACCCGGTCCAGCAGGTCCTGGATGAACGATTCGGGGATCATGGGGCGGGGATCAGCCCAGCTTGGCCTTGACCAGCTTGGAAACCAGGGCCATGTCGGCCTTGCCGGCCAGCTGCGGCTTCAGTACGCCCATCAGCTTGCCCATGTCGGCGGCGCTGGCGGCGCCCGTGGCGGCTGCGGCGGCGTCGATGGCGGCATTGATCTCGGCTTCGCCCATCTTTTCCGGCAGATAGGCGGCCAGGACGGTGATTTCCGCCCGTTCCACCTCGGCCAGGTCGGTGCGGCCGGCGGCTTCGTACTGGCTCAGGCTGTCCTTCCTCTGCTTGGTCATCTTCTCGATGACGGCCACGATGCCCGTCTCGTCCAGCTCGATCTGCTCATCCACTTCCTTCTGTTTGATGGCGGCCAGAAGCAGGCGGATGGCGCCCAGGCGCACGGTTTCCTTGGCCTTCATGGCCGTTTTCATGTCTTCGGTGATGCGGGCTTTCAGACTCATGGGGAATCTCCGGGAAGTGGAAATGCAAGAAGCCGCCTATCGTGGGACGGGCGGCTTCCAGGTCTGCGTGGAAAAAGTACGATCAGTACATCTTCGGCGGCAGGGTCATGCTACGGATACGCTTGTGGTGGCGCTTGACGGCGGCAGCAGCTTTGCGTTTGCGTTCGGCGGTGGGCTTTTCGTAAAACTCACGGGCGCGAAGTTCGGTCAGCAGACCGGTTTTTTCGACAGCACGCTTGAAGCGGCGGATGGCTACCTCGAACGGCTCGTTTTCCTTGACGCGAATGCTCGGCATTAAAATCACCCCCTTCCGGTTGGGCAGCGTCGCTTGCCCAGTAAATTTGGCTCCGTCACGAATGGACGAAAGGTCAGCATTCTACTCGCGGTGCCTGGCCTGGACAAGTGCTAAAATCGCGCCCCATGCGAGTTCTTGGTATTGAATCTTCCTGCGACGAGACCGGCCTGGCCGTCTACGACACCGAGCGGGGGCTGCTGGCCCACGCCCTGCACACCCAGATCGCCCTGCACGCCGAATACGGCGGGGTGGTGCCCGAGCTGGCTTCCCGGGACCACATCCGCCGCCTGGTGCCCCTGCTGCGCCAGGTGATGGGGGCTAGCGGCTGTTCCCTGGCGGAGCTCGACGCCGTGGCCTACACCCAGGGACCCGGCCTGGCCGGGGCGCTGCTGGTGGGCTGCGCCTTCGCCGAAGGGCTGGCCGCCAGCCTGGGCAAGCCCATCCTGCCTGTGCACCACCTGGAAGGGCACCTGCTTTCCCCCCTGCTGGCCCAGGAACCGCCGGAGTTTCCCTTTGTCGCGCTGCTGGTCTCTGGCGGCCACACCCAGCTGATGGCCGTGGCCGGTGTCGGCAAGTACGAACTCCTGGGGGAAACCCTGGACGACGCGGCCGGCGAAGCCTTCGACAAGACCGCCAAGCTCCTGGGGCTGGGCTATCCGGGCGGGCCGGCCCTGTCGAAACTGGCCGATGTGGGGCAGCCGGGGGTCTTCGATCTGCCGCGGCCCATGCTGCACTCGGGGGACTTCAATTTCAGCTTTGCCGGTCTCAAGACCGCCGTGCTCACCCTGGTACGGGACAAGTCCGAGGACCGGCCCGATTTTCCCGCCGATGTGGCCCGGGCCTTCCAGGATGCCCTGGTGGAAGTGCTGGTGAAGAAATCCATTGCCGCTCTCAAGCACACGGGCATGCAGCGCCTAGTGGTGGCCGGCGGTGTCGGCGCCAACCGGCAGCTGCGTCAGGCCCTGAACGAGGCGGCCAGGAAACGTCGCTACCGGGTCTATTACCCGGAACTGGAATTCTGCACCGACAACGGCGCCATGATCGCCTTCGCCGGCGCCATGCGGCTCATGGCCGGCGCCCAGCCCCGGCCCGCCGGGGTGTTTGCCGTGCGGCCCCGCTGGCCCCTGAACGAACTGATGGGCGCCTGAGCGCCCAGCGTCGATTTCCTGAAGCCTGAGCCCTCTCAGGCTTTTTTCTTGCTCCCGATCCTGCTTTCCTGGCCTGCCAGCAGGCGCTGGATATTGACGAAATGCTTGGCCACCAGGGCCAGACTCATGGCCAGGACCACGCCGGTGTAGCCATCCGCCCCGTCGAACAGCATGGCGTAGGCCGGCGCCAGCAGGGCGGCGACGATGGCGGCCAGAGAAGAGTAACGGCTCAGCAGGGCGGTGGCGATCCAGGTGGCCAGGGTGGCGAGGCCCACCAGGGGAGCCAGGGCCAGCAGCACCCCGGCGGCGGTGGCCACCCCCTTGCCCCCCTTGAACTTGAGGAAGACCGGGTAGAGGTGGCCGAGGAACACGGCCAGGGCCACCAGGCCTATGGTCTGGGCGGGCAGTTCCAGGAACTTGGCAGCCAGCACGGCCACGGTGCCTTTCAGGGCATCCCCGAGCAGGGTGAACAGGGCGGCCTTCTTGTTGCCGCTGCGCAGCACATTGGTGGCCCCCGGGTTGCCGGAGCCGTAGGTGCGCGGATCGGCCATCCGGAACAGCCTGGCGCTGAGCACGGCAAAGGAGACGGAACCGAGCAGGTAGGCGGCGAGGCAGGCGATCAGGGTGGTCAGGGCGGGACTCATGGCAGGCTAGGGGGGGACAGGGTTAGCTGGGGTACAATGCGGCGCCAGATTCTACACTCCAGCATCAATGGACATCATCTTTATCGAGGAATTGCGCGCCGAAACCTGGATCGGTATCTACCCCCGGGAGAAGGCCATGCCCCAGACGGTGGTGCTGGACATCCAGATGGGTGTATCCACCGCCTCGGCCGGGGCCAGCGATGACATCCGCGACACCATAGACTACGCCGTGGTCACCGAGCGCCTGCGCAACGAACTCTCTGCCCGCCATTTCAACCTGCTGGAAAAGCTGGCCGAATTCGTGGCCACCCTGATCCTGGAGGACTACGCCGCCCAGTGGGTGCGCATCTCCGTGGCCAAGCTGGGGATGATGAAGGGGGTGAAGCGGGTGGGCGTGATCATCGAACGCTCCGCCTGATCATCCTGAAACCCTCCCGGGGGCTCGAACGACTTGCACCGCTGTCGGCGCCTGCCCCAAAAACTCCAGCCCGGTCTTGTTTTCCTCTGTGTCTCCGTGCCTCTGTGGTGAAACCAGGGTTTTGCAGTCCCCCTACTTCTCCAGCGCCACACTTACCTGGGTGGGCTTCAGCAGGGTGAGCAGGTCGTGGGGGTGGATGCCCACGAGAAAGCCCCGGCGGCCGCCGTTGATGTAGATCAGCGGCAGGTCCAGGATGGTCTTTTCCAGGAATACCGGCATGGTCTTCTTGGTGCCGAAGGGACTGGTGCCGCCCACCATGTAACCGGTATGGCGCTGGGCTACTTCCGGCTTGCAGGGCTCCACCTTCTTCACTCCCGCCTGGCGCGCCAGCTCCTTGGCGGAAACCTTGCAATCCCCGTGCATCAGCACGATCAGGGGTTTGGCGTGTTCGTCCTGGAACACCAGGGTCTTCACCACCGCATGTTCGTCCACGTTGAGGCAGGCGGCGGATACGGCGGTACCCCCATGTTCCACGTAGTCGTAGAGATGGGGCGAAAAGGCCGTCCGGTGCTGGCGCAGGAACTGGGTGGCGGGGGTTTCGGGGGCGTGGGGATCGTGTTTCATGGGCGGGGATTGTAGTGGCTCAGCCCCGGGGATGGTGCACGCTGTGGAGCTGCTTCAGCCGTTCCCGGGCCACGTGGGTGTAGATCTGGGTGGTGGTGATGTCGGCATGGCCCAGGAGCAGCTGCACCACCCGCAGGTCGGCCCCGTGGTTGAGCAGATGGGTGGCGAAGGCGTGCCGCAGCACGTGGGGGGAGAGCTGTTCCCTGGGGATGCCGGCCAGGGGGGCGTAGCCCTTGATCAGGGTCCAGAACATCTGCCGGGTCATGGGGGCGGCCCGGGCGGTGACGAATACCGCTTCGCAGGGGCAGCCGTCCAGCAGTTCCCGGCGGCCTTCCTGGATGAAGCGCTGCAGCCAGTCCAGGGCTTCTTCTCCCAGGGGCACCAGGCGTTCCTTGCTGCCCTTGCCCATGACCCGCAGCACGCCCTGGTTGAAGCCGATTTCGTGCAGTTTCAGCCCCACCAGCTCCGAGACCCGCAGCCCCGTGGCGTAGAGGGTTTCCAGCATGGCCCGGTCGCGCTGGCCCAGGGGCGTGTCCACGTCCGGGGCCTGGAGCAGGGCTTCCACCTGGGCTTCCGAGAGGGTCTTGGGCAGGCGCCCGGGAGTGATGGGGCGGGACAGCCGGCCCGAGGGGTCGGCGCCGATGCGGCCGCGGCTCAGTTGCCAGCGGTAGAAGCGGCGCAGGCTGGAAAGGTAGCGGGACTGGGAGGTGGCTTTTTTCTCCTGGGAGAGCAGGGCCACGAAGGCCAGCAGGTCTGCTTCGGCCGCCTGCAGCAGGGCTGGGCGATTTTCCGTGGCGAGCCAGCGGCCCAGGGCGCTCAGGTCGGCCCGATAGCTCTCCAGGGTGGTCTTGGCGAGCCCGTCTTCCAGCCACAGGGCGTCGCAGAACATGTCGATGTCTGCCAAGTCCTCCGGGCGCAGGGGGGCGGGGGCTTCAGTGGCCGGGTCCTGCTTCATGGGTCAGGAGCCAGCGTTTCACGTCCAGGAGATAACCGCCCCGGGCCCGGTTGAAGCCGCCCAGCCCGCCATGGGCGGCCAGGACCCGGTGGCAGGGCACGATCAGGGGCAGGGGATTGGCGCCGCAGGCGCCGCCCACGGCCCGGGGGGCGCTGCCTAGGGCCTGGGCCAGCTGGCCGTAGCTGCGGGTTTCGCCCAAAGGAATGGCGGCGATCTGCTGCCAGACCCGGTGCTGGAAGGGGGTGCCCCGGGGGGCCAGGGGCAGGTCGAATTGAAAGCGGGCGTCGGCGAGCCAGGCTTCCAGCTGCCGGGCCGCTTCCGCCGCCTGGGGGCTGCGGGCGGCTTGGGGCGTGCAGGGTTCGAGAAACTCGATGCCGGTCAGGGCTGCGGCGCTGCAGGAGAGCCCCAGGGCAAAGCCGGGGGCGGCGACGATGGCGTCGTAAAGCGGACGGGATTCGCCCTTACAAGGCGAATCCCGCTCGGCTACCTCTTGGGAGGTGAGCATGGTGGAGCTGGCGCAGCTTTCAGCCGCGCACGTGGCCATTGCCGAACACCACCCATTTCTGGCTGGTCAGCCCCTCCAGACCCACCGGGCCCCGGGCGTGGATCTTGTCGGTGGAGATGCCGATTTCGGCCCCCAGACCGTACTCGAAGCCATCGGCAAAGCGGGTGGAGGCGTTGATCATCACCGAGGCCGAGTCCACTTCGCGCAGGAAGCGCATGGCCAGGGTGTGGTTTTCCGTGACGATGGCTTCCGTGTGGTGGGAGGAATACTGATTGATGTGGGCGATGGCCTCGTCGATGCCGGACACCACCTTCACCGAGATCACCGGGGCCAGGTATTCGGTGTAGTAATCCTCATCCGTGGCCGGCTGGGCGTTGGCGATGATGGCCCGGGTTTCCTCGCAGCCGCGGATTTCCACGCCCTTTTCGCTGAGCATGTGGCCGATCATGGGCAGCAGCATCTTCGCCACCTCCCGGTCCACCAGCAGGGATTCGGCGGTGTTGCAGGTGCCGTAGCGCTGGGTTTTGGCATTTTCCACGATGCGCAGGGCCTTGTTGGGGTCGGCCTCGGCTTCCAGGTACACGTGGCAGTTACCGTCCAGGTGCTGGATCATGGGCACCCGGGCTTCGGCCAGCAGGCGGGCGATCAGGCCCTTGCCGCCGCGGGGCACGATCACGTCCACGTATTTGCGCATGGTGATCAGCTCGCCCACGGCGGCCCGGTCGGTGGTGTCCACCACCTGCACCGCGTCGGCCGGCAGACCGGCGATCTGCAGGCCTTCCTGGACCAGGGCGGCGATGGCCCGGTTGCAGTGGATGGCCTCGGAGCCGCCGCGCAGGATGGCGGCGTTGCCGGATTTCAGGCACAGGGCAGCGGCGTCGGCAGTGACGTTGGGACGGGCTTCATAGATGATGCCGATGACCCCCAGGGGGACGCGCATCTTGCCTACCTGGATGCCGGAGGGACGGAACTTGATGTCGGTCATTTCGCCGATGGGATCGGCCAGGTGGGCGATCTGGCGCACCCCCTCGGCCATGCTGTCTACGCCCTTGGCGGTCAGGGTCAGGCGATCCACCAGGGCGGGCTCCAGGCCGGCGGCCCGGGCGGCGTCCAGGTCCCTGGCGTTGGCGGCCAGGAGGGCTTCCTTGTCGCGCAGGATGGCGCCAGCGATGGCTTCCAGGGCGGTGTTCTTCTCGGCGGTGCTGGCGCTGGCCAGACGGCGGGAGGCGGCCCGGGCCTGCTGGCCCAGGGTCTGCATGTATTGCTTGATGTCCATGGGGAGGGGCAAGGATCCAAAATGGCGATTATAGGTGCAAATCTGAACGGAACCTTTCCGGAGCAGGTAAACTCTTATCCACACATTTACTAAGGAAATCCCGTTCGGGGGTCTGATGACGCAAAAACTGATACTGCCGGCCGAGGTCAAGGTCTGCGCCACCTGCTGTTACTGGGATGGCGAACGTCATGTGGATACGGAAATGCAGGTGGTGGTGGTGGCCGAGGAGTGCCCGGGTGAATGCCTGGTGACCGAATGCCAGGCCCACGGTCTCACCGATGTGCGTTCCATCCACGAGTGCCTGTGGGAGGACCTGGGTCCCGATGCCGTCGAGGGCCCCGCCAAGTAAGGCTTTTACGGGTTGTGCTGCGTCGGGGCCGGCCTTCAGCGCCGGGCCAGCAGCAAGCCCAGGCGCAGGAAACCTTCCCAGACATTGCCGCTGCCGCCGGCGTCCAGCCCCTTGATACTCCGGTCCAGGCGGGCCGCCAGTTCCAGGGCCTCCTTCAAGGCCCGGCCGCCCAGGGCCTGCACTGCCCGGCGCACCAGTCCCTGGCGCGGCCCCCAAACCCTCAGTTCGCGAAACAGGCTGTCCTGGGCCTGACCCCGGGCCAGGCCGGCCTTGGCCTGGGCCAGGGTACGGATTTCCTCGGTCATGGCCCAGAGCACCAGCACCGGGGATTCCCCCTCCTGCTGCAGGCCTTCCAGGGTGCGGGTCAGGCGGGACAGGTCCCCGGCCAGCAGGGCTTCGCGCAGGTCATCCACGTTGTAGCGGGCCACGTTCAGCACCGCCTCGCGGATCTGTTCCAGGCTCAGGTGTCCGGCCGGGTAGAGCAGGGCCAGTTTCTGGATTTCCTGGTGGGCCGCCAGCAGATTGCCTTCCACCCGTTCTGCCATGAAGCGTAGCCCCTCTGCCTCGGCCTGCTGTTGCTGGCGCCGCAGGCGACCCGCGATCCAGCCCGGCAGTTCCGCCAGGGGCGGGGCGTTGAGGCGGACCACGATGCCGGCCTGGGCCAGGGTGGTGAACCAGGCGGCCTTTTCTTCCTTCCAGTCCAGCTGGGGCAGGGTCAGGAGCAGCACGTTGTCGGGGCTCATGCGCTGGCAGTAGCTGGCCAGGGCGGCGCTGCCATCCTTGCCTGGCTTGCCGTTGGGAATGCGCAGGTCCACCAGCTTGCGGCCCCCGAACAGGGAGAGATTGTCGGTGGCGGCCGCCAGCTGGCCCCAGTCGAAGCCGGCCAGGGCGGTGAGCACCTCGCGCTCCGTGTAGCCCTGCTGCCGGGCGCTATGGCGGATGGTGTCGGCGGCTTCCAGGACCAGCAGGGGGGCGTCGCCGCAGACCACGTACAGGGGTTTGATCCCCTGTTCGAGCTGGGCCGCGAGCTGCTCCCCCTTGATCTGCATCAGTCGGTTTCGGTCTTGCCGGGCAGGGGCTGGGCCACCGCCAGGCGGCGCAGGATCTGCTGGGCCAGGTCCCGTTCCATGTCCTGCCAGAGGAAGTTCTCTTCCTGGTCCTTGGAAAGCACCTGGTTGTCGTCGTAGGTCACTTCCCGGGCCAGCAGGATTTCATTGACCGGTCCCAGGGGGGCGCCCTTGGCGTCTTCGATGCGGAAGGCGTAACGCAGGCGCAGCTGGTATTCCCGGGCCCGGCCCTGGGTGTTCATGGCGGCAATGATCCGTTCCCGGTTGCTGGAGAGCTGCCGGAACACGGCACCGGCGGTCGCGGGGTCCTCCACCAGCAGCTGCGGCTGGTTGGCCCGGATCAGGCGGCGCAGGTCGGCACCCAGCACCGAATTCTGGGGCAGGGCGATATACAGGCTCTGGTAGGGGAGCTCCACCGCGCCGCGCAGGTGGAAGCCGCAGGCGCCCAGGGCCAGGGCCAGGCAGAGGATCAGGCTGGAACGGAACAGGGCCGGGCGCATGGGCTTCTCCAGGGTCAGACGACGATATTCACCAGGCGGCCGGGCACTACCACCACCTTCTTGGCGGGCTTGCCTTCCATGAACTTGACGGCCATCTCATGGGCCAGGGCGGCGGCTTCGATGCTGGCCTTGTCGGCCGCTGCGGCCACCTGGAGGCTGCCGCGCAGCTTGCCGTTCACCTGGAGCATCAGCTCGATCTTGTCCTGCACCAGGGCGGCCTGATCCACCTTGGGGAAGGCGGCCAGGGCCGCATCGGCGCCGGATCTCAGTTCGGCGTAGGCCGCCTGGCCGATGTGGGGGGCGATGGGGAACAGCATCAGGGTCACGGCTTCCAGGATTTCCTGGGCCAGGGTGCGGCCGGTAGTGTCGCTCAGGTCCGCTTTGTCGTAAGCGTTCAGGAGTTCCATGACGGCGGCCACGGCGGTGTTGAACTGCTGGCGGCGGCCGTAGTCGTCGCTCACCTTGGCGATGGTCTGGTGCAGCTTGCGGCGCAGGTCCTTCAGGGCCTCGGGCAGTTCGGCGCTGCTGCCGCAGGCGGCGACGCAACCGGCGCTCACATGCTCATGCACGGCCTTCCAGACCCGGCGCAGGAAGCGGTAGGCGCCTTCGACGCCGGCATCGGACCATTCCAGGGACTGGTCGGGGGGCGCCGCGAACATCATGAACAGGCGGGCGGTGTCGGCGCCGTACTGGTCGATCAGGGCTTGCGGGTCCACGCCGTTGTTCTTGGATTTGGACATCTTCTCGGTGCCGCCGATGATCACCGGCTGGCCGTCGGCCTTGAGGGTGGCGCCGATGGGGCGGGCCTTGTCGTCGGTCTTGACGTCCACGTCTGCTGGGTTGATCCACAGCTTCTTGCCATTCTCACCTTCACGATAGAAGGTGGGCGCCACCACCATGCCCTGGGTGAGCAGGTGCTTGAAGGGCTCGTCGATGGGCGCCACGCCGGGCAGGCCCACATCGCGGATCAGCTTGGTGAAGAAGCGGGCGTAGAGCAGATGCAGGATGGCGTGCTCGATGCCGCCGATGTACTGGTCGATGCCGCCCTGGCACCAGTAATTGACACGCTCGTCGAGCATGGCGCCGGTGTTGTCCGGGCAGGCGTAGCGCAGGAAGTACCAGGACGATTCCACGAAGGTGTCCATGGTGTCGGTTTCGCGCCGGGCCGGCTTGCCGCATTTCGGGCAAGTGCACTCGTAGAACTCGGGCATCTTGGCCAGGGGCGAGCCGGCACCGGTGATTTCCACGTTTTCCGGCAGCACCACGGGCAGCTGCTCGTCGGGCACCGGCACGTCGCCGCAGCTGTCGCAATGGATGACGGGAATCGGGCAACCCCAGTAACGCTGGCGGGAAATGCCCCAGTCGCGCAGGCGGAACTGGGTCTTCTTTTCGCCCAGACCCTTGGCGGCCAGGTCGGCGGCGATGGCGTCCACGGCGGCTTCGTAGGCGAGGCCGTCGTATTTGCCGGAGTTTACGCAGACGCCCTTGGTCTTGTCGCCATACCATTCCTGCCAGCCGTCCAGGCTGAAGGATTCACCGGCGGCCTGGATCACCTGCTTGATCGGCAGGCTGTACTTCTGAGCAAAGGCAAAATCCCGCTCATCGTGGGCCGGCACGGCCATTACGGCGCCTTCGCCGTAGCTCATGAGCACGTAGTTGCCCACCCACACTTCGACCTGTTCGCCGGTGAGCGGATGCTGGACGAACAGGCCCGTGGGCATGCCCTTCTTTTCCATGGTGGCCAGGTCGGCCTCGGCGACGCCGCCCCGCTTGCATTCCTCGATGAAGGCGGCCAGTTCCGGGTTATTGGCGGCGGCGCGGGTGGCGAGGGGGTGTTCGGCGGCGACGGCGACGAAGGTGACGCCCATCAGGGTGTCGGCGCGGGTGGTGAATACCCACAGCTTGTCGCTCTTGCCGTCGAGCTCGTAGGGGAAGGCGAGGCGCACGCCGGTGCTCTTGCCGATCCAGTTCTTCTGCATCAGGCGCACCTGCTCGGGCCAGCCGTCGAGCTTGTCCAGGTCGGCCAGCAGTTCTTCGGCGTAGGCGGTGATCTTCATGTAGTACATGGGGATCTCGCGCTTTTCCACCAAGGCACCGGAGCGCCAGCCGCGCCCGTCGATCACCTGTTCATTGGCGAGCACGGTGTGATCCACCGGGTCCCAGTTCACGGTGCCCAGCTTCTTGTAGATCAGGCCCTTTTCAAAGAGGCGGGTGAACAGCCACTGTTCCCAGCGGTAGTACTGGGGCGTGCAGGTGGCGAATTCCCGCTCCCAGTCAATGGCGAAACCCAGGGACTGGAGCTGCTTCCGCATGTAATCGATGTTGTCGTAGGTCCAGCCGGCCGGCGCCACGTTGTTGGCCAGGGCGGCGTTTTCCGCCGGCATGCCGAAGGCGTCCCAGCCCATGGGCTGCAGCACGTTGAACCCCTGCATCTTGTGATAGCGGGCCAGCACGTCGCCGATGGTGTAGTTGCGCACGTGTCCCATGTGCAGCTTCCCGGAGGGGTAGGGGAACATGGACAGGCAGTAGTACTTGGGGCGGGAAGCATCTTCGACGGCGCGGGCGGCGCCGGTCTTCTGCCAGTGGGCCTGGGCGGCGCGTTCGATATCGGCGTGGGTATAGGTTTGCTGCATGACGAGGCTTTTCCGGGTGTGGACGGATGGGGGCAAAATGCCAAAGGCGCGATTATACCCGCGAACGGCGGGGCTTCCTGCCTCCGGGGGCGGGCCCACAAAGCAAAAGCGCCGCCCATCCGGAGATGGAGGCGGCGCCTGGGGGACGGCGGGAGGGGGCTTCAGGCGGCCCGGTTCTGCATGCCCTTGGGCAGGTAGAAGTTCTGCCAGGTGTGCTGCCAGAAGCGGTAGGCGTTCTGGGCAGCCATCAGGGACAGCAGGGACATGCGGCTCTGGTGCTTCCACATCCAGTCCACCCGGGGGGCGGGCAGCAGCTGTTCGGCGGCGTGTTGCTGGGTGGCTTCCTCATCGGCCAGGTCGATGAAGCGCTCCACGGCCAGGCCCCAGTACTCGGAACCGTCGCACTTGCCGGTCAGCTGCTCGGCCTCGCCGGCGGCACGGCGCCACAGCTTCAGGGCCAGGGCTTCGCTGATGCCGGCTTTCTTGGCGATCCAGGGCAGGATTTTCGGGGCTTTCATGGGTGTTCTCCTTTCAATATCTCGAGCCGATGGGCTCATGCGGCGCTGGCAGCCATATCTCGTGAATATTTTTGCTGCGCTGCGGTACGAATTGTAATCCACGTATGGTGGCTGATTCGAGCCTTGTTTCCGAAAATCGTGTAACAAAATTTGTGCGTTGCACAAAAGCAACGCCTGGCCCGGGGCAGCTACAATGGGCGCGAATTTTAAGTTTTGTTTACAGCCTCGCCATCAGGGTTTTCCACATGTCCGATCTGCTTGCCCATCTCAATCCGCCCCAATACCAGGCTGTGACCTTGCCGCCGGTCCATGGCCTGATCCTGGCGGGGGCGGGCAGCGGCAAGACCCGGGTGCTCACCACCCGCATCGCCTGGCTGGTGTCCACCGGGCAGGTGAGCCCCCATGGGGTGCTGGCCGTGACCTTCACCAACAAGGCGGCCAAGGAAATGCTGGCCCGGCTCTCCGCCCTGGTGCCCATCAATCCCCGGGGGCTGTGGATCGGCACCTTCCATGGCCTGTGCAACCGCATGCTGCGGGCCCACTACCGGGACGCGGGGCTGCCCCAGACTTTCCAGATCCTCGATTCCGCCGACCAGCTGGCCGCCATCAAGCGGCTGATGAAGAACCTCAACGTGGATGACGAGAAGTATCCGCCCCGGGAGCTGATGCACTTCATCAATGCCCACAAGGAGCAGGGATTGCGGGCGGCCCAGGCCGAGGCCTACGACCCCCACACCCGCAAGAAGGTGGAGCTCTATGCCGAGTACGAGGCCCAGTGCCAGCGGGAGGGGGTGGTGGACTTTGCCGAGCTGCTGCTGCGCTGTTACGAGCTCCTGAGCCGCAACGAACCCCTGCGCCGCCACTACCAGGAGCGTTTCCGCCACATCCTGGTGGACGAATTCCAGGATACCAACAAGCTCCAGTACGCCTGGCTGAAACTCCTGGCCGGGGGCGGCGCCGCGGTTTTTGCCGTGGGGGACGACGACCAGAGCATCTACGCCTTCCGGGGGGCGGAAGTGGGGAACATGCGCGAGTTCGAACGGGACTTTGCCGGCCCCAACGTGATCCGCCTGGAGCAGAACTACCGCTCCCACGGCAACATCCTTGATGCCGCCAACGCCCTGATCAAGCACAACCGGGAGCGGCTGGGGAAGAACCTGTGGACCGATGCCGGGGAGGGGGAACCGATCCGGGTGTTCGAGGGCTTTACCGACCTGGACGAGGCCCGCTTCGTGGTGGACGAGATCCGGGCCCTGGTGGATGAAGGCTTCAACCGGACCCAGATCGCCCTGCTCTACCGTTCCAACGCCCAGTCCCGGGTCCTGGAGCATGAGCTGTTCACCCGGGCCATTCCCTACCGGGTCTATGGGGGGCTGCGCTTCTTCGAGCGCCAGGAAATCAAGCATGCCCTGGCTTACCTGCGCCTGATCGCCAATCCCGAGGATGACACGGCCTTCCTGCGGGTGGTGAATTTCCCCACCCGGGGCATAGGTGCCCGCAGTCTGGAAAACCTCCAGGCCACGGCCCACCAGATGAATTCCGGCCTCTACAACGCGGCGGCCTCCCTGACCGGCAAGGCCGGGGTGGCCGTGGGCGGCTTCATCCGCCTGATCGAGCAGCTGCGTCAGGAAACCGAAGGCCTGCGGCTGCCGGAGATGGTGGAACACGTGCTGGAAAAGAGCGGCCTGGCCGAGTTCTACCGGAACGAAAAGGAAGGCCAGGAACGGCTGGAGAACCTGGACGAACTGGTCAGCGCCGCCGCCACCTTCGTGGATGACGAGGGGGCCGTGGGCGAGGCCGGCGCCCTGGTGTCCTTCCTCACCCATGCCTCCCTGGAATCCGGCGAACACCAGGCCGGCGAAGGGCAGGAAGCGGTGCAGCTGATGACCGTGCATGCGGCCAAGGGACTGGAGTTCGACGCGGTGTTCATCACCGGCCTGGAGCAGGGCCTGTTTCCCCATGAAAACGCCGCCCAGGACCGGGACGGCCTGGAGGAGGAGCGCCGGCTGATGTACGTGGCCATCACCCGGGCCCGAAAGCGGCTCTACCTCTGCCACGCCCAGAGCCGCATGCTGCACGGCCAGACCCGCTACTGCGTACCTTCCGCCTTCCTGGAGGAAATTCCCCAGGGGCTCCTGAAGCTCCTTTCCCGGGCCCGGCCGGCGGCGCCGGCCTGGAGCAGCGGCCGGGAGGCGCCGCGCCTGGTCCCGGCGGCTAGCGCGACCCTGCCCGGCGGCCTGCGGGTGGGCATGAACGTGCGCCATGCCAAGTTCGGTTTTGGCGTCATCGTGGATGCGGAAGGGGGGGGCGAGGACGCCAAGGTCCAGGTGAATTTCGGCAGCGCCGGGGTGAAGTGGCTGTCCCTGGAATACGCCAAGCTGGACCCGGCCTGAGCCGGCTGCAAATCCCGGGTCCGGCAGCCGCCGGCCCCGGGATTTGACCTATTTCACCAGGACCTGCAGTTCGTCCTTGCGCACTTTCAGGTCCACCCGCTCGATGCCCTGACCCTCGGCCATGCGCGCCAGGATCTGCTCGGAAATCAGGGGTAGCACGGTGTCGGTGATGATCGCCTCCGCATCCCGGGCGCCGCTGTCCACCTCGCTGCAGCGGCTGACGATCTGCTCCACCAGGGCCTTGTCGTAGTTGAGCTTGGCACCGTGGTTGAGGAGCAGGCGCTGTTTTACCTTTTCCAGCTTGAGGCCCACGATCAGGGCCATGATCTCGTCGGAAATCGGGTAGTAGGGCACCACCGCCAGGCGTCCCAGGAAGGCGGGCTTGAAGCTGCGCTGCAGGCTGGGGCGCAGCAGGTCCACCAGGTCGGCCGGGGTGGGCTGGCGCTGCTCCCCGGCTACCGTGACCCCGTGTTCCACGGCCTGCATCACCAGCTCCGACCCCACGTTGGAGGTCAGGATGATGATGGTGTTCTTGAAATCCACCTCCCGGCCCTCGGCGTCTTCCAGGGTGCCCTTGTCGAACACCTGGAAGAACAGCTCCAGCACGTCCGGGTGGGCCTTTTCCACCTCGTCCAGGAGCACCACCGAATAGGGGCGGCGCCGCACTGCCTCGGTGAGCACCCCGCCTTCACCGTAACCCACGTAGCCCGGCGGCGAGCCCTTGAGGCCGGAAACGCTGTGGGCTTCCTGGTATTCGGACATGTTGATGGTGATCAGGTTGCGCTCCCCCCCGTACAGGGTGTCGGCCAGGGCCAGGGCGGTCTCGGTCTTGCCCACGCCGGACGGGCCCACCAGCAGGAACACCCCCTTGGGCTTGCCCGGGTCTTCCAGGCTGGCCTTGGCCACCTGGATACGGCGGGCGATCAGTTCCAGGGCATGGCTCTGGCCCACCACCCGCTGCTCCAGCAGGGGGCGCAGCTTGCGCACGGTGTCCACCTCGTCGGCCACCATGCCCCCCAGGGGAATGCCGGTCCAGGCGGAAATGACTTCGGCGATGGTGGCCCCGTCGACGCATTCGTAGATCAGCGCCTGCTGCTGGTGCAGTTCCTGGAGCTGGTGCTGGCAGGCGAGCAGCTGTTCGTGCAGGCTGGCCTCCCGGGAGGCGGGGGTCTTGCCCTTGCGGCCGGTGGCGGGCGGCTGTTCGGCCAGCTGAGCGCGCAGGGCGGTGATCTCGTCTACGATGCGGCGCTGGGTTTCCATGCCTGCCTGATGGTGTTCCAGGTCCTTTTCCAGCAGCTTGCGCTGGGCGGCCAGCTCCTTCAGGCGCTTGTCGTGGGCCGGGTCCTGTTCCTTCTGCAGGGCGGCGGTTTCCCGCTCCAGGTTCTGGATCAGCCGCTCCACGTCTTCCACCACGGCGGGCTTGCTGTTGCGGGACAGGGCCACCCGGGCGCAGGCCGTGTCGAGCACGCTGATGGCCTTGTCGGGCAGCTGGCGGCCGCTGATGTAGCGGCTCGACAGCTTCACCGCCTCCACCACGGCGGCATCGAGGATGCGCACCTTGTGGTGGGTCTCCATGGCGTCGGCGACGCCGCGCACCATCTGGATCGCCGCGTCCTCGGGGGGTTCCTCGATCTTCACCAGCTGGAAGCGGCGCGCCAGGGCGGCGTCCTTCTCGAAATATTTCTTGTATTCCGACCAGGTGGTGGCGGCGATGGTGCGCAGCTCGCCCCGGGCCAGGGCCGGCTTGAGCAGGTTGGCCGCATCGTTCTGTCCAGCCTGACCGCCGGCGCCGATCAGGGTGTGGGCTTCGTCGATGAACAGGATGATGGGCTGCAGGCTGGCCTTGACCTCGTCCATCACCGAGCGCAGGCGGTTCTCGAACTCGCCCTTGACGCTGGCGCCGGCCTGGAGCAGGCCCAGGTCCAGGGTGCGCAGGTTGATATTGCGCAGCACTTCCGGCACGTCATCCTGGACGATGCGCAGGGCCAGGCCCTCCACCACGGCGGTCTTGCCCACCCCGGGTTCCCCGGTGAGGATGGGGTTGTTCTGGCGGCGGCGCATGAGGATGTCGATCATCTGCCGGATTTCCCCGTCCCGGCCCAGGACCGGGTCGATCTTGCCGGCCCGGGCCAGGCTGGTCAGGTCTATCGTGTATTTGTCCAGGTTGGGGCTGGCACGTTTGGCCTGGGGAGTCGAGCGGGAGGCTTCTTCAGGGCCCGCATCGGCCCCGTTGGCGTGGGCCTGGAGCAGGGCCGGGAGGTTGTCGCGCAGGTCGTCCGGGGGAATGCGCTTCAGGGCGGCGCAGGAGCTGCCCAGCAGGCGCTTCAGCTCCTCATCGCAGCTCAGGGCCAGGAGCAGGTAGGCGCCCCCCAGCTGCTGCGCCCCGTGGTTGACGCTGGCGGCCAGCCAGGCGGCCTCCAGCCAGCGCAGGATGTTGTGGGACAGGACCGGGTTGCGGGTGTTGCCGGTGCGGAAACTGTCCAGGCTGGTGGACAGGTCCGTATGCAGCCGGTCCGTGTCCACCCGGTAGTGCTTCAGGATCGCCAGCAGCTCGCCGCTGGGGGAGTCCAGCAGTTCCAGCAGCACGTGCTCGATGTCGATCTCGTGATGGGTGCGCGCCAGGGCCCGGTTGGCGGCGGATTCCATGGCCCTGCGGGCGGGGGCGTCGAGTTTTCCGATCAGGGATTTGAGGTTCAGGGTCATGGGAAGCGCTTTGTCCGGAGAAGGCTGGGGCGTGGGTCAGTCGAAGCGGATTTCGGCCGCGTGTTTCTGGGGCACGCCGATGTTGATGGTGACGGCCATGTTGCGATGCGGAATACCCAGGGCGATCAGTTCGTCGCGCACGGCGATGGCGCGGGCGATGGCGGCATCGGTGGGATTGGCGATCTGGCGCCGGTCGCAGTAGCCGGTGATGGTGATGCGCTGGGCGATGCGGGCCCGCTCTATCAGCTGGGCAAGCTGGAAACGGCCGGGGTCGTCCACCTTGATCGACATTTTTTCAAAAATGATGATGCTGGGATTGGGGACGGCGGCCGGATGCAGGGGCAGGGGGCGGGGCGGCTGGGCCACGGCGGGCACGCCGGGGTTGGGCTGGGGGTCGGGCTTGGGCTCGTTGCTGTTGCAGCCACCCAGGAGCAGGGTTGCTGCGGCCAGGAAGGCGAGGCTGGAGCGGGAGGGCATCATGTTCATTCCTCTTGCGGTGATACGTCCGGTGCTTGCCGGCACCGGCAAAAAAACAGGGCCGCAACAGTTGCCTGGCGCGGCCCCGGCCTGACGGACCCCGGGAGGTATCAGGCGATGGTCTTGTTGGCGGTGAGGTCCCAGCCAGCGCTGACGTTACCGCCGGCGGAGCCGTCGGCACGCTTCTGCTGGGTGTAGGTCCACTTGATCTTGCCGTAGGAGAGGCTGACCTTTTCGACGGGGTAGCCCTGTTCTTCCTCGGCGGCACCCATGCTCTCGACCTTGGAAACCAGGACCTGTTCCAGCTTGATTTCCATGTACTTCACCTTGTCGCCCCCGGCGCGGCAGAGCTCGATGGTGATTTCCTTCAGGTGCTTGCCGGTGCAGCAGGCTTCCAGCAGCTTGGGAGCGGCCTTATCCACCAGGTGCACGAAGTTGAAGGTGCCGTGGTTGACCCGTTCGGCCGTGGCGCCACCGACGGAGCTGGCGGTGCTGGAGGCGGGTTGTTCGATCTTGTGGTCGAACTGGATGACTTCGATCCACTCCTTGTGCTTGTCGTCGGTGGATTCGCCGGGGATACCGTCAATCTTGATAAATGCGTCAAAGGCCATCTTGTTTCTCCATGTCAAAACTATGAAACAGCTGATTGTTGATGAATTGTGTTACCGGATTGGTTTTGGCAGCTCTGCAACAAGGCGTAATGATATCGTCAATTCGTCGAGTTGGAAATGCGGACGCAGGAAGGCAGCGGCCCGGTAAACTCCTGGTTTTCCAGGGACTTCCACCACGTCCACCCGGGCTTCCCGGAGGGGATACTTGGCCTTGGCCTCCTGGGAGGCGGAATCGTCCAGCAGTACGTACTGGGCCAGCCAGGTGTTGAGGAAGTCCTGCACGTTCTCCCGGGAGGCGAAGCTGCCGATCTTGTCGCGCATGATGGCCTTCATGTAGTGGGCGATGCGCGAGGCGGAGAAGATGTAGGGCAGCTGGGTGGACAGCCGGGCGTTGGCGTTGGCCGAGTCGGTGTTGTAGGTCTTGGCCTTCTGGGTGGACTGGCCGCCGAAGAAGGCCGCGTAGTCGGTGTTCTTGCAATGCACCAGGGCGATGAAGCCCAGGTCGGACAGCAGCTTTTCGTTGCGGTCGGTGATCGCCACCTCGGTGGGGCACTTCAGGGCGATTTCCCCGTCGTCGGTGCGGAAGGTGTGGGTGGGCAGGTCTTCCACCAGGCCGCCGCCTTCCACGCCGCGGATGGCTGCCAGCCAGCCGAATCGGGCAAAGGCGTCGGTGAGCCGGGCGCCGAAGGCGTAGGCGGCGTTGGACCAGAGGTACTTGGAGTGGTCGGAGCCGTCCACGTCCTCCTCGAAGTTGAACTCCTCCAGGGGCAGGGTTTCCCGGCCATAGGGCAGGCGGCCCAGCACGTGGGGCAGGACCAGGCCCACGTAACGGGAGTCGTCGGATTCCCGGAAGGACTTCCACTTGGCGTATTCCACGGTGTCGAAGATCTTCGACAGGTCCCGGGGGCGGCCGATTTCGGTGAAGCTTTCCAGGCCGAAGAGGCCGGCGCCTGCTGCGGTGATCAGCGGTGCGTGGGCCGAAGCGGCCACGTGGGAGAGCTGATCCAGCAGGTAGAAGTCTTCCGGGTGGCGGGAAAACTCGTAGTCGCCCACCAGGCCGGCGTAGGGCGCGCCGCCGAAGGTGCCGTATTCCTCTTCGTAGATTTTCTTGAACAGGGCGCTCTGGTCGAACTCGGAGGCGGCGCGGAAATCCTTGACCAGGTCCCGCTTGCTCGCATTGAGGACCCGGATCTTCAGCATGGGGCTGGTTTCGGACTGCATCACCAGATACTTGAGACCGCGCCAGGAGGCTTCCAGCTTCTGGAATTCCGGGTGGTGCATGATGGCGTTGAGCTGGTCGGAGAGCAGCTGGTCGAGCTCGGCGATGCGCAGGTCGATGCTGGCGGCCAGGTCAGCGGAGACGGTCAGGGTGCCGGCCAGGACTTCGTCCACCAGTTCGGCAATCTGGTCCCGGGCGCTGATCCGCTCGGTTTCGCTGACGGCCACCCGGCTCTGTTCGACAATCTGGTCCAGGAGCCCCAGGCCCTCACTGCTGGCGGTGCTTGCTTCTGCGGCGGCGCTTGCCATTTCGGTACTCATGGATCAATCCTCCTTCTTGCTGCGGGTGGCGCCGATTTTCTTCAGCTTTTCGGTGTCGCGCATGACTTCGTCCAGCAGGGTTTCCAGCCGGTCGTTGCCGTTGATCTTGTTGCGCAGGTCGGCCAGGCGGGTGCGGACTTCCAGCAGCTTCTTCAGGGGCTCCACCTGGGCCACCACGTTCTGGGGCTCGAAATCCTCAAGCTTGTTGAAGTTCAGCTCCAGCCCCATCTGGGAGTCGTCCTTCTTCAGCTGGTTGTCCACCCGCAGGGTCAGGCGCGGCTCCATGGCCTTGAGCACTTCATCGAAGTTGTCCCGATCGATTTCCACGAACTTCCGGTCCTTCATCTTGGGCAGGGGATTCTTGGGCCGGCCGCTGTAATCGCCGAGGACGCCGAGCACGAAGGGCAGCTCCTTGGTCTCGATGGCGTCGCCGATCTCCACGTCATAGGTGATCTGGACCCGCGGCGGGCGTACCCGCGACAGCTTCTTCTGTGTACTTTCCTTGGCCATGTGTTTTCCTTTCGCTTTCAGTGAATGTTCAAATCGTTGTCTGGTCGGGTTCAGCCGTCCCGGTCCAGTTGCCGGCCTATGCCTTCCAGCAGGCTGCACAGGGGGGCGAGGCGGACTTCCGGGTCGGCCAGCATGCGGCTGAGGGCGTAGGACACCTCGGCATACATGCGGTGGCTGCTCCAGGCTCCCTGTTCCTGGCTCAGGTCGAGCATCAGTGAGGGCGGGGTGGGGGTGCCCAGCATGGCCCCGGTGAAGCCGTCGGGCATGCGCCCCAGGCTCACCACCAGCCGCGCCGGGCCGCCGGCGGGGCTGTGGATGAAATAGCTGCAGTTCCAGGGTTCCTGGCGACTGCGGGCCGGGAACAGGCTGGCGAGGATGTTCAGCCACAGGCTGGCGAGCAGGGCCTGTTCGCCCTTCTGCTGGCCCAGGGGCAGTCCGATCAGCTGGTTGGTGGCGCGGTTGTCGAAGTGGCGCAGGTGGGCCTGGTAGAAGGCCATGTTGAGGAGGGCCTGGTGCAGGGTGGTGCCAGGCAGGTCCCCGGCCAGAAAGCCCTGCACCTGGGCGCAGCTCCAGCTGTCCAGGAAACGTTCCACCACGTTGCGGGCCAGCTGCAGGTCATCGCTGGCCGAGGCCTCGTAGGAGCGCAGGGTGGTTTCCAGGAACTGGCGGCAGGAGAGGGCCTCCACCGAGTTTTCCACGGCATTGATGACCTGTTCCCGCAGGCCGTCGAAAAACACCTCGTAGGCGATGGGGGAGAGGGGCAGGTCGGCTTCCAGGGCCTCCCGGGGCAGGATGGCGGCCGCCACCAGCGGGTACTTGCGCCCGGCCTGGTCGCGGCTGGGCATGGCCACGCCGATGGCCGTGTAGCGCCGGTCCCGGGTGGTGTAGAGAAAGTTGGCCGGACTGGCTGGCTGCTCATCCAGGGGCGTGGCCCGCTCGTAGGATTGCTGGATCAGCTGGTCCAGCTCCAGGGCGGCCGGGTGGTTGGCGTTGACGCGCACGAAATCGGCACGGTTCTGCAGCTTGCCGAACAGGGTGTGGGTGGCTGCTGCTTGAGCTTCTGCCCGATTGAAGGGTAATAGCATGCAGGGGTCTCAGTGGGTGACTTTGTCTGGCAGGCCCAGCCGTCGCAGTTCGGACAGGGAAAGGGGGTTGGCGCCGCTGACGAGCCGGAAGTTGAAACGGATGGCCTCGGCTTCCACGCCGTCGGGACGCTTCATGCGCCACTCCAGCTGCTTGCTGCCGTTGCCGCCCTCGCTCACCCGGGCCTGGGCCAGGAGCCGCATGAAGCCGAGCCGGCCGCCGTGGTTGGCCACCACCACCGGGGCGCCGTTCAGGTGGATGGCCTGGATGCGGGCGCCCTGGGGCAGGTTGCCGCCGCCCCCGGGCCAGGAGAACACGGTCCACAGCTGGGGCCCGTTGCGGTAGCGCAGGGCCTGGCCGTCCAGCTCGATCATGATTTCGCTGAGGCCGGGGGTGGGCACCGGCTGCAGTTCGAAGCGGGTGTTGTCGCCCTCCTGGAGCACCGTCCTGCCGGCCGCACTGAGCCGGGAGACGCCTGACAGGAAAGCGGGGCTGAAGCCGACGCCCATGTTGGCCCAGGTACGCGGCGTCAGCTGGTCGCCACGCCGGACCACCAGGCCCGCCAGCTGCTTGTCCACGAAGGCCGACAGGGTGCCATCCCCGGGCTTGAGGAACTTGGCGATTTCCGCCATGGAGGCCTCGTTGGCGGTGTCGGCAAAGGGGTACTTGCTGGCCAGGGCCTGCCAGGCGGGCAGGACGTCGGTACGCCAGGCCTGGTTGATGTCCTGTTCCACCGGGGGAATCAGGGTGGCGTAGGCCTGGATCAGGGGCCGCAGCAGCAGGGGGCGCAGGGCTGCGGTGGCGTCGCTGTTGTGGCCGCTCAGCAGGGGGCCGTCCACCAGGGCCAGGGCCTCGGCGAATTCGGAACCGCTGCCGCTCAGGGTGGCCTGCATCAGCTGGCGGGCCTGGGGGCCGGGGTCCGGATTGGCGGCCAGCAGGGCCAGCTTGGTCTTGAGCTTGCCCAGGGCCTCCAGATAGGCGGCCAGGGGCGGACGCCCGCCTTCGCCGGGGTTGGTGAGGGCGGCGAGCAGGGCGAACTGGGCTCCCAGCTCACCCAGCTGCTGGCTGGCCGGCGGTGTGCCCGGCGGTGTGCTGGTGCCGAGCACCAGTTTTTCCGTACGTTCCAGGACGGAGTTCTTGGCGTTTTCCAGGGTCTTGGAGAGCTGGGAGGGATTGTCCCAGGAGGTTTCGTAGGCGGCCTTGGTCAGGAGCGCCCGCAGGGAGGAGTTCTGCAGGTCCGCCAGGCGGCCCAGGGACTGGGCGGCATGATCCATGTTGCCGAACTCCTGGATCACGATGCCCTGCAGGAACTTCTGCCATTCCCGGGCGTACTCGGCCTTGTAGAGCTGTTCCAGTTCTTCCCGGTTGCGCTCCACGTTGCCGCCCTGGCTCAGGTTGTCCAGGGAGGAGGTGGCCAGCACCCAGTCGTCCCCCTTCACCTCGCCCTTGCTGGCATCCAGGAAGGCTTCGCGCAGGTATTTTTCCCAGGCTTCCCGGGTGAAGGCACCGGGCAGGCTGCTGCTGCCGGCGATCAGGTTCAGGTCGCGGCTGTTGAGCATGCGGCCCACGGTCATGGGGGCGAACTGGGTGTTGGCCCGGACCTTGAGCTCGTTGTACACCCGTTCCACGGCGGAGAGGCGCTGGAAGGCGGCGCGCAGGGTTTCCCGGCTCTGGCCCACCAGGTCTTCCCGGTTTTCGATCAGGGGCAGGTCTTCTTCCGCCAGCTGGGAGACGTAGAAGGCCACCACCCGTTCCGCCAGGCGGTTGACCTCGTCCGGCTGGCCCCGGCCCTTGTGCTGTTCCAGCCAGGGACGCCAGTACTTGGGCAGCTGGTCGGCCAGGTGGGGCATGTCCATGCGCTCCTGGTGCTTCAGCATCAGGTAGGTCTTGAGGGCGTTATAGCCTTCTTCCAGGTGCTGCTGACTATCCTTGGCCGCTGTCGGCTTGGGGGCCATGACCGGCGGGGTCGGGTTGGCCGCACCGGCAGGTGTGGCGGTCCTGAGCACGAAGGCCTGGGTGCCGGGGGTATAGGCGGCCTTGAAGAAGCCGCCCTGGAACTGTTGCGGGCGATGCAGGATGGGGATGTAGGGCAGGCCGCCTCCCGAGGGCGCCTTGGGGGCCGCCTTGGGGGGGGCTGGGGGGGCTTCCGGTTTGGCGGCGGGCGGGGGCGGCGGAGGCGCCTTGCCCAGGCTGCCCAGCCGCTCTTCCAGGGCGGCCTTGACCGGCATCAGCATCACCGCGCGGACCCCGGTGAAATACTCCCGGCGCAGGGTTCGTTCCAGTTCCTCTCCCTGGTAGAGGCCCATGCCGAGTTTGAAGGGATGTCCTTCCTTGCGGTACTGGTAGAGCTGTTCCAGGCGCAGCTGCAGGACCTGCAGCCCCTTCAGGCGGTCCACCAGTTCGCCGCTTTCGTTCAGCTTGCGGGCCACCAGCAGTTCCTCCTGGGCGCTGCTGACGAGCTTCTGGTTGCCCACGTAGGACCAGGTGAGCATGCCGCTCAGCAGGGCCAGGGAGCTGAGTCCCGCCACCATCCCGGCGAACCGCCAGCGGCCGCTGCTGGAGCGGGTCTGGCGGGTGATCAGGTGGTGGTCGGGGAAGATCACTTCCCGGAACAGGTCGCGCAGGAAGAAGCTGTTGGAAACCGGAGGGCGGGCGGCGTTGAAGCCGGGCCGGGCCAGACTGAAGATCTTCGAGATGCGGTTGCTGGCTGCCTGCTGGGGCTCACCTTCCTGCAGGGCGCTGGTGAAGTAGAAGCCGCGCAGCAGGGGCTTGCTGTGGAAGGGGTCCTCCTGGAACAGGATGTCTACGAACTTGCAGATGGGTTCGCGCAGGGCGTGGAATTCGATGGGGAAGGCGAACAGGGCGGGGCGGTTGATGTTGCCCCGGTTGTGGGCCAGCTTGTCGAAGCCCATCTGCACCAGGCCCCGGTGCAGGGCGTCGAACTGCTGGCCGACGACCCGGGCCGCATCGAAGGCGGCACCCTGGTCGTGGGAGAGGGTGGCGCCCCAGACTCCCTGGCGCTCTTCTTCGGAAAAGTCCTCGAAGAACTGGGCGAAGCCGCCCAGCAGGTCCATCTTGGTGAATACCAGATAGATGGGCACCTTGATGCCGAAAGCGTCGTCGATCTCGTTGATCCGTTCCCGCACCTGCCGGGCGTACAGGGAAAACTGCTCGCCCTGGTGCTGGATCAGTTCGGGAAAGCTGAGGGCCACGATGATGCCGTTGCTGGGGGCCTTGGAGCGGTATTTCTTCAGGAGCTTGAGGAATTCCAGCCATTCGCCCCGGTCCTCCCGCTGGGTGGAGTAGCGCCCTGCCGTATCCAGCAACACCCCGTCGGTGGTGAAGAACCAGTCACAGTTGCGGGTGCCGCCCACCCCCTGGATGGCCTGCTTGTCGCCAAAGGGGAAATCCAGGCTGGAGTGCTGGATGGCGCTGCTCTTGCCGGCCGCCGAGTGGCCAATGATCATGTACCAGGGCAGTTCGTACAGGGCGGCCTTGCCGCTCACCTTGCCCAGCTTGGAGGTCTTCAGGGTGTCGATGGCCCCCAGCAGGCGCTGGCGCAGCTGGGCCACTTCTCGCCGTTGTTCCGGGTCGGCGCCGATCACCGCCTCATCGGTCTGGCGGCGCAGCACCTTTTCCAGCAGGTTGCCGGCCCGGTCCGAGATCATCTTGCCGATCAGCAGGCTCACCACCCAGACCAGCATCACCACCACGATCCACAGCAGCCGGGATTCCTGGGTGGCGAGGCCCAGCCAGGGACCGATGAACCAGATCAGGGCGATCAGGATCAGGAACCCCAGGGACGAGGCCAGCTTCTTGTTACGCAACAACTTCCACATCAACTTCTTCCTCAGGCATGGGTGTTCGGCCGCTCGGGCTCAGCGGACCAGGCGTTGCTTGTCGATCAGGGGACCGCTGCGCTCCAGGTGACCGTAGTCCTTGAACCACCAGCGGCCGCCCCAGGTCAGTCCGGCCTTCTCGGCCTCCTCGCCCAGGGCCAGGTAGGCTTCCATGGCCCAGGGGTCCCGCTCGCTGATGATCAGCTTGCCGCCCTGTACCGGCGCCAGATCCACGGCCAGGCCGAACTGGTGCTTGCTCTGGAAGGCCCGGGCACTGGTGACGTGGCTGCCCAGATCGGCCAGCTTTTCCTGGCGCTCGGGACTTCGGTAGCCTTCCAGCAGGGCGAAGGGATAGCCGCGCCCTTCCAGGCGGGCCAGGACGAGCAGGATCTGCTGCATGAAATCAGGATTAAGCTTGTTCCAGTCCCGATCCGCACTTTCCAGGGCGGGGCGCTCGCTGCTGATGAACATCAGGGGCGGCAGGGGCGGCGGCGGCACCAGGCGTTCCGGGTTCAGGGCGGCCTGGATGTGAGCCTGCCGTTCGGACTCGAACACCATCAAGGGGTCCGGGGAGACCTGGTCGGCCAGGAGCAGGATGCTGCCCACGCTCACGACGCCGGTCAGCAGACCCAGACCCAGTTGCCGGCCCAGGGTGGCGCCGGGTCGCCACTGGGGCAGTTGCATGGAGGGCAAGCGGCCGGCCAGGCGGGTATGCCAGGGTTCGGCGGCGGGGCTGCTTGGCGCGGCGCGTTGGGGCGAGACGAAAAAGCGCCAGCCCACCCAGCTGAGCAGGAACAGCAGGGCGCTGATGGCAGCGATGAGGGTGAACAGGCCGGTGGCCGTCATGGCCGGAGGGGCTCCGGGCGGTCTCCGGCGGGGGGCTGCCCCTGGCTTGCCGGCGGCAGGGGGGCGGGGCACGGAGGTTTACTCCGGAGGGCGCGCAAAGGGAGTGCCGGGGCAAGCATAGGGGGTGGACTCTGACGATTCTGAGAAACGACGGGAACATACAGCAGCCCTTATGGCATAGTCAATTTGACTAAAGTAATAGCGCTTCAGAGGCTTAACAAATGGCTTTTCAAAAAATGCATATCCATGTAACTTTATGGCGACAGGCTGGCCCCGGGTGGTTGCCGCCTGCATTTTTTTTCAAGGTAACGCATCCATGCAGCGCACAGTGATCGGGCGGGGACGGTGGCCCCGCTTTCGGCTTGTCGATTCCCGGCTGATCCTCGTTCCGGCGGTTCTTTCGCTGATGACCTCGGCCTGTTCAGTTTCCCCCAATGGCTACGCCTACAACGTCCGCACCGAAGGGGCGCCGGTGTTGAACCGGGATGACAAGGGGAAATCCCTTTCCGTGGTGGTGCGCATCTATCAGCTGCGGGATGCCAGCGAGTTTTCCCGGCTGACCTATGACCTGCTGGCCCAGGGGCGTCCCGAGGCCCAGCTGCTGGGGCCGGCCCTGATCGACAAGACCGACGTGGTGGTGGTGCCGGGTTCGGCCTACGTGAGTCCCGGGCAGCTGCATAACGAGACCCGCTACGTGGGGGTCGTGGGCTTCTTCCGCAATCCCGATCCCTTCTACTGGCGGCAGCTGGTGCCGGCTGAGGCGGTGCGCAGCAAGGGGCTGATCATCCGCGCCAGCGACTGTTTCCTGACCCTGGGTGAGGTGGAGCCCCTGGCCCTGCCTGGCTGGAGTCCCAACCTGCAACCCCAGTGCGGCGGCAGCTATGCCAGCACCACTGCTGGCCGCCGGACGGCGCCGCTGGCGGCCCAGCCTGCAGCCCAGCCTGCCCCCCAGAACCCGGGCGGGCTGCAGACCATTCCCATCTACTCCTCTCCCGGAGTGGTTTCCACCTCGCCTGGTTACCAGGCCCCCGCCCAGGGGCATCCGGCCGCGCAGCCGGCCGCGGGTTACCCGCAGAACCAGGGCTATCAACCGGCTCAGGGCTATCAGCAGGCGCCAAATCAAGGGTATCAGGCCGCTCAGCCAGTCCAGGGCTACCAGGCCGCGCAACCCGCCCAGGGTTACCAGGCAGCCCAGCCGGCACCGGGTTATCAGGCGGCCCAGCCTCAGGGCTACCAGGCGGCGCCGGCGGCTGCGCCCCAGGGTCAGTCCCAGGGTTCCAGCTGGTGGCCCCAGGGCATGCCGACGGTGAACATCAACGCCAACACGCCCATAGCGCCGGCCCAGGTCCAGATCGGCGCCGGCGGGGTGGGGGCGGTGAACGTGGGGGCCCAGCCGCAGCCGCAGCCCTATTACGGTCAGCCGGCCCAACCCTACTATGGCCAGCAGGCCCAGCCTGTTTATGGGCAGCAGCCCGGGTATTACCCGGCCCAGCAGCAGCCCTACTACGGCCAGCCCCAGTACCAGAACAACAGCCAACCCGTCTATTACGGTCCCCAATAGGATTCCCATGCCCGGTTTCAATCGCATACTCTGGGGCGAGGGGCTGTTCCTGCGCCCCCAGCATTTCCAGCAACAGGACCTGTTTTTTGAAACCAGCCTGGCCCAGGCCATGCGCCTGTCCCGGGCTCATCCCTGGGGGGTGCGGCGGGTGCTCCTGGATGTGGATGCCCTGCGGGGCGGCATTGCCCAGCTCGACGATCTGGAGGCGGTGTTTCAGGACGGCACCCAGATTAACGCGCCGGCGTCCATGCCCCTGCCCCTGGCCCGCAACCTGGCGGATATCCCGCAGCTGGGGACGGAAACGGTGCTCTATGCCTGCCTGCCCCTGCTCAATCCCTTTGGCGGCAACAGCGGCGAGCCCGGGGGGCAGATGACCCGGCTGCCCCGTTACACCATCAGCCGGGGTGCGGCGGTGGATCTGTATACCGAGGCCCTGGAGTCGGAGCTGACCTTCCTGCATCCCCATGTGCGCCTGATGGTGGCGGAGGAGAACCGGGACGGGCACCTCAGCCTGGCGGTGGGGCGCATCGTCAAGAATGCCCTGGGTGACTGGGAGCTGGACGAGGACTACATCCCGCCCCTGGTGGAAGTGGGGGGCAGCCCCTGGCTGGCCATTGCCATGCGCCGCCTGCTGGACATCCTGCTGGTGAAGAGCCACGCCCTGACCGCCAGCCACCGGGAGCGGGTCAAGAGCGTGGTGGAATACGGCACTTCGGATATCGCTTCCTTCTGGCTGCTGCACACCATCAACCGGGCGTTCCCCCTGCTCAACCACTATGCCAGCGTCGCCACCCATCCGGAGGCCCTGTACCAGCTGTTTGCCCAGCTCTGCGGCGAGCTGATGACCTTCTCCTCCGAGCGCACCCTGGGGGACATCCCCGCTTACCAGCACGAGCACCTGACCCAGGTTTTCTCCCGCCTGGACGAGCTGATCCGGGAGCTCCTGGAAACCGTGATTTCCAGCCGCTACGCGCTGATTCCCCTGGTCAATACCAAGCCTTCCTTCCATGTGGGGCGGCTGGACAGCGAGCGGCTGGTGGAGAACGTGGACTACTACCTGTCCGTCTCCTCCGAAATGCCTACCACCCAGATCCTCGAGATGGTGCCCCTCAAGTTCAAGGCAGGCTCCCCCGACGACGTGGAGAAGATCCTCAACTCCGCCCTGCCCGGGGTGCAGCTGGCCCATGCGCCCCAGACCCCGGCGGCCCTGCCGGTCCGGGTCGGCAACCACTACTTCATTCTCGAACCCCAGGGGGCCATTTTCGAGCGCATGTGCAAGGCCCGCAGCATCTGCATCTATGTGCCCCAGAGCTTGAGCAGCCTCAAGCTGGAACTGTTCGCCGTCTTCCGCTGACCAGGAACGAACCATGAGCACCGCCGTCATTTCCCCTCCCGTCGAGAAGCCCCAGGCCGTCCTGGTCGAGCAGGGATTCAGCCGCAGCCTCCAGGAACTCCTGGAGGACTGCATCTACCTGCTCTTCATGCTGCGCAACGGCAACTCCCCGGGGGCTCCGGCGGACTTCGGGCCCCGGGTGGACCAGGCCCTGGCCCAGTTCGAAACCCAGGCCCGCAACCTGGGCAAGGCCAGTGCCGCCATCGAGGAAGCCAAGTACGCCTTCTGCGCCCTGATGGACGAGATCGTGCTGGCCTCGGAGTTCGAAATCCGTGAACAATGGGAGCGGGCCCCCCTGCAGCTGCGCCTGTTCGGCGAGCACCTGGCGGGGGAGCGCTTCTTCGACAAGCTGGACCTGCTGCGCCTGGACCCGGTAGCGAACCTGGAGGTGCTGGAGGTGTATTACACCTGCCTGCTGCTCGGCTTCCAGGGCAAGTACCTGCTGGAAGGCAGCGAAAAGCTCAACTACCTGATCACCCGCATCGGCCAGGAAATCACCCATGCCCGGGGCAAGAGCGAGTTCGCGCCCCACTGGCGGCTGCCCCAGCGCTTCCAGCAATATGTCCGCGACGACCTGCCCCTGTGGCTGTACTTCGCCCTGCTGGCTCTGGTGGTGACGGTGCTGTTCTTCGTCTACCTGTGGCTGCTGCAGGGGGAGACCGACACCCTGAAGGAATTCCAGGCCCGCCCCGCCCTGTCGGAGCCCCTGGCACCGGGGGCCGCCGAGCCGCCCCGCACCCGCATCTAGGCCGCCTTTTTCCATGCGTTCCGAACACCAGCGCCTGCTGGTCCGGCCTTCCGTGCTGGACCGCCTGCTCGACGACCAGCCGCGGATTCCCACGGACACCACCCAGCAGCTGGCCGCCGACCTGGGGCGCCTCAAGCACGCGGTGGCCCGGGATCTGGAGGCCCTGCTCAATTCCCGTTGCGTGGATGTGGACGAGCTGATCGACGAATACCCCGAGGTCCTGGATTCGGTCCTGGATTTCGGCATTACCGACCTCTCCAGCCTCAGCCTCCTGGACCCGGGCGACCGGGATTTCCTGCGCGACAAGATCCGCATCGCCATCGAGCGTCATGAACCCCGTCTCGAAGGGGTGAAGGTCAGCCTGGAGGCGCCCAGCGGCATCGAGCGCATGCTCAAGTTCCGGGTCGACGCCATCCTGCGCATCCTGCCTTCCCGGCCCCCGGTGAGCTTCAATGCCACCTTGCAGCCCTCCTCCAATTCCTGCCAGATCCGGGAAACCTGAATGCTCAAAGAACTGCTGCCCTACTACGAGCGGGAGCTGACCTACCTGCGGGAACTGTCCGGAGAATTCGCCCAGCGCTATCCCAAGATCGCCCGGCGCCTGCTGCTGGACGGCAATCAGAGCGAAGATCCCCACGTGGAGCGGATGATCGAGGGCTTCGCCTTTCTGGCGGCGCGCATCCACCGCAAGCTGGATGACGAGTTTCCGGAAATCACCGAGGCCTTCCTGCAGGTCCTCTATCCCCATTACACCCAGCCCTTCCCCTCCTGCACCATCCTGCAGCTGGAAGTGGACCCGGGCAGTTCGGAAATCAGCCAGAAGGCCGTGGTGCCCCGCCACCACCCGGTGCTTTCTCCGCCGGTGGGCGGCGTCACCTGCCAGTTCCGCACCTGCTATCCCACTGAGCTCTGGCCCCTGACCCTGAACCAGGTGCGCCTGCAGGTGAACCAGGGCTCCGACTACCTGCAACGGCTCTGCCCCCAGGCGGCGGCCACCATCAGCCTGGATTTCCGCCTGCACGGCCAGCAGCAGTTCAAGAAGCTGGGCCTGGATCGCCTGCGTTTCTTCCTGGACGGGGACCCGGGTCTGATGGCCCTGCTCTACGAACTGCTGCTCATGAACACCCTGCAGCTGCGGGTCAGCGACGGCAGCGACGATCCCCGGCACACGGCCCTGCTGCCCGCCAGCTGCATTGCACCGGTGGGTTTTGCTGCCGACGAGGGACTGATCGATTACGACAAGCGCTCCTTCATGGGCTACCGGCTGCTCACCGAGTATTTCGCCTTTCCCGAGAAATTCCTGTTCGTGGACTTCACGGGCCTGGACCATCCGGCTCTGCAGCACGAGGGCGACAGCCTGCGCATCCAGATCTTCCTGAGTAATTTCGGGGACGGCGAACGCCATACCCGTCTGGCCCAGACCCTGGGAGCCGCCAACTTCAAGCTCGGCTGCACCCCGGCCATCAACCTCTTCAAGCAGGCTGCCGATCCCATCCGCATCAGCCACCAGCGCACCACCTACCCGGTCTCGGCCGATGGCCGCCGGCCCCGGGCCTACGAGATCATCAGCATCGATTCGGTGGCCTACGTGGAAAAGGACGGCAGCCACGAAAGCGCCCGGCGGGTGCCGCCCTTCTACGCCATCGAGCACGGTGTCGCCGGGGAGGAGCAGCGCTTCTACTGGTACGCCACCCGGGAGGCGGCGGTGCTCGAGGAAGACAAGGGTACCGATCTGGAAATCGCTTTTGTGGACAGCCATTTCACCCCCCACAGGCCGGAGCTGGAAGTGCTTTCCCTGGACCTGACCTGCAGCAACAGGGACCTGCCGGAACAGCTCCAGTTCGGCGGCAGCAGCGGCGGCACCCAGGCGGATTTCACTCTGCCCCAGTTCGCCCTGGTGAAGCGGGTCCGCCTGCTGCGCAAGCCCACCGCAACCCTGCGCCCCCCGGCCAAGGCCAGCCTGCACTGGCGCCTGATTTCCCACCTCTCCCTGAACCACCTGTCCATCGTGGAACAGGGGCGGGCGGCGCTGCAGGAACTGCTCAGCCTCTACAACCACACCCAGTCCTCGATGATTTCCCGGCAGATCCAGGGCATCGTCACCATCGAAAGCCGGCCCGCCACCACCCGGGTGCATAGCCGCCACTTCTCGGGCTTCGTGCGGGGCGTGGATATCACCCTCACCCTGGACGAAAACGCCTTCGTGGGCAGCGGCATGGTCATCTTCGGCGCCGTGCTGGAGCGTTTCTTCGCCCTCTACTGCGGCCCCAACAATTTCACCCGACTCAAGCTGCGCAGCCGCCAGCAGGAACAGGACATCGCTCAATGGCCAGCCCGAGCCGGCGAAGCCATCGTGATCTGATCCGGGAGCTCGTCGCCGACGGCCCTCGCTTCAAGTTCTTCCAGGCCGTGCGACTGCTGGGCCTGGGGAGGGCGGACGACCAGGAAGGGGAGATTCCGCCGGAGCTGCGTTTCCGTTCCCTGCTCTCCCTGGCCTTTCCGCCCAGCGAGATCACCCGGGTGGAGCGGGAGGTTGCCCGGGCGCCCGGGCTGACCGATACGCCACCCCCCGAGGGCGAGGAGGCGGTGTCCCCTGGCCAGGAGGACGAGCGGCTCTCCATGACCGTGGCCTTCATGGGCATGACCGGTCCCGCCGGGGTGCTGCCCACCGCCTACACGGAACTGCTGCTGGAGCGGCGCAACCAGTACCGGGACCACAGCGCCCACCGCTTCCTGGACATCTTCACCCACCGGGCCGTAAGCCTGTTCTACCAGGCCTGGCGCAAGCACCTGTTCTACCTGCCCTATGAAGCCGGCGGGCCGGACCGGTTCTCGCGCAACATCCTCGACATCGTCGGAGTGGGGCTGCGTCACCTGCAGCAGCGCCTGATCCACGAAGGGCAGGGGATACCCGACCGGTTCCTCATCCACTACGCGGGGCTACTGTCGCAAAAACCCATCTCGGCCGTGAATATCGCTGCCGTGGTCTCCGGCTACTTTGCCGTGCCTGCCAGGCTGGACCAGTACATCGGCCAGTGGATCCATTTTCCCCAGGAGGAACAGACCCGGCTCGGGCACCAGGCCAACAGCCTGGGCAGTTCAGCCTTCGTCGGGGAGCGCCAGTGGGATAGGCAGAACAAGACCCGCATGGAGCTGGGGCCCCTGAGCTATCCGGAATTCCTGCAGTTCATGCCGGGCGAACGGGGACTGGCGGCCCTGCGGGAGCTGCTGCAGTTCTGCCTGGGGCTGACCACCGACTGTGACGTGCGCCTGGTCCTCCGCAAGGAAGAAATTCCCCCTCCCGTCATTGCCCGGGACCAACCCCTGCGCTTGGGCCTCAACTCCTGGCTGGACGCCCCCGTCCGCAGCCGGGACGTGGATGACGTGGAGTTCGTGGTGCTGAGCCACGGGGCGGTCGGCTGAGGCGATTTCCCCCTGGCAGTCGCGGGGTACTGTTCCGGGTCAGCGCCCGGCCCCTTCCTCTGGCTCCTTGGATTCCTCTAGCAGCGGCTCATAGAGACGCAGATGGCTGTCCGTGATGATGTTGTCCCGGGTGTGGATGATGCAGAACACGGAGGTTTCCGGCGCAATGCCAGGAAATGCCCGTATATACTCAGCGCCTTCCTTGTTCGAGGTGATCAAGGTGAACTTGATGCCGGCTATATCCCCATTGGCCCGGTTGAATTCATCCATGCTCATCCCGGGCCGGGCCATGGCGCAGGTCGTTTCGGCCTTGTGTCTCGAGTGCCATGCAAATAAAGCCATGAAGGCGATGATGCCGGTGATGACCGTGGTGATGGCGATGACTATGCCGTTCCTGACACTATGGGTTTTGTTGTCGGCCATTTTTATTCCTCCATTCCCCTGGCCCCTTCTTCTGGCTCCTGGGGCTCCTCTGGCAGCGGCTCACCATAGAGACGCAGATGGCTGTCCGTGATGATGTTGTCCCGGGTGTGGATGACGCAGAACACGGTGGTTTCCGGCGCAATTCCAGGAAATGCCCGTGAATACTCAGTGCCTTCCTTGTTCGAGGAGAACCTGGTGCCGGCTATATCCCCATTGGCCCGGTTGAATTCATCCATGCTCATCCCGGGCCGGGCCATGGCGCAGGTCGTTTCGGCCTCGTGCCTCGAGTGCCATGCAAATAAAGCCATGAAGGCGATGATGCCGGTGATGATGGCAAGGCCGATGCCGTTCTTGATCTTGTTGATTTTCTGCGGGCTCATTTTTTTGTCCTGCGCCGTTTTTTTCCGGCTGAGGTCGAGGCGGCGGGCGCCTCGGGGGTGGCGGGTGTGGCCAGCGCTTCGGGGTGGCAGAGCCAGCGGGCCAGGGGGAGCTGGCGTCGTTGCTCCCGGATGGCCGCCAGGGGAAAGCGGCTGAAGTGCAGGCCGTGCTGGCGCTCGTACTTTCTGAGCTGCCAGAGCTGGGTAATTTCGGCGCCGCACTTGAACATGGTGAAGGTGGCGATGGCTAGCAAGAGCGGCAGCAGCAGAAGCAGTAGGGAAAAACGCCCGAAGCCCAAGGCATCGACTATTGCTGCACCGCCAATCCCAAGGGGGATGAGCAGCTTTTGCCAGGTGCTCACTGGAGGAGGTGGAGCGTGCTTCAGCAGCTGCTGCTTAAGATCCACCCTCTGTTGGAGCCAGGCTTCCGGATTGGCACTCATGGCGAGGCGCCCGTTCCGGACCCCGATCAGGCCCGCCAGCGCCATGCCCACGAGGCTGTACAGGGCCACCCGGACGGCCAGTTCTGCTGCCCCCATGAGGATGGAGAAACAGGCGCCGATGCAGCCCAGGACAATGGAAAGCACGAGCAGGGTGACCCATATGTTCCCGCCCATGGAGCTCAGGGTGCCCTGGCGCGAACGGTATTGTTCCCAGGCCCCGAACATCCCGGCAGCCGCAGCAAAGGCAGTGTAGGCCCAGATTCCCGGCTCGATGCCGTAGGGAGCGAGGGCAGCAAAGGGAATCGTGATGCCCATCCCGAGGTAGGTCAGCGCCATATGCCTGAGCTGAAAGGGGAGCGCTTCATTAGTCCTTGTTTTCATGGATGAACCAGGGGAATTTCAGGCGTGTTGAAGCCCTGTTCTGCGGTTCTTTCAGCGTAGGGAAAGTGTCGCCAGCCGCCCGGCATTCGCGGGGGGTTACTGGAGAGCGGCTTGAAGGTCCTTGGCCGTATCGCTGTTGCTCCAGACGGCCTGAACCAGGATGCCAACGCCAAGCCCCAGCAGGATCACCGGCCAGCCGCTCAGGGCCAGGGCCACCCCTATCCCCTGGGCGGCCGCGAACCCCACTCCTCGGGCGATGCCGATACCGGCCGCCAGGCCGGCAGCATTGCCCAGCTGGTTCTTGGCCGAGTCGGCCACGAAGTTGCGCCCCTTGAAGCCGGCGATGTGGCGCTGGCCCTGGGCATCCACTTCGAACTGGATGTTGTTGTAGGTATCCAGGGCCAGGGTTGGCGCGAAGGTGAGGATGCCGGTGCCGACCTTGCCCGTGGCCCAGCCGAAGCGCCGGCTCATGGAGTCTGTGGCGGCCACGGTGCCGGCCCGGCGCAGGTCCTGGGGCGAGGTGTTGCGCCAGGCGGTGGAATGGGCGGAGCCCTTGGCTCCCGGGCGCCAGTCGGCAGCCGGGCGGATGGGGGTCAGGGTTTGCAGGGGCAGGCCTTTCACCCGCAGGCGCACCCGGGGTCGCCCCTTGCCCTTGTTGGCGTTGTACAGCTCCATGTGGGGGCTGATGCGCACGCTCTGGGCCGTGCCTGCCGCCACCTGGCGGGCGCCCGCCTGCAGGCGGGCCTTGTTCCTGATCTCCTGGGCGAAGACATCGCCCGCCTGGGCCAGGGTGGTGGAATTGCCGAGGATGTTGCCGGGCCCCAGGGCTGCGCCCGTCAGTTCCGAACCCAGGCCCGCGCCGCCCCACTGGCCCAGCAAGTACTCCCCCAGCCAGGAATGCTGCGCCAGCTGTTGCGGCTGCTGCACCTGCAGTTGCCGGATCAACTGCAGGGCCAGGGGATCATCCAGGTCGAATTCCCCGTCCAGGGTTTCCATTCCCGCGTCCCAGCCGGCCGGGCAGCTCTGGGCCGTGCTCGAATGCAGGCGGGACAGGCGGGTTTCCCGCTGGTAAGTGATGAATTCGAAGTTGAGTCTGGTGGCCTGGCGCAGGGCTATCCGCTGGGCTTCGGTGGGCATGGCTGTATTCCGGGGGGATGGTTTTTGATGGCTGGGCTTTTCTTGCGTGGCAAGAATGAGGTGTTTATGTCTTTCGTAGGGTGTGGGCTGGGTGTTGGTGTTGTTGCTAGTGCTTTGTTTATTAATGAATTAAGTGTTTTGCTGGGTATTTGCTATGACTTTGGTAATGCTGGACAGATAAGCATGGACTCCAATAGCATATGCCATTTTTATTGTTCTGGCACTCTGTCCGGGTGCCGGCCTCCCTACCCGTACATATCATCCGGAGTCGTCACATGCTGGAGCAGGAAATCTTCGAGCGGCTGACCCTGCGTCAGGACACGCGCTTGATGAAGGTCTATTTCCCCAAGGAAGACGGCCCGTCGGCGCGCTTGCTCCTGAACCGTTTTGACGGGACGGAAAGCCTGTCGAGCGACTTCACTTACACCCTGGAGCTGATCAGCGACGACGCGCGGGTGGAGCTCAAGGACGTGATGGGCAAGATGGTGACGGTGGAACTGAAGCGAGCCAGCGGTGGGCCCCGGTACTTCAACGGTCACGTCTTCGACTTCAGCCTGCTGCGCACGGACGGGGGACTGGCCTATTACGCGATGACCCTGCGGCCCTGGACGGCGTTCCTGCAGCGGCGGCAGAACAACTACATCTTTCACGAAAAGACGACCCGGCAGGCCCTGGAAAAGATCTTCGGGGACTACGCGGAACAGAAGGCGGAATTCCGGACCGCGGGGGGCAAGACCCACACCTTCCGGGTCCAGTGGGACGAGACGGACTACAACTACCTGCACCGCCGGATGGAAGAAGAAGGGTGGTTCTACTGGTACGAGCACAGCCGTAACAGCCACACCCTGATCATCCACGACGACTCGAGGCTGGCGCCGGACATCGACGACGGCCCCATCGTGCGCTTCCACAACGATAGTACGGTGCTGGAGCACGACTCCATCACCGACTGGTCGCCGGTGCGGCGGGTGGTCTCGGGGAAAGTGTCCCTGTCCAGCTTCGACTTCAAGCAGCCCAAGCCCATGCACGCCAGCACGGAGACCCACAACCGCCAGGGGCAGGTGAAAGACCACGAAATCTACAAATACTCGGGGGCCTTCGGCTTTGTGGACCTGGGGCAGGGCAACCGGCTGGCGACCCGGCAGATGGAAGAAATCGAACTGCTGGGCAAGGAATTCCTGCTGGGCGGCAACTGCCGGCAGCTGCAGCCGGGGCGGTGCTTCGAACTCTCCGGGCACTTCGAACACAACAAGAAAGACGCGGCGGACCGGCGCTTCCTGATCCTGGAAACTCTGCACCACGGAGACAACAACTACCTGCAGGAAGTGGGGGGCGAAGCGGTGTACCACAACCGGGCGACGGTGATCCGCAAGCTGATCCCGTTCCGGGCGGGGGTGGGGCACAACAGCCAGCAACCGAAGATCTACGGCATCCAGAGCGCCATCGTGGTAGGCCCGCCGGGAGAAGAGATCTACAGCGACAAATACGGCCGGGTGAAAGTGCAGTTTCACTGGGACCGGGAAGGAAAATACGACGACAAGAGCTCCTGCTGGGTGCGGGTGGCGAGCACCTGGGCGGGGAGCAACTTCGGCGCCATGAGCGTGCCGCGGATAGGGCAGGAAGTGCTGGTGCAATGGCTGGACGGGAACCCGGACCTACCGATCATCACGGGGCGTGTGTACAACGAAGCGAACATGCCGCCCTGGGAACTGCCGGGCAACCAGACCCAGACGGGGATCCTGAGCCGGTCGAGCAAGGGCGGGGGGTATGAGAACGCCAATGCCCTGCGTTTCGAGGACAAGAAGGGGCAGGAGGAGGTCTGGTTGCATGCGGAGCGCAACCAGCGCATCGAAGTGGAGCATGACGAGTCCACCAGCATCGGCAACAACCGCAGCCAGACCGTAGGTGGGACGCATACAGAAACCATCGGTGGCAACACCACCATCACCACCACAGGGCAGACACCCACAGGGGAGGGTTTGCCGGGAGACATCCTGATCGAATCCAAGCAGGGAAAGATAACCCTGCGTGCTGCAACACAGATCATTTTTGAGGTGGGGGGCAGCACCATCGTCATGAATAGTGACGGCACCATCCTGATCAATGGGCCCACCCATGTGGACATCAATCCCAACGTCAAAGACCCAGAGTAAATAACAAGGAATCAGCCTCATGGAATACCGCATCAACGAAGGCACCCTGGTGCTGCCTGGGCAATGGAGTGACCGGAGCTACAACGCCCTACTGCCCGCCTTGTCTGAGGTGCCAGGATTCAACATCGTCATCAGCCGCGACGAGCTGCCCTATGGCACGGAGTTCGACGATTACATGGCGGTACAGATGAAGAAATTCCGTACCACGCTCAAGGGTTTCGTCCTGGAACATGAGGAAGCCCTTGTGCTGGCCGAACGACCGGCTCGTTTCCTGGAGTTCAGCTGGAAAAACGAGAACACACAGATATTTCAGAGTGTCCTGGTGATCAATGACCAGCCTTGCATCCTGAGTCTGACCAGCACCAGCCCCGGGCGTTATCCGGACGAAGTGCGCGCCCAGGTCAAGGAAGCCTTCCTCGGCTTCACCTTTGCCTGACCCGGCCTCCGATTACACCAACCGATGAGTACCTCCGCCCCCGAACCCTCAAGCCAGGCCAAACTCGATGCATTGGCCCAACGGGAGGGAAATGCCGAAGTCGTCAACGGAATCGCTACCACTGGTCACGTCGCTTCATATGGTTTGCTCGCCTATGGGATAGGCGCCGAGCTTGCCGCAGGGACCGCCGTGAAATGTGTTGCCGGCCGGCTGGTTGCGCCGGTCGCCGGGGCCATGCTTGGAGCGGCATTTGCCACCGCCATCGGCGCTGACGAATGGGTGGCAGACCGTTTGGCTGATTTCGGCATGACGAGAGTTGCCGGACGAGGCCGCCGGCCTGCTCACGTGGATCACGAAGTCTGGCATGCCCGTGCTTTTGGAGGTGCCTTGGCGGGTATTGTCGCGGGGGTTGTAGCTGGGGCAGCCATTGCTGCCATCGCCGTCGCCTGTGTCGCCACGGGCGGTCTCGCAGCCGCGCTGATCCCTTTCTTTGCCGGGGCCGTCGGCGGATTCGTCGGTGCCGCTGTCGGAGGCGGTGTCAGCAAGACCGGGAGCAAAAGCGGAAAGATCAAGACGGGATCACCCAACGTTTACTTTGAAGGCAAGAAGGTGGCCCGCGTCACCGATCAAGTCGAGTGCGAGAAGCATCCCAACCCCCTTCCCCAGATCGCCGAAGGCAGCAAGACCATTTCCGTCAATAGCCTGCCTTTGGCCCGGATTGGTCACAAGATTACGTGTTCTGCCGTGATTCAGGAGGGGTGCCGGACCATCTTTGCGGATCAGACAACGGGCCAGTATGGGCCGATAGATGCTGATCTGAGCATCGGTGAGCAGTTGCTGATCACCGGCTTTGAGGTATTTACTGCCCGCTCATCCAGCAAGAAGGGCGGCTTGTTCGACAAAGTCCTGCGCAAGCTCTTCGGCGAGCCGGTGGATGCCGCCACTGGCGAATACGCGGACTACCGCTGTGATTTCACCTATCCGCACGTCCTGCCCATCACCCTCGATCGCAGCTATGCCGGCCACACGCCGGTCCGCGGGCTGTTTGGCGAACGCTGGATCTGCAGTTGGTCCCAGCGGCTCGAGTTCGAGACCGACGCGGCAGGCGCAGCCACTGTCGTCTACTACGATCCGGAAGGCCAGCAACTGGTCTATCCCGCGGCTGCCGAACGTTTCGACGCCATCAATGTCTGGGCTCCCTATTACCGCCTGGGGGGCAGCCGGCAACGGCCCTGGGTGTTCGACGAGCGCAGCCAGCGGACCCACGTGTTCGCCCCTGCCGCTGACGCAAACTCCACTGCCCGTCTGATTCGTACCGAAGACCGCAACGGCAACTACATCGACTACGACTACAACGCCCTCGGTCACCTGTGGCGCGTCCGCCACAGCAACGGCTTCACCCTGCAGGTGCGTTGCAATACCGACGGCCTGCTCGAGAGCGTCAGCCACCTTCAGGAATCACCGGATGCACCGGCCGCCCCCCTGGTGGACTATCGTTACCGGGGCCGGCTGCTCACTGACGTATCCAGCCGCTTTGAAGGTGAATTCCACTTCGGCTACAGCCCCGAAGGCTGGCTCAATCACTGGCACGACAGCGGCCCCACCGAGGCCGACCTGCTGCTCGATGAGCAGGGGCGGGTGATCGCCACCCGTACCAACAGCGAACTGTATGCCGATCGTTTCGAGTACCTGCCCGCCGCGGCCGACGGCAGCCATGAAACCATCTTCATCAACGCCCTGGGCGAACGTCACGAAAGCCGCTTCGACGCCCACAACCGCCTGATCTCCAGTACCGACCCCCTGGGGCGTTGCTGGCAGACGGAATACGACGAATCCGGCTGGCCCTTGCAGCGCAAAGATCCCCTCGGGCGGATCACCACTTACCGTCACGATGGTCATGGGCGCCTCCTGGCCATCACCGATCCCCATGGTCGCAGCCTCCGCCTGAGCTGGAACGAACAGGGGCAGCTCCTGAGCCTGCAGGGCCCCGAAGGCCCCGAGCAGTGGCACCACGACCCTCAGGGCAACGTGGTCGCCTGGCAGGTGGAGGGCCGGGAAACCCGCTACCGCTACACCACCGAAGGGCTGCTCAGCCAGGAAACCGGCCCCGACGGCGCCGTCTCCCGCTGGCACTACGATGCCCGGGGCGCCCTCTGCCGCCACGAGGACCCCCTGGGCCAGGTCACCGAATTCCAGCTCGATGCTTACCTGCGTCTCGTGGTCCGTACCGATCCCCTCGGCCACGCCACCCGCTACGACTACGCCCCCGGCCCCGACAACCCCCGCGAATCCGTCCGCAGCGTTCTCCTGCCCGATGGCGGCAAGCACCAGTACCGCTACGACCGTGAAGGCCTGCTCCAGGAATACCGCTCTCCGCTTGGCCACCTCACCCGCTACCGTCACGGCGCCTTCGATCTGCTGCACGAGGAAATCGATTCCCTCGGCCACGCCACCCACTACCTCTGGGATGCCGCCGCCCGCCTGCGTGGTGTGCGCAATGCCCTCGGCCAGGAATGGCATTACCAGCGCGATGCCGCTGGCCAGATCGTCGGCGAGACCGACTGGGCCGGGCGTCAGACCCATTTCGAGCGCAACCTTCTCGGCCAGATCGTCCGGCGCCAGCGTCCCGACGGCAGCACCCTGCAGTACGCCTACGACGAGCGCGATCGTCTGGTCCGCATCGCCGGCCCCAGCCAGGTTCATCACTTCATCTGGGACGGCATCGATCGCCTAGTCGGCGCCCGCGTCGAACAGCTGGACCCCGAGGGTCCCCGCCGCGAAAGCGAGCTGGAACTCGCCTACGACGCGGCCCACCGCCTGTTGCGGGAAACCCAGGACGGTCTCGCCCTCGTTTATGCCCGGGATGCCGCCGGCCGCCTGAGCGGCCTCACCACCCCGGCCGGCGAACGGGCCTGGCAGTATGACCTGGCCGGCCAGGTCGCCGGCTACCGCAGCAACCGCCACCACTTCGAGTTCACCTACGACCCCCGCGGCCTGGAAACCGCCTGCCGCTACCGGGATGCAGCCGATCCCACCGCCGGGGCAAGCTTACCCCGCTCTGCGGGCTCATCCGCCCCAGCCGGCCCCCTGGCCGGCGTGTCTTCTCCGGGCGGTCCTGTCCGCCCCACCGACCGCTTCTTCCAGGAGCAGCATCACGACCCCAACGGGCGTCTTCTCCAGCAGCGCGGCGGCGCCGGCCTCGCTTCCGCCGGCACGGCGGACGCCTTCCCCGGCCAGCAGCTCGACTACCGCTGGGACCTGGACGGCCGCTGCACTGACCGCAGCGCAAGCTTCCAGGGGCAGCTGCGCCAGCACACCCACTACGACTACGATGCCCGGGACCAGGTCGTCCAGGCCACTCGCCGCCATCCCCAGCAGGGCGGTTACGAACGGGAGGAAAGCGAGCACTTCCGCTACGACCCGCTCCAGAATCTCGCCCACCGGGAAGTCCGCTACGCCCCCGCCCTGGACGCCAACCTGCCCGCCCAGCCCTTCGCCTACCGGGCCGACGAACTGATAGAAGCCGGCCCCTGGCGCTACCGTTACGATGCCTGCGGCCGCCTCGTCGAACGTACCGAAAACCGCCCCGGTTTCCGGCCCCGCACCTGGCGCTACCACTGGAACGAGTTCGACCACCTGCGCCGGCTGGAAACCCCGGAAGGCGAACACTGGCACTACCGTTACGACGTCTTTGGGCGCCGTATCGCCAAGTTCTGCAGCAACCCCGGCGAAGCCACCCGGCGTCGGCACGGCACCCGGGAAACCTATCTCTGGATGGCTGACCGCCTGATCGAGAGCCGCCGCTTCGGCCCCGACCGCGACCTCCTCGACACCACCCTCTGGCACTACCGGGCCGAGCGCTTCGACCCCCTCGCCCGGGAGGTGCTGGCAGCCGACGACAGCCGCTGTTACCCGATCGCCTGCGATCCCAACGGCACGCCCCACACCCTCTACAACAGCCAAGGCCAGATCGTCTGGCAGGCCGGCCACACCCTCTGGGGCAGCCCCCGGGAACGGGACTACGGCAGCGAACTGCAACCCACCCGCTACCCCGAGACCGTCCCCGACTGCCCCCTGCGCTTCCCCGGCCAGTGGGCTGACCCCGAAAGCGGCTTGCACTACAACCTCCACCGCTACTACGATCCCCACTCCGGCCAGTACCTCAGCCCCGACCCCATCGGCCTCGCCGGCGGATTACGAACCCATGCTTATGTGCATGATCCGCTGCAGTGGGTGGATCCGCTTGGCTTGGCTAAATGTGCTTCTGTTGACGAAAACGGTGTTTTAACTATCAAAAATAAATTTAAACCTGGGTCGCCGGAGGACCTCGCTTTAAAGCAGCACGTTGCTGACTGGAACAAGCAAATTGAGGCTAATGGAGGTTCTATGACGAGACAACCTGTAACCCCAGAAATGAGGCGAGCGGCAGACCAAGCTGCAGCGGCAGCGAAAGCGGCAGATCCGGTAGCATATGAAGGGATGGCTCCAGGACATACGCCAGATGTGGGATGGGGCGGTGCTCCGGCAGGCCCAATTAATCCGTTAAATCCGACCGTGAATAGTTATATTGGTGGCGCCACTCAGGCGATTAAGCCTGGAACCACTTATTCAAGTGTTGTTTTGAACTAAGGTTTCTCAAATGACCCACATGAAAATACAGGCGGTTATTGCCAAGATTATGGCTTACCCTAATCCAATGGGGTTCCCTGGGCCAGCCAAGCCAGAGGTTTTAATGGTTGGAATCCCAACTTTGGAAAAAGGGGTTTTTCGAGATTTTACGCCCATGCTTAGAAAGCGGTTTGAGATATGCGGGCGCTGGCAATATGCGACTCATGGAACATGGTTAAGCATTGGCGACATGGAAGGTTTGTTAAGTGACACCAATGACTCCTTGATAAATTCACTCAAGACCCAGATTGAGGCTTTAAAGGATGGGTGGCCAGATCATGCGTGCAGCCTATTTAGACCGGAACGATTGTCTGTTTTTTCGTGTAGCGATTTGGGGAATGATTCTATATTCTTATTGTGGCTCGATTTGGAAGACGAGCCGGAGTTATGGGTTTATGATTCAAACGGCGAATCGAGATATAAAAATCTCGACGAATATCTTTCTGCCTATTTGGCTGATGATCTAAGCGCATCTACTAAATCTTGGCGAGCTTAGCAAAAGCACCTCAAAAACTTTAACAGGATGTCCAAACCCACCCTGATGCTTTCGTCGGCGAGACCGACTGGGCCGGGCGTCAGACCCATTTCGAGCGCAACCTTCTCGGCCAGATCGTCCGGCGCCAGCGTCCCGATGGCAGCACCCTGCAGTACGCCTACGACGAGCGCGATCGTCTGGTCCGCATCGCCGGCCCTAGCCAGGTTCATCACTTCATCTGGGACGGCCTCGACCGCCTGGTCGGCGCCCGCGTCGAACAGCTGGACCCCGAGGGTTCCCACCGCGAAAGCGAGCTGGAACTCGCCTACGACGCGGCCCACCACCTGTTGCGGGAAACTCAGGACGGTCTCGCCCTCGTTTATGCCCGGGATGCCGCCGGCCGGCTGAGCGGCCTCACCACCCAATCACCGAGGCAGAGTTTGGAAAACTTACGAGGTAGATTTTATGTCCCCAGAGATAATTGATTGGGGTTCCGGCGAGGTATTGCTTTGGGATTTGTGGTTTCTCGATCAATCGCAACCTTTGTTGGAGCAAGTTGACTGTCTCAAGGAGGATCTTGCTCAAGTAGCATACGAGAATGAGGTGCTCTTGGACATTGGTTGGTATCCAGAGTTTTCCGATGCCGGTGGTTTTGTTATTAGGGTCGTAAAACAAATCAACTGGGATGAACCTCTGTTTATTGATTCAAATAAGACGGTAGATGGCTTTCTGTCTTCATTGAAAGAGGCTATTCTGATCGCCAAGAATGCGGTCTAGCTCACCCACAGGGCCTTTGCATGCAGAGCTTTTTCTGGGTAAAGGTGGGTTGTTTCTGGTCGAGGGCGAGCATGTTGAGAACACGCGGCGGATAAGTGAGAGGGTTTTCGGTGCATTATCCTTCTTGACGGTGCATGCGACGGGGTTGATGGGTCAGGTAAGGTTAAAGATAAAAAGTGAAAATTTGGAAAAATATGCCGTTGGGGTAATGGCTAAAAAAGGTATTTGTGCTTTCTGGAGGGGCCTATGGTGTATCTGCTTGATAACGAAGTTCCTTGTGCTGCAGGGAAAGGGATGTGGGGCGACTATGCTCATGTTTTGTGGGCGGGTTTTGCTTCACAAGATGAGAGTGGGGTGGGGTATGTTGAAAGAACCGGTCCTTTTGTTCCTGATGCGTACTTGGCTTCGAATAGCCTGATCTGCACCGAAAGAGTGAAAGATAATATAGTTTCGAATACCCAGGGGATTTTGTTCGTGCCTCAAGAAAAAAGAAAAATTGTCAGGGTTGAATGGAGGTCATGGGATCCTGCTGGAGATATTTTTCATTATATCGATCGTGGTGATATAAATGAGCCAGAAGACCTTGTTGAGGCGGGGCTGCATGATCTTGTCGCTCGGGATTTAATGCCTAGCCTGTGGAAGCTTGATGAGGCGACGCTTCCAGAGCTGGAGATAAAGAAGATTGGAAAATACGATCCTCGTCGCCCAGTGTCTCACTTGGCAGTCGTTAAAAATAGTGTTCCGTCGAGATGTTTTTTTGCGAAAAGTAGAAACTTTTTAGGTGTTTTTGCTGGTGAGGAGGCCAAGTGTTTTTTGGAAAAAAACTATCCAGGGTTTTTTAGGTATTCTTGCATCCCATTCTGTGACTGATGGTTGGGGGGCTGTTTTTAGCCGCTTCCTGGCTTTCTTCGGGGAGGAGTCGCCTTTTGGTGGTCAGTGGGCGGAATCGCTGTCGTGACAAAAATCAAAGAAAGTTTCGCGCAGTTGCCAATAATGATGGTGGTAAATATGGTCGAGTCTGCGAAGAATTTTTGCTCAGTGTTTGCGGAGCATGATTACAGTATTGGTGAGCTGGTTTTTTCTCCCCAAAAGAATCCGCTGTGCATTGACGGCAAATTTCTCATTACTGGACAGCTCTTGGATTGGTATCAGCATGTTTTGATGAACGGTCAGCCTGCTGTTGGCGGAGTATTTGCATTTCAACTTATTGGCTGGGGTGAGCTTTGCTCCATACACCAAGGCTGGCGATGGGTGACGAGCAATGGGGTTGCAATACCAAATGCTGCTTGGAAAAAGGAGTGGGTTATTTTTGGCGAAAGAAACGGAGATGTTTTTTTTGCGGACACTTCGTCTCAAGAGTGCCCGGTGTTCTTCAGTGTTCAGCAAGTTAATAAAAAAATTGCTGGCTCGCTTGCGTCGTTTCTCGATATTGTCTCAACTTGCATGCTAATAGAGCTCAAGGAGTTTGGCTACGAAGTGCAAGACGATGAGTTTAATCTCAAGGAACAATTTGTCAGTAGGGTTTCTGCGGTTGCATCGAAGGCGGGGGGTGTTGATAGCGGTTTGTTTATTAACTGTTTTTTCGGGTAGATATTTTTTGCTCTGAATAATTTTGTTAGCCTCCTTGATCGCCAGGCTGTGAATGGCATGCGAAAACTGGCTGGCTTCGACAGGAATATTTTTGGGTAGCCTGGTAAGTAAAAGCTATGGACCTCGATAAATTGCTGGCTGATTTTAATGGTTTGGTTGATGAGAGTGGGAAAAACTTGCCGTTTATAAAGGTCGGAAATTATGTGGCCGATGGTTTTTGTGATCCAGAGAAAGGAGAGGCTGGTGCCCGTCGTTTTGTTGCTGCATTTCTGTATTGGCTGATTAGTCGGAATCATTTGTCGCCAGAGAAGAATAATGCTTTTGTGTGTGAGATTGAATTGCTGAAGTCCAGGGCGCTATCCTTCACATGGCTCTTGAAAGAAAAGTTTTCTGATCAAATATTTGCTGCGGACGTTGAAGGCTACATCCAGCCGTTTTGTCATAAATACATAGCCTCTTCAGGGGGCGGTTTTGGCGAGGACTACCACGCATTGTTTGTCGAAGGAACGGAATTGAGCTCGTTCCTGGATGTGGAGGAAAGCTGGGAAAGTCTTGAGAGGATCGCACTCCAGATTGATGTGCGCTTTGATGACTTCTGTAGAAACGACAAGAATTGGGATGCTCCATGTCACTCTCCGGGGGGCGTCAGTCCCGTCGAGTTCAGTTCGCTTGATGAGTGGGTTGCATCTTTGAGAATGTTCAAAGACTTGGCGGATACGCCGGCAGGGAAATATAAGACCCGTGTAAAGCAATATTGGGCACTGGTTGATGCCGTCAATGGGAGGCCGTCCATGGAGGTGGCCCGGGAATTGGTCATGACTTATCTTAATGTAGATGATTCCTCCGTTCAGGAAAGTGTCTGGCGAACGCTGCGTTCCTTTCCCTACTTGCTCGTATTCACTGCCATACTTGAAAATATAGAAGAATTGAGCCAGCAAACCGAATGGGCGCCGACGCTAGTGGATATATTCGATGATAATTTGCCTGCTGACACTCTAGATAAAATGGTTCGACAGCTTGAAGAGACTCCTACTGAAAGTCGTCGTTATTATCTGGAGGCGCTTGAAGAGGCTGGGCGGACTGGCAGTCTGCACGCAATTCAACTATTGGATAGGTCCTGTCGAAAAATATCCTGAATTAATGGATGGTAATGTGAATGCCTTTGCGCTCGAAATCAAGGTTCCACTCGATTTGCGACATACTGATTGCCACCGGGCTGGCGAGGTCTACCCGCCTTAATCGGCTCAATCCGCCCGCTGCCTTCAGCGATGGTTGCAAGAAGTGGCAGAACCTATTCCGCCGGCAGCGCCGTCGAGCGGAGCAAAGCCGAACACTTACCGTTTTTGCCTCTCTGCTGGCCCTTGCACTGCCAGGGAGGATGGATTTGCACTGCTGGGGCCCCTGGCTTGGGAGGGCGGTCGCTTTTCTTCATCCGCCATTCCACCTGGGAATTCCTCTTGCATTCCATTTTGCGGATGACATGCGTGATAATCGCGCCTTCACCTAACGCCGCGAGTTCCAGACGCTCATGAACACCAACCTTGCCAGCCAGTTTCTCGAGCCCATTCCCGGGGAAGACATTTGTGGAGTGGATATGTCCTTTTCGGTGCTTTTCGACGAGATTCGCGAGGCCCGGCGGCAGGATGATCCGGCTCTCTCCCAGGGGGACTGGGAGACGGAGCTGAAGACGGCCCAGTGGCCCCGGGTCAAGGAGCTGGCGGAGGACATCCTCCTGCATCAGAGCAAGGACATGCAGGTGGTGGCCTGGTACACCGAGGCCCTGACCCGGCTCAAGGGCTTTCAGGGGCTGGCTCAGGGGGTGGCGATCATGGACGGGTTGTGCTCCGATTTCTGGGAGTTCTGTTATCCCAGTTACGACCCGGATGATCTGGAGGAGCGGGCCAGCAAGATTGAGTGGCTGAACCGGCAGATGCCTCTGGTGGTGCGGGAAATCCCTCTGACCGACCGGACTTCCGGCGGCTATTCATGGCTGAAGTGGGAGGAATCCCGGGCCATCGACAATCTCGGCCTCAAGGACCCGGAAGCCCGGGAGCGGGCCGTGGCCGAGGGGCGCATTACCGGGGAGATTTTTGACAAGGCGGTGATGGCCTCGGGCCGGGGCTATTACGAAAAGCTGCAGCTGCAGCTCCAGGAGGCGGTGACGGCCCTGGTGGCCCTGGAGGCCACCGTCGAGCAGCGCTTCGGCAACAACGCTCCCAGTCTCCGGGACCTGCGCAACGCGGTGCTGGGTTGCGAGGAGCTGGTGGGCAAGTTGCTGGGCCGCCTGGGCGGGCGGACGGAAACCCGGGCCGCGGCTCCCGCTGCCGGCCAGGGCCAGGGGACGGGCGACAGCCTGCCTGCCGCCATGTCCGGGGGGGCGGCCTTCAGCAGCAACGGGGGGCTGATCGTGAACCGCAACGATGCCATCGCCGCCCTGCGGGCCGTGGCCAACTACTTCCGCCTCAACGAACCCCATAGTCCGGTGGCCTTCCTGGCGGATCGGGCCGCGAACTGGGCGGAGATGCCCCTGGACAAGTGGCTGGCCGCCGTGGTCAAGGACGATGCCACCCTGGGCCAGCTACGGGAGCTGCTGGATATCCGCAACCCCGGTTGAGGGGGGCCTCCAGGCCGGAGGCCTGGAGGCGGGACAGGCTCAGCGCCGTTTCGGGGAGAGGTTGGCCGTCAGGCGGCTGAAGGCGGCGGTGTTCTTGATGCCCTTGGACTCCAGGGCATCGAACTTGTCGCCCATGGCGCTGGCCAGCTTGTCGAGCCGGTCATCGGCGGCCGGGTGGGTGGAGAAGAGCAGGTCAAAGCCGCTCTGGCCGCTGCTGGCGGCATACATCTGCAGCACCCGGGGCAGGCCGAAGGGGTCGTAGCCGGCCCGGGCCGCGATCACCACACCCATGCGGTCGGCCTGGTACTCGTCGCTCTTGTCCAGGCCGGCGCTATATACACCCCGGGCGGTATTGATGATGTACTTGGCCGCATCGGCGCCCCGGTTGGCGGCGGCGGCATTGGCGGCTTCACTCCAGGCCCGGCCCTGGTCCTGCTTGAGCATGGTTTCCACGTAGTGCCCCATGATCACGTGGCTGATCTCGTGGGCCATGACGCCGGCCAGCTCCGCCTCATTGTCCAGGCGCTCGAGCAGGCCCCGGGTGACGAAAACGTAGCCGGCGGGAGCGGCAAAGGCGTTCACGTTGTCCGTATCGATGACCCCGAAGCGCCACTTGATGTCGCTGCGGCCGGTCTGCTGGGCCAGCCACTGACCCACCTGGTTCACGTGCCGCTGCAGGCCGGGGTTCTTCACCAGGGGGGCGGCGCCCAGCAGCAGGGCGGCGGATTCGTCGCCCATCTGCTGTTCTTCCTGGGGGGAGACCGTCTTGCTATGGGCCCGGAGGATGTTGCCGCCGTGTTCGATGACGGCGCCGATGTCCATGGTCTTGCAGCCGGACAGGCCGAGGGCGGCGAACAGGGCCAGGGCGCTGGCCAGGGGGCGGAGGTTCTGGGTGATGTTCATGGCAGGCTCCTCAATTCCGTTTTCCGTCACCGGCGTCCAGGTAGCTCATTTCCCGGGACTTCAGGTTGTTGGCGCTGGCGAAGCGCTCGGCTTCCTTGTCGCTGGCCTTGTATTGGTCCAGCCGCTTGACTTCCTGGGGATTCGGTTTGGCCCGTTCCAGGTCGTCCTTGTTGATGCCCTTGGTGCCGGTGGTGGCCGTGCTGCCGGTGCTGCCGGTGCGCAGCACGTTGCCCAGGGCACCGATATTGGTGCCGGAGTCCCCCTGCTTGTCGGGGCGCACGTTCAGGAGCCTGACCCAGCCGGTCTGGCCGCTGCTGCTCTTGATCTGGGTCCAGCCGCCCTCATTGGTGAGGATCTGCACCTTGCTCTGCTCGGGCAGGCTGGTGACGGTGGAGGCGTCGGTGAAGGGTTTGGCCTTCAGGTCGGATGCCCGGATCAGGGTGGCGTTTTCCGCCCAGGCGGCAGAGCCGAGGCCGGCGGCCAGCAGCAATAAGGTAAGGCTTGCGGGTTTCATCATGTGCTCCTCGGTTCAAATAAACGGACTGGGCGTTCCCGCCCCTTGACCTTGGCTTCGCCGCGGTCAATGAAATGGAACTGGCCCGGGGCCAGGGCGTTGCAGGCGTCCCGGGTGGCTTCGGAGACCAGGATGCGGGCCACACCCTTGGTCAGTCCTTCGATGCGGCTGGCCAGGTTCACCGTGTCGCCGATGGCCGTGTAGTCCAGGCGCCGGGAGGCCCCCAGGAAACCCACCACCGCCGGGCCCGTGTGCACGCCGATGCCGATGTCGAAGTGCTCGCCCAGGGGCCCCAGCTCCAGTTTGAAGCTTTCCAGCCGGCGCTGCATTTCCAGGGCGGCCCGTACGGCCTGGGGGGCATGGGTCGGGGTGGCCATGGGGGCACCCCAGAAAGCCATGATGGCATCGCCGATGAATTTGTCCAGGGTGCCCCCTTCCTGGAAGACGGCTTCCACCTGGGTGTCGAAATAGCGGTTCAGGAGGCGCACGATTTCTTCCGGCGGCCGGGTTTCCGAGAGGGTGGTGAAGCCCCGGATGTCGGAGAACAGCACGGTGATTTCCTGGCTGCTGCCTTCCTGGGCGGCGGCCATGATGTCGCCGTCCGTCACCGACTGCACCACCCGGGGGTCGAGGAAGCGGCCGAACATCTGCAGCGCGTATTCCCGCTGCAGCCGCTCCCGCAGATAGGCGCCCAGGGCGCACAAGGCAAAGAACAGCCAGGCGGTGAGCAGGGTGGAGAAGGGCTGCCACTGGTAGTCGTAGTGCAGCAGCAGGTAGGCCGTGCCGATGCTGGCCAGGGTGGCCAGCAGCAGCCAGGCGCCCTGGCGCAGGGGGCTCACCTGGCGGTGGGTGGCCCGGGCCAGGAGCAGGATCAGCAGTGTGCCCAGGCCCAGGGAGGCGAGGGGGGTGACCGGGCGCAGGTAGTCCTGGCGGGCCAGATTGGCCAGGGCAGTGGCGAGGATGGCGGGGCCCGGGGTGCTGGCCGAGAAGGGGGTGGGGCGCAGGTCGTTGAGGCCCGGGGCGCCGCCGCCGATGATGACGATCCTGTCCTTGAAATCCGGCAGTCCCTGGGGCGACTGTTTCAGGCTTTCCAGGAGCACCCGGGCGTAGGAGACCCGTGGGAAGGGCTGGCCGTAGAAATGCAGGGGCAGGGTGTCCTGGTCGGGGAGGGGCAGGCCCAGGTCCGCCGCCACCCGGGCCGGCATGGCGGGCAGGGTCCAGCCCCGGTGCGGATAGCGCAGCCAGTAGCGGCGGCCGATGCCGTCCTCGTCGGCCAGGAAGTTGATCAGCCCGGTACGCCAGACCTCGGGGGCGACGGCCTTGGGAGCCAGCAGCGGCAGTCCGGCATCCGGATCGGCCCGGGGACCCGGGCGGGCCTGGAGGATGGGGGGCAGGTCGGCCAGGCGGGAAGGCTCCCCGTCGGTGACCACCAGGGGCAGGTAGGCCGGGTGACGGCGCAGAGCCTGCTCCAGCACCTGATCACTATTGAGGCGGAAGCGGTCGGGTTCGCTGAAGATCAGGTCGAAGATCACCGCCCGGGGCTGCTGGCGGGCCAGGAACTCCAGCAGCTCCCCGTGAATGGCCCGGGGCCAGGGCCAGTTGCCAGCCAGGTCGAGCATCTCCGGGTCGTCCAGGCTGTTCTGGTCGATGTCGATCAGGATGAAATCCTGGGGCGGGCTGCGGCCGGCGGCTTCCTGGCGCACCAGGATGTCCCCCAGGCGGGCATCCCAGCCGAACCAGGGCTTGAACAGGACGAGCACCAGCAGCCAGACCAGGGCCAGGCCCGTGGCTAGCAGCAGGTAGGAGCGCTCGGCCTTCTCATGCATTTTCCATAGCACCTTGGTAGTGTCGCGGGATTATGCCATTAGTCATGGTCTGGGGGATGCCTTGGCTGATGGATGAAGCTGCTATGCTCTCGCCTGTTTATCTGCCTGAACCTTATTCCATGAAATATCTGATCCTGATGCTCCTGGCCCTGGCAGGGTGGTGGATCTGGCGCCGCCTCAAGGGTCGCCCCCCGGCGCCGCCCTCCCGCCTGCCGCCGGGGGAAGAGGCCATGGTGGCCTGCAGCCATTGCGGCGTGTATGGCCCCGTGAGCGACATGCTCAGGGACGGGGATGGCCTGCACTATTGTAGTGAGGCCCACCGGCGTCTGGGGCCGGGATGATGCTGAACATGATGGAAGAGGCGCCCCTGGCGCCGCCCTGGCGTTCCTTCCAGCTGTTCAACGGCTATCGCCTGGTGCTGGCCCTGCTGCTGGGGCTGATGCCCTTCCTGCCCTGGCAGGAGTCGCTCAAGCTGGATGCCCTGGAGCGGCAGTTCCTGCTCGTGGTGGGCTCCGGTTATGGGGGGCTGGTGGCCCTGGGGCTGCTGCTGTCCCTGCTCTGGCGGGTCCGCTTCCATGCCCAGCTGACCACCCAGGTGCTGGTGGACATGGTGGGCGTCAACCTGCTGATGTTCGTCCTGGGCGGGCTGCGCAGCGGTCTGGGGGTGGTGCTGCTGGTGTCCGTGGCCGGCGCCAGCCTGGTGGCCCGGGGGCGGCTGGCCCTGTTCTATGCGGCCCTGGCCACCCTGTCCCTGCTGTGCATGGAAATGCTGGGGGTGCTGACCCGCAATATCGATACGGCCCGGGTGGTCCAGGCCGGTTTCCTGTCCATGGGCTTCTTCGCCACGGCCATTTCCGCCCACCTGCTGGGGCGGCGGCTGGCCAGCAACGAGGAACTGGCCCGGCGCCGGGGGGTGGAGCTGGACAACCAGATGCGCATCAGCCGCCGGGTTCTGGAGCGCATGCAGGACGGGGTGCTGGTGGTGGATGTGGAGGGCCGGGTCCTGCGCAGCAATCCCCGGGCCCTGTCCATCTTCGGCGCCGTGGCCCGGGAGGGCGGCCTGCTGGCCCGCATCGAGCCGGAACTGGCGCGGGGTTACCGGGCCTGGCGGGATGCCGGCGGTCCCAAACGGGTGGAGCTGGCCCGGCCCGAGGGGCAGGAACTGGCGGCCCGCTTCGTGCGTACCCGCAGCTCCGACGGGGCTGCCCTGGTGTTCCTGGAAGACCTGGGCAAGCTGCGCGAACAGGCCCTGCAGTTGAAGCTCGCTTCCCTGGGGCGCCTGACCGCCAGCATCGCCCATGAAATCCGCAATCCCCTGTCGGCCATCAGCCATGCCAGCGACCTGCTCGCCGAGGAGGCCCGGGGCCCCATGCAGGAACGCCTGCTGCGCATCATCCGCGACAACACCCAGCGCCTGGACCGGGTGATCCAGGACGTGCTGGTGCTGGGGCGCCAGCGGGCCGTGGATCAGGAGTCCATCGTCCTGCCCCTGTACCTGAGCGAATTCACCCGCGAGATCCTGGCCCAGGAACACCTGGACAGCAGTGTCCTGCAGCTCCAGGTGCCCGAGGAGTCCCGCCTCTGTTTCGAGCCGGGACAGCTGCATCAGGTGCTCTGGAACCTGGTGGGCAATGCCCTGCGTCATTCCACCCGGCATCCGGGGGCGGTCCGCCTGGAGGTGAGACTGCCCGGCGATGGCGTAGAATTGCACGTCATCGACGACGGCCCGGGCATTCCCCGGGATCTGCGCGAGCAGATCTTCGAGCCGTTCTTCACCACCGCCACCCGGGGTACCGGGCTGGGTCTGCATATCGCCCGGGAGTTGAGCGAGGCCAACGGGGCCCGCCTGCTGCTGGGTTCCGAGGGCCCCGGGGGCCATTTTGTCTTGAAGGGGAGAAGTGAGCCGTGTCAGCTCCAGGCCATGAACGACGATCCGCCCGGGGGGCCTTGAGCCGTGTCCTGGTGGTTGATGACGAAGCGGATATCCGGGAGCTCATCGACCTGACCCTGTCCCGCATGGGGCTGGCGGCGGACTGCGCCGGCTCCGTGGGCGAGGCCCAGGCCCTGCTCAAGGACAACCGCTATCAGCTCTGCCTCACCGACATGCGCCTGCCCGACGGGGACGGCCTGCAAATCGTGCGGCAGCTGAGCGAGTCGGGCAGCGATACCCCGGTGGCCGTCATCACCGCCTACGGCAGCGCCGAAAACGCCGTGGCTGCCCTGAAGGCCGGTGCCTTCGATTACCTGGCCAAGCCGGTCAGCCTGGAGCAGCTGCGCACCCTGGTGAAGTCAGCCCTGCGCCTGCCCGGGGAAGCGCCGGCGGAGGCCGGGCCCATGCTGATGGGGGTTTCTCCCGCCATGGCCCAGGTCAGCGCCTTGATCGAAAAGCTGGCCCGCAGCCAGGCCCCCATCTACATCTCCGGCGAATCCGGGAGCGGCAAGGAGCTGGCGGCCCGCCAGGTCCACGAGCGCAGCGCCCGGGCAGCGGCGCCCTTCGTTCCCGTCAACTGTGGCGCCATCCCGGAAAACCTGATGGAAAGCGAGTTCTTCGGCTACCGCAAGGGGGCTTTCACCGGCGCTGACAGCGAGCGGGAGGGCTTTTTCCACGCCGCCCAGGGAGGCACCCTGTTCCTGGACGAGGTGGCGGATCTGCCGCTGCCCATGCAGGTGAAGCTCCTGCGGGCCATCCAGGAAAAGAAGGTGCGCAAGGTGGGCAGCACCGTGGAAGAGCCCGTGGATGTGCGCATCATCTGCGCCACCCACAAGAATCTGCGGGACTGCGTCGAACAGGGCCTGTTCCGCCAGGATCTGTACTACCGCCTGAACGTCATCGAATTGCGCATTCCGCCCCTGCGGGAGCGGCGGGAGGACATTCCCGAGCTGGTGCGGGCCATGCTGACCCGGCTGTGCGGTCCCATGGTGCCGGAGCTGACGCCCGCTGCCCGGCAGGCCCTGGAGGCCTATCCCTTTCCCGGCAACGTGCGGGAGCTGGAAAACATCCTGGAGCGGGCCACGGCCCTCTGTGCCGATACCTGCATCGACGTGGCCGACCTGCAGCTGGGGGACGAGTGTGCGGCCGAGGCCCGGGCCGGGCGCGCCGGCGAGACCCTGGACGACTTCCTCAACCGGGTGGAACGCCAGGCCATCCAGGAGGCACTGGAAAAGACAGCGGGCAACCGCACGGCGGCGGCCCGGGTACTGGGCATCTCCTTCCGCTCCCTGCGCTACCGCCTGGACCGGCTGGGCATGGAGGTCTGATGCAGGGTCCGGGGCAGTGGCGGGACGGCTGGTGGTCCGGAGCACGTCGGGTGGATAGCCCTAACTTCGGGCCCCGGCCTGAGGGTAGTCAGGTTTCCCTGGTGCTGCTGCACCACATCAGCCTGCCCCCGGAAGAATTTGGCGGGCCCTACGTGGAGCAGTTCTTCACCAACCGGCTGGACCCGGCCGGGCATCCCTATTTCGCCACCATCGCTGATGTCCAGGTGTCAGCCCATTTCTTCCTGCGCCGGGATGGGGAGGTCGTGCAGTTCGTCAGCGGCGCAGCCCGGGCCTGGCATGCGGGCCTGTCGGCCTGGCAGGGGCGGGGCAACTGCAATGACTACTCCATCGGCATCGAACTGGAAGGCAGCGCCAGCCAGCCCTTTGCGCCGCAGCAGTACCAGGCCCTCTGGCCCCTGCTGCAGGCCATCTGCGGGGCCTATCCCATCACCGCCATGGCCGGCCACGAGCATGTGGCGCCGGGCCGCAAGACTGACCCGGGGCCCTATTTCGACTGGCGGGAACTGGCCCGCCGCTTTCCCGGCCTGGAACTACCGGCCCAGGTGACGGCCTAGGCGCGCCACCGCCTCCTCCAGGCGGGCCTGGTCGGTGGTGTAGGCAAAGCGCATGTGGCGCTCCGGCTGGTGCTGGCCGAAGTCCAGGCCCGGGGTGGCGGCCACGCCGGCTTCTTCCAGCAGGCGGGTGGCCAGCTGGAAGCTGTCCGCGGCCAGGGCGGAGCTGTCGCACCAGAGATAGAACGCCCCTTCCGGCCGGGCCGCGAGGCGAAAACCCAGGCGCTCCAGGGCCGGGGCCAGGTAGTCCCGCCGGGCGCCCAGGATGGCCCGGCGCTCTTCCAGGATGGCCTGGGTCTCCGGCGCGAAGGCCGCCAGGGCGGCGTGCTGGGCCGGGGTGGAGGGCGCGATGAAGAGGTTCTGGGCCAGTTTTTCCACGTCCCGCAGATAAGGTTCCGGCACTACGAGCCAGCCCAGGCGCCAGCCGGTCATCTGGAAATACTTGGAGAAGCTGTTGATCACCCACAGGTCCTCTCCGGTGGCCAGGGCGCTGGGGCAGTCCTGGCCGTAACTGAGGCCGTGGTAGATCTCGTCCACCAGCAGGTGGCCGTCCCGTTCCCGTACCGCCGCAGCCAGGGCCTCCAGTTCGCTGGCGGAGAGCAGGGTGCCGGTGGGATTGGCCGGGCTCGCCACCAGGGCGCCGGCCGTTTGTTCGTCCCAGTGCCGGGCCAGCAGTGCCGGGGTGAGCTGGAAGTTGTCGTCCGGGCCCACCGGCACGGCTACCGGCTCTCCTTCGAAGACCCGCACGAAGTGGCGGTTGCAGGGGTAGCCCGGGTCCGCCAGCAGCCAGCGGCTGCCGGGTTCGGTGAGACAGGCCAGGGCCAGGGTCAGGGCGCCGGAGGCTCCGGCGGTGACGACGATGCGCCGGGCCGGGACCTGCACCCCGTAGCGGCTCAGGTAGAAATCGGCGATGGCCTGGCGCAGTTCAGGCAGGCCCAGGGCCGGGGTGTAGTAGGTCTTGCCGGCGGCGATGGCCGCCTGGGCGGCGCGGACGATGGGGGCCGGGGTGGGGAAATCCGGCTCTCCCACCTCCATGTGCACGATGTCCCGGCCCTGGGCTTCCAGGGCCTGGGCCCGGGCCAGAAGCTCCATCACGTGGAAGGGGGCGATGTCCTGATTGCGGCGGGCGGCTGGGCGCATGGGATTCCTCCGGATTAACCTGAATTCCCCACCACAGAGACACAGGGGAAGGCTGGATTGCAAGACCTTGTCACTTGCCTTGCACGACCCGGCAGCGGCGCTAGCTTGGCCCCGCTCGGGCTTTTCCATGTCTCAGGGGGTCCCATGATGAGGTTTCAGGGATGAAAAGGAAACGGCCACCCGGAGGTGGCCGTCGGTCAGGCAGCGGCTAAGATTCAGGCCGCGTTCTTGAACAGGCCCAGCTCGAACAGTTCGCGCTTCAGGGTCAGTTCCTTGGGCAGCTTCTCGCCCAGCTTGTCGAACCATTCCTTGTGCAGTTCCAGTTCCTTCTTCCAGGCATCGGCATCCACCTGGGTCAGGGCATCGAACTCATCCTTGGCGATGTCGGTGCCGGTCCAGTCGATGTCCTCGAAGCGGGGCATCCAGCCCAGGGTGCTTTCCTTGGCGGCCACGGTGCCCTTGCAGCGTTCCACGATCCACTTCAGGACGCGCATGTTGTCGCCGAAGCCGGGCCACATGAATTCGCCCTTTTCGTTCATGCGGAACCAGTTCACGCAGAAGATCTTGGGGGTGGCATCCACGGTGTGACCCATCTTCAGCCAGTGGTTGAAGTAGTCACCCATGTGGTAGCCGCAGAAGGGCAGCATGGCGAAGGGGTCGCGACGTACCACGCCCTGGGCGCCAAAGGCGGCAGCGGTGGTCTCGGAGCCCAGGGTGGCGGCCATATAGACACCGAAGTTCCAGTTGAAGGCCTGGTACACCAGGGGCACGGTGGTGGCGCGGCGGCCGCCGAAGATGAAGGCGGAGATGGGCACGCCGGCGGGATCTTCCCAGGCCGGGTCGATGGAGGGGCACTGGGCGGCCGGGGCGGTGAAGCGGGAGTTGGCGTGGGCGGCCTTCTTGCCGGCCTTGCCGTCTTCCGGCGTCCAGTCATTGCCCTGCCAGTCGATCAGGTGGGCCGGGGCTTCCTTGGTCAGGCCTTCCCACCACACGTCGCCGTCATCGGTCAGGGCGACGTTGGTGAAGATGATGTTTTCCTTCAGGGTGGCCAGGGCGTTGTAGTTGGTCTTCTCGCTGGTGCCGGGGGCGACGCCGAAGAAGCCGGCTTCCGGGTTGATGGCGTAGAAGCGGGTGACGCCGTCGGCATCGACGCGGGGCTTGATCCAGGCGATGTCGTCGCCGATGGTGGTGATCTTCCAGCCGTTGAAGGACTTGGGCGGGATCAGCATGGCGAAGTTGGTCTTGCCGCAGGCGGAGGGGAAGGCGGCGGCCACGTAGGTCTTTTCGCCTTCGGGGGATTCCACGCCCAGGATCAGCATGTGTTCGGCCAGCCAGCCCTGTTCCCGGGCCATGTTGGAGGCGATGCGCAGGGCGAAGCACTTCTTGCCGAGCAGGGCGTTGCCGCCGTAGCCGGAGCCGTAGGACCAGATTTCCCGGGTTTCGGGGTAGTGCACGATGTACTTGACGGTGGGGTTGCAGGGCCACTTGGCGTCCTGCTGGCCCGGCTCCAGGGGGGCGCCGACGGAGTGCACGCAGGGCACGAACTCGCCATCGGTACCGAGCAGTTCGCTGACGGCCTTGCCCATGCGGGTCATGGTGCGCATGTTGGCGACCACGTAGGCGGAGTCGGTGATTTCGATGCCGATGTGGGCGATGGGAGAACCCAGGGGGCCCATGGAGAAGGGGATGACGTACATGGTGCGGCCCTTCATGCAGCCCTTGAACAGGCCGTTCAGGGTCTCGCGCATCTTGGCGGGCTCTTCCCAATTGTTGGTGGGGCCGGCGTCTTCCTTCTTTGCGGAGCAGATGTAGGTGCGGTCTTCGACGCGGGCCACGTCGGAGGGGTCGGAGAAGGCCAGATAGGAGTTCGGACGCTTCTGTTCGTTCAGCTTGATCAGGGTGCCGGCCTTGACCATTTCGGCGCACAGGCGGTCGTATTCTTCTTGGGAACCATCGGCCCAGTAGATCTGGTCGGGTTGGGTGAGCTCAGCGATTTCGGCGACCCATTGTTTCAGTCGCTCATTTTTGACGTAGGCGGGAGCATTCAACGGTGCGGTCATAACAATCTCTCTTCAAGATCAGGATCAGCAGGAAAGTGGGCCCTCTTCAATTTTTCATGGCGGGTCCGAACCGTTCTCCGCGCCGGTCGCTGGGCTTTCTTCGGGGTCCAGTCGGCCGTCGGCAGGAAAGCCTGTAATTATGGCATAACGGCTTCTAAACAGAAACTTAACTTTTTGATGGGGACCCAAGATGAGGGTTTTCCGAGACGCACTAGAATGGATCAGCGTGCTACACTCTTCCCGCTAAACAAAACTGTTTTTCATAATGCGAGACAAAAGCCATGGACAAGCAGCAGCTGCGCAACGCCGCCCTTCATTACCATCGTCATCCCAAACCCGGGAAGATTGCCGTGCTGCCCACCAAGCAGCTGACCAACCAGTACGACCTGTCCATGGCCTACTCCCCCGGGGTGGCGGCCGCCTGTGAGGAGATCGTCGCCGATCCTGCCGAGGTTTCCAGCCTCACCGCCCGGGCCAACCTGGTGGGCGTCATCACCAACGGCACTGCCGTGCTGGGCCTGGGCAACATCGGCCCCCTGGCCGCCAAGCCGGTGATGGAAGGCAAGGGCGTGCTGTTCAAGAAATTCGCCAACATCGATGTCTTCGACCTGGAGATCGAGGAGCGGGATCCGGACAAGCTGATCGACATGATCGTGGCCCTGGAGCCCACTTTCGGCGGCATCAACCTGGAAGACATCAAGGCCCCCGAGTGCTTCTACATCGAGAAGAAATGCCGGGAACGCATGAAGATTCCCGTCTTCCATGATGACCAGCACGGCACCGCCATCGTGGTCGGCGCCGCCATCCTCAACGGCCTCACCTACCTGGGCAAGGACCTGAAGCAGATCAAGCTGGTGACTTCCGGCGCCGGCGCAGCTGCCCTGGCCTGCCTGGACCTGTTGGTGATGCTCGGCATTCCGGTGGAGAACATCTGGGTCACCGACATCAAGGGCGTGGTCTACGAAGGCCGGGTCGAGGAAATGGACGAGATCAAGGCCCGCTACGCCAAGCAGACCGATGCCCGTACCCTGGGCGAGGTCATCGATGGTGCCGACGTGTTCCTGGGTCTTTCCGCCGGTGGCGTGCTGAAGCAGGACATGGTGGCCAGGATGGCCAAAAATCCTCTGGTACTGGCCCTGGCCAACCCGAATCCGGAAATCCTGCCGGATGACGTGAAAGCCGTGCGCGACGACGCCATCATCGCCACCGGCCGTTCCGATTACCCGAACCAGGTGAACAACGTCCTCTGCTTCCCCTTCATCTTCCGCGGCGCCCTGGACGTGGGCGCCACCACCATCACCGAAGAGATGAAGCTGGCGGCGGTGAAGGCCATTGCCGAGCTGGCCCGGGCCGAGCAGAGCGAGGTGGTGGCCGCCGCTTATGGCGAACGGGTGTCGGCCTTCGGCCCCGAGTACCTGATTCCCAAGCCCTTCGACCCCCGCCTGATCGTCAAGATCGCCCCCGCCGTGGCCCAGGCGGCCATGGATTCCGGTGTTGCCACCCGGCCCATCGCCGACTGGCCGGCTTACCTGCAGAGCCTGAACGAGTTCGTGTACCACTCGGGCCTGATCATGAAGCCGGTGTTTGCCCAGGCCAAGGCCGCCCCCAAGCGCATCGTCTATGCCGAGGGCGAGGACGAGCGGGTGCTGCGCGCCGTGCAGGTGGTGGCGGAAGAGCGCATGGCCCGGCCCATCCTGATCGGCCGGCCCGCCGTCATCGCCAGCAAGATCGAGGCGGCCGGCCTGCGCATCAAGGCGGAGCTGGATTACGAGGTCCTGGACCCGGACAACAATCCCCGTTACGACGCCTTCTGGCAGGAATACCACCGCCTCATGGAGCGCAAGGGGGTTTCCCTGGATTACGCCAAGCGGGAAGTGCGCCGCCGTCACACCCTGTGCGGCGCTCTGGCCGTGCGCCTGGGGCTGGCCGACGGGTTGATCTGCGGCACCTTCGGGCGGCATCAGCTGCACCGCTATTACGTCAAGCACGTGATCGGCATGAGCGAGGGGGCCAGCACCTATTACACGGTGAACCTGCTGATCCTGCCCGGACGCACCGTGTTCATCGGCGACACCTACGGCAATTACGATCCCAGCGCCGAGCAACTGGCGGAAATGACCCTGCTGGCAGCCGAAGAGGTACGCCGCTTCGGGATCGCCCCCAAGGTGGCCCTGCTTTCCCACTCCAGCTTCGGGACCGAGGAGACCCCCACCTCCCAGAAAATGCGCCGGGTTTTGCAACTGCTGGAAGAACAGGCCCCCGATCTGGAAGCCGAAGGGGAGATGCACGGGGACGCGGCCCTGGACGAGCAGATCCGTCTGCAGGCCTTCCCCAATTCCCGGCTCAAGGGCCAGGCCAACCTGCTGGTGCTGCCCACCCTGGATGCGGCCAACATCTCCTTCAACCTGCTGAAGACGGCGGCCGGGGATAACCTGACCGTGGGCCCCATCCTGCTGGGGGCCAGCAAGCCGGTGCATATCCTGACGCCCACCGCCACCGTGCGCCGGATCGTCAACATGACCGCCCTGACGGTGGTGGACGCAGCCCGGAGCTGAGTCCGGCCCCCTTGTCCCGTCCCAGAGACCGCTCCGAAATTCAGTCGGAGCGGTCTTTTTTCTAGAACCGACTCCAGCTTTCCTTTGTAACTGCCTCTTTCTATTGCTTTTGTATGAGGGGCTGCTAAACTGCCTTAAAATTGCCCGCCTATTCGGGGGAGGCCCATGAAGAAACTCACCATATCCCTGCTTGTCTGTGCCATGACCGTTCTGGGCTCCGGTTCGTCCGTCCTGGCCGCGGAAAAGAAAAGCACGGCCAAGAGCAGTACCACCGCCAGCAAGAAGGCCAGCGCCAAGAAACCCGCCAGCAAGACTGCGGCCAAGACGTCCGGCAAGGGGCAGCAGCGTGCCAAGGCCGGCAGCGCATCGGCAAAGCAGGTGGCGGCCAGCAGCAAGTCCGTTTCCAGCCGCAAGGTGGCTGCCCTGCCCGAGGACTGGAGTGACGGTCGCCTGTCCCTGGCCTCCGCTTCGGTGCTGGTCATGGACCAGCATAGCGGCAAGCCCCTGCTGGAGAAGAACCCCGGCACCGTGGTGCCCATCGCTTCCATCTCCAAGCTCATGACGGCCATGGTGGTCCTGGACGCGGGCTTGAACATGGAGGAGGTGATCAGCATCTCCGACCAGGACGTGGATTACCTCAAGGGCACCCGCTCCCGGCTGCAGGTGGGCTCGGCCATGACCCGGGACACGGCCCTGCTGCTGGCCCTGATGTCTTCCGAAAACCGTGCCGCCAACGCCCTGGGGCGCCATTACCCGGGCGGCCTGCAGGCTTTCGTGGCGGCCATGAACCGCAAGGCCTGGTCCCTGGGTCTGACCCACACCCATTTCGAAGAACCCACCGGGCTCTCGGTAAACAACGTGTCCACGGCCCGGGATCTGGCCCGTATGGTGATGGCGGCGCACCAGTACCCGAAGATCCGCGAATACTCGACCATGGCGGAAGCCCGGGTGGACCTGGGGCACCGCATCCTGGACTTCAACAATACCAATGCCCTGGTGAAGAATCCCCAGTGGCAGATTGGTCTGTCCAAGACCGGTTACATTTCCGAGGCGGGCCGCTGCCTGGTGATGCAGGCCTGGGTGGCCGACAAGCCCGTGGTGATGGTGCTGCTGGATTCCACCGGCAAGATGACCCGGGTCGGCGACGCCAACCGGATCAAGCGCTGGATGGAGAGCGCCTCGACACCGCGTAATACCGGCGCCTGAGATAGCGAGGCACTGCTCACATGAAAAACGCGGCTTCGAGCCGCGTTTTTCTTTTGCAGCGCCGGCAAGTGCCGGGCCTCAGCGCTTGCCGGGCAGGTAGCCCAGGGCGTGGGAGATGGCGTCCGCCGTTTCCTTCACCAGGGTGGGCCAGTTGTCCTGATGCCGTTCCGTGGGGGCGGAAACCGAGAGGCCTGCCACCATGCCCCCTTCGTCGTCCCGGATCGGCGCCGCGACGCACTTCAGGCCCACTTCCGCCTCCTCGTCGTCGAAGCCCACGTTGTGGCGGCGAATCCGCTCCAGATCCTTTTCCAGGCTCGCCAGGGTCACCAGGGAATGGGCGGTCTTGCCCGGCAGACCGGTGCGCTTGGCGTATTCCTTGACGGCCTGGGGCGGGTCTTCCGCCAGGAACAGCTTGCCCACCGAAGTCAGGTGCAGGGGGGCGCGCCCCCCCACTAGATACACCACCCGCACCAGGGAGCGGCCCGCCGAGGTCCGCTCGATATAGACGATCTCGTCCTCGTGGCGGATGCCCAGGTTGACGCTTTCCCCGATCTTCTCGTGCAGCTGCTGCATGTAGGGCAGGGCCACCTGGCGCAGGTTGATGCGGGTCTTCACCAAGTTGCCCAGCTCCAGGAGCCGGATGCCGAGCTGGTAGGTGCCGGCGTCCTGCCGTTCCACGAAGCGGCTGCCCGTCAGGGAGGCGAGGATGCGGTGGGCGGTGGAGGGGTGCAGTCCGGTGCGCTGGGACAGGATCTTCAGGCTGACCGGATCGGCACAATCGGCCAATACGTCCAGGAGCGCCATCATGCGCTCGATGACCTGGATGGAATTCTTGGGGGTGGCTTCAGACACGCTGCTTGGCTTCCGTTCATTCGGGCTTGGGGCTAACATGCGCCCTTTCGCCGATTCGTCGGGCCCCTGGGCCCGGTTGTGCACCGCACTATTCTAGCATTGGAGCGCATTCAACATGATGCTGAGTCCTGATGGGCCGCCGGCCCTGCCCCTGTGGATCAATGGCCGGGCCTTTCTCACCATGGTTCAGTCCTTTTTCGAGGTGCGGGACGCCTTGACCGGTGAGCCCCTGCGTCGTACCCCCCTGTGCGGTGCCGACGAAGTGGCCGAGGCGGTCCGGGCTGCCGGGGCCGCCGCGCCGGCCTGGGCCGCCCGGGAGCGCGACGCCAGGATGGCCCTGCTGACGGCCTGGGCGGCGGGCCTGGAACAATACAGCGGCCATTTCGCCAAGCTGCTGCGCCAGGAAACCGGGCAGGATGAGGCCGAGGCCCAGGCCGAAGTGTCCCGGACCGTGGCCTTCCTGCGTCAGGACGGCGCTGCGGTAGAGCCGGCGGATGCGGGCCAGGTGGTGGCCCTGGCCTGGGATGACGCCGCTCCCCTGGCCCAGGCGGCGCAGCTCCTGGTGCCGGTGCTGCAGACCGGTGGCACGGTGGTGTTGAAGCCCACGCCCAAGGCGCCCGGGGCCGCCTATGCCCTGGTGGAGCTGTCGGCCCGGGTGGGACTGCCGGCCGGGGTGGTGAACCTGGTCCAGGGGGATGATGCCGCCCTGGCTGCCCTGTGCGGGCATCCCGACATCGCTCGTCTGGGTTTTGCCGGCCGGCCCGAGCTGGCTGTCCGGGTGGCGGAGCGGGCCGCCCAGGTGGGCAAGCCCTGCCAGTTGAGTGCCTGAATCGAGTCCTTGAAGCGGGGTCGGACCGGGTCCGGCCCTCAGCAGATCTTCACCACGATGTCGTGCAGGGTGTTGGCGCAGTTGGCCATGCGGTCGGCGGCGTTGGAGAGGTGACGGTAGATTTCCCGCCGCTTGAACATGTTGATGTAGTCCTCCCCCTGGAACAGGTCGGCCAGGGCCCGGCGGTAAGCCTTTTCCACTTTGCGCTCCGCCTTCCTGGCAGTATCCGCGTCCTCGGCGGCCGAGTAGGGCAGCCGCCCCAGCTTGCCGTAGCCGATCACCAGGGCATCCATGCCCATTTTCAGGTGCATGGCCATTTCCAGGGTGTGCTTGTCCGGGGGCACCCCTAGCACATCCATTTCGCTCACCGTGGTCTTGCAGTAATTCACCACGTCATCCAGATCCACGATGGCCCGGTAGATATCCTCCCGGTCCATGGGGGTGGAGAAGGCCTCGTTCAGGGTGTGCAGGTTGCGTACCTTGATCCGGTCCGCCTCATGCTCGTCCTGGCGGATCTGCTGGCCGATCTCCGGGGCGGCGGTTTCCATGAATTCCACCAGCAGGCCCGTGGTATGGGCCACCTGCAGGCACTGCTCGGAGAGCAGGGTGAAGAAGTCGGGCATCCGGGGAAAGACCCGGTCGTAGAGGCGGCGGAAGATGGATGGGCTGTCGTTTTGCATGGGGCCTCCCGATCAGGCTGCGGGCTTGAGGAACAGATTCACCAGGGCATAGGCCAGGATGGCAAAGCAGGCCGCCCCGGGGATGGTGATGATCCAGGTCATGATGATGTCGCCGGCCTTGGACCAGCGCACCGAGCGAGGCCGTTCCGAGGCGCCGATACCCATGATGGAGGTGGCCACCACGTGGGTGGTGGACACCGGGGCGCCGGCCATGGAAGCGCCAAAGATCACGGCTGCCGAAGTGAGCTGGGAATCCAGGGCATGGATGGGGCGTACCCGGTAGATGGCGAAGCCCAGGGTGCGCACGATGCGCCAGCCCCCGGAGAGGATGCCCAGGGTGATGGCCGAGGCGCAGGCCAGCATGACCCAGAAGGGCACGGCAAATTCCTTGATGAAGCCGCCGGTGAGGAGCACCAGGGTGAGGATGCCCATGCTTTTCTGGGCGTCGTTGGCTCCGTGGGAAAAGGCCAATCCTGCCGCAGTGGCGTACTGGGCCAGCTTCAGGCCGGAGTTGGCGGCGGGGCGGGCGGCCCGGAGCAGGGCGTGCATCAGGCGGTGGATCAGGTAGCCGGCCCAGAAGCCCGCCAGAGGGGAGAGGAGCAGGGCGGCCAGAACCTTGACGACGCCGGTGACCCGGCCCTGGAGCAGCTCGCTCCAGCCCCAGACCACGTGCTCGCTGCCCACGGAAACCAGGACCGCCCCCACCAGGCCGCCCACCAGGGCGTGGGAGGAGGAGGAGGGAATGCCCTTCCACCAGGTGATGAAGTTCCAGACGATGGCGCCCAAGAGGCCGCAGAGGAGCACCGCCAGGGAGAGCAGGGGCTGGATATCCCCCAGTTGCACGAAGGAGCCTATGGTGTTGGCCACTGCCGTTCCCCCCAGCAGGGGCCCCAGGAACTCGAATACCCCCACCACCACCACGGCCTGGGCCGGGGTCATGGCCCGGGAGGCGATCACCGTGGCGACGATGTTGGCCGCATCGTGGAAGCCGTTGGTGTAATCGAACAGCAGGACGATGGCCACGGTGGCGATGGTCAGGAACAACAGGGTGTCCACGGGGCCTCCGCTCAGGGAAATTGCACGCCCCATTATAGGGCCCGGGGGCCTGCGGCAAGGAAGGGTTGTCACGCGCCTGTCACCTGCCTGTCACCGGAGCGCGCCATCATGGTGGGTACGCGCACAGGATTGTGGCTCCAGCGATGCCCGAAACATCCTCTCCTTCCCCAGTTTCATCAGCCGCCGGGCCCTGGTGGACCGCCCCGGCGGGCATGCGCTGGGGCTGGTTCCTGCTGCTCCTGGGACCGTCGGTGCTGACCCTGCTCCTGCTGGTGGCCATCTGGGGCCTTTCCCTGGGGCAGCTGGAACAGGAAAGGCAGCTGGCCCTGGGGGCGGCGCGGCAGCAGAACGAAACCCTGGCCCACATCGTGGCGGCCAACCTGGAACAGGTGCTGACCCGTCCCCATCTCTATGCCGACCGGGCCGCGGAACTCCTGGACCAGGGGCCCGGCGCCGGTGTTGCCTTGCGGGCTGCCCTGGCCGGTGACGGAGCCTATCTGCGTCTGGCGGTCCTGAACGGGGCCGGGCGGGTGCAGTTTGCCTCCAGTCCCCTGGCCCAGGGCCTGGCGCACCAGGAGCTGCCCCCGGCCGGCAGCGACCTGGGGCTGGGACAGCCCAGCGGCCGGGGTGAGGAAGCCTGGCTGCTGCCCCTGGCCCTGGCCCTGCGCAGTCCGGCGGGGCGGGAGGGGCAGCTGGTGATGCTCCTCGATCTGGGCTATTTCCTGCGCCTCTACCAGGGGGCGGGCCTGGGGGCCCGGCACATCGGCATTTTCCGGCAGGGCGGTACCCGTCTGGTGGAAGCCGACGACCTGTCCATCAGCCTGGGGGGGCCGGCCGCCGGGGAGACGGAAGCTCAGCTGCGGGTCAGCAAGTCCCTGGCCCGATTTCCCCTGGTGGTGGAAATCAGCCAGAGCCAGGCCAGTGTGCTCCAGGGTTTGGCGCCCTCCCGCCAGCGCCACCTGCTCTGGGCCTGGGGCCTCACCCTGCTGCTCCTGGCTGCTGGAACGGCCCTGACCCTGCTGGCCCGGCGTCAGCGGGCCCTGTACCGCCGGGTGCTCTGCTCCGAGACGGAAAAGGAAAGCCTGATCCAGCAGCTGGAAACCGAGAAGGGCCAGGCCTACCAGCTGGCCTCCCATGACCACCTGACCGGGCTGCCCAACCGCATGCTGTTTTCGGAGCTGTCCGCCAGCCATCTCTCCGGCTCCCGCCGGGGAAGGCACCTGCACGCCCTGGTATTCCTGGACCTGGACCACTTCAAGGCCGTAAACGACCAGCTTGGCCATCGCATCGGGGATCAGCTGCTGCAGACCGTGGCCCAGCGTCTGCGCGCCGTGCTGCGGGATTCGGACTTGGTGTCGCGCCAGGGCGGGGACGAGTTCGTGCTGCTCATCAACGAACTGGCCAGTGCCGAGGACGCGGCCCGGGTGGCGGCCAAGATCATCCAGGCCGTGGGGGCTCCCTGCCAGCTGGAGGGCCACGAGCTGGTGGTGCGTCCCAGCCTGGGGCTGGCCCTGGCCCCCCGGGACGGCCAGGACCTGAACACCCTGATGGCCCACGCCGATGCCGCCATGTATGCGGCCAAGTCTGCCGGGCGCGGCACTTTCCGCTTCTTTGACGGGGCCCTGAACGGCATTCCCGTGCGTCAGGACGAGCTGGCCCGGGACCTGGAGCCGGCCCTGGAGGCGGGGGGGCTGCAGCTCCATTACCAGCTCCAGCATTCCCTGGATGATCTGCAGCCCATGGGGCTGGAAGCCCTGGTGCGCTGGCCCCATCCGGGCCATGGCCTGATCTACCCCAAGGACATCCTGCCCCTGGCCCGGGAGCTGGGCCTGCTGCCGCGCCTGGACCGCTGGGTCCTGGCGGAGGTCTGCAGGCTGCTGGGCCAGTGGCGGGCGGAGGGGCGCCACCTGCTGCCCATCGCCATCAACCTGGCCCCGGAAACCCTGGCCGATCCGGCGTTTCCCGCTGCCGTACAGGAACAGCTGGCCCGGCAGGGACTCAGCGCCGCCCTGCTGGGGCTGGAGATTCCTGCCGACTGGCTGCCTGGGGCGGATCCGGGGGCCCTGGAGCGGCTCCAAGCGTTGGCCCATCTGGGGGTGTCCCTGCGCGTGGATGGCTTCGGGCGGAGCCAGACCGGGTTCCAGCAGTTGCGTGCCCTGCCGCTCAAATGGCTGAAGGTGGAGCCCTCCTGTATCGGCGAAGGGGAAGGCGGCAAGGGGGCGGGGGGCACGGCCGGCTTCATCATCACCCTGGCCCATGTGCAGGGCTTCCGGGTCCTGGTGACCGGGGTGGAAACACCGGAACAGCTGGTGCAGCTCAAGGCCAGCGGGGCCGACGGGGCCCAGGGCTACCACCTGCAGCGGCCCTTGCCGGCCGGGGAAGTGGTGGCGCTCCTGGAGCGGCGCCTGGGCGTGCATGGGCGGGACTGAAGGCATGGGACGGATCTGCTGCCTGCTCCTGGCATTCCTGCTTCTGGGCGGATGCGCCAGCGTCGGGGCCCAGTGCGAGAATCCTGCCCGCCTGCGTTTTTCCCTGGTGCCCCAGGGGGATGCGGGCCGGGACCTGAGCGCCTACCGGCCCCTGGTGGCGGCCATCGAAGCCCGCCTGGGCAAACCGGTGGAGCTGCTGCAGCCCCAGTCCTATGGCAGCGTGGTGGAAGGGCTGGCCGCCTCCACCATAGACTTCGCCGTCCTCGGGCCGGCTTCCTACCTGAAGGCCCGGGGGGCCAACCCGGAAGTCCAGGTATTTGCCTCCTACGCCAAGCGGGCCGGACCTTTCCAGGAACAGGGGCCCTATTACCGGGCCTTGCTGGTGGTGCCGGCCGCCAGCCGCCATCGCAGTCTCGAAAGCCTCCAGGGGGGCACCCTGGCTCTCACCGATCCGGGCAGCACTTCCGGGGCAGTGCTGCCGCGCCGGGTCTTCCCCGCGCTCACCGGCCGTTCCCTGGATGGCTTCTTCGGCCGCATCGTCTATGTGGGCGACCATGACCGGGCCGGGCTGGCCGTGGCGGCCGGCAAGGTGGATGCTGCCTTCCTGTCCGGCTTCCATCTCTCCGAACTGGTCCGCCAGGGGCGCATCGAGGCGGACTCGGTGCGGGTCCTGTGGCGTTCGGAACCGATACCCCAGGATGCCATCGTCTACCGGGGGCGGCTCTGTGCACCCATCCGGGAGGGCATCCGGGCCGTGTTCCTGGCCCGGGACGGCCAGGCTTTCCCCGGCTTGCTGGAGCAGCAGGGCAGCCTGGCTTTCGTGCCCATGGAAGACGGTGCCTACCGCATCCTGCGGGAACTGCAGTAGGCTTGCCGGGTTTGATCATCTGAATCCCGGAGAGACACCATGAAGAAAATCGCCATCGCCTATCACAGCGGCTACGGCCATACGGCCCGCCAGGCTGGCGCCGTGCTGGGAGGGGCAAACTCCCTGGCCGGTGTGGAAGCCAGACTCTATGATGTGACCACCCTGGACGAGGCGGCCTGGTCCGAGCTGGATGCCGCCGACGCCATCATCTTCGGGGCCCCCACTTACATGGGCAGCGCCTCGGCCAAGTTCAAGGAATTCATGGACGCTTCCAGCAAGCGCTGGTTCGCCCAGAGCTGGAAGGACAAGCTGGCGGCCGGCTTCACCACCTCCGCCTCCCAGTCCGGGGACAAGCTCAACACCCTGGTGCAGCTGATGATCCTGGCCTGCCAGCACGGCATGATCTGGGTCAGCCTGGATATCCTGCCCGGCAACAACTCCAGCCAGGGCTCGGTGGACGACCTGAACCGCCTGGGCTGCACCTCCGGCGCCATGGCCCAGGCCAATGCGGACCAGGGGGCCGAGGCGATGCTGGAATCGGACCTGAAGACGGCGGCCCGGCTCGGGCAGCGGGTGGCCGAACAGCTGCTGCGCCTGCGCTGATTTCCCCTGAGGGCGGGAAGCCGGGCACAGGCCCGGCTTTTTGCTATAGTCGGCGGCATTCCAATAAAACCAGTGGGGGCGTCGATGGCGGTGAACATGTCTTTGGGGGACCTGCAGGTCCTGTTGGTGGAACCCTCCCACATGCAGGCTCAGCTGGTGCTGCGCATGCTGGCGCACCTGGGGGTGAGCCGGGTGCAGCATTACGAGCGGGCCGGCGAGGCCCTGGCCGCCATGCGTGAAACCCGTCCCGGGGCGGTGATCAGCAGCCTCTACCTGCCGGACATGGCCGGCACGGAGCTGGTGACCGCCATGCGCCACGACGAGGAGCTGGAGCGGGTGCCCTTCATCCTCATTTCCAGCGAGACCCGGCCCCAGGTGCTGGACCCCATCCGTCAATCCGGGGCTTGCTGCATCGTCGCCAAGCCCTTCACCGAAGCCCAGCTGGCCCGGGCCCTGCATTCAGCCATCGACCTGCTCACTCCGGAAGAGGCCTTCGATGCCGTGGAGGTGGAGCACCTGCGGGTGCTGCTGGTGGATGACAGCTACGCTTCCCGGCGCCATATCCGGCGCCTGCTGGAGGAGATGGGGCTGGAGGAGATCATCGAGGCGGAAAACGGCCGGGAGGCGGTCATCAAGCTGGCCGACACCATGGTGGACCTGGTGCTCACCGACTACAACATGCCGGAGATGGACGGCCGGGCCCTGGTGGAATACATCCGCACCCAGAGCTGGCAAGGCTCGGTGCCCATCCTGATGATCACCAGCGAACATGACCAGGGGCGCCTGGCGGCCGTGGAGAAGGCCGGGGTTTCGGCCATCTGCGACAAACCCTTCGAAGCCAGGAACATCCGCCAGCTGATTGCCCAGTCCCTCTGCGCCTGAGCCCGGCCGGCAGCCGGCCAGCAGCAGGCCAGGTTCAGCCCCGGCGGGCTGCTAGAACTGGGACATCTGGGAGAACTGGGAATTCTGGGCCCGCTGCCGTTCCCGCTCCGCTTCCAGGTGGTTGCGGCGCACGATGGCTTCGGCGATTTCCCGGCTGATGGTGTCGGGATCAGGGAGCTGGTTGGGGCGGAACACGATCAGGGGAATGCCCAGCCGTTCCAGGGCGGCCCGCTTGGCGATTTCCGGGTCCGGCTTGGCGTACCCTTCGGGAGTAGGCCAGGTGAGCTCGATGGCGGCGAGGATGGCGAAATCTTCCCGGCACACCAGGAAATCCACGCTGCGCCCGAGCATGGCCCGGGTATCCTCCATGGCCTTGCGGCCCCGCAGGTTGGCCAGCTGGGCCAGGCCGACCTGGCCGAAGATGATCATGTTGGGCATGGCCTCCCGCAGCCGGTGGTAGAGCACCTGCTCGGCGCTGTTGAGCAGCTGGTAGGGTTTGCGGGTGGAGGTTTCCACGAAACGGGTTTCCGGTTCCACGAAGGCACTGCCGGGCCGTTCGGCCTGTTTCTCCTGGCGGGGCCGGGCGGCGGGCAGGGGTTGCACCGGGGGCGGGGTAAGCTTGCGCAGGCGCCAGATGATGAGGGCGACGGCCACGGCCAGCACGCCCAGGAAGATCAGAGTGTCCATGGCGGATCGGAAAAATGAGGTTCAATATGTTGGCATATTTTCGCGCCGGCTTCCAGTCGGCAGGCCCTTTGCTGCTGGGCCTGGCCTTGCTGCTCTCCGGGAGTCTGGCCCTGGCGGGGGTGGAGGAGCGCCTGGATTACCGCTACTACGAGGTCCCGGCCCAGCCCGGTGAGTCCCTGCGCCAGGCCATCAACCGCTACACGCCGGTGCGCCAGGATGGCCAGGTGTTCCACGGCTACACCCGCTGGCAGGTGCGCTGGCGCTTCTACTGGTTCCAGGAAGCCTCGGGCCGCTGCCGCATGGAGCGGGTCCAGGTGAACCTGGAGAGCGAGATTACCCTGCCTCGCCTGAGCCGCGGGGATGCCAGCCAGCAGCGCCGCTTTACGAGCTATCTGGAAGCCCTGCGCCGGCATGAGCTGGGGCATGTGGACCTGGGGCGTCAGGCGGCCCATGCCATCGACCGGCACCTGGCGGGGCTGCCGCCCCAGCCCGACTGCGCCAGCCTGGAAACCCGGGCCAACGCCGGGGGAATGGAGCTGCTGCGGCACTTCCAGGCCCGGGAACGGCAGTTCGACCGGGATACGGGGCACGGCCGCAGCCAGGGGGCCTATCTGGAGGACTGAGCCCGGGGCCGGGGCGCTTCCCGGACCCGGTACAGATCCCGGCCCGAGGGTTCGTGGTAGACCCGGATCAGGATTTCCCCCAGCACCCCGATGGCGATCAGCTGCACCCCCATCAGGCAGAGCATGATGCCCACCAGCAGCAGGGGCCGGCCGCCTATGGACTCTCCCAGCAGCTTGAGGATGCCCAGCCAGCCCAGGGCCAGTATCCCCGGGGTGAGCAGCCACAGGCCGACGCCGCCGAAGGCGTGCAGGGGCCGGTGCAGGTAGCGCATCAGGAACTTGATCAGGAGCAGGTCCAGGGCCACCCGGAAAGTCCGGTCTATGCCGTACTTGGACACCCCCCGGGTGCGGGCGTGGTGCTTCACCGGCACTTCCACGATGCGGGCCCCGGCCTCGGCCGCCAGGGTGGGGATGAAGCGGTGCAGCTCCCCGTACAGGTGGATGCGGTCGATGATCTCGCGCCGGTACACCTTGAGGGCGCAGCCATAGTCATGCAGGCTCACCCCGGTGACCTTGGAAATCAGGCGGTTGGCGATGGTGGAGGGCAGCTTGCGGGACAGGGCCGCATCCTGGCGTTCCTTGCGCCAGCCGGAAATCATGTCGATCTCGGGGCTGGCCTCCATCTTCTCGATCAGGGCCGGGATGTCGTCCGGATCGTTCTGCAGGTCCCCGTCCAGGGTCACGATGTACTCGCCCCGGACGATGTCGAAGCCCGCCTGCAGGGCGGCGGTCTGGCCGTAGTTGCGGATCAGGTAGCGGGGCTGCAGCCAGGGAGTGCTGGCCGCCAGTTCGGCGAGGATGTGGGCCGAGTCGTCCCGGGAGCCGTCATCGATGCAGATCAGTTCGAAGGGCTTGCCGGTGCGCTCCAGGGCGGCGCCGACGCGGCCCACCAGGTCGGGCAGGTTCTCCGCCTCGTTGTAGATGGGGATGACGACGGAAATGACGGGGGTACTGGGGTTATCGCTCATGAAACTTTCTTTCGGGCCAGGTGCAGGGCCAGGATCAGGGGCAGCAGGGGATCGAACAGGGCATCCCACAGATTGCCGTAAAGGCCGAGAGTGTACGCCATCAGGTCCAGGCTGAGTATGAGCAGCCAGCCTCCCTGGCGCTGCTGGTAGAGAAAGATGAACAGGGGCAGCAGGGCGGCAAACAGGAAGTGGGGGTGGAAGCCCCAGCCGTAGGGGTCCAGGGGGCCCAGGCCCAGGGCAGTCAGGTAGAAGAGCAGGGCCAGGAGCAGCAGCAGGGCTCCGGGGCCCCGCCCCGGCGGGGGCGGCAGGGGCCGGCCCAGGACCCGTAGCAGGGCCAGCTGCACCAGGGTGAAGGATGGCGCTCCCAGGACGCCGTGGCTCCAGGCCGCCAGGTCGCCCACGGGGGGCAGGGGCAGGAAGGCAGCGATGCCGGCGCAGAGGCAGAGCAGCGGGGCGACGTGCTCCGGCAAGCGCCAGCCCCGGGCCCGGGCCCCAGCGATTCCGGTGGCCGCCAGGGCCGCCAGCAACAGCCCCTGGGCCAGCCAGCCGTAGAGGGCGATCTGAGGGTTGCCGAAGTTCATGGCCGGCCCTCCAGCAGGGGCAGTTCCGGGGCCTTCAGGCGGGCTTCCAGCCAGGCCCTGTTGAAGCTCAGGTGGCGGATGCCCTGGCGCCGCCAGGTATAGGCCAGGTGGATGCTGCCGTCTCGGGCCTGGAGCAGGCTGGGGTAGGAAAACTCGGCGTTCTTGTCGTCCTGCTCGGAAGCGGCCTCCACGGCTCCCAGGGGCAGCCAGCTCTGTCCCTGGTCCGGGGACAGGGCCAGCTCCAGGCGGCTGCGCCCGGGCCCCGGGTTGTTGGCCAGCAGCAGCTGGCCGTCGTCCAGGCGCAGCAGGGCCACCGAGGCATTGGGATTGCCCAGGGGCAAGGCCGGGGCAGCCGCCCAGGTGCTGCCGCCATCGTCGCTGGCGGCGGCCAGGACATGGCCTTGCCCTGGCCCTGCATCGCGCAGCAGGGCCAGGGCCCGGTGCCGGTCCAGGGGCACCGCGGCGGGTTGCAGGGTCGCCCGTTCCTGGGGCATGCGCACCTTGTCCAGCAGGCGGCCGTCGGGTCCCAGGTGCAGCCATTCCCCCTGCTTGGCCACGAATTCGTGATAGGCGGGCAGGCCCAGGCCCCCGTCGGCCAGGGCCAGGGGCGGGGTGCGCACCAGGGTACTGATGTTGAAGAAGGGGCTGGTGACCAGCTTCACCGCCGGGCTCCAGGTCCGGCCCCCGTCCCGGGATTCCTTGAGATTGATGGAGCTGCCGGCCCAGCCGCCCAGGGAGACACTGACGAAATAGAGCTGCAGCCGCCCGTCGGGCGCCACATGCAGCACCGGGTTGCCTAGCTTGCGCAGGTGGCGGCGCAGCTCCCGGGCCGTACCGCTGCGGCTGGCGATGGCTTCGGGAGGGCTCCAGGCAGCCCCGGGCGTGGCGGCCCGGCGGCTCAGGTAGATGGCCACGTCGGCGGCCCCTTCCCGGCTGCCGGCAAACCAGGCGGCCAGCAGGGTGCCGTCGGGCAGCTGGGCCAGACTGGCGGCGTGGGCCGAGGCCGCAGCTTGCGGCAGCAGCTCCGCCTGGAAGCCGGGAATGCTGCTGGTGGGCGGGGGCACGCTCGTCCGGGCCGGCGCTGCCCCGGGGGCGGCCAGGAGGAACTCGGGGGCTGGCGGCCGGGGAGCCTGCCAGGCACTCCAGCCCAGGACCCCCAGGGCGAAGGCCAGGGCCAGTCGCGGCACCGGACTCACGGTTGCCCGGTTCCGGCCAGGGGGGCGCTCAGGGGGGCCAGGCGCAGCCAGTGGATGGTGGTCATCAGGGGCGCCGGGTCCCGGGTCTGCCAGGCCTGTTCCCAGTCGCTGCGCCGGACGCCCTGGCGGGCGAAACGGAGGCCGGAACCGTGGCTGGCCAGGACCCGGTATTCCCCTTCGGGCAGGGCCATCAGGCCCGCTTCCGCCAGTTGCCGCTGCAGCCGGGGCAGGTCCTCGTGTTCGACGAACACCCGGCCGTCGGCAGCCATCAGGGCCTGGGCCCGGGCCGCATCCACCCGGGGCCAGTGGGCCAGGGTACGGCCGCTGAGGATGGGCAGCAGGGCGGGTTGCGGTCCGTCATACATGGCGATGGCCCGGCCGCTCTGCCCCATCTGCAGAACCTGGGGCGGCACGGCATTGACCCCCAGGGCCGGGAACAGGCCCCAGAGCAGGGCGATCCAGTACAGCAGGGGGGCGGCCAGCCAGTGCAGGCGCTCCCGTCGGCCACCCCAGGCCCAGACGAAGTACAGGGCGGCGGGCAGCCACCAGTACCAGCCTCCGAGCTGGAAGCGCCAGGCCAGGGCTGCCAGCAGGGCGCCGAACAGCACGGCGATGCCCATGCCGAGCCGGGCTGTCCAGGGGGGCAGGTGGGCGCTGTTCCGCAGCTGCCAGGCCAGGAACAGGGCCAGGGGCACCAGGGAGCCCACCAGGTAACGGTCGAAGGTGCGCACCAGCAGGAAAGGCAGGCAGGTGGCCAGCAGCCAGACCAGCAGTAGCCGTTCCGGGCCGGCCTCGTGCCAGATGGCCCGGCGTCCCTGCCAGATCAGGGCCAGGGCCACGAAGGACCAGGGCAGGGCGATCTGCAGCAGGCCGGGGAGCATGTCCAGGGAGAAGCTGGCCAGCTGCCGGGCTTCCATCTCGTCGGCGTAGACCAGGGCCGCGGCTTCCGGGTGCAGCTCTCTGACCAGCAGGAACCAGGGCAGGGCCACGGCTGCCAGCAACAGCAGGGCCGTGAGCACGGCCGGCCAGCGGGAAAGCAGCTCGTTCCAGGAGAAGCGGCGGGCCGCCATGAGGCCAAGCATGCCGCCGCCGCAGACCAGGGCGACGATGGGGCCCTTGACCAGGAAGCCGGCGCCCAGGAACAGGGCCGCCAGCAGCAGCCAGCGTAGCTTCAGGCGCTCCTGCCACACCAGGAAGGCCCAGAAGGCCCAGGCGGAAAAGGCGGCCACGGGGATGTCCAGCATCAGCCGGCGGGATTCGGAGGCCATGCCCAGGCAGGTGAGCAGCAGCACCCCGGCGCCCAGAGCCGCCTGGTTGTCGAGCAGCAGGCGGCGCCCGATGGCGACGGTGGCGGCCACCAGGGCCGTGGCACAGAGCACGGTTACCAGGCGGGCGCTGAACAGGGAGATGCCGAAGGTTTCGTAGCTGGCCCGGGCCAGCCAGTAGAGCAGGGGCGGCTTGCGGATGCGCGGCGCCCCGTCCAGGAAAGGCACCAGCCATTCCTGGCGCTCCATCATTTCCATGGGGGTGCGCAGGCCCAGGAAGAATTCATCCTTGCCGGTCAGCGCCGTGGGTTCCCAGATGCCCAGACCCAGAACCAGGGCAGCGGTACACAGCAGGGCGAGCCAGAGATGCAGAGGCAGGGGGGGAGGAAGGGCCGGACGGTGGGAAAAGCGGCAGTGATGGGACATCGACCGGGGGGGCGGGCGGGGCCGCCCGGAGGCAAAGAAGCGCATCTTAAGCGCCCGGCACCGGCCGGGCAAGCCGGATGCGGGGCCGGGCGGCCCCGCTCCCGGGGTTCAGGTGGTCTGGCCCGGGCGCAGGCGTTGGCCCAGGGTGACCAGGGCCAGGACCAGCGCGCCCGCCAGCAGGCCGGTGAGCATGTCCAGCAGGGTGGGGACTGCCAGTCCCAGGGGGCCGGCGGCTTCGGTCAGATGATGGATCAGGTCGTGGGCGCCGGGAATGCCGTGGGTGAGAATGCCCCCGCCCACCATGAACATGGCCGCCGTGCCGACGATGGTGAGCAGCTTCATCAGCTTCGGAGCCGCCAGCAGCAGAAAACGCCCGACGGCCTGGGCCGTACTGCTGGCTTTGCGGGTCAGGTGCAGGCCCAGGTCGTCCATCTTGACGATGCCGGCGACGAGGCCGTACACCGCCACGGTGATGATCAGGGCGATGCCGCTCAGGACGGCGAGCTGGGTGCCGAAGGACTGGTCGGCCACGGTGCCCAGGGCGATGACGATGATTTCGGCGGAGAGCACGAAGTCGGTGCGGATGGCGCCCTGGATCTTCTCCTTCTCCAAGGCCACCAGGTCCACCTGGGCGTCGGCCAGGGCGGCCAGCTGTTCGGCGTGGTGGGCCTCGTCCTCGGCGGCGCTGTGCAGGAACTTGTGCGCCAGTTTCTCAGTGCCTTCGAAGCACAGGAACAGGCCGCCCAGCATCAACAGCGGGGTGATGGCCCAGGGCAGGAAGGCGCTGATGGCCAGGGCGGCGGGAACCAGGATCACCTTGTTGCGCAGGGAGCCCACGCCCACGGCCCAGACCACGGGCAGCTCCCGTTCGGCCCGGACGCCGGACACCTGCTGGGCATTGAGGGCCAGGTCGTCCCCCAGGACGCCGGCGGTTTTCTTGGCGGCAACTTTGGTCATCACGGCCACGTCATCCAGGATGGTGGCGATATCGTCGATCAGGGCAAGCAGGCTGGCTCCGGCCATGGCGGGTTCTCTACGGTTTCAGGTGGCAAGGGGGATGGAGGGGAGGAAACGGGGGCTCAGCGGCAGGCGGCCTTGGCGCGTTTGTTTTCGTACATGATCCGGTCGGCTTCCTCGATCAGGTTTTCCAGCGGTACTTCCTGTTCCGGGTCGAAGAATACGGCGCCACAGCTGATGGACAGGGGAGGGTCGGCAGGGTGCTGGGCATTGTAACGGCATACGGCCGTTTCCAGGCGGGCGATGATGGGAGCCGGGCCATGGCCGTTGGCCTCCGTGGTGACCACGGCGAACTCGTCACCGCCCATGCGCGCCACCACGTCGGAACCCCGGAAAGTGTCGGACAGCAGCTGGGCGGTGGCGATCAGGGCCCGGTCTCCGGCCGGGTGGCCGTACTGGTCGTTGATCAGCTTCATGCCGTCCAGGTCGATGAAGATCAGGTAGAAGCCCACCAGGCGCCGCCGGGCCAGCTTCATCTGGTGCTCGGCCAGGGTCATGAAGCCGCGCCGGTTGTAGATGCCGGTCAGGTCGTCCAGCAGGGAGAGGGCGTGCAGGGCCGACTGCATGCGGTTGCGCTCGATGGCGTAGCGGATGGCCCTGAGCAGCAGGGCACTGTCCACGTGACCCTTGATCAGGTAGTCCTGGGCCCCTTCGCGCATGGCCTGTAGGGCGGTGGTTTCGTCATTGAGGCCGGTGAGCACCACGATGGGCAGTTCCGGGGCCTGCTGCCGGGTGCGCGATACGGTCCCCAGGCCGTGACTGTCGGGCAGGGATAGATCGAGCAGCACTGCATCGAAACGCCATTCGTCCAGGAGGGCGAAGCCTTTCTTGAGGCTGTCGGCGTGCTCCAGTTCCACATTGACCGGGGCATCCCTGAGGGTCTCCTGGATCAGGCGGGCGTCCCCGGGGTTGTCTTCGATCAGCAGCAGGCGGATGGGCTGGGTCGTCATGGAGACCGGATCAATCGATCTTGGGCAGGCGCACGACAGTGAGCCAGAAATTGTCTATGGCCTGGACCACACGGATGAACTGGTCCATGTCCACCGGCTTGGTGATGTAGCAGTTGGCATGGAGGTTGTAGGCCTGGAGGATGTCCTGCTCGGCGGCCGAGGTGGTGAGGATGACCACGGGAATCTGGCGCAGGTCCGTGTCGGCCTTGATGGTTTCCAGGACCTGGCGGCCGTCCAGGCGGGGCAGGTTCAGGTCCAGCAGGATCAGGTCCGGGCGCCGGGCATCGGCGTGGGGGCCTTCCCGGCGCAGCATGGCCAGGGCTTCGATGCCGTCCCGGGCTACCTGCAGATTGGCGAGGACCTTGCTCTCCCGCAGGGCTTCCACGGTGAGGCGCACGTCGCCGGGGTTGTCCTCCACCAGCAGGATGTCCACCGGGCAGCGTTCGTCGGCATCAAACATCAAGATGTTCCTGTTTTGCGATTTTCGGCAGTGTAAACCAGAACTCTGCGCCCGCTCCAGGGGCCGAGAGCACGCCGATCTGCCCGCCATGCCGCTCGACAATGCGTTTGCAGATGGACAGGCCGATGCCCGTGCCCGGGTATTCCTCCCGGGTGTGCAGGCGCTGAAATATCTGGAACACCCGCTCCGACTGGGCGGGGTCGATGCCGATGCCGTTGTCGCGCACCGAGAAGCGCCAGAACTCCCCCTCGTCCCGGGCGCTGATGTGGATTTCCGGCGCCGTTTCTCCCTTGAACTTGAGAGCGTTGCCGATCAGGTTCTGCAGCACCTGGGTGAGCTGGCTGGCATCCGCCGGCAGGGTAGGCAGGCCTTCCCGCTCGATCCGGGCGCCGCTGGCCTCGATGGCGTGGCCCAGGTTGAACAGGGCCGAGTCCAGCACCCGGTTGCTGTCCGTGGGCAGGATTTCGCCGCCCCGGGTGCCGACCCGGGAATAGGCGAGCAGGTCGTTGATCAGCTGCTGCATGCGGGTGGCCCCATCCACGGCGTAGTGGATGAAATCGTCCGCGTCCGCGTCCAGTTTGCCCTGATAGCGCCGGGCCAGGAGCTGCACGTAGCTGCCCACCATGCGCAGGGGTTCCTGCAGGTCATGGGAGGCCACGTAGGCAAAGCGTTCCAGCTCGGCGTTGGAGCGCGACAGTTCCTCGGTCTTGGCCTGCAGCCGGCGCTCCCGTTCCGTCAGGTTGTCGAGCATCAGGTTGAAGTCCGCCGCCAGTTGTCCCAGCTCGTCGGGCCGGTCCAGTTCCGCCCGCTGATCCCGGCGCCCCTGGCGTATGCCTTCGGCGGTGTGCACCAGGGTGGAGATGTCCCGGGTCAGCCCTCGGGCCATGAACCAGGCAAACAGGATTCCGGCCAGGACGGCGATGGCGGCGAACAGCAGCCCGTGCCGGGCCACCTGGGCCAGGTTTTCCCGGACCCGGTCCTGGCCCAGCCCCACCCGGGCCCAGCCCAGGCGCTCCTCGCCCACCAGCACCGGCTCCGCTACGTCCACCAGTTGCCCGTCCTTGTACAGGAGCTGGGTTTCCGAGGGGGCGTTGAGGAGTCGCTGGCTGACCGGGTCGAGCAGATACTGGCCGGCGATGTCCGAGCGGCTGTGGGCCAGGACCCGGCCTTCCGCGTCCACCAGCATGGCGTAGCGCAGGTCCGGATAGCGGTCCACGGAGCGGATCAGTTCATCCAGGCCGGCCAGGTCGCTGGCCAGCACCCATACGGTACTGTTGGTGGCCAGGGTGCGGGCCAGACTGGCGGCCTGGTCCCGGGACTGCTGCTGCAGGAAGGCCTGCTCCCGCTGCACCAGCTCGAAGACGAAGATGCCCATCAGCAGGGCATGCACCAGGACGATGCCCAGGACCAGCTGGCGTTGCAGGGAACCGATCCAGAAGCGGCGCAGGGCGGCGGCGATGGGGGGCATGGCCGTCATTCCAGGGGGCGCACGGTCGTGCTGAAACGGTGGATGAACTCCCGCACCGGCGCATAGGTGGCGTCATCGGCGGCTTCAAAGCGGGACAGGGGCAGGCGGGCCAGTATGGCCTTACCCTCGGGGCTGTCCTGGAGCTGCAGCAACTGTTGCCGGACGGCGCTCACTACGGCTTCCGGTACGTCGTTACGGGCCATCAGGCTGTTGTTGGGCAGGGTCTCCGTCTCCCACTTCACTTCCAGGGCCTGGGCCAGTTCCGGCCGCTCCCGGGAGAGGGCCTGCCAGGGCAACGGCCAGGTGGCGCCAGCGGCGGTGTGGCCCTGGAACACGTTGAGGATGGAGGATTCCTGGGAGCCCACGTAGCGGTTTTCGATGTCCTTGTTCACATCCAGGCCATGGGTGTGCAGGTAGTACTGGGGCAGCATGGTGGCGGCCAGGGCCGTGGGGGCCGGGTAGCTCACGGCCCGGCCGCGCAGGTCCTCGACCCGGCGGATGTCGCTGTCCCTCCTGACCAGGATGATGCCGCGGAAGTTGCGGTCATCCCCCATCTTGGCAAACACCCGGTAACCCCGTTCCATGGCCTTCAGGGTCTGGTAGGGGTTGGGCAGGGCCAGGTCGAACTGCCGGGTGGCCAGCTTGCGGTCGTAATCGGCGTAATCCCGGGAGGCTTCGAGGCGGAAATTGGCGATGGCGATACGCTCACTGAGCAGGTTCATCAGCGGACCATAGACTTCGAACAGGCGCCGGGGATTGTGCAGGGGATGCACGCCGAACACATAGACCCGTTCCCGGTCCTGGGGCGCCGGACCGAAGCGGGGTGTGTAGCCGGCCTCGGGCTCCCGGCCGCAGGCTGCCAGCAGCAGGCTGGCGGCACCCAGGCCCAGCCAGCGGCGACGCCCGGGGTGTTCTGGTGCAGCAAGTCTATCGGTCATGAGTTCTCCCTTGGATTCCATTCTATATGTCTCCCGGTGGGCGGGGTAAAATGGCGGCCCCCAGGAAAATCAGCCCATGACCACGCCCCAGTTCATCCACCTGCGCATCCACAGCGAGTATTCCATCACCGACGGCATCCTGCGGGTGGGGGATGCGGTCAAGCGGGCGGCAGGGGATGGCATGCCGGCCCTGGCCCTCACCGATCTGATGAATCTGTTCGGCCTGGTGAAGTTCTATACCGGCGCCCGGGGCAAGGGGGTCAAACCCATTGCCGGCGCCGACTGCTGGATCGCCAACCCGGAGGAGCCGGACCGGCCCCAGCGTCTGCTGCTCCTGGTGAAAAACCGCCAGGGCTACCTGCAGCTCTCCGAGCTGCTGACCAGGGCTTACACGGTGGACAACCGGCGCGACAAGGCGGAACTGCAGCGGGAATGGTTCTCCAGCATCGGCTGCGACGGCCTGATCGCCCTTTCCGGGGCCCATCTGGGCGATGTGGGCGAGGCTCTGCTGGCCGGCAACAGCAAGCTGGCCCAGGAGCGGGCCCTGGCCTGGGAAGCCCTGTTCCCCGGCGCCTTCTATCTGGAAGTGCAGCGCTACGGCCAGCCCCAGGCGGAAGCCCTGGTGCAGGCCACTGCCGATCTGGCCGCCGAACTGGAATTGCCCCTGGTGGCCACCCATCCGGTCCAGTTCCTCGAGCAGGACGACTTCACCGCCCACGAAGCCCGGGTCTGCATCGCCGAGGGCTACACCCTGGGAGATACCCGCCGGCCCCGGCCTTTCACCCCGGAGCAGTATTTCAAGACCCAGGCCCAGATGGCGGAGCTGTTCGCCGACCTGCCGGCGGCCCTGGAAAACACGGTGGAGATCGCCAAGCGCTGCAACATCGAGATGACCCTGGGCAAGAACTTCCTGCCCCAATTTCCCACGCCCGAGGGCATGAGTCTGGATGACTACCTGATCCAGCAGGCCAGGGAAGGGCTGGAGAAACGTCTGGAGCAGCTGTTCCCCGACCCGGCCCTGCGCGCCGAGCGCCGCCCCGAGTATGACCGGCGCCTGCAGATCGAGACCGACACCATCGTGCAGATGGGCTTTCCCGGCTACTTCCTGATCGTGGCGGACTTCATCAACTGGGGCAAGAACAACGGGGTGCCCGTGGGCCCGGGCCGGGGGTCCGGGGCCGGCTCCCTGGTGGCCTACAGTCTCGGCATCACCGACCTGGACCCGCTCCAGTACGCCCTGCTGTTCGAGCGCTTCCTGAACCCGGAGCGGGTGTCCATGCCCGACTTCGACATCGACTTCTGTCAGGACAACCGCTGGCGGGTGATCGAGTACGTGCGCCAGCGCTACGGGGCCGATGCCGTGTCCCAGATCGCCACCTTCGGCACCATGTCTTCCAAGGCCGTGGTGCGGGACGTGGGGCGGGTGCTGGATCTGCCCTATTCCATGTGCGACCGGATCTCCAAGCTGATCCCGGTGGTGCAGAACAAGCCTGTGTCCCTGGCCGAGGCCCTGGAGCAGGAGCCGGCCCTGAAGGAGATGATGGCCGACGAGCAGGACGGGGAATCGGTGCGGGAACTGTTCGACCTGGCCCAGCGCCTCGAGGACCTGACCCGCAACGTGGGCATGCACGCCGGGGGCGTGCTGATCGCCCCGGGCCGCATCACCGACTTCTGTCCCATCTACCAGGCCACCGGCAACGATGCTTCCCCGGTCTCCCAGTTCGACAAGGACGACGTGGAAAAGGCCGGCCTGGTGAAGTTCGACTTCCTCGGCCTCAGGAACCTCACCATCATCAAGCTGGCCCTGGAATACGTGCAGCGTCTCACCGGGGAGCAGCTCGACCTGATGAGCCTGGGCTTCGAGGACCCCGCCGCCTACCAGATTCTCAAGGACGCCAACACCACGGCGATCTTCCAGGTGGAATCGGACGGCATGAAGAAGCTCTTGAAGAAGCTGGCCCCCGACCGCTTCGAAGACATCATCGCCGTGCTCGCCCTGTACCGTCCCGGCCCCCTGGGCTCCGGGATGGTGGATGACTTCATCCTGCGTAAAAAAGGCCAGCAGGCCATCGACTACTTCCACCCGGACCTGACCGGCTGCCTCTCCCCCACCTACGGGGTGATCGTGTATCAGGAACAGGTGATGCAGATTTCCCAGATCATCGGCGGCTACACCCTGGGGGGCGCCGACATGCTGCGCCGGGCCATGGGTAAGAAGAAGCCCGAGGAAATGGCCAAGCACCGGGCCACCATCGCCGAAGGGGCGGCCAAGAAGGGCTATGACCCGGCCCTGGCCGAACAGCTCTTCGACCTGATGACCAAGTTCGCGGAGTACGGCTTCAACAAGTCCCACACCGCCGCCTACGCCGTGGTCACCTACCACACGGCCTGGCTCAAGGCCCATCACTGCTCGGCCTTCATGGCGGCCACCCTGTCCTCGGACATGGACAACACCGATACGGTGAAGATCTTCTACGAGGACTGCCTGCTCAACAAGCTCACCATGCTCGGGCCGGACGTGAATGCCTCGGCCTACCGCTTCGAGCCCGTGGACCGCAAGACCATCCGCTACGGCCTGGGGGCCATCAAGGGCACCGGCGAGCAGGCGGTGAACGTGATCCTGGCAGCCCGGGAGAAGAATGGCCCCTTCAAGGACCTGTTCGATTTCTGCAAGCGGGTGGACAAGCGCCAGGTGAACCGCCGCACCATCGAGGCCCTGATCAAGGCCGGCGCCTTCGACAGCATTGACCCGGACCGCAACAAGCTGCTTTCCTCGGTGGGCCTGGCCATGGAGGCGGCGGAGCAGGCGGAGCGGCACGCCCTGCAGGTGAGCCTGTTCGAGTCCGGTCCGGCCGCCGAGGAGCACGCACCCCAGTACGTCCAGGCCCAGCCCTGGAGCGACAAGGAAAAGCTGATGCAGGAGAAGCAGGCCCTGGGCTTCTTCTTCTCCGGCCACCCCTACGACAGCGTCAAGAGGGAGCTGTCCCGCTTCGTGCGTCGCCGCCTCAACCAGCTGGAGCCGGCCAAGGAGCTGACCACCCTGGCCGGGATCGTGATGGGGGTGCGCACCCAGATGACCAAGCGGGGCAAGATGCTGTTCCTGCAGCTCGACGACGGCACCGGCATGGTCGAAGTCTCCGTCTTCAACGAACTGTTCGAAGCCGAGCGGCGCAAGATCATCACCGACGAGGTGCTGGTGGTGGAAGGCAAGGTCAGTTACGACGACTTTTCCGGCGGCAACCGGGTGGTGGCCGACAAGCTCATGACCCTGGGCGAGGCCCGGGCCCGTTTTGCCCGCAACCTGGTCCTGAAGATGAACGGCCAGGCCGATGTGGCGCGCTTGAAGGTGCTCCTGGCCCCGTTCCCCGGTACCGCCGCCGTGCGCATCCACTACCGCAACAGCAAGGCCGCCTGCGAGTTGGTCCTGGGGCCCGCCTACCGGGTCAGCCTGGAAGATGGCCTGCTGCAGGACCTGCAGGCCTGGCTGGCCCCGGAAAACGTGGAAATCGTGTACGCTTGAAGCTCACCGACCGGCCTTACCCTACTTTGGTCTAGCTTGTCACGCCAGAGGGGGCAGTCTAGACTAGCGGGCTATCATGGTTCCCATATCCGCCCTGCAGCAGAAGGAAAAAGCCATACAGCTTGCCTGGTCCCATTACCAGGCCCTTCCCAGCTTCGACAATTTCGTCGAGTTTGCGCTATTGCTCAACAGCCTCACGGACTTTCTCATCGACAAGTCCCTGACTGGGCTGTTGCACGCCAGTCGCCAGCTGGAGCAGCAGGCCCTGGCCCTGTTCGGGGACGAAGCCAGCCACCCGGTTTCCGCCAAGGTGATGGAGGAACTGAGCCAGCGGGTGGCCCGGCTGGGCGAACTGCTGCGCCACTATGCGGGCGTCAGCGAGATGCTGCAGGAACGCCGGGAACAGGATGGCGCTCCCCTGCCCGAGGTGCAGCCGGTCACGGCCCACGTCTCCCTGATCGGCGAGGCCGGGACCCATTGGGAGGAGCTGGTTTCCCAGCTCGGCTACTTCGGCATTTCGGTGCATCAGGGCAACTGGGAGATGCCCACGGCCGATGACGCCGATGACAGCGTTTTCCTGGTGGACCTGGGGGGACTGGCTATTTCCTCATGGCTCGGGGCCCTGAACCAGCTGCGTGAGCGGCGGCCCCTGGCCCAGATCATCTGCCTCGGGGTGCCCGAGGACTTCGTGGCCCTGGACCGGGCCCTGCGGGCCGGCGCCGATCATTGTCTGACCCAGGGCACGCCCCTGCAGCGGGTGGTGGGGCAGGTGCTGGAGCGTAACGGCAGCAGCGAACAGGATCCCTACCGGGTGCTGGTGGTGGAGGATTCCCGCACCGCCGCCCGGGTGATCTGCCGCAGCCTGGAAGAAAACGGCATTGCCACCCGGGTTTTGCATGATCCTTCCCTGTCCCTGGCCGCCATCCGCCAGTTCCAGCCCGACCTGATCCTGATGGACATGTACATGCCCTGCTGCACGGGGGTGGAGGCGGCCCGGGTGATCCGCCAGCACGACGAATTCCTCAGTATTCCCATCGTCTATCTCTCCGGCGAGACCGACATCGGCCTGCAGGTGGATGCCCTGCGCCTGGGGGGGGACCATTTCCTCACCAAGCCCTTCAACCCGGTGGTAATGAATGCCGTGGTGAAGAGCAAGATCGACCGCTACCGGGCCCTGCGCCGTTCCATGCTGAACGACAGCCTGACCGGGCTGCTCAATCACACCAGCACCAAGCAGGCCCTGGCGGTGGCTCTGGAGGCTGTCCAGAATGGCGGCGACAGCGTGGCCGTGGCCATGCTCGACATCGACCATTTCAAGGGCGTCAATGACAGTCACGGGCATCCGGTGGGGGATCAGGTGATCCGCAGCCTGGCCTGGCTGCTCAAGCAGCGCCTGCGCCGGGGCGACATCGTCGGCCGTTACGGCGGCGAGGAATTCGTGCTGGGTCTGGTGGGGGTCAGCCCGGCGGATGCCAAGGAAATCCTGGACCGGATCCGGGAAGATTTCTCCCGCATTTCCTTCAGTGTTCCCGGCGGCTCGTTCCGGGTCACCTACAGCGCCGGGGTGGCGGCCTGTCTCGATTGCCAGCCCCGCTGCCTGGAAGCCCTGCTCGAGGCCGCGGACGAGGCCCTTTACGTGGCCAAGCGCCAGGGCCGCAACCAGGTGGTCCTGTCCGGTCACCTGTCCTGCTGTCAGCCTCACGCCAGCCTGTTCTGATTTTTTCCTGCGCCAGTAAAAGCAAGGCCGCCCGTGGGCGGCCTTGGCGTTTCCAGCACTTGCGGGGGATTACAGGGCCTGGGCGTTCTCGGCCAGGTACTGGGCCACACCTTCGGGAGAGGCGTTCATGCCCTTCTTGCCCTTCTGCCAGCCGGCGGGACAGACTTCGCCGTGCTCTTCGGTGAACTGCAGGGCATCCACCATGCGGATCATCTCATCCACATTGCGGCCCAGGGGCAGGTCGTTGACCACCTGGTGGCGCACCACGCCCGCCTTGTCGATCAGGAAGGAGCCCCGGAAGGCGACGCCGGCGGCATCGAACTCCACGTCGTAGGCGCGGCAGATTTCGTGCTTCACGTCAGCCACCATGGGGTACTGGACCTGGCCGATGCCGCCCTTTTCCACCGGGGTGTTCTTCCAGGCCAGGTGGGTGAACTGGGAGTCGATGGAGACGCCGATTACTTCCACGTTGCGCTTCTTGAACTCGTCCAGGCGGTGGTCGAAGGCGATCAGCTCCGAGGGGCAGACGAAGGTGAAATCCAGGGGGTAGAAGAACATCACCACGTACTTGCCGCGGTAGTCGGACAGCTTCAGATCCTTGATCTGGTTGTCGCCGAACACGGCGGTGGCGGTGAAGTCAGGGGCTTGCTTGCCTACGAGGACGGCCATGGGAATCTCCTTGTGGGTTGGGGAAGAGCCGGGGAATGTAGCGAAGGGAGTTCGGCCCTGTCAAATGACAGGGTGATGGCTGCGGCTGGGGCCTTCAGGGATTGGGGTGTACCTGGAAGCCATAGCCGGGGGGGACGCCAGCGCTGCTGGGGGCGCAGCCGACTTCGTCGACCCGGGCGCCCGGGGGGCCCTGGCGGGCCCAGTCCAGCAGGGAGTCGATGGCGAAGGGGGAGCCGCAGACCAGGGCTTCCACCTGGCCGCTTGCCAGGTTGCGCACCCAGCCTTCGATATGCCGGGCCGTGGCCTCCCGCTGCAGGCTGGCCCGGTAGCCGACCCCCTGGACGTGGCCGGAAATCAGCAGGTGCATGGTTTCAGACTTCATCTTCCTGGAGGGGAGGGAGCAGGTATTCGGCACGGGCCAGGGCATCCGTGAGCGTGGTGCAGACGTTCTCGTCGCCCAGGTGGTCGATGAAGCCGGAGCGGTAGAGCAGGGAGCCGGGCTGGGAATTGAGGCCGCACACCAGCAGGGTGCAGCCCCGCTTCTTCAGCTTGCCGAGCAGGTTTTCCAGGCCTTCCAGGCCGGTGGTGTCGAGCTGGATCAGGCTTTGCATGTCCAGGATCACCACTTCCGGGTGGCCAGCGTGGGGATCGAGCAGGATTTCCAGTTTGTTGACGGCGCCGAAGAACAGGGAGCCGTAGAGCCGCCAGGCGGTGATGCGCAGGCTGCCGTCCGGGTACAGGAAGGCGGGTTCCTGCTCATGTTCCTTCAGGGGCAGGCGCTCGATGCGGGTCAGTTCCGACATCCGGTAGATGAAGAACAGGCAGGCCAGCACCATGCCCAGCTCCACGGCGATGGTCAGATCGAAGACCACGGTGACGAAGAAGGTGGACAGCAGGATGGCCCGGTAATTGTTGGAGAAGCGGCGCAGCTTCTTGAACTCGTGCCATTCCCCCATGTTGATGGCCACCACCACCACGATGGCGGACAGGGCCGCCAGGGGAATGTGGCTGGCCAGGGGGGCCAGGACCAGCACCATGGTCAGCAGCACCAGGGCATGCACGATGCCGGCGATGGGGGTGCGGCCGCCGGAGCGGATGTTGGTGGCGGTGCGGGCGATGGCACCGGTGGCGGCAAAACCGCCGAACAGGGGGGCGGCGATGTTGGCCAGGCCCTGGGCCATCAGCTCCTGGTTGGGATCATGCCGGTCCTCGATGGTGGTATCCGCCACCCGGGCCGAGAGCAGGGATTCGATGGCCCCCAGGAGGGCGATGGTGATGGCCGGGGAGATCAGCTTGCCCAGGGTTTCCAGGGACAGGGAGGGCAGGGCGAAGGCGGGCAGTTCCTGGGGGATGCCGCCAAAGCGGCTGCCTATGGTTTCCACCGGCAGTTCGAACAGGGCCGTGGCGGCCGTGGCCAGCACCAGGACCGCCAGGGGGCCCGGCGCCCGGCGCAGGAAGCCCAGGGTCCGGGTCTGGGCCAGGCGGTTGTAGAACAGCAGGAAGATCAGGGAGGCCACCGACAGGGCCAGGGTGGGCAGGTGCACCGACTGGATGTTGGCGGCCAGCACCTTGATCTTGGCGAAGAATTCCGGCGGCAGCTCGGCGATCTGCAGCCCCAGGAAATCCTTGAGCTGGGCCATGAAGATGACCACGGCGATACCGTTGGTGAAGCCGATCACCACCGATACCGGGATGAAGCGGATCAGCTGTCCGAGCCGGAAGATGCCCATGGCGAGCAGGAACACCCCGGCCAGCATGGTGGCGATGAGCAGGTTGCCAAAGCCGTACATGGCGACGATGCCATAAACGATGGGAATGAAGGCGCCGGTGGGGCCGCCAATCTGTACCCGGGAACCGCCCAGGGCGGAGGTGATCAGGCCGGCGACGATGGCGGTCCAGATGCCGGCGGTGGGGGAGGCGCCGGAAGCGATGGCGAAGGCCATGGCGAGGGGCAGGGCCAGGACGCCGACGGTGATGCCGGCGGCCACGTCCTTCCCCAGCTGCGCCTGGGTGTAGTCGGGAAGACAATCCAGCAGCTTGGGGTGGAAGGGAATTTTCACGGTGATCAGGGTTTGGTCTGGGTGAGTTGCCGCAACTGGGCATGGCTGGCCACGGCCACCAGCACCCGGGCCAGGGCCCAGAGCATGAGCACGAAGCCGGCCACGATGCAGCCGATGGCCCCGAGCAGGGTCTGGGGTACGCCGAGCAACATCAGGGGGGAGCCGGTGACCAGGAAGCTGCCGCCCAGGGCGATGAGCAGCAGGCCGGCCAGGTCGGCCAGCAGGTAGCCGGCCAGGGCCGGCGTCAACAGGCGGGGAGCGGATGATTCGGCTTGCATAGGGCGTGGATGCTAGCCCACCAGCCTTTCAGGAAGCTTACGTTGGCTTACTTGATCCGCATCCCGGGCTGGGCGCCGGCGTCGGGGGAGAGGATGTACAGGCCGCCGGTCTTGCCCTCCGGGTCGGAAGCCGCCAGCACCATGCCCTCGCTCATGCCGAACTTCATCTTGCGCGGCGCCAGGTTGGCCACCATTACCGTCAGACGCCCTTGCAGCTGGGCCGGGTCGTAGGCGGCCTTGATGCCGGCGAACACCTGGCGGGGTTTCTCCTCGCCGATGTCGAGCATCAGGCGCACCAGCTTGTCGGCCCCTTCCACATGGCTGGCTTCGACGATCTTCGCCACCCGCAGGTCCACCTTCATGAAGTCGTCGATGGAAATGTGGGGGCCGGTTTCGGCGGCGGCCTGGGCCACCTGGGCCTCGTTCTGCTGCTTTTCTCCATGGCGCTGGGGCGAATGCTCGGCGGCCTTGGCGGGGGCGGCGCTGTTGGCAGCGGTGTTGGCAGAAGCGTCGGCCGGGGCCAGGCTGGCCTTGTTGGCTTCCACTAGGGCGGCCACCTGCTTGGGGTCGATGCGGGTCATCAGGTGCTGGTAGGGCTGGATCACGTGGCCGCCGGCCAGCAGGGTGGCGGCGTCGGCCCAGGTGAGCGGCGCCACGTTGAGGAAGGCTTCCACCTTCTCGGCCACGCCGGGCAGCACGGGCTTCAGCAGCACGGTGAGCAGGCGGAACAGGTTGAGGCTGTTGGAGCAGGCGGCGTGCAGTTCGGTCTCCTTGCCTTCCTGCTTCGCCAGCTCCCAGGGTTTGACGCTGTCCACGTACTGGTTGGCGCCGTCGGCCAGGGCCATCACTTCGCGCATGGCCTTGCCGATTTCCCGGGCCTCGAAGAGTTCGGCGATGCGCGGCGCGGCCTCCTGGATGGCGCGGATGGCGGGCAGGTTGGCGTCGGCGGGCGCCAGTTGGCCGTTGAAGCGCTTGCTGATGAAGCCGGCGGAGCGGCTGGCGATGTTCACGTACTTGCCGACCAGGTCGGAATTCACCCGGGCGACGAAGTCGTCCAGACTCAGGTCCAGGTCTTCCAGGGTGTTGGTGAGCTTGCCGGCGAAGTAGTAGCGCAGCCATTCCGGGTTGAGGCCCTGGGCCAGGTAGCTTTCGGCGGTGATGAAGGTGCCCCGGGACTTGGACATCTTGGCTCCGTCTACGGTCAGGAAGCCGTGGGCGAAGATGCGGCTCGGGGTGCGGAAACCGGCGTGGGCCAGCTCGGCGGGCCAGAACAGGGCGTGGAAGTAGAGGATGTCCTTGCCGATGAAGTGGTACAGCTCGGTTTGTGAATCCGGCTTGAACCATTCGTCGAAATTCAGGCCCTGCCTGGCGCACAGGTTCTTGAAGGAGCCCATGTAGCCGATGGGGGCGTCGAGCCAGACGTAGAAGTACTTGCCCGGGGCGCCGGGAATCTCGAAACCGAAGTAGGGGGCGTCCCGGGAGATGTCCCAGTCGGTGAGCTTGTTCTCGCCTTCCGCTCCCAGCCATTCCTGCATCTTGTTGGCGGCCTCGGGCTGCAGGCGGCCGTCCTCCCGGGTCCAGCGGCGCAGGAATTCCTGGCACTGGGGCGCGGAGAGCTTGAAGAAGTAGTGGTCGGAATTCTTCAGCACCGGCTGGGCGCCGGAGACGGCGGAGTAGGGGTGCTTCAGGTCATTGGGGGTGTAGGCGGCGCCGCAGGCCTCACAGTTATCCCCGTACTGGTCCTTGGCGCCACACTTGGGGCACTCGCCCTTGATGAAGCGGTCGGGCAGGAACATTTCCTTGACCGGGTCGTAGTACTGCTCGATGGTGCGCACCTCGATCAGGCCGGCATCCTTCAGGCGGCCGTAGATCAGGTTGGCGCACTCCCGGGTCTCGGGGGTATTGGTGCTGTAGTAGTTGTCGAAATTGACCAGGAAGCCGGCGAAATCCCGGGAATGCTCGCCGTGCACCCGCTCGATCAGCTGTTCCGGGGTGATGCCTTCCTTCTCGGCCCGCAGCATGATCGGCGTGCCGTGGGTGTCGTCGGCGCAGACATACCAGCACTCGTGGCCGCGCATCTTCTGGAAGCGCACCCAGATGTCGGTCTGGATGTATTCGACCAGGTGGCCCAGGTGGATGGAGCCGTTGGCATAGGGCAGGGCGGAGGTGACGAGAATCTTGCGGGGCTGTTGTGAGGCCATGGCGCTTCCGGCGGATTTTGAGGAAAGAGGATGATTTTACTGTGCCGGCGGGGATTGCCCAAGGTGTTCACCGGGAATGGGGTCCCGGAAAATCAGCAGGTGCATCCGCCTATCGGCCGGCTTATCATGGGGTGAACCCATTTCATATTCTGGCTGCCATGCCGCTTCCTCTGCCTTCCCTGCCCCGCTGGCGCGCCCTGCGCACCCGGGTTACCGTCGGTATCCTGCTGACCGTGGTGCTCACCCTCTGGGCGGGTACCCTGGGCATGGGGCATTTCCTGCGCCAGGACATGGAGGGCACCATCTCCGCCCAGCAGTTCTCCACGGTTTCCCTGGCCGCCCGGGAGGTGGATCGCAGCATCCGGGAACGTCTTACCGCCGTGGAAAACATGGCGGCGGCGATCCGGCCCGCCATGCTGGCGGAGCCCCGGCAGATCCAGGATTATCTGGGGCAGCGCCTGCTGATCCCGCTGCTGTTCAACTGGGGGGCCATCGTCACCGACCGGGAGGGACGGGCGGTGGCGAGCATTCCCGAACATCTGGGGCGGGTGGGTACCGCCTACGGCGACATCGCTTTCCTGCGCCAGGTGCTGGACGACGGGGTGTCCCGGGTTTCCGATCCCCTGCGGGGGCGGCGCACCGGCCAGCCGGTGGTGACCATGGCGGCGGCCATCAAGGACGGCAGGGGCCAGGTGCTCGGCCTGGTGCTCGGGGTCACCAACCTGGCCATGCCCAATTTTCTCGACGACGTGAGTGCCGCCAAGTACGGCAATACCGGCGATTTCATCATCACCGCGCCCTTGAGCCGGGTTTATGTGACGTCCTCGGACAAGCGGCGGGTGATGCAGCCCGGCCCGGCCCCCGGGATCAATCCGGTGTATGACCGCTATCTGGGCGGTTACGAGGGGTCCGGGGTGGCCCGCAGTTCCCGCGGCGTGGTGGAGCTTTCGTCGAGCCGGATCATTCCCTCCACCGGCTGGCTGATGCAGTCGGTGCTGCCGGCGGAGGAAGCCTTCGCCCCGGTGCGGGAGATGCAGCGCCACCTGATCCTGGTGTCCCTGGTCCTGACCCTGGTGGCCTGGGGCGTGGCCGCCTGGTGGCTGCGGCGCCAGCTGAAGCCCCTGGAGGAGGCCTCCGGCCTCCTGGACGCCATGCGCAGCGGCGCCCTGCCGCGCCAGCCCCTGCCGGTCCGGCAGGAAGACGAGATCGGCCAGCTCGCCCATGCCTTCAACGGCCTCCTGGCCGCCATCGTCGCCGAAGAGGCCCAGGCGGCCGAGCACGCGGCCAACCGGCGCCTGCGCAAGATCGTCTCCCATGTGCCCGGGGTGGTGTTCCAGTACCGGCTGCATGGGGATGGCAATGGCAGTTTCCCCTTCGCCAGCGATGCCATCCAGGACATCTTCGGGGTCAGCGCCGAGGCCGTGGAGGCCAGCGCCGCCCAGGTGCGGGCCCTGATGCTGCCCGAGGATGGGGAGCGGCTCTTCGCTTCCATGCAGACTTCGGCCCGGGAGCTGTCTCCCTGGCGGGTCGAGTACCGGATCAACCATCCCCGGGATGGGCTCAAGTGGCTGCTGGTGGACGCAGTGCCCGAGCGGGACGAGGACGGGGTCATCACCTGGTACGGCTTCATCACCGACGTGACCCGGGCCAAGGTCAATGAGGCGGAGCTGCGCATTGCCGCCACTACCTTCGAGAGCCAGGAGGGCATCTTCATCACCGATGCCGACAACCGCATCATCCGGGTCAACCGGGCCTTCTCCGAAATGACCGGTTACAGCGATGTGGAAGCCCTGGGCCGCAATCCCTCCTTCCTCAAGTCGGGCCGCCACGACCAGCCCTTCTACCGGGCCCTCTGGGAGGAACTGGCCCGGGAAGGCTGCTGGCGGGGGGAAATCTGGAACCGGCGCAAGAACGGGGAGTTCTACGCCGCCTGGACCACCATTTCGGCCGTACGGGATGCAGGCGGGGCCACCACCCACTATGTGGCGGCCTTCACCGATGTCACCGAGCACAAGGCGGCGGAGGAGCAGATCCAGCGTCTGGCCTTCTATGACCCGCTCACCAACCTGCCCAACCGGCGCCTGTTCCTGGACCGTTTCGACCAGGCCCTGGCGGCCGCGCTCCGTAACCAGGGGCTGGGGGCCCTGATGTTCCTGGATCTGGACCAGTTCAAGGGGCTCAATGACCGCTACGGCCACATCATGGGCGACGAGTTGCTGGTGGAGGTGGCCCGCCGTCTCTGCCTCTGTCTGCGGGGGGTGGATACGGTGGCGCGCCTGGGCGGCGACGAGTTCGTGGTGATGCTGCAGAACCTGGAAGGGGTGGATGGGCAGGAGGCCTCCCTGGCCCAGGCAGCCCGTCTGGCCGAGGGGGTGGCCGAGAAGATCCGCATCACCCTGGCCGAGCCCTACCTGCTGACGCCCCGGGGCGAGTCTGGCGGGGAGCAGGTGGTGCGCTACTGCTGCACGGCCAGCATCGGCATCTGCCTGTTCGACGGTGACAGTCCGGGCCGGGATGAGCTGATCCGGCGGGCGGACGTGGCCATGTACGCAGCCAAGTCGGCGGGCCGCAATACGGTGCGGACCTATGTCCCGGAGCTGGATGGGTCGGCCTGAAACAAAAAAAGCGGCCCGCAGGCCGCCCGAAGGGAGGTCAGACGATGAATCAGGCTGCCTTCATCTTGTACCAGGCCCCATAGGCCCAGCAGGCGGCGCAGAAGCCGGTGGCCAGGTCGATGAAGGCAAAAATGAGGATGGCGGTGGCCGGGATGACGCCGACGCCGGAGTCCATCATCCAGGTGATGGCCATGGCCAGACCGGCGATGCCGGCGATCTTGTCGGCAAACATCTTGGCGCCGGCATTGACCTTCTTGTGCCAGTCCAGCTTGCCGGTGATGCCCTCGAACAGCTTGTAGGAAATGCACTTGTGGGGGGAGACGAAACCGCGCATGAGGCCGCCGAAAGCCAGCAGGAAGGCCACCCACTTGTAGGGGGTGAACAGGTAGATGGCGGCAATGGCAAAGCTCATGGTGGCCTGGAAACGGTAGGCGTTGGAGCAGACGGGAGCGATGTCAAAACGCAGCATGGTGTGAAAATCCGGGGAAATGAAAAACGCCGGAATATTAGCAAATAACGATTTTCTGTCAATCGAATTTGCATCCCGATTCCCCGGCTTGCCGCCCATGGAAGGCCGGGCCCGCCGCGCGGAAACCCGCTCATTCCCCCCGGAACAGGGGCTTGCGCTTTTCCTTGAAGGCCCGGATGCCCTCCCGGTAATCCTCGCTGTTGTAGACCACCCGGCGCAGTCCCTGCATGCGCTCGAAGTCCGCCGGGGACAGGCTGTGGGCGCCATGGAGGATGCGCATCTGCTCCTTCATCACGGCAATGGAGAGGGGAGAGTTGTGGCAGATGTCCCGGGCCAGAGCATGGGTGAAGGTTTCAATCTCCTCCCGGGGCAGCACGTGGTTCACCACCCCCAGCCGTTCCAGGCGGGCGGCGGCGATGGGGCGGCCGGTAAACAGCATTTCCTTGGCGATCTGGGGCGAGGCGGCATTCATGAAGGTGAGCAGGCCCGAGGCGTTGTAGGGCACACCCAGCTTGGCCGGCGTCGCGGCGAAGGTGGCGTCGGCTGTGGCGATGATCAGGTCGCAGGCGAACACCAGCTCGCAGGCGCCGCCCCAGACGCTGCCCTCGACCATGGCGATGACCGGGGCGGGAAAGCCCTCGATCTCCCGGATGATCTGGCGCAGGGGGTCTTTCCAGCCCAGGGGGTCGTGGCCTCCCAGGGGCAGCTCATCCACATTGTGACCGGCGGACCAGACCTTGGCGCCCGGGTAGGCCCGCAGCACCAGGACCCGGACGCCTTCCTGCTCCAGGGCCGCGAAGGCCCGGCTCATTTCCCCGATCAGGGCTTCCGAAAGGGTGTTGCGCTTGATGCTGTAGTTCAGGGTCAGGGTGCCGATGCCCTCGGCAGAGTGGATTTCGATCAGGGCCATGGGAGTCCGGAGTCAGGGAAGTGGGGGGGCAGGGTGGCAATTGCAGCACGACTTCTTTAAACTCGAGTGAACAAGTCGGAAATAACGCCGTCGAACGGCAGCCCATACGGCAGCAACCTTCAATCACGGAGAACAGATCATGGCAGTAACCCTGGAGGCGGTGCAAGCCGCCCTGCAGTCCGTCCTGGACCCCAATACGGGCAAGGATTTCCTGAGCAGCAAGGCGGCCCGCAACATCCGCATCGATGGGGATAGGGTGAGCCTGGACATCGAGCTGGGCTACCCGGCCCGGAGCCAGGAGGACGGCATCCGCAGCGCGGTGATTGCTGCCCTCTCGGCCCTTCCCGGGGTGGGCAATGTTTCCGCCCACGTCTACAGCAAGATCGTTGCCCACGCGGTGCAGCGGGGCGTGAAGCTCCTGCCCGGGGTGAAGAACATCATTGCCGTGGCCTCCGGCAAGGGTGGCGTGGGCAAGAGCACCACGGCCGTGAACCTGGCCCTGGCCCTGGCCGCCGAGGGGGCCAGGGTGGGCATCCTGGATGCTGACATCTACGGCCCCTCCCAGCCCCAGATGCTGGGCCTGGCCGGTCAGCAGCCGGTGTCCCTGGACGGCAGCAGCATGGAACCCCTGGAAGCCTACGGGGTGCAGGCCATGTCCATCGGCTTCATGGTCGATGTGGATACCCCCATGGTGTGGCGCGGTCCCATGGTGGCTCAGGCCCTGGACCAGCTCCTCACCGAGACCAACTGGAAGGAGCTGGATTACCTGGTGGTGGACATGCCGCCGGGCACCGGCGACGTCCAGCTCTCCATGTCCCAGAAGGTACCGGTCACGGGGGCGGTGATCGTCACCACCCCCCAGGACATCGCCCTGATCGATGCCCGCAAAGGCCTGAAGATGTTCGAGAAGGTAGGCATCCCCATCCTGGGCATCGTGGAAAACATGAGCGTCCATGTGTGCTCCAACTGCGGTCATGCGGAACACATCTTCGGCACTGGTGGCGCCGAGCAGATGTGCGCCGATTACGGCACCGAACTCCTGGGCAGCCTGCCTCTCAACCTGCAGATCCGGGAGATGGCCGATGGCGGCAAGCCCACGGTGGTGGGCGCTCCCGATTCCCCGGCGGCCGACATCTACCGGAGCGTGGCCCGGCAGGTGGCGATCAAGGTGGCGGAACGGGCCAAGGACATGAGCGCCAAGTTCCCCAGCATCGTTGTACAGAACAACTGATCTTGCTCTCCGGATCAATAACTCTGGAGCAGCAGTGCAAGAAAGGCGACGCATCGTGCGTCGTCTTTCAGCACCGGCAGCAGCGCCACTTTCCCAAACAGTGCTAGCATTGACAGCGTTGCTTTAAATGTCGCGAGGTCGCCATGAATACTCTGACCATTCGAAACCTGGATTCCGCCATCAAGGACAAGCTGCGTGTCGTGGCTGCACGTCATGGTTGCTCGATGGAAGCGGAAGTGCGTGAAATCCTGCGCCAGGCGCTGATGCCCTCCAAGCCGGATCGCGGCCTGGGGAGCCGCATACGGGCCCGCTTTGCGGACGAAGGCGGCGCTAATATTGATCTTCCCCTACGTACCGATGCGGCGCGCCCAGCTCGGTTCGATGAAGGCACGACCACATGATCGTTCTGGATACCAATGTGGTGTCCGAACTGATGCGCACCACCCCGGAGCCTTCTGTATTGCTCTGGGTGGATGCACAAGACCCGGCTAGGCTATGGCTTACCAGCGTGACGGTGCAGGAGTTGTTCTATGGCATTGCACGCTTACCAAGTGGCAAACGCCAAAGCCGATTCAATGAACTGGTGACGGCCATGCTGGATGATGACTTCGGCGGCCAGGTCGTGGCTTACGATGGCGAGGCTGCAGCAATCGCAGGCAAGCTACTGGCTCGCTGCGAGCGTGAGGGGCGTCGGATGCCGCTTGCCGATGCACAAATTGCGGCTATCTGCCTTGCACACCGAGCCACACTTGTTACTCGAAATACCAAGGATTTCGTGGCTACCGGTCTTCGGCTCATTAATCCTTGGGAGGACAGCTGAAAGGCTCAGTGCTGACAGTGTTCTCGGTGGCCGTGCGGCCCCTTTGTGGCTGCTGCCGTGCGTGGTGAGGTGCTTGGGGCTTTCTAATCAATCGTGTTGGCTGATGGACTCACGTTCATGAGGGTTGGTTGGCAGACTTAAATGTCGAGGGAAAATAAAGTTCTCGGATTCTGAAGTGAGTTGCCCATGGTGACGCCTGCCTGTACTAGAATCCCGCCTTTGTTTTTTCCGGCGGATTTGCCCCATCATGGCCATCAAATCAGACAAGTGGATACGCCGCATGGCGGAGCAGCACGGCATGATCGAGCCCTTCGAGCCCAGCCTGGTGCGCGAAGCCAATGGCCAGAAAATCGTCTCCTACGGCACCTCCAGCTACGGCTACGACATCCGCTGCGCGCCGGAATTCAAGGTCTTCACCAACATCAATTCCACGGTGGTGGACCCCAAGGCCTTCGATCCCAAGTCCTTCGTGGAGATCGAGTCGGATGTCTGCATCATCCCGCCCAACTCCTTCGCCCTGGCCCGCACCGTCGAGTATTTCCGCATTCCCCGCAGCGTGCTCACCGTCTGCCTGGGCAAGAGCACCTACGCCCGCTGCGGCATCATCGTGAACGTCACCCCCTTCGAACCTGAATGGGAAGGCTACGTCACCCTGGAGTTCTCCAACACCACCCCCCTGCCGGCCAAGATCTACGCCGGCGAGGGCTGCGCCCAGGTGCTCTTCTTCGAGTCCGACGAGGTCTGCGAGACCTCCTACAAGGACCGGGGCGGCAAGTACCAGGGTCAGGTGGGCGTCACCCTGCCCAAAATCTAGTTGTTTCATTTGCCTTTCATCTGACGGGACGACAATCGATGGCTCCATCGACCTGGGCGTCCCGTCATGCCATCTTCCATCCACTGCCTGCAATCCGAGGGCTCTGCCATGCGTTTTCATTTTCCGGTCATCATCATTGACGAAGACTTCCGTTCCGAGAACGCTTCCGGTCTCGGTATCCGGGCCCTGGCGGGGGCCATCGAGAAAGAGGGCATGGAGGTCCTGGGGGTCACCAGCTATGGGGACCTGACCTCCTTCGCCCAGCAGCAGAGCCGCGGCTCCGCCTTCATCCTCTCCATCGATGACGAGGAGCTGGTGCTGGAGCCGGAAGAAACCATCGCCGAGCTGCGCGCCTTCGTGCAGGAAATCCGCCTGCGCAACACGGACATCCCCATCTTCCTGCATGGCGAGACCCGCACCTCCCGGCACATTCCCAACGACGTGCTGCGGGAGCTGCACGGCTTCATCCACATGTACGAGGACACGCCGGAGTTCATTGCCCGCTACGTGGTGCGCGAGGCCAAGGCCTACCTGGATTCCCTGCCGCCGCCCTTCTTCCGGGCCCTGACCCATTACGCCGCCGACGGCTCCTACTCCTGGCATTGCCCCGGCCACTCGGGCGGCGTGGCTTTCCTGAAGTCGCCGGTGGGCCAGATGTTCCACCAGTTCTTCGGCGAGAACATGCTGCGCGCCGACGTCTGCAACGCCGTGGAGGAACTGGGCCAGCTGCTCGACCACACCGGCCCGGTGGCGGCCTCCGAGCGCAATGCGGCACGCATCTTCAACTGCGACCACCTGTACTTCGTCACCAACGGCACCTCCACCTCCAACAAGATCGTCTGGCACTCCACCGTGGCGCCGGGCGACATCGTGGTGGTGGACCGCAACTGCCACAAGTCCATCCTGCACGCCATCATGATGACCGGGGCTATCCCGGTGTTCCTGATGCCGACCCGCAACAACTACGGCATCATCGGTCCCATTCCCAGGAGCGAATTCACCTGGGAGAACATCCAGAAGAAGATCGCCGCCCACCCCTTCGCCAAGGAAGCCAAGGGCAAGCCCCGGGTGCTGACCATCACCCAGTCCACCTACGACGGGGTGCTCTACAACGTGGAGGCCATCAAGGAAGAGCTGGACGGCAAGATCGACACCCTGCATTTCGACGAGGCCTGGCTGCCCCACGCCGCCTTCCACGACTTCTATGGCGACTACCACGCCATCGGCGCCGACCGGCCCCGCTGCAAGGAGTCCATGGTGTTCTCCACCCAGTCCACCCACAAGCTCCTGGCCGGCCTCTCCCAGGCCTCCCAGATCCTGGTGCAGGACGCGGAAAACAGCCACCTGGACCGGGATGTGTTCAACGAGGCCTACCTCATGCATACGTCGACCTCACCGCAGTACTCGATCATCGCCTCCTGCGATGTGGCGGCGGCCATGATGGAAGAGCCTGGCGGCACCGCCCTGGTGGAAGAATCCATCGCCGAGGCCCTGGATTTCCGCCGCGCCATGCGCAAGGTGGATGAAGAATGGGGCGAAGGCTGGTGGTTCAAGGTGTGGGGCCCGGATGACCTGTCCGAGGAAGGCATCGAGGAGCGGGAAGCCTGGATGTTGAAGCCCGGCGAGCGCTGGCACGGCTTCGGCAACCTGGCCGAAGGCTTCAACATGCTCGACCCCATCAAGGCCACCATCATCACCCCGGGTCTGGACGTGGACGGGGAATTCGCCGAGCGCGGCATCCCCGCCGCCATCGTCACCAAGTACCTGGCCGAACATGGGGTGATCGTGGAGAAGTGCGGCCTGTACAGCTTCTTCATCATGTTCACCATCGGCATCACCAAGGGCCGCTGGAACACCCTGGTCACCGCCCTGCAGCAGTTCAAGGACGACTACGACAAGAACCAGCCCCTGTGGAAGGTGCTGCCCGAGTTCGTCGCCAAGCACCCCCGTTACGAGCGGGTCGGCCTGAAGGACCTGTGCAAGCAGATCCACGCGGTCTACAAGCAGAACGACGTGGCCCGGCTCACCACCGAGATGTACCTCTCCAGCATGGAGCCGGCCATGCGGCCCGCCGACGCCTTTGCCCGGATGGCGCACCGGGAGATCGAGCGGGTGGCCATCGACGACCTGGAAGGCCGCATCACCGCCGTGCTGCTGACCCCCTATCCGCCGGGCATTCCCCTGCTGATTCCCGGGGAGCGTTTCAACCGCACCATCATGCGCTACCTGCAGTTCGCCCGGGACTTCAACCGCCAGTTCCCCGGCTTCGAGACCGATGTGCATGGCCTGGTCAAGGATGCCGAAGGGCGCTACCACGTGGACTGCGTCGCCTGAATCTCGTCACGGCAGCCATGAAAAAGCCGCGCTTCCGGGCGCGGCTTTTTGCTGGGCGTTACGGTGCGGGCGGCGCGCTCAGGCCCGTTCGTAGGTGACGAAGGCGAAGGTGATTCCGTCGCTGCTCACGTGTACCTCGCGGCTGGTCTCCAGCCACTGGTTGCGGTCGAAGGCCGGGAACCAGGCGTCGCCGGCCACGTCCATTTCCACTTCGGTGAGGATCAGCCGGTCTGCCAGGGGCAGGGCCTGGGCGTAGAGCTGCTCGCCGCCGATCACGAAGGCTTCCGGCAGCTCGCCCACCCGCTCCAGAGCGGCTGCCGGGGAGTCCACCACCTGGGCGCCCGGAGCCTCGTAGGCAGTCTGGCGGCTGATGACGATGTTCAGGCGGCCGGGCAGGGGGCGGAAGGTATCGGGCAGGGACTCCCAGGTGCGGCGACCCATGATCACCGGATGGCCCCGGGTCACCCGGCGGAAATGCTGCAGGTCCTCGGGCAGGTGCCAGGGCAGCCGGTTCTCGATACCGATGACCCGGTCCCGGGCGACGGCGGCGATCAGGGTCAGACGGGGACGGTGGGGCATGGGAACTCTCCTACTGCAGGGCCTGGAGCAGGCCGCGGGTGGAAGCATCCAGGTGGGCGGGGCAGGATTCTCCCTGCAGGCTGGGCAGCAGCTGGCTGGCCATCTGCTTGCCCAGCTCCACGCCCCACTGGTCGAAGGCATTGACGTTCCAGAGCACGGCCTGGCAGAACACCTTGTGCTCGTAGAGGGCCAGCAGCTGGCCCAGGGTGCCGGGATCGAGCCGCTCCAGCAGCAAGGTGGTGGACGGTTGGTTGCCGGGGAAGGTGCGATAGGGCACCAGGGCTTCGGGAATGCCGGCGGCCCGGGCTTCGGCGGCAGTCTGGCCGAAGGCCAGGGCAGCGGACTGGGCCAGGCCGTTGGCCAGCAACTGGGCGTGGTGGCCGGCCAGGGGGAAGTCCGCTTCCTTGAGCAGGATGAAGTCGCAGGGAATGGGCTGGCCCCCCTGGTGCAGCAGCTGGAAGAAGGAATGCTGGCCGTTGGTGCCGGCACTGCCCCAGATGATGGGGCAGCTCTTGCGCTCCATGGGCTGGCCCTGGCGATCCACGGACTTGCCCGTGCTCTCCATCTCCAGTTGCTGCAGGTAGGCGGGGAACAGCTCCAGGGACTGGCTGTAGGGAAACACCCCGTGGCTGTGGGCGCCGATGCAGTTGATGTTCCAGATGTCCAGCAGGGCCAGGGTCAGGGGCAGGTTGTCCCGGGCCGGAGCGGTGCAGAAATGCTGGTCCATGGCATGGGCACCAGCGAGCAGGGCCTCGAAGTGGTGAAAGCCGATGGCCAGGGCAATCGACAGCCCCACCGGGGACCACAGGGAGAAGCGCCCCCCGACCCAGTCGCGGAGCTGGAACACGTTGGCCGGAGGGATGCCGAATTCCGCCGTGGCCTCCAGGTTGCTGGAAACGGCCACGAAATGCCGCTCCACCGCCGGGCCCCGGCTCACGTGGGCCTGCAGCCAGGCCCGGGCGGTGCGGGCATTGGCCAGGGTCTCCTGGGTGCCGAAGGTCTTGCTCACCACCACGAACAGGGTGCTGCGCGGATTGAGGCGGGCCAGCAGGGGGGCCAGGTCGGCCCCGTCCATGTTGGAAACATAGTGGACCTTGAGGTCCGGCTGCTGGTAGGCGGCCAGGGCCCGGCTGACCATGCGCGGCCCCAGGTCGGAGCCGCCTATGCCCAGGTTCACCACGTCGGTGATGCGGTCGCCGCTATGGCCGCGCCAGCTGCCGCCATGGATGGCTTCGCAGAACTCCCGCAGACGCGCCAGGGTGGCATGCACCTCCGGCAGCACCGATTCCCCCCGGGTGGGCAGTGCCGCCGTGGCCGGGGCGCGCAGGGCCATGTGCAGCACGGCCCGGTCTTCCGTGTGGTTGATGTGCTCGCCGGCCAGCATCCGTTCCCGCCAGCCTTCCACGTCGCAGGCCCGGGCCAGTTCGTGCAGGTGCTCCAGGGTTTCCCGGGTGATCCGCTGCTTGGAGAAATCCATGAGCAGCGCTCCGCTGCCCAGGGAAAAATCCTCGAAGCGCCGGGGATGTTCGGCAAACAGCTCCCGCAGGTGGCGGGGGCGCAGGGTGGCGGCGTGGGCGAACAGGCTCTGCCAGGCAGGACGGGTCTTGGGATCGGGCATGGGTCAGTTCCGCGCGGCCGTTTTTCCGGGGGAAAACGGGAGGTGCGTGTGTCGTTTCATCCTAGACGGCCACCGGGGCGGCGATATGGGGATGGGGGTCGTAGCCTTCCAGGCGGAAGTCCTCGAAACGGAAGGCGAACAGGTCCGTGACTTCCGGGTTGATCCACATCCGGGGCAGGGGCCTGGGCGCCCGGCTCAGCTGCAGGCGGGCCTGCTCGAAGTGGTTGCTGTAGAGGTGGGCATCCCCCAGGGTGTGCACGAAATCCCCGGGGGCGTAGCCGCACACCTGGGCCAGCATCAGGGTCAGGAGCGCATAGGAGGCGATGTTGAAGGGCACCCCCAGGAAAATGTCGGCGCTGCGCTGGTAGAGCTGGCAGGACAGCCTGCCGTCGGCCACATAGAACTGGAACAGGCAGTGGCAGGGAGGCAGGGCCATGCGGTCCACGTCCGTGGGGTTCCAGGCGGTCACCAGGTGGCGGCGGGAGTCCGGATTGTGCTTCAGGCTCTGCACCAGCTGCACGATCTGGTCGATCTCACCCCCATCCCGGGCGGGCCAGTGGCGCCACTGGTGGCCGTACACCGGTCCCAGGTCGCCGTTCGCGTCCGCCCATTCATCCCAGATGCGGACCCCGTTCTCCTTCAGATAGCCGATGTTGGTGCTGCCTTGGAGGAACCACAGCAACTCGTGGATGATGGATTTCAGGTGCAGCTTCTTGGTGGTCAGTACCGGGAAGCCCTGGCCCAGGTCGAAGCGCATCTGCCAGCCGAACACGGAGCGGGTGCCGGTTCCGGTCCGGTCGGATTTGTCCTGGCCGTTTTCCAGCACGTGGCGCATCAGGTCTAGGTAGGCTTGCATGAATCAATCGGGGCTCGGGTCCAAGGAGGGTCCATTCTAATTCAGGCCCTTCCCAAGCCCAAGGCCGGCAGCCCAGACCGCTGGTATATACTTGCGCATCCCCCGGAATTCAACCTCTGCCCCCGCTGCGTCCATGCTCGAAAACCTCTTTCAAGGCAAGTCAGACCATCCCCTGGCCGATCCCCGGGAACTGAAGCGCGTGCTCTCCGAACTGCCGGCGGACAATGCCTTCCGGGCTCTGGACGAGATCATGGGCTGGCTGGAATCCTGCCAGGGCGGCGAGCTGCCGGCCCTGGCCCGGTTTTCCGTGGTGCGCCAGCTCGATGAGGCGGCCCAGCCCCATCTGAAGCGCCTGGCCCGGGACTACCTGCATTCCCCCCGCCTGTCCCGCTCCGAGGAAAAGCGCCTGTGGACCATCATCCACGGTTTCTGGACCGTGCTCGCCCGGCACTACGAAGCCTGCCTGGATGCGGCGGGCCAGAAGGACAAGAACGCCGAGCAGCTGAAGCCCCATCTGCCCCTGCTCACGGCCCGCATCATCGCCGCCCTGGGGGCCGAGCTGAAATGGGCCCACTTCCGCTATGGCCCGGTGACGGACGAGCACTGGGTCCGTCTGGGGCGCCCCTACCTGCTGGCCGACAGCGAAGGATTCTCCAACAAGAGCCTGCAGATGTATCCGGGCCAAGGGGGCGTCGCTTCCCCGGCAGGGGAATACCTGAAGGTCCTGGTGTTCCAGGCCTCTTCCCTGGACTGCCTGCTGCCCCTGGAAATCGAACTGGCCGAGCGCCTGATCGCCCACCTGCTGCCGGATTTCGTCTTTGCCCGGGACAGCAGCCCTCAGAGCGTGTACTGGGTGGATGCGGCCAAGCCCCTGCCGCCGGTGCGCCTGGCCCGGCTGCCCCAGGAAATCTCCGGCACCCTGCGCTTCTTCCAGCCCGGGGATGCGGAAAACCGGCTTCTGGCCCTGATCCACGACGTGGAGCGGGGTGGCGAAATACCCGCCAGCCTCAACCTGGGCGGCAGCTACCCGGTCAAGACCGTGCTGCCGGTGATGCGCCATCTGGCCTCCTACTGGGCCCCGGTGCCGCCCCAGCGCCAGCACGTGCGGCACCGGGTCAAGCACCGGGTGGCGGTGCTGCCTGGCCTCGTCAATGCCTTCGTGGTGTTTTCCCCGGAATTCGGCGGCAAGCCCATGGGGCTGCCCCTGGAAAGCTGGATCGTCGAAAACGTCAGCCGGGGCGGCTTCGGCGCCACCATCCAGGACGTCAAGGGCGACTGGCTCAAGGTGGGCGCCCTGCTTTCCCTGCAGCCGGAAGGGGCGGAAAACTGGGTGGTGGGGGTGGTGCGCCGCTACCACCGGCTCTCCGAACATGAAGCCCAGGTGGGCATAGAAACCCTGTCCCGCCGGGTGGCCAGCGTCGAGGTGCGGCCCCGGGCTGCTTCCAGCTACGCCATCGCCGCCGGTAGCCCGGGGCTGTGGCTGCAGGACGACAATCCTCAGGGCGAAGTGCGTTTCGTCCTGCCCCAGAACACTTTCGATGCCCGGGAAAACCTGGAATTCGACTACAACGGCCGGCGGGTCTATCTCACCCCGGCCATGCTCCTGGAGCAGGGCGGCGATTACGAGCTGGCCCGCTACCGGGCCACGGTGGCCGCGCCGGCGAAAGGCTGATCGGGGCGGGGCCGCCCCGGCTGCCGGGCTGCGGCATCCTGGGCTGCTGGCTTTCTTGTCCCTCACTGGTTCCCGCGTTCCGCGGCAAGCTGCTCGTAGCGGGCGTATGCCGCTTCCACCTCGGCATGCGGGAATTCTGGTATCCCTGTCGTATTCGTTTGGCAATAAATCCTTCTCGCCCCTGCTTGGGGCAAGGGTATGCAAAAAGCCTATGCTCTTGCAATACTGTTCCGGCTAGAATCCTCCCCTTCGGTCCTCCGGGCCAGTCCGAGTAGCCAGAATTCGATGAATACCATGAATCAAGCCGCCCCCCTGGCACTGGGGGGCGAGGCGCTGGACCTGTTCCTGCGCGAAACCGAGGCGCTGATCGAGCAGGAGCAGGAAGCCCAGGTCCCAGCCCATCTGCTGCAGGCGACCCTGGCCAGCCACCTGGGTAGCCGCAGCTACCGGGTGGATAATCTGGATCAGCTCAACGGCCTGTTCCATCTGTGGCTCTATACCAACGAAGTCGATGCGGCGCTGCACCTGATCGATACCCAGGAGCCCCACGTCCTGGCCGCGATGAACGCCGATGAGCGGGAGGACAACAGGGTTCGTCTGGCTTTCTGGCGGGTTCGTGCCCTGCGGGAGCGCCCCGAAGATCCCCGTCTGCCCCTGGCGGCGGAGAATGCCGCCCGCCTGCTCGGCAGCCTGTCCAACGAGCAGCAGGCGGAGGACAGCTGGACCCATCTGGCCGACCTGATGCGCGATGTGGGGCAATACGAACTTTCCCGGAAATACCAGGAGGCTCGCTACCGTCTCACCATATCCCGTCCAGGGCGGCAACGCTTCCGGGCCTGGGATGATGCCGTATATGCCCTGAACTTGGGGCACAGCCATCTGGCCGAGCAAAATGCCGCCCTGGCCCGGCAGGCGGCGCAAAACGCCTGCTCGGCTCTGCTCAACGCCGCCGCTGACCAGGACATCGACCATGAGGACTGGCTGCGCCTCGGCCAGAGCCTAGTGGAGCTTGATCCCGAATCCTATCCGGTCATCGCTGGCCAGGTCCGCAAGCTCATGCCTGCGACCTATGCCCAGGCCCGTTGCCGTGACGTGGAAGTCCGTCTGGCGCGTCTGGAGGCCAGCTCGCTCTATCGCTGCGGGCAGCTCGCCGCCGCCCTGGAGAAGAGCGCCGAAGGACGTTTCCGCCTGACCAAGGATGACGACGACAGTTTCAGCGCCACGGTGCTCGACTGGCTGATCGAAGCTGGCCGTCTTGGAGCTGCCGCCGAACTGGCCTTTGAATGCACCTTCATGGAAAACGAAGGTTCCATGGAGGCGGCCTGCCGCCACGCCCAGCATTGGCTGGACGCCGCGCCGGAACCGACGCCCTACTGGGCCCTGACGCTGGCCCATGCCAGCCAGGTCGAAGAACTCCGCTGGGTGCTCGGAGATGAGGACCCCTGTGCCTTTTTCGAACGTCATCTGGCCCGGGCGCGCCAATGTGCACCGCAACATCCGGCAGCGGACCTGATTGAAGCCACCTATTGGCTGGAACATGAGGAGGCAGCCTGGCACAAAGCCGCCCCACTGCTGGAACGTGCCGCCCAGGCCCCGGAATGGCTGCACACCGATGCCCTCTACCTGACCTACCTGTGCCGCATGCATGTGCATGGTCCCCAGGCCGGCCTCGAACTGCCCATGATTGTTTCAGGGGCGGCGGGCTGGAATTACAACATCGGCGTCAAGCTTGATCATGACGTGGAAAACGAGTTTCCGGAGCAGGACTGGTCGTCCACCTGCAAGAAGGAACTGACCATTGCTCATTACGAAGCCGGGCTGCAGCGTTTCGAAGCCTTCTTCGCCAGCGGCAGGGGCAGTTACCGCGACGGCAATATCCATGTCTACTCGATGCTCTGCAACAATCTGGCCATCCTGTACCAGAACCGCCAGGACTACGACAAGGCCATCGTGCTACATAACAAAGGCATAGAGAGCAGTCCTTTCGCTGAGCATTACGATGGAGTCATGTGGAGTCATTACCGTGCCGAGCGTCCCGAAGCCTTTGTTGAAGCCGCAGATCAGCTCTGGCATTTCGCATCGGAACGTGGTTACAGCCGGCATGAGCCGGCCGCCTACATCTGCGAAGTCACGCACACACTGGTCCACCTCGGGCGCCGCGATGAACTGCCGATCTGGCTACAGCGTCTCGAGGAATGGTGGTCGGAGCTGGATGAAGAAGGGCGCTCCCAGGGGAAGTCTTCCTATCTCGATACGCTGATTACCCTGCTTGCCAATATGGCTGTCAAGCAACCTGCCGATGCACTGGCCCGACTGGAGCCCGCGCTGCCTGCCTTGCGTGCCCAGAAATTTGTGGATTACCTCCAGATCTCTGGCCGTATCTACGAACAGGCAGGTCAGTACGAGCAGGCCATCGCGCTTTACGAAGAGGCACTTGCCCTGCCCTTCAAGGACGACGATGAACCCTATCGCCAGAAAGCAAGTGAATATATGGCAGCTTGTCGCCAGGCCCTGGGCGGCGGAGACAAAAAACCATGGTGGAAGCTTTGGAACTGAGCCGTCCGGCGGCGGCCTATGCCCCCCGGGATGTGGCCAATGCGCCGGAACTCAAGGGGGCCATCGGGCAGCGTTCGGCCCAGCGGGGTGACGGGCCGGAAATCGCTGCCTGGCTGCAGAACCACTTCTACCGGTACGTGATCGGGCGTTTCGATGCGCCAGCGCCAGCCGTCGAGAAAATCGACAACCTGGAGCAGGCGGAAAATCTGTTTCATCCGGCATCGCTGCCGCCCTGGGTTCGCCGTCGTTTTGAGCACAAATCCGCCAGCGGGCCGGCGCTCTGGTGGATCGCTCCGGCCAGCGAAGCCCTGCTGGCCCTGGAGGCCCGCCTGGTCGAATTCCTCAATTCCCGCCAGGGCACTTCCCTGGCAGGCAAGTTGGCGCGCATCAACTGTGCCCAGGCTCTGGCCCTGTGGGCGGCAGAACACGCGGCCTTTGCGGCCCGGTCAGCCGCCGGCCTGCGGGCCCATCACCCCCAGGCTGTCCGCGGACTATGGCAAGGTCGGCATGGGGTATTTTTCGAATTCCTGCCCCACAGCCCCTTGCTGCGTGCCGAAATGGCCTACGAGAGCCAGCACATGCAGCACTGCCTGGGGCAGTTCGCCGATCGCCGGGAGCTTACCGGGGGCTATGGGGAGAACTACGCCCAGGCCTGCGAACAGGGGCGCCTGCGCCTGTTCAGCTACCGTAGCGGCAATGCCCAGCCGCACATCACCATCAGTGCGGTGGTCAGTGCCGATGGCCAGCTCGACATCGACCAGATCAAGGGCAAGCAGAACCGTCCGCCCGTGGAGCGTTACCACGAGGACCTGCTAGGCTTCCTCAATTCCCTGCCTTGTGCCCATGGCACGCCGGAGGATGCCCGTCGCATCGGCATCGCCCGTCTGCCGCAACGCTGGGATTTCGTCAGCAACATCAGCGATGCCAGGGAGCAGGTCCAGCTGGCCCATCATTATCCGGAAGTGATCCGCCATTACCGTCAGCCCACCATGCTCGTGCAATGGCTGGTGGCGGGCCGGCAGCCGGAGTTGCTGGCTGGCCTGGAAATCGCGCCTACCGTGCGCCATGCCCTGGAGGGCCGGGCATGATCTACCTGGGCGGCCTGCTCATCCTGGGCGTCATGTTCTACCTGGTGAAGCAGCGCTTCAACAAGCTGCTCGATACCCTGCCTGAACCCTATGCCCTGGATCCTCGCCACAACCGTATCCTGGCGCTGGCCCATCCCATGGCCTTTCATCGCATCGAGGGCGGTTTTGCCAATTGCGACCTGCCCGGTGCAGAAGACGAACTGGCCCGCCAGTTGCGGCCGCTGCTGCTGCATTTCTTTGCCCTGCGCGGCACTCTGGACGACGCCGGTATCCGTGCGGCCCTGAACCAGAGCATCCATAGCCGCTGGTTCCGTATCGATCTCGATGCTTTGCATCCCGAGGATGATCCCCGCGACGCCATGGCCTTTGCCTGCGCCCGGGTCACCTTTGCTGTCCGTGCCGCGGCCATGCTGGGCTGGCTGGACGAAGAGACCCACTGGCAAATCCTCCGTCAGAATGCCCAGCGAGCCAGCGACTGCTTCGAGAGCTGGCGGGACTACGGAGAATCCTGGGCTCGGGGGCGCCGCCAGTGGGTCAGCCGGGCCCGGGCCGACAGTCTGGGTTTTGCCTTCGACGAAACCCTGGTCGCCCGCTGGGTTAACTCGCCGCACCACCCCTGGGGCCGCATGCCCTGGGAAACGCCGCCCTTCTTCCTGCCCCAGGCCGTTTCGCCATAATCAGGTGCCCGGTGCCCAGGATCGCCGGCTGGCCCGGGCTCCGGGTTCAGCCGTAAAACGCATAAGCGATCAGGATGGCGGCGATGAGCCCGACGGCGTCGGCGATCAGGCCGCCGGCGAGGGCGTAGCGGGTGCGGGTGATGTTCACGCTGCCGAAGTACACGGCCAGCACGTAGAAGGTGGTTTCGGTGGAGCCCTGGATGATGGCGGCCAGGCGGCCCTGGAAGGAATCCACCCCGTAGGTGTTCATCACGTCCACCATCAGGCCCCGGGCGCCGGAGCCGGATAGCGTCTTCATCAGTCCCACCGGCAGGGCCGGGACGAAGGCGTCGTCCAGGCCCAGGGCCAGCACCCCGGCACGGATGGCGCCGATCAGGTAATCCATGCAGCCTGTGCTGCGGAACACGGAAATGGCGGCGAGCATGGCGATCAGGTAGGGCACGATCTGGATGGCCACGCCGAAGCCTTCCTTGGCGCCTTCCACGAAGGTTTCGTACACATCGATCCGGCGCCAGGCGGCGACGGCCACGAACAGCACGATCAGGGAAACGATGATGCCGCTGCCCAGGAGGCCGATGCTGCGCGCCATGACCTCCGGCGCCATGCCCTGGAGCCAGGCATAGAGCCCGCCCAGCAGGGCGGCGAAGGCGGCGAAGAAGGCCAGCACCGGGCGGCAGAACAGGTTGATGCGCTGCCATAGGGCGATCGTCACCAGGCCGGCGCAGAAGGAGACGAAGGTGCCCAGCAGGGTGGGCAGGAAGATGTCGGCGGCGTTGAAATTGACGAGTCCCTGCTGCAGGGCGAGGCTCTGGCGGATGGCGATCACCGAGGTGGGAATCAGGGTGATGCCCGCCGTGTTGAGCACCAGGAACATGATCATCGGGTTGCTGGCGGTATCGGGCCTGGGGTTGATCTCCTGCAGCTCGCGCATGGCCTTGAGGCCCAGGGGGGTGGCGGCGTTGTCCAGCCCCAGCATGTTGGCCGAGAAGTTCATGACGATGCTGCCGCCGGCCGGATGGGCCGGGGGAATGTCGGGGAAGATGCGCCGGAAGAAGGGCGCCACCAGCCGCCCGAACAGGGCGATCAGGCCGCCTTTCTCGCCGATCTTCATGATCCCCAGCCACAGGCTCATGATGCCCACCAGGCCGAGGGAAATGTCGAAACCGGTCTTGGCGGTGTCGAACAGGCCGGTCAGCACCCGATTGAAGACGTCCAGGTCTCCCTGGAGCAGCTGCGCCACGGCGGCAGCGAAGCCCACCAGTATGAAAGCCACCCAGATTCGATTCAGCACTGTGCCATCCCGCTGCCTGATGAAGTGGGCGGCAGTCTAGCGGTCCCGCAGGCGGCTGTCATGGGGTCTGTGCCGGCGGCAAGCCCCAGGCCGGGGCCAGCTGGGCGTAAATCCCGGCCGGCAGTTGCAGCAGCAGCGGGTTGGCGGCGCCGTCCAGCCAGGCGCAGAGGGCCTGCACCTGTTCCCGGGAGGCGGCGGTACAGCCGGCGGTGGGCTGGCCCGGTCCGCCGTGCACATGCAGGAAGATGCAGGAGCCGGCGCCGGGGATTCCTGCCGGATTGTGGGCGATCACGGCACCGATGGCGTAGCGTTCGTCGTCCCGTTCCATGGCCTCCGCCGACTGCCAGTCCCGGGTCACCTGGCGCCCATCGACGATGCGGTTGTAGTGCCGGGAGGCCGGGTCGTCCACGGCGAACAGGTTCCGGTGGCAGGGCAGACAGGGCAGGCGGGCCGGTTGGCCCAGGGCCGCGAGGGCCTGGGCTTGGCCGAATAGCTGGGGGATGGCGAACAGGCCCGCCGGGCTGCGGCCGTCGCCCTCCTGTTTTTTGGGCGCGGGCGGGGCAGCGTGCAGGCCCAGGCCCCAGGCCAGCCCGTGGCGGCCCAGGCTGACCGGGAGCGGCGCCCCTTCCGCCTGCCAGCTGCTGCCGGAGGTGGTGCGCGCCAGGCGCTGCAGGGTGCCGCTGCTGGCGTCCCAGTCCGGCGCCAGCACCCTGAGGAGTTGGCGGGCCTGGTCCAGCGCCGGGGGGCGGGGCAGGGGGGCGGCGGGCATGGATTGCCGGGCCGGGGTGTCCCGGCTCGGGCGTCAGGAGCTGGCGGGACGCCGGGCCGATTTGGGGCGGAAGGCTTCCACCACGGTGGCGCGGGTTTCCGCGTAGGGGGCGCCGATCAGGTCCAGGCAGTAGGGCACGGCGGCGAAGATGCCCGGCACCAGGGATTTACCCTCGGTATCCTTGAGGCCTTCCAGGGTTTCCTGGATGGACTTGGGCTGGCCGGGCAGGTTGATGATCAGGGCCTGCTTGCGGATCACCGCCACCTGGCGGGAAAGGATGGCGGTGGGCACGAAGTTGAGGCTGATCTGGCGCATCTGTTCGCCGAACCCGGGCATTTCCTTGTCGGCCACAGCCAGGGTGGCTTCCGGGGTCACGTCCCGCAGGGCCGGACCGGTGCCGCCGGTGGTGAGCACCAGATGGCAGCCGGCTTCGTCCACCAGGGCTTTCAGGGTGGCTTCGATGCGCTCCCGTTCGTCGGGGATCAGCCGGGTTTCCAGGGTGTAGGGGGTGAGCAGGGCCTGGGCCAGCCAGGTTTCCAGGGCCGGGATGCCCTTGTCCTCGTAGCTGCCGCTGGAGGCACGGTCGCTGATGGAGACCAGGCCGATCCGGAGTGGCTCACTCATCGTCCTGCTCCTCCGGGGCGGCCTGGGTTTCGCCCTCTTCCAGGGCCTTCAGGATCTGGAACAGCTCGCGGAAATTCTTTGGCGGGCGCTGGTCCGCCTGTTCCTTCAGGGCGGCCCGGCGCAGCTGGCGCAGGCGGGTCAGGTCGGCAGCCGGGTAGCTGGCGGCGATTTCCTGGAGCACGGCCTCATCTTCCAGGAAGCGCAGGCGCAGTTTTTCCAGCCGGTGCAGCTTGGCGATCTCGCCGGCGGATTCGCCCCGCACCACGGCGATGGCGGCGCGCACCGGTTCCGGGTCCAGGCCGCGCATCAGCTTGCCGATGTACTGGAGCTGGCGGCGCTTGGCCTCGAACTTGGGAATGCGCTGGTATTCCAGCACCGCCTCCAGGAGGTCCTCGTCCAGGCCCATGCGCTTCAACTGGTCCCGGCCCAGGTTCACCAGTTCTTCCCCCAGGGCTTGCAGATCGTGCATGGCCTGCTTGATCTGGGTCTTGGAGGGGCGGCCGGTGTCTTCCGGTGCTTCTTCGCGGCGTTTGTTGAAGTGCATGGCGGCTGGGGGCGGCTTTCCCGGACGGGAACTGCCGGAATGGGCTTGATGAGGGGCTGCTATGATAGCGATTTTTTGCGCCCGGCGGCTTCCCCTTATGGCTGAGAAACAGTTTTCCAACGAATTTGCCACCCTCCAGCAACTGGCTTCCGACGCCCTGGCCCATGCCCGGCTGAAGGGGGCCACGGCCTGCGAGGTGGATGTCTCCGAAGGATTCGGCCAGTCCGTCAGTGTCCGTTGCGGCGAGGTGGAAACCATCGAGTACAACCGGGACAAGGGCATGGGGGTGAGCGTCTACGTGGGCCAGCGCCGGGGTTACGCCAGCACCTCGGATTTTTCGCCCCGGGCCCTGCGGGAGACCGTGGAAGCGGCCCTCAACATCGCCCGCTTCACCGCTGAGGACGATTGCGCCGGCCTCCCCGATCCGGAGCTGCTGGCCACGGAGCCCATGGACCTGGACCTTTACCATCCCTGGGAATTGCCGGTGGAGGCCGCCATCGAACTGGCCGGACGCTGCGAGGCGGCGGCCTTCGAGACCGATGAACGCATCAACAATTCCGAAGGGGCCAGCGTCTCCACCCAGCAGGCCCAGTTCGTGGCAGCCAACAGTCTGGGCTTCATGGGCGGCTATCCCACCTCCCGCCACTACATTGCCTGTTCGGTGATTGCCGGGGAGCAGGAGGCCATGCAGCGGGATGACTGGTACACCACCCACCGGAATGCCGGCGCCCTGGAGGCCCCCGAGGCCGTCGGCCAGCAGGCGGCGCGCCGGGCCGTGGCCCGCCTGAACCCGAAGAAGATCAGCACCGGCAGCTTTCCGGTGATTTTCGAAGCCCCCCTGGCGGCCGGCCTGCTCGGCAATTTCGTCCAGGCCGTGAGCGGCGGGGCCCTGTACCGGAAATCCAGCTTCCTCCTGGATCACCTGGGGCGCCAGGTGTTTCCCGAATTCGTCCAGCTCCAGGAGCTGCCCCACCTGCCGGGCGCCCTGGCCAGCTCCCCTTTCGACAACGACGGGGTGCGCACCCGGGAGCGGCAAGTGGTCCGGGACGGGGTGCTCCAGGGCTATTTCCTCAGCGTCTATTCCGGGCGCAAGCTGGGGCTGCCCAGCACCGGCAATGCCGGGGGCAGCCACAACCTGATCCTGACGCCCGGCGAGCACGACCTGGACGGCCTCCTGGCCCAGATGGGCCGGGGCCTGCTGGTGACGGAGCTGCTCGGGCACGGGGTCAATTACGTCACCGGCGATTACTCCCGGGGGGCTGCCGGCTTCTGGGTGGAGGACGGGCGCATCGCCCACCCGGTGGAGGAAATCACCATCGCCGGCAATCTCAAGGACATGTTCCGGAATATCCGGGCCGTGGGCCGGGACGTCCAGGTGCGGGGTTCCAAGCGCACCGGCTCGATCCTGCTCGACGCCCTGACAGTGGCAGCCTGAAACAGGCGCCAGCCGAAGGAGATACACCATGAAACGTCGTCACTTCCTGCGCCGGGCCGGCAGCGCTGCCGCCGCTTCCGTCGCCGCCCTGGGCCTGGGGGCCTGCAAGGACAAGCAGGGGGCCGCCGCCGCCCCGGCCGCCCCGGCGGTCCATGCCGATGCCGCCGTGCGCTGGCGCATGACCTCCAGCTTTCCCAAGAGCCTGGACATCCTGTTCCGCAATGCCGAGCATTTCACCCAGCGGCTGCGGGAGCTCACCGATGGCCGCTTCGACATCCGCGTCTTCCCGGCTGGGGAGATCGTGCCCGGGCTCCAGGCCCTGGATGCGGTGCAGCAGGGCACCGTGGAAATGACCCACACCTGCTCCTACTACTACGTGGGCAAGGACAAGACCTTCGGCTTCGGCACCAGCATGCCCTTCGGCATGAACGCCCGGCAGATGAATGCCTGGGTTTATTTCGGCGGCGGCCAGGCCCTGCTGGACGAGTTCTACGCCAGCTATGGCATCGTTTCCTTCCCGGCCGGCAGCACCGGGGTGCAGATGGGGGGCTGGTGGCGCAAGCCCATCCATTCCCTGGCCGACCTCCAGGGGGTGAAGATGCGCATCGCCGGCATTGGCGGCGCGGTCATGGAAAAGCTGGGCGTGCTGCCCCAGCAGCTGGCCGGTGGCGACATCTACCCGGCTCTGGAAAAGGGCACCATCGATGCGGCCGAGCTGGTGGGCCCCTACGACGACGAAAAGACCGGCCTGTTCCAGGTCGCCAAGCACTACTACACCCCGGGCTGGTGGGAGCCGGGGCCGATGATTCATTTCTTCGTGGGCCGCAAGGCCTGGGAGGGGCTGCCCAAGGCCTACCAGGACGCCTTCCGGGTGGCGGCGGCAGAGGCCAATCTGCTCACCACGGCCGAGTACGACCACGGCAATCCCCTGGCCATGGCCAGGCTGCTGCAGCAGGGGGTGAAGCTGGAGCGTTATCCGGAGGAGGTGCTCAAGGCCGCCCATGAGGCCACCCTGGCCTTCTACGCGGAGGAAAGCGGGCGCAATCCTGCCTTCGCCAAGCTGCATGAGTCCTGGAACCGCTACCGCAAGAACCAGAACAGCTGGTTCAGCGTCGCCGAGACCCCCCTGGACCGTTTCATGCAGAGCCGGGGCTGAGATGGAAACGACCCGCTTCTGCTGCATCCGCCACGGGGAGACGGCCTGGAACACCCAACGCCGGCTGCAGGGCCAGCTGGACATCGGCCTGAACGACAATGGCGAGAGCCAGGCCCGGGCCGCCGGGCGCTGGCTGGCCCGGCAGGGGGGCATAGACCATCTCTACGCCAGCGACCTGTCCCGGGCCTGGCGCACGGCCGAGCACATCGGCGCGGCCCTGGGGCTGCAGCCCCGTCCTGCACCTGAGCTGAGGGAGCGCCGCTACGGCATCTTCGAGGGGCTCACCTACGCCGAGGCCCGGGTCACCCATCCCGGGCCGTACGCCCGGCATGAGGCCCGGGAGCCGGATTTCGTCATTCCCGGGGGCGAAAGCCTGCGCCAGTTCCACGACAGGGTTACCGACCGCCTCTGCCAGCTGGCCAGTGAGCACGGGGGGCAGACCCTGGTGCTGGTGATGCATGGCGGGGTTCTGGACATCATCAACCGTTTCGTGCGCGGCAATCCCCTGGATACTCCCCGGGATTTCCTCATTCCCAACGCCGGTCTCAACTGGATCAGCCATGGTCCCGGGGGCTGGCAGCTGGAGTCCTGGGGCGAGACTGGGCACCTGGCGGCGGGGGCCCTGGACGAGCTGAAATAGGGGCTTTCGCCCCGGCGGCTATTGCGCTGCAGCAGGCGGTTCTGTTTTCCCCGCTTCATCCTGTAGAATTGAGCCCTTTTTCAAAGGCTTGAGGGCAACATCCATGTTTTCCGCCAAAGACACGCTCGCTAAGGTTGATCCCGAACTCTGGAAGGCGATTGAAGCCGAGAATCGCCGCCAGGAAGATCACATCGAACTGATCGCCTCCGAAAACTACGTTTCCGCCGCGGTGATGGAAGCCCAAGGCTCCCAGCTCACCAACAAGTACGCCGAGGGTTATCCCGGCAAGCGCTACTACGGCGGCTGCGAGCATGTGGACGTGGTGGAGCAGCTGGCCATCGACCGTCTGAAGGCCCTGTTCGGCGCTGAAGCCGCCAACGTCCAGCCCAACTCCGGTTCCCAGGCCAACCAGGCCGTGCTGATGGCCTTTGCCAAGCCTGGCGACACCATCATGGGCATGAGCCTGGCCGAAGGCGGCCACCTGACCCACGGCATGCCCCTCAACATGTCCGGCAAGTGGTTCAACGTGGTGGCCTACGGCCTCGACGCCAATGAAGCCATCGACTACGAGGCCATGGAAGCCCTGGCCCGGGAACACAAGCCCAAGATCATCGTGGCCGGTGCCTCCGCCTACTCCCTGCGTATCGATTTCGAGCGCTTCGCCAAGATCGCCAAGGAAGTGGGCGCCATTTTCTGGGTGGACATGGCCCACTACGCCGGCCTGATCGCCGCCGGCTACTACCCCAACCCCGTGCCTTTCGCCGACGTGGTCACCACCACCACCCACAAGACCCTGCGCGGTCCCCGGGGCGGCGTGATCCTGATGAAGGCCGAGCATGAGAAGGCCCTCAATTCCGCCATCTTCCCCGGTCTGCAAGGTGGTCCCCTGGAGCACGTGATTGCCGCCAAGGCCGTGGCCTTCAAGGAAGCCGCCACCCCCGAGTTCAAGAAGTACCAGGAGCAGGTGATCATGAACGCCCGCGTCATGGCCCGGGTGCTGGGCGAGGAGCGCGGTCTGCGCATCGTCTCCGGCCGCACCGAGTCCCACGTGTTCCTGGTGGACCTGCGTTCCAAGCACATCACCGGCAAGGCGGCCGAAGCTGCCCTGGGTCAGGCCCACATCACCGTGAACAAGAACTCCATCCCCAAGGACCCGGAAAAGCCCATGGTGACTTCCGGCATCCGTATCGGCTCCCCCGCCATGACCACCCGGGGCTTCACCGAGATCGAGGCCGAGAAGATCGCCCACCTGATCGCCGACGTGCTCGATGCCCCCGAAGATCAGGCCGTGCTGGCCAAGGTGCGCGAGCAGGTCAGCGCCCTGTGCAAGCAGTTCCCGGTTTACGGGGCATAGTCGAGCGCGGCGAGTGGTGGGTCGAGGGACGCGCCACTCACCACTCCCGCCCCACCACTCTGGACTGCCTTAAATGAAATGCCCGTTCTGCGGCACCACCGATACCACCGTCGTTGATACCCGTATCAACGACGAGGGGGACGTGGTGCGCCGCAGGCGGCGTTGTACCCGTTGTGACAAGCGCTTCACCACCTACGAGCGGGCCGATGTGCAGCTTCCCCTGGTGGTCAAGAAAAACGGCGCCCGGGTGCCCTTCGCCCGGGACAAGCTGCGCGCCAGCCTGGAGCTCTCCCTGCGCAAACGCCCGGTGACCGTGGAAGCCATCGACGGTGCCATCGACGGCATCGAAGAGCGGCTGCTGGCTTCCGGCGAGCGGGAAATCCTCTCCCAGCAGTTGGGGGAACTGGTGATGGCCGAGCTGAAGAAGCTGGACAAGGTGGCTTACATCCGCTTTGCCTCCGTTTACCGCAATTTCGAGGACGTGGACGCCTTCTCCCGGGTGATCAAGGAAGTCTCCCCTTCCGGTCGGCGCAAGGCCGATCCCGCCTGAAGTCCTTTCCGTGACCTTCTCCCCTGCCGATCATGCCCACATGGCCGAGGCCTTGCGGCTGGCGGAACTCGGCCTCTGCACCACGTCTCCCAATCCCCGGGTCGGTTGTCTCCTGGTCCGCGATGGCCAGGTGCTGGGCCGTGGCTGGCATGTGCGCGCCGGGGAGCCCCACGCGGAAGTCCACGCCCTGCGCCAGGCCGGCGAGCAGGCCCGGGGCGCCACTGCCTATGTGACCCTGGAACCCTGTTCCCACCACGGCCGCACCCCGCCCTGTGCCGATGCTCTGATCGCCGCCGGGGTGAGTCGGGTGGTGGCCGCCATGGAGGACCCCAATCCCCTGGTGGCCGGGACCGGGCTGCAGCGCCTGGCCGGGGCCGGCATCGCCACTGCCAGCGGTCTGCTGGAGCGGGAGGCCAGGGAGCTGAACATCGGCTTCGTCTCCCGCATGGTCCGGGGGCGGCCCTGGCTGCGGCTCAAGGCGGCCGCCAGCCTGGATGGAAAAACCGCCCTCAACAACGGCGCCAGTCAGTGGATCACCGGCCCGGAAGCGCGTCAGGACGGACACCGCTGGCGGGCCCGGGCCTGTGCCATCCTGACCGGCATCGGCACGGTGCGGGACGATGATCCCCGTCTCAACGTGCGGGGTGTGGATACCGGGCGCCAGCCCCTGAAGGTGGTGGTGGACAGCCGCCTGGAGCTGCCCGCCACGGCCCGGCTCTTCGACGGGGGGCCGGTGCTGGTGGCTTCCGCCGTGGATGATCCGCTCCGGGCCCGGCCCCTGCTGGATCGGGGCGCCCAGTGGGTATGTCTGCCCGACGCCCGGGGCAAGGTGGATCTGGCGGCCCTGCTCCAGGAGCTGGGGCGGCGCGGCATCAACGAACTGCACGGGGAAGCGGGCTTCAAGCTGAACGGCTCCCTGCTCCAGGCCGGGCTGGTGGACGAGCTGCTGCTCTACCTGGCGCCCTGCCTGCTGGGCGACAAAGCCCAGGGGCTGTTCCATCTGCCGGAACTTGTCAGCCTGGAAGGGCGTCGTAAGCTGGAGCTGCAGAGCCTGGCCCAGGTGGGCGGCGACCTGCGGCTTCTGGCCAGGCTCCAGGACTGAGGGACATCATGGCAACTGAAGTGGCGGTATTGGGCGGCGGCTGTTTCTGGTGCACCGAGGCGGTGTTTGCCACCCTGGGCGGCGTGTCCCGGGTGGAATCCGGCTACTGCGGCGGCGAGCTGCCCGCACCCGGCTATGACCAGGTGTGTTCGGGTCGGACCGGCCACGCGGAGGTGGTGCGCCTCCAGTTCGACCCGGAGCAGATCAGCTTTGCCGAGCTGCTGTTGGTGTTCTTCGCTACCCACGACCCCACCACGCCCGACCGCCAGGGCCATGACCGGGGCAGCCAGTACCGTTCGGTGATCTTCTGTCAGTCCGAAGCCCAGCGCCGGGTGGCCGGGGAGGTGCTGGCACAGCTCCAGGCCGAGGCGGTTTTTGCGGCGCCCATCGTGACGCAGGTGCTCACCGCCCAACCCTTCTGGCCGGCAGAAGCGGAGCACCAGCAGTTTTTCGCCCGCCATCCCGAGCAGCCCTATTGCGCCGCCCTGATCCCGCCCAAGCTGGCCAAGCTGGGCCGCCAGTTCCCCTCACTGCTCCGCTCCGACTGAAGCCCGGCGGAGCTTGTGCATCCCGGCGTCTGGGGTAACAATACCGCCGAAGTCATAAAGGCAGCCACGTCCGGACGCGCTTTGGCCGGGCGGGCTATCCATAACAAGGGGATGGGAGAGGGCATGGACGCAACAGGCTGGCGGCGGATTCCGCTGCCCCGGGGGAGATGGCGGGGGCTGCATGCCGCTCCTTGATTTCCTGCGCCGGGAGCGCCTCTACGCCCTGCTGGGCCTGTTGTTCCTGGGCGGTTTCATCGCGCTTCTGGTACTGGACGGCTACCGGGCGCGGGAACGGGAACTGCGTTTTGCCGAGCACAATCTGGAAATCCTGAGCCGGGTCCTGGAGGGCCATGCCCAGGCCTCCATCGAAAAGATCGATGTGGCCCTGCGGTTCGTGGCCGACAACTACGGCCGCTGGCAGCAGCAGGAGGGCAGTGCCGGCGTCAATAACCGCCTGGCCCAGGTCCTGGCCGGCATTCCCGAATCCCAGAGCCTGCGCATCGCTGATGCCCACGGCCATTTCATCCACGACGCCAGCGGCACTCTGTCTACTGCCACCATCACCGACCGAGCCTATTTCCTGCGTCAGCGCCGGGAACCGGGGGCCGGCCTGGTGCTCTCCGAACCCATTTTTGCCCGCATCACCCGCAACTGGGTGATCACCCTGTCCCGTCGCTTGGAAGGGCCCGGGGGAGAATTCCTGGGCCTGGTTCAGGCGGCCGTGCCGGCCACCCTGTTCGAGAATTTCTACGCCCAGCTGCAGCGGGGCCAGGATGAGGTGGTCTCCGTCTCCGACCTGGAGCCCAGACTGCTGGCCCGCTATCCCCGGGTGCCCGAGCGCATGGGCTCGGTGATGCGTCCCTCGGGGCTCCTGGAGCAGCTGCAGCAGGGGCGCCGGGCCGGGGTCTACCGCACTCATTCCTTCGTGGATGGAGTGAACCGCGTCTATGCCTTCCGCCAGGTGGCCAACTATCCCCTGGTGGTGAATGTGGGCGTGGGGGTGGACGGGGTGTTGCAGGCCTGGTGGCGCAAGGTGCTGATGTACATCCTGAGCGGTCTGTTCCTCTGCCTGCTGATGTTCGGCCTGATCCTCTCCTGGCAGCGCAGTTACCGGCTGGCCCTGGAAGAGGCCCGGCACCGGGAGCAGTACGACCGTCTCACCGATCTGCCCAACCGCCTGATGCTGAGCGAGCAGCTGGCCAGAATCCTGGGGCGGGAGGCGGAACAGCGGGGCCAGATCGCGCTGATGCTCCTGGACCTGGATCACTTCAAGCACGTCAATGAATCCCTGGGCCACGACGTGGGGGACCGGCTGCTGCAGGTGGTGGCCCAACGTCTGGGCCAGTGCCTTGCCGCCGATGACATGGTCAGCCGTCAGGGGGGCGATGAATTCGTGCTGCTGGTGAGCGGCGGCGGCAGCAGCGCCGATCTGGCGCGTCTGGCAGAGCGGTTGCTGGCCACGGTGGCCGAGCCCTTCGAGGTCCCGGGGCAGGAACTCAGCCTGTCCGCCTCCATCGGGATTGCCGTTTATCCCGGCGACGGACAGGACATCCAGGAACTCCTGAAGAATGCCGATCTGGCCATGTACCAGGCCAAGGCCGCCGGGCGGGCCGGCTTCCGCTTCTTCGCGCCGGAGATGAACGAGCTGGTGTCCCAGCGCCTGTGGCTGGAATCCAGCCTGCGCAAGGCCCTGCCGCGCCAGGAGCTGCTGCTTCACTTCCAGCCCCAGTTCCGTCTTGCCGACCGGACCCTGGTGGGCTTCGAGGCCCTGGTGCGCTGGCAGCATCCGGAAGAGGGGCTGATTCCCCCGGGCCGCTTCATTCCCGTGGCCGAGGCCTGCAACCTGATCCTGCCCCTGGGAGAATGGGTGCTGCGCCAGGCCTGTCGCCAGAACAGGTCCTGGCAGGAGCAGGGGCTGGCGCCGGTGACCGTGGCGGTGAACCTGTCCGCCGTGCAGTTCCGCCATCCGGACCTGTGCAGCATGGTGGAAGGCATCCTCCGGGAGACGGGCCTGGCCCCCGAGTACCTGGAGCTGGAGATCACCGAATCGGTGGTGATGCAGGATTCCGAGCGGGTGATCCAGGTCCTGCGGGCCCTCAAGGCCATCGGCTTGAAGATCTCCATCGATGATTTCGGGACGGGCTATTCCAGCCTCAGCTACCTGAAACGCTTTCCCATCGACAAGATCAAGATCGACCGCTCCTTCGTCCAGGACATTCCCGCTGACCAGGACGATGCCGCCATCGTCGAGGCCATCCTGTCCATTGCCCGCAAGCTGGGGCTGAAGGGAATTGCCGAGGGGGTGGAAACCCGGGAGCAGCTGGACTTCCTGGGGGCCAGCGGCTGCGAGGAAATGCAGGGTTACCTGTGCGGGCGGCCCCTGTCCGCCGTGGAGGCCACCCAGGTGCTGGTCCGGGGGCGCTGGCAGGAATAGGTGATGGGGGAACGGGGAGGGGCTCAGGCCGGCTGGCCGGAGCATACCGGGCAGGCCGGGTCTTTCCTGAACTTCACTGTACGCCAGGTTTGGCTCAGGGCATCCACCAGCAGCAGGCGTCCCACCAGGGCTTCACCGATGCCGGCCAGGAGCTTCAGGGCCTCGCTGGCCTGGAGGCTGCCGACGATGCCGGTCAGGGGGGCGAACACCCCCATCACGGCACAGCGGGTTTCCTCCACCTCTTCCCCTTCCGGAAACAGGCAGTGGTAGCAGGGGGATTCGGGACGGGACAGGTCATAGACGCTCACCTGCCCGTCAAAGCGCACGGCGGCACCGGAAACCAGGGGCTTGCGGTGCCGGACGCAGGCTAGGTTGAGGGCGTGCCGGGTGGCGAAGTTGTCACTGCAGTCGAGCACCAGGTCGGCCCCGGCCACCTGGGCCTCCAGGGCGGTGCCTTCCAGGCGCTCGGTGACGGGGATGACCCGGGTTTCGGGATTGACGGCAGCCAGGGCGATCTGGCCGGAGAGGGCCTTCAACTGGCCGACCCGGGCATCAGTATGCAGGATCTGGCGTTGCAGGTTGGTGGTGTCTACCGTATCCCCGTCCGCCAGGACCAGGGTGCCGACCCCGGCAGAGGCCAGGTAGAGGGCTGCCGGAGAGCCCAGCCCCCCGGCCCCCAGCACCAGGACGCGGCTCCGGAGTATGCGTTCCTGACCTTCTATGCCCAGGGCGTCCAGCAGGATGTGGCGGCTGTAGCGGAGTAGTTGCCCGTCGTTCACTTGTACTCCCGCCACTCGGGCGGGGTTTCGTCGTGGTCCCCGTGGGGATGGCGTTCCCAGGCCTGCACATAGGCTTCCTGGGACTGCTTCAGGGGGCGTTCGGTGGCGCCCAGGTTGTGCAGCTGGGTTTCTTCCACGTAGTAGATCAGGGCCCGTACCAGCTTGCTCATCAGGGTGTTGTCGAGATGGAAACCCTTGTCCTGGAGCTGGTTTTCCAGGTTTTCCAGGGTGTGGTGCCGCAGGTCGTAGCTCACATCCACGGCCCGCTTTTCCAGCTTGGCTTCGGTGCTCAGGTTTTCCAGGCGGTGCAGGTGATCGGCGGCCTCGGGAATCTGGCCGGGGGGGAATCTGGAGAAGAGGATTTCGCGCCGCTTGTGCAGGTCGGAATCGGTCATGGCAGTTTCCTCCGGTGAATTGGGGAGCCGGCCGGGCCGGCTCCCTTGCTGCTTACTTGCTTACATTCTGCATGATCTGCAGTCCCTTGAGGAGGCTCAGGGCCTGCTGGAACTGGTGATCGGAGGGGGAAGCGTATTCCAGGCGGGGCGGCAGCTCGTCCTCGCCCTTCTGTTCGTTGCCCTTCTTGCCCGGGGCGGATTTCTTGTCCTGGGGCTTGGCTGCCTCCTTGGGGGCAGCTTCCTTGGCGGGGGCGCCGTCCCGGTCGTTTTCCAGGTGGCCTTCCAGATCGGCTTCACGCAGGTGGGCGGCCTTCTGGCCGTTGCTGCTTTCTTCCACCTGGATGTCGGGCTCGATGCCCTTGGCCTGGATGGAGCGGCCGCTGGGGGTGTAGTAGCGGGCGGTGGTGAGCTTGATGGCCGCATTGCCGGGCAGGGGCAGGACGGTCTGCACCGAGCCCTTGCCGAAGGTCTGGGTGCCCATGATTACGGCCCGCTTGTGGTCCTGGAGGGCGCCAGCGACGATTTCCGAGGCGGAGGCGGAGCCGCTGTTGACCAGCACCACCATCGGCACCTTCTTCACGGCGGCGGGCAGGCTCTTCAGGGGGTCTTCCCGGGTGCCGCGCAGGTAATCCTCGGGGGCGGCGATGTATTCCTGCTTGGCGTCTGGGGTGCGCCCGTCGGTGGAGACCACCTTGGTGCCCGGGGCCAGGAAGGCGGCGGAGACGCCCACGGCGCCGTTCAGGAGGCCGCCGGGGTCATTGCGCAGGTCCAGGACCAGGCCCCTGAGCTCGCCCTGCTTGTAGAGCTCGTTCAGGTGCTTGGCCAGGGAGGGAATGGTGTTTTCCTGGAACTGGGTGATGCGCACCCAGCCGTAGCCGGGTTCTACCAGCTTGGACTTGACGCTCTGGACCTTGATCACTTCCCGGGTCAGGGTGACTTCGATGGGCTTGGCCTCACCCTTCCTGAGGATGGAGATGCGGATCTGGGTCTTGGGCTTGCCGCGCATGCGCTTGACCGCCTCGTTCAGGGTCAGGCCCTTCACCGGGGTGTCGTCCAGCTTGAAGATCAGGTCGCCGGCCTTGAGCCCGGCCCGGTAGGCGGGGGTGTCCTCGATGGGGGAGACCACCTTCACCAGGCCGTCCTCCATGCCCACTTCTATGCCCAGGCCGCCGAATTCGCCCTGGGTGCCCACCTGCAGCTCCTTGAAGGATTCCGGGTCCAGGTAGGAGGAATGGGGGTCCAGGTTGGAGAGCATGCCGGAGATCGCGTTGGCGATCATCTTCTTGTCTTCGATGGGCTCCACATAGCCCTGCTTGATGGCATTGAAGACTTCGGCGAAGGTGCGCAGCTCTTCCACCGGCAGGCCGGCCTTCACATCCTTTTCGGCGAAGGCGGGCATTTGCAGGCTGATGAGGGTGCCGGCGACGAAGCCGCCGACGACGAGACTGATGGACTTGAACTTGCTCATTTGAGGGAGACCCATTTCATCGGATCGAGTGCTTGGCCTTGATGGCGGAGCTCGAAGTATAAACCGGAATCCTGGTTGCCACCGCTGTTGCCCACGGTGCCCACCGTTTCCCCGCCCTGGACCCGGTCGCCCACCTGTTTGTGCAGGGCGTCGTTGTTGCCATACACGGTCAGGTAGCCGGCCCCGTGGTCGATGATCAGCAGGTTGCCGAAACCGCGCATCCACTCGGCATAGACCACCTGGCCGCTGGCAATGGCCTTCACCTCGCTGCCTTCGGCGGCGCGGATGAACAGCCCCTTCCAGGTGCTGCTGCCTTCCCGGGGGGCGCCGAAGCGGCCGGTGATCTGGCCCCGGGCGGGCAGGCGCAGCTGACCCTTGAGGCGGGCGAAGTTGCCCGAGCTGGCGGCGGGCACATGCCTGTTTTCCGGGCCGCTGCTGCCGGCGTTGCTGGCCGGCTTGTCCGTGCCGCTCGGCCTGGGCGGCGGTGGGGGCGGTTTCCTGGCTTGCTCGGCGAGCAGTTTGGTGAGCCGGTCCACCAGGTTGGAGAGGCGTTTTTCGTTGCGCTGCAGGTTGCCGATTTCCTGTTTCTGGGCTTTCACCTTGCCGGCGATCTGGTTCAGGATTTTCTGCCGCTCGGCCTTCTGTTGCAGCAGTTCCTCGTGCTGGGCCTGCTGTTCGGCTTCCACCTGGGCCAGTTCCGCAGCCCGGGCCTTGGCGTCCTCGGTGAGGGATTTCTGCTTTTTCAGGGTGCCGCGGATGCTGCCCAGCAGTTCGGTGCGGCTGCGGGCGATGGTGGACAGGTAGTAGAGATCCCGGGCCAGCTGGTTGGGGTCGTCGCCGTTCAGCAGCAGTTGCAGGGCGTCCGGGGAGCCTTGCAGGTATTGGTGGTGCAGGAGCTTTTCCAGCTGGGTCTGCTGCTGGGTCAGGGTGGATTCCAGCTCCCGGGACTGGCGTCCCAGATCCTGCAGGGTGTTCTGCAGCCGGGTCTGGTTCTTCTTCAGTTCCAGGAGCTTGCGCTGGGCTTCGGAGATCTGCCGTTCCGCCTGTTTCAGCTGGTCGGCGGCATCGGCCTGGGATTCCTCGCTGGCGGAGAGTTCCTTGCGCATGGCGTCGATACGGCCGCGCAGTTCCTTCAGGTCTTCCTTCTTGTCGGCGATGTCGCTGTTGCTCTGGGGCAGGGCGCCGGGGGGCCAGCCGGCCAGAAGGGCGGCGAGCAGGGCGGTGCCTGACAGCAGGCGGCGGGATCTTGGATGCAAGTTCGTGTCCGGCAGGTCCGTCCTCTCCGCCGGGGGCGAGAAAGGCGAACGGGGAAGGGGCTGCGAAAAGAAACTATTCTATAATGATCCGTTATTGCCCAGCGAGTGCATATCGTGCAACCCCTATCCTTCAATCTGATCGACAAGCAGGAACACATCGAAACGGCGGCCCGCGCCCTCAAGTCCATCGCCCATCCCCTGCGGCTCAAGATCCTCTGCGTGCTGGGTGATCAGGAAGCCTGCGTCCAGGAGATCGTGGATGTGGTGGGCACCTCCCAGAGCAATATTTCCCAGCATCTGGCCATCCTGCGGGAAAAGGGCGTGCTGCTGACCCGGAAGGATGCCAACCGGGTGTTCTACCGGGTGGGCGATGCCCGCATCCTGCAGCTGATCGGCATGATGCGGGAAGTGTTCTGCGGCGTGTCCGCGTCTTAATTCCTCAAGGAGTCCCCTGAAGTGCCCATGGAGTTCATTCAGCAAAACATCCTGACCATCGCCATTGCCGTCATCAGCGGCGTGATGCTGGTCTGGCCCGGTCTGCGCCGGGCTGGCAGCGACCTCAACACCACCCAGGCCACCCAGCTGATCAACCGGGAAGACGCGGTGATCATCGATGTGCGGGACAGCCACGAGTACGCCGCCGGGCATCTGCCCGACGCCCGCAACATCCCCCTCAAGGACCTGGCCACCCGGGCCGGGGAGCTGGAATCCCTGAAGGACAAGCCCCTGCTGCTGGTCTGTGCCTCCGGCGTCCGTTCCGGCCAGGCCTGCGCCCAGTTGCAGAAGCTGGGCTTTGCCAAGCTCAACAACCTGGATGGCGGTGTGCATGCCTGGGAAAAGGCGGGGCTGCCCATCAAGCGTGGGAGCAAGAAGAAATGAGCCACGCCAAGGTCCTGATGTACACCACTGCCGTGTGTCCCTACTGCATCCGCGCCAAGCAGCTTCTGAGCGCCCGGGGCGTCACCGAGATCGAGGAAATCCGCATCGATCTGGACCCGGCCCAGCAGGCTGTCATGATGGAGAAAACAGGCCGGCGTACCGTGCCCCAGATCTACATCGGCGACACCCATGTGGGCGGCTGCGACGATCTTTACGCCCTGGATGGTCAGGGCAAGCTGCTGCCGCTCCTGGCCGGCTGAACCCCATTACCGAACCACCTTTCTCAGAAAGTCATTCATGGAACAGAATCAGCAAGCCCCGTCCTTCGGCATCGAAAAACTGTACGTCAAGGACCTTTCCATCGAAGTGCCCCATGCGCCGACCATTTTCCTGGAGCGTGAAGCGCCCCAGGTGGACATCCAGCTCAACACCCAGGGTACCCACCTGGGGGACGGGGTGTTCGACGTGGTCCTCACCGTCACCGTCACTGCCAAGCTGGGTGAGAAGACCGTGTTCCTGGTGGAAGTGGGTCAGGCCGGCATCTTCCGCATGGTGAACGTGCCCGAGCACGAGGTGGAGCCCCTGCTGGCCGTGGCCTGCCCCAACATCCTGCAGCCCTATGCCCGTGAAGCCATTTCCGACGCCACCGTGCGCGCCGGCTTCGCCCCGGTGCTGCTGCAACCCATCAACTTCGAGGCCCTGTACCTGGCCCGCCTGCAGGAGCAGGCCGCGGCTCAGGGGCAGCAGCCCCACGAGGTTCCCATCCAGTAATGCCGGGAGGCCCCATGGTCCGCCGCCTTGTTGCCGCCCTGGCCACCGGCCTCGCCCTGAGCGGCGGGGCCCTGGCCCTGGATTACCGTTCCGTGTCCGTGCCCGTGGCGCTGTTCTACGATGTGCCTTCGGCCCAGGGCAAGAAGTTGTTCATGGTCAAGGAGGGCACCCCCCTGGAGGTGCTGGTCCAGGTGGAAGGTTGGACCAAGGTGCGCGATGCCGAGGGTACGATCGCCTGGATTGACCGCAACGCCCTTGCTGCCCGCCGTACCCTGGTGGTCACGGCGCCCATGGCGGATGTGCGCCAGAGCGCCAGTGCCGAATCGCCCCTGGTGTTCCAGGCCGAAAAATGGGTCATTCTCGAACTGCTTGAGGCGGCGCCCATGGGCTGGGCCAAGGTCAAGCACCGGGACGGCGCCAGCGGCTACGTCCGCATCACCCAAGTCTGGGGTCTATGAAGATCGCCGTACTTGCCGCCGGGGCCTGGGGAACGGCCCTGGCTCTGGCCTTTGCCGCCCGACATCCGGTGACCCTGTGGGCCCGGGAGGCGGATCTGGTGGAAGAAATGCAGGCCCGCCGGGAAAATCTCCGCTTCCTGCCCGGTTTTCCCTTTCCCGATGCGCTGGAGATCACCAGCGACCTGCAGGCTGCAGTGCAGCAGGCCGGCTTGATCCTGGTGGCTACCCCCATTGCCGGTCTGCGGCCCACTGTCAGGGCCCTCGCCGCCCAGGGGGTCCGGCTGCCCTTGCTCTGGGTCTGCAAGGGGTTTGAAGCCGGCAGCGGCAAGCTGCCCCATCAGGTGGTCCAGGAGGAAATGCCCGGGGTGCCCTGCGGGGTGCTGTCCGGGCCCAGCTTTGCCCAGGAAGTGGCGGGCGGCCAGCCCACGGCCATCACCCTGGCCGCCAGGGATGCCGATTTTGCCCGCGCCATGGCTCAGGAACTGCATGGCGGGCACCTGCGCATCTATGCTTCCGACGACCTGGTGGGGGCCGAGGTGGGCGGTGCGGTGAAGAACATTCTGGCCATCGCCACCGGGGTTTGCGATGGTCTGCAGCTGGGGCTCAATGCTCGGGCCGCCCTGGTGACCCGGGGGCTGGCGGAGATCGCCCGCCTCGGAGTGGCCCTGGGGGCGCGCAAGGAGACTTTCATGGGGCTGGCCGGGGTAGGGGACCTGATCCTCACCTGTACCGGCGACCTGTCGCGCAACCGGCGCGTGGGCCTGGGGCTGGCGGCGGGCAAGTCCCTGGAGCAGGTGCTGGCCGACCTGGGGCACGTGGCCGAAGGGGTGCCCACGGCCCTGGAAGTGGATCGTCTGGCCGCCCGGCTCGGGGTGGACATGCCCATCACGGCCGCCGTGGCGGCGGTGCTCCAAGGGCGGGTGGCGGTCCGCGACGTGGTGGAGCAGCTGCTGGCCCGGGATCCCCGGGACGAATCCTGCTGACCGGAGCTACTGGCCGCCGCTGAAACCCAGCTGGCGCCAGGCTTCAAACACCGTCACCGCTGCCGCGTTGGAGAGGTTCAGGCTGCGGTTGCCGGGCACCATGGGCAGGCGCAGGCGCCGGTTTTCGGGAAACTGTTCCAGCATGGCCGCCGGCAGGCCCCGGGATTCGCGGCCGAACAGGAAGACATCCCCGGCTGCGTAGGCCACCTCCGCGTAGGAATGGCTGGCCTTGGTGCTCATGGCGAAGCAGCGCCGTCCCGCCAGGGCGGTTGCGCAGGCGCTCCAGTCCGGATGAATGCGGACCCGGGCGTATTCGTGGTAATCCAGCCCGGCCCGGCGCAGGGCCTTGTCCTCGAAGCTGAAACCCAGGGGTTCCACCAGGTGGAGTTCGGTGCCGGTATTGGCGCAGAGGCGGATGATGTTGCCGGTATTGGGGGGGATTTCCGGCTCGAACAGAACGATGGCGAACACTTGTTTTCCGGGCTGAAACGGGGTACCGTCTGAAAATTGGCTTAGTATCAGGTAATTAAGCCACTTTATTCAAGTGAATTGTGGTGCAGATTGGGAGTCTGGCATGGCCCGCCCGGAGAAAGTGCGTCTCGGTGACCTGTTGATTCAACAGGGATTGTTGACCGATGAGCAGCTGAAATTTGCCCTGGATGAGCAAAAACGCAGTGGCCGCAAGCTCGGGCGCATTTTCGTAGACAGCGGCTTCGTCACCGAAGATGGCATTTCCAAGGCCCTGGCCAAGCAGCTGCAGATTCCTTTCGTGGACCTGCGCCAATTCCAGCCCCGGCCGGAGCTGATCAAGCTGATTCCCGAAGCCCAGGCCCGCCGCTACCGGGCCCTGGTGCTGGACGAGGTGAATGGCATGCTGCAGGTGGGGCTGGTGGATCCCACCGACCTGCAGGCCTACGACGACATCAGCCGCATCGTGCGGCGGGACATCGATCTGGCCGTGGTGACCGAGTCCCAGCTGCTCGGCATGGTGGACCGGGTTTATCACCGCACCGAGGAAATTTCCGGCCTGGCCAAGGAGCTGACGGCGGAGATGTCCGACATTCCGGTGGAGTTCGGCGAACTGCTGGGTCTCTCCAGCAACGCCGAAGACGCGCCGGTGGTGAAGCTCCTGCACATGGTGTTCGAGGAGGCCCTGCGCACCCGGGCCTCGGACATCCACATCGAGCCCCAGGAAAAGAGCCTGCGCATCCGTTTCCGCATCGATGGGGTGCTGCACATCCAGACCGAGGCGGATGCCAAGATTGCCTCTGCCGTGGCCCTGCGCCTCAAGCTCATGTCCGGCCTGGACATCTCCGAAAAGCGCCTGCCCCAGGATGGGCGTTTCCACATCAAGGTGCGCAATGCGCCGGTGGATATCCGGATTTCCACCCTGCCGACCCAGTACGGGGAATCGGTGGTGATGCGTCTGCTGGCCCAGAACCAGGGGCTCCTGTCCCTGGACCGGATGGGCATTCCGAAGCGGGTCCTGGAGCGTCTGCGCCATGCCCTGCACCGGCCCAGCGGCATGGTGCTGGTGACCGGCCCCACCGGCTCGGGCAAGACCACCACCCTCTACGCGGCCCTGAACGAGCTCAACAGCCCCGAGAAGAAGATCATCACCGTCGAGGACCCGGTGGAATACCGCCTGCCGGGTCTGAACCAGGTGCAGGTGCACGAGAAGATCGACCTGACCTTCGGCAAGGTGCTGCGCACGGTGCTGCGCCAGGACCCGGACATCGTGCTGGTGGGGGAAATGCGCGACCAGGAGACTGCCGAGATCGGCATGCGGGCCGCCATGACCGGCCACCTGGTGCTGTCCACCCTGCATACCAATGACGCCATGACCACCCCCATCCGCCTGCTGGACATGGGGGTGCCCCGCTACATGGTGGCGCTGTCGGTGCACATGGTCCTGGCCCAGCGCCTGGTGCGCACCATCTGCGAGAACTGCCGGGAGCCCCATGTCCTGCAGCCCCACGAGCAGGAATGGTTGCGTTACGAGCTCCATGATCAGGTGGGCCAACACACCTATTTCCGCGGCGCCGGCTGCGCCCATTGCAACAACACCGGTTTTCAGGGGCGGACCGGGGTCTATGAGTTCCTGGAAATGAGCGACGAGCTGGTGGAGGCCACCAACCAGGATGATCCGGCCCTGTTCATGGCGGCGGCCCGCCGCCAGATGGGCGGGGAAACCCTGCGCCGGGATGCGGTGCGTCAGGTGCTGCGCGGCAAGACCACCGTGGATGAAGCCATGCGGGTCAGCAGCCAGTACGAGGAATAAGCGGTGCCCAGCTACACCTACCGGGGCAGGAACAGCAGCGGCCAGGAGGTCAGGGGTCAGCTGGAAGCGCCCAGCCGGGACGAGGCCGCCCGGGCCGTACAGGGGCTGGGGGTGACGCCCCTGGAGGTGAAGGCTGCGGCGGCAGCCGGGCGCAGCATCAAGCTGGGGGGCTCCTTCCAGGGCCTGTTCGAGGAAAAGGTCAGGCACGAGGACATCCTGCTCTTCTTCCGCCAGATCTACACCCTGCTCAAGGCCGGGGTGCCCATCATGCGGGCCCTCACGGGGCTGCAGGAATCGGCGGTGAACCAGGGCATGAAGAAGGTGCTCCAGGACCTGCGCGAAAGCCTGGATTCCGGGCGTGAGCTGTCCGCCGCCATGGCCCGCCATCCCCGGGTGTTCGACGGTTTTTCCATCAACATGGTGCGGGTGGGGGAAATGACCGGGATGCTGGAGGAAATCTTCCTGCGTCTCTTCCACCACATGGAGTTCGAGCGCTTCATGCGCGAACAGGTCCGTTCCGCCCTGCGCTACCCGAGTTTCGTGGTGCTCGCCATGGGGGTGGCCATCGTGGTGGTGAATATCTGGGTGATCCCGGCCTTTGCCAAGGTGTTCAAGGGTTTCAAGGCGGAACTGCCACTCATGACCCGGGTGCTGATCGGCTTTTCCGATTTCATGGTGGCCAACTGGATCTACATGCTGCTGCTGGTGGTGGCGGCCGTGTTCGGCTTCCGCTCCTGGGTGGCGACCCGGGGGGGGCGCTATGCCTGGGACAAGTTCAAGCTGCGCGTGCCCATCGCCGGCAAGATCGTGCGCAAGGCCACCCTGGCCCGCTTTGCCCGCAGCTTCGCCCTGGCCTCCAAGAGCGGCGTGCCGGTGATCCAGGCCCTCTCCAACGTGGCCCAGACCGTGGACAACGCCTTCATCTCCGACAAGATCGAGCGCATGCGGGATGGGGTGGAGCGGGGCGAGAGCGTGCTGCGCAGCGCCATCGGCGCCGGGGTGTTCACCCCGGTGGTGATCCAGATGGTGGCGGTGGGGGAAGAGTCCGGCTCCCTGGACGACATGATGCAGGAGATCGCCGAGATGTATCAGCGGGAGGTGGAGTATGACCTCAAGACCCTGGCCCAGCAGATCGAGCCCATCCTCATCGTGTTCCTGGGGATCATGGTGCTGGTCCTGGCCATGGGCATCTTCCTGCCCCTGTGGGACCTGGGCAAGGTGGCCATGGGTAAGGGGGGGTGAACATGCGCCGCCCCATGGCCGGCATTTCCCGCCTCGAGTTCTTTGTCGTGGTGCTGCTGTTCGCCCTGCTGGCGGGGGCCTTCCTGCAGGTGATCCGCCATTACCAGGAGCAAGCGGAGCGCATGGCCGTGGACATCACCGTGGTGCGCATCAAGACTGGTCTGCTGCACCAGATTGCCGACCGGCTGGTGCGCCAGACCGGCCGGGATGGCAGCGATCTGCTAGGCAGCAATCCCGTGGCCTTCCTGGCCCAGCCGCCCCAGGGCTACATGGGGGAATACAAGGACATGCCCGCCGACCTGCTGCCCGGCGGCAGCTGGTATTTCGACCAGAAGACCCGGGAGCTGGCCTACAAGCTGAACCACGCCAGCGGCTTTCAGGCCCGCAGTGGGCCGCCGGGGCGCCAGGAGATCCGCTGGCGCGTCGGGGTTCGGGGGGAGATGCCGGCAGGCCATATCCCTGTTGAAAGTCTGGTTTTGCTGCAAACTGTGGATTATGATTGGTTCTGATTTGAAAATAGGAGGAAAGTACTAATGAAAGCCAAAGGTTTCACCCTTATCGAGCTGGTGGTGGTAATCGTCATCCTGGGCATCCTGGCCGCCACGGCCCTGCCCAAGTTCATCGACCTGGGCTCCGATGCCCGTCAGTCCGTGATCAAGGCCACCGAAGGGGCCATGCGCAGCGCCAACGCCATGATCTACGCCAAGGCGGCCACCGGTAACGCCCTGGGGGCCACCGGCACCGTTACCGTGGGGGGCGCCAGCGTGACTACCGCTTACGGTTTTGCGTCCAACGTGACTGAACTGGTCAAGGTGATGGACCTGAGTCCCGAGATTGCCACGTCCGGCACCACCATCATCCAGCACTCCGGTGCGACCACTCCGGCTTCCTGCAGTGTCACCTATACCGCCGCCAGCAAGACGGGCACTAACCCCGTCGTGCCGCCCACCTACGCCCTGACCGTTACCGGCTGCTAAGCGCCAATGCCGGTGGCCAGGCCAGGAAAACCCCGTACCCGTTACGGGGTTTTTTCTTCCCGGGGCAGGAAACTGCCGGCCATGCTGAAGGCCGCGCGGGGTTTCACCCTGGTGGAGCTGGTGGTGACCATGATCATCCTGGGCATCCTGGCGGCCGTCGTGGTGCCCCGCTTTTCCGGCCAGACCGGTTTCGAGGCCCGGGGTTTCCGGGACGAAACCCTGGTGGCCCTGCGTTATGCCCAGAAATCCGCCATTGCCGCCCGGCGCCGGGTGTGCGTTGATTTTCCCGATACCACCCAGGTGAGTTTTCGCATCGCCGCGGCCGCCGGGGCCGGGGATTGCAACACTGGCGCCGCCCTCCGCGGCCCCGGGGGCAACGCCCTGACGGTGCAGGCCCCGGGTGGGGTCAGCTTTGCGCCACAGCCGAAGCCCTTCAGCTTCGACAGCCTGGGCCGGCCCAGTTTTGCCGCCACCCAGGTGCTCAATATCGACCAGGTGCCCGGCATCAGCATCGAGGCGGAGACCGGCTATGTCCATTGACTGGCGTCGGGCCCGGGGGCTGAGCCTGATCGAGCAGATCATCTTCATCGTGGTGATCAGCATCGGGGTGGTAGGGCTGCTGGCCAGTTTCAACCGGGCCGTGCAGGATTCCGCCGACCCCATGGTGACCCGCCAGACCCTGGCGGTGGCCGAGTCCCTGCTGGAGGAAATCCTGCAGCAGCCCTTCACCTGGTGCGATCCGGATGACCCCAACGCAGCCAGCGCCATGGGCTTCGGGGATTGCACGGCCGGCATGGCCCAGAGCGGCGTGACCCCGGTGCCCGGGGGCGAGAGCCGGAATGGCGGCCCCGGGGCGGTGTTCGACCACGTGGCCGATTACGGGGGCTATGGCCAGGGGGCCGCCAGCGACGCCATCGGCGGCCAGGTGATGGACGGCTACGCCACCCTGGTGACGATCACCCAGGCGGGGGCGGATTTCGGGCTTGCCAATGATGCCGTGCTGCGGGTGACGGTGCGCGTCACCCGGGGGCCGGAAAGTCTGGATGTGACCGGTTACAGGTTCCGCTATGCGCCACGCTACTGAGTCCAGGGGCTTCACCCTGATCGAGATGATCGTGGCCATGGTCATCGGCGGCCTGCTGCTGGCCATGGTGGGCATGTTCGTGCGGCACCAGATCGATGCCTATGTGGAGGTGTCCGCCCGCATGCAGCTGGCCGATGCGGCGGACACGGCCCTGGGGCGCATGGAGCGGGAAATCCGCGCGGCCCTGCCCAACAGCCTCAGGGTTTCCGGCAACTACCTGGAATTCGTGCCCATCATGGATGCGGGCCGTTACCGGGCCGAGTCCGGGGGCGGGGCGGATTTTCCCCTGGATTTCGGCCTTGGCGCCAGCGCCGACCATTTCGATGTGCTGGGTCCCCCGGTCCGGGTAGCCGCCGGGGAAGAAATCGTGGTGTTCAACCTGGGGGTGCCGGGCGGGGATGTGTATGCGGGCGACAACCGCCGTGCCCCCAGCGCCACCGGCGCGGCCCTGACCGAGATCACGGCCGCGGCGCCCTTCGGCTTTCCCTTCGCATCCCCGGCCAGCCGCTTTCACGTGGTGGGCCAGCCGGTCACCTTCGTCTGCGACCCCGCCAACCGGGTGATCCGCCGCCACTGGGGTTATGGTTTTCATGACAGCCAGCCTGATACTAATGAGGCCCTGGCGGCCGGCAATGCCGCCGTCCTGGTGGATAACCTGGACCCGGCCGGCGGCTGTTCCTTCGCCTACATTCCGGGGGCCTTGCAGCGTAACGGCCTGGTTTCCCTGCGGCTGACCCTGACCCTCAATGGCGAGACGGTCAGCCTGCAGCAGCAGATTCCCATCGACAACACCCCATGAACACGGTCAGGCATCCTCTCCGGCGGCGGACCCAGGCGGGGGTCTCCCTGATTTCCGCCATCTTCCTGCTGGTGCTGTTCGCAGCCCTGGCAGGCCTGTTCGCGGTTCTCGGTACTGGCGGCCAGGCCACTTCGGCCCAGAACATCATGGGCAGCAAGGCCGCCCACGGGGCCCAGGCCGGGGCGGAGTGGGGCATGTTCCAGCTCGACCCCAATGGCGAAAGCGATGATCTGCCCAATTGCTTTGCCGCCAGCACCCTGCCGCCCCTGGCAGAATTCCCGGGTATGACCATCGCGGTGAATTGCACCGCCTTTGGTCCCTATACTGAAGGGGGGCGGCAGATCCGCCTCTACCGGATTACCGCCACGGCGGGTAACGGGGCGGCGCCGCCCCTGGGGGTGGAACGGGTGGTGGAAGTGACCCTGGAGAAGTGCCGGGATCCGGCCATCACCGCCCCCCCTTACGACTGTTGAGAGGAGAGCCGCCATGACATTTGCGCGCCAATGGGGCTTGCGGGCCGGCCTGCTGTGCTGCCTGTGCTTGCTGGGGGGCTGGGCAGGCCTGGCCCAGGCGGCCGCCTACCTGTTTGCCAGCAGCGGCGCCAGCATGCCCAAGGGCTGCAGTTACGGGGGTTACAGCGGCGGAGTCTACAACTTTTCCTGCGGTGCGGTGACCCTGGCCTGGAACGACACGGTGAGCATCAAGGCCGACAGCCGGCCGGCCCGGATCAGTTTCACCGGTGCTTTCGATGCCAGCAATGCGGTGATCAACGGCGGCGGTTCCGCCAGCCAGCTGACCCTGGTGGTGGGCGGCAACTTCAGCACCCAGGGCAGTCTCGTGGCCCAGCTCCAGGTCAGCGGCAACCGCACGGCCATTTTCAATTCCGGCAGCGGCATCACGGGCAGCATCACCATGGGCACCGGGACCCTGACCCTCGCCAGTTCCAATGTCACCGTCGATGGCAGCATCACCTCGTCCGGGGCGCTGCTGGTGGGAGCGGCCGCCCGGATCAACGGCCCGGTCAGCGCCGCCAGCGTCACCGATACCAGCAGCAATGCCGTGTACGGCAGCAGCATCACCGCCAGCAGCGGGGCCGTGAGCCTGGGCTACGGGGCCAGCGTGGCCGGGGACATCCGCGCCGAAGGGGGTTCCGGCAGCGTCACCCTGGCCGGTGGCAATAACGTGGGGGGGCTGATCTCCACCTCCGGCACCTTCACCCTGCTGGCCAGCAACAGCACCATTGCCGGTTCCGTCAAGGCGGCTGCGGTGGCGGCTGCCGGCGCCAGCGGCAGCAGCATCGGCGGCGGGGTGGAGGCCACTGCCGGCGCCATCAACCTGGGGGGCAGCAGCCTCACCGTGGGGGGGGATGCCGTGGCCACCGGGATCATCAGCCTGGGCTACAACACCCGGGTCAATGGTTGCGCCAGGACCACCCGCAACAGCAGCAACAGTATCCAGTTGAACGGCTGGCAGTCGGGGGCCGGCGGGGTGTGCTGTCTTTCCGGGGGAGGAAGCTGCCTGCCCCTCAACAGCGCCTGCTACAGCAACAGCAGCGGCGGCAGTCTGGCCCTGTGCAAGACCACCCTGCCGCCGGTGCTGGGCAAGACGTCCAGCGCCGCCTCTGCCGTGGTGGGGGACGTGGTCTCCTTCACCCTCTCGGTGAGCAATCCCAATGACGACCCCCTGAACAACCTGGTGCTCACCGATGTCATGCCGGCCGGCATGGTTTACGTGAATCACGTGGCCCAGCAGGGCAGCGTCGTGGTGAGCGGTCAGAGCCTTACATGGACCCTGCCTTCCCTGGCCGGCAAGGCCAGTGCCCAGATGACCCTGGTGGTGCGCCTCAACCAGCAGGGCAGCCTGACCAATACCCTGTCCTCGCCCGGGGCCATTTCCGTCAGCCGCAGCATCCTGGTCCTGTCCCAGGCCACTACCCACTTCCGCATGGACGAGGTGGAAGATTCCTGGACGGGCGCCGACGGGGAGGTGGTGGATAGCGGTGGCACGGCCCTGCACGGCCGGCGCATGGCCACCACTGCCAGCACCGGCACCAATGTGGTCACTCCCGACCCCACCATCGAGTCCCAGTTTGCCAGCGTGGACGGAAGCTTCTGCAATGCGGGCAGTTTTGACGGGGGCGGGGTGGTGATGGTGCCCGGGGATTCCCGCTTCGACTACAGCACCAAGCTCTCGGCCACGGCCTGGATCTACCCCACGGCCCGGCCTTCCAGCGACCTGTACTCCATCCTGTCAAACGACAAGAACTATGAGTTCCACATCAACCCCAGCGGCAAGCTCTACTGGTGGTGGAATCCTTCCAACCTCACCTCGGCCAGCACCATTCCCCTGAATAAATGGACCCACGTGGCCATCACCTTCGATTCGGTCAGCGGCCGCCAGTACATCTACATCAACGGGGTACGGGACGGCAACACCGGCAGCTGGAAGGGGACCTTGCAGCCCAATGGCTGCAACTTCTACATCGGCGGCGACGTCTCCACCTCGGCGGGCTGTCCCTTCATGCCGGCCCGTAATTTCCGCGGCAAGATCGACGAGGTCAAGCTCTACAACTACGAGCTGTCCCAGGCCGAGGTCCAGGCTGACATGACCCTGGGGCGCAGTTGCAGCGGCGCTTTCGATCATCTGCGGGTGATCCATGATGGCACCGCCTCCATCTGCAACCCTGAGTCGGTGGAAGTGCTGGCCTGTCTGGATGTGGATTGCACCAAGCTTTATCCAGGGACCGTGACGGCCCGCCTCACCCCGGGGGGCAGCACCTTCACCTTTTCCGGCGGTGCCACGTCCACCCAGATCAGCTCCGCCACGGCCGGGGATGTAGCCATCGGCTACAACAGCATCAACCCGACGCCCAGCAACGGCCTGCGCTGCTTCAACGGGGCGACGGAAAACTGCACCATGAATTTCGCCTCCGCCTCCTGCAGTTTCGATGCGGTGGAACAAAAAGCGGACCCCAAGACCCCCATCTACACCAAGCTTGCCCAGACTGCCTTCAAGCTGGATGTGCTGGCCCTGTCCGGGGGCGGGATCGTCAATGCCGCTTATACGGGCACCGTGGCCGTGGACCTGGTGGATACCTCGAGCTCCAGCTGTCCCACGGGCGCGGGTCTGAACACGGCTCAGAACCTGGTGTTTGCCGCCGCCGACAAGGGGCGCAAGGAGGCCGAGTTTACCTACGCCGCCGCGGCCAAGAATGTGCGGGTGCGGATGAAGGTGGGCAGCAGCGCCCCTTCCTGTTCCTACGACAACTTTGCCATTCGCCCGCAGCAGCTGACGGTGAGTGCTCCCCTGATGAACAATGCCGGGGCCAGTGGCACCCCGGCGGCAGTGGCCGGCACGGACTTCACCCTGGACGCCCAGGCCGATGTGGCCAGTGGCTATGACGGCACCCCGGTGATCAAAGAAGGCTTGGTGACGGCCTCTGGCGATGACAGCGATCTCATCACCGCAGGCACCCTGACCGGCAGCTTCAATGCGGCCACCGGCAGCAAGGCCAGCGGCACCTTCCAGTACCGGGACGTGGGCAACATCCGCTTTCCCGAGAATGCAGTAGTGGATGAGAACTTTACAGCGGTGGATCAGGGCAAGGCGGTACCGGACTGCCTGACCGGGAGCGCTGGAAATATCCTCAAGGATGGGGAGGTGCGCTACGGCTGCAACATTGGCAGTGCGGAAACTCCCCTCCTGGGGCGCTGGTATCCCAGCCACTTTTCCTTTGCCGGGACGCTGACCCCTGGATGTGCGGCCGGGGGCTTCACCTACATGGGTGACGACAGCCTCCAGGTTTCCCTGGCGATCAAGGCCCATGCCAAGGGAAGCGGCGCGGCATCCGCCAGCGATCCGGTGACGGCGCGCTACAAGGCCGGCAGTGTCACCGTGACGGCCATCAATGGCGGGGCAAGTGCCCCCTTGCGCCTGGATCAGCCGGATTTGCCCGCCATGCCGGATAAGAGTCTCTGGTCAGCCGGCGTCTGGAAGCTGGAGGATACCTACCGCTTCGCCAAGGCGAGCCCTCCCGACGGGCCCTTTGACGATTACCGTTTGAAGGTGGAGGTGAAGGACGATGATGGGGCCAAGCTGCTGGCCAGTACCCCGGCCCAGGTGACGGACGATGCGAGCAACTCCACCATGATCCGTCATGGCCGGCTGTGGGCCGCCAACGCCTATGGCTCCGAGTACCTGCCCCTGCCGGTGCCGGCCCAGGTGCAGTACTGGAGCGCCACCGGCTGGACCCGGAACCTGCTGGACAGCTGCACCCTGCTGACCCTGCCGACCAAGGACAACGGGGGGCTGCTGTTCTACCCGCCGGGGGCCCGCAACCAGCTGGCGGCCGGGGAAACCCTCGCCACCCTGCAGGGCAGCAACGGGGCCACGCACAAGGTGGTGAAGGGGGATGCCGGCCTGCGGCTGTCGGCGCCGGGGGCGGGTAACTACGGCTACCTGGACATCCCCCTGGGCATCCTGGGGGGCGGCAATGGCTGGCTGGATCTGGCCGTGCCTACGGTGCGCGCCTGCTTCGGGGTTTGCGGACCCCGCTCCCCGGTGATTTTCCGGCGCGAGTTGCGCTGAGCCTGGCAGCGTCGGTGCCGAAACGGGGAAATGTGCTTGATTTTAGGAAAAATCCTTAATAAATAATGGGTTTGCACTTCACATTTAAAGTGAAGTGTGTTGATATTGCGCCTGTTACTACCTTAGGCAGATTCCTTCTTTCATGTCCCGCCTGTTCCCGCTCCGTCCCAAGCGCAGCAAACCCGGCTGGGTGGCCCTGTGTCCGGCTGCCGGCAGCCCGGCGGCGGTGCATGTGCTGGCAGGCGGCCAGGGCCGGGCCCGGGTGCTCTGGGTGGAGGCCCTGACGACGGGGATGGATGAAATGGAACGGCTGGCCCGCAGCCGGGGCCTGTCCGCCTACCGGATCACCACCCTGATGCCGCCGGGCAGCTACCAGCTGCTGCAGATGAATGCGCCGGCCGTGCCTCGCCATGAATGGAAGGAAGCCCTGCGCTGGCAGCTCAAGGACTTCATCGACTTCCCCGCCGAGCAAGCCACCTTCGATGTGCTGGACATCCCCACCGAAAGCCACGCTCCGGGCCGGCCCCACATGGTGTTCGTGGCCGTGGCCCGCAATGAGCAGGTGGGGGAGATCATGGCCCGCTACGACCGGGCCCATCTCAATCTCCAGGCCATCGACATTCCCGAACTGGCCCTGCGCAACGTGGCCGCCCTGCTGGAAGACGAAAACCGGGGGCTGGCCAGCCTCAGCTTCGATCAGCATGGGGGCCTGCTGGTGCTCACCTTCAAGGGGGAGCTCTATGCCAGCCGGCGCATCGAAATTCCCCTGGAGCAGTTCACCGGGGCCGATCTGGAACGGCGCCAGACCCTGTTCGAACGCGTCGGCCTGGAACTGCAGCGCACCCTGGATGCCTTTGACCGCCAGTACAGCTTCATCTCCGTGAGCCGCCTGCTGCTCGCCCCCCGGCCTGAACTGAGCGGCCTCCTAGATTACCTGGGCAGTTCCCTGTACGTGCCCGTGGATCAGATGGACCTGTCCCAGGTCCTGGACCTGGAAGCCTGTCCCACCCTGCAGCAGCCGGCCGAGCAATCCCGCCACCTGCTGGCCCTGGGGGCGGCCCTGCGCCAGGAGTCCCAGCCATGAGCCAGCAGATCAACCTGCTCAACCCCGAGCTGCGCCCCAAGGTGGAGCTGCTCACCCTGAATCACGTGGCCCTGGCCTCCAGCCTGGTGCTGATGCTGGTATTGCTCATGGCCGGCTGGGGGCGCCAGCGGGAAGGGGTGGAACTGCACCGCCTGGGGGCCCAGGAACAGCAGATGCGGGTGGCCCAGGAGCAGCTCTCCCAGCTGGGCGCCATGCAGGCCAGTCGCCGCATCAGCCCGGCCCTGGAGCGCCAGCTGGCCGAGCGCAAGGCGGTGCTTGAGAGCAAGCGGGAGGTGCTGGCCGCCCTGGAAAGCGGCGACCTGGGGCAGCAGGACGGTTTTTCCGGTTACCTGGGGGCTTTCGCCCGGCGGGTGCCTGAAGGCCTGTGGCTGACCGGTTTCGATCTCCAGGAGGGGGGGCAGCAGGTGCTGCTCCAGGGGCGCATGCGCACCGAACCCCTGCTGCCCCAGTTCATCCAACAGATGGACCAGGAGCCCCTGCTCAAGGGGCGCACCTTCGCGGCCCTGGAGTTGAACCAGGTCCTGCCCGATCCGGTGGCGCCGACGGCCGTCCCGCCCCACTGGAGCTTCACCCTGGGCGGGCAACTTTCCCGGGAGCGCAGATGATGGTCCTGCCCGCAAGCATGCAGAAACTGTGGCAGGCCTGGGCCGCCCGTTACCAGGCCCTGAGCGTGCGCGAACGGGGCCTGGTGGCCGCCGCTGCCATCGGTCTGCTGGCCTATCTGGGCGGGGTGCTCTGGGCCCAGCCCATGTTTTCCCGGGCTGCTTCCTACGGGCGCCAGGCCGCTGCCCAGGAAGCGGATCTGACGGTCCTGCAGACCCAGATCCAGATCCTCAGCCAGCAGGTGGCCAGCGATCCCGATGCTCCCCTGCGCCAGGAGCTGGCGGTCGTGGAGCAGCAGATTGCCGAAGCCGAGGCGCGCCTGGCCGCCTTCAACGAATCCCTGGTGCCGCCGGATCGGGCTGCCGCCCTGCTGGAAGGGCTGGTGCGGCGCCATCCGGGGGTGCGGGTGGCCGGTTTCAAGACCCTGCCGGCCCAGGGCATCCTGGCCGCCAGGGACAAGCAGCGGACCGCCGCCGAGAAGCAGGCCGAACTGCCGCCCCGGAGCCTGGATGTGTACCAGCACGGTTTCGAACTCAAGCTCAGGGGCAACTACCTGGACATCCTGGCCTACCTGAAGACCCTGGAGGCCCAGCCCCAGCGGCTCCTGTGGCAGCGGGCCCAGCTCAGCGTCCCCGCCTACCCGGAGGCGGAGCTGACCCTGACGGTGTCCACCCTGAGCATGGATGCCCACTGGCTGGAACTATGAAAACCCTGTCCGCCCTGCTGCTCCTGACCTGCAGTCTTGGCCTCCATGCCCAGGAGCTGCCCCTGCGCGATCCGACCCGGCCTGCGGACTGGGCCGCCCGGGAAACCCCGGGGGAGGCGGACGCCCTGCGTCTGGAAGCCATCAAGCGGGGCCCCGAAGGGCGGCCCCTGGCCACCATCAATGGCAACAACCTGCATCTGGGGCAGGAAATCCGCGGCCTGCGCCTGGTCCGCATCGGTGCGACCTCGGTGCTCCTGGAAGGGGCGGAAGGGCGCCAGGAACTGCGCCTCACCCCCGGTGTGCAGCGCCCATCGGCCCCAGGAGGGAAATGAGATGATGAAGAAAACCCATGCGCCCCATCAGGGGAAAAGTCTGCTCCTGTCGGGCCTGTTGCTCGCCCTGTTGCTCTCCGGCTGTTCCCCCATGCTGCCCCGGGAGGGAACCTACGACAGCATCCAGTCCAGCCTGCAGCAGCCCAAGCCCAATCCGCCCGCCGAACGGGCGGCCATAGACGCGGCCCTGCTGCCGCCCATCCAGCTGCCGGCCGCGGTGGCGCCCCAGCCCCTGGAGCCCCGCTTCGATCTGGCCGTGGCGGAAGCCCCGGCGGCCCAGGTGTTCCTGGCCCTGGTGGATGGCACCCGCTACAGCATGCTGCTGCCCCCGGACGTGAGCGGCAGCATCACCCTGAACCTGAAGAACGTGACGGTGCGGGAAGCCCTGGAAGTGATCCGGGACCTCTACGGCTACGACTTCCGCATCCAGGGCAACCGCATCGCGGTGCAGCCCAATACCCCCCAGACCCGCATCTTCCAGGTCAGCTACCTGGCCAGCAAACGGGGCGGCACTTCCGCCACCCGGGTAGTGTCCTCCAATGCCAGCAACAATGGCTCCGGCAACGGTACTTCCGGCTCCTCTTCCAGCGCTACGCGCAACAATGTGGCGGCGGAGACCACCAACGTGTTTACCGGCCAGGTCTCGGATTTCTGGCTGGAGCTGGGGGTCGGCATCGCCACGGCCCTGGACTGCAAGTACGAGGTCACCAGCGATACCGGCGCCGGTGCCAATAGCGGCCTGATGGGGCAGATGCTGGGGCTGCGCCTGAGCAAGCTGGAGTGCCCCGAGGGGCGCCGCTTCCTGATGAACCAGCAGTCCGGCACCGTGATGGTGCGGGCCCTGCCTGCCGAGCTGCGCGAAGTGAATGAACTCCTCAAGGCCATGCAGGCCGGGGTGGAGCGGCAGGTGATGCTGGAAGCCAAGCTGATCGAGGTGGAACTCAACGACGGCTTCCAGAGCGGGGTGAACTGGACGGCCTTCGACAAGTTCGGCCGCCAGCGCTGGGGCATGAACGCCAACAACAACCAGTGGCCGGTGCAGAGCCAGGACGGGCAGCTGCGCCGCCTGACCTCGGAGACCTATTCCAGCACCGAAGGCACCACCCGGAACTGGGAAAGCGTGGCCCTGAGCGGGGCTTCCGGCCTGCTCAACAGCTTCCCGGTGGCGGGAGCCCTGGGGCTCTCCTTCCAGACCTCGGATTTCGCTTCCATCATCCAGTTCCTGGAGACCCAGGGCACGGTCTATGTGATGTCCAACCCCCGCATTGCCACCCTGAACAACCAGAAGGCCGTGCTCAAGGTGGGCTCCGACGATTACTACGTGACCGGGGTGGAGCCGGGGACCACCACCGTGGGGAGCGGCAACAACAACACCTTCAATCCGCCCACCATCACGGCCCAGCCCTTCTTCTCCGGCATCGCCCTGGACGTGACGCCCCAGATCGACGATGCGGGCATGATCACCCTGCACATCCGCCCGGCGGTGACGGAAGTGACCACCAAGGAGCTGGTGGTGAACCTGGGCAGCCAGGCCGGCACCTACACCCTGCCGTTCGCCTCCAGCCGGGTGAAGGAAACCGACAGCATCGTGCGGGTGAAGGACGGCATGATCGTCGCCATCGGCGGCATGATGTCCCAGGAACAGGCGGCCGACGAGAGCAAGGTGCCCGGTGCCGGGGACATTCCCTTCTTCGGCCATTTCTTCAAACAGACCAACCGGGCCACCCGCAAGCGGGAAATGGTGGTGCTGATCAAGCCCACGGTGATCCGCGGGGAGGGGGACTGGCAGCAGGACATGGATGCCCTGAACCAGCGCCTCAAGGATTACGACCCGCGCAAGTATCCGGCCCTGGCCGATCCGGTCACGGCAGGGCGCGGCCAGGACCATGGCCGTCAGTAACGGCGGGGCCGTCCCCGTGCCGCCCTACCTGGCCCATTTCGGTCTGCGCGAGGCGCCCTTCAGCCTGACGCCGGACACCCAGTTCGCCTTTGGCACCCGGGCCCACCAGGAGGCGGTCAACACCCTGCTGGTGGCGGTCAACAGCGGCGAAGGCTTCGTCAAGATCGTGGGCGAGGTGGGCACGGGCAAGACCCTGCTCTGCCGCCGCCTGCTCAATGCCCTCAAGGGCAAGGCGGTGACCGCCTATGTGCCCAATCCCAACCTGACCCCCACGGAACTCCTGGTGGCCCTGGCCGAGGAATTCCAGCTGCCCCTGGAGGGCAACGACAACGCCCACCTGCTCACCAAGCTCCTGAACGACGCCTTGCTGGAATTCGCGCGCCTGGGCAAGGGGGTGGTGGTGTGCATCGACGAAGCCCAGGCCCTGCCCCGGGACAGCCTGGAAACCCTGCGCCTGCTCTCCAACCTGGAGACCGAAAAACGCAAGCTGCTGCAGATCGTCCTGTTCGGCCAGCCGGAGCTGGACAGCCACCTGAGCGACCCGGCCATCCGCCAGCTGAAGCAGCGCATCACCTTCCACTATCGACTGGGGGAGCTGCTGCCCGAGGAAATTCCCCTGTACGTGGCGCACCGGATGCGGGTGGCCGGCGCCAGTACCGGCGGCAACCTGTTTACCGACCGGGCCCTGGGGGCCCTGTACAAATCCAGCCGGGGCACGCCCAGGCTGGTGAACATCCTCGCCAACAAGGCCCTGATGGCCGCCTACGGCGAAGGCTCCCGGCTGGTCAAACCGGGCCATGTGAAGGCGGCGGCCCGGGATACCGAAGGGGCCCGCACGGGCTTCTGGTGGTGAGGGTGCGCCGGTGAGCCTGATCAACCGCATGCTCCAGGACCTGGACCAGCGCCAGGCCATAGGCAGCGACCGGGCCGGCCTGCCCGAGCAGGTGGTGCCCCTGGGGCGCCGCCGCAGTTTCCGGCCACTCCTGATCCTGTTGCTGCTGCTGGCTGTTGCGGCAGCCGCTGCCGCCCTGGCCTGGCAGCCGGGGGTCTGGTCCGGGCTCCAGGCCCTGCTCGCCTCTCAGGGGCAGCCAGCGCCAACCCCGGAGACCCCGCCTGCCGCCGCGCCGGTTTCCGCACCGGCTGCCGTCGTGACCGTCCCCCCCGCCGGGGAAGCCGATGCTGCTGTATCCCAGCCGCCGCCGGAACCTGTGCCTGCCATGGCCACCCCGGGGCTGGACCCCAGCCTTACCCTGCCTGCTGCACCCGCACCCGCACCCGCACCCGCACCCGTTCCGGCTCCAGCTCCAGCTCCAGCTCCAGCTCCAGCCTTCCGCCCGGCGGCTCCGGCGGCTCCGGCGGCTGCGCCCGGGCGTATCGACAAGACCCAGCGCCAGGCCACGGCGGCGGAAAAGGCCGAGTTCCGTTACCGCAACGCCCTGGAGCTGGTGGCCCGGGGCCAGGGCGGCGAGGCGGCCCAGGAACTGCGTCTGGCCCTCCAGGACGATCCCGCCCACGGGCCGGTACGTCAGCTCTGGGTGCAGCTGCTGCTGGAGCAGGGCAGCCGGGTCCGGGCCATGGAACTGCTGCGCGAGGGGGTACGCCTCAATCCCCGCCAGCTGTCCTGGCGCACCTTGCTGGCCCGTCTCGAGCTGGAGCAGGGGGATGCCCAGGGGGCCTGGAGCAGTCTGGAGCCAGGTCTGCCCTGGGCTGCAGGTGATGGGGAGTACCAGGCCCTGGCCGGAGCCCTGTTACGCCAGTTGGGGCAGCCCCTCAAGGCTGCCCAGCATTATCGCCAGGCCCTGTCCCTGTCTGCCCGGGAAGGCCGCTGGTGGGTGGGGCTGGGGCTGGCCCTGGAAGAGGCCGGGCACGAGCCCGAGGCCAGGGAGGCGTTCCGCCAGGCGGCCCAGAGCGGCTCCCTGAGCCCGGACCTGCGCGCCTTCGTGGAGCGCAAGCTGCGCTGATCAATGCCGGGGGGTGCGTGCCACCACCGCCACCTCGACCCGGGCCGCACCGTGCAGTTTCAGGACCCGGGCAGCTTCGTCCAGGGTGGCCCCGGTGGTCAGCACGTCATCCACCAGCAGCAGATGCAGGCCGTCCATGTCCCGGGTGCAGGCGAAGGCGCCCTTGAGATTGCCCTGTCTTTCCTTGTGGCTCAGTTCCGCCTGGGGGCGGGTGGCCCTGGATTTTTCCAGGCTGTCCGGGTCCAGGGGCCGCTCCAGGCTGCGGGCCAGATGCCGGGCGATCTCCTGGGCCTGGTTGTAGCCCCGCTCTGCCAGCCGGGTTGGATGCAGGGGCAGGGGGATGATCCGGTCCGGCGGAGGCGTCAGCCCGGCCAGCTGCCGGCCCCAGTGTTTGGCCAGGGCAAAGCGGGCGTGGTATTTCAGGTCGCTGATCAGGTGGTCCAGGGGAAAGGCGTAGCGGTACAGGGCGTGCACCTGATCGAAGTGGGGCGGCCGGGCCAGGCAGGCGCCGCAGCGTTCCCCGTGGGTGGTGGCTTCCAGGCAAAGGGGGCAGTGCCGGGTCGCCAGGGGCGGCAGGTCTGCCAGGCAGCCGGGGCAGAGGGGGGCGCCGCAGCAGGGGCTACCGCAGAGCAGGCAGGAGGAAGGCAGCAGCGCATCGGCCAGCCGGGCGGCAAATTCCCTGAACCCTGCCAGGGCGGTCCGTGTCAAAATTGACTTTCCATGGCCCATGGCTGATTATCCATAATTACGCGCCCCCGGGGCCGGCTGTCGCCGATGGCCGGAAATGCATCCGGGTGCCGTGCTCTGTTCATCTTCCGTAGGACTCCCGATATGCAAGCTGCTGCTCCGGCTCCCGTGGCCCAGGCCCCGGACTCATCCCCCGTTTCCGCTCACCGTCTGTGGACGGTGGAGGAGGTGCTGGCCCTGTACGAAATGCCTTTCATGGACCTGGTGTGGCGCGCCCAGCAGGTGCATCGCCAGCATTTCGATGCCAACGCCATTCAACGCTCGACCCTGCTGTCCGTCAAGACCGGGGGCTGTTCGGAGGATTGCAGCTACTGCTCCCAGTCGGCCCGTTACGACACCGACGTGGAACGGGAACGGCTGATGCCCATCGAGGACGTGGTGGCAGCCGCCAAGGTGGCTCAGGAGAAGGGGGCTTCCCGTTTCTGCATGGGCGCGGCCTGGCGGGGTCCCAAGGACAATGATCTGGACAAGGTCCTGGAAATGGTGCGCGAGGTGAAGGCCCTGGGCATGCAGACTTGCGTCACCCTGGGCATGCTCAAGGAAGGCCAGGCGGAAAAGCTCAAGGAAGCCGGCCTTGACTACTACAACCACAACCTGGACACCGACAAGGAATTCTACGGCCAGGTGATCCGCACCCACACCCACGACGACCGCCTGGATACCCTGGAACAGGTGCGCAGCGCCGGCATCAGCGTCTGTTCCGGCGGCATCGTCGGCATGGGCGAATCCCGCCGCAACCGGGCCGCCATGCTGGTGCAGCTGGCCAACCTGCCGCAGCCGCCGGAATCCGTGCCCATCAACAACCTGGTGCCGATTCCGGGCACGCCCCTGGGGGAACTGCCGCCCCTGGATCCCTTCGAGTTCGTGCGCACCATTGCCGCCGCCCGCATCACCATGCCCGCCTCCTACGTGCGCCTGTCCGCCGGCCGCCAGGACATGAGCGACGAGCTCCAGGCCCTGTGCTTCCTGGCCGGGGCCAACTCCATGTTCTACGGGGACAAGCTCCTGACCACGGGCCTGCCGGACGTATCCCGGGACGAAGTCCTGTTCGAGCGCCTGGGCCTGCGCGCCGTCTGAGCCTCCCGGTCCGTCTTCCAGTGGCCGAGTTCATCGACCGGGCCCGGGTACGGCGCAATTTCCGGCGCGTCGCGGGGCGCTATGCCCAGGCCGATTTCCTGGCCCGGGAGGTGGATGCGCGGATGCAGGAGCGCCTCGACTACGTGCGCCTGGAACCCCGCTGGATAGCCGACCTGGGCTGTGGTCCCGGGCTGTCCCTGCCGGGCCTCCAGGCCCGCTATCCCCAGGCCTGCTGCCTGGGGCTGGACCAGGAAGCCGCCATGCTGCCCCGGGATTCCCGCCCCGGAGGCTGGCGGCGCTGGTTCGGGCGATCCCAAGGCGCTGCCTCGTTCGCGGTGGCTACAGCGGAGCAGCTGCCCCTGGCCCCGGGACGGCTGGACCTGGCCTGGGCCAACATGCTGCTGCCCTGGCTGGAGGAGCCCCGTCCCCTGTTCCGGGAGGTGCTGGGCAGCCTCCGGGTCGGGGGGCTGCTGATGTTCTCCACCCTGGGGCCGGACACCCTGCGGGAGCTGCGTGGCGGTTTCCGGGACGGTTATGCCCACACCCAGCGTTTTGCCGACATGCACGATCTGGGAGACATGCTCCTGGAGAGCGGTTTTGCCGATCCGGTGGTGGATATGGAAGTGATTACCCTCACCTATGCGGACCTGGATGCCCTGCTGGCCGACCTGCGTGGTGCCGGGGCCGGCTGCGCCATGGAGGACCGGCGCCGCAGTCTGGCGGGGCGGGGCCTGCGTCAGGCCCTGGAGGCCCATTACGAAACCTGGCGCCGTCCCGACGGACGCCTGCCCGCCACCTTCGAAGTCATTTACGGACACGCCTGGAAGCCCGAGCCCCGGCAGATTGCCGACGGGCGCAGCATCATCCGCTTCGAGCGGCGCTGAGGCGCTGCTTTCTTACCTGTCCGGCTTTTCCCTGAAAAACTTGATGGGCTGGGACCCACCCCGGAATCCCGGGGCCGGGGCGCTGGCCTTTTTTAGCCGCGCGCCCACCCGCCAGGCCAGCAGCAGGACGAGCAGCAGCGTGTAAGTCAGGGGGTAGAAGTAGGTGGTGATCTTGGCCAGCCACAGGTAGTGGATGGCCGCCAGGATGCCGATCAGGTAGATGCTGCGGTGTAGCTCCTGCCAGCGCCGGCCGCCCAGCAAGGCAATGGCCCGGTTGCTGGAGGTCAGGGCCAGGGGCAGCATCAGCAGCAGGGCGGCGAAGCCCACGGCGATGAAGGGGCGGTCCACGATGTCGGTGGCGATGGCCTGGATAGCCAGTTCATGGTCGAACAGGGCGAAGCTGGCGAAGTGCAGCAAGGCATAGGCGAAGGTGAGCAGGCCCAGGCTGCGCCGCAGGCGCAGCAGCCAGTGGGCGCCGGTCCAGGCGCGCAGGGGGCTGACGCTCAGGGTGAGCAGGAGCAGGTTGAAGGTCCAGGTGCCCGTGTGGCGGCTGACGAACTCCGGCGGGTTGGGGCCCAGGTCGCCGAACAGCCGGGCCAGGGGCAGCAGGCACAGGGCGATGAGTAGCAGCTTGATCAGCAGCAGCTGGGTCGGACCCGGGGTCCAGGGGGTTCTGGCGCTATTCATCCTGACCTCCTCAGCACTGAGGCCCAAAGGCGGGGAGAAAGTCAGGATTTGCAGGCTCCATCCTGTTGTCCTGCGCCACCTGAAGGTGTGGCAGCCTGGTAACACAAAGACTTGTTTTGCCTCGCTGTTCTCTGTGTCTCTGTGGTGCAAATGGGGTTTTCAGGTTCATTTCAGTAGTTCCGGTGCAGGTCCATGCCGGCGTACAGGGAGGCCACCTGGGCAGCGTAGCCGTTGAAGGGCAGGGTGGGACGGCGGAAGAACTCTCCCAGCCGGCGTTCCTTGGCCTGGCTCCAGCGCGGGTGGGAAACAGCGGGATTCACATTGGCGTAAAAACCGTACTCGTCCGGTGCGGCCTTCATCCAGGAGGTTCGCGGCTGCTGTTCCAGGAAGCGGATGCGGACTATGGACTTGCCGCTCTTGAATCCGTATTTCCAGGGCACCACCAGGCGCACTGGGGCGCCGTTGGGCTTGGGTAGTACCTGTCCATACAGGCCTACGGCCAGGATCGCCAGGGGATGCATGGCCTCGTCCAGGCGCAGGGCTTCCCGGTAAGGCCAATCCAGGGTGGGATACTGGACGAAGGGCATCTGTACCGGGTCGGCCAGGCTCCAGAATTCCAGGTAGCGGGCATTTCCCGTGGGCTGGACCCGGCGTATCAGTTCCGCCAGGGGAAAGCCTATCCAGGGCACCACGGCACTCCAGCCTTCGACGCAGCGCAGCCGGTAGATGCGTTCCTCCAGGGGGGCCAGGCGCAGCAGTTCGTCCAGGTCGAAGCGGCGGGGTTTGAGCACTTCCCCATCCACTTCCACGCTCCAGGGGCGGGTTTTCAGGGTGTGGGCGTTGCGTCCCGGGCTGTCCTTGTTCGGGCCGAATTCGTAGAAATTGCCGTAACTGGTGAGGGTGTCCAGGGACGTCAGGGGCTCGTCAGGCAGGGGCTGGCCGGGTTTGAACGGAGGCAGCTGTGCCGGGGCCGGGTTGGCTTCGGCCTGTCCCAGCCACAGGGCGCCTCCCAGGGCGCCGGCCTGGCGCAGGAAGCGGCGCCGTCCCTGGTACAGGTCCTTTCCCGTGATTTCGGAAGGGCAGGGGGCGGCGGGGTCGTTGTTCTTGATCAGCATGGGAGCGCACCTCGAAACACCCAGGTTGGAGCCCGGTACCGGCGAAAGATTCCCGCCGGCAGCCGCTCAGGTGCTCAGGGCGGCCTGGATTGCCCGGATGTCGTCCCAGGCTTCGTCGAGCAGATCGGCGTAGCGGGCCCGGTCGGCGGCGGTCTGTTCCGTGTCCGCCTGACCGCTGGTCTGGCCCAGCCACTCGAAATTGCCGCCGGCCAGCAGGTTGGCGAAGTAGAGCACATCGGCTAGGGAGCAGGGATTGGCCACGTGCTTGAGCTGGTCGTGTTCCCGGATGGCGCTGATGATGTGGTCCGGCAGCCCCAGGGCCGTGAGCAGGCTCTCGCCTATGCTTTCGTGCCAGCCGATCACCAGGCTCAGCAGGTCTTCCCGACAGTTCTTGTATTCCGGATATTCGGCGGCCCGGTAGAGCAGGTAGAACACGCCGATGTCGTGCACCATGCCGGCCAGCATGGCGTCTTCGGGATTGACCCGGCCGATGCGCCGGGCCAGGACCCGGCCGATGGCCGCCACTTGCAGGGAATGCTCCCAGGTGAGCCGGGCAATATCCTCGAAGGCGACCAGGTTGCGGGAACGCAGCATCTGTTCCATGGCCACGCTCAGGGAGGTGGTGCGCACGGTTTCGAAGCCCACCCGCTGGATGGCCTGGCGCAGATCGGAAATGCTCTTGCCCGAGCTGTTGTAGGCCACCGAGTTGGCCAGGCGCAGCAGTTTTGAGGCGATCAGGGGTTCGACGCCAACCACCTGGGCCACCTTGTCCACCGAGACCAGGGGATCCTTGAGCACGTTGCGGACAGTGAGGCTGGCGTCCAGGTAGGTGGGGAAATTGACGTCGCCAGAGAGGTCCTTGGCGATGTCTTCCAGGATGCGGAAATGCAGGGCGTTGGTGGAGGCTGGGTCGGTCATGCTGATAGCTTACGTTTGAGGGCGTTCGGGAGCAAGGGGTAAACTCGGCCTTTTGGCAGAAGGATGGTGGGGCATGAATCAGGGCGAAACCTTTTTCCAGCAGGCCCGGGCCGCATTCCTGGAGCCCAGTCCCGGCTTGAAGTGTACCCGCGTCGAGGCCCTTTGGCATGCCTGGCAGGCCCGGGCCTTGCCCCTGGGGAGCCCCGACCCGGCTCTGCCCCTGGAGCCCGGGCGTCCGGAACAGCCCCTGCTGGTGGCCCCCGAACAGGTGCCCCTGCGGAATGCGGTGAGCCGGGAGGGGCGGGCGGCGCTGCTGCATGCCATTGCCCACATCGAGTTCAACGCCATCAACCTGGCCCTGGATGCGCTGCTGCGCTTTCCTTCCCTGCCCCGGGATTTTCTCGACGGCTGGCTGCAGGTGGCGGCCGAGGAGGCCAGGCATTTCACCCTGGTCTGTGAGCACATGGAACAGAGCTGCGCCTGCCGTTACGGGGATCTGCCGGCCCATGACGGGCTCTGGGAGATGGCTCGGCGTACGGCCCATGATCCTCTGGTGCGCATGGCCCTGGTGCCGCGCCTGTTCGAGGCCAGGGGCCTGGATGCGACGCCGGCCATCATACGTAAGTTTCAGGGGGTGGGCGACCGGCGGGCAGTGACCATCCTTCAGGTAATCCTGGCCGAAGAGGTCGGGCATGTGGCCCTTGGAGATCGCTGGTTCCGGCACCTTTGCGCCGAGCGGGGGCTGGAGCCGGAAGCCACCTTTCAGGCCTTGTTGCAGGCCTATGACGCGCCCCGGCCCCGGCGCCCTTTCAATGAAGCAGCCCGCCTGGCGGCGGGCTTTTCCGAGGCGGAACTGGCCCGTTTCCAGTGATCAGCCGGTGATGTAGTGCTCCAGCTGGGCAATGATGAATTTCTGGTGGCTGATGGTGGCTTTCACCAAGTCGCCGATGGAAACCACGCCGATCACTTCCTGGTTCTCGTCCAGCACCGGCAGGTGGCGGAAGCGGTGCTGGGTCATCAGGCTCATGCACTCTTCCAGACTGTTGGCGGGGGTCACGTAGGCCACCTTCTGGGTCATGATCTCTTCGATCCGGGTGTCCTTGGAGTTCTTGCCCAGCAGGATCACCTTGCGGGCGTAATCGCGTTCCGTGAAGATGCCGATCAGCTTCTCCCCGTCCATGACCAGAACGGCGCCTACATCGTTGTCGGCCATGACGCTCAGGGCATGATAGACACTGTCCTTGGGCGAGACGACGACGGGGAGCCCGCCCTTTTCTTCCAGCAATTGCTTCAAGGTCTGCATGGTCTTCCTCCTGTTGTTTTGTGTGCAGAGTCTAGAGGGCTTGCTGGTTCATGCCAAGTCCATTGGCGGGAATTAGGCTGCAAATAAAAAACCCGCCGATGGGCGGGTTTTTGCAGGGGGCACAGCGAGGTTCAGCGCAGGCCGGCGGCGTACTCGGAAACAGCCTTGATGTCGGCGTCGGAGAGCTTGGCGGAAATGGCGCGCATCATCTGCTCGGGATCGTTGGCGCGTTCTCCGAGCCGGAAACGCTTCAGCTGGGTTTCGGTGTACTCGGGATGCTGGCCAGCCAGACGGGGGTACTGGGCCGGCAGACCCTTGCCAGCGGGGCCGTGGCAACCGGCGCAGGCAGGGACGCCCTTGGCGGCATCACCTGCACGCCAGAGCTGCTTGCCCCGGGCGACCAGGGATTCGTTGGTGGCGACGGCAGGCTTGGCCTGCTGGCTGGCATACCAGGCGGACACGTCGCGGACGGCGGCATCATCCACCAGGGTGGCGGCCATGCCGGTCATCACCGGATCGACGCGGGCGCCGCTCTTGAAGGCCTGCAGCTGCTTGATCAGATAGGCTTCGCCCTGGCCGGCCAGGTGCGGGTACAGTGCGGTCGGGCTGTTGCCGTCGACGCCGTGGCAGGCTACACAGATGCTCTCAGCCAGGACCTTGCCCTTGGCCGGATCAGCCTTGGGCGCGGCTTCCTCTGCTGCATTAACGGTGAAACCGGCCACAAGAAGTGCCGCCAGCGCCATGGTGCGAATCATGTCCAAACTCCTTTTACGCGAGAGAGGCGAGTAAGTCTGCCAAGTGTCGATATTTACAAACCTGCTATTCTATATCAACTCGATTAATTATGTACTGTCCTTAAGGGATTCGGAGCCTTCATGCCTCTTCTCCAGCAAGCCACTTTTCTCACCACCGTTGCGCATCTGCGGGACCTGCCCCAGGACGCCGAGGTGGAGGTGGCTTTCGTCGGCCGTTCCAATGCCGGCAAGTCTTCGGCAATCAATACCCTAGCCGGGCGGGTGCGTCTGGCCTACGTGAGCAAGACCCCGGGGCGGACCCAGCACTTGAACTATTTCACGGTCAAACCGGGGAAGTATCTGGTGGATTTGCCTGGTTACGGCTATGCCAAGGCTCCCGAAGCGGTGCGCAGCCAGTGGGAGGGCCTGCTGGGCCCCTACCTGCAGCAGCGCTCGCCCCTGGCCGGGCTGGTGATGATCATGGATAGCCGCCATCCACTCACGGACCTGGACAAGCGCATGATGGACTGGTTCCTGCCCTCCGGGCGTCCCATCCACGTACTGCTGTCCAAGGCCGACAAGCTCTCCCGCCAGGAGCAGACGGCGGTGCTACGCAAGGTGCGCCAGGCCCTAGGGGAGATCAGTGAGCGCTGTACCGTGCAGCTCTTTTCCAGTCTCAAGAAGACCGGTATCGAAGAGTGCGAGGCAGTCCTGGGCCGCTGGCTGGATATTCCCGTGCCCGAGCCCAAGAAAAAACCCCCGGTCAAGGGAGGACCGGGGGCTAAATGCCTTAATGGGGTTAAGGCACCCGCTCAGGGAGGTGAAGCGGGAGACGGCGCAAACCACCATCTGCAAGCTCAGAGTGACGCTGTCTGAAGAAGTTCCAGAATCCCGTAAAAATTTTTCATCCCAGGGCTGTTCCCTGGCCCTGGGGATTCCGGCACCTGGTGCCAGCAGCTAGAGGTTCAGCATGTCCGTCTCCTACCAGTTTCCCCTGACCCGTCCCCGGCGCATGCGCCGTGATGATTTTTCCCGGCGCATGATGCGGGAGCATCGCCTCAGTGCCGATGACCTGATCTACCCGGTATTTGTCCATGAACTGCCGGGGCGTGCGCCCATCCCTTCCATGCCCGGGGTGGAGCGCCTTTCCATCGATGAACTGCTGCGGGTGGGCGAGCAGATGCTGGAGCTGGGGATTCCCGCCCTGGACATCTTCCCGGTGGTGGATCCGGCGGCCAAGAGCCTGGATGCCCGGGAGGCCTGGAATCCAGAGGGGCTGTGCCAGCGGGCCGTGCGGGCCCTGAAGGCCCGTTTTCCCGAGCTGGGGGTGATGACGGACGTGGCCCTGGATCCTTTCACCACCCATGGTCAGGATGGCATCATCGATGAACAGGGGTATGTCCAGAACGACATCACTGTGGAGGCGCTGGTGCGCCAGTCCCTGTCCCACGCCGAAGCCGGGGCGGACATCGTTTCCCCTTCGGACATGATGGATGGCCGGATTGGCGCCATCCGTGCCGCCCTGGAGGCCGGCGGGCATGTGCATACCCGGATCATGGCCTATTCCGCCAAGTATGCCTCGGCCTTCTACGGTCCCTTCCGGGATGCCCTGGGAACGGCCGGCAATCTGGGTAAGGGCAACAAGTACAACTACCAGATGGACCCGGCCAACAGTGACGAAGCCCTGCGGGAGGTGGCTCTGGACCTGCAAGAGGGGGCTGACATGGTGATGGTGAAGCCGGGCATGCCTTACCTGGATATCGTGCGGCGGGTGAAGGACGAGTTCCAGGTTCCGACTTTCGTATACCAGGTCAGCGGCGAGTACGCGATGCTCAAGGCGGCTATCCAGAACGGCTGGCTGAACGAGCGGGCCTGTGTCATGGAGAGCCTGCTGGGGTTCAAGCGGGCTGGAGCCGATGGCATCCTGACCTACTTTGCCCTGGACGCTGCTACCTGGATGCGCGAGCAGGGTTGAGGCACGCTCCCGCCGATCGGGTCGGCGGGTTTGCGGTGTGGTTCCGGCTTCAGTGTCGTCCCAGGTAGGAGGGCAGGGCCAGTACCGAAGCCATGCGGGCGTCCACGTAGGCGGGGCAGCGGGTGGTCCGGCTGATCCACACGGTTTTCATGCCCAGCCGCTTGGCGGTGCGCAGGTTTTCCAGGCTGTCTTCCACCATGACGCAGCGCCGGGGATCAAGCCGCTCCGCCTTGAGCAGGAGGCGAAAGCCGTTGGGGGCAGGTTTGGGCTGGAAGCGGGTGGCTTCCACCGGATAGACGGCATCGAACAGGGGGGCCATACCCGTGATCTGCAGGACGGCCTCGGCGTAATGGGCGGGACCGTTGGAGTAGAGAATCTTGCGGCCAGGCAGGCGCCGGAGCATGGCCTTGACGGCCCGGTCGAAGACGAGCATCTGTTTCAGCTCGGGGAACTGGTGGGTTTCCCGGAGAAAGTGATGGGGATCGGTCTGGTGGTGGCGCATCAGGCCTAGCAGGGTGGCGCCGTAGCGTTGCCAGTAGTGCATGCGGATGCGGTTGGCGGCTTCTTCATCCAGTTCCAGGTGGGTCTGGATGTAACGCCGCATGGCCTGGTTGATGTGGGGAAAGATGTGGGCACTGGCGTTGTGCAGGGTATTGTCCAGATCGAAGATCCAGGTGAGTGTTTTTGCAAGCATATGATTCTTTGTTGCTATTCTGGATATACCACTAAAGTCTGGTTGCGCTTCCGGAGCGCCCGTCGTAACTTGGCCGGGTGTTTCTGGTGAATATAACAGGCCAAAGAGGTTTCCATGGATGCGCCGGTAACTGAAACCCTGACCCCGGCCGAGCTGGAAAAAGTGCTCGGGTCTTTCGATATTCCTCCCTGTCCCAGCCATGTCATGCAGGTCATGAGCGAGGCCCAGCGGGACGAGCCGGATACCCGGCGGCTGGCTTCCCTCATCTCCAGCGATGTGGGCATGGCGGCCATGACCATCAAGCTGGCCAATTCCCCCCTGTTCCGGGGCAATGCCCATGTGGATAGTGTGCCCCAGGCCATCGCCCGGCTCGGGGTGCGCAACATCGTCTGCGTGGTGGTGGCTGCGGCCCTGAAAAGCAGCATGTCTTCCGGCTTGCCGGAGTCCCTGCTGGAGCGTTTCTGGGATCGGGCTTCCATGATTGCCGTGGGTTCCGGGGTGATTGCCGGACGGCTGTACGGCATCTCCCGGGATGCGGCCTATACCTATGCCCTGTTTCATGACGCGGCGATTCCGGTGTTGATGCGCCGTTTCAAGAGTTATTCGGGCCTGCTGGAAGAGGCCAACGCCCAGGGCTTGCCCCTGGCGGAAATGGAAATGCAGCGCTTCCAGTGTGATCACGCCATCGTCGGGGCCCTGCTGGCGCGGAACTGGGGGCTTTCCGATCTGCTCGCCCGGGCTGTCCGCCATCACCATGATCCACAGGCCTATGGCCTGCCGGAGAGTGTGCTGCCCATAGAGGCCCTGTCATTGATTGCCGTGACCCAGGTGGCTGAGTACCTGGCGGCGGAAATCCTGGAAGAGCGGGATGTGGAGGTGGGACTGCTGTTCGACCGGGCCGTGAAGCACCTGGGGATCGGGGAGCAGGACCTCCTGGATATTCAGGAGGAGCTGGTGGAGGTCCTGCAGGACGGGCGCTGAGCCGGGTCAGTGGCTGCGGATCATGGTGCCGACCCCGTGGTCGGTGAGGATTTCCAGCAGCAGCGCGTGCTCCACCCGGCCATCGATGATGTGTACGCTCTTGACGCCGCTGCGGGCGGCATCCAGGGCTGAGGCAATCTTGGGCAGCATGCCGCCGGACAGGGTGCCGTCTTCCACCATGTTATCGATGTCCGTGGGGGTCAGGCCGGTGAGCAGCTTGCCCGCCTTGTCCAGCACTCCGGGCGTATTGGTGAGCAGCACCAGTTTTTCCGCCTTCAGGACTTCGGCGATCTTGCCGGCCACCACGTCCGCATTGATGTTGTAGGTTTCTCCATCCTTGCCCACGCCGATGGGGGCAATCACCGGGATGAAGGCGCCTGAGTCCAGGAGGCCGATCAGGGAGGGGTCGATGGCGGTGATGTCGCCCACCTGGCCCACGTCGATCAGGTCGCCCGGGTTGTCCTTGTTGGGCAGCATCAGCTTCTTGGCGCGGATGAGGTTGCCATCCTTGCCGGTCAGGCCGACCGCCTTGCCGCCCGCCTGGTTGATCAGGTTCACCACGTCCTTGTTCACCTGGCCGCCCAGGACCATTTCCACCACTTCCATGGTCTCGGCATCGGTGACGCGCATGCCCTGGATGAATTCCCCCTTCTTGCCTACCCGGGTGAGCAGGTTCTCGATCTGGGGGCCGCCGCCGTGCACCACCACCACGTTCATGCCCACCAGCTTCAGGAGCACCACGTCCCGGGCAAAGCACTGCTTCAGGTGTTCCTCGGTCATGGCGTTGCCACCGTACTTGACCACGATGGTCTTGCCGTGGAACTTGCGGATGTAGGGCAGGGCTTCGGCCAGGATGCCGGCCTTGATGTCAGGGGCGATGGATTCGAACGGCATGGAAGTCTCCGGGGGAAATAGCGGCGGATTGTAACCCCCGTGTATTTAAAGAAAAAGACCGGAAATGGATTCCGGTCTTGTCCTAGGGGCAGGGGGCCTACAGTACGGCGAGGCGCTTGCTGCTGGTGGCGGCCCGTTTGGGCAGGGTCAGTTCCAGCACCCCATCGTTGAATTTGGCCACCGCCTGGCTGTCGTCGATGTCCTGGGCCAGCTGGAAGGAGCGGGATACCTTGCCGAAATAGCGTTCGGCCCGGAGGATGCGCTCCCCTTCCTTTTCCTCGTGTTCCTGGCGGACTTCGGCACTGATGGAAACCTGGTTGCCATCCACCGTGACGTGGATGTCTTCCTTTCTGACCCCGGGCAGTTCGGCGTGGACCAGGTAGGCTTTTTCCTGTTCCTTCACATCCATGCGGATGGAGGGCGTGCTGGCCTGGCCATTGCCGGCATGGAGATCCATGGGGCGGACGAAGAAGCCCCGGAACAGTTCATCCAGGGGATCATGACGGGTAATATTGCTCATCTTTTCCTCCTTGAAATGTCATGGAACAACTGGCTGGAAGCAGCATCTTTGTCACCAATATAGGTCTGGGCCTGAGGCTTTCAAGAGGGGGCTGTGATGGGAAATCATGAGGAGGAAAAACGCTGTCCTGCCTGCGGCCGGGGTTTTTCCTGCGGCGCCCGGGTCGGGCGTTGCTGGTGCATGGCGCTGCCGCCCCTGGAGCATCCACCTCCCTATCGGGATTGCCTCTGCCCGGACTGCCTGCGGGCCTGGTCAGCGGCCGAGGCGGGTGGGCAGGGCCAGGATGGCGTCCCGGTTGCTCCAGGAAAAGCAGCGGGCGGCGGCGGCGTGGAGGTCTAGCCAGCAGTAGTCCCGGTGTTCTCCGGGGACCAGCCGCACCGCTTGGGTGGAGGGGACTTGCAGGGAATAGACGTGTTCGGTGTTGCGGGTGACGCCGGGAGCGTAGCGGTGCCGCCATTCGGGGAAGATTTCGTAATCCTGCTGCTGTCGCCAGTCGCACAGGGTTTCCTTCGTGGCCTGGATGCCGGTTTCCTCCGCCACTTCCCGCAGGGCGGTCTGGATCAGCTCTTCCCCGTCCTCCTGGCTGCCCGTGACCGATTGCCAGTAGCCCGGGTGCGCCGCCCGTTCCAGCAGCAGAATCTGCAGCTCCGGGCTGTGGATCACCACCAGCACGGAAACAGGCTTCTTGTAGCGGGGCGCGGTGTTCATGCCTTGGGCAGTGGGTCCAGGTCCAGGTCGGGGGCGTCGAACAGCACCCAGAGGGGGCGTTCCTGGTCCCGCCATTCGTCACTGGCGGCCTGGAAGATGGCAATCAGGATATCCACTGCTTCTCCCAAAGGGGTGAGATTGCCGAGGACCAGCAGCAGTCCCGGCTGGGAGAGGATGTCGGGGTCGGTGAGGCAGTCGTACAGGGCATCGAAGTTGGCCCCGAAGTGTGCCGGAAAGCCCAGGGTCTGCCCCAGACCGGTGAGCCAGGCTCGGGTGTCCGGGCTCCCTTCCGGACGGTAGATCAGGTGCTGCAGGCCGAGGCCTGCAGCGCTGGCGAGCAGCCCGGTCTCCTGGCCTGGGGGCAGACGGTAGGGGCCGGCACGGGCGATATCCTGCAGTGGGGTCTGGGGGTTCATGGGCTATTCCTGAATACGGCGGAAGCTGTTGTAGTGATCGTCGGTGTAGTAAAACTCCCGGGGCGGATGGCCGCCGGTGACAATGCGGCGGGCACCCCGGTTTCTGACGCCCGGGGTGGGGACCGTGTATTCCCGGTAATAGCCCCGGGCTTGCCGCGGCAGACGCTTCTCGAAGTTGTTGAAAACGCTGCCGTCCTTCTTCGGGTAGGCGAAAGGGCCGCCATTCTTGATCTGCTGCAGGACCTGCTGTCCTTCCGGAGGTAGTTGCCGGACGGTGATGCTGTCTTCGTTGAAGAAAGCCCAGGCGCCAGGGGCGAGGCAGAGGCCGAGCAGGAACAGGAGGGTGCGGAACCAGGTCATGGGCGGGGCAATGGGATGGGGAGTGGGTAGTGTAAGCAGAAAAAGCTACATCCAGAAAGCCACATGCCCGCCGAAGCGGGCATGTGATGCGGGGCAAGTCCTGAGATCAGGCTTGCGGGCTGACTTCCACCTGGGTTTCGACCTTCTGGCGCAGGCGGACGTGCAGCTCACGCAACTGCTTCTCGTCGACCGCCGACGGGGCGTCGGTGAGCAGGCACTGGGCGCGCTGGGTCTTCGGGAAGGCGATCACGTCGCGGATCGACTCGGCACCCGTCATCATGGTAACGATGCGATCCAGGCCGAAGGCCAGGCCGCCGTGCGGTGGGGCGCCGTACTTCAGTGCGTCGAGCAGGAAGCCGAACTTGGCTTGCTGCTCTTCCGGGCCGATGTTGAGCGCAGCGAAAACCTTTTCCTGCACGTCTGCGCGGTGGATACGCACCGAGCCGCCGCCCAGTTCCCAGCCGTTCAGCGCCAGGTCGTAGGCCTTGGCCAGGCACTTGCCCGGATCGGTGACCAGGAATTCGAGGTGTTCGTCCTTCGGGCTGGTGAACGGGTGATGGCAGGCAGTCCAGCGCTTGGACTCGTCGTCGTACTCGAACATCGGGAAGTCGATGACCCACAGCGGTGCCCACTTGGCGCCGGTGACGAAGCCCTTCTCGTGACCGATCTTGATGCGCAGGGCACCGAGGGCGTCGCTGACGATCTTGGCCTTGTCGGCGCCGAAGAAGATCAGGTCGCCGGACTGGGCGCCGGTGCGTTCGAGCACGGTGCGCAGCGAGGCTTCGGAGAGGTTCTTGACGATCGGCGACTGCAGGCCGGTTTCATTGACCTGGCTGACGTCGTTGACCTTGATGTAGGCCAGGCCCTTGGCGCCGTAGATGCCGACGAACTTGGTGTATTCGTCGATTTCGCCGCGGGTCAGCGAAGCGCCGCCGGGGATGCGCATGGCCGCGATGCGGCCGCCTTCGCTGTTGGCAATGTTGGCGAAGACCTTGAAGGCGACGTCCTTGAAGGCGTCGGCAACATCGACCAGTTCGAGGGTGACGCGCAGGTCCGGCTTGTCCGAACCGAAACGGCGCATGGCTTCGGCATAGGTCATGCGCGGGAATTCGGGCAGGTCCACGTCGATCGCTTCCTTGAACACGGTGCGGATCAGCTTTTCCATCAGAGCGGTGATCTCGGCCTCGCTCATGAACGAGGTCTCGATATCGACCTGGGTGAATTCCGGCTGGCGGTCGGCGCGCAGATCCTCGTCGCGGAAGCACTTGGTGATCTGATAGTAGCGGTCGAAACCGGCGACCATCAGCAGCTGCTTGAACAGCTGCGGCGACTGCGGCAGGGCGAAGAACTGGCCGGGATGGACGCGCGACGGCACCAGATAGTCGCGCGCACCTTCCGGGGTGGACTTGGTCAGCATCGGCGTTTCGACGTCGATGAAGCCGTTGTCGTCGAGGAAACGGCGGAAGGCACGGGCCGTCTTGTAGCGCAGCATCAGGTTGTTCTGCATCTGCGGCCGGCGCAGGTCGATGACCCGGTGGGTCAGGCGGACGTTTTCCGTCAGGTTCTCGTCATCCAGCTGGAACGGGGGGGTGACGGAAGGATTCAGGACTTCGATTTCATGGCAGAGAATCTCGATTTCGCCGGAGGCCAGGTTGGCGTTGGTCGTGCCGGCTGGCCGCGGGCGCACCTTGCCGGTGATCTTCAGACAGAACTCGTTACGCACCGACTCGGCAACCTTGAAGGCGTCGACGCGATCCGGGTCGCACACCACTTGGGCCAGTCCTTCCCGGTCCCTGAGGTCGATGAAGATGACGCCGCCGTGGTCCCGGCGGCGATGGGCCCAGCCGGCGATGGTGACGATCTGGTCGCAGAGAGTGGCGTTGAGTTCGCCGCAATAATGAGTTCGCATCAGGGTGTTCCAGAAGAGATGGATTGAGGGGATTCTGTCTTGCCGCGCCGGCGCGGCTTGGGGGATGGGGGAACCACGCCCATGGAAACGATGTACTTGAGCGCTTCGTCCACGCTCATCTTGAGTTCCACCACGTCCTCGGCAGGCATCATCAGGAAGAAGCCCGAGGTGGGGTTGGGGGTGGTGGGAACGTAGACACTGACGTATTTGCCATCCAGGTGGTTGGCCACGTCCCCACCCGGTTGGCCGGTGAGAAAAGCGATGGTCCAGCTCCCCTGGCGGGGGTACTGGACCAGCAGGGCTTTGCGGAAGGCGTTGCCATTGGGGGACAGGATGGTGTCCGAAACCTGTTTGACCGCGTTGTAGAGGGAGTTCACCACCGGGATGCGGGCGAGAATCTGCTCCCACCAGCTGACCAGCTTCTGGCCGATGAAGTTGGCGGCCAGCAGCCCGGTGATGAGGATGATCGCCAAAGTCAATGCCGTACCCGCGCCGGGAATATGGAAACCCAGGAGGTTGATGGGGTGTATGGCTTCCGGCAGGAGCAGCAGGGACTGGTCCATGGCGCGGATGATCATGGAGAGTACCCAGGCCGTGATGGCCAGGGGGACCCAGATCAGCAAACCGGTGATGAAGTAGCGCTTGAACACGGTGGGGGTCAGTTACCCGAGCAGGCTCCGGAAGGGCAGGCGCCTTCGCCCCCCTGGCAGGGCGGCGGGCTGGCGGGTTTGCTCTTGAAGTCCGTGGCATACCAGCCGCTGCCCTTGAGCTGGAAACCGGCGGCGGAGAGGAGTTTGCTGTAGGTTTCCTGGCCACATTCAGGGCAGGTGCTCAGGGTGGGATCACTGAGCTTTTGCAGATGTTCTTTCTGAAAACCGCAGGAGGTGCAGCGATATTCGTAGATGGGCATGGTCAATCTCCAGAAGAGCCTCGCATTATAACCGAGTGCCAGGCACTGCCTGAACACTCTGTTGCGCTGCGGTAGCTGGGGGCGGGCTCCGGAAAATCAAGCCCGATTCAGATAGCCATGCCCAGGTAGAGGCGATTCAGGTCCTTGCCCCAGAACAGGGCGATGCCTCCGGCTGTAGCCAGATAGGGGCCAAAAGGAATGGGAATGTTGCGCCCATGCCTGGCCAGGACCATGAGGCTGATGCCCACCAGGGCGCCAACCAGGGAAGAAAGCAGGATGATGCTGGGCAGCAGGGTCCAGCCCATCCAGGCCCCCAGGGCCGCCAGCAGCTTGAAGTCCCCGTAACCCATGCCTTCCTTGCCGGTGGCGAGCTTGAACAGCCAATACACTGACCAGAGGGACAGGTAGCCAGCCATGGCACCCACGACGGCTTCCGGTAGAGAAGCGAAATGCCCTTCCAGATTGAAGAGCAGCCCCAGCCAGAGCAGGGGCAGGGTGAGGCTGTCAGGCAGCAGCTGGGTGTCCATGTCGATCATGGCCAGTGCCAGCAAGGTCCATAGCAGCAAAGCGGCACCGACCGCCTGCCAACCCGGGCCGAAATGCCAGGCAGCGTAACCGCTCAGCAGGGCGGCGCCGAGCTCGATCAGGGGATAGCGTAACGCTATCGGAGCGTGGCAGCCCCTGCATTTTCCCCGCAGAAACAGGTAACTCAGGACAGGAATGTTCTCCAGGGCCGTGATCTGATGACCGCAATGGGGACAGCGGGATCTGGGGGTGGATAGGTTGAAGGTCTCGCCCTCAGCTGCAGCTTCTCCGCGCAGTTCCGCACACTGGGCCAGCCAGTCCCGCTCCATCATTTTGGGGAGGCGGTGTATGACCACGTTGAGGAAGCTGCCGACCAGGAGACCCAGCGTGGCTAGCGTAACGCAGAATGGGACTGGCTCATGTAGCAGGGAGGTCATCCGATAACAGCCGCCATTTTGAAGATGGGCAGGTACATGGCAACCACCATGCCGCCGATCAGGGTGCCGAGAATGACCATGATGATGGGTTCCATCAAGCTGGACAGAGCGTCGACGGCATCGTCCACCTCGGCCTCGAAGAAGTCGGCAATCTTGGAGAGCATGGAGTCCAGGGAGCCGGATTCCTCGCCAATGGCCACCATCTGCACCACCATGTTGGGGAACAGATTGGTGTTCTGCATGGAAGTGGTGAGGTTGGTGCCGGTGCTGACCTCGTTCTGGATTTCCCGGGTGGCTACTTTATAGACGTAATTGCCCGAGGCGCCGCCCACGGATTCCAGGGACTCCACCAGGGGCACCCCGGCGGCAAACATGGTGGCCAGGGTCCTGGTCCAGCGGGCAATGACCGACTTACGGACCAGATCGCCAAAGACTGGAGTCTTCAGCAGCAGACGGTCCATGAACATCTGTACCTTTTCAGATCTCTTCCAGAAATAGAAAAAGGCAAAGACGCCGCCACCGACGCCGCCGAAGATCAGGTACCAGTAATCCACGAAGAAATCAGATATGGCCATGACGAACAGGGTGGGGGCTGGCAGGTCGGCACCAAAGCCCTTAAACACTTCCTTGAAGGCGGGAATGACGAAGATCATGATGACTGCGGTGATGATGAAGGCCACCACAATCACGGCTACGGGGTAGAACAGGGCTGACTTGATCTTGCTCTTGATGGCCAGAATCTTTTCTTTGTAGGTGGCCAGGCGATCCAGCAGGGAGTCGAGGATACCCGCTTGTTCCCCCGCAGCGACCAGATTGCAGAACAGGGCGTCGAAATAGAGGGGGAACTTGCGGAAGGCCGCAGAGAGGGAACTGCCGGTTTCCACGTCTGCCTTGATATCCAGGAGCAGCTTGCCCACGGCAGGGTTGGCATGGCCCCGGCCGACGATGTCGAAGGACTGCAGCAGGGGAACCCCGGATTTCATCATGGTGGCCAGCTGACGGGTGAATAGGGTGATGTCCTTGTCCGTTACCTTGCCGCCGCCCTTGAAGCGCTGCTTGTTTATCTTGGAAACCAGAATCCCTTGTCGACGCAGGGTGTTCTGCACCACGGTTTCCGTGGCGGCACGCATTTCCCCGCGCACGATCTTGCCGTCCTTGCTCTTGCCTTCCCACAGAAAGGTGTATTCCTTGACGCCTAGATTCGGCCTGGTTTTACCTGCTGTTGCCATGGTAATCGCCCTTCCCTATTAGATATTGGTGGTGCCGAGCACTTCATCGAGAGAAGTGACACCTTGTTTGACTTTGAGCAAACCCGATTCGCGCAGGGTTCTCACCCCTTCCCTGGCGGCCTGGGCGGCAATGTCCAGGGCGGTGCCGCTGGCCAGGATGAGGCGCTGAATCTCTTCTGAAATGGGCATGACCTGATAGATGCCGACCCGGCCCTTGTAGCCGCTCCCTTTGCAGCGGTCACAGCCGCCGGGGCCGTAGAGGGTCCAGGAGCCGTCCAGGTCTGCTTCCTTGAAACCGGCGTTCAGCAAGGCCTGCTTGGGAACATCCATGGGCTGCTTGCAGTTGCAGAGCTTTCGCGCTAGGCGCTGGGCCGTGATCAGCAGTACGCTGGAGGCGATGTTGAAGGTGGGTATCCCCATGTTCATGAGCCGGGTCAGGGTTTGGGGGGCATCATTGGTGTGCAGGGTTGACAGCACCAGGTGGCCGGTCTGGGCGGCCTTGACCGCGATTTCCGCCGTTTCCAGGTCGCGGATTTCCCCCACCATGATGATGTCCGGATCCTGGCGCAGGAAGGACTTGAGGGCCGCCGCGAAGGTCAGGCCCGATTTGTCGTCCACGTTGACCTGGTTGATGCCGGCCAGATTGATTTCCGCCGGATCTTCCGCCGTGGAAATGTTGATGCCGGGTTCGTTGAGGATGTTGAGGCAGGTGTACAGGGACACGGTTTTGCCCGAGCCCGTGGGGCCGGTAACCAGCACCATGCCGTAAGGGCGGCCGATGGCGTCAAGCAGGGCCGCTTTCTGGTCCTCTTCGTAGCCCAGGGCTTCGATGCCCAAGGTGGCGGAGGTGGGGTCCAGAATACGCATGACGATCTTCTCGCCATGCAGGGTGGGCAGGGTGCTGACCCGGAAGTCGATGGCCCGGGTCTTGGAGAGCACCAGCTTCATCCGTCCGTCCTGGGGCACCCGCTTTTCGGCGATGTTGAGCCGGGAGATCACCTTGATGCGGGAGGCAAGCTTGTCCTTGATGGCGAGGGGTGGATTAGCCACTTCCCGCAGGTTGCCGTCTACCCGGAAACGGATACGGTAGTATTTTTCGTAGGGCTCGAAGTGGATGTCCGACGCCCCCTCGTTGATGGCATCCAGCAGGATCTTCTGCAGGAATTTGACAACCGGGGCGTCGTCCACATCCGTGGCGGTGCTTTCTTCGGCTGGGGCTTCTCCACCTTCTTCCAGAAAGTCCAGGTTGACATCCTCGCCCCCCAGATTTTTCATGGACTCTTCGGCAGATTCGGACAGCTTGGTCACCAGGGGCAGCAGCTTGGTGATCTCCACCACGATGGGATCAATGCTCAGGCCGCTCTGGAAACGGATTTCTTCCAGGCCGTGAAGGTTGGCCGGGTCTGCGGTGGCGACTGCCAGGCGGTTCCCCCGTTTGAACAAGGGAATGATGCGGTGGGTGCGGATCAGCTTGGGATCAACAGCGCCCTTGGGGACGTGAGCTTCTTCGAAGGCGGACAGGTCGAACAGGGGGGCGCCGAAGGTTTCCGAGGCAAACTGGGCCAGTTCGATGGCGGGAATCTTGTTGTTGTTGACCAGTTCTTCAGGAAACGAGGTCTTGTTGTTGAGAGACTGGGTCAGCAGTTGCTCCGCATCGTTTTCCTTCAACCGGCCTCCCTGAACCAGGGCGCGCGCCAAAGCACTCAGATTTGATGTGGAAGCAGCAACCATGACGAAGGAAATAAATGCGTATTAAATGAATGGGGATGATGCAACGAGCTCAAGGCTTTGTAAAGCTTGGGGGCTGGATGCATCCTGGAGGTGCTGATTTTTGGCAATGTTTTCAAGGGCCGGAGAGGCGCTGGATTCTTGCTGTTTTTACGCTCCTGTCCTGAGTCTGGATGATTTCCACGGCTATTCCATGCAACTTGAAGCTCACCCCGGCTTCGGGAATGTCTTCGAAATGCTCCAGAATCAGACCGTTCAGGGTCTTGGGGCCGTCCAGGGGAAAATGCAGATCAAGCTTCCGGTTCAGGTCCCGTAGCGGTGTACTTCCTTCGACCATGATGCAACCTTCGTCGTCCCAGGTCAGTTCATGGGGGGCGCCGGCCACGGAACTGCTGAATTCACCGACAATTTCCTCGATGATGTCTTCCAGGGTCAGCAGGCCAAGAATTTCTCCATACTCGTCCACGACAAACCCCAGGCGTTGCCGGTTCTCCTGGAAAAAACCCAGTTGCGCGAACAGGGGCGTTCCGGCAGGAATGTAGTAGGGGGGCAAAAGTTGTTGCCGCAGCTCTTTTTCAGAGAAATCCAGGTCGTGGAGATGGGGCGTGACCCGTCGGATGGGGAGCACACCCAGCAACTGATCCAGGGATTCCCGGCAGACGGGCAGCCGCAGGTGCTGGCTGGTGGCGATGCGGTTCTGCAGTTCTTCCCGGGGGGCATCCAGATCCAGGATTTCGATGGCGCCCCTGGGGGTCATGACATCCTCCACGGCAATCTTGCCCAGATCAAAGAGGTTGACCAGGATGGTGCTGTGGGTGGGCGGAATGAGCTCCCGGCTCTCCATCACCAGGGTGCGCAGCTCTTCCGGCGTCAGCTTGGGGGCCTCGGCTGTGGCATGTCGGGAGAGTCTCAGGAGACGCAGCAGGGCGCCGACGAACAGATTAACGAACCAGATGGCCGGGTAAAAAATCCGGATCAGGGGGGTGAAGATGTAGCCCAGTACCTGGCTGATCCGGTCAGCATGGGTGGCTCCGATGATTTTCGGCGTGATTTCCGAGAACACCAGAATGGCAAAGGTAACCAGCAGGGTCGCCATGCCCAGTATCCACTTGTCGTTGCCGAACAATTCGATGGTGATCAGGCTGACCAGGGTGGCGGCGCCGGTGTTTACCAGGTTGTTTCCCAGCAGGATCACCCCAAGCAGCCTGTCGGTCTGGGCCAGCAGGGCCAGGGCAAGTTTCGCACCCAGGTGTCCCTGCTGGGCCCGGTGGCGCAATTTGTAGCGGTTTGCGGCCATCATGGCGGTTTCGCTGAGCGAAAAGAAGGCCGACAGGGCCAGCAGGATGACCAGGATGGTGACCAGCACCGAAAGGGGAATCTGTTCCAAGGGGAGGGATGGGAAGCCGGGACCCGGGTACTATGGGGAGGCCCCGGGGGGCTGTCAAGGACGGTGCAGCAGCACCTCGATCACGAAGCGGCTGCCCACATAGGCCAGCAGCAGCACGGCAAAGCCGGCCAGGGTCCAGCGCAGGGCCATGCGGCCGCGCCAGCCGTAGATATGCCGCCCGCCCAGGAGGATGGCGAAGATGATCCAGGAGGCGATGGCGAAGAAGGTCTTGTGGTCAAAAGGCAGGGCCTTGCCGAACAGCAGGTCGGAATAGAAGAGGCCGCTGCCCAGGGCCAGGGTCAGGAGCACGAAGGCAATGGTCAGCATGCGGAACAGCAGGGATTCCATGGCCAGCAGGGGGGGCATGCTGGCCATGCGTCGGGAAAGCTGCCGCTGGTGCAGGCGCCGCTCGGCAAAGCCCATGAACACCGCGTGGGCGGCCGCCAGGGTGAACAGGCTGTAAGCCAGCATGGCGGAGAGGAAGTGCACCCGGAAACCCAGGGCCTGGGCGTGGGTGATCGTGTGGGTCTGGGAGAACAGCAGGGGCAACAGGCTTGCCAGGACGCCGGTCAGCAGGACCATGGGCTGCAGGCCATCCATGCGGACCCGGAAACTCTCCAGCCAGTAGATCAGGACCGCGAGCCAGACCATGAGGCTGAAGGCCAGGCTGAAAGAGAACTGCATGCCGTCATCGTTGAAGAGGGCCAGTTTCAGGCCGACGGCATGGAGCAGCAAGGTGGTGCCGATGGCCAGCTTTTCCCAGGCCGGGGCGTCCAGGCCAGTGGGAGATGAGGGGAGGGATTCCGACCAGCGGGTGAGCCAGAAGTGGCGGCCGAGCACCAGATAGAGAAAGCCTGCCAGACCAAGAGGGATGAGCTGATTTACAATAGTCGCCATTCCAAAATTCTACTCGAAGCCCATTTGCCATGCTTGACAACCTGACCCAGCGCCTTGCGAAAGTGATGAAGACCCTCCGTGGGGAGGCCCGTCTGACGGAGGAGAACATCGCCGATGCCTTGCGCGAAGTGCGCATGGCCCTGCTGGAGGCCGACGTGGCCCTGCCGGTGGTGAAGGAATTCATCGCGGCCGTGAAGGAAAAGGCCTTGGGCGAGGAAGTGATCGCTTCCCTGACTCCAGGTCAGGCCCTGGTGGGGGTGGTGCATGGGGAGCTGACCCGGCTCATGGGGGCGGCTCATGAAGGCCTGAATCTGGCCACCCAGCCTCCCGCCGTCGTGCTGATGGCGGGGCTGCAAGGGGCGGGCAAGACCACCACGGTGGGCAAGCTGGGTAAATACCTGAAGGAAAACCTGAAAAAGAAGGTCCTGGTGGTTTCCTGTGACGTTTACCGTCCTGCGGCCATTCAGCAGTTGCAGACGGTGGCCGAGCAGGCCGGCGTCGAGTTCTTCCCTTCCACCACTGCAGAGAAGCCCGAGGCGATTGCCCTGGCAGCCGTGGATTGGGCCCGGCGGCACTATTGCGATGTGGTGCTGGTGGATACGGCCGGCCGGCTGGCCGTCGATGCGGCGATGATGGCCGAAATCAAGGCGCTGCATGGGGCTCTGAACCCCATCGAAACCCTGTTCGTGGTGGATGCCATGCTGGGTCAGGACGCGGTCAATACGGCCCGGGCCTTCAATGAGACCCTGCCCCTGACCGGGGTGGTGCTGACCAAGCTCGATGGTGATGCCCGGGGCGGGGCCGCCCTATCCGTGCGCCATGTGACCGGCAAGCCCATCAAGTTTTCCGGGGTGGGGGAAAAGCTGAGCGGGCTCGAGGCCTTCCATCCGGAGCGCATGGCTTCGCGTATCCTGGGCATGGGCGACGTGCTGTCGCTGATCGAGGAGGCCAAGAAGGGGCTGGACGAAGAAAAGGCCATGGCCTTTGCCAAGAAGCTGAAATCCGGCAAGGGTTTTGACCTGAACGATTTCAAGGAGCAGATCGGGCAGATGCGCAAGATGGGTGGCATGGCCGCCCTGATGGACAAGATGCCGGCTCAGATTGCCCAGGCTGCCGGTCAGTTGCCGGCGGGGACCGAGGACAAGATGATCCGTCGGGTGGAGGGCATCATCAACTCCATGACGCCGGCGGAGCGGGCCAAGCCTGAGTTGATCAAAGCCAGCCGCAAGCGGCGCATTGCCATGGGGGCGGGGGTGCAGGTGCAGGAAGTGAACCGCCTGCTGAACCAGTTCGAGCAGACCCAGAAGATGATGAAGCAATTCACCAAGGGCGGCATCGGCAAGCTGATGCGTGGCATGAAGGGCATGCTGCCCGGCATGGGGCGCTGAGCCAGGTAGCAGCGGCTCAGCGGGAAGCCGCTCAGGGTTTGGGCGACGCCGGTTGGCCCATGGCCAGCTGGCGCTCGTAGCGCCACTGGTTCCAGGCGCCCCGGACCAGGTTGGGGTATTCAGCCTTGCCCAGGCTGCCGTTGTAACGGCCCAGGGCACGGAACAGGTCGCCCTTTTCGATATCCAGGTAGTGGCGCAGGATGGTGCAGCCGTAGCGCAGATTGGTGCGCATGTGGAACAGGTTGTCCGTGGGTTGGCCGATGACCTTGATCCAGAAGGGCATGACCTGCATGTAACCCCGGGCGCCAGCCGACGACACCGCGTACTTGCGGAAGCCCGACTCCACCTGGATCAGTCCCAGAACCAGCTGCGGGTCCAGGCCGGCCCGGGTGGCCTCGTAGTGGATGGCGCGCAGCAGTTCGAGTCGATACTCCTGGTTGGGGATGCGCTTTTCCAGGCGCGGGGCCATGGCAGATAGCCAGTCCACAGCCTCCGAATAATCCTTGAAGGAACTGGTTGGCGGTTTCTTGTCGGCGATGGCGCCGGACAGGGCCGCCTGGACGCTCGCCGACAGGGGCTCGTACTGCTGGGCCCCCGCCCAGACCTGGGCTGGCAGGCCCAGGGCCAGGAGTACAAAGGGCAGCAGGGCCGTCAGGCGGCGCACAGCTTCTCCTGCAGCATGGCCAGTACCTGGGGCACGGGAACCATGGTGGCTTCCGCATCCTTGCGGCCCTTGTATTCCAGCTGGCCGTTGGCCAGGCCCCGCTCGCCCACCACGATGCGGTGGGGCACGCCCATCAGTTCCATGTCGGCGAACATGGAGCCGGGCCGCTCGTCCCGGTCGTCCAGCAGCACGTCCAGGCCGGCGTCCTTGAGCTGGCCGTAGAGCTGGTCGGCGGCCGCCTTCACGGTTTCGCTCTTGTGGTAGCCCATGGGCACGATGGCCACCTGGAAGGGGGCGATGGCGGCGGGGAAGATAATGCCCTTGTCGTCATGTCCCTGTTCGATGGCGGCGCCGACGATGCGGGACACGCCGATGCCATAGCAGCCCATCTCCATGATCTGGCTCTTGCCCTGCTCATCCAGGTAGCTGCAGTTGAGGGCCTTGGCGTAGGTGGTGCGCAGCTGGAAGATGTGGCCCACTTCGATGCCGCGGCAGATGGCGAGGTCGCCCTTGCCATCCGGGGAGGGGTCGCCGGCCACCACGTTGCGGAGGTCGGCTACCTCAGGTTCCGGGCAGTCCCGGCCGAAATTGACGCCGGTCAGGTGGAAGCCGGCTTCATTGGCGCCGCAGGCGAAGTTGCCCATGGCCGCCACCGTGCGGTCGGCGATGACGCGCACCTTGCCGGTATCCACACCGACGGGGCCGATGTAGCCGGGCTTGCAGCCCAGGAACTGTTCCACCTCTTCTTCCGTGGCAAAGCGGAAGGGGTTGAGGCCGGCGATCTTGCCTGCCTTGATTTCATTGAGCTCATGGTCGCCGCGCAGGAGCAGCAGGGCGAAAGTCTTGGGGCCTTCTTCGGGCTCGCTGACCACGGCGATGGCCTTGACCAGGGCTGAGAGCGGAATGTTCAGGAATTCGGCCACGTCGACGCAGGCGGTCTTGCCCGGGGTGCTGACCTTGGTCAGGCCGGCGGCAGCGGCCGGGCGGGGCGTGGCAGGCGCCAGGGCTTCGGCCAGTTCCACGTTGGCGGCGTAGTCGGAATCCGGGCAGTAGGCGATGTCGTCCTCGCCGGTCTCGGCGATCACGTGGAATTCATGGGAGCCGGTGCCGCCGATGGAGCCGGTATCCGCCGCCACGGCGCGGAAGTGCAGGCCCAGGCGGGTGAAGATGCGGCTGTAGGTGTCGTACATCACCTGGTATTCCCGCTTCAGGTCCTCGAAGCTGCTGTGGAAGGAATAGCCGTCCTTCATCAGGAATTCCCGGCCGCGCATGACGCCGAAACGGGGGCGGATCTCGTCCCGGAACTTGCTCTGGATCTGGTACAGGTGCAGGGGCAGCTGGCGGTAGCTCTTCACGTCCCGGCGTACCACGTCGGTGATCACTTCCTCGTGGGTGGGGCCGATGACGAAGTCACGCTGGTGGCGGTCCTTGAAGCGCAGCAACTCCGGGCCGTACTTCTCCCAGCGGCCGGATTCCTGCCACAGCTCGGCGGGTTGCACGGCGGGCATCAGCAGTTCCAGGGCCCCGGCCCGGTTCATTTCTTCCCGGACGATGGCTTCCACCTTGCGCAACACCTTCAGGCCCAGGGGCATCCAGGTATAGATGCCGGAGGCGGCACGCTTGATCAGGCCGGCGCGCAGCATGAGCTTCTGGCTGATGACCTCGGCGTCAGCAGGGGCTTCTTTGAGAGTGGTGAAGAAAAACTGGGAAGAACGCATGGGAAACAAATCCGGAATCTGGCAAAGGCGGGATTTTACACCCGAGGGCAGTTTTGCATGGGCGTCACAGTTGTGAAAGAATTGGGCCCAACCAAATATTCAGCAGGATATCGTTATGCTTGACCGGGAGGGCTTTCGCCCGAACGTCGGCATCATTCTATGCAACGCCAAGAACGAGGTTTTCTGGGGTAAACGGATTCGGGAACACTCCTGGCAGTTTCCGCAAGGTGGCATCAAGCGCGGCGAAACGCCGGAGCAGGCCATGTATCGCGAACTGCACGAGGAAGTGGGTTTGCGCCCCGAACACGTGCTTATCCTCGGTCGGACCAAGGGCTGGCTGCGTTATGAAGTGCCGACACATTGGATCAAACGGGAGTGGCGGGGCTCCTATCGGGGCCAGAAGCAGATCTGGTTCCTGCTGCGCCTCGTGGGGCGGGATAGCGACGTTTCCCTGCGGGCCAGCACCCACCCGGAGTTCGATGCCTGGCGCTGGCATGATTACTGGGTTCCCCTGGATACCGTGATCGAGTTCAAGCGGGGTGTCTATTCCCAGGCCCTCAACGAGCTGGTGCGTTTTCTCGATGCCGACAAGCGTCGGCGGGGGCGCCGTGAAGACCTGGCCGAAGGGCTGGAGGCAGGGGGGCGGGATGACCATGATTAGGCGTGTGCTGACATTGCTGGCGGGGCTTTGGCTGGTCAGCGGCGTGGCCTGGGCGGATGCCGGGGATGATGAGTTCGAACAGAAACCCTGGCAGGAGATCGAAGTCCAGCTGCCCCCCTTTCCCCAGGATGGGCAGTTCCAGGAGTTTTACGTGAGCGCCACGGCCTCCAGCCGGTTTTACGTGGATGTGCCGGGAATCACCGTGGGCAGCGACGGGGTGGTGCGCTATGTGTTGATGGCCATTGCTCCTTCCGGCGTGCGCAACATCACCTTTGAAGGAATGCGCTGCCAGACCCGTGAGCGGCGCATCTATGCTTCCGGTCGCTCTGACGGCACCTGGTCCAGGGCCCGTTCGGAGCGCTGGCTGCCGGTGCGCGAGGCGACAAGCAACCGCCAGCATGCGGCCCTGTTCACCGACTTCTTCTGTCCCGACGGGGTGCTGAACTATGCCGTGGAAGATATCCGTCGGGCCCTGAAGAAACAGGGGCAGCCTCTGGGAGGCAGGCCCTGAGCCTTCTTACTTCTTGCAGTCGCCCACCCGCTTGGCGCTGAACTTCTGCTTCATCTCCATGGCGGGCTGGCCCTTGGCCTGGATGCGCATCCGGGTTTCACCGCTGTAAGCGCTGTCGTTCTGGAAGGTGACGCTGCCTTCGCCGCTCATCTTCTCCCCAGCCTCCCCCTGGCATTCGACCTGCCAGGTGGCCGTGTTGCCGGAGAGCTTGTAGTTCTTCAGCTTGCAGTGGTCGTCCTGGGGTACCGGACTGGCTTCCATGTCCTGGGCGCTCTGGCAGACCTTGTGGGTCATGGGTTGGGTGGGCATGCCGGGCATTTCCATGCGGAAACTGTATTCCCACAGACCTGCCTTGGCAGGTTGGGCGGCGAAGGTGGGCAGGGTGAAGCCAAGGCCCAGCAGGGCGAGCAGGATTTTTTTCATGGATGACTCCCGGTGGTTGAGGGGAAAATCATAAACCTTGTGGGTGCAGCTCAGAAAGGATGGAAGATGAATTGGAGTGACAGGCTCATCGTTGAATTCGACAAGGGATTGCGCACGGTTTTTGCCGAGGCCCGCAGCGTGCGTCCCGTGCCCGGTGCCGAGCAACCCGAAGTTGAGCAGAGCCCCGGTCAGCGCCGGCATACGGCGGCGCTGATGCGCATCAACCATGTGGGGGAGATTTGTGCCCAGGCTCTCTACCAGGGGCAGGCGCTGACTTCCAGAAGCCCGGAAATACGCGCTTCCCTGGAGGAGGCCGCCCACGAGGAAACCGAGCATCTGGCCTGGACCGAGCAACGCATCCGGGAGCTGGGCGGGCGCAAGAGCCTGCTCAATCCCCTCTGGTATGCCGGGGCCCTGGGCATAGGGATACTGGCCGGAAAATTCGGCGACAAGTGGAACCTGGGTTTTCTGGCGGAAACGGAGCGGCAGGTGGAAGCCCACCTGGACAGCCATCTGGAAAAACTGCCGGCCCAGGACCGGCGTTCCTGGGAAATCCTGGAGCAGATGAAGGTGGATGAGGTGAAGCATGCCGAAACCGCCGTGCGGCTGGGCGGGGCGCCGCTGCCGGAGCCGGTGAAGCGTTTGATGCGCCTGTCCGCCAAGGTCATGACCCGGACCGCCTATCGCATCTGAACCTGGCTGGGCTGGTGCAGACAAAGCCCCACCCGGGAGCGGGTGGGGCTTTGTCTCAATGGGTTTCGATGATTTCGAAGTCGTGGGTGATGCTGGCCGTCTTGCCCAGCATGATGGAGGCGGAGCAGTACTTGTCCTTGGACAGGTCGATGGCCCGGGCCACTGCTTCGGGCTTGAGGTTGTGGCCGCTGACCCGGAAATGGAAGTGGATGCGGGTGAATACCTTGGGATCGGTTTCTGCCCTGTCGGCTTCCAGGCGCACGTCACAGCCGCTCACCTGATGGCGTCCCTTCTTCAGGATCATCACGATATCGAAGGCGGTGCAGCCGCCCGTGCCGGCCAGCAGCATTTCCATGGGGCGTGGCGCCAGATTGCGGCCACCGGCTTCCGGGGCGCCGTCCATGGCCACCATGTGGCCGCTGCCGGTTTCTGCCATGAAAGACATACCGCTTTCCTGGCCCAGCCACTTCACTGTGCATTCCATGTTTTGGTGTCTCCTGTAAAAGGCCCGGCATTTTAGCCGAGCTGGCCTTTGTCTGCCTTGTTGCGTTGCACAAACAGCTTTGCCTAAATGCGTCTGTAATTATGGTTCTTATTGTTAAATAATGGTTTATTTATTTAATTTTGTTGTTTAAAATCGTTTAATATCAATTACTTAAATTCAATAAATTTGTTCTATGTGATGATTTTAGGTTGTGTTGTGCAATGCACAATCAGGCTTGCTATCCCTTTTGGCTTGGTTCATAATGAACCCAACGAAACGATCGAAAAGCAAGCAGGATTCGATGCCGGTTTCGACCCTTGTCTCCTCCACCCTCCTCCTTTGGTGTGGATTTAACGCGACTCCCCGGAGTCGCGTTTTTTTTGCTTCTTTTCCTGTGTCTCCCCGATGTCCTGCGGGTTTGCGGCGATAAAAAACCCGGCTGTGCAAGGCAGGGCCGGGTTTGGGGCAGTCGGGGGAGGTCGATCAGGCGGCGGCGGCCTGGAGGGGCATCTCGTGACTGGTGCGGGCGATACGGTTGCTGGCATCAGCATAGACCAGCTTGGGCTCGTGCTTGGCCAGTTCCAGATCGCTCATGCTGACAAAGGTGGCGATGATCAGCAGGTCCCCGGGAGCGGCCTTGCGGGCGGCGGAGCCATTAACGGAAATGATCCCTGAGCCGCGCTCGGCACGGATGGCGTAGGTGGTGAAACGCTCGCCATTATTGATGTTCCAGATGTCGATCTGCTCGTATTCCTTGATATCGGCAGCTTCCAGCAGGTCCTCGTCAATGGCGCAGGAGCCTTCGTAATGCAGGTCGGCATGGGTAGTGGTTACCCGATGCAGCTTGGACTTGAGCATGATTCTTTGCATGGCGTCATCCGTCACAAGGTGTTGGGGGACCCGCATTGTAGCGGCTAAATCCCTGCTGTCAAACAGAGAATCCGGGCTGGAAAAGCCGTCAAACCCTTGTCAAACCTCAAGATTATCAATGAGCCGGGTATGACCCAGGCGCGCAGCGGCAACAATCACCAATTTCTGATCCATGTCCCGGGGCGGGTGCAGGTCGGATTGTTGTCGCACTGCAACATAATCGGTCTTCCAGCCGTGCTTGTCCAGGCTGGCGGCGGCTTCCTGCTCCAGTGCCTCCCGTGCACTGATGCCCTGGCGCAACAGCTGCTCACGCAGGTGCTCCAGGGTACGGATCAGGCGGGGGGCTTCCTGGCGTTCCGCAGGGCTGAGGTAGCCGTTGCGGGAGGAGAGGGCTAGGCCGTCTTCGGCCCGCACCGTATCCACCCCCACGATGTCCATGGGCAGGGCCAGTTGCCGGGCCATGGCGCGGATCAGCATCAGTTGCTGGTAATCCTTCTTGCCGAACAGGGCCGCCTGGGGCTGGACGCAGTTGAAGAGCTTGAGCACCACGGTGGCCACGCCGCGGAAGTGGCCGGGCCTGAATGCTCCTTCCAGCAGGTGCTGGAGGTCGGGGGGCTCCACGAAGAAGTTCTGGGGTTCCGGATACAGGTCGGATTCGCTCGGGGCGAACAGCACGTCCACGCCGGCTTCCTGCAGCTTGGCGCAGTCGGCTTCGAAGGTGCGTGGATACTTGTCGAAATCTTCACCGGGACCGAATTGCAGGCGGTTCACGAAGATGCTGGCCACCACCGTGTCGGCGTGCTGGCGGGCCTGGCGCATCAGGGTCAGGTGACCCTCGTGCAGATTGCCCATGGTGGGGACGAAGGCAATGCGGCCGCGTCCCTGGAGGGCATGGCGCAGGGCTGGAATGGGAGCGTGGATTTCCATGGATCAGTAAGTGTGTTCGGGGCCCGGGAAGGTGCCGGCCTTGACCTCGCGCACATAGGCGGCGATGGCCTCCTGGATGCTGCCGGCGCCGGCCATGAAGTTCTTGACGAAGCGGGGCTTCCTGCCGCCGCTGATGTGCAGCATGTCGTGCAGGACCAGGACCTGCCCCGAGGTATCGGCCCCGGCGCCGATGCCGATGGTGGGAATGGTCAGGGCCTGGGTGACGGCGGCGGCCAGGGGTGCGGGAATGGCTTCCAGCACGATCAGGCTGGCGCCGGCCTTTTCCAGGGCGCGGGCGTCTTCCAGCAGTTTGCTGGCGGCCTCCTCGTCCCGGCCCTGGACCCGGTAGCCCCCGAGCTGGTGCACATGCTGGGGCGTGAGGCCGATGTGGGCGCAGACGGGAATGCCGCGCCGGGTCAGGAATTCCACCGTGGCGGCCATTTCGGCGCCGCCCTCGAGCTTGACCATGTGGGCGCCGGCGGCCATCAGCCGGGCGCCGTTGCGGAAGGTTTCCTCGGGGCTGATCTGGGAGGTGCCGAAGGGCATGTCGGTCACCACCAGGCAGCGCTGGCTGCCACGGGTCACGGCAGCCGTGTGGTAGGCCATGTGTTCCAGGGTCACGGGCAGGGTGGAATCCTGGCCTTGCAGCACCATGCCCAGGGAGTCTCCCACCAGCAGCACATCCACGCCCTGTTCGTCCAGAAGCTGGGCGAAGCTGGCGTCGTAGCAGGTGAGTACGGTGATCCTGTCTCCGTTCTGGCGCATCTTGGCCAGATCCAGGAGCGTCAGGCGGCGGGTTTGGGTCTGTGCGGACATGGGGGTATTCAATGAATCGGGGGCGTTATCCTAACAGCGAAAACCGATTCTTGTGCATGTGCAGACGCCAGGGTGTCCCCCGGCGCCTGCAAGCTTCCACTCAGTGTTCCATGCAGAGGATGTCGGGGTTGTCGGCCCCGGCCCGGGCCATGCGCTCCAGGCATTCAAGCACGTCCATGCTGGCTGCTTCCATGCGCGCCACGGAATCGGTGCCCCCCTGGAAATCTCCGGCGTAAAGCTTCTGTACGGCTTCCCGGCCATGCTGGTGGACGGCGATGTGGGGCTTTTCCATGGCCGCGTAGCCATCCAGGCGGGAGAAACACTGCTTGCCTTCGCCCTCGTAATACCACTTGCCCAGGCGGCACATGCAGTGGTTGGCAAAATCTTCGGGCTTCTTGTCGGAAACCCCGATGAACACCTTGTAGATCTCGAACTTGAACACCAGGTGGTCCATCTTGGCCAGTTCCGTGAAGCTGCGCAGGGCGGCCACGGCGATGGCGAATTCCATCTTGTGGGAGGTTTCGATGATGCCTTCGATGCGCTCGGCGGCCTCGGCCCCGTCGCTGCCGAAGTCGGCGGACATGTGGGCCAGGTTTTCCATGCTGGAGTGGGCGTTGCCGGTATCCCGCTGGATGTTGTTCACCAGGTTGGAGATGTCGCTGGTGGCCTTGCTGGTGCGTTCTGCCAGCTTGCGCACCTCATCGGCCACTACCGCGAACCCCCGGCCGGCTTCCCCGGCCCGGGCCGCCTCGATGGCGGCGTTGAGGGCGAGCAGATTGGTCTGGTCGGCGATTTCCTTGATCAGGGAAAGGATGCTGCCGATCTGCTCGGTGCTGCTGTTGAGACCATCGACGATGCTCATGGTCTGGCGGGATTCCTGGGCCAGGACAGCCAGGTCGCGGCTGATCTTCTGCATCAGGTCACGGCTGGCGGCGGAGACGCTGGCGGCATGCAGGGCTTCGGTCTTCTCTTCCTTGAGTTCTCCGGCGAGCAGGGCCAGGGTCTGCTGGGATACGCCCAGGCTGCCGCCGAAATTTTCCAGGTTGCGCAGCAGGTGCTCCCAGCCCTGGGTCACGCAAAGGGCTGAATTACATCGTTTTTCCGCATCCTCGACCTGCTGTTCCATGTCGTGCAGGCGCTGGGTCAGGGCGGTATTTTCCTGTTCCAGGGCAGCGATGCGGGCCAGGGCAACTTGATCCTGGCGGGGGCCGAACAAACCGAACATTTACGTCTCCCTCGTTGTTGTCTGGGTTTTTTTTGGAGGCCTCCTCAGGCCCGGAAAATGAAGTAGACCGCACCCAAAAGGCATAGGGCAGCCCACAGATAATCAAGCTTCAGTGGTTGTTGCATGTAGATTACCGCGAAAGGGACGAATACCGACAGGGTGATCACTTCCTGCAGGATTTTCAGTTGCGCCAGGCTCAGGGCCGTGTGGCCGATCCGGTTGGCGGGGACCTGCAGCAGGTATTCGAACAGGGCGATGCCCCAGGACAGGAAGGCGGCAATCCACCAGGGGCGGTCGGCCAGATGTTTCAGGTGGCCGTACCAGGCAAAGGTCATGAACAGGTTGGAGAGGACCAGGAGGCCGGTGGCCTGCCAGAACACCGGCTGGTTCAGCATGGCAGCCGCCGGATCTGCTGGGTGGCCACGGCCGGCAGCCAGGCGGCGAGGCTGCCCCGGCCCGGCAGTTGCAGGTCGGGGGCGATTTCGGCCAGGGGGGCGAGCACGAAGGCGCGCAGATGCAGCCGGGGATGGGGCAGGGTGAGGCGGGGGGAGTTCAGGACCTGATCGTTGTAGAGCAGCAGGTCCAGGTCCAGGGTCCTGGGCGCATTGGCGACGCTGCGCACCCGGCCCCGGGCCTGTTCCAGGTCCAGCAGGGCCGCCAGCAGGGCTTCGGCTTCCAGCCCGGTCTCCACGGCCGCCACGGCGTTGACGAAGTCGGGCTGGTCCAGGAGCCCCACCGGGGCGGTCAGGTAAAGGGAGGAAGCCGCCTGCAGCCGGGTCAGGGGCAGGCTGTCCAGGGCCGCGATACCGGCCCGCACCATGGCCTGGGGGTCGCCCAGGTTGGCGCCCAGGGCGACGTAGGCGCGGTTCCTCATGCGGCAGTGTCGGCTGGGCCTTCCCCGGCGCCCTGGCCTGGCTTCTTGCGGCGCCGCCGTTTCTTGCGGGCGCCGCCCTGGTCGGGCAGCAGCATCTGGGCCCGGGTTTCCCCTTCGGCGGCTTGGAAATCGGTCCACCACTGGGCCAGCTCCTGATCCAGTTCGCCGGCCTCGGCCCGCAGGCAGAGGAAATCGTAGGCGGCGCGGAAGCGCGGATGTTCCAGAACCCCGTAAGGACGTTTGCCGGAACGCTGTTCGAAGCGGGGCTGCAGGGCCCAGATTTCCTTGATGTCGGTGGCGATACGGCGGGTGATGGCGAGCTTTTCCCCCTGGACGTTGAGGACTTCCTCCATGGCCTGATGCAGGGCCGGAATGGGGGATTCGCCGCCGTTCTTGATCCGTTCCCAGACACTCAGCACCTCGTGCCAGAGCAGGGTGGCGAACAGGAAGCTGGGGGAGGAGGTCTTGCCCCGGCGGATGCGTTCGTCCGTGTCCGCCAGGGACAGCATGACGAATTTCTCGCCCAGGGGCTGGTCCAGGATCACGTCCAGCAGGGGCAGGACCCCGTGGTGCAGGCCCTCGGCGCGCAGCTGCTGCAGGCATTTGACCGCGTGGCCGCTGGTGAGGAGCTTCAGCATCTCGTCGAAGAGCCGGGCCGCCGGGACGTTTTCCAGCAGGCTGGCCAGTTCCCGGATCGGGTGCCGGGCCTCCGGGTCTATGGACAGTCCCAGCTTGGCTGCCAGGCGCACGGCCCGGAGCATGCGCACCGGGTCTTCCCGGTAGCGCACCTTGGGTTCGCCGATCATGCGCAGGGTCTTCTGCTTCAGGTCGGCGACCCCGTGGTGGTAGTCGAGAATCTGCTCGCTGGCCGGATCGAAGTACAGGGCGTTGACCGTGAAATCACGCCGGGCCGCGTCCTCGGCCATGGAGCCGAATACATTGTCGTGCAGCACCCGGCCGTGGGCATCGGTCTTGGCATCGTCCCCCAGGGCGCCCCGGAAGGTGGTGATCTCGATGATCTCCTGGCCCATGTAGGCATGCACGATCTGGAAGCGGCGGCCGATGATGCGGGAGCGGCGGAAGCAGCGCTTGGCCTGTTCCGGCGTGGCATCGGTGGCCACGTCGAAATCCTTGGGCTTGGCTCCGGCCAGCAGATCGCGCACGGCGCCGCCCACCACGTAGGCCTTGTAACCTTCGGCTTGCAGGGTGTCGCACACCCGGCGGCTGCCGGGGCTGATCTGGTCGCGGCTGATGCCGTGGCTGGAACGGGGAATGATGGCGGCCTCGCGCTTGCCGGCCGGTTTCTTGTCGTTGCCGAGTTTCAGTACCCGGCTGATGAATTTGCGGATCATCCGTGGATCATTCTGGAAAGTGCGCCATCATACTGCATTCCCGCGCAGGCTGATGATTTCCCAGCCTTTTGTCAGGGCCGTCTGGCGCAGTTTGTCGTCCGGGTCCACCGCCACCGGGCGGCTCACCCGTTCCAGGAGCGGCAGGTCGTTGTGGGAATCGCTGTAGAACCAGCTGTCACTGAAGCTGCCCCACCAGAGCCCCTGGGACTCCAGCCATTCCTCCACCCGGGTGATCTTGCCTTCCTTGAAGGAGGGGATGCCCCGGGAAAGCCCGGTGAACGCCCCGTTTTCCCAGGCAGGGATGGTGGCGATCAGGTGCGGAATGCCGAATTCCCGGGCGATGGGGCCGGTGACGAAGCTGTTGGTGGCGGTCACCAGCAGGCACAGGTGGCCGGCCTCCAGGTGTTCCTGCACCTTGGACCGGGCGGCTGCGCCCATGATCGGGCGGATGCGGGTCTGCATGAATTCCCGGTGCCAGGCATCCAGTTCGGCGCGCTCGTGGCGGGCCAGGGGCGCCAGCTGGAAGGCCAGGAACTCGTAGATGTCCAGGGTGCCGGCCTTGTACTGTTCGTAGAACTGGACGTTCTTGGCTTCCTGGACCTCCCGGTCCAGCACCCCCTTGCTGATCAGGAACTGGGCCCATTCAAAGTCCGAGTCGCCGGAGAGCAGGGTGTTGTCCAGATCGAAAAGTGCGAGTTGCATGTCAGTTTTCCAGGGGTGAGGCCAGCACCTCCCTGAGCAGGGGCAGGGTGATGGGGCGTTTCTGTTCGAGGGAGTAATGGTCCAGGGCCACCACCAGGGCGGACAGAGCACGCATGTCCCGGGGGGCGTGGCGGAGCAGGTAATCCAGGGCTTCCCGGGGGAACTTCATGGCCCGTTCCGCCGCCTGGTGCTGGATGGCCGCCGCCTTTTCGGCGTCGGAAAGGGGCAGGAGGCGGTAGATCAGGCCGTAGCCCAGGCGGGTGCGCAGATCGTCGCGCAAGGCCAGGTGGGCCGGCGCCTGGGCGGCTGCGGTGAGCAGCCGGCCCCGGGCGGCCCGGATCCGGTTGAAGGCGTTGAAGAGGGCGATCTGGCCTGGGGCCGACAGGGCTTCCACGTGATCCACCGCCAGGTTTTCCGGCAGCTCCTCCAGCCCGGCCAGGTCCGGGTCCTGGCGTGCATCCCGGTAGCAGAAACCGCTGGCCAGGAGCAGGTGGCTCTTGCCCGAACCCGGTTCGCCCCAGAGCAGCAGGCTGGATTCCCCGTGGCCTCCTGCCAGCCAGGCGGTCAGGGCCGCCAGGGTTTCGCCATTGCCGCCGGGGACGAAGTTGTCCAGGGAGGGGGGCGTTTCCGGAAGCAGGTCGAGAAGCAGCTGACGCATGGGGCGGGTGGGCTGGAAAAACCCGGGATTTTACACCCTCGCCCCCGGCTCCCGTCAGTCCTCTGCCCGGCTTTGCCGCCAATGGCGATCCAGGCGGGCGGCGCTGGCGGCCTCCCGCTGGGCGCCGACGGCCCCCCGGCGCCAGCCCCGGGCGGCTCCGTACAGGGCGCGGAAATACTGGTCCGGGTCGTAGGACACCAGGAGCAGGTCCACGCCCGCGTCCAGGGCGGCCACGGCGGCCCGGTCTATGCCGTCCCCGTAGACGGCGCCCATGTTCAGGTCGTCGGTGATCAGCAGGCCCTGGTAGCCCCACTGGCGGCGCAGCAGCTCCTGGACCAGGGGGCGGGACAGGGAGGCCGGCTGCAGGGGATCTACCTGGGGCAGATGCACATGGGCCAGCATCATGGCGGCGCCGGTGCTGGCGGTGACGGCCTGGAAGGGCAGCCAGTCGTCGCGCAGCTGCTCCGGTTTGAGGGACAGGCTGGCCCGGACCAGGTGGGTGTCTCCCTTGACCCGGCCCAGGCCGGGGAAATGTTTCACCGTGGGCAGCACGCCGCTGGCGCTCAGGCCGGCGCTGTAGGCCGTGGCCACCCGGGTCACCAGCCGGGGATCGGCGGCGATGGCGCGCCGTTCGATGCGGGTGTGCTTGTCCTGCCAGTTGCCTTTCTGCCCCGGGTGCAGATCCACCACCGGCGACAGGTTCATGTTCACCCCCAGGGCGGCCATGGCCTTGCCCTGGCGTTCCCCATAGGCCCGGGCCCGGCCCTCCAGCCCTTCCGGCTCCCGGGTCAGGCTGGCCAGGGCGGGCTGGGCCTCCACCAGGGGCGACAGGTGGGCGACGCTGCCGCCTTCCTGGTCCGCCATGACGAACAGGGGCGGCAGACCCGCCCGGCGGCGCAGGGCCTGGAGGGCGTCGATTTCCCGGCGCAGCTGGCCCGCCTCCAGGCCCCGGATGTTGCGCCGGCTCAGGTAGATGCCGCCGATCAGGCCCTGTTCGGCCAGGGGTGCCAGCTCGGCGAAGTCCCGGAAGCCGACCACGAAATGCCGCCCCATGCGCTCCATGGCCACGCCCCCTTGGAACACCTGGTACTGCTGCCAGCGGAACCAGGCCTCCTGGCCCAGGGTGAGCAGGGCCAGGGCCAGCCAGGCCAGCAGGCGCAGGCCGGGTTCCAGGCGCTGGCGCCGGGTCTGGGCCTGGTGCCAGGCCCGTCGGGCGCCGTACAGGCCGAGCAGGGCCAGGCCCAGGAGGATGGCGGTTTCCCAGTCCCGCCAGAGGTACAGGAGCGGGTGCTTGAGGTGCAGGGCCACGCCGGCCAGGGGGGGCAGCAGGGTCCAGGCCAGCAGGGCGCCGCTGGGGCGGGGCAGGCGCAGGGCTTGCATCAGGCTTCTCCTTCCCCGTGGCCGGGCTCCCCGAGCCGGTACCAGTTCAGGCGGCGGGTGCTGAGCATGATGGCCCCCAGGGCGATGAAGAGGAGCAGGCTGCCCATGAGCAGGGAGTTGTCCTCGGACTGCAGCACCCCGTAGAGCACCCCGTACAGGCCGGTGAAGCCGGCCCCGAAGGCCAGGGCCGGACGGCGGCCGCCCAGGACCCCGGCCAGGTAGGTGCAGATCAGCCCGATGCAGGCGGCGGCGGAGATCAGGTAGGCGAGCAGGAAGGAGAAATGCTCGGAAAGGGCGATCAGGAGCAGGAAGAACATGGCCAGGGCCAGCCCCACCAGCAGGTACTGCATGGGATGCACGGGCCGGCGGCGCAGCAGTTCCCCCAGGAAGAAGGCGGCAAAGGTGAGCACGATGAACAGGCTGCCGTACTTCACCGCCCGCTCCGCCTGCAGGTACACATTGACCGGGTCCATGAAGCTGATGCCCAGCACCTCCCGGCGGGAGTCATTGGCGAAGCGGGCGTCGTTGGCCTGCAAGGTGGCTTCCAGGCTGCGGGCCAGGTGGGAAACTTCCCAGCGGGCCGCGAAGCCCTGCCCATCCACCCGCCGTTCCCGGGGCAGGAAGCGGCCCTGAAAGCTGGGGTGGGGCCAGTCCGAGGTGAGCTCGATGGTATTGGCTTCGGCGCTGGGGGCGATGGCCAGCTCCTCGGTGCCGGTGAGCTTCAGGGGGAAGGAGAAGTCGAAGCGTTTGGCCTCATCCAGGGGCAGGGGCCCCAGGTCCAGCTCCAGGCGCTTGCCGGGCAGGGTCTGTTCCAGGAGCCCGTCCTGGGCTGCCTCGAAGCGCCGGATCTGGCCGTTGATGCTGACTTCCGGATCGTTGCTCACCCCCCGGGGATCGGCCAGGCCCAGGAGCAGCACCGCCTGGGCGTCCACCAGCTCCACCTGGGACGACAGGCCCAGGTGGCCGGGGACCTGGAAGTTGCCCGCGAAGCTCAGGTCCAGGTGGAACAGCCGGGCCTGGTAGATGCCCCGGCTGCGGCGCTCCACCGTGGCCTTGCCGCGGATGTCCAGGGCCTTGGCGGGCAGGGTGAGCAGGTGCTCATGGATAGGGCGGGAGGTGGTGATCTGGCCGGTGTCCGGGTCCTTGCGGGTTTCCGGGGCGCCCCGCTCCCGGTAGCGGATGGCCAGCACCGGGCCCACCAGGGTCTGGGCCCCGGCGGCGCTGCGGGCGATGTTTTCCTTGACTTCGTCCTGGCGCAGGCTGCGCCCCCTGATCTGATCCTCGATCATGAACAGGGGAAGCATCAGCAGCAGGGTCAGCAAGCCGATGCTGAGCAGCTTGTACAAGAGTTTGCGGTCCATGTCCTTCTCCGGTGGTGGTTGATGCCGGCAGGATAGGCAGGACCTGTGAACAGCGCGGGAAGCGTCCGGGAAGGCAGGGTGAAGTCAGGGTGAAGTGGTGCGGATTCAGGCCGCCGGCAGCTCCAGGCTGGCCCGGGCGCCGCCTTCGGGGCGGTTGGCAAAGCGGGCCTCGCCCCCGTGCAGGCGGGCCACCTCGCGCACCAGGGGCAGGCCCAGGCCGGTGCTCTTGCGGCCCGTGGCCGGGTGGGGCAGGGAATAGAAACGCTCGAAAATCTGCGGCAGGGCGTAATCGGGCACCCCTTCCCCCTGATCGGCCACGTGCAGGCGCAGCAGCGGGCCCTGGCGCTCCAGCTGGATGTCCAGCAGGCCGCCCGGGGGGGAGAAGTCGATGGCGTTGTCGATCAGGTTGAGCAGGGCCTGCTGCAGCAGGAAGGCGTCGCCCCGGCAGGGGAATTCCCCTTCGGCCTGGAGGCGGGCTTCCAGGTCCCGGGCCTCCAGGGCGGTGCGGCGGTTTTCCAGGACCTGGCGGGCCAGCTCCGCCAGGTCCAGGAGGCGGCTGCCCTCGGGGCTCTGCAGCTGTTCCACCCGGGCCAGCTGCAGCATCCGTTCTATGGTCTGCTGCAGGCGCAGGGCCTGGTCGCGGATCACCTGGATGAAACGGCGCCGTTCGGCTTCCGGCGGCTGTTCCTCCAGCAGTTCGGCGGCGGAAACCACGGCGGTGAGGGGGCTCTTCATTTCGTGGGCCAGGTTCTGCACGTATTTCTCCACGTACTGCTTGCCTTCCAGGCGCTCCCGCATCAGGGCCAGGGCCCGGGCCAGTTCCGAGAACTGGCGGCCGCCGCCGGTGGGGGCTTCCACCTTGCGGCCGGCGCTCACCTCCCGGGCGTAGCGGATCAGGCCGTAGATGGACCAGGTCAGCCACAGGGAAAACACCAGGCCGATGCAGGCCGAGGCGGCCAGCATCAGCAGGCCGCTCTGGCGCACCCGGGCTGCGGCGCGCTGGACGTAGGGGAGCAGGGTGGTCATGGGCTTGGCCAGGGACAGCACGCCGATCAGCTCCCCCTGCCAGTAGATCGGGGCGGCCACGTACATGACGGCGGAACCCGGGTCGTCCGGGTCCTCCTGGGTGTGCCGGGCCCCGTATTCACCGCGCAGCACCCGGGCCACGTCCCGCCACTGGGAAAAGTCGCTGCCCACCGACTGGCCTTCCGAATCGAACACCACCCGGCCCTGGGGGTTGGTCACATAGACCCGGAAATCGATGCTTTCCTTGCGCACCCCGGAAATGGTGGCGGCCGGCAGCCGGTGCCGGGCGGCGCGCAGGGAGGCGGCGAAGGCGCCGCTGTTGATGCGCTGGTGGGCGAGATCCTGGGCAGCCAGCTCGGCCAGCAGATGGGCCGCATCCACCAGGGTTTCCTCGGTGGCCTGGCGGATGCCCGGCTCCACCTCCTGGGAGAAGGTGTTGAGCACGAACCAGGCGGCCAGGCCCACCACCAGGAAATAGCCGAGGAAGAGACGGACGGAGATGTTCATCCTTGAAACCTTATTCGAACCACAGAGAGACGGAAAACGCGGCGGCAGTCCTTGTGTGGCCCTGCCGCCCTGGCTTCCGGCTTGCGCCAGGCAGGGGGATGAAGCCTTGAAGACTGCCTGGCGCTGTACCTCCGGGCCTCTGTGGTGCGGAATTCAGGCTCATGGATCGATGCTGTAGCCCAGGCCCCGGTGGGTGGTGATCGGGTCCCGCTCCGGCAGGCAGGGGCGCAGTTTGGCTCGCAGGGTCTTGATGTGGGTATCCACGGTGCGCTCCTCGGTTTCCTCCGCATCGCGCCAGACCAGGTCCATCAGGGTGGCGCGGCTCATGACCCGGCCCGGGCGCTCCAGCAGACAGGCCAGGAGCAGGTACTCATAGCGGGTCAGGGTGAGCCACTGGCCCCGGCAGGCGATGCGCAGACCCTCCCGGTCCACCTGGAACAGGGGCGCCGCTGCCGGGGGCGGCGGCTCGGCCGGGGGCGGGGCGGCCGGCCGGGCCCGGCGCAGGATGGCGCGCACCCGGGACACCATTTCCCGGGGGCTGAAAGGCTTGGCCACGTAATCATCGGCCCCCAGCTCCAGCCCGACGATGCGGTCCACCTCCTCGGCCCGGGCGGTGAGGAAGATCACCGGCACCTCGGAATGGCGGCGCAACTGGCGGCAGACATCGAAGCCGCTCATGTCGGGCAGGCCCACGTCAAGAATCACCAGGGCATAGGCGCGCTGCTCCAGGCGCGTGATGGCTTCGCGGCCCAGGCCGCACCAGTCGGCGGCATAGCCTTCGGTCTTCAGGGCATAGGCCAGGGTGTCGGCAATGGCCGGCTCGTCATCTACGATCAGGATTTCCATGGGCACATGATATGCGGCCCGGGGCCCGGCGGGCAAAGCCCCGGGCTCCTGGGATATTCCGCCGGAGTTGTTTTCGCCCTAAATGAATGGCATATTCCCGGCTTGCGGCGGCGCGGAACGGCAGGTTCCCGCCGCCATCAATTTTCACCATCAGCACGTCATCAGCGAGGAAACCCACCATGGATGAGTACCTGTCAGTCAACGCCCAAGGGGGCGAAGTCAGCCGCTCCCAGTTCATCAAGACCACCTATTTGTACCTGGGCGGCGCCATCGTGGCCTTTGCGCTGCTCTCCTTCGTCCTGCACCTGAGCGGTTTCGGCGTGGTCATGCTGAAGTTCATCTCCGCTTCCAAGTTCGCCTGGCTGGCCATCCTGGGGGGCTTCATGGTGGTGGGCTGGCTGGCCACTTCCATGGCGGACAAGGCCGAAAGCAACATGGCCCAGCTCACCGCCCTGGGCATCTACGTGATCGCCGAAGCCTGCATCTTCTCGCCCATGTTCACCCTGGCCAGCGTGGCCGTGCCCGGCGCCATCACCGCTGCCGTGTTCGCCACCGCCCTGCTGATGGGCGGCCTGACCTGGACGGCCATGAGCAGCACCAAGGACTTCTCCTTCCTGGGCGGCATGCTCCGGACCGGCGGCCTGATCGCCCTGGGCGCCATCGTCGCCAGCATCATCCTGGGCTTCTCCCTGGGCATCTGGTTCTCGGCCCTGATGATCCTGTTCGCTGCCGGCTGCATCCTCTACGACACCTCCAACATCATCCGCCACTACCCCACCGACCGCCCCGCCGGCGCCGCCCTGCACCTGTTCGCCTCGGTGGCCCTGATGCTCTGGTACGTGCTGCGCTTCATCATGCAGCTGGCTGGCGAAGACTGAGCTGCCCTGCACCCACAAAAAACGCCGCGTCACTGCGGCGTTTTTTTTGTGTAGCAGCCGAGTCACATGAAGCCTTCAGCCGGATAGGCCGCCCTGTTTCAGCATCCCAGCCCTTGCGCTAGCAGGTCGCCGCCTTCCGGGAAGTTGCTGGCTACCTGATCGAGAAGAAGGTCCATGTTCGCTCCTGAGGGGGAAAAGGTCATCGTACCCGGGTGGAACAGGCGGAGCGGATGACGATACGAAAATATTCAGCTACTGCGAATCTCTATCTTCACCATTTATTTTCAATCAACCTGACAGATAACTAATTAACTGGAGAAATAATATGGCCCGACATGTGATTCCTGACTCGGTCGATTTTGTCGGTGAGTGGTGTCTTCCAGCAGAAAACGAAAGTTCCGAACAAATCCCGGGGACACTCTCGTGGTCATCCGGGAAGGCAACACTCCAACTTAACGACACTTTTACCCCTCTTCGAGGCTCCATCTTTGGAAATGAAGAACATCGTTATCAAGCCATCCATGGAACGACAACGAACAACATAGTTAGCGTGCTTCGCGCATTGAGGACTGGTGCGCAAATAAATATCGGCCAAGCCGGCTTTCGCGAGTCTGAACGATTGATTTCCAGTTTGGTCATCGTCGGCGCCCACGTAACCCCTCAAACCAGATACAGCGAAATTCGGTTCAGAATACCTGGTCTGCAAATTTGGTTATGCAGATCAGGGATCCAGCGAACGATTATTCCAAAGACTGAGAACTCCCCCGCAGGTGTTATTTACCAGATCGATGGCCTATCAGAAGAAGCGACATCTATCCCCAGCCTAGACATGGAACTGGGCTGGGGGATTGATAGGAGTTTTTCGGGAGACCTAATCACTGACATCACAGTCAAAACATCCGCGTGTCTTCGAATCAAACCGAATCAACCACAAGATGTTGATTGGTTCTTAACCCAGCTATCGAAGGTGAGTACGTTGCTCGCTTTCATTTCCGGTTCGCCGATGGCTCCAGACCATGTATCGGCAATCGTTGCGGACACACGGCAAGATGTGGAAATCCTAGTGGCCCTGCGGGAAGCAAAATACTGCACGCTGAGTCGAGATCGGGACTTTTTCATGCTTCGTCCAGCCATGGGGAACGACATGGCTAACGTCTTCATATATGGACTCCCCCGGAAATCAAGGAAACTGAACGATAGGTTTGGCAGCTGGAAAGCGCATGCAGTCGTATATCCGGCATCTGGTGTGGGTTCTCTATGACCCGTGCCGACATGGAATCTGCTCACGGTGCGCCAATCGGTACAAGCGGCAGGCAAGCTGCCGGAAGAGTTATCGGCGTCAATCCGTGTCGGTGCGATCCGTTTAGCCATGATGGGCGATCAGTCTCAAAGCAAACGCGGGAGGGGAAACAACAGGAACATGGGGTTTCCTTTCAGCCGGCAATGGCAAAGGCGGTACGACTCAGTTTCTTTTCCTGACGTGGCTGCGGATGACCGTAGG
>NZ_AUCH01000006.1 GCF_000429665.1 Azovibrio restrictus DSM 23866
GGTGGTGTCGTCCCAGAGCAGTTCGTTGGCGCCGTTGCCCTTGTACATCTTGCTCTTGAGGGCGGCGAGCTTGCGGTTGCCGGGCAGGTTGCCGGCGTGGCTGGCGGTGGCAGGACGATGGGTGCCGTTATAGACGGTGCCGGTGACGATGGGGCGGTCGATGTCGCCGCCCACGTAGGAGATGATCACCTCGTCGCCGACCCGGGGAATGAAGAGGCCGCCGTATTCGGTGCCGGACCAAGGCTGGACGACGCGGATCCACTGGGAATCCCGGTCCGAGTCGGTGGCCCCGGCGCCCTGGGCGTGGGCATGGTCGGCCTGGCGGGTGAAGGGCATGCGCACCTTGATCCGCCCCAGCTCGTCGGTGTGGATCTCCTCCCCCTCCGGCCCCACCACGATCCCGATTAGCAGGCTCGGTGCCACCGGCTTGGCGTGGGCGGTGCCGGCGAACAGGGGCAGGATGGGAATGCCGACCCGGACGCAGTCGAACTGATTGCGCAGGACCGGGTGTTCCAGATCCTGCAGGGTCTGCTGGTTTTCTGCCCGGGCCAGGGTGGCGAGCAGGGCGTCCAGGCGGGGGTCGAAGGGCTGGGGTAGGGCCGGCCCCTGGCCCAGGGAGGCCTCCAGCTCGGCGGGCAGGTTGTTGCGCACGTAGAGACTGATGCGGATCAGGGCAAAGCGCCTTGCCTCGCTCCCTCCCTGGTCATGGACCGGGTGTTCCAGCAGCTCGAAACAGTGGCCGACACTCAGTTCCCGCTGACTGCCCCGTCCGGTGAAGGTCTTGCCGGCCATCTGGTAGGCCTGCTCGCGCAAGCGCCCGTAGCGGTCGTAGTCGCCGGGGTCGTTGGCGGCGTGGCTGGTGTCGTAGTGGTAGTCCTCCAGGGTGGCGGCCAGGCTGTCCCCGTATTTGCCCTGGACCAAGCTGACCTGGTCCTCCTGGTCCTGGACCTGTACGGGCTTGTAGTCGTAGCTGGCCCGGAAGGTGCTGCCGGGCTGCAGTTCCCGGCTGGCGAACCATTCGCTGATGCCGTCTTCGGTCTCGCTGCCGTCGTTGCGATGGAAGCGGACCTGGGGTGCGGTGGAGTCGGTGAAGGCGGCCTGGGGATCGTCGAACAGCACCAGGGTGATGCGCGGGGCCTGCCCGGGGCGGCCCCCGTCCCCATGGCGGCAGAACCAGGAGATGCCCTCCTGGGCCAGCCAGCGCTGGATGAAGTGGGTGTCGGATTCGTTGTACTGGGTGACCCAGGACTGGGGCGGATGTTTGCCGGTGCAGCGGTCATCCAGCTCGAAGCAGGCTTGCAGGACGGGGTTGGCCTCCTGGTGCTCGCGCAGGATCTGGGCCACGAACTCCCTCACGCTCAGGTCCTGGAACACCCGGCTGTTGTGGCGCAGGGCCAGGACCGCCAGGGGGTCCCGCAGGATCAGCCGGTAGCGGGCGAAGCCGCCGTTGCTGCCCTCCTGCCGGGCTTCGGTGACCAGACCGCAGAGGGCCCGCTCCTGACCGTCATCGGTGCGCAGGGAGAGCTGGGCCGGCACGCCGATGAACTGCTTGAGTTCCAGGTGCGCATCGGCGGCGAGGCAGTCCAGGGCGTAGGCATAGCCTTCGGAGCAGTGCTCCCAGCCCTGGAGTTCAAAGGGCAGGAGGGTGTCATCGGCGAGGCCGGCATCAGCGGCGAAGGACAGCTTGAGCAGCCGGTTGGCCTGGGAGAAGGCGGCAGCCATCGGGACTCCGGGATTTCGGGAAAACCCGGATTGTGCCCTTTCATGACATTTGCTTCAATGACGTTTGAATTTTTCCCGGCGGACTCAGGCGCGGCCCTGTTTCTCTGCAGTCTGGAAGGCCTCCCGGAGGTTTTCCCGCAGCTGGGCGTCGTCCCAGGGTTTGGTGAAGAACTTGTAGATGGCGCCGCGGTTCACCGCCTGGGTGATGGTCTCGATTTCCGAGTAGCCCGAGAGCACGATGCGGATGGTGTCCGGGTACAGCTCCTTGACCCGGGAGAGGAACTCGGTGCCGCTCATTTCCGGCATGCGCTGGTCCGAGACGATCACCTGGACCTGGTGCTGGGCGAGCAGATCGAAGGCTTCCCGGGGGTCGGTGGTGGCGAGGATCTTGTAGCCGTCCGGGCGCAGCAGCCGCTGCAGGGCGCGCAGGATGTTGGGCTCGTCGTCCAGGAGTAGCAGGGTGCGCTGGCCGGCCACCTGTTCGGGGGCCGCGGGCAGGCGCCGGGATTCCCGTATCAGGGCGGCGAATTCCCCGGGCACCAGGGCCCGGCTGAACAGGAAGCCCTGCATGGAGGCGCAGCCCCGCTGGCGCAGGAAGTTCAGCTGGCTCTCGGTTTCCACCCCCTCGGCCAGCACCGTCATGTGCAGGCTTTCGGCCAGGGCGATGGTGGCGTTGGCGATGGCCGCGTTGGTGGGGTTGGAGGAGATGTCGCGCACGAAGGACTGGTCGATCTTGATCTTGTCGAAGGGGAAGCGGGACAGATAGGCCAGGGAGGAGTAACCGGTGCCGAAGTCGTCCAGGGACAGCTTCACCCCCAGCTGGTGCAGCCGGTGGCTGGTGGCAATGGCGTCTTCCGCGTCCTCCAGGAAGGCGCTTTCGGTGAGTTCGATTTCCAGGTAATGGGGGGCCAGGCCGCTCTGCTGCAGGGCCTGCTCCACGACGCTGACCAGGTCCTGGGACTTGAACTGGCGCACCGAGACATTTACGGCCATCACCAGGGGGGACAGTCCCTCATCCTGCCAGGCCTTGTTCTGCCGGCAGGCTTCCGCCAGAGCCCAGGCGCCCATGGGCAGGATCAGGCCGCTCTGTTCGGCCACGGGGATGAATTCGGCCGGGGGAATCCGGCCCAGTTCCGGGCTTTCCCAGCGCATCAGGGCCTCGACCCCGTTGACCCGGCCGCTGCGGATGTCCACCTGGGGCTGGTAGTGGAGGCTGAACTCGCCCTTTTCCAGGGCCCGGCGCATCTGGGTTTCCATGCTCAGGCGCTGGCGCACCTGCTGGGAGAGTTCGGCGGTGTAGAAGCAGAAGGTGTCCCGCCCCTGCTTCTTGGCCTGGTACAGGGCCGTGTCCGCATGCTGGATCAGGTCGTGGGGAGTTTCACCGTCTTCCGGGTAGAGGCTGATGCCCAGGCTGCCGCCCAGGTAGATCTCCCGGCTGTCGGCGAGGGAGAGGGGCTGGTGCAGCATGTCCAGGATGCACTGGCCGACCCGGGCCGCTTCGTCGGGGATTTCCATGTGTTCCAGGATCACCAGGAACTCGTCGCCGCCCAGGCGGGCCAGGGTGTCCCGGCCGCGCAGCCGCTCCTTGAGGCGCTGGGCCACCAGCTGCAGCACCTGGTCCCCCACCGGGTGGCCGAGACTGTCGTTGATGGTCTTGAAGTGATCCAGGTCCAGGTAGATCACCCCCAGGCCGTGCCGGTCCCGCTCCGCCTGTTCGATGGCGTGTTCCAGGCGGGACAGGGCCAGGAGCCGGTTGGGCAGGTGGGTGAGGGGGTCGTAGTGGGTGAGCCGGTCCCGCTCCTGTTCGCTCTGCTTCAGGCGTGACAGGTCGGTCATGACCCCCACGTAATGGCTGGGGTTGCCCTTGCCGTCGCGCACGGTGCTGATGCTGAGGAACTGGGGATAGGTTTCCCCGTTCCTGCGCCGGTTCCAGATTTCCCCCTGCCAGTCCCCGTGGGTCTGCAGGGAGGACCACATCTCCTGGTAGAACTCCGGGGTCTGCAGGTTGGATTTGAGCAGGGAAGGGTTCTGCCCCAGGGCCTCTTCGGCGCTGAAGCCGGTCATGTCGCACCAGGCCTTGTTGACCGAGATGATGGCGGGGCTGAGGTCGGTGACCACCACCCCGTCGTGGGTGCTGGCCAGGACGGCGGCCGCCTGGCGCAGGTTCTGTTCCACCTGCACCCGTTCCACGGCCAGGGCAGCCATCTGGGCGAACTCCTGGAGCCGGGCCTGGATGTCCGGGTCCGGCAGCTGGGGGCTGCGGGCGTAGAAGTTGAGCACCCCCAGGGTCTTGCCCTTGGAGGCCTTGAGGGGCTGGGACCAGACGGCGCGGATGCCCAGATTCTTTTCCAGCTGGGGACAGTTGGCGCAGTCGCTGGCGTTGCGGATGTCTTCCAGGTACAGGGGTTCGGGGCTGGCCAGGGCGTTGACGGTGCAGCCCCGGGCCTCCGGCTCCCCCAGACCCATGATGTGGCGGTAGTCCTCTCCCAGGCTGGGGGCGGCGCCCAGGGTCAGGCAGTGGCGCGTTTCGTCCAGGAGCAGGATGGCGGCGTTCCAGGCCGGGAAGATGGCCTCCAGGTGCTGGATGATCTCTTCCAGCACCCGTTCCAGGGGGGCCCCGTCGAAGATCAGGCTGCGCACCGCCATGCGGGCGTTGCGCACCAGGGTGGCCTCCTTGGCCCGGGTGATGTCGGCCCAGGTGCCCACCACTTCCAGGGGCCGCCCTTCCGTGTCGCGCAGCAGGCGCAGCCGGTCCCGCAGCCAGACGTAGTGGCCGTCCCGATGCAGGAAGCGGTACTCCCGCTGCAGTTCGTCGCTCGCCATGAAATTGGCCTGGGCCGCCAGGGCAGCCTCCCGGTCCAGGGGGTGCAGGTGGGACCACCACCAGTCGGGTCCCAGGGCTTCGTTGACGCTGTAGCCCAGCATCCGGTCGATATTGGGGCTGACCCAGAGGGGGTGCAGTTTTTCCCCGTCCACCCGCAGCTTGAACAGCACCGTGGCACTGGCGGCGAGGATGTGGTTGAGGCGCTCGTTGGCTTCCTGCAGGGCCGCTTTTTCCCGGGCCAGTTCGACCCGGTGCTGGACCTTTTCCAGGGTGGCCGGCAGGGCATGCAGGTAGCCCTCGTGCTTGACCAGGTAATCGTCCACCCCCAGGTGCAGGGCCATGGCCGCGGCCTCTTCGCTGCCCTGGCCGGTGATCAGGATGATGGGCAGGCTGAGGTGGCGTTCCTGGCGCAGGATCTTGGTCAGCTCCAGGGCATCCATGTCGGGCAGCCGGTAGTCCAGCAGCAGTACCTGGTATTCGGGAGTGATAGCCGGACTGGCGGGCAGGCGTTCGAGGATCTGCCGGGCGGTGGACACGGCCTGCAGCTCGATGTGGGGGGCGTGGGTGGCGAGGTGGATGCGGGTCAGCGCCACGTCGTCTTCGTTGGGTTCGGCGTAGAGCACTTCCAGAGGGTGGGCGGCGGGGCTGCGGAACTGGTTGTTGCGCAGCACTTCCCGCAGCAGCCCGGGCAGCTGCTCCAGGTAGTCGCCCCGCTTGATCAGGTAATCCTGGGCGCCGCCCTTGAGGGCGGCGATGGCGGAATCCTGGTCCCCCTGGCCAGTGACCAGCACCACCGGCAGCTTCTGTCCTTCCAGGCGCAGGCCGCTCAGAAGCTCCAGGCCGCTGCCGTCGGGCAGGTACAGGTCGGTGAGCAGCAGGTCGTAGGGAACCTGGTGCAGGGCCGCAGCGAGCCGGGCCCGGGCCGCCTGGAGCGAGCACACCACGTCCAGTTCGATGTCGGGCGCCTGGCGGGCCAGGACCCGGCGGGCCAGATCGGCATCGGCGGCGGAGTCTTCCACATAAAGCACGCGCATGATGCTTACTCGGGTTTGCGGTTGAGGACGCACCAGTAGAGTTCGATGTGCTCGGCCACTTCCATGAAGCGCTCGAAGCTCACGGGTTTGACGATATAGGAATTGACGCCCAGGGCATAGGCGCTGTCCATGTCCCGGTCCTCGGCGGAGGAGGTGAGCACCACCACCGGGATACGGCGGAAACGGGGATGTTCCTTGAGCTGGCGCAGCACTTCCAGGCCGTCCACCTTGGGCAGTTTCAGGTCCAGGAGGATCACCGCCGGCAGGGGCTCGTCGGCCTCCCAGCGGGGCAGGAAATCCAGGGCTTCCTCCCCATCCCGGGCGATCAGGATGGGATTGGAAAGATGCTTGCGCTTGAAGGCCCGCAGGGTCAGGTCCAGGTCTACCGGGTTGTCTTCCACCAGCAGGATGGGTGGGGTGGCTTGGTTCATGACGGCAGCTCCAGATGGAAGGTGGCGCCGGCTCCCGGGGTGCTCTCTGCCCAGACCCGGCCGCCCATGCGCTGCATGGCCTTGTGCACCAGGGCCAGGCCGATGCCGGTGCCGGGAAAGTCCTCGGCCCGGTGCAGGCGCTGGAAAATCCTGAAGATACGGTCATGGTACTTCATGTCGAAGCCGATGCCATGGTCGCGCACCGCCAGCTGAATCTGGCCCTGCTCCTGGCGGGCCTCGATGTGGATCAGGGGGGGCTGGGCGCCGGGACTGAACTTGATGGCGTTTTCCAGCAGGTTGCGCAGCACCAGGGCCAGGCCGTCCCGGTCCACCCGGGCCTCCAGGGGCGGCACCTGGATTTCCACCTGGAGACCGGCCCGGGTCAGGGATTCGGTCTCGGCCTGCACCACCTCATGCACCAGCCGGGGCAGGTCCACTGCCGTGGCCTCCAGGGGACGGCGCTCCATGCGGGAGTAGGCGAGCAGGTCCTCGATCAACTGGTGCATCTGGGCCACGCCCTTGCGGATGTTTTCCAGGAACAGGCGGCCGTCTTCGCCGAGCTGCTGGCCGTAGTCCTCCTGGAGCAGCTGGCTGTAACCATCGATGCCGCGCAGGGGAGCCTTGAGGTCGTGGGAGACCGAATAGGAGAAGGACTCCAGCTCCCGGTTCAAGGCTTCCAGCTCTGCGGTACGCTCTGCCACCCGGTATTCCAGGTTGATGTTGAGCAGGCGCAGCTCCTCCTGGGCTTCCCGGGCCTGGGTCACCTCGCGGGCCACCCCCAGCACCCCCAGCAGCCGGCCCTGGCCGTCCCGTACCGGGGTCTTGATGGTCTCGAACAGGCCCCGGCGCCCATCGGCGGCGAAGGTCAGCCACTCCTCGTTGATGCAGGGCTGGCCGGCAGCCATGGCCTGGCGGTCGTGCTCCCGGAAAAAGTCGGCCAGCTCCGGGGACACGAAGTCGTAATCGGTACTGCCCACGATCCGCGCCTGGGGGGCGCCGAAGAATTGTTCGAACCTGGGGTTGCAGACCAGGTACTTGCCCTCCGGATCCTTCATCCACACCAGGTCGGGAATGGTCTCGATCAGGGTGCGCAGGCGGTTTTCGCTTTCTTCCAGCCGGGCCACGGCTTCCCGGGCGGTGCTGATGTCCTGCAGCACCCCGTAGATGCCCCGCACCTGGCCCGCCTCGTCCCGCTCCAGCCAGGTGCGGTCGTTGACCCAGGCCCAGGGGCCGGCGGCGGTGCGTATCCGGTATTCCTGGGTATAGTCGTCCGGACCCTGGGCCAGGTGATGCGCCACCTCCTGGGTGACCCGCTGCATGTCGTCTGGATGGATCAGGTCGGCAAAATGAATCTGGCCGGAACGCAGCTGCTCCGGGCTGTAACCCCACTGGCTGACCGTCGCATTGACGAAGCGCACCGGCCAGCCCGGGGCGTTGTCCCAGGCGATGGTGACCACCGGCGAGCGGTTGATGATGCGGTTGATCTGGTGCAGGTCCTGCTCCACCAAGGCCCGGGCGGCGAGCACCCGGCGGATGAGGGCGAAGATCAGCAGGGCGGTGGCGGAGACGAAGACCAGCCCCTTCCAGGTCTGCAGCCGGGCGAACTCGGCCGGGTCCTGGACCAGGATGGACAGCAGCCGATCGGAAAAGACGATCCAGAAGATGCTGAAGGCCACATAGACGGCGGCAATGCCGAGGGCCTGGCGGTAGGCGCGGGTCATGGAAGCTCCATAGGGGCTGGGCCAGGGCTCAAGGGGCCCGGGCTCCGCCATTCTAGCCATGTGGAGGGCGTGACGGCAGGCTTGGTAACGTCATCTTTTCCTTTACAATCCGGCAGCGGGAGCGCGGGGCACGAGGTCCTGGCGTCACCCCATCTCTTGCGCCCGGAACTGCCGACCCACTGCCTGCCTGAGCCATGGAAAAAATCACCATCCTGCTTGCCGACGACCAGCTCCTGGTGCGGGCCGGCATCCGTGCCCTGCTGGAAAGTCAGCCCGGCCACCAGGTAGTGGCCGAATGCGAGAACGGCCCGGATGCCGTGGCCGCCATCGGGACCCTGAAGCCCAGTGTGGCGGTGCTGGACATCGCCATGCCCGGCATGTCCGGCATCGAAGTGGCCCAGCGGGTCCGGGGTTTCGATCCCGACATCAAGATCCTGGTGCTCTCCGGCATCGAACGCCAGGAGGTGGTGGAACAGGCCCTGGCCGCCGGGGTCAATGGCTACATGCTCAAGGATTTCGCCCTGGCGGAACTGCAGCTGGCCCTGGAGACGGTGCTGCGCAACGGCCGTTTCCTCTCGCCCCGGCTCCAGGAACGGCTGATCAGCCGCATGCTGGAGGGCGGCGCGGCGGCGGCCGTGAGCCTCACCGCCCGGCAGACGGAAATCCTGCGCCTGGTGGCTTCGGGCCGGTCCACCAAGGAAGTCGCCCGGGAGCTGGACATCAGCCCCAAGACCGTGGAGTTTCACCGGGCCCAGCTGATGGAAAAGCTCGGGGTGCACGACGTGACGGGCTTGACCCGCTACGCCATGCAGAACGGGCTGGTCCACTGAGGCTTTAGTCCGCCGCGTTGACAAACCGGCGCAGTTCCCCGGCCATGGTTTCCATGGCTGTGTGCATGCGGGCGCAGTCCGCGGGCCATTCCTCCACCAGGTTTTCGATCAGGTCGTTTTCTATCTTGCGGGCGATGGAGAGGCATTCCTCGGCGGCGAATACCGCACAGGTGCCGCGGATGTCGTGGGCGATGCGCCGGATGGCGGCCAGGTCCCCGTGCCCCACGGCACTTTCCAGGCGCGCCAGGGTGCTGCCGTAGGTTTCCAGAAACATCTGTGCCAGGCGTCGGGCCACGCTCCGGTTGCCGCCCAGGACTTCCACCAGGGAATCGAGGCCGCAGTTGCGGCTTGTGTCGTTGTTCATGGGCGGGCTCCTGCGAAAGTTGAGGCTAGCCTAGGGCGCAGGCGTTAAGCTGTAAACCAGGGCAAACCCTAGGTCCCGGACCAGGGTTTGCGCCGGGTGACCCCGGGGCCGGAATCCTTCATGCTGCGGCTGTGGCACTGGCAGCGCTCCGGTACCTGCCCTGGCCTGCCGGGGCCGGCCCCATCCACGGATATTGAGGAGACTTGCCATGGCCTTGCGCCAGCGTTACCTACCCCTGTTCGAGTTGCGGGCCGGGATGACCCTGGGACGCCCCATCACCTTGATGGAGCGGGGCGTGGTGGTGCTCAACCTGCCCGCCGGCCATGTGCTCTCCGAGGTCAGCCTGACGCAGCTGCGGGTCAGGCATGCGGAGTTTGCCTGCGTCAGTGAAGAGGATGAGCGTGATGAGACCTTGCGCCGCCAGGAACGGGACCTGCAAGAAGCCCGCCTGGCGGCGATTTTTCGTCAGGCCGACCTGAGCCATCCGGAAACCCGGGCTCTGTACGAAGCCGTGCTGGCCTACCGGACCTGCTGATGGAGCGTGCCATGCAACTCCGGCTCCAGCGCCCCGACATCATCGCCAGCATTGCCCGCCTGCCCGCTTTCCCCGGTGTCATCAGCGACCTGCTGGCGGACCTGGATGACGACAGTTCCAGCATGATGACCCTGGCCCGCCATGTGGAGCGCGACCCGGTGGTCACCGGCCGCATCCTCTCGGTGGCCAACCGCATGCTGCGCCAGGAAGGGCGCACCGAGGTCCGGGACGTGTTTACCGCCGTCTCCCTGATCGGCTTTGCGCGTATCCGCGACATCGTCCTGACCACCTGCATTGCCAGTTTCACCAGCCAGTTCCGGGGCCGCAACTATTACTGGAAACACAGCCTGGCCGTGGGCATCGGCGCCCAGGAGCTGGCCCGCCGGGTGGCGGTGAACCAGGACTACGCCCTGGTGGCCGGCTTGCTGCACGACATCGGCCAGCTCTGGATGGCCTATTTTCACCCCCTGGAGTTCCAGCAGGCCCGCCTGCGCGTGGAAGTGCACGGGGAGCCCGTGTGCCAGGCGGAAGCTGACCTGTTTGGCCTGGACCATTGCGAGGTGGGGCGGCTGGTGGCGGAACACTGGGGCCTGCCGGCCGAGGTCCTGGGCGCCATCTTCTTCCACCATGCGCCCGATCAGCGGGCGGCGGTCAACAAGCTGGTGGCCCTGACCCATCTGGCGGAACTGATCGCCAATGCCCTGGACCTGCCCTACCGGGAAGAGAACCAGGTGGCTTACCTGTCGCCCACGGTTTGCGAGGTCCTGGAGCTGGACTGGTCCGAGGATTTGTCCCCCCTCCTGGGCCAGATCGAGGCCCGTTTCCGTTACGCCGCCACCCTGTTTGGCTAGGCGTATGTTGCCGATGGCATGAATGCCCCATGGCTCCCGGCTCCTGCAGCGGCTATATTGCGCAGGACTCCCTCACTCACCGCATGCCCATGCCAGAAACCACCCCCTTCGCCGCGCCTCCCCCCTCCGGGCCCACGATCCTGGTGGTCGATGACACCCGTGAAAACCTCACCGTGATCGGCGAACTGCTGCAGCCCTTCTACCGGGTGCGGGTTGCCAACTCGGGCCTGCGGGCCCTGCGGGTGGCCCAGAGCGAGCCCCGGCCGGACCTGATCCTGCTCGATGTGATGATGCCCGAGATGGACGGCTATGCCGTGCTCCAGGCCCTGCGCGCCGATCCCGGCACCCGGGACATTCCGGTGATCTTCGTGACCGCCATGGATGGGGATGCCGACGAGGAGCACGGCCTGGCCATGGGGGCGGTGGATTACGTCACCAAGCCGGTACGGCCCGCCATCCTGCTGGCCCGGGTGCGCACCCACCTGGAACTCAAGGAGGCCAGGGACTGGCTCAAGGACCAGAACGGCTACCTGGAAGCCCAGGTGGCCCGCCGTACCCGGGAGAACGAATTGATCAAGGACGTGAGCCTGCACGCCCTGGCCATGCTCACGGAAAAGCGCGACAACGAAACCGGCAACCATCTCTACCGCACCCAGGCCTACGTGGCGGCCCTGATGCGCCGCCTGGAGCGCCATCCCCGCTTCCGCGAGGCCCTGGGGTTCCGCCAGCAGCAGCTGATCGCCAAGGCCGCGCCCCTGCACGACATCGGCAAGGTGGGCATCCCCGACGCCATCCTGCTCAAGCCCGGGCGCCTGACGCCGGAGGAATTCGAGGTCATGAAGACCCATGCCCGGATCGGGGCCGAGGCCATCGAGGAGGCCATCCACAAGGTGGCCGGCGAGGCCCTGGCGGAACTGCTGCCCCAGGGGGAGGAGTCGCCCCTGGCCTTCCTGGAGGTGGCCCGCCAGATCGCCGGAGGGCACCACGAAAAATGGGATGGCAGCGGCTATCCCCTGGGCCTGGCCGGGGACGCCATTCCCCTGCCGGCCAGGCTGATGGCCCTGGCCGATGTCTTCGATGCCCTCACCTGCCGCCGCCACTACAAGGAGCCGTTTCCCCTGGAGACTGCCGTGGATGTGATCCGGGCCGGCCGGGGGCAGCATTTCGATCCGGACATTGTGGACGCCTTCCTGGAAATCCTCGGGGAGTTCCAGGCCATTGTTGCCCGCTATGAGGACGACAGCCGCTGATCCAGAATTCATCCTTAAAACCTCAGTTAAACCACAGAGGCACAGAGACGCCGAGGAAAAACAAAGACTTGTCCTGGAAGGCCTGGTCACTTTCTAGGTGAGCGCAGAAGATAATGCAAGCCATTGTTTTTTTGAATTTCTCTGTGTCTTTGTGTCTCTGTGGTGAGGTTTTTAGGTTCATATCAAGAACAGGGAGGAGACCATGAAAAAAATCATCGCCATGCTGGCGCTATGCTGCTGGGCCGTCGGTGCCGGGGCCCAGAATCCCCCGCCGGGAACCCCGGCCTTCCAGGAAACCCTGGCGACCCGGGCCACCCTGGAGGCCCTGCGCCAGGGGGGATACGTGCTCTACATGCGTCACGGCAACACCGACAACAGCCGCCCGGACCGGGCGCCCCAGGTGGATCTGAACGACTGTTCCACCCAGCGGCCCCTGAACGAGGAGGGGCGGCGGGTCACGGCCGAGGTGGGGCGGGCCATCCGCCAGGCCAGGATTCCCCTGGGGGAAATCTTCGTGAGCCCCCTGTGCCGTGCCAAGGAATCGGCCCAGGCCGCCTTCGGCAAGGATTTCCAGGTCCATGAGCAGCTCATGTACACGGCCAACCTGACCAGCGAGCAGAAGAAACCCATCCTGGCCACCACCCGCAAGCTGTTGTCCGAGCCCGTGCCGGCCGGGGTGAACCGGGTGATCGTGGCCCATGCGCCGAACATGGCCGACCTGATGGGCTTCTTCGTCAAGCCCGAGGGCACGGTGGTGGTGATCCGGCCCCAGGGTAACGGGGAGTTCGAGTACGTGGCCAGCATCCATCCGCGCATGTGGCCGGAACTGCTGCGCTGACGCCCGGCCATGAAGCAGCGCGCCATCTTCCTGTTCATCTTCATCCCGGTGCTGCTCACCGCCGGGGCGGCGGCCCTGGTCAATTTCTGGCAGCTGTTTGCCCTGCAGCATGAGCAGGAAGCCACCAACGTCCAGCAGAGTGAGGACCTGCAGACCGTCAGCGAAGCCACCCGGCTGGGCTTCGAGATGCTCGAAGTGCAGAACTTGGTGAGCCAGACCCTGAAACAGGCCCAGGCCGGCCAGATCGACGAGGCCGGGGTGTATTTCCTGCACGCCCGGGTGGTGGACAAGCTGGCCGAGATGGATGGCCTGATGCAGCACCTGCTCCTGGCCCCGGGGCACGGGCAGGGGGTGGCCGAGGAGTTCCAGGCAGCGGCCCGGGATTTTCAGGAGTACCGCAACTTCATCCTCATGGCCACGGACATCGTGGCCGTGGAGCCGGGCCTGGCGGGGCAGTACGTGGAACAGGCGGTGGCCCATTACATCAAGTTCGCCCGCCATTCCCAGGACATTTCCGCGGTCCTGTCCCAGCGCGCCCAGCAGCGCATAGCCGCCAGCAATGCGGAACTGCAGGCCTATCTGCAGCGGGCGCTGCTGGTGGGGCTGGCCGGCTTCCTGGGGCTGATGCTGTTCTGGCTGTGGGCCGCCGTGGGCCTGAGCCGGCGCCTCAACCTGCTCACCGAGGCCCTGCACCTGCTGGCGGCGGACCAGGCCGAGCAGGCGCGGCTGGAGGATCTGGAAGCCTGGGGCCGGCGGCGCGGCAGCCTGTTCGGCGAACTGGCCCGGGCGGTGCTGGCCTTCCGTGACGCGATTCTGTCCCGGCGCCGGATGCAGGAAGACCTGGAAGCCGAGCGGCAGCAGCTCAAGTCCCTGATCCAGAGCATGCCCGACCTGGTCTGGCTGAAGGATGCGGAAGGCGTGTTCCTGGCCGCCAATCCCCGCTTCGAGCACCTGCTGGGCCGGCCGGAGCCGGACATCCTGGGGCGCACCGACTACGACTTCCTGCCCCGGGAGCAGGCAGACTTTTTCCGGGCCAACGACCGCCGCGCCATGGAAGCCGGCTGCAGCTGCAGCAACGAGGAATGGCTGACCTTCGCCAATGACGGCCATCGGGAGCTGGTGGAGACCATCAAGACCCCGGTGTTCGGCCCCGGCGGTCAGGTCATCGGCGTCCTGGGCGTGGCGCGCAACATCACCCCCCTGCACGAGGCCCAGGAAACCCTGCGGCGGCGGGAGGAAATCTACCACTCCATCGTGAACCAGGCGGCCATCGGCATCGTCCTCATCGACGCCCGCAGCCTGCTGTTTACCGAGTTCAACGACGCAGCCTGCAACCTGATGGGCTACAGCCGCGAGGAATTCGGCCGGGTCAGCCTCTACGAGGTCCAGGGCCAGTGGTCCCGGGACGAGGTGGATGCCCGGGTGCAGCAGATCCTGGCCAAGGGCAGCGCCGCCTTCGAGAACCGGCGCCGGCGCAAGGACGGGGTGATCCGGGATTTCTGGATCACCATCCGGGTGATCCACCTGGATGGCCGGGACATGCTCTCCTCCGTGTGGACCGACATCAGCGAGATCAAGGAAAACGAGCGGGCCCTGCTGCGCTACCAGAACGAGCTGGAGCAGCTGGTGGCCGAGCGCACCGCCCAGCTGGCCGAGGCCAAGGAGGCGGCGGAGGCCGCCAACCAGTCCAAGAGCGCCTTCCTGGCCAACATGAGCCACGAAATCCGCACCCCCATGAACGCCATCATCGGGCTCACCCACCTGATCCGCCGGGACACGGTGACCGAACGTCAGAAGCAGCAGCTGGACAAGGTCACCAGTGCCGCCCACCACCTGCTGGGGATCATCAACGACATCCTCGACTTCTCCAAGATCGAGGCGGGCAAGATGACCCTGGAACGCACCGACTTCCAGGTGGACCAGGTCATCAACAATGTCTGCAACCTGGTGGCCGACAAGGCCGAGGCCAAGGGGCTGGAGGTGGTGGTGGACATCGCCACCCTGCCCCCGGCCCTGCACGGGGACGGCCTGCGTCTTTCCCAGATCCTGCTCAACTTCGCCAGTAACGGGGTGAAGTTCACCGAGCACGGCAGCGTCGTGCTGCGCGGCTGGGTGACCCGGGAAGACGGCCATACCCAGTGGGTCCGCTTCGAGGTCCAGGATACGGGCATCGGCCTCTCCGAAACCCAGCAGGCCCGCCTGTTCCAGGCCTTCGAGCAGGCCGATGCCTCCACCACCCGGCACTACGGCGGCACCGGCCTGGGCCTGGCCATCTCCCGCCGGCTGGCGGAGATGATGGGGGGGCACGTGGGGCTGAAGAGCACCCTGGGCAAGGGCAGCACCTTCTGGATCGAAGCGCCCTTCGGCCGGGTCGCGGATTTCACCCCCCTGGAAGTTCCCGGCAGCCTGCCCAAGGGCCTGCGGGCCCTGGCCGTGGATGACGTGGAAGATGCCCGGGACGCCATGGCCCACACCCTGGCCGCCCTGGGCGCCCGGGTGGATGCCTGCGCCTCGGGCCCGGCGGCCCTGGAAGCCCTGGCGGCCGCCGACCAGCTCGGCGACCCCTACCGTCTGCTGCTGCTCGACTGGATGATGCCCGGCCTGGATGGTCCGGAAACCAGCCGCCGCCTGGAGGCCCTGCCCCTGCGGGTGCGGCCCCTGGAGCTACTGGTCACCGCCTCCCGGGATGTGAGCGAACCGAGCCCGGAAATCGCCCGCTTTGCCGCCTGCCTGGCCAAACCCGTCACTCCGGTGAGCCTGCTCACCGCTCTCAACCGGGCCGTGGGCATCCAGGGCGAAACGGCCAGTCCCGCCGAGGTGGAAGCCCGGCTGGCCCGGCACCGGGGCCAGCAACTGCTGCTGGCCGAGGACAATCCCCTGAACCAGGAAGTAGCCCTGGAGCTGCTGCGGGACCAGGGGCTGGAAGTGGACCTGGCGGAAAACGGCCTGGAGGCCATACGCCTGGCCCAGAACAAGGCCTACGACCTGATCCTCATGGACATGCAAATGCCGCGCATGGACGGTCTCGAGGCCACCCGGCAGATCCGCCTGCTGGAGGCCCATCAGCACACCCCCATCCTGGCCATGACCGCCAACGCCTTCGAGGAGGACCGGGAGCGCTGCCTGGAAGCGGGCATGAACGACCACGTGGCCAAACCCGTGGACCCGGTGGCCCTGTATGCCACCTTGCTGCGCTGGCTGCCGGCCCCCAGCCGCCGTCCCGTGTCCGCCAATCTGGTGCTGTCGGCCGGGGAGTCGGGCAGCAGCGAGGACCAGGCCCTGCGCCAGCAGCTGGCAGCCCTGCCGGAGCTGGACCTGGAAACGGGCCTGCGTACCGTGCGCGGCCGTTGTCCCCGGCTGCTCCATTACCTCAGGCGTTTTGCCGGCGAGCACGCCGCAGACGGCCAGCGGGCCCGGCAGATGTTCACCCAGGGGGATGGGGCCGGGGCCCGGCAGATCGCCCACATCCTGAAGGGGCTGGCCGGGACCCTGGGGCTGGAAGCCGTGCAGCAGGCGGCGGAACAGCTGGACCGGGCCCTGGGCCAGCATCACCCCCGGGAAGAAACCCTGGGGCACCTGGCGCGTCTGGAGGCGGCCCTGGGCCGCTGTTGCCCGGCTATCGACGCCCTGGCCCAGGGCGAGCCGGAGCAGCGTCCGACCCTGGCCTGGCCGCAACTGCGCCTGGCTCTGGAGCACCTGCACGGCTTGTTGCTCACCGACGATCTGCGCAGCCAGGAAGTCTGGGAAGCCCTGCGCCAGGATGCCGGAGCCTGCCTGGGAGAACGGGTCGGGGCCCTGGATCAGCTGATCCAGGATTTTTCCTACGAAGAGGCCCTGGCCCTGCTCGACGAACTGCTGGCCGAGGCGGGGCCGGGGGCTGCCCCGTGAGGGCGCTGCCTCGGTCCGGCGCCGCCCTGCCCGGGCGGCCCATCCCCACTCCCCCGGGCAATGGCCGGGGGCGGGACCCGGGGTATTCCCCAGGTTACGGCGCCCGGCCCGGGCCCGATAATGCCCGCGTCAGCCACCCCGGGCGGGATGGGCCCGGCAGATTTGCCCTTCGGCTGGCCGGAAGGGCTTTGCAGCGCCAGTGCGGTTAACCATAAAGAAATAATTTGTATATTAGATAATTCACTGCATAAGCGTATTTTTGCCTGCTAATGTTGGGGAACCCTGGCTGCCGTACCGCACTTTTTACGGCCAGGATTTAGGAGCGTTGCAGAAATCCGCTTCCCATCATGACCAAAGGGAGAAAAATCATGGGCTGGTTTGACAATCTTTCACTGCGCTACAAGCTGCTGGTCAATTTCCTGTTCAGCGGCGGCATCCTGATCGCCGCCATCATCCTGGCCATCGTCGAACTGCGTGCCGCCGACCGGGACATCACGGTGCTGGCCAGCAACAGTCTGCCCTCCGTCCAGGCGGTCGGAGAAATCAGCCAGCTGCGCCTGCGCTACCGGGTGCGCAGCCTGGAATACATGCTGCCCGGCTCCCCCGAGGCCAAGGTGAAGCTGGCCAAGGACCTGGAAAAACTCGATGGGCTGCTGCGCGAAGCCTTCGCCAAATACGAAAAACTGATCTCCGCCGACAAGGAGCGGGAGGTGTTCCGGGCGGCGGTTCAGGCGGCCGATGCCTACAAGGCCAGCGTCGAGAAGGCCATCGCCCTGGCTGCGGCGGGGGACGAGGCCGGGGCCCAGGAGCTGCGCAAGACCGAGTGGGTCAAGACGGCCAACCTGCTGCGCGACCGCACCGATGAGCTGACCGACATCAACCGCAAGGCGGCCGACGAGCTGGCCGGTCATTCCAGTGCCGAGCTGGCGGCCGGCCTCAACAAGGCTCTGGCAGCCCTGGTCGGCGGTGCCTTGATGGCCCTGCTGATTTCCTACCTGATCGCCCATCGCCTGGGGCAGAAGCTCGATACCGCAGTCCAGGTCACCGGGCGCATTGCCAGTGGCGACCTGACCAGCCAGGTGCCTGCCGCCGGCAGCGACGAGGTGGGCCAGCTGCTCACCGCCGTGGAGCGCATGCAGAACTCCCTGCGCGAGGCCATCGGTGAATCCCTGCGGGGCGCCACCCAGGTTCTCGAAGCTTCCCGCTCCCTGGGCCATTCGGTGCAGCGGATCGACGATTCCGCCTCGATCCAGAGTTCCGCCGCCTCGGCCATCGCCGCCAACGTGGAGGAGCTCACCGTGTCCATCAATCACGTTTCCGAGTGCACCGACGAGGCGGCGCGCCTGGCCCGGGAGTCCGACAGCCAGGCCAGCCGGGGCCATGAAGCCATAGATGCCCTGGTGGGCAGGATCAACCAGGTGGCCGACGTGGTGCGGGATGCCGCCGTGCAGATCAGCGAGCTGAAGAGCGAGTCGGACCGGATTTCCAGCATCGTTTCGGTGATCCGCGACATTGCCGACCAGACCAACCTGCTCGCCCTCAACGCGGCCATCGAGGCGGCCCGGGCCGGGGAGAGCGGCCGGGGCTTCGCGGTGGTGGCCGACGAGGTCAGGAAACTGGCGGAGCGGACCTCGGTATCCACCGGCGAAATCACCAACATGGTGGGCGCCATCCAGCAATCCACCGGTCAGGTGGTGGGCGGGGTTTCCCGGGGTGTGGACCTGGCCGACAGCAGTGTCGAACTGGCCCAGCAGGCCGGCAAGGCCATCGCCGAGCTGCGCACCATGGCGCAGCAGGTGGCGGGGGTGATCAGCGACGTGAATAACGGCCTGCGGGAGCAGTCGAACGCTTCCACCGACGTGGCGGTCAAGGTGGAGCAGATTGCCACCCAGTCCGAGGAAGCCAGCGCCATCGCCCATGAAACTTCCCGGGCCGCCGAAACCCTGGACAACGCTGCCCGCCAGATGCAGGCCACGGTGTCCCGCTTCCGTATTTGAGCTGTTGCCCAGGAGCCTGACCTTGAAAACTGCAGCCCGGAACATTTCCCCCCTGGACCGCGTCGAGCCGGGCCCGGGGGCGCCTGTCGCCGGGGTCGGGGGGCCGGCGCTATCCGCCTCCATGCAGCGCATCCTCACCCTGCTGGGAGAAAAGACGCCCCTGTCGCCCCGGGAAATCGCCCGGGATGCCTTCGTGGCGCTCACCACCCTGGAAGGGGGCGGCTACCTGCGCCGGCTGAAGCAGCAGGGACTGATCCGGATCGAAGGCTGGCTGAAGAACCACAACGGCTTCACCACCCCCCTCTATGCCCTGGGCGCCGGCCCCGATTGTCCCCGGCCCCGGTTTGCCGCCCGGGACCACGATTCCCGGGGCATGGCCAGGATCGTTGCCGCCCTCAAGGGGAAGCGCAATCTGGATTACCGGGAGGTGGCCGGGTTGGCGGAGATTTCCGCCAACACCATCAAGAACGCCGGCTACATGGAGTCGCTCCTGCAGCAGGGGCGCATCCACATCTCGGCCTGGCGGCGCGGCCGGAACGGGCATCTGGTGCCCTTGTACAGCGGCGGCGGCGGGGAAAACATCGCCCGCCCGGCGCCCCTGAGCCGGCAGGAAATCATGCAGCGGCACCGCCAGCGTCAGCAGATCCTGTCCGGGCAGCGCAGCCCCCTGAGCGAACAGCTGCGCGCCCTGGGGCTGGAGGCAGCCCTGGCCTGAAGGCCGGCCAGGGAGGGATCAGAAGGGCGGATCGTCCTGGTCGCCGCCTTCCGGCGCGGCCCGTTCGCCCCCCAGGGCGTCCACCAGGGCAGGGATGAAGCGGGCGAATTCGCCGGTCATCATGGCAAACTCGGCATCGAAGATTTCCTCCGCGTTCTCGGCCCCCTGTTCGGCGTTTTCCTGCAGCACATCCAGGAAGGCCAGGCGCTTGATCTCGCCCTTTTCCGTGAGCACGAAGCTGATCCGGTCGTCCCAGGTCAGGGCCAGGCGGGTGGGCAGCTTGCCGGCCGTCAGGTGGGCCTTGATCTCGGCACCCACCTCGTCCCCCAGGGGGTGGCGCACGTAGCGCACGGCGGCCTTTTCGTCATCCATGGCCTTCAGTTCGCAGTCTCGGTCCACGGTGAAGCCGGCCGGGGCGTCGCCGCCCGCTAGCCAGTCGGCCATGGCGGCAGTGGGGGACATCTGGGTCTGCACCAGGGCCAGGGGGAAGTCGTCCAGGCATTGGCGCAGGTGCTCCAGCACCTCCTCGGCCTTCTGCAGGCTGGCGGCATCCACGCCCAGCCAGCCGTGCACCGGGTCTATCCACACCGGGGTCTTGCGCCGTCGGGTGAAGGCCCGGGGCAGCAGCTCTTCCGTGACCCGGTCCTTCAGATCCCGCAGGGCCTTGCGGCCCGGGGGATAACCTTGTTCCAGGGCGATCTTCTCGGCCCGTTCCTGGACTTCCTGATTGACCACGGAAGAGGGCAGCAGCCGTTGCTCCACGGCCAGCATCAGCAGCCACTGGCCGCCGACGGAATGGACCAGCTCACCGCCCCGGGGCGGCACCCAGCCCCGGGTCATGGGGTCCTGGCTGCCGCAGGGCACGAAGCGGCCCCGGGCCAGTTGTTCCACTAGGGCGGCCAGTTCCAGTTTCCAGGGGGCGGGCAGGCGATACAGTTGCAGGTTCTTGAACCACATGGGAAGGCAATCCTAAAAATGAAGGGCTTGGCGGCAGGGGCCCGGCAGGCGGTGCTGCGCCGGGCCCTGCCGGTGCGTGTTCAGGGGGTGCGGCGGCGGAACACCAGGTCCCAGACCCCGTGGCCCAGACGCAGGCCCCGGTTCTCGAACTTGGTCAGGGGCCGGTACTCGGGCTTGGGAGCGAAGCCGGCCAGGCCGGCGGCGGAGTCGGCTTCCAGGGCGGCGGCCAGAGCTTCGGGGCTGGGGTTGGCGACGCTGTTGGCCAGATTGGGCTCCCGGCCCAGCACGTCGAGCATCTGCAGGGCGTAGTTTTCCCAGTCCGTGGCGCAGTGGATGTAGCCGCCGGGCTTCAGGCGGCTCGTCAGCAGGGCCACGAACTCGGGCTGGATCAGGCGGCGCTTCTTGTGCCGGGTCTTGTGCCAGGGATCGGGGAAAAAGATGTGAATGCCGTCCAGGCTGGCTTCAGGCAGCATGTCCCGCACCACTTCCACCGCATCATGGTTGCCGATGCGCAGGTTGGTGAGGCCCTTTTCGGCGATCAGCTTGCACAGGGCGCCGACCCCGGGCACATGCACTTCCAGGCCGAAATAGTCGTTTTCCGGGTGGGCCTCGGCGATGCGGGCCGTGGTTTCCCCCATGCCGCAGCCGATTTCGAGAATTTTCGGTGCCGTCCGGCCGAATACGGCGGCCAGGTCCAGGGGGGCGTTCTGGTAGGGCACGCCAATCTTGGGCAGCAGGGCGTCGTAGTAGCGTTGCTGGGCTTCCGACATGCGTCCGGCCCGGCGCACGAAGCTGCGGATGTGACCGTGCTCGTGCCCGGCCCGGCCTTCGGTGTACACGCCTTCCGTTTGTTCCATTTCGCTCATGTTCAGGAACCAATCAGGCCGGTGGTGGGGGAAGAGGGATCGGCGCTGTAGAGCTTCCTGGGCATGCGTCCGGCCCGGTAGGCCTCGCGCCCGGCCTGCACGGCCTTCTGCATGGCAGAAGCCATCAGCACCGGGTCCCCGGCGTGGGCGATGGCGGTGTTCATCAGCACCCCGTCGCAGCCCAGCTCCATGGCGATGGCGGCGTCCGAGGCGGTGCCCACGCCCGCATCCACGATCACCGGCACCTGGGCGTTGTCGATGATCAGGCGCAGGTTCCAGGGATTCAGGATGCCCATGCCGGAGCCGATCAGGGAGGCCAAAGGCATGATGGCGGCGCAGCCGATGTCTTCCAGCATCTTGGCCTGGATGGGGTCGTCGGCGCAGTACACCATGACCTGGAAGCCTTCCTTGACCAGCACCTCGGCGGCCTTCAGGGTTTCCGGCATGTTGGGGAACAGGGTGCTGGGGTCGCCCAGCACCTCCAGCTTCACCAGGGCGTGGCCGTCCAGCAGTTCCCGGGCCAGGCGCAGGGTGCGCACCGCGTCCTCGGCGGTATAGCAGCCGGCGGTATTGGGCAGGATGGTGTAGCGGGACGGGGGCAGCACCTCCAGCAGGTTGGGCTGGCCCGGGTCCTGGCCGATGTTCATGCGGCGGATGGCGACGGTGACCATCTCGGCGCCGGAGGCTTCGATGGCCCGGCGGGTTTCGTCAAAGTCCTTGTACTTGCCGGTGCCGACAATCAGGCGGGAGCCATAGGCCCGGCCTGCGATGTGCAGTTGATCCATGAATGGGGTCCTGAAAAGATTCGGGGGAAGGTCTAGCCGCCGCCCACGGCGACGACGATTTCCAGCGTGTCGCCGGAGTTCAGCCAGGTGCTCTCGTGCTGGCTCCTGGGGACGATCTCGCCATTGCGTTCCACGGCAACGCGCTTGCCGGCGTAGCCCAGGCTTGCAAGCAGGGCGGCGACGGTCAGGGAGGTTTCGGTAAAGCTGCGGCGGCTGCCGTTCAGGGTGATGTCGAGCATGGCGGCTGTTGGGGTGCCCGCCTCGGGGCTGCCAGGAAACAAGTGGCCCCAAGTTTACTACTGATGCCCAGGTTCGCGGGGGCTTCTGGTGTCCAGGGGTAGAGGGCAGCGCTCGCCGCTCCGGTCCACCGCGCCCGAGAGCCCGGGGAAGCCCGGTCCGGCCCGGGCGGCTGCCGGATTCCACACCCATCCGGGGGCCGATGCAGGTATGCTGACAGCACAGCTAGTCAATGGCAGGGCTCCGGCATTGCGGGGAGCCGGTCTGTCATCGGGAGGCATCATGTGGCACGTATTCAGGGCAGGTACACCGATACGGGGAGCTTTACTGGTTCTGCTGCTGGGGCTGGCGGGAACCTGGGCGTTCACCTACTACCAGCACCGGACGGAGCTGAGCGAGCGCAAGGCCCGTTTTGAAGCCCTGGCGGACAGGACGGCGGCCCAGCTTTCCCAGCGCATCGCCACCTACGAGCATGGTCTGCGCGGCATGCGCAGCGCCATGCTGGCAACGGGGGTGGAGGCCATGAGCCTGGAGCGTTACCGGATGGTGATCAGCTCCCGGAACCCGGAAGTGGAGTTTCCCGGCGTGCGCGGCTTTGGCTACATCGAGCGGGTGCCTGCCGCAGATGAACAGGATTTCCTCCTCCGGGCTGCGCGGCAGCGGCAGCAGCCGTTCAGGATCAGCACCCTGGGGCCCCATGAAGGGGAGCTGTTCGTGATCAAGTACATCGAGCCCGAAACGGAGAAAAACCGCCTGGCGGTAGGGCTCAACATCGCTTCCGAGAGCAACCGGCGCCAGGCCTTCATCCAGGCCATCCGCAGCGGTACCGCGACCATGACCCACCCGATCACCCTGGTCCAGGTCAACGGCAAGCCCGGGCACGGTTTCCTGCTGCTGCTGCCGCTCTATCCCGAGCACCGGGTGCCTGCCACGCCGGAGCTGCGCCAACTGGCGGCCGTGGGGGCGGTCTACGCGCCCATCCTCATTGACGAGGTGCTGGCCTCCCTGAAACTGGATAGGGAGGCCCTGGATTTTCATCTGCTGGATCTGGGGCCGGACGGCCGCCTGCGCACCTTCTACAAGGAGCCGGGAGACGGCGTCGTGGTGGATGGCCTGTCCACCATCCGCCAGATCAGTGTTTTCGGGCGGGAATGGCAGATCCAGTTCTGGGCCCGGCCGGCCTTCATCCAGAGTGTCACCTCCTCCACCCTGTGGATGCAGGTGCTGCTCGGGGTGGTGGCCTCGTTGCTGCTGGCCCTCCTGCGCTACCGGGAGGCCCACAACCTGTTCCTGCTGCGGGACAGCGAGGCCCGGCTGCGGCGTTTCATTGTCCAGGCCCCGGTGGCCCTGGCCATGTTCGACCAATCCTGGCGTTACCTGGCCGTGAGCGAACGCTGGGCCCAGAGTGCAGGTACTTCCTCCGAGGAACTGCTGCAGCGTACTTACGACACCCGTGACGGCCAGGTACCCGAACGCTGGCCCAGCCTGTTCCAGCAAGGACTGGCCGGGGAGGTGTTGCGGGCCGAGGGCGAAAAGGTGGAAGCAGAGGATGGCAGCTGGCGCTGGCTGCATTGGGAAATCCTGCCCTGGTTCGATGCGGAGCAGAACATCGGTGGCATCCTGGTGTTTTCCGAAGACATCAGCGAGCAGGTGGCCGCCGAGCAGGAAATCCGCAGCCTCAACGACAGCCTGGAATCCCAGGTGGCGGAACGTACCCGGGACCTGGAGGCGGCCCGCCAGGAGGCGGAGGCCGCCAACCAGGCCAAGTCCCGCTTCCTGGCCAACATGAGCCACGAGATCCGCACCCCCATGAATGCCATCATCGGCCTCACCCACCTGCTGCGCAGCGCCAATCCCTCGCCCCTGCAGGGCGAACGCCTGGACAAGATCGACGCGGCGGCCCAGCACCTGCTCTCCATCATCAACGACATCCTCGACCTGTCCAAGATCGACGCCGGCAAGCTCACCCTGGAATCCGTGAACTTCACCCTGGAACAGGTCCTCGACCATGTCCAGTCCCTGCTGGCGGACACGGCCCGCAGCAAGGGCCTGAGGCTGCAGGTGGATGCGGGCCGGGTACCCCACTGGCTGCGGGGCGACCTGACCCGGATCCGCCAGTGCCTGCTCAACTTCGCCAGCAACGCGGTGAAATTCACCGACCAGGGGACGGTATTCCTGCGGGCCATCCTGCTGGAAGAAGGCGCCAGCACCCTGCTGGTGCGTTTTGAAGTGGAGGACACGGGAATAGGCATCGCCCCCGAGGTGCTGGAGCGCCTGTTCAGCGAGTTCGAACAGGCCGATGCCAGCACCACGCGCAGGTTCGGTGGCACCGGTCTGGGCCTGGCCATCACCCGGCGCCTGGCGCAACTCATGGGCGGCGAGGTGGGGGCCGAGAGCGTGCCAGGACAGGGTAGCCGCTTCTGGCTCACCTGCCGCCTGATGCGCGGCCATGGCAGCATGCCCGCCGATTCCAGGCCTCCTCCCATGCGCGGCTTCGAACTGCTGCGCAGCCGGGGCGGCGCCCACCTGCTGCTGGTGGAAGACAATCCCATCAACGTGGAGGTGGCCCTGGAACTGCTGCACGGGGTGGCCATGCGGGTGGACGTGGCCGAAAACGGCCAGGTGGCCGTGGACAAGGCGAAAAGCGGCAGCTACGACCTGATCCTGATGGACATGCAGATGCCGGTCATGGACGGCCTGACGGCAAGCCGGGCCATCCGGGCCCTGCCCGGTTGGGCGGAAAAGCCCATCCTGGCCATGACCGCCAACGCCTTCGCCGAGGATCAGGAAGCCTGCCGGGCGGCGGGCATGAACGACTTCATCGCCAAACCGGTCACGCCCGACACCCTCTACAGCAAGCTGTTCCAGTGGCTGCCCGCCGCCGTCACGGCGTCCCCGGCGCCGCTGCCGCCGGAACAGATGCAGACCGTGGCCGCTGGCCCCGAGCCGGCCGAGCAGATTCTGGAGCGCCTGGCCCGGATTCCAGGCATGGACTTGGAACGGGGAATCTCCCTGTTCCGGGGCAACAAGGGCAAGTACCTCCAGGTCCTGGGCCTTTTCGCCCAGACCCAGGGCGCCGCCCTGGAAGCCCTGGAAAGCCGCCTGGCGGAAGGCGACTTCAAGGCAGCCGGCATCCTGCTGCACACCTTGAAGGGCAGCGCCGGGAATCTGGGGGTCATGGGGGTGTACCGCCTGGCCAGCGAGCTGCATGTCCTGCTCCGCCAGCCCGGGCCGGAATCCGCCCAGGTCGCCAGGACCCACGCCGAACTGCAGGCAGCGATGGCCTCCCTGCTGGCGGTGGTGCCGGCGGAGCTCGGCCCCAGGTAAGGGGATCACCCACTGTCCTTACGTTCCAAGCAGAAACGATGGTGGAACACGTCGCCCCGCCTGCGACAGATCTATTCAGCCCGCAGGCAGGGGGCCCTTACAGGCGATCGGCCGGGAAGCCGCAGCGGCCGGAGGGATAGGTTTTATCGAGGGTTTTGATCAAATTTACTTCATGAAAATTTTGTTTCACTCCAGTAGGATGAGGGCTCGCCAACCACAGGAGTTGAACGGATATGAAAATCACGAATCTTGTTGAGCGCGGTGCAGAGTACTTGTATGTCAAGCTGGGAGAAGCCGTCGTGGCCATCCAGCAGGTGGCCCTGGTGAAGGGGCACCCCATGTGGGAAGTCGAAAGAAAAAGTGGAACCGGCCTGAAGAAGCGCCTGATCGTTCCCGCCCGTTCCCTGGCGCCCCTGCCCGGCGGACAATAGAGCCCCCAGGATTTCGCGGCCCGGGCTCCCCTGATCCCCGAAGCAGCCCACTGCTTCCGAGCCCGCCCCGAAAGACAGCAAAAGGCCCGACCAGTCAGACTGGCCGGGCCTTTTTCCGTCAGGGGCCCTCTCGCAATGCATCCTTGCTGCAGCATCGCCGGATGCTGCCTTAGGCTACCGGTTTTCCCAGTGTATGCGCGGTGCAAATGCCGGCCTTCAATCTAGTTTCAGGCGCATCAGGGCGTTGGGAATCACGATACCTCGCCGCACGGGTTCCCGTTGCTCGACGATCTGGAAGCCGAAGCGTGCGTAAAAGCCCTGAGCGGTTCGACTGACATCTGAGCTTAACTCGGACAGCCCGCGTGCTCTGGCCTCACTCAGGATGTGCTGCATCAGGCGGGTTCCCAGGCCCCGGCCTGGGTGCGCCCCTGATACGAAGAAGTGGTCGATGTAGCCGTCCGCCTGCAGGTCAGCGTAGGCCACGACGCAGCCCTCCAGCTCCACGACGAAGGGATTGAGGGCCCTGATGCGCTGCTCCCAAACGAGCGGGTCAATATCTTGTGGCGCCCATGCCTCGATTTGCGCCTTGGTGTAGTCCCGCGCGGCGATCTGATGAATTGCGGAGTAATGCACCGCCAGGAGGGCGGCTTCCTCCCCCGGTGCGAATCGGCGAATCTTCACGTTCATGGTTCCCGAGCGTTGAGTGATGTTTCTGCTGTCGTGCCCATGATCGCGTTCAGGGCGAACAAATGGCAACCTCTTGATACATCTCCCTGAGCTGCATCCCGGTATGCTGTATGGCTTATCGGCAGTTCGATGCCGTGCCAGCGAATCCGCTTTCTGGTCATCCGTAAATGGTGCCCGACAGTCCGCCAGAGGTCTTCCATGAACCGCATCAAAATCGCCCTAGCAGCCATCCTGCTTTTATTGACATTCCTATGGCTGGCAGCAGACACCCTGTATCCGCAGCCCCTGAGCTACTTCGCCTTTCGTGCCGTATTTGTCCAATATAGCGGCGTGCTCGGCATGGGGCTGATGAGTATCGCCATGCTGTTGGCCCTGCGGCCCAAATGGGTGGAGCCCCATCTGGACGGCCTGGACAAGATGTACCGCCTGCACAAATGGCTGGGCATCAGTGCCCTGGTGGTTTCCGTGCTGCACTGGTGGTGGGCCAAAGGCACGAAATGGATGGTGGGTTGGGGGTGGCTGGAAAGACCCGCCAGGAAGCCCGGTCCCGGGGCAGACACCCTGGGCGCCGTCGATGGCTGGCTGCGTTCCCAGAGAGGCCTGGCGGAATCCATTGGTGAATGGGTGTTCTATATTGCGGTCGCCCTGATCGTGCTGGCCCTGATCAAGCGTTTTCCCTACCACTGGTTCGTCAAGACCCACAAGTGGCTGGCTGCGGCCTACCTGGCCCTGGCCTACCACTCCGTGGTCCTCACCAAGTTCGACTACTGGACCCAGCCCGTTGGCTGGGTCATGGCCCTGTTGCTGCTGGGCGGCAGCGTGGCTGCCGTGCTCTCACTGGTGGGAAAGATCGGCGCAGGCCGCAAGGTACAGGGTAGCATCGAGTCCCTCACCGAATACCCGGCCTTGCGGGTACTCGAAACCGTGGTGGTCCTCGAAGAAGGCTGGCCCGGTCACAGGGCCGGACAATTTGCCTTCGCCACCTCGGACAAGCGCGAAGGCGCACACCCCTACACCATCGCCTCCGCCTGGAACCCGGCAGATCGGCGCCTGACCTTCATCACCAAGGCTCTGGGCGACCATACCAGCCGTCTGCGGGAGCGCTTGAAAATCGGCATGCCGGTCACGGTTGAAGGCCCCTACGGCTGTTTCGACTTTGAAGATGCCCTGCCGCACCAGATCTGGATCGGTGCCGGTATCGGCATCACGCCATTCATCGCCCGGCTCAAGCAGCGCATTGCCCAACCTGACGCCAAGATCATCGACCTGTTCCACCCTACGGCGGATTACGACCAGGCCGCGCTGGACCGCCTCACGGCAGATGCCGCCGCTGCGGGCGTGAGGCTGCACCTGTTGGTCGATGGCAAGGATGGACGGCTCAATGGAGAACGCATCCGGGCGCTGGTGCCGGACTGGCAATCCGCCAGTCTCTGGTTCTGCGGCCCGGCGGGGTTCGGCCAGGCGCTACGGGAGGACTTCCGTGCCAGCGGCCTGCCCCCGGAGCACTTCCACCAGGAACTGTTCCAGATGCGGTGATGGCCTGCGGATTGCGGCTTGGGGGGCGGTCCAGCATTGGGAGTGGTGCAACTGGCCGATAAGGAAACTGATGGTCCCGGTCGTTTGGACAGCCCGGGGGGAGGAACAAGCCCGGAACATGTCCGAACTTTAGAATGGGGATGGCGTGGAGTTTGCAACCAAGCCACTCGCTATTGGGGGCCAATGAGCACTGCTGCGTGTTGCTGCGGTTCAAGCGCCAAGCAGCCTTCTTGCCAACACTGACTGCATATCGCGGCGGCCATCAGCAATCAGGTAGATGATGACTTGGCTGCCTGTGATGCGGTAAATCAAGCGGTACGGTTTGAAGAAGGTCTGGCGGTATTCTTTGATGCCGAGACTGACCAGTTCCTTCGGATAGCTACCGCGTTCCGGGAATTTGGACAGACTCTCCACAACGTCCATCAACTCGTCCAGCACATAGCTGGCGTTGGCCACGCAATCGAATTCTGAGATGTAGTCGTGGATGGCCTCTAAATCCTGCTCCACGCCCTCGGTAAGCAGGACTTCGAACTTGGCGGACGTGCCTGCCATCAGACTGCGGCTCGTTTGGCGCGGAGACGGGCAACAACGTCGGCCACGGGCTTGACCTTGCCAGCGGCCACGTCTTGATTGCCTAGCGCGAGGATTTTCAGGAGGGCCAGAGTTTCTTGCGTCTCTTCGAACGAGGCGACGTCCTGCAGCACAGCCTTGGCCTCACCGTTTTGGGTGATGACCATGGGCTCACGCTGCTCGGCGAGGCGCGACAGAACCTCCGCAGCGTTGGCCTTGAGATAGCTGATCGGCTTGACTTGTGATGAGTAGCGCATGGCTGTGCTCCTGTCTTAATTGGGTCTTAATATAGTCTTTTTATGGTCTTGCGACAAGGTGCGGAGACGGCCTCGGGAGACATCCAGCCACGTCCGCTCATCGGATCGTTTTCATCAGCGCCCGACCAGGAAAACTCAACACGTGCCACGCCACCGATATCAGCGACCCGGGCATCGATATCGCCTTACACCAAACCAAACCGGAATTCGCCAGTCAAATCGTTGCGGATCGTGACGTGCGCTGCTACTTCCATATCAAAGTAATCAGCATCCCAGACTTCCATGCAGGTGATGCGCCAAGTGCCCAGCACAGCCTGCTCCGCCTTTTTCATTCGGCACCCGCTAAGCCGGCTTCTGCCCAGAAATGGTCGAAATCATCGCCCACGCCCCAGCCGACGTCTTGCCCCAGTTGGCGCACCCGGTCTAGCCGGGCGAGGAAAGCCACCTGCTGCACAGCGGGCAAGGCCAGTACGTATTTCAGCGCCTGCTCGAACATCCGCACCAGTGCGTCGTAAAAGCCTTCATCGTCCATGCCACAACCGGCCAGAAAATCGAACACTTCCTCACAGTAGAACACAGTGAGTTCGGCCAAGCCCTCAGGCTGACCCAGCGCCTTCTTGTAATCGCTGATGGCTTTTTTCGCCTTGGCCACCGACTGCGGCTTGCGGTAGTCCGGCGGGTTAATCCATTGAGTGATCACATCCTTGTAGGGCTTCAGCGGGTCATCGCCCAAGCCAAAGCGGGCATGCAGGAAGGTCTTGTTGTCCTTGCTGGCCGCGTACAGGTCTTGCACCAGCCCTAGCAGACCGGCACGGTCGAAATCAGCCAGTCTAGTTTTGACGTCGCTCCAGCTGGGGGTGGTTTTGGTGAGTTTCTTCGTGGCCATATCAACTACTGCTTGTCACTATTTGAAGAACACAGTAACACGGCCCAAACCCGGGCCAACGCTGGCATCTGTGGCAGATAAGGAAAAAGCCAGCGCAAGGCTGGCTTCTTCGAATTGGTGGCCGAAGGGCTACCGAATTGGTGTCAATAGTACCTTCTGAGAAGGTTTGGTGGCCAGTTCAATGTCCTGCTTACGCAGAAGAGAATACTTTTGTCGCGGTCGGAACAAATGGCGCGCCATAGGCCTCGTTTGCTCATTTTTGTTTCGATCAAAGCAAAAATGAGCAAGTGAGGCCAAAGACTGCTATATTTTGTTTCGATCAAGACAAATATATCAAATGGAACTGACTTCAGCCTCCTCTCTAGGCGCCGAGGTTCGGCGTAAGCGCAAGAGCCTAAAACTCACACTGGAGCAGACCGCATTGGTCTCCGGTGTGTCCATGTCTTTCCTTCGTGGCCTGGAAAAAGGCAAGGAATCCTGCCAGCTGGCTCCCACCCTCAAAGTGCTGAGGGCGCTTGGCATATCGGTCCGGCTTGATGGCCTGGCCTTGTCTGCAGACCCAAGCGCGAGCCAGAGGGAGGCGACCGAGTGAGCCGCCTTCAAGTCTTTGCGAACGAGAAAGCCTTGGGCTGGTTCGGTTTCGAGGCAGGCGACTATTTCTTCGAGTACAACGATGCTTGGTTGTCCGCGCCAGAAGCGTATGCCCTGTCGCCGGTCTTTCCGCTTGGCCAACAGCGAGTCACGGGGCCTTCGGTCAAGTTCTTTTTCAAGAACCTGTTGCCCGAAGGGCAAATCCTAGAGGCCCTTTCCATCGAGGAGGGCGTAGCGCTCGATAACCTGCTGGAATTCTTCGCCAGGCTGGGCAGGGATTGTCCAGGAGTCTTGTCCTTGCTCCCGGAGGGGCAATCCCCGATCCTGGAACAGCATTGGGAAGTGCTCACCCGTGACGACTTGAGGCAGAGAATCGCAGCGCGTGCCCGTAGGCCACTCATCAAGTCCCGCGACGATGCCAGCATGTCCCTGGCAGGGGCCCAGGACAAGATGGGGGTTCGCTACGATCCAGGGACCCCGCAACTATGGGAGCCGGTCGGTGGCGCGCCATCCACCCATATTCTGAAGCCTGAGAACCGCAATCCTGCTTTCGTGCCAACGGTCATCAACGAATACCTGTGCATGCGCCTGGCAAAGCGTATGAAGCTGCCTGTTCCCAATGTGTATCTGGAGCGCTTGCCGGAGCCGGTGCTGATCGTTGAGCGCTACGACCGCGAAGTGAGGTCAGGTCATGTCACGTCAGATGTGCCGGGGCCAAAAGAAATGGTTTCAGGTTACGTGACCTGCCTGCATCAAATCGACTTCTGTCAGTTGCTCAACAAAGACAGTTTCTTCAAGTACGAGCGCAACGGCAATCTGGTCGGCCTCAAGGAAATCTTCGATCAGACCAAGCTGTTCCAGACACCGGGGCCCGCCAGGCTGCACCTGGTCGATTGGGTGATCTTCAACTACCTGATCGGCAATGCCGACGCCCACGCAAAAAATCTGTCTGTGCTGGTGACACCCCAAGGACTAGAGCTGGCACCTTTCTACGATCTTCTCAGTGTGGTTCCGTATGGAGATGAGCGGCTGGCATTATTCATCGGGTATGCAGAAACCTTCGACGCGGTCACGTCCGTTGCATGGCAAGAGTTCTGCGAGGACTGTCAGCTTTCCTATCCGGCTTTCAAAAAGCGCCTGGAGTTTTTCTGCAAGCGCTTGCCAGCTGCATGGAAGGCTGAGGTCGACGGAGTGAAAGGCATGCTGGAATTGGAGGAGGCCCTGGTGGCGAAGATCACAAATTGCATGGACCGCTTTGTGGGGCATGCCCTGGAGGCTGCAAGCTGAAACCCCGGCAAGTTCCTCGACGATCCTCGCTCTCCCGCTGTTGCAGTGCTTCCGGATAGAGGTACTCCCGGGGAGTCAGCGCCAGCGGCAATTGGGCAAGCAAGCCGGGTACTTCAGCATTCCATTCCTGATGTGAAGCAAGGTTTCATGCAGGGCAGGAGTAGCGTGCCAGCCCTTTCTCTTTCCGTGCTCCGCCCCATGAAGCCCTGCTGCGGGAGCATCGGGATACTCCCCATCCGTTGATGCGTCAGTTCGCGCGTTGCGTATGCGGTAAGCCCCCGGCGAATTCTGAGATGCTGCCTCTAGTGCGGGGAGGTTTCACTCGCTACCGACTGATTGCCTGCTTGTCGGCCTTTGCCGACCTTGAGCTTCTCGCCGGGATCGGGCAGAAATGCGCCGGTTTCCAGCCGCTCAGTAACTGATGGTGGTCAATGGCCGCTTTCGGCGGAATCGTAGGACGGCACCCGGCCAGAAGCGGCCGTTGCTCTTGCAGCCCGTTAGCAGACAATCGATTATTGCACCGGTATGCTATGGGCGTTTTAAATGCGCCCGTCTTCGAGAAGTTGAGCCTGCCCCCTTTTGCTTTAGAGGAACTATTTTTGATATGAAAATGACAGAACAAGGAATCCAAAAAGAAGAAATTACGTCAGCGATTTTAGAGCGTATTAAAAAATACGACGGTTTTAATACATTCGAGCTTTTTGCCATGTTTATGGGGAAGGCTCAAATTTTGGAATTTGGATTAAAGAACCTTCTTGGTCAGCGATGCGGGTATAATTTTGACAAAATGAAGCGCTGGACGCTAGGCACAACTACGAAACATCTTAAAGATTCTGGACTGCGTTCTGATTTTATTAAGCTGCTTGAAAGTGTCGTTACCCACCGCAATTATATTGCTCATGAGCTTCTAGCCAATGATGCTATCATTAAGTCTATTACTGGAGGAAGAAGTGGTAGGCTTGAAATTAGGCATCTTGAAAAAGCTATATACGAACTGGAACAAATTATTCTATTTCATGACTGGTGCGTTGAATATAATGAATGGGATTAATATCACCCAACAACCTTTTACGCCAAACAGCACAACAGAGTCGCTACTTGCTTGCCATGCAGTTGCACCGTACGTTGAGGCAAGCGTTTAGATCACAAAGGCAATAATAATTGGGGTCTGACCCGGTCTGACCCCTATTTTTCTGATCCAGTTCCCAGTTAGAAGCAGACGAAGGGAAATACTGCTCGAAGCTGTCACTGGCAAAATTATCGCTTTATTGAGCAAGTGTCGCGTATGAATACGTTTTGTTTTGAATTTAAGTCCGACGCGCTTATTTCCTTAGAGCAAGAAATGCAGCATGGATACATCGTCGAACTGAAGGAGGAGCGAGACGATGGATGTGAACTTGTTTACCTTGAGAAGGCTGCGGCGGGAATGCTCGGCGCTTTAAAAATGTACATTTACGCCGATGAGCACCCACCTCCGCACTTCCACGTGAAATACCAAGGGAAAGAAAATAGCTTTCGTATCGACGACGCGTCTCCGCTGTATCCAGACGGAGATCTCAAGAAATGGTTCAAAAATATCAAGAAGTGGCACATGCAAAACAAGGAAGAACTCATCGCCACTTGGAATAGGATGCGCCCCGAAGGGTGTCCTGTCGGTCCTATTCAATATTGAGCAGCTGAGCTAGCAACTTCAATATACTAGTGCAACACTCTGCCTTCTCCTATCTGCTTATCTAGTCGCTTATGTCAAATTTTGAACGTCCGGTTTCCTGGTCAGGCTATTTCCACTTAGGGTCGGGAGCACTTGTTCGGCTTCGGTGGAAGCGGCCATTCGGGTGATCCAAACATCCAACGACAGCAACCTGTGCAACACCGGCCGTACATCCTCACCACCCTCAATGGCTGCTCTGGCCGATTTCCGGCCCCCGACTGGGTTCCAGTCAAGCGTCAGCACTTTGACGCCTATGTAGGCATGAAAGAAAAAGCCCACCGGTTTGGCCGGTGGCTTTCTTGGCATCAGCCTGGTGGAACGATGTTGTTGCAGTTTGTTCAGGAACGATATCCCTGCATTTCCTGCAACTTTTGACTGCCAGTTCCAGCAGTTCTGTTTGTCACGAGATTCTGGTGGACCGAAGGAGGATCGAACTCCCGACCTCTGCATTGCGAACGCAGCGCTCTCCCAGCTGAGCTATCGGCCCGTGGAGGGCGATTATAGGCTGGAGTGGGGCTGGCCTCAACCGGCGGGCGGTACCGGGGCGGTCCGGGGGGTGTTCAGCGCAGCAGGCCCCGGGGTTTTTGGGGGGCGCGGGCGAAGAGGCGGTCGTAGAGCCAGTTGGGCAGGAGGCGCAGCAGTTTGGCGACGATGCCCATCTGCCAGGGGATGACACAGTAGCTGCTGCCCCGGGCGATGGCCCGGGCGAAGCGGCGGGCGGCTTCCGGGGCCGGGAGCAGGAAGGGCATGGGATAAGGGTTCACCCCGGTCATGGGGGTGGCGATGTAGCCGGGGGCGATGGTGACCACCCGGATGCCGCTGCCGCGCATTTCCAGGCGCAGGCTTTCCAGGTAGCTGATGGCGGCGGCCTTGGAGGCGGAATAGGCTTCCGCCCCGGGCAGGCCGCGGATGCCCGCCACTGAGGCGATGCCCGCCAGGCGCCGGGAGCCACCGGCCTGGCGCATGGGGCCGATGAAGGGGGCGAAGGTGGCGGCCATGCCATAGACGTTGATGTCGAGGATGCGGCGGAAGGCGGCCAGGTCTTCCGGGTGTTCGGTGAGGGTGCCGGCGGAGACGCCGGCATTGGCGATGACGATGTCCGGGGCGCCCCAGCGGCCGATGAAGTCCCGGGCGGCGGCTTCCAGGGCCCCGGCGTCGGCCACGTCCAGGGCGTAGCAGGCGTGGCCGCCCCCGAGGCGCTGGTTCAGGGCGGCGAGGGCTTCGGCGCGCCGGCTGACCAGGCCCAGGCGGGCGCCCTGGGCGGCGTAGTAAACGGCAAGCGCCTCGCCGATGCCGGACGAGGCGCCTGTGATGAATACCGCCGGGGGCATTACTTCTTGCGTGAGGTGGCCACCAGGGCGTCGGTGTTGGCGAGCAGCTGCTGGAAGTTGCCGCCCTGGACCAGGTACTTGCCTTCCACCACCAGGGCGGGAACGCTGTCGATGCGCATGGCCTTGCCCAGCTGTTCGGCCTGCTTGAGCTTGCTCATGGTGGTGAAGGCGTTGAAGGCGTCGGAGAACTTCCGGGCGTCGCCTCCCTGCTTGACGTACCACTCGCTCATGCTCTTCTCGTCGTAGAGGCGCAGCCGCTGGGCGTGCAGGGCGGCGAACACCTGGTCGTCCAGGCGGGCCAGGTCGCCGGTGGCTTCCAGGGCGTAGAACAGCCGGGCCAGGTTGGCCCAGGCGGCGTTCCAGACCACGGGCACCCGGCGGAAGGCCACGTCGGCGGGCTGCTTGGCGACCCAGGCCTTGAGCAGGGGGTGGAAGTCGTTGCAGTGGCCGCAGCCGTAGGAGAAGAATTCGATGACCTCGATCTTCTTCGGGTCGTCCTTGGGATGCTGCTGGGGCAGCAGCAGGTAATCCTTGCCCTGGGTCTGGGCCCGGACCTGGGGCGCCAGGGCGCCCAGGGCCAGCAGGGCGGTGGCGGAGAGGAAGGAACGACGGTTGTTCTGCATGCTTTACTCCTTGCCGACGAGGGCCGTTTCCACGCCAGCCTTGGCCAGTTCGGAACGGACCTTGTTGGCGTCTTCGATCTTGGTATAGGGACCCAGGCGCAGGCGGAAGAAGGTCTTGTCCTGCACCATCACCTGTTGCACGTTGGCTTCCAGACCCATCATGGCCAGGTTGGCCTTGAGGTTGTCCGCATCCTGGGCGCGGCTGAAGGCGCCGGCCTGCAGGTAATGGGGCTTGCCTTGGGGTTCTTCCTTCTTGGCGTCTGCGGGGGCGGCGGGTTTGACCTCGGCCGTCTTCGGCGGTTCCTTGCCGGGCACGGCTTCAGCCTTGCCGGGCAGGATGTCGTAGAACTGGAAGCGCTTTTCCGGCACCGGGTCCCCGGGCTTGCCGGGCAGGGCCATCGGGGCCTGGCCCGGGTTGGCGTTGCTGCTGGGGACCTGCTGGACCTTGTTCACGAAGGGCACCGGGGTCTTGTTCATGTACCAGACCACCCCGGCGGCAATGACCACGCCCAGGACCAGACCGATGAACATGCCCACCAGGGTGCCGCCGCCGGATTTCTTCCGGCTCGGGGCCTTCTTCGGTTTCATGTCGCGACTCATGGGTTCTCCTTACATGCTGGCCGGGCAGGATACACCCAGCATGCCCATGCCATTGCGGATCACCTGACGGACGGCAGCCGCGAGGGACACGCGGGCCAGCTTCAGGGCCTCGTCGTCCACCAGCATGCGCTCGGCGTTGTACCAGGCGTGGAATTCGGCGGCCAGGTCCTTCAGGTAGAAAGCCACCTGATGCGGGGCCAGATCCGCGGCCGCCGCGTCGATGATCTCGGGGAACTGGGCCAGCTTGGCGGCAATCGCCAGCTCCCGGGGGTTGTCCAGGCGGGCCAGATCGGCTTCTGCCAGGCTGGCTTCCTCGCCGCCCCACTGGTTCATTACCGAGCAGACCCGGGCGTGGGCGTACTGGATGTAGTAGACCGGGTTCTCGTTGGTCTGGCTCTTGGCCAGGTCCAGGTCGAAGTCCAGGTGCTGGTCGGCCTTCCTGAGTACGTAGAAGAAGCGGCAGGCGTCGTTGCCCACCTCGGCGCGCAGGTCGCGCAGGGTGACGAACTCGCCGGAGCGGGTGGACATGGAAGCCTTCTGGCCATTGCGGTAGAGCACGGCGAACTGGACCAGGGCCACCTGGAGTTTCTCCGGGTCCAGCTCCAGGGCGGCGATGGCGCCCTTGACCCGGGGAATGTAGCCGTGGTGGTCGGCGCCCCAGATGTTGATGACCTTGTCGAAGCCGCGCTCGTACTTGTTCAGGTGGTAGGCGATGTCGGAGGCGAAGTAGGTGTAGATGCCGTTCTCGCGTTGCACCACCCGGTCCTTCTCATCCCCGAAGGCGGTGGACTTGAACCACTTGGCGCCGTCCTGAACGTACAGGTGGCCGGCCTTTTCCAGCTGGTCCACGCAGCGGGCCACCAGGCCCGTGTCGAACAGGGCCTTCTCGGAGAACCAGACGTCGAAATGGACGCCGAATTCCTCCAGGTCGCTGCGCCCGTCGGAAAGCTGCTCGGTCAGGGCGTGCTGGTGTACCGCGTGCCAGTCCTCGCCCAGCAGGTGCTTGCCGTTGGCGATCAGGGCGTCCAGGTGCTGTTCGCGCTGGGTCTTGGCTTCCGGGTCGTCCCGGGTGGCCTCGGGCAGGCCCGGGGTGCCGGCCAGCACGGCTTCGGCGGGGCGCACGTAGCGCTCGGCCTTGGCGGTTTTCAGCTGTTCGGCCATGGTGCGAACGTAGTCGCCCTGGTAGCCGTTGGGGGGGAAGGCGATGCCGCTTACCCCGTGCAGTTCCAGGTAGCGCAGCCAGGTGGAGACGGCCAGGATGTCCATCTGCCGGCCTGCGTCATTGACGTAATACTCCCGGGTCACGTCCCAGCCGGCGTAGGCCAGCAGGCTGGCGAGGCTGGCCCCGTAGGCGGCACCGCGGCCGTGGCCCACGTGCAGGGGGCCGGTGGGGTTGGCGGAAACGAATTCCACCTGCACCTTCTGGCCGCCGCCCTGGGTGGAGCGGCCATAGGCGCTGCCCGCCGTCAGCACGGTCCTGACCACGTCGGTCTTGGCGCCTGCATCCAGGGTGAAGTTGATGAAGCCGGCGCCAGCCACCTCGGCCTTGGTCACCAGGCTGGAGACGGGCAGTTCCGCCACCAGGCGCTGGGCGATCTCGCGGGGGTTCTTCTTCAGGGCCCGGGCCAGTTGCATGGCCAGGTTGGTGGCGAAGTCCCCGTGGCTGGCGTCCCGGGGGCGCTCCAGCTGGATCGGGGTGTCGGCCGCCTCGGGGGCAACGCTGGCCAGGGCCTGCTGCAGCAGGGCGGTCAATTGGGTCTTGGAATCGTGGGCCATTGAATTTCTGGCGAAAAGCAAAGGGGCGATTATACCCACGTAAAGCTGGGGGCGCCCGGCCAGCCTCCGGGGGCCGGCGGCAATGCCCAAAAGGCAGGACTCTGGCCATTTTTCCGGCTAAACTTGCCCGCTTGATTTCCGCCACCTGCCATGCGCCTTTTCCGCCTACTCAAGATTTTCGCCGTCGCCAGCAAGTACGGGCTGGATTCGATGGTGTTCGACCTGGAACCCTCGGGGCGCCTGGTGAAGCTGGCCAACGCCCTGCAGTTCTGGCGCGACCTGTCCCGGCCCAGGGCCGAGCGCCTGCGCCTGGCCCTGGAGAATCTGGGGCCCATCTTCGTCAAGTTCGGCCAGGTGCTCTCCACTCGCCGGGACCTGCTGCCCGCCGACATCGCCGATGAGCTGGCCCGGCTCCAGGACCGGGTGCCGCCCTTTTCCTCCGAACTGGCCCTGAAGGAAATCGAGAAGGCCTACGGCAAGCCCGTGGCCGAGGTGTTCACCGAGTTCGACCCGGTGCCCGTGGCTTCGGCCTCCATCGCCCAGGTCCATTTTGCCCGCCTGCCCGACGGCCGCGACGTGGCGGTGAAGATCCTGCGGCCCAACATGCGCGGCGTCATCGAGCACGATCTGGCCCTGATGGACGCGGCGGCCCTGCTGCTGGAGAAGGTCTGGGCCGACGGCAAGCGCCTCAAGCCCCGGGAGGTGGTGGCGGAGTTCGCCAAGTACCTGCGCGACGAGCTGGACCTGATGCGCGAGGCCGCCAACTGCTCCCAGTTGCGGCGCAATTTCGAGGGTTCCGAGCTGTTGATCGTGCCCGAGGTGTACTGGGACTGGTGCACCTCCACGGTGATGGTCATGGAGCGCATGCACGGCACCCCCATTTCCCGCATCGACGCCCTGCGGGCCCAGGGCATAGACCTGGAAAAACTGTCCATGGCCGGGGTGGAGATCTTCTTCACCCAGGTGTTCCGGGATGGCTTCTTCCACGCCGACATGCATCCGGGCAACATCTTCGTCCATGCGGACGGGCGCTACATCGCCCTGGATTTCGGCATCGTCGCCACCCTCAACGACAACGACAAGAACTACCTGGCCCAGAATTTCCTCGCCTTCTTCCGGCGTGACTACAAGCGGGTGGCCGAGGCCCACATCGAGTCGGGCTGGGCCCCGGCTGACACCCGGGTGGATGAATTCGAGGCCGCCATCCGGGCCGTCTGCGAACCCATTTTCGACCGGCCCCTGAAGGACATTTCCTTCGGCAAGGTGCTGCTGCGGCTGTTTCAGACCAGCCGCCGCTTTCACGTGGAAATCCAGCCCCAGCTGGTGATGCTGCAGAAGACCCTGCTCAACATCGAAGGCCTGGGCCGCCAGCTGGACCCGGACCTGGACCTGTGGAAGACCGCCAAGCCCTTCCTGGAACGCTGGATGAGCGAGCAACTGGGCTGGCGCGGGGTGCTGAAGGGCATGCAGCAGGAAGCGCCCCAGTGGGCCCGCACCCTGCCCCAGCTGCCGCGCCTGGTGCACCAGGCCCTGGCCCGTCCGCCCCGGGCCGATCTGGCGCCCCAGCTCGAACGTCTGATCGCCGTCCAGCACCAGCAGAATCGCTGGCTGTTGGTCATTGCCTTATTGCTGGCCCTGATTGCGGCCTCCCTGCTGATCTAGGTGCCCGTGGGTAAATCTACCGCTTCCGAAACCTTCACCCGCGCCCACGTCCTGGAATGGCTGGGCAAGGCCACCGTCGCCAAGGGCGAGGGCTATCTCAACAAGGTGTCCAAGCTGGACGTGAAGCCCGGGCGCATCGTGGCCGAGGTCCAGGGCTCGGCCGCCCATCCCTACCTGGTGCTGGTGCATTTCCTGGGCGACAGGCCCGAACACGGCATCATGGCCGGCTGCACCTGCCCGGTGCGGCACCAGTGCAAGCACGCGGCGGCGGTGCTGCTGCATGCCTTGCAGGAGCGCGCCGACCCGGAACGGGTTTCCCCCGGGGTGCTGTCCTGGATCACCGACCTGCGCCACCTGAGCCAGGCGGTGGAAAAGACCCGTAGCAAGTCCGGTGCCGCCAGCAAGACCCGGCTGTTCTACCTGCTCGACTGGCAGAGCGGGGAATCCCGCATCCGCCCCCTCAAGGGCGTGCGTCCGGATACGGCCCGGCCCTGGACCCTGACCGAAAAGGCCCTGGTGCAGCCGCCCCAGTTCGTGGAAGACGACGACCTGCCCATCCTGCGCCTGCTCTGGGCCGGGCGCAGTCCCTACTTTGCCCAGGACGGCTTTGCCTTCACCCCCCAGAAGGGCGCCGAGCTCCTGGGCAAGCTGCTGGCCTCGGGGCGGCTGGTGGCCGGTTCGCCCCCGGTGATCCTGGCCGAAGGCCCGGCCCGGCCCGGGCAGATCATCTGGCAGGCCGAAGGCCAGGGCTTGCAGCAGCCCCGGCTGCTGGCCCAGCCGGAAGCCACCCTGATCATTCCCACCATCCCGCCCTGGTATCTGGACATGGAGGAGGGCTGGGCCGGCCCCCTGCTGCTGGAGCTCTCTCCGGACCTGGCCCAGAAACTCCTGACCCTGCCGCCCCTGTCGCCCAAGGAAGCCGCCCTGGTGGCCGACGCCCTGGCCGAGGTGGCGCCCGGGGTGCCGGTGCCGGCTGCCGATCTGGCGGCCCGCTGCCGGGTGGTGGACGAGGCGCCCCGGGGCGAGCTGCAGCTCGATACCCTTGCGGTGCACGGCATCCGTGCCTGGCGCGGCTATGCCACCAACTTCAATGCCGATGCCTTCGACTATGCCGAGGCCACCCTCTGCTACGGGGAAGTGCGCCTGGCCTTCGACGATCCCCGGGAATACGTGACCCTGCCCGGCGGCGAGCTGCTGCGCCTGAAGCGCCAGCCCGAGGCCGAAGCCCGGCTGCTGGAGCAGCTGGGCCTCCAGGGTCTGGAGCCGGTGCCGGGGCAGACCCTGTACTGCTTTGGCAAGCGTCCTCCCAAGCTCTACGGGCTGGATTCCGAGGATGACTGGGACCGGTTCATGGACACGGGGCTGGAGGCCCTGGAAGAGGGCGGCTGGCGGGTCCAGTATTCGCCCCGCTTCCGGCACCATTACCTGGAGGTGGACGCCTGGGAGGCGGACATCAATGAAGGAGCCGGCGGCTGGCTGGATCTGGACATGGGGGTGGTGGTGGAAGGCCAGCGCCTGCCCCTGGCGCCCCTGCTGGCCGACCTGTTCCGGCGCGACGAGCGCTGGCTGGACGCCATCTCCCTGGCCGACATCGCCGCCGACGAGGCCATTGAACTGGTGACCGAGGACGAGCGGCGCCTGCGGGTACCGGCGGAGCGGCTCAAGCCCCTGGCCCGGCTGCTGATCGACCTGTTCGACGGTTACCGGGAAGGTCCCCTGCGCCTGTCCCGCCTGGATGCGCCGCGCCTGGAAGAGCTCCAGGACCGGAGCCGCTGGCAGTTCCGCGGCGCCGAGGCGGTGCTGGCCATGGCCGAGCGGCTCAAGGCCAGCCAGGGAGTGCGTGAGATCGACCCGCCCCGGGGTTTCAAGCTGGACCTGCGGGACTACCAGCGGGCCGGCCTGGCCTGGCTCCAGTACCTGCGCGAACAGGGTCTGGCCGGCATCCTGGCCGACGACATGGGGCTGGGCAAGACCGCCCAGGCCCTGGCCCACCTGCTCCTGGAAAAGGAGTCCGGCCGCCTGGACAAGCCGGCCCTGGTGGTGCTGCCCACCTCGCTGATCTTCAACTGGAAGAGCGAGGCGGCCCGCTTCGCCCCGGACCTGAAAATCCTCAGCCTGCACGGCCAGGAGCGCAAGCAGTTCTTCGACCAGATTCCCGAGTACGACGTGGTGCTCACCACCTACCCGCTCCTGTGGCGGGACGGGGAGCAGCTGCAGCAGCACGAATACCATCTGCTGGTGCTGGACGAAGCCCAGACCGTGAAGAACTCCCGCAGCCGCAGCGCCGGGGTGGTGCGCCAGTTGAAGGCCAGGCACCGGCTCTGCCTCACGGGCACCCCCCTGGAAAACCACCTGGGGGAACTCTGGGCCCAGTTCGATTTCCTGCTGCCCGGCTTCCTGGGGGACAGCAAGAGCTTCACCCGCCTGTGGCGCAATCCCATCGAGAAGCAGGGGGACACCCTGCGCCGGGACCTGCTGGCCCGGCGCCTGCGGCCCTTCATCCTGCGCCGCAAGAAGGACGACGTGGCTACCGAGCTGCCGCCCAAGACCATCATCGTCCGCACCGTGGAGCTGGAGGGCAGCCAGCGGGACCTGTACGAGACCGTGCGCGCCGCCATGGACGAAAAGGTGCGTTCGGAGATCGCCAGCCGGGGCTTCCGGCGCAGCCAGATCGTCATCCTCGACGCGCTCCTGAAGCTGCGCCAAGTGTGCTGCGACCCACGCCTGGTGAAGTCCGCCGTGGCCCGGAAGGTCAAGGAGCGGGCCAAGCTGGACCTGCTCATGGACATGCTGCCGGAACTGGTGGATGAGGGGCGGCGCATCCTGGTGTTCTCCCAGTTCACCACCATGCTCGACCTGATCCAGGACGAGCTGGAGGCCATCGGGCTGGGCTATGTGCGCCTGACCGGGGAAACCCAGGACCGGGAAACCCCGATCAAGGCCTTCCAGGCCGGCGAGGTGCCCATCTTCCTGATCAGCCTCAAGGCCGGCGGCGTCGGCCTCAACCTGACGGCGGCCGATACGGTGATCCACTACGATCCCTGGTGGAACCCCGCTGTGGAGAACCAAGCCACGGACCGGGCCCACCGCCTGGGCCAGGACAAGCCGGTATTCGTCTACAAACTGATCGCGGCTGGCAGCATCGAGGAGAAGATCCTGGCCCTGCAGGAACAGAAGGCGGAACTGGCCGCCGGCATCCTCTCGGAACAGCACCAGAGCGACACCAAGTTCGGCGAGGCCGATCTGGCCGCCCTGTTCGAGCCCCTGCCCGGTTGAGCATCAAGACCTGTTTGCCACAGAGGCACAGAGGCGCAGAGAAATTCATTAAGACAAATACCCGCATGATTTTCAGCCCGCACCCGGAAGGTGCTTAGGGAAATCCAGACTGGCTTTTGTTTTTCCTGAGGGCCTCTGTGTCTCTGTGGTTCAACTAAGGTTTTAAGGTTAATTCACCAGCTGTTCCAGCAAACCGTTCAGGGCGAAGGCCACCGCCTGGCGGCGCACGGCTTCCCGGTCTCCTTCAAAACGGGCGCTGCGGGCGATGCAGCCCCCCTCGGCCCGGGCCCAGGCAAAACACACCAGCCCCACGGGTTTTTCCGCACTGCCGCCGCCGGGACCGGCAATGCCGGTGATGGCCAGGCTCCACTGGGCCCGGCTGTGCTCCACGGCGCCCTGGGCCATGGCCCGGGCCGTGGCTTCGGCCACTGCCCCGTGTTTTTCCAGCAGGGTTTGCGGCACCCCGAGCATGTCCATCTTGGCCTGGTTGGAATAGGTGACGAAGCCCCGCTCGAACCAGACCGAGGAACCGGCGATGGCGGTCAGGCACTGGGCCACCCAGCCCCCGGTGCAGGATTCCGCCGTGGCCAGCATCTCGCCGCGCGCCAGCAGGGTTTCCCCCACCTGGCTGGCCAGGGCCTCCAGGCCCGCCTGGGTCAGTTCAGCAGCCATTTCAGCAGCGCCAGGCAGAGCAGGGTGTAGCCGGCGGCCATCACGTCGTCCAGCATCACGCCCAGGCCGTTCTTCATGTTGCGGTCGAACCAGCGGGCCGGCTGGGGCTTGCTGATGTCGAACAGGCGGAACAGCAGGAAGGCGGCCAGCTGCCACCAGAAGCCGGCGGGGGTCAGGAGCAGCACGAACCAGAAAGGCACGATCTCGTCCCAGACGATGCTGCCGTGGTCCGGCTCCCCCAGGGCCTGGCCGGTCCGCTGGATGGCCCCCACGCCCAGGACGAAGGCCAGGGCCAGGAAGGCCAGGAAGGGGCCGTCGGCCAGATGCGGACGCAGCAGCACGAAGGTCAGCCAGGCAAACAGGGTGCCCACGGTGCCCGGGGCCCACATGGACAGGCCGCTGCCGCAGCCCAGGGCGACGAAATGGGCCGGGTGGGCCATGAGGAAGCGCAGGCTGGGGGGCTTGTTCACTTGATCAGGCGCAGGGCGAAGGGATAGCGGTACACGACCTGGTCGCCGGTCTTCACCGCCGCCAGGATGCACAGCACCAGGTTGGCGATGAGCAGCACCCAGAACAGGAAGATGCCGATCAGGATGAAGCTGAGCAGGAAGCAGGCAAAGCTGGCGATGATCACGGTGATCTGCCAGTTCAGGGCCTCGCGCACGCTTTCCAGGACCCAGCCCGGGGAATCCTTCTTGACCAGGTACAACACCAGGGCGGGAATGAAACCGAAGAAGATGCCGCCCAGGTGGGCCAGGATGGCCAGCAGCTTGTCCGTCTCCCCATCGCTGCCGGTGCTGGCCGAGGTGGGGGGCGTGGCCGCCGGGGCGCCGACCTTGGCGCCACACTTGCCGCAGAAGGCATCGCTTTCCTGAATGGGGGCGCCGCAGGATGAACAGAACATGGGAATTCTCCTTTCGTGGGGGGCTGCCGGGATTATGCCATCAGCCCGGATTCCCGGCGTGGCGCTTGCATGGGGACAAAACTAGGCATGGACAAAGCCCGGCCGCTCCTACATCATCCGCATATTTTCGACTAGGTCCCTGGCTCTCCATGCGCTTTCCTGTTCCCGGTTTTCTTCTCACCGCCCTGGCGGCCTCCCTCCTGCTTGCCGGTTGTGCCGGCAGCCCCCTCCGCAGTTACGATCAGGAAATGCGTGGTACCGTAAGCCTGGTGCGCAGCGGTCAGGTGGATGATGCCCTGAACCAGCTGGAGCGCAACAACAAGCCCCTGTTTGCCAGCGATGCCCCCAAGGACAAGGAGGGGCAGGCCAAGGAAAGCACGGTGCTGGATTCCGTCAATGGCCGGGACATCCTCTACTACTTCGAGAAGGGCGAGCTCCTCTGCCTGAAGAAGGAATATGAAGGCAGCCGCGACAGCTGGCTGATGGCCGACGAGATCGTGCGCACCTGGGAAGACGAATACCGGGCCAATCCCACCAAGGTGCTGGGCGAGATCGGTTCCTTCCTGGTGAGCGACCGGGTGCGCCGCTATGACGGCCAGGACTATGAAAAGGTGTTCCTGTCCGCCAAGCTGACCCTGGACCACATCCTGCTGGGCAATTTCGACCTGGCCCGGGTGGAAATGAAGAAGACCTACGAGCGGGAAAAGCTGATCGAGAGCTTCCGGGAGAAGGAATACGACAAGCTCAAGGAAGAGCAGGACAAGCAGGGGGTGAAGACCGACACCAAGGATCTGGCCGCCAAGGGCTATCCCCTGGACGAGCTGGACAGCCCCGAGGTGCGCCAGCTCAAGAACGGCTTCCAGAATGCCTTCGCCCACTACCTGGCCGGCTATTTCTTCGAAGTCACCGGCGAATACTCCCTGGCCGAGCCCGGCTACCGGAATGCCCTGGCCCTGCAGCCCAACAGCAAGCTGATCAAGGAAAAGGTGGGCAAGGTGGGCCGCAACAAGCCCGGCCCCAACGAGACCGACGTGCTGTTCGTGGTGGAAAGCGGTTTCGCCCCGGCCTGGAAGTCGGTGACCATTCCCCTGCCCATCCCGGTCAATCGCAAGTGGGTGGCCACGCCCCTGTCCTTCCCGGTGATCAAGTCCGAGGGCAAGAGCTACATGCCCGCCAGCCTCAAGGCCAACGGCAAGGAGCTGACGGTGGAAACCCTGGTGAATGTGGATGCCATGGCCCGCCGCCAGCTGAAGGACCAGCTGCCCGGCATCATCGGCCGTACCGTGGTGCGTGCCGTGGCCAAGTCGGCCCTCCAGTACCAGGCCCAGAAGCATGGCGGCGCCGTGGCCGGCATCATCGCCGGCATCGCCTCCGTGGCCACCGAGCAAGCCGACGAACGGGCCTGGCGCACCCTGCCCGAGCGTCTGGCCGTGGCCCGCGCCATCCTGCCCCGGGGCACCGTGCCCATCGAGTTCCAGACCGGTAGCGGGGTGTACAAGACCGAGATCACCGTCGGCAACCGGGTCACCGTGATTCCCATCCGCCTCACCAACGGGGCGGTCTATGTGGGGCAACCCCGGGTGGAAGCCTGGGCCGATGCCTTCACCGACGAACCGCCTCCGCCCGCCAAGCCGCGCGGCAAGGCCCCCAGGAAGACCAAGTAACCGTTCCGGAGTCCGACCATGAAGAAGATAGCCATGACTGCCGCCCTGGGGCTCGCCCTGCTGGGCACCCCCTTCATCCTCCAGGCTGCCGAAGGGGGCAGCATCGCCAGCAAGGTGGAAGAGCTGGGCAAGATGACCCACCTCAAGGTGAGCGACATGCGTGCCGTGAAGCGCGACGGCCTGCTGCGCATCCAGGTGACCATCGCCAACAGCAGCAGCGACAAGCAGCAGTTGTACTATCGCTTCCGTTGGCTCGATGATGACGGCTTCACCGTCTGGGAAGAGGAGCCCTGGAAGCCCGAGCTGATCCACGGCCTGCAGAAGAAGGTCATCAGCGTCGTCTCGCCCAGCTTCAAGGCCACCGACTTCCGTCTGGAAATGCAAAGTCCCGAGAATGAAGGCGCCCCCTTCTCCGGCAACAATGCCCCGGGCGGCATCACCAACCAATAATCCCTGAACCCTTCCCTTTTTCGGAGACCCCCATGATCGCTTTCAAGCCCCAGACCCTGCTGCTGCCCGCCCTGCTGGCCCTGTCCCTGTCCGCCTGCCAGACCACGTCCCCCACTGCCGCCGGTGACGGCAGCGTCAGCTACGGCGACGCCAAGGCCGTGGAAACCGTGACCACCGACCTGGGCTCCACCGACATCCAGATGATCGCCGAGAAGATGACCCAGTCCCTGCTGCAGACGCCGGAAGTCCAGACGGCCATCAAGAAGCGCCAGCTGCTCATGGCCTCCCCGGTGCAGAACAAGACCAGCGAATACTTCGACACCCGCCTGATCACCGACACCATCCTGACCCAGCTGCAGAAGAACGGCGTCAAGTACGTGATCGGCGGCGAGGACATGCAAAACCAGGTGGACGAACTGCGCCGCCAGAACCAGAGCGGCCTCTACAAGAAGTCCAAGTCCGCCAAGGTGGGCAACATGGAAGGCGCCAAGTACCGCCTGGACGGCAGCATCTCCTCCATCGTCAAGAAGGGTTCCACCGTCAAGGACGTCTATTACAAGATGAACCTGCGCCTGATCGAGATCGAGACCGGCATCGTCGAATGGTCCGACGAGAAGGAAATCCGCAAGTCCGCCAAGCGCTGAGCCGGGGGTAGAAAACCATGAGTGCCTTTCTCAAGAAACTGCTGCTGGGCGCTGCCCTGCTGGGCAGCACCCTGGCGGTCCAGGCCGCCGGCCCCCTCAAGGTGGCGGTCACCGACCTGGCCTACGAGGAGCGGGTGCAGGAGTACTTCCGCTCCATCAAGGCCACGGAGAAGTCCTCCCTGCGGGCCACCGGCCGTGAAAGCGAGCGGGAAAGCGACTACAGCTATTCCCGTCGCTCCAGCGGTTCGGTCAATGCCCGCTCCGAGTCCAGCTTCTCCTACGAGGAAGGCACCTACTCCTATATCGACCGGGGCGAACTACGCAAATTCACAGCCGACATCAAGGGGGAAATGCTCAAGTCCGGCTATTTCAAGCTGAGCCAGGCCAAGCCCTTCACTGCCAAGAACTCGGAAAAGCTCTACGACGTCATTGCCCGCATCAAGCAGGGCATGTACCCCGGGGCGGACTATGTGCTGTTCGGTTCCATCAACAGCATCGAATTCCGCCAGGAAGCCAACCCCATCGACAATACGGACACGGTGTCCCACACCCTGAGCCTGGAACTGGTGGGTGAGTTCAGCCTGATCAGCACCAAGAACTACCAGGTCAAGGCCTCCTTCTCCGCCATGGGCGAGGGGCAGGACACCAAGCTCATGTCCTCCCGGGGCGGCCGGGTGGTCCTGAACCGGGGCAAGGTGATGTCGGAAGTCTCCAAGAGCCTGGGCGTGGACGTGATCAAGCAGCTGGAAGAACAGCTGGCGGCCCTGAGCGGCGACTACCCGGTGCGGGAAACCGTCATTGAGCGGGAACAGCGCAAGGAAGAAGTGATCATCTTCCGCTGAGCTTCCGGGCCTCTAAGCGAAAACGGCACCTGCGGGTGCCGTTTTCATTGGCCCGAGTTCAGGCGAAGTGGTCGTAGCCCAGCCGTGCCCACTCGATCACCTGGCCGTCCGGGTCCAGGAGCAGTACCGGGCCGGTGGCATCGGCGCTGGCCTCGGCGGCCTCCATCTTGCCGATGCGCCACAGGGGAATATCCAGGTCGGCGGCGATGCAGCCCAGGGCCAGGCGCTGGCTGGAGGGGGCGGTGAAGCAGAGTTCGTAGTCGTCGCCGCCGGCCAGGAGGGCATCCAGGGCCGTGGCCCGGTCCACCCCTTCCGGCAGGCGTGGCAGCTGGTTCAGGGCCAGCCGGGCCTGGAGGCCGGAGCGGCGGGCCACGTGGCCCAGGTCGGCGAGCAGGCCATCGGAGATGTCGATGGCGGCGTGGGCCAGGGGGCGCAGGGCCAGACCCAGCTGCACCCGGGGGCGGGGCGCCTGGAGCCGCTTGATGCACAGGGTCTGCCAGGCCGCCGGCAGCTGCAGGCGGCCCTGGAGCTGGGCCAGGCCCAGGGCGGCGAGGCCGGGCTGGCCGGAAATCCAGATGTCGTCCCCGGCCTGGGCGCCGTCCCGGCGCAGGGCCCGTCCGGCGGGCACTTCGCCGATGGCGGTGACGCACAGGTTGAGGGGCCCCCGGGTGGTGTCGCCGCCGATCAGGTCCACCCCGAATTCCCGGGCGCAGCCATGCAGGCCTTCGGCAAAGGCGGCAAGCCAGGTCTCGTCGGCAGCGGGCAGGCTGAGGGCCAGGAGCACCCAGCGGGGCCGGGCGCCCATGGCGGCCAGGTCGGAGAGATTGACGGCCAGGGTCTTCCAGCCCAGGTCCCGGGGATCGGTGTCGGGCAGGAAGTGGGTGCCTTCCACCAGCATGTCGGTGGTGATGGCCAGTTCCATGCCCGGCTCGGGACGCACCAGGGCGCAGTCGTCGCCGGGCCCCAGGAGGGCCTGGGGGGTGGCGCGGGCAAAATGGCGGGCGATCAGGTCGAATTCACCCATGGCCGGAGGACTGCTGCGGCTTACTTCTGCTTGCGCCGGGCTTCCACCTCGGTGCTGCGCAGGCGGGCGGCCATCTTGTCGAGCACGCCATTCACGTAGCGGTGGCCGTCGGTGCCGCCGAAACTCTTGGCCAGCTCGATGGCCTCGTTGATGATGACCCGGTAGGGGGTCTCGGGGAACTGGGTGAGCTCGTAGGTGGCCATCAGCAGGATGTTGGCCTCGATGGGGGAGAGCTCGGCGAAGGGGCGGTCCAGGGCTTCGGCCAGCTGGCCTTCCAGGGATTCCCGCAGGCGCAGCACGCCGCGCACCAGGGTACGGCAGAGTTCCTGGTCGGCCTTCTTGTAGCCTTCCAGCTCCGGCAGGTGGGCCTCGATGGCGGCCTCGTCGGCGCCGCCGACGCGCCACTGGTAGAGCCCCTGGAGGGCGAACTCACGGGCCCGGCGGCGGGGGGATTTGGGCGGCTGCTTGGCTTCCGGGGTGGGGGCGGCTCGGGTTTCGGTCATGGGGGCTTTCCGGTTCAAAGACGGGCGGTACGGGTTTTCACCTGTTCGAGCAGGCGGGCCATTTCCACGGCAGCCTGGGCGCAATCGGTGCCCTTCTGCTGCATGCGCACCAGGGCCTGGTCGTCATCCTCGCAGGTGAGGATGCCATTGGCCACCGGGATGCCGGTGTGCAGCTGCACTTCCATCACGGCCCGGCAGGCATCGTTGGAGACCACCTCGAAGTGGTAGGTTTCGCCGCGGATCACGGCGCCCAGGGCCACCAGGGCATCCACCTTGCCGCTCTGGGCCAGGGTCTGCAGCACCAGGGGGATTTCCAGGGCGCCGGGAACGGTGCAGATCTGCATGTCCGCGTCGGCCACGCCCAGGCGCTTCAGTTCGGTCACGGCGGCGGAGAGCAGGCCTTCGCAGACGTCCTGGTTGAAGCGGCTCATGACGATGCCGACCTTGAGGCCGGTGCCGTGCAGGGATTCGGGATATTCGTAGACGTTGTCGAAACGGGGCATGTCAGTTCAACTCCTCGGGGGAAGCGACGAAACCGGTGACTTCCAGGGAGAAGCCGGTCATGGAGGGCATCTTGCGCGGGCTGGACAGGAGGCGCATGCGGGTCACGCCCAGGTCGCGCAGGATCTGGGCGCCGATGCCGTGGATGCGCGGGTCCCACTTGAGGCTGCGCTTCTGGGTGCCGGGTTCGGCGGTGAGGCGGGCCAGGATCTCGGCGCTGCCTTCGGGGCGGTGCATGAGCACGATCACCCCGTGGCCGTTTCTGGCGATGGCGGCCTGGGCCTGGTCGATGCTGAAAGAGGCCGGGTGGCTGGCCGGGTCGATGAAGTCGAGCACGGACAGGGGTTCATGGACCCGCACCAGGGTTTCCCCGGAGGCGGGAATCTCGCCCTTCACCAGGGCCAGGTGGGAGGCGCCGGAGGCCCGGTCCACGTAGGCGTGCAGGGTGAATTCCCCATGCGGGGTCTGCACCGGCTTGGAGGTGACCCGCTCCACCAGGGTTTCCGAGCTGGCCCGGTAGTGGATCAGGTCGGCGATGGTGCCCACCTTGAGGCCATGTTCCCGGGCGAACTCGATCAGGTCCGGCAGCCGGGCCATGGTGCCGTCTTCCTTCAGGATCTCGCAGATCACCGAGGAGGGTTCGAGCCCGGCCAGCATGGCCAGGTCGCAGCCGGCTTCCGTGTGGCCGGCGCGCACCAGCACGCCGCCGGGGCGGGCGGTGATGGGAAAGATGTGGCCGGGCTGGACGATGTCTTCCGGCACGGCGTTCCTGGCCACGGCGGCCTGCACGGTGCGGGCCCGGTCCTGGGCGGAAATGCCGGTGGTGACCCCTTCGGCGGCTTCGATGGACACCGTGAAGGCGGTGCCGTAGGGGGTCTTGTTGTCCCGGGCCATCTGGGTGAGGCCCAGCTGCTTGGCCCGGTCCTCGGTGATGGTCAGGCACACCAGGCCGCGGCAGTGGGTGACCATGAAGTTGATGGCTTCCGGGGTGATGAACTGGGAGGCGACGACGACGTCGCCTTCGTTCTCCCGGTCTTCCTCGTCCACCAGGATGACCATGCGGCCAGCCTTGAACTCGGCGATGATCTCTTCGGTGGAGGCGATGGCGGGGTTGGTGGGAGACATCAGGCGCTTTCCTTTTCCCAGGCCAGCATGCGCTCGGTGTAACGGGCGATCAGGTCGATTTCCAGGTTCACCCGGCTGCCCGGCTTGAGGTGCTTCAGGGTGGTGACTTCCAGGGTATGGGGAATCAGGTTGATGGTGAACACGTCACCTTCCACGGTGTTGGTGGTCAGGCTGCAGCCATCCACGGTCACCGAACCCTTCCTGGCGATGTACTTGGAAATGGCGTGGGGAGCGCGGATTTCCAGCAGGCGGTTGTCGCCCACGGGGTCGAAGCGCAGCACCTCGCCCACCCCGTCCACGTGTCCGGACACCAGGTGCCCGCCCAGGCGGTCGTTGAGGCACAGGGCCTTCTCCAGGTTCACCTCGCCGGGTTCGGCCAGGCCCTGGGTGCAGGACAGGGTCTCGGGGGAGACGTCGATGCAGTACCAGCTGTTGTCGGCCGCCTTGTCCACCACGGTGAGGCAGACGCCGGCATGGGCGATGGAGTCACCCAGGGCCACATCGGAGATGTCCAGGGAGCCGGGTTCGACGGTGAGACGGAAGCCCGCTTCCCGGGGCGTCAACTGGGTAATGCGGCCCACGGCCGCGACAATTCCGGAGAACATGATAGGGAGGGTTTCTGGAGGCTTGACGAGGGCTGGGATTTTAGCACGTACGCCCGGGCCTCAACGGGACTGGACCCGGTCCAGGACCTGTCCGAAGGCGGCGGCATCCTGGAAGCCCACCACCCGCAGGCCGGGGATTTCCCGGCCGGCGGGGTCGAAGAAGATGATGCCCGGCGGGCCGAACAGCTTGAAACGCTGGAGCAGGGCCTTGTCGTCGGGGCTGTTGGCGGTCACGTCCGCCTGCAGCAGGGTGAAACGCTCCAGGCGGGCCTTGATGGCCGGATCGCTGAAGGTGAAGCGCTCCATCTCCTTGCAGGAGACGCACCAGTCCGCGTAGAAATCCAGCAGCACCGGCCGGCCGGCGGCGGCTGCCTCGGCCACCCGGGCTTCCAGGGCTGCCAGGTCGGCCACCCGGGTGAAGGGCAGCGGGGTTTCGGCAGCCTGGGCGCCGCCCTTGAACACGGCCAGCGGCTGGAGCGGGTCGCGGCTGCCGCCCAGGGCCCCCAGGATCAGGGCGGCGCCCGCCAGCAGCATGATCACCCCCAGGCCTTTCCAGAAGCGCTGCCAGCCCTTGGCCTGGGGCGGCAGGGGGTCCAGGGCGTGCAGGTAGATGGCGGAAAAGATCAGCAGCAGGGCGTAGGCCAGCATCTGGGCCAGGACCGGGATCACCGGCGACACCAGCCACACGGCGGTGGCCAGCAGGGCCACGCCGAAGCTGCGCTTCACCCCCTCCATCCAGGGACCCGAGCGGGGCAGCAGGGTGCCGGCGGAGAGGCCCACCAGCAAGAGCGGCACCCCCATGCCCAGGGCCATGGCGAACAGGGCGGCGCCGCCCAGCAGCGCATCGCCGGTCTGGCCGATGTAGAGCAGGGCGCCGGCCAGGGGGGCGGCGACGCAGGGACCGACGATCAGGGCCGAGAGGGCGCCCATGAGGAATACCGTGATGCCCCGTCCGCCCTGGAGGTGGCCGGACTCCTCCGAGAGCTTGCTCTGCAGGCTGGCGGGCAGCTGCAGTTCGTAGAAGCCGAACATGGAGAGGGAGAGCAGCACGAACACGCCGGCGAAGGCCGACAGCACCCAGACGTTCTGCAGGGCTGCGGAGAGCAGGGTGCCGCTGAGTCCGGCAGCGACGCCCACGGCGGTGTAGGTCAGCGCCATGCCCAGCACATAGACCAGGGACAGGGCAAAGGCCCGGCCCCGGGAGGCCTGCCGGCCCTGGCCGGCGATGATGCCCGAGAGGATGGGAATCATGGGAAAGACGCAGGGGGTGAAGGCCAGCCCCAGTCCGGCGATGAAGAAGATCAGCAGATTGGTCCAGAAACCGGCCTGGCCCAGGGTGGCGGCGATCAGGCCGCTTTCGTCGCCGCTGCGCTCCTGGCCCATGGGGGGCGCCGGCGGCACGCTGCCCTCGGCAGGCAGCTCCGCCGTCAGGGTCTGGGTCTGGGGCGGATAGCAGATGCCCTTGTCGGCGCAGCCCTGGGAAGTGATCTGCAGGGTGACGGCCAGGGGGCCGGAACTGTTGCGCTCCACCGGCAGACGCAGGCTCACCGCCTTGTAATACACCTCCATCAGGCCGAAGTTGTCGTCCTGCTTTTCCTTGCCCTTGGGCAGTTCCGGCGTGCCCAGGGTCAGCTCCCCGGCGCTGAAGCGGAACTTGTCCCGGTACAGGTAGTAGCCGGGCGCGATCTTGAAACTGACTTCCAGAGTCCGGTCATCCAGGGCGCGGACGCTGGGCTGGAAGGCCTGCAGGGGATCGAGGAATTCCTGGGCCCGGGCCGGGGCGGTGCCGAGCAGGGAGAACAGGGTCGCCAGGACGGCGAACAGGCGCAGGGAGTTCAGCAAACGGGCCATGGCCCCTCCGTTTCTTGGTGCACCCACTCCAGGTAGGCGGGCAGGCCGCTGCTTACGGGCAGGGCGATGATTTCGGGCAGTTCGTAGGGATGTTGGTTGCGGATGGCCGCCTCCAGTTCCCCATAGCGTTCCGGCCGGGTCTTGATCAGCAGGGGGATTTCCGTGGCGCTTTCCACCTGGCCCTGCCAGCGATACACCGAGCGGCAGGGGGCGAGGATGTTGACGCAGGCGGCCAGGCCGTTGCCGATCAGGGTGGCGGCCAGACGCTCGGCGCTGGCCTGGTCGGGCAGGTTGGTGAGGACGAGCAGGATGGGCGACATGGGCGCCATTTTAACGGTCATTCACAGCGGCGGGCGGCTTGGGACATAATGGCCCTTCCTGATGCCCATTGCTTACGCATGTATCGACCCCGTAGTGACCCTCCGCCCCTGAGCAGCGCCTTCCTCAAGTTGCCGGACACCTTGCTGCTGGTGTTCGACCGCAGCGGCCACCTGAACCTGATCAGCGATGCCTGGTCCGAGGCCCTGGGTTACGGGCTGGGGGAGCTGCAGCAGGTGAGCTTTCTCGACCTGCTCTACGAGGGGGACCGGGAAGCCTGCCGGGAGAAACTGGAGGCCATGGGCCGAAGCGGCAGCACGACCCTGCGCTTTGCCAGCCGCTGCAGCCGTAAGGAGGGGGGCTACCTGGGCGTGGTGTGGAACCTCACCTACGACGCGGCCGAGGCCCTGTTCTATGCCTCGGCCCACGAAACCGCCGTGCATCTGTGCGCCGAAGAGGCCCACCTGCCCGAGGTGTTCGTAGACGGGCTCACCGGCCTGCCCAACCGCAGCCTGTTCCTGGACCGCCTGGAGCACACCTTCCGCCGCCAGGAGCGGCGTCCGGAAATGCGTTTTGCCGTGCTGCACTGCGGCGTGGACCGTTTCAAGGTGATCAACCACAGCCTCGGGCACCGGATGGGGGACCTGCTCCTGATGAGCGTGGCCAACCTGATCCGCAACACCATCCGGCCCACCGACATGGTGGCCCGCTTGGCCGGGGACGAGTTCGGCATCCTCCTGGAAGACATCCGCGACGTGAGTTCCACCCTGCATGTGGTGAGCCGCATCCAGCAGAAGCTGCAGCTGCCCTTCGCCCTCCATGAGCACGAGGTGTTCAGCACCGTGTCCTTCGGCATCGTCGCCAGCGGCAGCGAATACCAGCAGCCGGAGCTGATGCTGCGCGACGCCAACCTGGCCATGGTGCGGGCCAAGGAGCAAGGGGGCGGCGCCTACATGGTGTTCGACCAGGACATGCACGACCAGGCGGTGCGCCGCCTGGAGCTGGAAATGGACCTGCGCCACGCCCTGGAAAGGGGGCAGTTCCAGGCCTACTACCAGCCCATCGTGGACCTGGAGCGGCAGACCCTGGCGGGTTTCGAGGCCCTGGTGCGCTGGAACCACCCGGGCAAGGGCCTGATCTCGCCTCTGGAGTTCATCCCCGTGGCCGAGGAAACCGGCATGATCGTGGCCCTGGGCCGCTGGATGCTGGAAGAATCCTGCCGCCAGCTGCGCCAGTGGCGGGAGCGTTTTCCGGCGGCCCGGGAGCTCAGCGTCAGCGTCAATCTTTCCAGCAAGCAGATCGTCCATGCCCAGCTCCTGGAGCATGTGCGCGGTGCCCTGGCCCAGAGCGGCCTGCCGCCCACGGCCCTGAAGCTGGAAATCACCGAGAGCGCCCTGATGCAGGAAACCGAGCGGGCCATTGCCCTGCTGCATGCGCTCAAGGCCATGGGCATCCGCATCCTGCTCGATGATTTCGGCACGGGTTACTCATCCCTGGCCTACCTGCACCGGCTGCCCATCGACACCCTCAAGGTGGACCGCTCCTTCATCAGCCACCTGCACGAGCAGGAAAACGACCGGCACTTCGTGGAAACCATCGTGCAGCTGGCCCGGCGTCTGGGCCAGGACGTGATCTGCGAAGGGGTGGAGCTGCCCCGTCAGGCGGAGATTCTGGCAGCCATGGGCGTGGGCTACAGCCAGGGCTTCCTGTACTCCCGCCCGGTGGCCGCCCACGAGGCGGAAATGCTGATTCTGGCCGGCCTCCAGCCCGGGGCTGCCTGAGCCGCCGGCCTGTCCCAACGACACCTGCTGCAGCCGGACATCGGCGCCGGGCCGCTGCCGGCCTCCCGCCGCGCTGATTTCCCGCAAACGCTTCAACCGGGGCCCGCCTGCCCCTGTCCGCCGTCTTCGGACTTCGGAAAACCGAGCCTTGGCCGGGCCGGAGCATCGGAAAACCGGCACTTTCGTTTCGTTCCCCTGGAAAAACCGTCGTGAAATCAATGCTCGGCAAATCTGTTGTCGCTGGCATGGGCTGTGCAATGCAGAAGCCAGCGGATGTTCCCCGTCCGACGACAACACTGCCAGGAGACAGCATGACCCAAAAATCATCCCACCGCCTCGAACATGACCTGCTGGGCGACCGCGAAGTGCCGGCCGCTGCCTACTACGGCGTCCATACCCTGCGGGCCCTGGAGAATTTCAACATCACCGGCATCTCCATCGCCGTCTATCCGGACCTGATCTGCGCCCTGGCCCAGATCAAGAAGGCCGCTGCCCAGGCCAACCGGCAGCTGGGTCTGCTCGATACCCGGCGCACCGATGCCATCGTCGCCGCCTGCCGCGAAATCATCGACGGCCAGTGGCACGAGCAGTTCGTGGTGGATGTCATCCAGGGCGGTGCCGGCACCTCGACCAACATGAACGCCAACGAGGTGATCGCCAACCGGGCCCTGGAAATCCTCGGCCACCAGCGCGGCGAGTACCAGTTCCTGCATCCCAACGAGCATGTGAACATGAGCCAGTCCACCAATGACGTCTATCCGACGGCCTTGAAGCTGGCCACCTATGTGGGCATCTTCCGCCTGGTGGATGCCATGGCCTACCTGCGCGCCGCCTTCGAGCGCAAGGCCGTGGAATTCGCCGACGTGCTGAAGATGGGCCGCACCCAGCTCCAGGACGCGGTGCCCATGACCCTGGGCCAGGAGTTCTCCACCTACGCGGTTATGCTGGGTGAGGATGAGGAGCGGCTCAAGGAAGCGGCGCTGCTGATCCGCGAGATCAACCTGGGCGCCACCGCCATCGGTACCGGCATCAACGCCCATCCCGACTATGCCGCCATTGCCTGCCGCAAGCTGGTGGAGATCAGCGGCGTGCCGGTGCTCACCGCCCCCAACCTGATCGAGGCGACCCAGGACTGCGGCAGCTTCGTGCAGCTCTCCGGGGTGCTGAAGCGAGTGGCGGTCAAGCTTTCCAAGGTCTGCAACGACCTGCGCCTGCTCTCCTCCGGCCCCCGCGCCGGGCTAGGGGAGATCAACCTGCCGCCGCGCCAGGCCGGCTCCTCGATCATGCCGGGCAAGGTCAATCCGGTGATCCCGGAAGTGGTGAACCAGATCGCCTTCGAAGTGATCGGCAACGACATGACCGTCAGCTTCGCCGCCGAAGCCGGCCAGCTGCAGCTGAACGCCTTCGAACCCATCATCGCCCACAGCCTGTTCAAGAGCGTGCTGCACCTGGGCAAGGGCTGCCGCACCCTGGCCGATTATTGCGTCGATGGCATCACCGCCAACCGGGAAGCCTTGCGCGCCAGCGTCGAGCGTTCCATCGGCATCGTCACGGCCCTGAATCCCTACATCGGCTACGCCAATGCCACTGAAATCGCCGCCGAGGCGCATCTCTCCGGCCGGGGCGTGGCCGAGATCGTCCTGGAGCGCCAGCTCATGAGCCCCGAACAGCTGGCCGAGGTACTGCGCCCCGAGGTGTTGACCCGGCCGCAAATGATCCAGCCCCGGGCCGCCTGACCCGCGTTCTTCCATTCCCAGAAGGAAACCCTCATGAAAATGAACCGGTTGACCACCCTGATCATGATCGCCATGGTGCTTGGCGTCGTGGTCGGCTATGCCTGCAACACCCTGGCCGGCAGTCCTGCCGAGGCCAAGGAGATCGCCGGCTATTTCGGCATTCTCACGGACATCTTCCTGCGCCTGATCAAGATGATCATCGCCCCCCTGGTCTTCGCCACCCTGGTGGTGGGCCTGGCGGGCATGGGCGACCCGAAGACTGTCGGCCGCATCGGCGCCAAGGCCCTGGGCTGGTTCGTCGGGGCCTCCCTGTGCTCCCTGGCCCTGGGCCTGGTGTTTGCCAACCTGCTCCAGCCCGGCGCCAGTCTGGGCGTGCCTCTGCCGGAAGTGGGCGCCGCAGTGGGTCTGAAGACCAGCGCCCTGAACCTGAAGGATTTCATCACCCACGTCTTCCCGAAGAACATCTTCGAGGCCATGGCGACCAATGAAATCCTGCAGATCCTGGTGTTTGCCGTGTTCTTCGGCCTGGCCCTGGGGCAGCTGCACAACCAGGCGGCGCGCAGCCTGGTGAATACCATGGACGAGGTGGTGCACGTCATGCTCAAGGTCACCAACTACGTCATGCGCTTTGCGCCGCTGGGCGTGTTCGGCGCGGTGGCCGGCATCATCACCACCCAGGGGCTGGGCATGCTGGTGGTCTTCGGCAAGCTGCTGGCGAGTTTCTACATCGCCCTCGCCGTGCTCTGGCTGGTGCTGATTGCCGCCGGCTATGCGGTGCTCGGCAAGGAGGTGTTCCGCCTGCTCAAGCTGGTGCGCAGCCCGATGCTGCTGGGGTTCTCCACCGCCAGCAGCGAATCGGCCTATCCCAAGCTGATGGAACAGCTGGAAAAGTTCGGGGTACGCGACCGCATCACCGGCTTCGTGCTGCCGCTCGGCTATTCCTTCAACCTGGACGGTTCCATGCTCTACTGCGCCTTCGCTGCCCTGTTCATCGGCCAGGCCTATGGGGTCGATCTCAGCCTGGGCACCCAGATCACCATGCTGCTGGTGCTGATGATCTCGAGCAAGGGCGTGGCCGGAGTGCCCCGTTCATCCCTGGTGGTGGTGGCGGCCGTGCTGCCCATGTTCGGCCTGCCCGAGGCCGGCCTGCTGCTGATCCTGGGGATCGACCACTTCCTCGACATGGGGCGCACCGCCACCAATGTGCTGGGCAATGCCCTTGCCACCGCCGCCGTCGCCAAGTGGGAAGGGGCCATCGAGCCGGTGGATGAGGCCCTCGCCGATGCTGAAGGGATGCTGCCCGCCGACGCCCAGGCCCCCGTGCCGGCCACGGCCTGAGATAATCCTCCCCAGGGCCCAGCCCTTGTTACCCGACCCGGCGCCTCTACGCCGGGTCCATTTTTTTGCGCCTGCCATGACTATTGAATGGTTCATCCTTGCTCCCGCCGCCTTCTTTGCCGGCATGGTCGATGCCGTGGTGGGCGGCGGCGGCCTGATCCAGATTCCGGTGCTGCTTTCCGCCTTTCCCCAGACCAGCATTCCCACCCTGTTCGGCACCAACAAGGTGGCCAGCATCACCGGCACCAGCGCCGCCCTGTGGCGCTACGCCCGGGCCGTTTCCATTCCCTGGCGGCTGGTCCTGCCCGCCACCGGGGCCGCCCTGCTGGGGGCCTGGCTGGGCGCGGCCGTGGTGGCCTGGATTCCCCGGGACGCCATGCGGCCCCTGGTGGTGGTGATGATGCTGGCGGTGGCCATCTATACCTTCCTGCGCAAGAACCTGGGGCAGGAGGAAACCCATGCGGCCCGCCCCGGCGACCTTTGGCGCGGCGCCCTGTTCGGCCTGGTGATCGGTTTTTACGACGGCTTCTTCGGCCCGGGGACCGGCAGCTTCCTGATCTTCGGCTTCGTGCGCCTGTTCGGCCTGGATTTCGTGCGCGCCTCGGCCAGCGCCAAGGTCGTCAATGTGGCGACCAATCTCTCGGCCACGGCCTTCTTCATCAGCCACGGCCCCATCCTGTGGCTCGTCGGCCTGACCATGGCCGCCTGCAATCTGGCGGGCGCCTACCTGGGCACCCATCTGGCCCTCAAGCACGGTGCCGGTTTCGTGCGCAAGGCCTTCCTGGGCGTGGTCAGCGTGCTGATCATCAAGCAGCTGCTCGAGCTGTTCTGAAGGCGCATCGCCCCGCCAGGGCGGGGCTTACTTCATCAGCCGGCGCCGGGTCAGCTTCAGGGCGATGCCGTAGGACACCACCGTCAGGGCCAGCAAGGTGAGTACCGGGGTGAGGATGTCCGGGGGCACCTGGCCGTTCAGCAGGGGACGCACCAGGGCCACGCCCTGGGCCAGGGGCAGCCAGGTGCCCAGCACGGCGAGCCAGCCGGGCAGCTGCTCGCTGGGGAAGAACACCCCGGAGATCAGGGTCATGGGGGTGATGAACAGGGTGAAGTAGTACATGAAGAAATCGTAGGAGGGGGCCAGGGCATTCCAGATCAGCCCCAGGGCGGCGAAGGCCAGGCCCGTGAGCACGATGGCCGGCAGGGCCCAGAGCAGCAGGGAGCCCTGGGTCAGGCCCAGGGCGAACACCACCGCCAGGATGGCGGCTCCGGAGATCAGGGACTTGGTGGCGGCCCAGGTCAGCTCGCCCATGAGCACGTCGGCCAGGCCCAGGGGGGTGTTGAGGATGGCTTCCCAGGTCTTCTGCACGTGCATGCGGGAGAAGGCCGAGTAGAGGGCCTCGAAGGTGGCCGCGTTCATGGTGGAGGAACAGATGATGCCGCCCGCCAGGAAGGCCACGTAGGACTGGCCCCCGTCCAGGGAGGGCAGCAGGTTGCCCAGGCCGTAGCCCAGGCCGAGCATGTAGATCATGGGGTCGGCCAGGTGGCCGAGGATGGCCGGCAGGGCCAGCTTGCGCCAGACCAGGAAGTTGCGCTGCCAGACGGGCAGCCAGGCCAGCAGGGAGGAGGTGGGCATGGGGGTCATAGGGCGGTCATCAGGGGCGGGCGCGCTTCCGGGGCAGCCGGTTTGGCGGCGGGAGGCGCCGGGGCAGCCCGGGTTTCACGGTGGGGCGATTGTAGCGCCAGCCTCCATGTTGCGATGCACCAGAATTGCGCCTAGTCCCGCTCTCCATGCACCAATTAAACCAGTATTTTCTCTAGGGTTATTTCCTATCTCGTTGATTTTGATGGGATAGGGTTTTGGCATGGTTTTCGCAAAGTGCTCACCAGGTAACACTCTCGAGAGGATGCACATCATGGAAGACCCCTACGAACTTCCCCGCCTGCTGGCCCGCTTCAAGCTGCAGGTGCGCCGTCTGCTGAATCAGGCCGTGGACCTGGAGAAACTGGCCAAGGACCCGGAATATGCCCAGGTACGGCTGGCGGAAATCGAGGAGGTGGCCGACGACGAGGAACTGCTGGTCACCCTGGTGCGCCTGCGCACCCTGCTCTGTCCGGTAGCGGCTGCGCCAGAATCCCCGGCCCCCGCCCTGGGCGAGAATCCCCAAACCCGGGCCGCCGCCCGGGATTACCGCTTCGGCGCCAGGGCCTGGTAAGCCGCCGTCCGGAAATCCGGATGGTCCGAGAGGCTCCATCCGGATTTCCGAACGCCGCTGCTTCAGGCCGGGAAACTGGATTCCTTTGAATTCAATGGCTTGAGACTTCTATAAGACACAACAGCGCCTGGCACAGCCTCTGCAATAGAGGAGGGCTTCCCATGGTGGGAGGCCCAACCAGGAGGGTAACCCGTGTCTGCAACAGCGAATAAATCCAAGAGCCTGTACATCCAGGTCATCATCGCCATCGTCATCGGTGTCGTACTCGGCCATTTCATGCCTGATCTGGGCGCCCAGATGAAACCCCTGGGGGATGGCTTCATCAAGCTCATCAAGATGATCATCGCCCCGATCATCTTCTGCACCGTGGTGGTCGGCATCGCCGGCATGGAAGACATGAAGAAGGTGGGCAAGACCGGCGGCTATGCCCTGCTCTACTTCGAGATCATGAGCACCGTGGCCCTGATCATCGGCCTGATCATCGTGAACGCCGTGCAGCCGGGCGCCGGCATGCACGTGGATCCGGCCTCCCTGGACGCCAAGGCCATCGCCAGCTACACCGATCCGGCCAAGATGCAGACCACCACCGAATTCCTGCTGCACATCATCCCCACCAGCGTGGTGGATGCCTTTGCCAAGGGTGACATGCTCCAGGTGCTGCTGTTCTCGGTGCTGTTTGGCTTCGCCCTGCACGCCTTCGGCGGCCGCGGCAACATCGTCTTCGACGTGATCGAGCGCCTCTCCCATGTGCTCTTCCACATCGTGAACATGATCATGAAGCTGGCCCCCATCGGTGCCTTCGGCGCCATGGCCTTCACCATCGGCAAGCACGGGGTCAGCTCCCTGCTGCAGCTGGCCCAGCTCATGGGCTCCTTCTACGCCACCTGCCTGATCTTCATCTTCGTGGTGCTGGGGGCCGTGGCCCGCTTCCACGGCTTCTCCATCTGGAAGTTCATCAAGTACATCAAGGAAGAACTGCTGCTGGTGCTGGGCACCTCCTCCTCCGAATCCGCCCTGCCGCGGATGATGGCCAAGCTGGAAAACCTGGGCGCCAAGAAGACCGTGGTGGGCCTGGTGATCCCCACCGGCTACTCCTTCAACCTGGACGGCACCGCCATCTACCTGACCATGGCCGCCGTGTTCATCGCCCAGGCCACCGACACCACCATGACCCTGACCCAGCAAATCACCCTGCTGGCGGTGCTGCTGGTGACCTCCAAGGGCGCCGCCGGGGTGACCGGCTCCGGCTTCATCGTCCTGGCCGCCACCCTCTCCGCCGTGGGTGGCATTCCCGTGGCCGGTCTGGCCCTGATCCTGGGCATAGACCGCTTCATGTCCGAAGCCCGGGCCCTGACCAACCTGATCGGCAACGGCGTCGCCACCCTGGTGGTGGCCAAGTGGTGCAAGGAGCTGGACATGAACCAGCTGCACCAGCACCTGAACAACGAGACCGTCGCCGAAGCCGACGACCCGGAACTGGTCCTGGACGCCCAGGAAGCCCACCTGGCCACGGGGGCAGCCAAGGCCTGAGCCTGGTCCCGGCAGCCCAGGGGCGGTGCAGATCCGAAAAGGGCTGCACCGCCCTTTTGCCATCCTGGGGCGGGCGGCTAAGGTTCTTGCGGCAGGAAGCGCAGGCCGACGCCCGGTTCGGTGATGATGTAGCGGGGTGCCGAAGCGTCCTCCCCGAGTTTCTGGCGCAGCTTCCCTACGAGCACGCGCAGGTAATGGGCGTCCTCCACGTGGGTCGGGCCCCACATGTCCCGGAGCAACTGGGTCTGGGTGATCAGCCGGCCGGGTTGGCGCACCAGCAGGGTGAGCAGGGCAAACTCCTTGCGTGTCAGTCCCACTGCCTGGCCGTGGAGGGAAACTTCCCGGGCGGCCAGGTCCACCCGCAGGGTGCCGTCGTCGTAGACCGGCGCCGGCTCACTGCGTAATCCGGCCATGCGCAGCAAGGCGCGGATGCGCGCCAGCAGTTCCTCGACCCCGAACGGCTTGGTGACGTAATCGTTGGCCCCGGCGTCGAGCAACGCCACCTTCTCGGTTTCCCCCGAGCGCACGGTCAGGACGATGAGCGGCACATTCGACCACTGCCGGAGTTCCTGCAGCACCTCCCGGCCGTCCCGGTCGGGCAGGCCCAGATCCAGGATCACCAGGTCGGCCCCCTTGCTGGCCAGCAGGGTCAGTCCTTCCTGGCCGGTGGCGGCCAGCAGGGTTCCGTAGCCCTGGGACCTGAGGCTGATGTCGATGAACTTGCGGATCTGCGGCTCGTCGTCGATGACCAGGATCCGGGCCAGGGCGGCGCCGGGGGGGCTGTCATGGAGAGGGGGCATGGGCATGGTGCTCCTGGCTCGGGTAAGGGCCCCAGGGAAGGGTCAGGCAGATGGTGGTGCCCTGGTCATCCAGGCCGGGCAGGGCCTCGACGCTGCCCATGTGGGCGCCCACGATCCCCTGGACGATGGTCAGACCCAGGCCGGTGCCGTGCCGGCCCCGGTCCCCGCGCTCGACGCTGTAGAACATGTCGAAGATGCGCCGCCGTTCGTCTTCCGGGATGCCCGGGCCACGGTCCGAAACGCTGATGCGCAACTGATCATCCTCCGTGCGCCGGACCTGGACCCGGATGGGCTCCTGGGGCGGGGAGAATTTTGCCGCGTTCTCCAGGACATTGAACAGGGCCTGCTCGATCAGCGCCGGGTGGACGTGAATCGGAGGCAGGCCGGGGGGGATGTCGTGCTCTATGCGAGCCCCGGGTTCATAGCGTTGCAGGCGCCGGGAGGCGGAACCCACCAGTTCGTCTATGCCGATCCAGTCCCGGCTCAGGGTCAGCCCCTGCTGGCCCAGACGGGTCATGTCGAGCAGGTTCTGGATGTAACGATCCAGGCGTTCTCCCTCCACGTGTATGGTTTCCAGCAGGCTGTGCCGGTCTTCCGGGCCCATGTCCTGGCCGTAGCGTGACAGGCTGTCCGCAGCCCCGATCATGGAAGAGAGGGGGGAGCGTAGGTCATGGGACACGGAAGAAAGCAGCGCCGAGCGCAGCCGCTCGGTTTCGCCCGTGACCCGCGCCACTTCCAGCTCCGACACCAGGCGGGTGCGCAGGGCCGCCTGCCCGATATCGTCCACCATGCTTTCAGCCAGACGGCGCTGCTCGAAGGACAGGCGCCCCATGCCCGAGGGAAAGCGCAGGCCGACCACGCCCAGGGAATCCTTGTCCGGGCACACCGGCAGGAACCACCAGGTGGAGTTGCTCAGGGTATCCGTGTAGCGGCCGCTGGCCTGGCCATGTTGCTGGGTCCAGTCGGCGGCGACCCGGTCCTTGTCGGTGAGCTGCCTGGCGTTGCCGGCCGGGCCCGATTCGGTGTTGATGCGCATCCATGCCTCGGCGTGCAGGGTCGATTGCAGCACCGCCGAGCCCGCTGCGATGACCTGCCCGAGATCGGCGGCCTGGGCCAGCTTGCGGCCCAGATTCTGCATGGCCGTGGCGTGGTTGTTGGCCGCCCGCAGGGCCACCACCTGCATGCGCAAACGGGAGGCCAGGCGTCCGGCAATCAGGGCTGCCGCGAGAAAGCAGAGCACCGTGGCCACGCCCCGGTGGGCGCTGATCAGGAAGGTGTAGCGGGGGTCGATGAAAAAGAAGTTGTAGGCCAGAAAGCACAGGACAGCGGTGATCACGGCTGCCGCCATGCGCGTCCGGGCCGCCACCAGCATGACCGCCACCAGAAACACCATGGACAGGTCCTGAAGGCCCAGAAAGCGTTCGGCCAGGGCCGCCGTGCCGACGGCCCCCAGGCTGGCCACCAGGATCAGCGCCGGCTCCCGCCGGGTGAGCAGCTCCCCCCGGATGTCAGTCAGTCCCAGGGCCTGTTTCCGGGCCTGGGGCGTGCTGACGATGGTCAGTTCGTAACGGGCACCCCGGAGCAGCAACTGCTGGGTCAGGGTGCGGTTCAGGAGCCTGGCCATGAAGCGGTCGCGGCTGCGGCCGATGACGATGGATCTGGCGCCCCGCACCGCGGCGGCATCCAGCAGGGCCTGGGCCACATCGGTGTTATGCAGCACTTCGGTATCGCCGCCCAGGCTGCGCGCCAGGGCAAAGGCCTTGTCGATCTCCATCTGGCGTTGTTGCTCGGCCCGGACGCCGGTGCTGGCCCGGGCCTGCGGCAAATCCTCGGCCAGCCGGGTCGCCTCGGCGGAGCGCCCGGTGTCCACCGTGACCACGGACCAGGGGGCGCCCCGGCGTTCAGCGATCCTGGCCCCGGCCCGGACCAGATATTCCGAGTATTCCCGGCCATCGATGGCGATCAGCACATGGCGCTGGATGGCGCTGCCTTCCAGCCCCCGGGCCGTGCGCTTCTCGCGCAGGTCGGTGTCCACGTATTCGGCCACGGTCTGCATGGCCAGTTCGCGCAGGGCCGTGAGGTTGGAGGGGGAGAAGAAGGCCTGCAGGGCGTGTGCCGCCTGTTCCGGCAGATACACCTTGCCCTGGTTCAGGCGTTCGATCAGTTCCCGTGCCGGCAGGTCCACCAGCCGGATGTCCCGCAGCCGTTCGAACACGGCATCGGGTACGGTTTCACTGACCCGGACGCCGGTGATCTGGTACACCAGATCATTCACGCTTTCCAGGTGCTGGACATTGACCGTGGTGTAGACGTCGATGCCCGCATCGAGGAGCTCCTCCACATCCTGCCAGCGCCGTTCGTGCCGGCTCCCGGGAATGTTGCGGTGGGCCAGTTCATCCACCAGGGCGATGGCCGGCTGGCGCGCCAGCAACCCGTCCAGATCCATCTCCTCCAGTTGCCGGCCCTGGTATTCCACCCGTTTCCGGGGCAGCAGCGGCAGGCCCTCGGCCATGGCCAGGGTCTCGGCGCGACCGTGGGTCTCGACGATGCCGATCAGCACGTCCATGCCCTGGCGCTGGAGTTCCCGGGCCCGGGTGAGCATGGCGTAGGTCTTGCCGACCCCGGGGGCAGCTCCGAGAAACACCGTCAGCCGCCCGGCGCTCTGGCGTTTGAGTTCGCCCAGCAGGGCATCAGCCTGTTCAGTTTGTCTGGCACCCATGGCGTGCTCCATCTTCAAGGACGTCCTGCCGTAATACTGCCCGCTTTGCGGCAAAGAGCGGGGGGCAATTCGGCCCGGAACTCCCCGGTTCTGGCCGCCCCGGTTCTAGCGGGCCCCTCATCGCCTGGCGGTCCCAGGTTCCGGGGCTGCCGGAGGCAGCGCATCCAGGGCCAGGTTCAGTTCCAGCACATGGACCCGGGGCTGGCCCAGCCAGCCGAACTGCCGGGCTTCAGTGTGCCGGGCCAGCAGCGTCCCGACCTCCTCCACGCTCAGCCCCCGGGTCCGCGCCACGCGCTCCAGCTGGAGGGCGGCCGCCGCGGGGCTGATATGGGGATCGATGCCGCTGCCGGACTGGGTGAGCAGATCCCCGGGGACGGCGGCGGGGGCGGCTCCTTCCTGCCCGGCCAGGGCGGTGCGGGAGCTGTCGATACGCCGCTGCAGTTCCGGATTGCTCTGGGCCAGGTTGCTGCCGGCCAGGGCCATGGGGTCGTACCCGGCCGCCGAGGGGCGGGGGTGGAAGTAGCCGGCAGCGGCAAAGGGTTGGGCCACCAGCGCGGAGCCCCGGATCTGGCCGCCCGCCTCGATCAGGCTGCCCCTGGCCTGGTGCGGGAACAGGAGCTGGCCCAGGCCGACGCCCGCCAGGGGGTAGAGCAGGCCGAAACCGATTAGCGAGATCAGCGCCAGAACGATGCCACCGCGCAGCAGGCCCCGGTCGGAAATGCCCGGGGCCGCTGCCCCGGTGTTCGTGTGTAGAGTGGAATGGAACATGATGGCAGCCTCAGAGGGAGAACAGGGGGGCGATCAGGAGGTCGATGGCCTTGATGGCGATGAAGGGCAGCAGGACTCCGCCCACGCCGTAGATCAGCATGTTGTTGCGCAGCAGCTGGGTGGCGCCCGCCGGCTTGAAGCGCACCCCCCGCAGGGCCAGTGGAATCAGCAGCGGGATGATGAGGGCGTTGAAGATCAGTGCCGACAGTACCGCACTGGTCGGGCTGGAAAGCTGCATCACGTTGAGTGCCGCCATTTGCGGAATCGTGGCGGCAAACAGGGCGGGCAGGATGGCGAAGTACTTGGACACGTCGTTGGCCAGCGAGAAGGTGGTCAGGGCCCCCCGGGTGATCAGTTGCTGCTTGCCGATTTCCACGACTTCCAGGAGCTTGGCCGGGTCACTGTCCAGATCCACCATGTTGGCGGCCTCCTTGGCGGCCTGGGTGCCCGAGTTCATCGCCAGACCCACGTCGGCCTGGGCCAGGGCCGGGGCGTCGTTGGTGCCATCGCCCACCATGGCCACCAGGCGCCCGCCGCGCTGCTCGGCGCGGATGCGGGCCAGCTTGTCCTCCGGCCGCGCTTCGGCGATGTAGTCATCTACCCCGGCCTCGGCGGCGATGTTGGCCGCGGTGAGGGGGTTGTCGCCGGTGATCATCACGGTCTTCACGCCCATGGCGCGCAGGCGGGCAAAACGCTCCTTGATGCCGTGCTTGATCACGTCGGACAGTTCGATAACCCCCAGCACGTGGCGCCCGTCGCAGACCACCAGGGGGGTGGCGCCCTTGCGGGCCACTTCCGTAACCCGGGCCTCCAGTTCGCCGGGAATGAGGCCACCCTGTAGCTGCACATGCCTGGCGATCGCATCCAGCGCGCCCTTGCGGATGATCCGCCCGCCGGGCAGATCCACCCCCGACATGCGCGCCTGGGCCGAGAAGGGCACGAACAGGGCGCCTGCGGGGGCCTCAAGCCTGGCGTCCCGGCCCCGGGCCAGTTTGACGATGGACTTGCCCTCCGGTGTCGGGTCGGCCAGCGAGGCGAGCAGGGCGGCCTGGCGCAGGTGCTCGGCATCGACCCCGGCCAGGGGGTGGAAGGCGGTGGCCTGCCGGTCCCCGTGGGTGATGGTGCCGGTCTTGTCCAGCAGCAGCACGTCCACGTCGCCCGCCACCTCCACCGCCTTGCCGGACTTGGCCAGCACGTTGGCCTGCAGGGCCCGGTTCATGCCGGCGATGCCGATGGCCGGCAGCAGGCCGCCGATGGTGGTCGGGATCAGGCATACCAGCAGGGCGACCAGCAGCACCAGGTTGGTGTTCACTCCGACGAAACTCCCGATGAAGGGCAGGGTTGCGACGACGATCAGGAAGGTCAGGGTCATCACGCCGAGCAGGATGCCCAGGGCGATTTCGTTGGGGGTCTTCTGCCGGTTCGAGCCTTCCACCAGGGCGATCATCCGGTCCAGGAAGCTGTGGCCCGGTTCGGCCGTCACCCGCACCACGATGCGGTCGGACAGCACCTTGGTGCCGCCGATCACGCCGGAGCGGTCAGTGCCGGCCTCGCGCAGCACCGGGGCCGATTCCCCGGTCACGGCAGCCTCGTTGATGGTGGCCAGCCCTTCGATGATTTCCCCGTCGGCCGGCACCAGCTGCCCGGCTTCGATCAGCACCAGATCCCCGGGCCGCAGTGCGGCGGCGGCTACCGTCTGCTCCCCGCCGGCCGGGGCCAGTCGGCGGGCGGTCAGGTCCTGGCGGGCCCGGCGCAGGGAGGCCGCCTGGCCCCGTCCCCGGGATTCGGCCACGGCTTCGGCAAAGTTGCCGAACAGCACGGTGATGAGCAGCGCCAGGGTCACGGCCCAGCCGAAGCCGGGCCGGGCCTGGCCGGCCAGGGTGGCCCCGGCGGTCACCAGGGTGCCGAGCCAGACCACGGCCATCACCGGGTTCCGGATGATGTGCCGGGGCGCCAGCTTGACGAAGGCATCGACCAGCGCCGGTGCCAGATGCTGCCCGCCTGACAGGGGGCGCTCTTGTTTCTTGGCAGTCATGTGCTTCATGGTGGGTTCCTCAACGGGCCGCCAGGCTCAGGTGATCGGCCACCGGGCCAAGCACCAGCACCGGCATGAACTGGAGCAAGGTCAGGATGACGATGACGGCGATCAGGGTGAGTGCAAAAGTCGGGGTTTCGATCTGCAGGCTACCCGTGCTTTCCGGGGCCTGACGCTTGCGGGCGAGTAGGGCGGCGATGACGAGCGGGATGATCAGCGCGGGATAGCGCCCGAGGGCCAGCACGACGGCGCAGGAGACGTTCCACCACACCGTGGCATCGCCCAGGCCTTCAAAACCGGAACCGTTGTTGGCAAAGGCCGAGGTGTACTCATAGAACACCTGGCTGATGCCATGGAAGCCCGGGTTCGAGTTGCCCGCCAGCCCCGGCACCGCCAGGGTGATGGCGCTCAGGCCCAGGAGGACCAGGGGCTGCAGCAGCACCAGCACGGCCAGCAGCCGGACTTCCTGGGCCTCGATCTTGCGACCGAACAGCTCCGGTGTGCGTCCCGTCATCAGCCCCGCCAGGAACACGCCCAGCAGCAGATACACGATGAACTGCTGCAGGCCGCAGCCGATGCCGCCCCAGATCGCGTTGATCAGCATGTTGCCGAGGGTGATCAGGCCGGTGAGGGGCGCCAGCGAGTCATGCATGGCGTTGACCGAGCCGTTGGAGGTCTGGGTCGTCAAAGCTGCCCACAAGGCGGAGGGGCCGGGGCCGAAGCGGACCTCCTTGCCCTCCATTATGGCCATCGCCCCGGCCCCGGGGGCATAGGTTTCGGACCACAGGGCCAGGCCGGCGGAAGCCAGGGACATGCTCAGCATGGTGCCGAGCACCAGGGCGGCAAACCTGGGTCGGCCGGTGAAGGGGCCGACCATGAAGGCCACCGTCACGGGCACCAGGATCAGGGCCAGGGTTTCGAGCAGGTTGGAGAGGGGGGTCGGATTTTCCAGCGGTACCGCGCTGTTAGGGCCGTACCAGCCGCCGCCGTTGGTGCCGAGCTGCTTGATGGCGACCATGGGAGCAACGGGCCCCAGGGGAATCTTCTGCGCCTGCAGTTGTACCGTTGCGTCCACGGGGACGACCTGGGGGCCGCCGGCGAAGGTGGCCGGCACGCCCTGGCTGGTCAGCAGTACCGACCACAGCAGGCACAGGGGCAGCATGAAGCGCAGCGTCGGCCGGATCACGTCGGCCCAGTAGTTGCCGACGTCCACCGGCAGCTGTTCCTGGCCTTCGGCCTTGCGGGCTTCGGCGTTGCGGCCGCCGCACAGGCCGCGCAGCGTGGCGGCGACTAGCGCCAGACCCATCATCGGCGTGACCACCTGCAGGGTGACGATGCCCAGCATCTGGGCCAGGTAGGAGAGCTGGGCCTGCCCGGAATAGTGCTGCTGGTTGGTGTTGGTCAGGAAGGAGACCATGGTGTGCAGGGCCAGGTCCCAGCTCATGTTGGGGGCGCCATCGGGATTGAGGGGCAGCCAGGCCTGGGTCATCAGGAGCAGCCAGACGGCGCTGCCCAGCACCAGGTTGCTCACCAGGAAGGCCCCCGCATAGCCGCGCCAGCTCATGCCGCGTCCGGGGTCCGTGCCGATCAGTCCGTAAAGGCCGCGTTCCAGCCCCAGAAACAGCCTGTCGCCCCGCATCGGGGCGCCGCGCAGCACCGCAGCCAGATAGCGGCCCAGGGGCCAGCCCAGGATCAGGGCCAGGGCAAACACAAGGAAGAATTCATTCATGGCCGGGGCACCTCCTGGAGCCGGGAAGGGAGCGCGTGCAGGGCTGCCTGCTTGACAATAGCCTGCTGCCGACCACGGGGCGCATGATTGCAGCAGCCAGCGTCCCGGAGGCCGGGCGCAGCAGGGCAGGGGGGATGAGGGGCGTGTTGTTGTCCGGGGGCGTGCCACAGCCCGGGAGACGGGTCTTGGGGTCCATGATTCTTTCGCGAAGGGATGGCGAAATAGCCAGGCTCAAGTATTCAGCTGCTGCCCGTAAATTCTCCATTCCAGAAACGGCGGGCGGCGTAAATTCTGCGTAAATTCACGGACCTTCCCCCTGGAAGGCCTGGCAGGGGACACGGCCAGGCCCGGGAGGGTGTCTGGCTCCGGCAGGAGCTGGGGAAAGGGGTGTGCGGCTCAGCCCGTACTCAGGCCCCTATCCGTCAGGGACAGGCGGTTCCGGTACCTGGCCTTGAGTCGGTAGAGCTGGGCGGGGCGGTGGGCCTTGCCGGTTTCCAGGGCGCCTTCGATGGGTTCGAGGATGTCGAATTCCTCGATCTTGCGGCGGAAGCTCACCTTGTTCAGGGGTTCTCCCAGCAGGGTTTCATAGACGGCCTGGAGCCGGGGCAGGGTGAAGGTCTCGCCGCACAGGTACACGGGCAGGGAGGAATAGCTGCTCTTGTTGCGCACCCGCTCCAGGGCGGCGGCGACGATCTGCTGGTGGTCGAAGGGCAGGCCGGCGATGCCGTCGGCGGGAACCAGCACCACTTCCGGGTGGCCGGCCGCCTCGATCACCTCGGGGGGCACCAGGGCGTAGTAGCAGATGGAGAGGGACCAGCCCCGGGGGTCCCGGCCCCGGCCCGAGAAGGTAGCCAGCTGTTCCAGATAGGGGCTGACGATGCCGGTCTTGTCCCGCAGCACCCGCACGGCGGCGGCCTGGGTGTCGCCATCCTGGTCCGGGTGGATGTAGCCCCCGGGCAGGGCCAGCACCCCGGCGAAGGGCTCGTGGTCCCGGCGCAGCAGGGCCACCTGGAGGCTGTCGTGCAGCAGGGTGAGCAGGATCACGTCCACGGTGCAGATGATGGTGTTCATGGCCAGGGGTAGCGGTTCCGGGGTGCTTAGGATAACAGGCATGCAAACTTCGGTGCAGGGCGGGGGCTCGGCCTTCCTAGCCTTCATGGAAGCGCCGCAACTATTTCGTCCTGCTTAGTTGCAAAAATAAACTAAGTTGCTAGAATGCAGTCATGCACCGGATGGCGGTGCCTGTTGGCAGGAGAAACATCATGGCAAAGCTGGCGATACATCTGTTGATCATCGATCCCCAGAACGATTTCTGCGATCTTCCCGAGTCCCTCTGCGACGGCCACGTGCCGGCCCTGCCGGTGGCCGGGGCCCACGCTGACATGCTGCGCCTGGCGGCGCTGATCGATGCGGGCGGGGCGGGCCTGACGGAAATTTCCGTGACCCTGGATTCCCACCAGCGCCTGGACATCGCCCACCCCACTTTCTGGGTTCAGGGGGACGGGCAGGAGGTGGCGCCCTTCACCCCGATCCGGGCCGCCCAGGTCCGGGACGGGGGCTACCGGCCCCGGGCGGCCAAGGCCCTGCCCCGGGTGCATGCCTATCTGCAGGCCCTGGAAGCCGCCGGGCGCTACACCCACATGGTCTGGCCGGTGCACTGCGAGCTGGGCACCTGGGGCCACAACGTGCACGCTGCCCTGCGGGCCGCCTACAACCGCTGGGAAGAGGCGGGCGGCACCGGGGTGCACAAGGTGATCAAGGGCACCCACCCCTGGACCGAGCACTACAGCGCCATCCGCGCCGAGGTGCCGGACCCGGCGGTCCCCGAGACCCTGCTCAACGAGCATCTGCTGGCCCGGCTGGCTGCCGCCGACCAGGTGCTGATCGCCGGCGAGGCGGGCAGCCACTGCGTCAAGGCCACCACCGAGCACATCGTCGAGGCGCTGGGGCCGGGCCGGCTGGTGCTGCTCCAGGATTGCATGAGCCCGGTGGGCGGCTTTGAAGCCCAATACCAGGACTTCCTCCAGGCCATGGCGGCCCGGGGCGTCCGCATCGCCAGCAGCGGGGAACTGCTCCCCGAACTGCAGGCCAACGCCGGCTGAGGCCGGTTGTCAGGAGAACATCATGGACAGTCAACAACCCGTCGTGCAGAGCCTGCTGGAGAACGATCTCTACAAATTCACCATGTGGCAGGCCCTGCTGCACAGTCATCCCGATGCCCGCACCGAGTACCGCTTCGTCTGCCGCAACAGCCCCGCCTTTCCTCTGGCGGAGCTGCGCCAGGCGGTGGAACTGGAGCTGGACCGGCTCTGCAGCCTCAGCTTCACCCAGGAGGAGCTGGACTACCTGAGCAGCCTGCGCTTCATCAAGAGCGATTTCGTGGACTTCCTTTCCGTCTTCCGCTTCCAGCGCCGCTTCATCCAGGTGGACGTGGAGGGGGAGCAACTCACCGTGGTGGCCCGGGGCCCCATGGTGCACGTCATGGCCTTCGAGATCTTCGTGCTCTACATCGTCAATGAGCTCTACTTCCGCCGCCTGGGCGGGGCGGATGCGGCTCTGGTCGAAGCCCGGCAGCGACTGCAGGCCAAGATCGCCCTGGTGCGCCGGGAGGCCGCCGACCTGGGCGGCGCCGAGCCCTTCGTGCTCACCGACTTCGGCCTGCGCCGCCGCTACTCGGGGGCCTGGCAGGAAGAGGTGGTGCGCACCCTGGCCGAGGCCCTGCCCGAACACTTCCGCGGCACCTCCAATGTTTACCTGGCCAAGAAGCTGGGCCTGGTGCCCATCGGCACCATGGCCCACGAATACCTGCAGGCCTACCAGGCCTTCGGCTTTCGCCTGCGGGATTTCCAGAAGGCGGCCCTGGAGGGCTGGGTGCAGGAATACCGGGGCGACCTGGGCATCGCGCTTACCGACGTGGTGGGCATGGACGCCTTCCTGCGCGATTTCGACCTCTATTTCGCCAAGCTCTTCGACGGCCTCCGGCACGACTCCGGCGACCCGGTGGCCTGGGGCGAGAAGGCCATCGCCCACTACCGTTCCCTGCGCATCGACCCCAACACCAAGCGCCTGGTGTTCTCGGACGGCCTCGACATACCCCGGGCCCTGGCCCTGTACCGGCACTTCAAGGGGCGCATCCAGACCTCCTACGGCATCGGTACCGACCTGACCAACGACACGCCCTACAAGGCCCTGAACATCGTCATGAAGCTGATCTCCTGCAACGGCCAGCCGGTGGCCAAGCTCTCGGATGCTCCGGGCAAGACCCTGTGCGAGGACCAGACCTTCCTCGCCTACCTGCGCCAGGTGTTCCAGCACCCGGCCGTGCCGGTCCCGGCGGGAGGTGGATCATGAGCGCCCTGAGGATCAGCCTGGCCCAGCTCAATCCCACCATCGGCGACCTGGAAGGCAACAGCGCCCTGATGCTCGCCGCAGCCCGCCAGGCCCAGGCTGACGGAGCCCAGCTGGTGGTATTCCCGGAGCTTTCCCTGACCGGCTATTCCCCCGGCGACCTGCTCCTGGAAGCGGACTTCCTCGCCCGGGTGGAAGCGGCACTGGCCGCCCTGGTGGAAGCCAGCCGCTGCACCCCCGGGCTGTACTGGGTGGTGGGCGCCCCCACCCGGCGCCGCGGCCCCGGCAAACCCCTGGCCAACAGCCTGCTGGTGCTCCAGGACGGCCAGCTGCGGCTCAGCTACGCCAAGCAGCTGCTGCCCACCTACAACGTCTTCGACGAGCGCCGCTACTTCGAGCCGGGCCCGGAGCCCGGTGCGGACCCGGTGCCCCTGCTGCAGATCGGCCCGGCCCGGGTGGGCTTCCTGATCTGCGAGGACGGCTGGAACGACGCCGGCCAGGATTACCCGGTGAACCCCTTTGCCGCCCTGGCCGAGGCGGCCCCGGACCTGGTGGTCTCCATCAACGCCAGCCCCTCCAGCATCGGCAAGCGCGAACAGCGGCACGCCCTGTTCGCCGCCGCCAGCCGCCGGCACGGCCTGCCCATGGTGTACGTGAACCAGGTGGGCGGCCACGACCAGCTGGTGTTCGACGGGGCCTCCTTCGCGGTGAGTCCGGAAGCCGGCGTGGTGTTCGAGTCGCCCCGCTTCGCTCAGTCGGTGGATACCCTGCTGCTGGCGAACGGCCGCTTCAGCGCCCCGGACGGCAGCCCCCTGGCGCCGGTGCCCGCCGCCGGCCTGCCGGTCATGGAGTTCTACCGCCGCCAGATCGTCCTGGGTTTGCAGGACTACGCCCGCCGCTGCGGCTTCAGGAAGGCCCTGGTGGGCTCCTCCGGCGGCATCGACAGCGCCCTCACCCTGGCCCTGGCGGTGGAAGCCCTGGGCGCCGAAAACGTGACGGCGGTGACCCTGCCTTCCCGCTATTCCAGCGCCGGCAGCGTGGACGACTCGGTGGCCCTGTGCGCCAACCTGGGCATCACCCTGCACGAACACCCGATCCGGGACCTGGTGCAGACCTACGAGGCCGGCTTTGCCGCCGCCTTCGGCAGCCCCCTCCAGGGCCTGGCCCTGGAAAACCTCCAGGCCCGGGTGCGCGGCACGGTGCTGATGGAATACTCCAACAGCTTCGGCCACCTGCTGCTCACCACCGGCAACAAGAGCGAAATCTCGGTGGGCTACTGCACCCTGTACGGCGACACCAACGGGGGCCTGGGCCTGATCGGCGACCTCTACAAGACCGAGGTCTTCGACCTGTGCCGGCACCTGAACGAATGCGCCGGGCGGGAGCTGATCCCTACCGCCATCATTGACAAGCCCCCCTCGGCAGAACTGGCCCCGGACCAGAAGGACACGGACAGCCTGCCCCCCTACCCGGTGCTGGACGTGATCCTGAAGGTGCTGATCGAGGGCGAACGCCTGGGCAAGGACGAAAAGGCCGCCGTCCAGGCCGAATACGCCGCCCTCAGCGCCGGGCCGGAAGGCCGGGCCCTGGTGGCCCGCATCCGCCGCCTGATCGACCGCAACGAATACAAGCGCCGCCAGGCCCCGCCCATCCTGCGCCTGCGCGGCCGGGCCTTCGGCAGTGGCCGGCAGATGCCCATCGCCGCTTTTTATCCCGCTTTCCAGCCTTGAGGAAGACGCCATGAACACCCATTACGACGCCGCCGTCCTGATCGGCCGCTTCCAGCCCTTCCACCGAGGCCACGCCGCCCTGCTGGCCCGGGCCCTGCAGAGCGCCAGCCGGGTGCTGCTGGTGCTGGGCTCCGCCCACCAGGCCCGGAATGCCAAGAACCCCTTCACCTGGGAGGAGCGGGCCGCCATGATCGCCGCCACCCTGGACGAGGTCGACGCCGCCCGGGTGGACTTCATCCCCATGCGCGACTACTACGATGACAGCCGCTGGGCCGCCGCCGTGGAGCAGGCCGTCCAGGCCCGCCTGGGGCCGGCCCCGGCGCGGGTGGCCCTGGTGGGCTACCACAAGGACGCCTCCAGCCACTACCTGCAGCGCTTTCCCCGCTGGTACTTCGTGGACCTGGGCCGCCAGGGCGAGGTGGACGCCACCGCCATCCGCCAGATCTACTTCGAGGGGGAACACCCGGGCGCCACCCTGGCCCTGCTCGGCGGCCTGGTGCCCGAAGCCGTCGCCCACTACCTCAAGGGCTGGTCCCGCCTGCCCGCCTACGCCGCCATGGCCGCCGAACACGGGGCCATCGAGGCCTACCGCAAGACCTGGGGCAGCGGTCCCTTCGTCACCGTGGACGCGGTGGTCACCGCCGCCGGCCACGTGCTGCTGATCCGCCGGGGCCGCAGCCCCGGCCAGGGCCAGTGGGCCGTCCCCGGCGGCTTCCTGGACGGCCGCGAGCGGGTCCTGCAAGGGGCGATCCGCGAACTGAGGGAAGAGACCGAACTAGGCACCCTGGACTCCAGCCTCGAAGGCGCCCTCAAGGGCGTGGCCGTGTTCGACCACCCGGACCGCAGCCAGCGCGGCCGCATCATCACCCACGCCCACTGGTTCGCCCTGGACACGGACCGCCTCCCCGACGTCACCGGTGCCGACGACGCCGCCGAAGCCCGCTGGGTGCCGGTGGCGGAACTGGCGGGGATGGAAGGGCAATTCTTCGAGGACCACTTCCACATCCTCAATCATTTTCTGGGGCTGGTGGGGTGAGGGGAATTGCTACTGAAAGACCAAGAGCATGACACCGAACTGGGATGCTGGCAGAATCCCTGTGTCATTGAAGGGAGCCGCTCATGGCTGTCAGCCATTCCTGTGAATACATGCAGTATCCGGCTTGCCGCCAGCCTCTGCCTTGTTTTCAGGGGATGTCCTTTCCAGAATTAGCGGCCAACTAATATCCCGTGAGCAATCAGGCGCCGTCTTCCTCCCATCGTCAAAAGCCGTCCTTCTCGCGTTGGCTCGTTATTGGGCTTGTGGTTCTTGGGTTGGCCTCAGTCTCTGGCCTTGCCTACATGTTGAGCATGGCCGTCAAAATGGTCGCATCTGGGCGTGGGCTCGAAACCTACCGAACGTTTTGGTTGGTCGAGTTCAACTGGCTCGGTTTTCTCGTTCTTTGCGCAGCAGTCGTATTGGCGCTCGTCGTGGCCGGTTTCCTACGCCTTCGTGAGCACATGCAATGGCGCTCGCTCGAAAGGAAGTACGGTGGCCAAAAGCGGTAGGCCCAACCCGGCGGTCAACCGGACTACCTGCAAGCTGCGCTTGCAGGTACCGTCCGTCTTCGGCTCCGGCAGCCGGTTACTTCTACGTTGGGGGCCTTAGCGTGGCCACGCTCAACGAGTTCTCGGGGTTCAACTGGCACGACAATGCCATTCACGGCATTCGCATTGTCGAGGGCGAAGATGGATGCAGCGGCGATTTGGTGTTGGACATCGACTTCATTGTTGAGTGGCTTCAACCCGAAGGCGGTGCGAAATGTTTCCGCTTTCGAGTCGCCCCTACAGATCTTACTTTTCACCAGACCACCGACTTGGTCATCTGCATTGACTACGCATCGTGCAGCGGCGCCTTTCAACCTATGACCATCCGTCAGATTCACCGAGAGTCCATTACCTATCCGAGCGGTCATCCGGCCTTCGCTTGGAAAATCGAGCTGAACTGGCCGTCGAATGGCTTCATTTCCTTTCACTCTCCAGGCTTCACGCAAACGGTGAGAACGTTACCCGTTGAAACGGATGCGCAATGTTTGTCACTAGCACAGCGCAATTCATGACCCAACCCTGCGTTGCAGGCGCCTTGCGCATAAAGCCGCGCAAGGCGCCTGAACTTGAACGCTGGTCATCACAATGATTTCCGACGCACGCCTCTTTCATCTAAGCAATGAAGCTCGACCGAACACGCGAACTTATCCACAGGGGAGTAGATACACAGCAGCCGCTCAATGGGCTCATTCATGTCTTGGAGTCGGCGCTTGAATTGGTCGCGCTTCCTGATAACGATTTCTGCTGGTCATCTTGGAAAGATGCTGAGGAAGCGAAAACTGAGATCGAGTCAATTGTGCAGTTGCTTCAATCTGGGGGCCTTCCTGATCGTCTTGCGGTTTCGGTTATTTTCGCTCCTACAGGCCCACTTCAAGAAGTAAGCCTCAGCAGCGGGTGGGCAGACCCATTTCTTAAAGTCGCTGAAAAGTTCGATGATCTTGAAAAGCTCATTTGGTAACTGCGCGGCTTCACCGCTCCAGCAGCTTCTCGGAAACGTCGCCTCATTCATTGAGGCTTGTTCAGAGTTTCCTTAGCGACATTCACCTCGTATCCGGGCTACCCGATATGGAGCTTGGGCCAGTCAGTCCGGACTGGCGTCACTGGCCAAAGGGGTCTGGTGTCGGGTTCAAGCACTTGCGATAGGGGCCCATCTCCAGCACTTCGTATTTGAGGGGATAGTCGCCCTCGGTGGTGTCCCAGCCAAAAATGGATTCCATCTCCGTGATTTTCAACTTTACCCTTGCTTCCCAGCACGGCGCTTGGGGGCTCGGCTTGGGGGCTCTGAATTTCTTTTCGGTCTCGCGGACGTCGGGGAACTGCAGGTACAGTTCATGCCGGAAGAATATGGGGCGTTTTGCTGGCCACGGGGTCTTTTTTTCGCCCCGGAGGGTGAATTCATTGATGAACTCCGAGGGCTCCCGCCGCAAGACCCCGGTAATCATTTGCTCCCCTGTAAAGAAGAAGGCTCCGACCTCCGTGGGGTCACCCTGGATGTCCTGTATCTGGTAGTTGCAGGCTGCCGTCAGGCTGAGATTCCTGAACTGGGAGGGCGGGGTTTGCAATAACTGCGGGCACGCTTTGCCTCGGCATCGGGGTAGTTCCGGGGTGGCGTAACCGTGTTTTTCACACAGGTCTTGCGAGGATGAGGCGTGGGCCTGGGGGATGCAAAGCAGGCAGGCGATGAAGGTCAGCAGGCGCATGTAGCGGTTCCCGGTTTGGGCTGGGCGCGTGGGCGAGGCCGGTCAGGCCGGGCTCAGTGTCCATAGGCCGTGGGGGTTGAAGAACAGGTCTTCCGCTGCATGCCTGTCGTCTTCTTCACGTGTCAGTCGCCAGGTGGGTTCGTCTGCGGCCAGGCTGAAGGTGTGGCCGGATTCCAGTGCCGGCTCCTCCGTTATCTGCCAGTGGTTGAAGCGGTTCATGAGGTCCGCGGCATCAGCCGGCATGAGGGTGCCTGGAACGGCGCAGTCCGGGAGGCCGAAGTGATGCATTCCACAGGAGTAGTAGTGCCCCTGGCCGCCTATCAATACGACGGCGGCGCAATAGAGGTCGAAGGGGGATCCGTTCAGTAAGGCAAACCATCGCTCCCAGGTATGGGCGCAACCGGCGGACTCCACTTTCACTGCATGGCCGCCCAGTTCCTGAAGCAGTCTGGTGAACTTGATCAACCGCTCCCGTTCGGCCCGCAGGTCAAGGGAGAAATGCAGATACACCGTTGATTCATGACCCTGGACCAAGTCCAGCACTGGCGCCGCGATTCGCCCCTGGCCTGCCAGCTCGAATGCCCTGCCCATCTCCGGGGAGGCGGCCGTGAATTCGGCCACGACATGCTCTTTATCCCCGAGGTCCGCGAGGATTTTTCCGGCAAACATGAAGCGCCCCGCCGGTTCGTGTGCGATGACACGCCGGAGAAAGTCGTGCTGGTCTTTCCAGGGGCCGGGAATGCAGAGGATCAGGTCATTGATCATGGTGTTTCAGGAATACAGGAGGGTGATGACGATGGCGGCGGCGGCGACCATCAGGGCAAGGGCGAGCTCGCCGATTTTCCAGGCCTGTTCTGGCTCCAGCCGGAATCTCCTGCCGATCAGTTTGCCCACGATGCCGGCGCACAGGTCGCCGATGGCGATGAGCAGGGCAAGGGCCAGCTCACCCATGAATCTGGCCAGAGCGGTCGGGGGGCGGGGTCTGCATGCAAACGCGGTTGCGAGAGGCGTGTGGCCGGGCCTTCAAATCTCCTCCGGCACGGTGACGATTTCCTGGTCCAGTTCCTTGCTCAGGGTGGCAAGCGAGAATCGGGCGTGGTGGATGGCCCGGTCTTTCTGGTAGATGAGGGTGAGGTGCTGGCTGTCCAGCATTTCCCGGGACAGCACCCGGCTCACCCCGTCCAGCACTTCGGTGAGGCCGGTGCCGTCGGGCTTGGCCAGGGCGATCCGGGAGCGGTCGTCCCGGGACAGCTTGCCGTCGCCGTTGCTGTCGTTGCTGATGTACTCGAAAAAGAGAGCGCTGGTCGGTGCCTGTTTCGATCCGCTGGACTCGGTTTCGTGGCGTAGTTGTTCCACCGTGAGGATCAGGTTGCTCTGGACCGGAAACAGCCAGCGGGGCGTCTTGTCCTTCCCGCTCAGGAACAGGACATTGCGGGTCTCGCTGCCGTAGCCGCTGGAATAGAGCTTCCCGGAGCTGTCCCGGGCCGATAGGTCCAGCATCTGGGTATCGGTACCGTGAATGTTCTCGATCTGGCCGAACTCCAGCAGCACCGGCTTGGCCTCGCCGGCCTGGGTGGCGGGAATCGGCACCGCCCTGGAGGATTGCCACTGATTTGAGGACCAGATGTTCCAGGCGATGAAAGCGCCCAGGCCCAGCAGGCCAAGCAGCAGCAGGGCGCTATTGATTCTTTTGATGAGGGTGAACAGGCGTTCCATGGAAGGCTTCCTGGGGTGGGGTTGAAGGGGGGCGATCAGGCGGCCGGGTCCGGCCCCGGGCCGGTGTCATCCGGGTCTGGCTCCGGGCTGGGTTTTTGCCGGGGGAAGGGCACCGGCCAGCCGCCCAGCAGGCCTTCGGCGACGACCCGCATCCGGTCCCTGGGGGGCAGGCGGGCCGCATCACCGTCCCCGTCCCGGAGTGCGGCGAGCAGCTGGGCCGCGTCCTCGAACCAGGCCTCCGGCACCATGATCCTCCGGGTGTTGTAGAGGGCAACCTGCATACCGGGGTAGAGGCCCCCGAATCCCTGGTTATGCACGTAGTGGGGGATTTCGTGGGCGACCAGCAGGCTCACCATCACGGCGAGTTCGGCTTCGGAGCGGGGGACCGCGATACTCAGGAATTCCATGGTGGGCTGCCGGCTTATGGCTCGCCTCCGAACTCGGCCCGGACGGGGGCGGAGAGCAGGCGTTTGACGAGCCAAGCCAGGAGCAGGGACAGCCCCACGGCGAACAGGGCGGAAAACACCCGCATGAACATGAACATGCGTTCGAGTTCCAGGGGGCCGTCGGTCTGGGCAAGGCCGGGCGAGGCGAACACGAGCTGTTGCAGCGCGATGCCGGCCAGGTTCCACAGGATGCCCAAGCCCAGGATGCCCACAAAGGCCAGCCGCGCCCAGTTGCGGCGCTTGAGGAGGCCGATGGCGGCCACCAGGGTGCCTATGGAGAGGATGAGAAAAGCCAGGAACAGGTAACGGATGTGGCCCAGGAGGAAGTCCAGGACGGCTGGTACCCCTGAAGCATGGGGGCTGGGCGGGAGCGCCAGGTCGGTGGGGAACATCAGCTGGATCATGATGTTCTGGGCCACCGCGATGAGGCTGGCAAAGCCCGCCATGACGATGAAGGTCCAGGCCAGGGCGGTGATGAAGGTGGAACGTGGCGGGGATGGCGGGAGCACGGGGGTTGCCATGGGGTTTGTCCTGGGGAGCTGGGGCCGGGGGCCGGGGGCCGCAAAGGCCGCAAGTTAGCATGACATCGGTCTGGCTGTCTGCTGCCGGCCCCGGGTTCTGGGTCCGCCGCGCCCCCGGAAACCCCTGATTTCCCTCCGCCCCGCTCGCAAGTACCATGGCGCCCATTACGGTCTCGCCACTTCTCCATGTTCGATGCCTCTTCCGACTTTGCCCTGGACCCCTGGCTGATAGGCCTGGCCCTGATCGGCATGATCGCCCTGCGCTGGCCCTTCGGGCTGCGGCCGGGGCAGCGCCTGCGCCGGGTCGGGGTGCTGCTGGCGGCTGGGGTGGTGCTGCTGGCGGTGGGGGCGGTGGCCTATCGCTGGAGCCTGGTGGCGGGGCTGGCGGAACTGCGCCAGCGGGGCCAGCACCGGCTGGAGCTCTATTCGGAAAGCATGGAGCGGGAAGTGGCCAAGTTCGGCTACGTGCCCAGCATCCTCGGCCTGGAGCAGAACGTGCTCGCCCTGCTGGCTCGGCAGGAGCGCCCGGATGCGGCCCTGACGGGGCGGGTCAATGTGTTCCTGGAACAGCTCAACGAGCGGGCCGGCACCACGGCCATCTACGTCATGGACCGGCGCGGGCGGGTGGTGGCGGCCAGCAACTGGAGCCGGCCGGAAAGCTTCCTGGGCCAGGATTTCTCCTACCGGCCCTACGTCATCGACGGCCTCCAGGGCCGGCCCGGGCGCTTCTACGGCATCGGCACCACCAGCGGCGCGCCCGGCTATTACCTGTCCTACGGCATCAGCGGTCCGGATGGCATCCGTGGTGTGGCGGCGGCCAAGATCAGCCTGGAAGGCCTGGAGCAGACCTGGAGCACCAGCGAGGCGCCGGTGCTGGTCACCGACGAGAACGGGGTGGTGATCCTGTCCTCCATCCCCGCCTGGAAGTTTGCCGCCACCCGGCCCATTTCCCCCGAGCGGCTGGCGGAGCTGGAACGCACCCGGCGCTACAACGGCCGGCCCCTGCCGCCCTTAGGCATCGTTACCCTGGATTCGGCCCCCGACGGTTCCCAGCGGGTGCGCCTGCCCTCCAGCCGCAAGCAGGAGCTGGCGCCCGGCGAGGGCGGGGTGTTCCTGGTGCAGAAGAAGCCCATCGAAGGCTCCGGCTGGCAACTCACCGTATTTACCAGCACCGCCCAGGTGCGCGAACTGGCGCTCACCCATGGGGCCCTGGCGGCCCTGGCCACGGCCTTCATCCTGGTGCTGCTGACCGTGGCCCGGGAGCGGCGGCGCCACATCCGCGAGCGCCTGGCGGCCCGGGAGGCCCTGCAGCAGGCCCATGACGAACTGGAAAAGAAGGTGGAGCAGCGCACCGGGGAGCTGTCGGACACGGTGGCCCAGCTCCAGGCCGAGGTGGCCGAGCGGGTGCGGGCCGAGAACACCCTGCGCAAGGCCCAGGAAGGCCTGGTCCAGGCCGGCAAGCTGGCCGTGATCGGGCAGCTCTCGGCCGGCATCACCCACGAACTGAACCAGCCCCTGGCGGCCCTGCGCACCCTTTCCGGCAACACCCTCAAGTACCTGGACCGGGGCCGCCTGGACACGGTGCGCTCCAACCTGCAGACCATGGACCAGATGGCCGAGCGCATGGGCCACATCACCGGTCAGCTCAAGCGCTTTGCGCGCAAATCCACCGGCCAGCAGCTAGCGGTGGATGTGGGCAATGCCTTTGCCAATGCCCTTTCCCTCCTGGCCCAGCGGATCAGGAAGGAGCAGGTCCAGGTGAGCCTGGAGCTGACCGAATCGCCGCTCCTGGCCCGGGGCGACCAGAACCGCCTGGAGCAGGTGCTGGTGAACCTGGTGGGCAACGCCCTGGACGCCATGGGCGACAACGAAGCCGCCGGCCGGCCCCGGGAGCTGCGCCTGTGCGCCCACCGGGAGGCCGCCCAGGTGGTGCTGCGGGTGATGGATAATGGTTCGGGCCTCCCGGTGCAGGTGCTGGAGCGGCTCTTCGAGCCCTTCCTCACCACCAAGGAGCCCGGGGTCGGCCTGGGGCTGGGGCTGCCCATCTCCGCCGGCATCGTGCGCGACTGCGGCGGCGAACTGAATGGGGCCAACCGGCCCGAATGCGGCGCCGTATTCACCGTGCGCCTGCCGGCGGTCAAGGAGCTGGAAGATGTCTGAACACGAATTGCATGTGCTGCTGGTGGAGGACGATCCGGCGGTGCGCCTGGGCTGCGAGCAGGCCCTGGATCTGGAAGGCATCGCCGTGCGCGCCTTCGATTCCGCCGAGGCGGTGCGCACCGCCTTCAGCCCCGGCTGTCCGGCGGTGGTGATCAGCGACGTGCGCCTGCCGGGCAAGGACGGCCTCACCCTGCTGCGCGAGCTGCGCACCCTGGATGCCGGCTTGCCGGTGGTGCTGATCACCGGCCACGGGGACATCAACATGGCCGTGCAGGCCATGAAGGACGGGGCCTACGATTTCCTGGAAAAACCCTTCCCCCCGGAGCAGCTGGTGGAAGTGGCGCGCCGGGCCCTGGAAAAGCGGGCCCTGACCCTGGAGGTCCAGACCCTGCGGCGCCAGCTCGCCGAGGGGGGCGGCGCCGGTCAGGTGGTGCAGCGCCTGATCGGCCGTTCCCCGGCCATGGAACAGCTGCGCCGGATGATCCTGGACCTGGCCGACACGGACGCGGACGTGCTGATCCACGGGGAAACCGGCACCGGCAAGGAGCTGGTGGCCCGCTGCCTGCACGACTGCAGCCGGCGCCGGGAACGCCATTTCGTGCCCCTGAACTGCGGCGGCCTGCCCGAATCGGTGTTCGAGAGCGAGCTGTTCGGGCACGAGGCCGGGGCCTTCACCGGAGCCCAGAAGCAGCGTATCGGCCGGATCGAATACGCCAGCGGCGGCACCCTGTTCCTGGACGAAATCGAGACCATGCCCCTGGTGCTGCAGATCAAGCTGCTGCGGGTGTTCCAGGAGCGGGTCATCGAGCGGCTCGGGGCGAACCGGCCCATCCCCGTGGATTGCCGGGTGATCGCCGCCAGCAAGGCCGACCTGCGCCGCCAGGCCGACGAAGGGCGCTTCCGGGCCGACCTCTACTACCGGCTCAACGTGGTCAGCCTGGAAATTCCGCCCCTGCGGGAACGGCGGGAGGACATTCCCCTGCTGTTCGAACACTTCGCCCAGGAAGCCGCCCGGCGCTATAACCGGGAGGTGCCGGCGGTGGACGAGAGCATCTCCCGGCAGCTGTTCGCCCATGCCTGGCCCGGCAACGTGCGCGAACTGCGCAATGCCGCCGACCGCTTCGTCCTGGGCCTGGGGCGCAACTTCATCGGCGGCGGCGCCCTGGAAACCGGCGAGCTGCCCCTGGCCCGGGCCGTGGAAGCCTTCGAGTCGGCCCTGATCGCCGAAGCCCTGCGCCGCCATGGGCACAGCCTGGCGCGCACCGCCCAGGCCCTGCAGGTGGCCAAGACTACCCTGCACGACAAGCTGAAGAAATACGGCCTCACGGGCGAATCCTGAGCCGGGGCGGGCGGCCACGGTTCTGGCTGCCTCTATTCCATGGGCATTGCCCGGTGCTACCATGCCGCCCCTTCAGCCGGGCGCTTGGGCCCGGCCTTGCGCGGAGCGTACCCATGTCCCTCTCTTCCTACAGTCTCGTCTATGGCAGCGGCCAGGTCCTCATGGGGCTGGCCCTGGTCACCTTCTTCCTCGCCTATGGCGCCACCCTCTACCAGGGCTTCCGGCGCAGCGTGCTGCTGGGGCTGGCCGTGCTGCTGCTGGCTCCCTTTTCCGTCGGGGTCTACCTGTTCACGTTCCGCAAGGAGCATCCGCGCATCCTGCGCACCCTGCTGATCTCTCTGGGCCTGTTCCTGCTCGCCCTCCTGCCCCTGCTGCTGGCCAAATCCATGCGCGACCAAGGGGGCGCCAGCAACGAGCTGGTGGACCTGGTCCGCGACATGGCGCCCCTGCGCGATGGTCTGGCCGCCCACGTGGCCGCTACCGGACGCTGGCCGGATCAGGGCGAGCTGGCGCAGGTATCCGGGGCCGGGGAGCTGGATGGCCTGCAACGGCGTTTCTTCAGCGAGGGGAATCTGGCCTGGGTGAAGCTCGCCAGTGCAAGCTATGTGGGGGCTCCCAGCGTCGAGTTCGTCGGGCAGATTGACCCGGCCAGCCGCAGTATCAGCTGGTCCTGCACCCGGGACCAGCCGGAGCGGGGCCCGGAGGTCTGCACCGCCTGGGAGGTCGGCATCCGCATCCAGCGGTGAGCCACTGCGGGCGGCTTCTGGCACACTCGGGCTCCCGGGGCCTGGTGCCCGTTTCAGGAGTTTTCCATGCTGCAGCCCTACGCCCAGGTGAGCGCCTACCGGACCAAGGACGGTTCGGAAATCCGTGAGTTGATGCACCCGGCCGTGCACGGCAACCAGCAGCAGTCCCTGGCCGAGGCCCGGGTGCCGGCCGGGGGGCGCACCCTGCTGCACCGGCATCTGCACACCGAGGAGCTGTACCACATCACGGCCGGCACCGGGCACATGACCCTGGGGCAGGAGCACTTCCCGGTGCAGCCCGGGGATACCGTGTGCATCCCGCCCGGCACGCCCCACTGCATCGCCGCCACCGGCCCCGGGGAACTGCGCCTGTTGTGCTGCTGCGCCCCGGCCTACAGCCACGCGGATACGGAGCTGCTGGAAGCAGAGTAGGGCGGCAGGGCATATCGGTGTTTGTTAATATGCGCCCCTTGCCCTTTTTCCTGCCGGATGCCCCATGAAGATCGCCGATCCCAGCCAGACCACGGTCTGCAATGAAGTCAAACTGATGCTGGCCGAACTGCCCCTGGCCGGCGCCCGGGTGCTGGAGCTGGGCTGCGGCAAGGCGGAGAAGACCCGCACCCTGGCCGAGCAGGGCCAGGTGCGGCAAATCCTGGCCCTGGAAGTGGATGCCATCCAGCACCAGCGCAACCTGGAGATACGCGACCTGCCCCAGGTGCAGTTCCGTCAGGGCGGGGCCGAGGCGATTCCCGCCGAGGACGGCAGTTTCGATCTGGTGATCATGCTCAAGTCCCTGCATCACGTACCCCTGGAGCACATGGACCGGGCCCTGTGCGAAATCGAGCGGGTGCTCCGTCCCGGGGGGCTGGCCTGGATTTCCGAGCCGGTGTTCGCGGGGGAGTTGAACGAGGTGATGCGCCTCTTCCACGACGAGGAGCGGGTGCGGGAGGCGGCCTTTGCCGCCGTGTGCCGGGCCGTGGCCGATGGCCGGCTGGCCCTGGAAAAGCAGCTGTTCTTCTGCACCCGCAGCCAGTTCGCCGATTTCGCGGCCTTCGATGCGCGCATGATCCGGGTCACCCATACCGAACACCGGCTGGCGCCGGAACTGTATGCCCAGGTGCAGCAGCGTTTCTCCGCCCATCTGGGCCCCGAGGGCGCCACCTTCCACCCGCCCCAGCGGGTGGATCTGCTCCGTAAGCCCGGCTGAGGGGCCGGAGCTTCAGGGCCCCGGGCGGCGCTGCCGGGCCGTTTCCAGGGCGCGGCAGAGGGCGGCGGTGCCGTCCAGGATGCGCGGCGTGTGGCGCTGCATGATGTCCGGGTTGATGTGGAACAGGTTGCCCCGCTGCACGGCCAGGAGCCGGGGCCAGCGTTTCCAGTCATCCAGCCACTCGGGTTTGGCATCTCCCATGCCGGTGGCGACGATGGCCTCCGGATTGGCGGTGAGCACCGCCTCCAGGCTCACGGTCGGCGCCATCTGCTGCAGTTCCCCATAGACATTGACGCCGCCGCAGATGCTGATGGCGCTGCTGATGATCTGGGGCTTGCCCACGGTCATCAGGGGCTCCTTCCAGATCTGGTAGAACACCGGCACCGGGGCGCGCCGGGCGTATTCCGCCCGCAGTCCGGCCAGGCGCTGGCGGAAGGCGGTGGCCGCGGCGCCGGCCGTGGCCTCGGTGCCCGCCAGCCGGCCGTAGTGTTCGAGCTGCACCGCCACGTCGTCCATGGTGTTGGGCTGGGTCACGAATACCGGCAGCCCCAGGGCCCGCAGCTTGTCCACCTGGGCCGGGGCGTTGCCGCTCTCCCAGGCGATCACCAGGTCCGGCTTCAATTTCAGCACCGCTTCCAGATCCAGCCGGGAATAGCCGCCCACCCGGGGTAGCTGCCGGGCTTCGGGCGGGTAGTCGCTGTAATCCACGGCGCCCACCAGGTAGGGGCCGGCGCCGGCCGCGTAGAGGGTTTCCGTGGCATGGGGGGCCAGGCTGACGATGCGCCGGGCCGGGCCGGGCAGCTCCACCAACCGGCCGGTGTCATCCTTGAGGCGGATAGGGGCGGCCTGGGCGGCCAGGGTCAGGCTGGCGAGCAGGGCGGCCAGGAGGAATCGTTTCAGCATCGCCGGCTCCAGGCGTCGAGGGTGGCGGCCAGTTTATCCCAGTGGGCTTGATTGCCGGGCAGGCCGAAGCGCAGCAGGCCGGCTTCCGGGAACAGGCGCACCAGGATGCCCCGGTCACGCAGGAAATTGAACAGGGGTTTGGGCTGGGCCAGGGCCAGCGTGACGAACAGGGGCGTGGCGGCTGGCGGCGCGGTCTGGGCCAGGGGCGCCAGCAGTGCGGCCAGGCGGGCGCTGGCGGCGGCCAGATCGAGCCGGGCCTGGGCCTGCCAGGCCGTATCGGCCAGGGCCCGGGCCGCCACCCAGCGGGCCGGATGGTTCACGGCCCAGGGGCCGAGCTTTTCCGCCAGGGCTTGCAGCAGCTCCGGCTGGCCGAGCAGGAAACCCACCCGGGCGCCGGCCAGGCCGAAGAACTTGCCCAGGGAGCGGAACACCACCAGGTTGGGGCAGGCCTCGCTGCCGGCCAGGTCGGCCACGCTGATTTCCGGTGTGGCGTCGGCAAAAGCCTCATCCACGAATAGCCAGCCGCCCCGCCGGGCCAGCTGCTCGGCGGCGGCGAGGATGTCGTCCCGGGCCAGCTGATGGCCGGTGGGATTGTTGGGATTGCAGAGCAGCACCCGGGGGGTGGCGGCGGCCAGGGCCCGTTTCAGGTTGCCGGCCGGGAGCTGGCGCAGCTGATGGCCGGCCGCCTGCCAGGCCGCCGGGTGCTCGGCGTAGAGGGGCGCCAGGCAGGCGATGGCGGCGCCGGGAAAGAGGCTGGGCAGGGTCTGGATGGCGGCCTGGGAGCCGGGCAGGGCGAGCAGGCGCGTATTGCCGTAACAGGCGGCGGCAGCCGCTTCCAGGCCGTCGTCGGCTTCAGGCAGCCGCTGCCAGACTTCCGGCGGCAGGGGCGGCACCGGCCAGCTCTGGGGATTGATGCCGGTGGACAGGTCTACCCAGTCTTCCAGGGGAATGGTGCTCAGGCGGGCCGCCTGGCGCAGTCGGCCGCCGTGCTCAAGCATGGAGGAGGCCGATGATCAGGAGCACGGCCAGCCACAGCCACAGGCTGCGTTGTACCAGGCGCAGGGCCAGGCCGATGTGGCGATGGTCCGGAGCGCTGCCCTGGCCCAGCTGGGGGCGCATTTCTTCTTCGCCCTCATAGATGGCGCTGCCGCCCAGGCAGACACCCAGGCTGCCGGCGCCGGAGGCCATCACCGGGCCGGCGTTGGGGCTGTCCCAGGCCGGGGCCTGGCTGCGCCAGCAGCTCAGGGCCCGCTGTGGGGAGCCCAGCAGGGCATAGGTGAGGGCCGTGAGCCGGGCCGGCACCCAGTTGAGCAGGTCGTCCAGGCGGGCGGCGGCCCAGCCGAATTTCAGGAAGCGGGGATTCTTGTAGCCCCACATGGCGTCCAGGGTGTTGGCCAGGCGGAACAGCAGGGCTCCGGGGCCGCCCAGCAGGGCGAACCAGAACAGGGCGCCGAAGATGGCGTCGTTGCCGTTTTCCAGGATCGATTCCACCCCGGCCTTGGCCACGCCGGTGGAGCATAGCTGGCTGGTATCCCGGGACACCAGCCAGCCCACCCGGCGGCGGGCTTCGGGCAGGTTCCTGGCGGCCAGAGGGCGGCGCACTGCTTCCCCATGCTGCATCAGGCTCCGGGCGCCCAGGGCGAAATAGCCGAGCAGCACGTCGGCGTACCAGGCCCAGCCCGGCTGCTGGCGCCACCAGAAGGCCAGGCCCACCAGGGGCAGGACGGCGAAGCCCCAGGCCAGGGCCCCGGCGAAACGGCCGCCGCCACCGCCGCCGGAATGGTTCAGGGCCGCTTCCAGCCAGCCGGCCAGGCGGCCGAAGCCCACCAGGGGATGGCAGCAGCGGGGTTCGCCCAGGAGCCGGTCCAGCAACACGGCGGCCAGGGCGGCCAGGGGCAGGTGCAGGGAAGGATGGTCGGCGAGCAGTTCAGCCAGGAAGTCCATGGGATAATCCCGCGCTTGGTCGGGGCACCGTTTGGCAAAGAGGCGGGATTTTATAACCAATGCCCTAATTTCTTTGCGTGTTTTTTGCCTCCCAGCAGAGGCCTATCGATGCGATGAACCAGCAATCCCTCATGGTCCAGGGCTGTACCTCCGATGCCGGGAAATCCACCCTGGTGGCGGCCCTGTGCCGCATCCTCAAGCGGCGCGGCATCCGGGTGGCGCCCTTCAAGCCCCAGAACATGGCCCTCAATTCCGCCGTCACCGAAGACGGCGGCGAGATTGGCCGGGCCCAGGCCCTCCAGGCCCTGGCCGCCGGGCTGGCGCCCCATACGGATTTCAACCCGGTGCTGTTGAAGCCCACCACCGACCGGAAGGCCCAGGTGATCATCCAGGGCCAGGTGGCCGCCGACCTGAACGCCAGGGATTACCAGGCCTACAAGCCCCGGGCCATGGAGGCGGTGCTGGATTCCTGGGGGCGGCTGACCCAAGCCTACGAGATGGTGCTGGTGGAAGGGGCGGGCAGCCCGGCGGAAATCAACCTGCGCGCCCGGGACATCGCCAACATGGGCTTTGCCGAGGCGGTGGACTGCCCGGTGATCCTGGTGGCCGACATCGACCGGGGCGGGGTGTTCGCCCATCTGGTGGGCACCCTGGAGCTGCTCTCCCCCTCCGAGCAGGACCGGGTGGTGGGCTTCGTCATCAACCGTTTCCGGGGCGACATTTCCCTGCTCACCTCCGGCCTGGAGTGGCTGGAACAGCGCACCGGCAAGCCGGTGCTGGGGGTGCTGCCCTACCTGCACGGCCTGTTCCTGGATGCCGAGGACGCCATCGCCACGGACCAGGCGGACAAGGCGGGGGCGCGCCTGAAGGTGATCGCCCCGGCCTATCCGCGCACCTCCAACCACAACGACCTGGACCCTTTGCGCCTGCATCCGGAAGTGGACTTCCAGTGGATAGGGCCGAACCAGGCGCCGCCCCCCGCCGACCTGGTGGTGCTGCCCGGCTCCAAGGCGGTGCGGGCCGACCTGGACTGGCTGCGCCAGCAGGGCTGGGAGAGCTACCTGCAACGGCACCTGCGCTACGGCGGCAAGGTGATCGGCCTGTGCGGCGGTTACCAGATGCTGGGCCAGCAGTTGCACGATCCCCTGGGCCTGGAAGGCCGGCCGGGCAGCACCCCGGGCCTGGGCTGGCTGGCGGTGGAAACCACCCTGGAGGCGGAAAAGCAGCTCAGGAACGTGAGCGGCCACCTGGCCCTGCCCGGGGCCGCACCCATGACGGGCTACGAAATCCACCTGGGGGTGAGCCGGGGCGAAGGGCTGGCCCGGCCCGTGGTGCACCTGGCCGGGGAACGGCCGGAAGGGGCCTGCTCTGCCGACGGGCGGGTGCTGGGCAGCTACTGCCATGGGCTCTTCGACCATCCGGAAGCCCTGGCGGCCCTGCTTGGCTGGGCCGGCCTGGAGGGGGCCGCCCGGGTGGATTTCGCCGCCCGCCGGGAAGCGGACCTGGAGCGGCTTGCTGATGCCGTGCAGCAGGCCCTGGACTGGCCGCGTCTGGCGGCGGCCCTGCCCGGAGCCCCGGGCTGGCCGGCCCTGGCGGCGGAGCCGCGGGAGGTTTAGGGCATGGGCCTGGCGAAGCCGCTTCCCGCTGAGCTGGCGTACCCCGCGGGAGGCCGCGCCCATGCCTGATTTTCCCCTGCCGCCCCCGGCCTTCAGCGGGCGCAGCCAGAGGGTGGTCCCGGGGGCGCCCTTCGACTGGCTGCGCCAGGGCTGGACCACCTTCGCGGTGGCGCCGGGCCCCTGGCTGGGGCTGGCGCTGCTGTTCCTGCTGCTGGAGCTGCTGCCCCTCCTGGTGTTCGGGTTTGCCTGGGGCCTGCCCCTGAGTCTGGCCGTCTTCCCCCTGCTGGCCGCCGGGCTGCTGGCGGGCTGCCGGCGCGCCAGCGAAACCGGCCGGCCGGCCTTCGCAGACCTGGGCGCCGGCTTGCGGGCCGGGCGCCAGGGGCTGTTGCAACTGGGGGGGCTGCATCTGGCGCTGCAACTCCCCTTGCATCTGCTGGTATTCTTCCTGCTCCGGCGGGGTCCGGGGCCGGGCCTGGGGGAGGCCGATCCCCTGACGCCCCTGCTGGGCTGGAGCGTGGCCCTGGGGCTGGCCTACAGCCTGCTGCCCCTGATCAGCCTGGTGCTGACCTCCCTGTTCTCCCTGGCCCTGCCCCTGGTGCTGTTTCACCGCATGGCGTCGCTCCAGGCCCTGGCCGCGGCGGGGGTGGCAGGGTTGAAGAACTGGCTGCCCTGCCTGGTGCTGGGCCTGCTCCTGTCGATCATGGCCTTTCTGGCCACCTTGTTCCTGGGCCTGGGATTCCTGGTCCTGATTCCCGTCTGGGCCGGCGCCATGTACGCCGCCTACCGGGACATTTTCGTGAGTACCTAGATGTCCGCTGCCGTTTCGTCTCGTCATTCCCGGGGGCTGCCATGCAGGCCCTGAAGCTGCCGGCTGCCCGGGGCTGGCAATGGCTGGTCCTGGGCTATGCCCTGTTCCGCCGCCAGCCGGCCCTGATCGGGCTGATGGCCATGTCTTACTGGATGGTGCTCCTGGTCCTCAATGCCCTGCCCCTGATCGGCCCCATCGCCGCGATCCTGCTCACCCCGGGGCTGTCCGCCGGGGTGATGAGCGCCTGCCGCCACCTGGACCGGGGCCTGCCGGTGACCATGAGCCTGTTCCTGCAGCCCCTGAAGGAAAATCCCCGCACCCAGGTGGGGCTGGGCGCCTTCTACCTGTGCTACACCGTGCTGGCCATGGCCCTGACCAACCTTGTCGATGGGGGCGGCCTGTGGCAGGCCTTCGTCAGCGGCACCCCCCTGGACCGGCAGGCCCTGGAGGAGGGGCGCCTGTTCCAGGCCATCATGGCCCTGGCCCTGTTCATGCTGCCGGCCATCGTCGTCTATTGGTACGCCCCGGTCCTGGTGGCCTGGCACCGCCTGTCCCTGGTCAAGGCCCTGTTCTTCAGCCTGGTGGCCTGCCTGCGCAACTGGCCGGCCTTCCTGGTCTACGGCCTGGGGTTGCTGGGGGTCGGCATCCTGCTGCCGGGCCTGGTGGTGGGGCTGCTGGGGACGCTGTTTCCCGGCGCGGCCAGCTTCTTCACTTCCCTGGTCACCCTGCCCCTGCTGATGGTGCTGGCGCCCACCATGTTCGCCAGTTTCTACGTCAGCTACCGGGAAGTGTTCGTGATGCCCGAACACATCTCCGAACATGCCTGAACCCGGGCCCCTGGGCCTGTTCGGGGGCACCTTCGACCCGGTGCACCTGGGGCACCTGCGTCTGGCCGAGGAAGCCCGGGAAGCCCTGGGCCTGGCTTCGGTGCGCTGGATTCCCGCCGGCCAGCCGCCGCACCGGGGCGCGCCCCGGCTTTCGGGGGCCCACCGGCTGGCCATGGTGCGCCTGGCCGTGGCCGGCAATCCCGCTTTCCAGGTGGATGGGGCCGAGGTGGAATCCACCGGGCCCAGCTATACGGTGACCACCCTGGAACGCCTGCGCCAGGAGCTGGGGCCCGAGCAGCCCCTGGTGCTGCTCCTGGGCGCCGATGCCTTTGCCGGCCTGCCCGGCTGGCACCGCTGGCAGGCGCTCCTCGGGCTGGCCCATCTGGTGGTGCTGCATCGGCCCGGCTACCCCCTTGCGAGCGAAGTCCTGGCGCCGGAACTGGGGCAGCTGCTGGCGGCGCGCCAGGCCGGGGACCCGGCCCGGCTGGCGGGGGCGCCGGCCGGCGCCATCCTGGCCCTGCCCATGACCCAGTTGGACATTTCCGCCACTCATATCCGCCAGCTCCTGGCCGCCGGGCGCAGCGCCCGTTATTTGCTGCCGCCAGCGGTTCTCGACTATATTGACCAACACCAACTTTACAGAAACAAATCAAATCCCTAATGGAACTGCGTAAATTACAGAAAGTCGTCGTGGAAGCCCTGGAAGACATCAAGGGCAAGGACATCGAAGTCATCAACACCACCAAACTCACCTCCCTGTTCGACCGCATCGTCATTGCCTGCGGCGATTCCAACCGCCAGGTCAAGGCCCTGGCCCGCAACGTCCAGGACAAGGTGCGTGAGGCCGGCGGCGAAGTCATCTCCGTGGAAGGGGAGGAAGCTGGCGAATGGGTGCTGGTGGATCTGGGCGACATCGTGGTGCATGTGATGCAGCCCGCCGTGCGCAGCTACTACAACCTGGAAGAGCTGTGGCAGACCACGCCCACCCGGCGCCAGAAGGCCCTGGAAGGCGAACAGAACGCCGCATGAAGCTCTCCATCGTGGCCGTGGGCCACAAACAGCCGGACTGGGTGCTGACCGGGTGCCAGGAATACCTGAAGCGCATGCCCCGGGAACTGCCCACCGGCGTCATTGAAGTCAAACCCGAACCCCGGGGCTCCAAGACCCGGGAGCAACTGCAGGCGGCCGAGAAGGGGCGCATCCTCCAGGCCGCCGGCGACAGCGTCCGGCTGGTGGCCCTGGATGAAAAGGGCAGCGATCTGAGCACCAAGAAGCTGGCCGAACGGCTGGAAGCCTGGATGCAGGATGGCCGTGACACGGTGCTGCTGATCGGCGGAGCCGATGGCCTGGATGCCGAACTGAAGCAGCGGGCCGACGAGATGATCCGTCTATCCAGCCTCACCCTGCCCCACGGCATGGCCCGGCTGCTCCTGTGCGAGCAGCTGTACCGGGCCGTGAGCCTCCTGAAGAACCATCCCTACCATCGTGAATAAACCGGCATGAACCTGACCTCCGGCTTCCAGCGCATCTACCTGGCCTCCCGCAGCCCCCGGCGGCGGGAGCTGCTGACCCAGATCGGCGTCCATTTCGACACCCTGATCTTCCGCACCGGCAACCGGGCCGATCCGGAAACCGACGAAACACCCCTGCCCGGTGAGGCCGCCGAGGCTTACGTGCTGCGTCTGGCCCGGGCCAAGGCCGAGCACGGCCAGCGCCTGATCGGCTGGCGCAAGCTCATGACCCAGCCGGTGCTGGCCGCCGACACCACCCTGGAAGTGGATGGCCAGATCATCGGCAAACCCGCGGACCCGGTGGATGCGGCCGCCATCCTGAAGCGCCTGTCCGGGCGCAGCCACCGGGTGCTGACCGGGGTGGCCGTGGATTTCGAAGGCAGGGTGGAAACCGCCCTGAGCATTTCCGCAGTGCGCTTCCGGGAACTCAGCGAGGCCGAGATTCGTCTCTACGTGGCCAGCGGCGAGCCCATGGACAAGGCCGGCGCCTACGGCATCCAGGGTCGGGCCGGTCTGTTCATCGAGCACATCGCTGGCAGCTACAGCGGCATCATGGGGTTGCCCCTATGCGAAACAGGCAACCTGCTCAAGGCCTTCGGTTACCCTTTTAACTGACTCTTCTGCGAGGACGAGCCCCATGGGCATGCTGGACTGGTTCAAACAGATTGCGGGCGGCCGGGAAGCCGCTCTTCCCGATGAAGAAGGCAGCGCCGAGCTGGCCGGGCTGGATTTCAAGACAGCCATCGATGCCCACATGAAATGGAAGGTCCGGCTCGAAGCCGTGATCGACGGGCGCAGCGAGGAAACGCTGGAAGTGGCGGTGGTGAGCTGTGACAACCGCTGCACCCTGGGCCAGTGGCTGGAAGGCGCCGGCCACGACACCTTCGGCGCCGATGCCGTGTTCGGCGAGCTGGTGGAACGGCACCGGGATTTCCACCGGGAAGCCGGCGCGGTCCTGGAACTGGCCCAGGCCGGCAACCGGGAAGCCGCGCTCAAGCTGTTGCGGGGCGACTATTACCGCAACTCGGAGCGGGTCAAGGTGCTCCTGGCCCGCCTGTACGCGGAGCATCAAACCTGAGGCTGCCTGCGGCCAGGCGGGGAGTGACTCAGAACAGCCGCGCCAGGTAAGCCCCTTCCGCCTCGGCCGGCAGGGGCAGCCAGACCCGGTGGCCGCTGCCGGGGGCGGCTTCCACGGGCTGGCCTGCGGCGTTTTCCATCCGCTCTACCTGCACGAAGCGGTTGCCGGCGGGGTGCACGATTTCCAGCCGGTCGCCGGTTTCGAAGCGGTTCTTCACGGTCACTTCCATCAGTCCCCGTTCCGGGTCGAAGCGGCAGGCGTCGCCCACGTACTGGCTGCGGCTGGATTCGGAATAGCCCTTCAGGTAGTTCTGGTATTCGGCATCGTGGTGGCGCTGGTAGAAGCCGTCCGTGTAGCCCCGGTTGGCCAGGCTTTCCAGTTCGGTGAGCAGGGCCGGGTTGAAGGGGCGGCCGGCGATGGCGTCGTCCATGGCGGCCCGGTAGCTCTGGCAGGTGCGGGCCACGTAGTAGGCGCTCTTGGTGCGGCCCTCGATCTTGAGGGAGTCGATGCCCATTTCCACCAGCTTGTGCACGTGCTCGATGGCGCGCAGGTCGCGGGAATTCATGATGTAGGTGCCGTGCTCGTCTTCCTCGATGGGCATCAGCTCCCCGGGCCGGTGCTTTTCTTCCAGTAGCCAGACCTTCTGTTCCGGCTTGGGTTTGAACAGTCCGGTGACGGCGTTTTCGGAAGGGGCAACCGTGGGCCGGGCCACGCCGGCCGCGTCTTCCTGGGCCTCGCTCACCTTGTAGTCCCAGCGGCAGGAGTTGGTGCAGCTGCCCTGGTTGGGGTCCCGGTGGTTGAAGTAGCCGGAGAGCAGGCAGCGGCCGGAATAGGCGATGCAGAGCGCCCCATGCACGAACACTTCCAGCTCCATGTCCGGGCATTGCTGGCGGATTTCCGCCACCTCGTCCAGGGAAAGTTCCCGGGACAGGATCACCCGGGACAGGCCCAGTTTCTTCCAGAATTTCACCGCTGCCCAGTTCACCGTGTTGGCCTGCACCGAGAGGTGGATGGGCATTTCCGGCCAGGCTTCGCGCACCATGTCGATCAGGCCCGGGTCGGCCATGATCAGGGCGTCGGGCTGCAGGGCCACCACATCGGCCATGTCCTTCAGGTAGGTGTGCAGCTTGGCGTTGTGGGGAAAGATGTTGCTCACCACGTAGAACTGCTTGCCGGCGGCGTGGGCCTCCTGGATGCCCAGGGCCAGGTTCTCCATGTGGCCGAATTCGTTGTTGCGCACCCTGAGGGAGTAGCGGGGCTGGCCGGCGTAGACCGCATCGGCGCCGAAGGCGAAGGCGGTGCGCATCATGCTCAGGGAGCCGGCGGGGGCAAGGAGTTCAGGGCTGCGGGAGGGCATCGGTTAGAATCTTGAAAAAACGCGCATTTTACCTACCCATGTCCGAAGATATCCTGATCAATTTCACGCCCCAGGAAACCCGGGTGGCCGTCCTGGCCCAGGGGGTTGTCCAGGAGCTGCACATCGAACGCACCACCAGCCGGGGGCTGGTGGGTAACGTGTATCTGGGCAAGGTGAGCCGCATCCTGCCCGGCATGCAGTCCGCCTTCATCGACGTGGGGCTGGAACGCACGGCCTTCCTGCATGTGGCCGACATCTGGCAGCCCCGGGACCCCAATGCCGAGCACGGGCGGGAGGTGCACAAGCCCATCGAGAAGATCCTCTCGGAGGGCCAGAGCCTCCTGGTGCAGGTGATCAAGGACCCGATCGGCACCAAGGGGGCGCGCCTGTCCACCCAGATTTCCCTGGCCGGGCGGATGCTCGTGTATCTGCCCCAGGAAAAGCATATCGGCATTTCCCAGCGCATCGAGGACGAGGCGGAGCGGGAGTCCCTGCGGGCCCGGCTCACGGCCCTGGTGCCCGAGGACGAGCCGGGGGGCTTCATCGTGCGCACCATGGCGGAAAACGCCACGGACGCGGAGCTGGTCAATGACATCGCCTACCTGCGGAAGCTGTGGCGGGACATCCGCGACAAGGCCCGGGTCTCCGGCGCCCCCAGCCCCCTCTACCACGAGCTGCATCTGGCCCAGCGGGTGCTCCGGGATTTCGTCAATCCCGAGACCAGCCGCATCATCATCGACTCCCGGGAGAACTTCCAGCGCCTGCATGCTTTTGCCAGCGAGTACACGCCGGCGGTGACGCCGCTCCTGGACCACTACATCGGCCAGCGCCCCCTGTTCGACCTGCACGGGGTGGAGGCGGAGATCGAGAAGGCCCTGGCCCGGCGGGTGGAGCTGAAATCCGGCGGCTACCTGATCATCGACCAGACCGAGGCCATGACCACCATAGACGTGAATACCGGCGGCTTCGTGGGCGTGCGCAACTTCGACGACACCATCTTCAAGACCAACCTGGAAGCGGCTCAGACCATCGCCCGGCAGCTGCGCCTGCGGAACCTGGGCGGCATCATCATCGTGGACTTCATCGACATGGAGAATCCCGAGCATCGCCAGGCGGTCCTGTCCGAGTTCAACAAGGCCCTGGCCCGGGATCACACCCGCCTGACGGTGAATGGCTTCACCGCCCTGGGCCTGGTGGAAATGACCCGGAAGCGCACCCGGGAATCCCTGGCCCACGTGCTGTGCGAACCTTGCCCCACCTGCGGCGGCCGGGGCGAGGTCAAGACCTCCCGCACCGTGGCCTACGAAATCCTCCGGGAACTGCTGCGCGAGGCGCGTCAGTTCGACGCCCGGGAATACCGGGTCCTGGCCAGCCCCCAGGTCATCGACCTGTTCCTGGACGAGGAATCCCAGTCCCTGGCCATGCTCTCCGACTTCATCGGCAAATCCATCTCGCTCCAGGCCGAGGCCAGCTACGCCCAGGAGCAGTACGACATCGTGCTGATGTGAGCCTTCCGGCTCCCGGCAGCTCCTGCACCCTAGCCTGACACCTTAGCCCTGATCCATGTCCACATCTTCTTTTCCCCCCGCCCTGGCTCCCGAGCAATTGCGCCGTTGCTGCGATCCTGCCCGCCTGGGTTTTGCCAGTACCGCCGAACTGGAGCCGCTGCCCGAAGGCCTGGGCCAGGAGCGGGCCGAGGAGGCCCTGCATTTCGGCCTGGGCATGGCCCATCCCGGCTATCACGTGTTTGTCCTGGGGGAGCCGGGCACCAGCCGCCACACCACCGTATTCCGGCTGCTCCAGGACATGGCGGCCCGGGGGCGGACGCCGCCGGACCTCTGCTATCTGCACAATTTCGAAGATCCCCGCACGCCGCGCCTGCTGCGTCTGCCGGCGGGCCGGGGCGCCCGGCTGCGGGCCGACCTGCAGCAGCTGGTGCGGGAACTGACCCCGGCCATCGACGCGGCCCTGGATGCGGACAGCCACGTGGACCGGGTGGAGGCCCTGCAGGACAACCACAAGAAGCGGGAAGAGGAGGCCATCGCCGCCTTGGGCAAGGCGGCCGAGGCTGAAGGCCTGGGGCTCTTGAACACGGCGGAAGGTTTCGTGTTCGCCCCAATGCGCGAGGGGCAGCCCATGAGCCCCGAAGATTTCGAGGCCCTCTCGGAAGCGGAGCACCAGGCCGTGGAGGCCAGTGTCGAGACCTGGACCCTGAAGCTCGCCGACCTGCTGGCGGATTTTCCCGGCTGGCGCCAGGAGCTGCAGGAAGCCATCGCCCGGGCCGAGCGCCAGGCCCTGCGCCCGGTGCTGGCCCACCTGACCCGGGGTCTGCGCCGCCATTACGCCGATCTGGCCGAGGTGCTGGCCTTCATCGACGCCATCCGCGACGACGTGATCGACTGCGTCGCCCAGGGCAAGCTGGGGGAGGAGGAGGGGGCCGAGGAAGCGGAGCCGGAAGGGCCCAAGGTGGGGTTCCAGCGCTACCAGGTCAATCTGCTGGTGGATCACAGCGAGACCCGGGGTGCCCCCGTGGTCTGCGAGGACAATCCCGGCTTCGGCAACCTGATCGGCAGCATCGAGCATCTGCCCCTGCCGGGCGGGCAATCCACCCATTTCAGCATGATCCGTCCCGGGGCCTTGCACCGGGCCAGCGGCGGTTACCTGGTCCTGGATGCGGGCCGCCTGCTCACCCAGCCCTTCGCCTGGGACGGCCTGAAGCGGGCCCTGCGCAGCGGCCGCATCGCCATCGAGCCGCCCGCCGAGGCCCAGGGCTGGAGCAGCCAGGCCACCCTGCGCCCGGAACCCGCGCCCTGTCAGGTGAAAGTGGTGCTGGTGGGGGAACGGGAGCTGTACTACCTGCTCATGGAAAACGATCCGGATTTCTCCGAGCTGTTCAAGGTGGCCGCCGATTTCGAGGACGAACTGCTGCGCACCCCGGAAAACGAGGCCAGTTTTGCCCGCCTGCTGGCCAGCCTGGTGCGGGGCGCCGGCCTGCTGCCCTTCGACGGGGCGGCCACGGCCCTGCTGATCGAGGAGGCGGCCCGGCATGCGGAACACGCGGAACGCCTGTCCCTGCACACCCGCTATCTGGGGGACTTGATGCGCGAGGCCGAATACCAGGCCCGCCGCGCCGATCCCGATGTGAGCCAGGTGGGCAGTGCCGCCATCCGCGCAGCCCTGGCAGCCCGGGCCCGGCGGGCCGACCGTTATCCGCGCCACGTGCTGGAATCCACCCTGGAAGGCAGCACCCTGATCTCCACGGACGGGGAACGGGCCGGCCAGGCCAATGCCCTGGTGGTGGTGGAGCTGGCCGGGGAGCGCTACGGCCATCCGGTGCGGGTCACCGCCACGGCCCGGGTGGGGGACGGGGACGTGGTGGATATCGAGCGGGAGACGGAGCTGGGGGGCGCCATCCACTCCAAGGGGGTGCTGATCATCACCGCCTTCCTGGCGGCCCGCTACGCCCGGCACCAGCCCCTATCCCTGGCCGCCAGCCTGGTGTTCGAGCAGTCCTATGGTCAGGTGGAGGGGGATTCCGCCTCCCTGGCCGAACTCTGCGCCCTGCTCTCGGCTCTGGCCCAGGCGCCGATTCGCCAGAGCCTGGCCCTCACCGGCTCGGTGAACCAGTTCGGCGAGGTGCAGGTGATCGGCGGCGTCAACGAGAAGATCGAAGGCTTTTACGACCTGTGCAAGGCCCGGGGCCTGACGGGTGACCAGGGGGTGCTGATCCCCGCCGCCAGCGTGCCCCACCTGATGCTGCGCCCCGACGTGGTGGAAGCCGCCGCAGCCGGGCGTTTCCACGTCTGGCCCGTGGCCACGGTGGACGAGGCCATGGAGCTTCTCACCGGCCTGCCTGCCGGCGAGCCCGACGCCCGGGGCCACCTGCCCCGGGGCAGCCTCAATGAACGGGTGGCCCAGGCCCTGGCGGAAATGACGGCGGCCCTGCATCCGCTCCATCCGGAGGAGCGCCCCGCCTGGCGCAAGTCGGTACGCCACAACCGCTTCAGCGGCAGCTGAAGCATCGGCAGGGGGCGCCCCTTGGGGCTATCATCGGTTTTTCCCGCCCAGCAGGAGACAAGCATGCGCGACGAATTCGACAGCCTGGTTCCCGGCCGCCCCCTGGAGCGTCCCTTCAGCCGCCGGGATTTCATTGCCACCAGCGCCGGGGCGGGCTTCGCCCTGGCCACCCAGCCCATCATGGCCCAGACCGCCATTCATACCGAGGCGGCCGGTCTGCAGGCCGGGCGGCTGCGGCTGCCCTCGGCCCTGGGCGAGGTGGAGGCCTACCAGGCCCGGCCGGAAGGCGCTGCGGCCGCCCTGCCTGTGGTGCTGGTGGTGTCGGAAATCTTCGGGGTACATGAGTACATCGCCGACATCTGCCGCCGCCTGGCCCGGCAGGGGTACCTGGCCATTGCCCCGGAGCTCTTTGCCCGTCTGGGCGACCCGCGCCAGCTCGACAGCGTGCCCGAGATCCTCGAGCGGATCACCGCCCGGACCCCCGACGCCCAGGTGCTGTCGGACCTGGATGCCTGCCTGGACTGGGCCGTGCAGCACGGCGGCGACCCGGGCCGGCTGGGCATCACCGGCTTCTGCTACGGCGGCCGCATCACCTGGCTGTATGCGGCCCACCGGGGCGGCCTGAAGGCCGCCGTGGCCTGGTATGGCCGCCTGGAAGGGGCTGTCACGGCGAATACGCCCCGCCATCCCCTCGATGTGGTGGAGGCGCTGCAGGCGCCGGTCCTGGGCCTGTACGGCGGGGTGGATACGGGCATCCCGGTGGAATCGGTGGACAGGATGGAAGCCGCCCTGGGGGCCGCCCAGGCTCTGGCGGCCCGGACTTCCAGGATCGTGCTGTACGATCAGGCGCCCCACGCCTTCCACGCGGACTACCGGCCCAGCTACCGCAAGGAAGAGGCGGAAGACGGCTGGCAGCGCATGCTGGAGTGGTTCCGCCAGCACGGTCTGTAGGACGCATCCGGCTCCCTGGTTGCCGGGGACCGGGGCTTTTGCATATACTGTATGCGCGTACAGTGTTTTGCTATCAGCAAAATTTATTCCATCCCTGGGGCTTGTGCCATAATCCCCGCTAAACATTCAAGGTAATTCCCATGGACGACAACAAAGCCAAAGCTCTGGCCGCTGCCCTGGCCCAGATCGAGAAACAGTTCGGCAAGGGCTCCATCATGAAGATGGGCGAGGCCGAGATCGACGAGGCCATCCAGGTGGTGTCCACCGGCTCCCTGGGGCTGGATCTGGCCCTGGGCGTCGGCGGTCTGCCCCGGGGCCGGGTGGTGGAAATCTACGGTCCCGAATCCTCGGGCAAGACCACCCTCTGCCTGCAGGTGGTGGCCGAGATGCAGAAGCTGGGCGGTACCGCCGCCTTCATCGACGCGGAACACGCCCTCGATCCCCAATATGCCCAGAAGCTGGGCGTCAATGTGGGTGAGCTGCTGATCTCCCAGCCCGACACCGGCGAACAGGCCCTGGAAATCGCCGACATGCTGGTGCGCTCCGGTTCCGTGGATGTGATCGTCATCGACTCCGTCGCCGCCCTGACCCCCAAGGCGGAAATCGAAGGCGAGATGGGCGATTCCATGATGGGCCTGCATGCCCGCCTGATGAGCCAGGCCCTGCGCAAACTCACCGCCAACATCAAGAAGACCAACACCCTGGTGATCTTCATCAACCAGATCCGCATGAAGATCGGGGTGATGTTCGGCAATCCGGAAACCACCACCGGCGGCAACGCCCTCAAGTTCTACGCCTCCGTGCGCCTGGACATCCGCCGCATCGGCGCCATCAAGAAGGGCGACGAGGTGATCGGTAACGAAACCAAGGTGAAGGTGGTGAAGAACAAGGTTTCCCCCCCGTTCCGGGAAACCATCTTCGACATCCTCTATGGGGAAGGCATTTCCCGGGAGGGCGAGATCATCGAAATGGGCGTGAACCACAAGATCATCGACAAGTCCGGTGCCTGGTACGCCTACAAGGGCGACAAGATCGGTCAGGGCAAGGACAACGTGCGGGAATTCCTCAAGGCCCATCCGGACCTGGCCCAGGAAATCGAGACCCGCATCCGTGAACAGGTGAATCCGGGCAAGGCTGCCGCCGCGCCAGCCGCCGCCGATGCCTGAGAGCCTGCGGGCCAGGGCCCTGGGGCTGCTGGCCCGACGGGAATACAGTCGGCTCGAATTGCAGCGCAAGCTGGCGCCCCTGGCCGAATCAGCCGAGGAATTGCAGGCCCTGCTCGATGAACTGGTGGGCCGGCGGCAACTTTCAGATGTGCGCTACGCTGAAAATCGGGTTAGCATCCGCGGCCGCCGTTACGGTAACGGCCGCCTGGCCCAGGAATTGCGGCAGGCGGGTGTCCAGGACGAGGCCATTGCCGCCGCCCTGGCGGGCAGCGAGAATGAAACCAGCCGCTGCCAGGCCGTCTGGCAAAAGAAATTCGGCGCCTTGCCCCAGTCTGCTGAAGACCGGGCCAGGCAACAACGTTTCCTGCAATACCGGGGTTTTTCCGGGGACGCCATCCGGCGGGTCTTGCAGGGCTTGGATGAAGATGGCTATGAGTGAACCACGCGCCCGGTTGAGCGCCCACAATCTCAAGAAACGTTACAAGGCCAGGACCGTGGTGGCCGACGTGTCGTTCCAGGTCGAAAGCGGCGAGGTCGTGGGCCTGCTGGGCCCCAACGGCGCCGGCAAGACCACCTGTTTCTACATGATCGTGGGGCTGGTGGCTTCCGATGGAGGCGATATCTTCATCGACGACACCAAGCTCACCCACCTGCCCATCCACCAGCGGGCCCGGCTGGGACTCTCCTATCTGCCCCAGGAAGCCTCGGTGTTCCGCAAGCTCAACGTGGCCGAGAACATCCAGGCGGTGCTGGAGCTGCAGAACCTGTCGGCCGCCGAAATCGACGCCCGCCTGGAAAACCTGCTCGAGGAACTGCACATCACCCACATCCGCCACACCCGGGCGGCAGCCCTGTCCGGCGGTGAGCGGCGGCGGGTGGAGATTGCCCGGGCCCTGGCCACCAACCCCCGCTTCATCCTGCTCGACGAGCCCTTCGCCGGGGTGGACCCCATTGCCGTGCTGGACATCCAGAAGATCATCCGCTTCCTCAAGGAGCGGGGCATAGGGGTGCTGATCACCGATCACAATGTGCGGGAAACCCTGGGGATCTGCGATCATGCCTGGATCATCAACGAGGGGCAGGTGCTGGCCTCTGGCCCCCCGAGCGAGATCGTCTATAATGAAGACGTAAGAAAAGTTTATCTGGGCGAGCATTTCCGCCTTTGACTGCGGTTTTGTAAAGCCAGAATCCCTCATCCCCCATGAAGCCATCCCTCCAGCTCAAGCTTTCCCAGCAACTGGCGCTCACGCCCCAGTTGCAGCAGGCCATAAAGCTTTTGCAACTTTCGACCCTGGAAATGAACCAGGAGATCGAACGTTATTTGCTGGAAAATCCCCTTTTGGAGCGGGAAGACGAGCCGGAGCGGGAAACTTCATACAGTTCCGGCTCCGGCAGCGAGCCGGGGCGGGAACAGGCTGATGCGCCCCGGGAGGAAGCTCCGGAAGAGCGCACCGAGCTCAGCAATGCCGAGGTGGAAGAGGACCGCTGGGCCCAGGATAGCGGCAGTTACGGCAATCCTGGCCGGGAGCGGGACGATGACGAGTCCGATGCCCAGGATCTCCAGGCCGCCACCACTTCCCTGCGCGACCATCTGGGCTGGCAACTGGGCCTGAGTCAGTTTTCCGACCGGGATCGGGCCCTGATCCGTTTCCTGATCGAGGGGCTGGACGATGACGGCTACCTGTCCGCCAGCCTGGAAGAACTGCTGGAGACCATTCCTCCCGAATACGAGGTGGAGCTGGATGATCTGGAAGTGGCCCTGCGCCAGCTCCAGAGTCTGGACCCCACCGGGGTGGGGGGGCGTTCTCCCCAGGAATGCCTGGCCCTGCAGCTCAAGGCCATGGATCGGGATGCCACCCGGGACCTGGCGCTGGTGGTGGTGGAGCAGCATCTGGACCTGCTGGCTGCCCGGGACTTCAACCGGATCAAGAAGAGCACCGGCTGCAGTGACGAGGAGCTGAAGGCGGCCCATGCCCTGATCGTCAGTCTCGATCCTCGTCCCGGTTCCCGCTTTGCCGCCCTGGACACCCGTTACATCGTGCCGGACGTGATCGTGAAGAAGGTGCGCGGCCGCTGGACCGCCCACATCAATCCGGACGCCTATCCCAAGCTGCGCATCAACCGCCTGTACGCGGAAATCCTGTCCAAGCAGCGCCGGGGCGAGGGGGGCATGTCTTCCCAGCTGCAGGAGGCCCGCTGGCTGATCAAGAACGTGCAGCAGCGTTTCGACACCATCGCCCGGGTGTCCCAGGCCATCGTCGAACGGCAGCGCCAGTTCTTCGAGCATGGTGAAGTGGCCATGCGTCCCCTGGTGCTGCGCGAGATTGCCGACATCATCGGCCTGCATGAATCCACGGTTTCCCGGGTGACCAGCCAGAAATTCATGGCCACCCCCCGGGGCATTTTCGAACTGAAGTACTTCTTCGGCAGCCATGTTTCCACCGATACCGGTGGGGCCTGTTCTGCCACGGCTATCCGGGCCCTGATCAAGCAGTTGATCAGCGCTGAAGATGGCAAGAAGCCCTTGTCGGATAGTCAAATATCCGAAATACTAGGCCAGCAGGGAATCGTTGTGGCCCGGCGCACCGTGGCGAAATACCGCGAAGCGCTCAACATCCCGCCGGTCAATTTACGCAAGACCCTGTAAGAGAGGAGAAAAAAATGAATCTGCAGATCAGCGGTCATCATATCGAAGTCACCCCGGCCCTCCGCGAATACGTGGAAAGCAAGCTGGAACCCGTCATCAGCCACTTTGACCGCGTCACGGGCGTCAATGTCATCCTGTCCGTGGAAAAGCTGAAGCAGAAGGCCGAAGTCACCGTGCACGTCCCCGGCAAGGACATCTTCGTTGAAAGTGCCGAAGACGACCTCTACGCTGCCATCGACGTCCTGTTCGACAAGCTGGACCGTCAGGTTCAGAAGTTCAAGCAGAAGGTCCAGGATCATCACCGCGGCGACAAGGTCGCCAACCATCTCGCGGACTGATGCCAGGGCCGCAGCCTCCGGGCTGCGGCCCCGTCACATCCCGACACCATCATGAATCTGATCGCCCAACTCCTGCCGGAGTCCCACGTCCTTCTGGGGCTTGAGGCCGGCAGCAAAAAGCGGGTTTTCGAACAGGCCGGACAGCTCTTCGAAACCTCCTGCGGCATCTCCCAGACCCTGGTCTTCGATAGCCTGTTTGCCCGGGAAAAGCTGGGCTCCACCGGCCTGGGGCAGGGGATTGCCATTCCCCATGGCCGCATCAAGGGACTGAAGCAGGCCACGGGTGCCTTCATCCGCCTGGCTGAAGCCATTGCCTTCGATGCCCCGGACGGCCGTCCCGTGGCCCAGCTGTTCGTGTTGCTGGTGCCGGAACAGGCCACCGAAGAACACCTGCAGATCCTTTCCGAACTGGCGACCCGGTTTGCCGACCGGCAGTTCCGGGAAAAACTCGCCACCGCGCCGGACGCTGCCACCGTGCGCCAGCTGTTCTCCGCCTGACCCCCCCTTTCCATGCAGGAAATCAGCCTCGTCCAGCTGTTCGAGGATCACCGGGACAAACTGGAGTTGTCCTGGGAGTTGGCCGTGGGGGCCAATCGCCGCATCGGCCTGAAGGAGTCGGGCAACTACGGTGCCGACGTGGTCGGGCACATGAACCTGATCCACCCGGAGCGCCTGCAGGTCATCGGCCCGGCCGAGATTGCCTGGCTCAACCGGGTTTCCCCCACCCAGTTCGCCAACCAGGTGGGCGCCCTGATTGCCGCCCAGCCCCCGGCCCTGATCGTGGCCGACGGACTGCCCGTTCCGGAACCCCTGCGGGATATCTGCCATACCACCCAGACCCCCCTGCTGACCTCGGTGAAACCCTGCGCCGCAGTGATCGACCTGCTGCGCATCTATCTCTCCCGGCGTCTGGCGGATACCACCTCGGTGCACGGGGTGTTCATGGATGTGCTGGGCATGGGGGTCCTGATCACCGGTGATTCCGGGGTGGGCAAATCCGAACTGGCCCTGGAGCTGATCTCCCGGGGTCATGGCCTGGTGGCCGACGATGTGGTGGAGCTGGCCCGGATTGCGCCCACCACCCTGGAAGGCCGCTGCCCCGGCATGCTTCAGGACTATCTGGAAGTGCGCGGCCTGGGGCTCCTCAACATCCGCACCATCTTTGGCGAGACGGCCTCCCGGCGCAAGATGAAGCTGAAGCTCATCGTGTACCTGCAAAAGCCCGTCACCGGTGTGGACGCCCCGCGTCTGCCCCTGGATGCCCAGACCCAGGACATTCTGGGGGTGCCCATCCGCAAGGTGGTCATTCCCGTGGCGGCGGGCCGCAACTTGGCGGTGCTGCTGGAGGCTGCCGTGCGCAACACCATCCTGCAATTGCGCGGTATCGACAGCATGCAGGAGTTCATTTCCCGACAGCAGAAAGCACTGGTGCTGGACGAGGATCTTTAGGACAATGGCAACCCCGTTGTCTTTTTCTTTTTGGAAGGAGATGTCCATGAACCACCTGATCTGTGCCCTGATCCTCACCCTTTCCCTGGGCTGCGGCGCCGCCCTGGCCGCCGACGAGGCGCCCAAGAAGGAGTCCAGCCCGGCCCAGAAGGCCCAGCAGGAAAAAATGAAGAACTGCAACAAGGAAGCCGGCGAGAAAGACCTCAAGGGCGACGAGCGCAAGGCCTTCATGAAGGAGTGTCTGTCTGCCAAGGCAGCGGCACCCCAGGCCAACCAGCGGGACAAGATGAAGACCTGCAACAAGGAGGCCGGCGACAAGGGGCTCAAGGGCGACGAGCGCAAGGCGTTCATGAGCGACTGCCTGAAGAACTGAGCGGCTTTTGCGGTTCCACCCATCCCGGCTCAGGCCGGGATTTTTTTTGCCTCGATCAGCTCGCCATTCCCGAGTCGCTCCTGCAGGAAGGCCACGAAGGCCTTCAGCCGGGCGGCCAGATGCAGGCGCTGGGGATAGACGGCATAGATGTCGGCGGGAATTCCCGCCCATTCCGGCAGCACCTGTTCCAGCTGGCCGGAAGCCAGGTAGGGGGCGATGTCCCATTCCGAGCGCAGCAGGATCCCGTGGTGGTCCAGGGCCCAGTCCACGGCGATTTCCCCGTGGTTGGCACTCAGCGGTCCCCGGACCTTGATGTTTTCCTGCTGCTCGCCGTTTACCAGGGTCCAGGTGTTGTAGGCCGTGTCATTCTCCCGGATCACGATGCAGGCGTGCTGCTGCAGTTCCCGGGGCGTCCGGGGGCGGCCCCGCTGCTCCAGGTAGGTCGGGGTGGCGCACAGGACCCGCCGGTTGCGGGCGATGGGCCGGGCCAGGATGCGGGCATCGGGGGGTTCGCCGAAGCGGATGCCCAGGTCCAGACCGTGGGCGACCAGGTTCAAAGGCCGGTCCGAGAGGTGCAGCTGGATTTCCATTTCCGGATAACGGCGGACGAAATCCGAAATGGCGGGACCCAGGAGCCGTCGGCCAAAGCCGAAGGAGGCATTCACCCGCAGCAGTCCCCGGGGCACGTCGCGGCTGGCACCCAGGGAATGCTCCAGGCTCTCGATGTCGCGCAGGATGCGCTTCCCCTCCTCCAGATAGCGCTCCCCTTCCGGGGTGAGGCTGAGGCGCCGGGTGGTCCGGTTCATCAGCCTGGCGCCCAGCCGGGTTTCCAGCTGCGCCAGACGGCGGCTCACGGCGGGCGGGCTCAGGCCAAGTTCCTGGGCCGCGGCGGCCAGGCTGGGATGGCGGGCAAGCAGGGCGAAGAAGTCCAGGTCGGAGGCTCGGTCCATTGTGAAATCAAACGTACGAATCAATTGATCCTGGCGCCATTGTATTGCCTGATGCGCTGAATATCATGGTCCTCTTTTGCATGGCATGGAGGCCGGGGATGCCGGATTTGTCCTGGTGCTTGTGGGGCGGAATGCTGGTTCTGGGGGGATTTCTGGGCTTGCTCGGGGGCCTGTTCGGGATCGGCGGCGGCATTCTTGCCATTCCTGTCCTGGCCCTGGCCTTCGGCCTGGAGCAGCAACAGGCCCAGGGCACGGCCCTGGTGATGATGGTGCCCAATCTGTTGATTGCCTTCTGGCGTTACCAGCAGCGCCACCCGGTGTCACTGGCCCTGGCGCTGCAGCTGGGGGGGCTGGCGGCGGCCACCACCTGGGCCACGGCCCAGGTGGCCAACCGGCTGGATTCCTTCACCCTGCGTCTGCTGTTCGGCCTGTTCATGCTCTGGCTGGCCCTGGGGCTGTTCCGGCGCTTGTTGCGGCCAGCAGCGGCGGCAGCGGAGTCACGGACCCTGCCCGCCCGCTACCTGCCCCTGGTGGGGGTGATAGGCGGCACTTCCTCGGGCTTGCTGGGCATAGGCGGCGGGCTGGTGGCCAATCCCTTCTTCACCCGCTGGTTCGGCCAGCCCCAGACCAGGGCCCAGAGCCTCTCCCTGGCCCTGGTGCTGCCTGCCTCCCTGGTGGCCCTGCTGGTTTATGCCCGTGCCGGACAGGTGAGCTGGGGGTTGGGCGGAGTGCTGGCCCTGGGCGGCCTGCTGACGGTGTCCAGCGGCGTGGCCCTGGCCCACCGCTGGCCGGAGCGGCGCCTGCGGGCCGCCTTTGCCTGCCTGATGCTGGGTACTGCCCTGTGGATGATGCTCGGGGCCCTGGTGGGAAAACTGTAAAGCCCCGGGGGTAAAATGGCGGCTTCCTTTTATATGCCGTGCAAATGTCCAGTCAAATCCATGCCCAGGCCCTGCAGGAGATCGCCGCCCTGCTTCGCCAATCCCGGCGCACCCTGTTCATCACCGGCGCGGGAGTTTCCGCCGATTCCGGCCTGCCCACCTACCGGGGCATAGGCGGTCTGTATGAGGATGACCTGACCGAAGAAGGCATTCCCATCGAGGAAGCCCTGTCCGGGGCCATGTTGCGGCGGCGGCCGGAAATCACCTGGAAATACCTAGCCCAGATCGAACGCAACTGCCGGGCGGCGGGCCCCAACGCGGCGCACCACGCCCTGGCCCGTCTGGAACGGGAGCTACCCTACGTGATGGTGCTCACCCAGAATGTGGATGGCCTGCATCGGGCTGCGGGGAGTAGCAACGTGGTGGAAATCCATGGAGATGTGCATCGCCTGGAATGCTCCGCCTGTGGTTGCCGGGAGCAGGTGGAAAGCCTGGTGGGACGTTCCCTGCCGCCCCAGTGCCCGGCCTGCGGCGGGGCCATGCGGCCCGAGGTGGTGCTGTTTGGCGAGATGCTGCCGGAGGAGGCCCTGAACCAGTTTATGGATGCCCTGGAAGAGGGCTTTGATCTGGTGTTTTCCATCGGCACCACCAGTGTCTTTCCCTACATCGCCCAGCCGGTGGTGCAGGCCATCCAGGCAGGCATTCCCACGGTGGAGATCAACCCGGGCCGCACCCAGCTGAGCCGGCATGTGGATTACCAGTTGCCCCTGGGGGCCGCCAGCGCCCTGAGTGCCTTGCTGACCTACTGCAACCTGGAACCCTGAACCGGATGCGCCACCCGGAGCTGGAGACGGGTCAGGGCTGCCAGCACCTGATCCCGCTGGGCTTCCAGGGCGGCGACCCGCTGGCGGGCGGCTTGCGGCTGCTCCCGGGCCAGCAGTTCGGCGATTTCCTGCACACTCACATGAATCTGGCGCAAGGGGGCTTCCAGGTTGGCGAATTCCGGGCTGTCGCCATAGAGGGCCCGGCCCCGGCCTTCGTACCAGCGTCCCAGCCGGGTCATGCCCGGGTCGAACAGGCTGTCGTCCCCCAGGGGCTGGCCGGTGCCGATGTACTCGAGGATGCCCTTGATCCAGTGCCGGTGCTCGACTCCTATGGCCAGCAGGGAATGATCTTCCTGGGCCCAGCGTTTGTCGGCCAGCTGCTGCCATAGGGCGGGTGGGCGCCAGCTGCGCAGCCAGCCGGGGACCTGATCGGCGGGCATGGGATGGGCGATGCCGTAGCCCTGGGCCTGGTCACAGCCCAGCTGCAGCAGCAGGGCCCCGCATTCCGCCGTTTCCACCCCCTCGGCGATCACCTGCTGGCGGAAGGCCCGGGCCAAGCTGATGATGCCCTGGACTATGGCCACTTCCCCCGGTTCGTGCAGGATGTCCCGGATGAAACACTGGTCGATCTTCAAGGTGGTGGCCGGCAGGGTTTTGAGGTAGGCCAGGGAGGAATAGCCGGTGCCGAAGTCGTCCAGGGAAAAGCCCACCCCCAGTCTGGCGCAGCTATTGATGATTTCCCGGGCCCTGCCGGTATTTTCCAGGGCCGTGGTTTCCAGGATTTCCAGCTCCAGCTGGCCGGGCTCCAGGGTGGGATAGTCGGCCAGCAGCCGTTGCAGGTGTGCCATGAATTCCGGGTGGTGCAGATGCCGGGCCGAGAGATTGACGCTGACCCCCAGGTTCAGGCCCTGCTGCCACCAGCTCTGAATCTGGGCCAGGGCCGTTTTCAGCGTCCATTGGCCAATGCTGACGATCAGCTCGTCATTTTCCGCGGCCGGCAGGAAGGCTGCGGGCGGCAGCAGGCCCCGTTCCGGATGCTGCCAGCGGATCAGGGCCTCCAGGCCCACTACTGTGCCCCGGCGCATGTCCACCTTGGGCTGATAGAAGAGGCGGAACTGCTGCTGCTGCAAGCCCAGCCGGATGGCGCGGCGGGTCTGCTGGAGTTCGTTTTCCCGCCGGGCGGCGGCCACATCGAAATAGGCGATGCGGTTACTCCCTTGTCGTTTGGCTTCGTACATGGCCAGGTCCGCATGGCGCAGCAGCAGGTCCGGGCTTTCATCGTCGTCGGGGAAAAAGGTGACCCCCAGGCTGCCAGACAGGCTGAGTCGGGGTGTCAGTTCGAGACAGGGGGATGCGATGGCTTCCAGCAGCAGCTCCAGGCGGGGGCCGTGCTGTTCGCCGGGCTTCAGGGGCAGCAGGCAGATGAATTCATCGCCGCCGATCCGGGCGACGCTGCCCCTGGGGCCGATCAAGCCCTGGAGCCGCTGCCCCAGGGCCCGCAGCACCTGGTCGCCGATGTCGTGGCCCAGTTCGTCATTGATGGGCTTGAAGCCATCCAGGTCCAGGTAGGCGATGGCCAGACGTCCCCCATGCTTCCTGATGCGTCCCATCTCCAGTCGCAGGCGTTCCCCCAGCAGGTTGCGGTTGGGCAGGCCGGTGAGCGGGTCGAAATGGGGACTCTGCTGGCGCCCGTCCCGGGCCAGGGCAATGATGGCCGGCTGGCCGCCGAATTCGCCCCGGACCAGCTTCAGCTGCAGGGGCAGGCTGTGGCCCTGGCCATGGCGAATCCAGAATTCCAGCTGCTGGGGCCGGCCGGCCAGGGCCAGCCGCAGGGCCCGGAACAGGCCGGGCAGCTGCTTGCGACCGGGGGCGGCAAGAAAGCGGGTCTGCCGCCCCAGCAGTTGCTGGCGGGAATAGCCCAGCAGCTCCAGGGCGGCCTGGTTGGTTTCCGCCAGCCGCCCATCCCAGGTGTAGATCAGCACCCCTTCCCTGACCACATTGAAGATGTGCCGGTAGGTGGCGGCGCTGTCCTGGTAGAACTGCTCCGGTCGGGCCAGGCTGGCCTCCTCCGGCAGAAGGCCGGGGGCCAGACCCTGGAGGGGAATGATGCGCCCCATGCCGGTGGCGCCGGTTTCACCGGCCCAGGCGCAGGCCGGCACCGATCAGGGCGGGCCGGATCGGGCGCTGCTGGGCCAGGGCGGAGAGCCACTGCCGGGCGTCCTGGAGAATCAGCTTTTCCACCGGGTCCGGGTCCTGGGGGAGCATCTCCAAGTGCACGTGGTGCAGGTGGGTCTGCAGGGTGTGGGCGTAGCAGCCATCGTCGCCCATGTCGGCAAAGCGCATCTCCAGCACATGTACGGCGAAGATGGTCAGGGCGCAGAGGACGGGCAGCAGGGCCACCAGGACAATGCTGGCCGGGCGGGGAGCCGGGGCGGCGGCGGCCACGGCATACTGGCTCACCAGCAGGGCGCTGAGCAGCACCCCCAGGGCGGCCACGGAGAGGTGGCGCAGGTAGCGGGCCACCCGGGCTTCCCGCCGGTGGATGCGGTCACGCAGGGCATACAGTTCCCGGAACACCATGGGGGGGCCGGAGAACCAGGCGGGGGTTTGCGGCAGCGGGGTGCCAGGGGCGGCAAGGCAGGACAGGGGGTTCATGATTTTCTCCTCCGCTTTCCTTTTCAGGGCAGGGCCGGGCTGGGTAGTTGCTGCCAGAATTCCTGCAGGCGGGAACAGGTTTCCCTGGGCTGTCCGGAGACGGGCAGGCAGACCACATGGGCCAGGGGGCAGGTGATGCGGGAGAGCTTGACCCAGTCCACGTCGGGACCGGGGGGGCGGATGATGACCACGACCTGAGGCTGTTCGACACCGAGCATCCAGACCGTTTCCAGGATGCCGTGGGAGCGCAGGATGTCATTGCCCACGGCATCGCCATGCTGGAAGGCCTCCTGGGCCAATCCATGGGGGTCGATGATCAGTATCTTCATGGCAGTCTCCCTCTCCTAGCATGGATTCATTGTCATGATCCATGGGGGAAACCACCATCGGGATGCTCTGAATGGGGTGTCGGAATCCCGACTACTTTGATGTAGGTGTTTTCCTACATCCTTGGGCCGGGTCGAGGCTCAGCGGGGGCTGGAGGCGCCCAGGTTGTGGTTCAGGGCGTAGCGGATGATGTCGGCGCTGGTCTTGAGGCGCAGTTTCTGCATCAGCCGGGTCTTGTGGGTGCTCACGGTTTTGGGGCTGAGGCACAGTTCGGCGGCGATTTCCGCCAGGGTCAGGCCGCTGCTCAGTTTCTGCAGGATCTGGAACTCCCGATCCGAGAGGACCCGCTGGGGACTTTCCGGTTCCCCGTGTTCGAACACCATGTCGTCCACCAGGGCCGGGTCGATGAAGCGCCCGCCCCGGGCCACCTTGCGGATGGCGCCCAGCAGGGTTTCCGGCTCGCAGTCCTTGGTCACGTAGCCTTTGGCCCCGGCCTTGAGGATGCGGCTGACGATGGCTCCGTCGTTGTGCATGCTCAGCATCAGGATGGGCAGACGGGGGAATTCGGCGATCAGGCGGCGGATCAGGTCTACCCCCGCCACACCGGGCATGGAGAGGTCGAGCAGGAGCAGGTCGGCTTCCTGCTGGCGGATCAGGCCCATGGCCTCGGCGCCGTTGGTGGCTTCGCCCACCACGCAGATGTCATCAGTGGTGGACAGCAGCTCGCGAATCCCGGCCCTGACCAGGGTGTGATCATCGACAACAATGACACGTGTCGCACTCATGATTCCGCTCCACTGGAATTGACAGGAACAGGGTGGTGCCCTGTCCCGGACTGCTCACTATACGAAACTCCCCACCCAGGTTCTGGGCCCGTTCACGCATGCCCAGGAGACCATAGCCGGTCGGGGTATTGGGCCCATCGGCCTGGAAGCCGACCCCGTCATCGCGGACGATCAGGATAAGGCAAGCGTGCCGACATGACAAACTGATCTCGGCCTGGCGGGCCCGGGCGTGCTTGAGCACATTGGTGATGCCTTCCTGGGCCAGGCGGAACAGGGCGGTACTGGCCGCCTCCCCGGGCTGGCAGTTCATTTCCGGGCAATCGGCCCGGACCTGCAGGCCGGTGCTCTGGGTGGTTTCCTGGGCCAGCCATTCCAGGGCCGGGCGCAGGCCGTGGTTGAGGGCCTGGGGGCGCAGGTGGGAGGTGACCTGGCGGACCACCCGGAAGGCCCGGGTGCTCAGCTCATTGAGGCTGTGGACCTGCTCGGAGAGGCCGGCCACGTGCTTGAAGCGCAGGCGCAGGGCGGAAATGCCCATTTTCAGGGCGGTCAGCAGCTGTCCCAGTTCGTCGTGGACCTGGCTGGCGATGCGCTTGCGCTCCTGTTCCAGCACCTCCTCCTCCCGCAGGCCCATCTGACGCAGCTCTTCCCGGGACTGGCGCAGGGCCAGTTCGACCCGTTTCTGCTCATCGATATCCATGCAGGCGCCGATGTAGCCCATGAACTCGCCCCTTTCATTCTGGCGCGGCACCCCCTGGTTGATCACCCAGCGCCACTGGGTATCCCGGTGCCGGACCCGGCACTCCAGGCGGAAGGGTAGGCGCAGGGCCATCTGCTGTTCCACCAGGCGCTGGACTTCCCAACGCTCCTCCGGGTGCACCTGTTCCATCCAGGAACTGCCCGGGGCCAGGTGGAAGCGCAGGCCGGTGAAATCGAACCAGGCCTGGTTGAACCAGACGCAGTGGCCGGCGGCGTCGGCCAGCCAGATCAGCATTGGCGTGGCGTTGGCGATGGCCCGGAAGCGGGCCTCGCTTTCCCCCAGGGCCATCACCAGGCGCACCTGTTCGCTGATGTCCTTGATGTAGCCATGCCAGAGGATGTCCCCATTGGCCTGGAGCTCGGGAATGGCATGGCCCTCGCGCCAGTATTCCCGCCCGTCCAGGCGCACCCGGAACTCGTCCCGCCAGGGATGCAGGGCAGCCCGCTGACCACTCAGGCCGGTTTCCATGCGCAGCCGGTCGTGGGGGTGCAGGGCTTCGAAGAAGGCACTGGCATCGTGGCGCAGCTGCTCCGGCTCCAGGCCGAACAGCTGGCGCAGGCCGTCGCTGGTATAGGGGAAGGACGGCTCGCCCCGGATCGGCAGCAGGTACTGGAAGATCAGTCCGGGCACTTGCTGGGACAGCTTCTGCAGCAGCTCGTCCCGCTCCTTCAGGTGCTCCTGGGCCCGGACCTCGGCGCTCACGTCGCTGAAGATGGCGATGCAGTGGCTGATGCTGCCCCGCTCATCCCGTACCGGGGAAATGCTCAGATGGCTCCAGAAACCCGAACCGTCCCGGCGCTCCACCCAGTGCTGGCCGTGGGTGGGGTCGCCGCTGGCCAGGGCCTGGGCCAGCAGGACGCCGGCGGAATTGCGGCGGTCCGGGCTCAGGAAGGAGAGGGGTTTGCCCCGCACCTGGGCCTGTTCGTAGCCGGTCAGCTGCTCCAGGGCCGGATTGGCGAACAGCACGGCCTGCTCGGGCTCCTGCAGGTCGATGATGGCCACCGCGTCCCGGGCCGCGTGCAGGGCTCGCTCCAGCAACTGCAGGTAACGCTTGGTGGCCTTCTGGGTGCTGATGTCCACCAGGGTGCCGAGCAGGCGCAGGGGGCGGCCGCGGATGTCCCGTTCGGTGATGCGGCCCCGGGCAATCAACCAGCGGGGTTCCTCCTCCAGGCCGCGGATCCGGAACTCGTTGCGGAACAGGGTGCTCCGGCCTTCCAGGTGCTCCTGCAGGCTGCTCCGGTAGGCGGGCAGGTCCTCCGGGTGGATCATCTTTTCCCAGCCTTCGGCGCTCAGGCCGGCGGGACTTTCCGGGTAGCCCAGGTGCGGCAGCCAGCCCTGGGAGAACAGCAGGGAGCCGCTTTTCAGGTGCCAGTCCCAGATGGCGGTCTGGGTGCCTTCCAGGGCCAGGCGCACGCGCCGGTCGCGGATGCGCAGCTCGGCCAGCAGGGGGGAGACGGTGCTCACCAGCACCCCCATGGCCAGCAGCAGGCCCCAGCTGCCTTCCAGCTGCAGGGGCGTGAGCTGGTGTTGGGTGGCCAGCATCCACCCCAGCAGCAGGGCGCTCAGGAGCAGGGCGGTGACGGCGCTGCCCAGGCCCCGGTCCAGGGTGAACCAGATCATCCAGAGCAGGCCCAGGACCGGGAGCAGGGCGGCCGGCATCTGGGGGGTGTTGCTCAGGGACAGGAGCATCCAGCACAGGAGCCCCGTGGGCAGGGCCCAGGCCATGCTCCAGTCGCTCAGCACCTGGCGCCAGTCCTGCTGACGCAGTTTCTGGCTCGAATAGGCGAGCACGGGCAGGGCGCCGGTGAGGAGGCCCAGGGAAACGCTGTAGCCGGGGGCCGGGAAGCGCTGGGGCAGGCTGGGAAAGAGCAGATGCTGCCCGGCGATGATGAGCAGGCTGCCGAGCAGTACCCCGACCCCGAGCAGCAGCCAGCCGTCCCGGCGCTGGCGCAGGTAGGGATCGAAATCCAGCCGCCGCATCAGGGCGGTGAGCAGCACCAGGGCGCAGACATCGAGCAGGCCCAGGGCCAGGGCCCAGGAGAAGGCTTCCCCGGCGAACAGGTAAGCCAGGGGCAGGCCGAGGCAGAGGCCGGGGAGGGTGCGCACCCCTTCCCGCAGCAGGGCCCCCAGGACCACGCCCAGGGGCAGCCAGAACAGGGGGGCGGCGCCGGGCGCGAACTGCAGCCAGGGACTGAACAGCCCGGCCAGGATCACCAGCAGGCCGTAGCCGGCGCCCCAGTCGGAGCGCTGGCTGTGGTTGCCCTGGGGAGCTTCCTTGTCGAGGGAGATCATGAATCCCGCCGCTGGGAAAAACCGGATGATACCGCTTGCATGACGCCTGCGGCGCCTGCCCCGGCGGGGGCAGGGTCAGGAAGCCTGGGGCTGGCCCCGGCGCAGCCTGGTCCGGAGCGCCAGGATCAGGTCGTCCACGTAGGTGAACACCACCGGGATCACCAGCAGGCTCAGGAAGGTGGAGGTGATCAGGCCGCCGATCACCACGGTGGCCATGGGGGAGCGGAAGCTGGGGTCCACCCCTATGCCCAGGGCGATGGGCAGCATGCCGGCGCCCATGGCGATGGTGGTCATGATGATGGGCCGGGCCCGCTTGCGGCAGGCGTCGAGGAGGGCTTCGAAGCGGTCCAGGCCGTGTTCCCGGCGGGCCAGGATGACGTAGTCCACGAGCAGGATGGAGTTCTTGGTGGCGATCCCCATGAGCATGATCATGCCGATCATGGAGGGCATGGACACGGCCTGGCGGGCCACGAACAGGGCCAGGAAGGCCCCCGGCACCGAGAGCACCAGGGCGGCGAGGATGGTCACCGGCTGGACGAAATCCTTGAACAGCAGGACCAGCACGATGTAGATGCACAACACCCCGGTGGCCATGGCCAGGCCGAAGCTCTGGAACAGTTCGGCCATGGCCTCGGCGTCGCCCACGGTGCTCTGGATGATGCCGGGGGGCAGCTGCCGGAGGCTGGGCAGGTTCAGGGTGGCCCGTTCGATGTCCCCCAGGGGCTGGCCGTTCAGCTCGATCTCGAAGTTGATGTTGCGCAGCCGGTCATAGCGGTCGATTTCCGCCGGCCCGCCGCCGATGCTGAGTTCGGCGATGTTGGCGAGCTGCACCGGGCCATGCCTGCCGGGCACGGTGAGCTGGCGCAGCAAGGCAAAATCGGTGCGGGCCGCCTCGGGCAGTTTGACGACGATGGGAATCTGGCGCTGGGCCAGGTTCAGCTTGGCCAGGCCCTGGTCGTAGTCGCCGGCGGTGGCGATGCGCAGGGTGTCGGCGATGGCGGCCGAGGTCACGCCCAGGTCGGCCATGCGTGCGAAATCGGGGCGGATCACCAGTTCCGGCCGGGTCAGGCTGGCCGTGGTCGTGACCGCGCCGATGCCGGGGATGCTGCGTAGCTCCTGTTCCACCAGCCGGGCATGGGTGGAGAGGGCCTGGCCGTCTTCCCCAGCCAGCACCAGCACGTATTTCTCGTTGCTGGAGGCCAGCCCCACCTTGATGCGGGCCCCGGGGATGACGCCCAGGGCCTGCCGCAGGGCGCTTTCCACCTGCTGCTTGGTGACCCCGTTCCGCTCCTGGCGGGGGGTCAGGTTCAGGGTCAGGGTAGCCTTGCGTACTTCCGCGGCCCCCGAGGGGGCGAACGGGTCCTTGCCGGCGGAGCCACCCCCCAGGGCGGTGTAGACCAGGCGCACGTGGGGATTCTCCGAAACGATGCGGCGCGCCTGTTCGGCGGCGGCGAAGGTCTGCGCGTAGGGGGTGCCGGGGGGCAGTTCCAGGTGCACCTGGGTCTGGGACAGGTCGTCGGGAGGCAGGAAGCCGGTGGGCAGCAGGGGCACCAGGGCAAAGGAGCCGAAGAAGAACAGGGCGGCGCCGGCCAGGGTGGCGAGCCGGTGCCGCAGGCACCAGGCGGCCCAGCCTTCATAGATGGTCAGCCAGCGGGGTTGGGAATGGTCCCCGACCGGTTTGAGCAGGTAGGCCGCCATCATCGGCGTCAGCATGCGGGCGACGACCAGGGAGAAGAACACGGCGATGGCCGCCGTCCAGCCGAACTGGACGAAGAACTTGCCGGCCACGCCGCTCATGAAGGCGGTGGGCAGGAACACGGCGATCAGGGTGAAGGTGGTGGCGATCACCGCCAGGCCGATCTCGTCGGCGGCCTCCATGGCGGCCTGGAAGGGCATCTTGCCCATGCGCAGGTGGCGCATGATGTTCTCGATTTCGACGATGGCATCGTCCACCAGGATGCCCACCACCAAGGACATGGAAAGCAGGGTCACCACGTTGAGGGTGAAACCCATCAGGTACATGGCGGCGAAGGTGGGCACCACCGACAGGGGCAGGGCCGTGGCGGCCACGAAGGTGGCGCGCCCGTCCCGGAGGAACAGCCAGACCACCACGATGGCCAGCAGCGCCCCTTCGATGAGCAGCTTCATGGAGCCGTCGAAGTTCTCGGTCACCGGGTCCACGAAGTTGAAAGCCTCGGTGATCTCGATGTCCGGATGCTCGGCCCGCAGCCGTTCCAGCACGACGGCCACGGACTCGGCCACCTCCACTTCCCCGGCCCCGCGGCTGCGGGAAATCTCGAAACTCACCACCGGCTTGCCGTTCAGCAGGGCGGCGCTGCGCCGCTCGGCGATGCTGTCGCTCACCGTGGCCAGCTGGTCCAGGCGTACCCGGCGGCCGTCCGAGAGCGGCACATCCATGGCCGCCAGCTCGGCGGCCGTCTGCACGGTGCCGATGGTGCGCACCGATTGCTCGACCCCGCCGATGTCGGCCCGGCCCCCGGAGGCTTCCTGCTGGATCTGGCGCAGCTGGCGCGACACGTCGGCGGCGGAGGCGCCCAGGGCGAGCATCCGGGCCGGGTCCAGCTCCACCCGTACTTCCCGGGTCACCCCGCCCACCCGGGCCACGGCGCCCACGCCCCGGGCGCTGAGCACGGCCTTGCTCACCGTGTTGTCCACGAACCAGGACAGGGCCTCCTCGTCCATGCGGCTGGAGGCCACCGTGTAGGTGAGGATGGGAGCGCCGGTCACCGAGACCCGGCTGATGATCGGGTCCTTCAGGTCCCCGGGCAGGTCGGAGCGGACCCGGGAAACCGCGTCGCGCACATCGTCCACCGCTTCCTGGGTGGGTTTTTCCAGGCGGAATTCGGCGGTGAGGGTCACCATGCCGTCCTGGACCTTGGTGTACAGGTGCTTCAGCCCCTGGACGGTGGCGATGGAATTTTCCAGCTTCCGGGCCACCTCGGTTTCCAGCTGTCCCGGGGCGGCGCCGGGCAGGGCGGCCGCCACCGTGACCATGGGCAGGTCCACGTCCATGAACTGCTGGATCTTCATGGCCTTGAAGGCCACCAGGCCGGCCAGGGTCAGCATCACGAACAGCAGGATGGCCGGGATGGGGTTGCGGATGGACCAGGCGGAGACGTTCATGGGGTCGGACCTGCGGCAGTTGTCTTGCCGGGGGCCAGCCGCACCCGGTCATTGTCGGCCAGGAAGCCGGCGCCGGCCGCGACGATGGCGGCACCCTCGGGCAGCCCCTCGATGATCTCCACCCGTTCCCCCTGGCGGCGGCCCGGGGTGACCTTGGTGAGGGCCACCCGGTCTTCCCCCTCGAGGCGGAACAGGTAGGTGAAGCCGTCGCGCAGGACCAGGGCGCTGGCCGGCACGGTGAGGGCCGTCGCCTCGCCCAGCTGGAACTCGCCTCGGGCGAACATGCCGGCCCGCACCGCCGGGCTGGGGTCCAGGTCCACGTAGACGATGCCGTTGCGGGATTCGGGATTGACGCTGGGGGCGACGCTGCGCACCCGGCCCGGCACGGTTTCGCCGCCCGGTCCGGTGAGCTGTGCGGGCATGCCCGGACGCAGGGCCGCCAGATCGGCGGAAGGCACCTCGGCCCGCCATTCCAGCCGGCCGCCGCGGATCAGGCGGAACAGCTCCTGGCCTGCCTGGGTCAGGGAACCGACGGTGGCGGCGCGGCCCGAGATCACCCCGTCGTCGGGGGCCAGCACATTGGTGCGCCCCAGGCGCAGTTCGGCCGCCTGCAGCCGGGCCCGGGCGGCGGCCAGGCGGGCGGCGGCGCCCTGTTCGGCCGTCTGGTACTGGGTCTTCATCTGCTGGCTGTAGAAGCCCCTGGCCTGCAGCTCCTCGGCCCGCTTGGCGTTGGCCCTGGCCTCGGCAACGGAAGCTTCCAGCTCCGCCACCGCCGCCCGGGCCTCGGCTACCTCGCTGGCCATGGTGGAGGCATCAATGCGGGCCAGGACCTGGCCTTTCCTGACCTGGGCGCCCACGTCCACCAGCACCTCGGCGATCCGGTAGCCGGCCACTTCGGCACCGATCACCGCCTCCTGCCAGGCCGCCACATTGCCGTTGGCGCTCAGACTGCGCACCCAGTTGGCCGTTTCCGGCCGGGCCAGCTCGACGGTCAGGGCCGGGCGGGATTCGCTCTGCTCCGGGGGAGGCGTTTCATCCTGGCAGGCCGCCAGGGTCAGCAGGGCCAGCAGGGCGATGGGGGCAATGATGGGGGATTTCATGAGGGGTCCAGGCAACCGCGACAAGCTGCGCATGATAACCCGGCCTCATGCCGTTTTGCCCCCCGATTCGGGACCGGGGCTACCCGATTCGGGTTGCTCCGGGGCCGTCTTACGGGGTGGTGTTGCGACGGAAATCCGGGTTCAGGATGCCGGCTCGGTCCCGCCACCGATGAATCCGCCTCCCGCCGCGAACAGCGTCTCCACGGCCGGGTGCTGCAGGCGGCGTTGGGTGGCGATGGCGTACCAGCTTTCGCTGACGCCCGACAGCTCGCCGATGGGCAGGGCGCCGAACTGGGCGCGGATGTCTTCCTGCAGGGCGAGCGGCGCCGGGAAAATGCCGAGGCCGGCGCGACCGAAGGTCTTGAGCAGGGCGCTGTCGGAAAACTCGCCGATCACCTGCGGGACGATGTCGTTCGCTTCCAGCCAGGCATCGATGCCGGTGCGCAGCGGGTCGCCACGTACCGGCAGCAGCAGCGGCATGCCCTGCATGGCGGCCGGGAAGCCGCTGGCGTACTGGTCATGCAACTGCGGCGCCGCGTAAAGCGCAATCGCCAGGTTGCCGAGCAGTTTCGACTGCAGGCGCAAATTGGCGCGTTGCGGCGCCGAGCGGTCGGCAAGCACGAGGTCGAGCCGGTTGACCGCAAGTTCGCCGAGTAAGTGGTCGAACTCACCTTCGCTGCATTCGAGGCGCAGTTGCGGATGCGCCTGCAGAACGCCTTCGAGCACGCGGAAGGCGATCAGCTTGGGCACCGCGTCGGTGATGCCGACGGCGAGGCGGATGCGGCCGGCCGAAGGCTCGGCCAGCGCATCGCGCAGGCGGTCGCCGAGCTGGAAGATCTGGTCGGCATGGGCGAGCGCGGTCCGCCCCGCCTCGGTCAGGGTCAGCGAACGGCCGCGCGGCGCGAGCAGGGCCTGGCCGAGCTGACGTTCGAGCTGGCCGAGCTGGGTGCTGATCGCCTGCACCGACAGGCCGAGACGCTCGGCGGCGCGGGTGATGCTGCCTTCCTTGGCGACCGCCCAGAAGTAGAGCAGATGACGGAAGTTGAGATCGTCGGGCTTCATACGTTTCCATAAAACGGAAGTTGGAACACCAATATTATCCATTCATTGGAAATCAATGCGGCCGTAAATTGCGCCCATGTGCCGCGGACTTCCCGCAGCCGATACCCAGAGGAGCCCCCCATGATCACCGTCGAAGATTGCAACGCCTTTTGCGATGCCCCGCTCGGCCAGGTTGAGGACCTCGCCCGCCGCGAGGGATTGCCCCCGGTGCTGGCTTTTGCCCGCGCCCACACCGAAGGAGGCTGCACTGGAAAGAATCACCCCATGTTGCAAGATGAACGAGAGGAAATGACCATGATGACGATGCAGGCCCGTGCCATGTTCCCGCAGCTCAGCGAACCCCGCCACCCGCTGCGCGCCTACCCGATCAACAGTGCGTCGGCGAAGGCCCGCCTAGTGGTCCTCGCCCTGCTCGCCGACGGCCGGCTCGACGAATGCGAGCTGGAAGTGCTCAACCGGCGCGGTAGCTTCGCCGCGCTGGGCATCAGCCGCGAAGGCTTCGTCCAGGTCCTGCACGAGTTCTGCGCCGACGTCTCGCGGCTGGCCGGCGGTGCCGCCGACTGGCGTGTCTCGCCCGACCTGCTGGCCGGCCTGTTCGCCGAGGTGACCGAGGTGGAGGCCCGCTACGCGGTGCTCCGGCTTATCATCTCGGTAATCAGCAGCGACGGCCACCTGGCGCGGGGCGAGGAACGCCTGTTCCTCGGCGCGCTCGACGCCTGGGGTAACGGTCTGGCCGGCAACGCGGCGCTGCCGCGTAGCGCTTCGACAAATGCCATTCACATTAGCTAAATTATCCATAAAACCTCAGTTAAACCACAGAGGCACAGAGACGCCGAGGAAAAACAAAGACTTGTCCTGGAAGGCCAGGTCACTTTCTAGGTGAGCGCAGAAGATAATGCAAGCCATTGTTTTTGAACTTCTCTGTGTCTTTGTGTCTCTGTGGTGAGGTTTTTAGGATTATTTGAAACCGAAGAACGGGAGGGATCATGGAAACCATCGGCAATGTCTGGTTATGGACGGCTTTCGGCAGCATCGTGCTGGTGATGCTGGCCATCGACCTGTTTCTGGTCGGCGGCGGCAAGCAGCACCGCGTCAGCATCCGCGAGGCCGCCACCTGGTCGGTGATCTGGGTTTCCGTGTCCTTCCTGTTCGCCGCCGGTCTGTGGTGGTATCTGGACGGCGCCGCCGGCCGCGAACTGGCCAACCAGAAAACGCTGGAATTCATCACCGGCTACCTGATCGAGAAATCGCTGGCCGTCGATAACGTCTTCGTCTGGCTGATGCTCTTCGCCTTCTTCGGCATCCCCCTGGAACTGCAGAAACGGGTGCTGATCTACGGCGTGCTCGGCGCCATCCTGATGCGTACCGGGATGATCTTCGCCGGCGCCTGGCTGATCGCCCAGTTCCACTGGATTCTCTACCTGTTCGGCGCCTTCCTGCTGGTCACCGGCATCAAGATGTGGTGGTTCGCCAACGAACAGCCGGACCTCGCCAACAACCCGCTGCTCAAGTGGCTGCGCGGCCACATGAAGATCACCGACGGCCTGCACGGCGAACGCTTCTTCGTCCACCAGGACGGCATCCGCTACGCCACGCCGCTGTTCCTGGCGCTGGTGCTGGTGGAAATTTCCGACCTCATCTTCGCCGTCGATTCGATCCCGGCCATCTTCGCCATCACCGGCGACCCCTTCATCGTCCTGACCTCGAACATCTTCGCCATCCTCGGCCTGCGCGCCATGTACTTCCTGCTCGCCGACATGGCCGGCCGCTTCTCGCTGCTCAAGTACGGCCTGGCTGCGGTGCTCGTCTTCATCGGCGTCAAGATGCTGCTGATCGACCTCTACAAGATCCCGATCGGCTTCTCGCTGGCCGTCGTCGCGACCTTCATCGGCATCTCGATCGCCCTCTCGCTGCACAAGGAGAAGCTGCTCGCCCGCCAGGGCACCGACCGCGAGGGGTGAGCGGGCGATGGACGGCGCCTGGCTCTCGCTGATGCACACCTGGCAGCACCCGCTGCTGACCAGCGCCATGAGCGCCGTCACCTGGCTCGGTTCGCTGGCCGTGCTGCTGCCGCTGGCCGCCGGCCTCGCCTGGTACGGCCCGGGGGACGGGCGGCAGCGCCTCTTCCTGCCGCTCGCCGTGCTCGGCGCGGCCGGGGTGGCGCAGATACTGAAGTGGCTGATCGATCGCGAGCGCCCCGACCTCTTCCCGGCGCTGGCGGCAATGCCGGCCGACGCCAGCTTCCCGAGCGGCCATGCGATGCAGGTCACCGCCTTCGTCGCCGCCTGGCTGCTGTGGCGGGAACGGTCGCAGCAGGCTGGGCCGCTGGCGATCGGGATAGCGCTGGTCGGCTTGGTCGCCGTCTCGCGGACCTACCTGCAGGTGCATTTCCTGAGCGATATCCTGGCTGGGATCATCTTCGGCCTGCTGTGGAGCAGCCTGTTCCACCGGCTGCCTTTCTGGCGTTGGAGCGGACGATGCGGCACAAATTCCTAGGGATCGGCGAACCCGGCTATCACCCGCTGCGCAAGATCGCCACCGTCGTTTCCGGCCTGCGCTACGCGGTGCTCTACGACTGGTCGGTGGCCTACAAGCTGGCGCTGTCGGTGGTCGTCCTCGCCGGCGCCTTCGCCTTGCGCGCCTGGCTCGACTTCCTGCTGATCCTGGTGGTGACCGCCTTCGTGCTCGTCGCCGAAATCGTCAACAGCGCGATCGAAGCCCTCTGCGACTTCGTCGAGGAAAAACACAACGAGAAGATCAAGGTGATCAAGGACATCGCCGCGGCCGCGGTGGGCATCGCCATCCTGACCTGGATGATCGTCATCGGCGTGGAAATCGGCCGCTTCCTCGGGGCGGGCGGCTGAGCCGGTCCGGGGCGCCCGGGTTCACAGCCGGCGGCTGACCAGAAACAGGTAGGGCAGGGCCAGGAAGGGCCAGATGGTGGAAATCCAGCGGGTCAGGCCGTTGAAGTTGAGGAAGTGGCCCTGGCGCCAGAGGGCCAGGGCGGCGGGGGAATAGGGGTCGATGGGGGCCAGGTTCACCAGGATGGCGCCGATCAGCAGGGCCAGGGCCGCCAGGATCAGGCGTCCCAGGGGCGGCAGCAGCAACAGCAGGCCCAGGGTCATGGCCCCCAGGCGCAGGCCCTGTTCCACTCCGGGGGTCAGCCAGTCGAGGAAGTCCCCGGGGCCCGCCAGCAAGGCCGCCCCCAGGCTGCGTACCAGGGCGGCGCCGAGGAAGAACAGGGGCACCAGCAGGTAGGCCAGCCAGCGTCCCCGGGTCATGGCTCCGGCAAACAGGCCCACTGCCACCAGGTTGCTGGCCACCACGGCGGTTTCGGCCAGGCGGTAGGTATCCGGTCCGTAGCTCAGGCTGGGCAGCCAGCCCAGGGCCAGGCGCAGGTCGCCGGTGCCGAACAGCAGGGTTTCCGGGGAGAGCAGGGTCAGGAGCCACAGGCCGAGCAGGGTGAGGCCCAGGTCCACCAGCGGCAGCTCGGCGATCAGCCGGGGGCGCCAGCCCTTCCACAGGGCCCGCAGGCGCAGGCCGGCCCAGGTCGCCAGCAGGCTGCCCAGCAGGCTGCCCAGGCTGTTGCAGCCCAGGTCCACGTTGGAGGCGATGCGGGCGGGCAGCCAGGTCTGCAGGCTTTCCATGGTGAAACTGAGCAGGGCGCCCAGCAGGGTGGCCAGGATGGGGGCGGTGTAGCGGCCGGGTAGCCGGCGCAGGGCCAGGGTCAGCAGGAAGCCCGTGGGCATGTACACCACCACGTTGGCGGCTAGGTCGAAGCCGGTCCAGTAGCGGGGCCAGGGCTGGGTCAGGAAGGCGAAGGGATCGGCACCGGTGTTCTGCCAGCCGGCAAAGGGGTAGAGGCTGCCATAGACCGTGAGCACGGCCCAGACCAGGGCCAGGTAGCGGGGCAGCAGGTCCGGGGGATCGCCCCCCATGGGCCGGCTCATGGGCGCGGAGACCCGCTGGGCATGGAATTAATGGTGACCGCCGTGGTGGGGCACATGATGGGTTTCGGCGGCGGCGTGGTGATGCAGGACTTCGTGCATGTCCGGCCGCGGGGTGGGGCGGCCCACCCACTGGGGCAGCAGGGAGCCCAGCACCATGCCGGCGGCGGAGACCACCAGGCCCAGCAACTGGGCGGGGACGATGCTTGCCTCGCCGATCATGACCTCCACCAGGATCCAGGAGAGGATGCCGCCGAAGATGGCAGCCAGGGCCCCCTGGGTGGTGGCCTTCTTCCAGAAGGCGCCGAAGAACAGGGGCACGAAGGCGCCGGCCAGGGTGATCTTGTAGGCCGACTCCACCATGTGGAAGATGGACAGCTCCGAGTTGAGGGCGTAGGTGAGCACCATGGCGGCGAAGCCGACGATGGACAGGCGCATTACCAGCAGGAACTGGCGGTCGTTCAACTGGGGCAGGAAGCCGCGCACGATGTTTTCCGCGAAGGAAACCGAGGGGGCCAGCAGGGTGGCGGAGGAGCAGCTCATGATGGCGGCCAGCACCGAGCCGAAGAAGATGGCCTGGGCGAACACCGGCATCTGCTGCATCACCAGGGTGGGCAGCACCCGTTGGGAGTCTTCGGCCACCAGGGCGTTGAACTGGGCCGGGTCGATCAGGGTGGCCGAGTAGGCGATGAACATCGGCACGAAGGTGAAGCAGAAGTAGATGGAGGCGCCCAGCAGGGAACCCCAGACCGCCACCTTGGCGCTCTTGGCGGAGGTGATGCGCTGGAACACGTCCTGCTGGGGGATGGAGCCCAGCATCATGGTCAGGCCGGCGCCGATGAAGGCCAGCCACTGGGCCAGGTCGGCCTCGGGGAAGAAATCCAGCTTGCCGGCGGCGCTGGCGTGTTCGATCACCGGCATCACCCCGCCGGTGTTGCCGCTCACCAGGTAGGCGATGAACAGCAGGCCGCCCATGATCACGCCCATCTGCACGAAATCCAGGATGGCCACGGAGAACATGCCGCCGAAGGTGGTGTAGGTGAGCACGATGGCGGTGCCCAGCACCATGCCCATCTCCTCGCTCACGGCGCCGCCGGTGACGATGTTGAACAGGAGGCCCAGGGCCTTGATCTGGGCGGCCACCCAGCCCAGGTAGGAAACCACGATGCAGAGGGTCACCAGCACTTCCACGGTGCGGTTGTAGCGCAGCCGGTAGAAGTCCCCCAGGGTGAGGATGTTGAGTTTGTACAGCTTGGTGGCGAAGAAGACGCCGGCGATCATCAGGCACAGGCTGGAGCCGAAGGGGTCGGCCACCACGCCGCGCAGGCCCTCATTGACGAAGGTGGCGGAGACCCCGAACACGGCCTCGGCCCCGAACCAGGTGGCGAACACGGTGGCCATCACCACCGGCATCGGCAGGTGCCGGCCGGCCACGGCGAAATCCTTGGCGGTATGGACCCGGGTGGCGGCATAGAGGCCGATGCCCACGGAAACCAGCAAGTACAGGACGACGAACCAGATCAGCATGATGCCTTTTTCCCCACCCGAAAAAGCCTGAACCAGATGCGCAGCGGGGGCCTGCGAAACGCCCACGAAACGCCCACGAAATGAACCTAAAAACCTCACCACAGAGACACAAAGACACAGAGAAGTTCAAAAAAACAATGGCTTGCATTGTCTTCTGCGCTCACCTAGAAAGTAACCTGGCCTTCCAGGATAAGTCTTTGTTTTTCCTCGGCGTCTCTGTGCCTCTGTGGTTTAACTGAGGTTTTAAGGATGAATGGTGCCCCAGAAAAACCGGCGAATTATAAATTCAATATTCCCTCCCCTGGGTGGGGGAAAAGCGGTTTTTCGCAGCATTTCAGCGCAGTTTCAGGATGCGCCAGGCCCCGTGCAGCACGAGCAGGCCGATCAGGGTGCCGATGAGCCAGTCCGGCCAGGGACTTTCCAGCCAGAACACCAGGGCGCCGGCGAGGATCACCCCCAGGTTGGCGATCACGTCGTTGGCGGAAAAGATGAAGCTGGCCTGCATGTGGGCGCCCCCGTGCCGGTGCCGGCTGATCAGCAGCAGGCAGGCCACGTTGGCGAGCAGGGCCAGCAGGGCTACGCCCATCATGGCGTCCCCCAGGGGCTCGGCGCCGAAGAAGATGCGGCGCCCCACCTCCGCCAGCATGCCCAGGGCCAGCAGCAGCTGCAGGGCGCCGGAGAGCCGGGCGGCCCGGCGCTGCAAGGCCGGGGCGTGGCCCACGGCATAGAGGGCCAGGCCGTACACCGCCGCGTCGGCCAGCATGTCCAGGGCGTCGGCCAGCAGCCCGGCGGATTGGGCCCACCAGCCGGCCAGGATTTCCACCCCGAACATCAGGGCGTTGATGGCCAGCAGTTGTTTCAGGGCACGGGCCTCGGGGGCGGCCTGGGCCGGCTGGGTCAGGTCAGCCGCCGTGGCCGGCCGGGTTTCCATGAGTCGGGCACCGAAGCCCAGGGGGGTTAGCCGGGCCAGCAGCGCTGCGGCCTCATCCGCGTGGCAGGCGGTCAGTTCCCGGCGCTCCAGGTCGAAATCCAGGCGGGCCAGGGCGGGGCCCTCCGCTAGGGCCATGCGGATCAGCTGCTCTTCTGCGGGGCAGTCCATGCCGGGTATGGCAAAACGGCTCAGGCTCAGGGGGGCGTCGATGGCGGGCGCCGCCGGCGTAGGCGCGGCCGCCGCTGTCGGGGTGGGGTCGCTGCAGCTGCAGCGGCCCTGGCAGGAGGTGTCGTTCATGGTCTCAATCCAGTAGCAGGCGCCCCAGGCTCAGCGGGCCGCCCCGGCTCAAGGCCTGGGCCTGGGCCAGGAACAGCTCGGCGGCGGCCAGGGCATCGCTCAGGGCGTGGTGCAGGGGGTAGTGGGGCAGGTGGTGGCGGACCCTGAGGGCTCCCAGGCGCAGGCTGCCCGGCGGGTGCATGGGCTGTTCGGCCCGGGCCAGGGCCAGGGTGTCGATCACCGGGGTGAGCAGGGGCCCCCCGTAGCAGGCCTGGCAGGCGGCGTTGACGAAGCCCGTTTCGGTGGGGGAATAGTGGGCGATCAGCACCCGGCCGGCCAGGTCGGCGAGGAAGTCGCGTAATACGGTTTCCAGGGGCTCTCCCTGGGCGGCCCGGTCGTCGGTGATGCGGTGCACCGTGACGCTGGTCTCGTTCAGGGCCCGGCGCGGCCGTACCAGCCGGTGCCGGGCCGTGGCCAGGCGGATTTCCTCGCCTTCCAGGCAGACCCAGCCGAAACTGAGGATGTCGTCCCGGGCCGGGTCGCCGCCCGTGGTTTCCAGGTCCAGGGCCAGGTAGGGGGCCTGCCGCCAGTCGGTCCGCCGCGCCGGGGGGGGCACGGCGAGGCAGTCCCGCAGGGGTGAGGCGGGCAGATGGGCATGCCACAGGCGGCGCCGGGCGGCGCCAGGCAGCAGGGGGGAGAGGAGGCGCAGCAGGGGCGGCATCAGACGACTCGGGTTTCCTGGAAGCTGGCCCCCAGGGCCTGCTGCTGGGTGGCGATGATGCCGAACACGTCCCGGAGGCGCTGACGGTCCAGGTGGGAAAGGGTTTCCGGCGCCACGAAGTTGTCCAGGGGCCGGCCGGCCGCCAGCAGCTGCCGGTGGTGGCTCAGGCGCAAGGCCTGAAGGAAGTCGCAGGCGGCGAGCAGGTCCTCGGCCCCTTCCCGGCTCAGGAGCGCCTGACCGGCCGTCGCCTGCAGCCGCTCCGCCGTGCCGGTGGCGGCACAGCCGGCGGCCAGGGCGTGGATGCGGGCCAGTTCGTGGATGGGCATCAGGCCGTGGAATTTCAGGTCCAGCTGGCCCTGGTGGGCGCCGCTCCGGGCCACCAGGAACTGGCGGAAGAAGCCCAGCGGCGCGGGCCGGGTGGCGGTGTTGCTGACCATCTGGGCGAGCAGGCCCTGGTGTCGGGGCGCTTCTGCCTGGATCAGCGCGCCCAGGGGCCGGGTCAGGTCTTCGTCCCCGGCGATGCAGCGGAAATCGAAAAGATTGCTGGCCAGCCGGGCTTTCTGGGGGTCCGTCCGGATGATCCAGTCCAGGAAGGTCAGGGACCAGTCCTGGCGGGAGCGGCGCCATTCCGGGTTGCAGGCCATCATGCCCCCCGGGCAGAGGATGAAGCCGCAGGTGGCCAGGCCATCGCAGACGCTGGTGCAGAGCTGCTGGAAGTAGTCCCCGTGCCGGTCCGGGGCGTAGCTGTCGGCCAGCACCAGGGCGTTGTCCTGGTCGGAAAACAGGGTGAGCTCCTGGCGTCCGTGGGAACCGTAGGCGATCCAGGCATAGGGAACCGGGGCCGGGCCCAGCCGGGCTTCCGCCAGCTGCAGCAGGCGCTGGGTGAGGAGGTCGGCCAGGCTCGAGACCAGGCGCCCCAGGGCGGTGGCGCCGTCGCCCCGGCGGGCCAGGGTGAGCCAGAGTTCCGGCAGTTCCCCCATGGCCCGGGCCAGCGCTTCCAGGCTGGCGGCCCGGCGCAGCCGGTCGGCCAGGTCCACCACCGAGACCCCCTGGGCCCGCAGCAGGTCGGTGCTGCTCACCAGACCCTGCACCTGCCCCCCGGCCATCACCGGCAGATGGTGGATGCCCTGCCGGCTCATGAGCAGCAGGGCTTCGAAGGCCGGGGCTTCGGGCGGCAGGCTCTTGGGGGCGGCCGTCATGATGGAGCCTACCGGGCTGCTGTCGGGGAGGCCGGCGGCCAGGCAGCGGCTGCGCAGGTCCCGGTCGGTGACGATGCCGGCGAGCTGCCCGCCGGCCACCAGCAGCAGGGCGGAAACCCGTTCCCGGGTCATCAGGGCGGCGGCTTCCCGGATGGAAAGGTCGGGTGCCGCCTGAACCGGGGGGCGGGTGATGAGCTGGGCCAGCTGCAGGCCGGAGAGATCCCGGCTGCGTCCTTCCGCCTCCTGTTCCTGGCGGGCCCGGCGCAGCCGCTCCCCCTGTTTTTCCAGGGCCTGGGCCCGGAGTTCCGGATGTTGCTGCCAGAGCTGCTCCAGGGCTTCCAGGGGCAGGCCGTAGAGCAGGCTGTCTTCGGCCGCATGGCCGCTCCAGCGGGCTTCCTCGCTGTCGGGCAGGCAGGCTGCGTCGCTGCTGTCGGCCTCGGCCAGGCGCCGGCCCAGGCTGCCATCGGGCCGGCGCAGGTCCACCGCCCCCTGGCGGATGATCCACAGGTGCGCCGCAGCCGCCGGGGGAAATTCGCTGCCCCGGCGCAGGTAGCGGATCACCAGGCGGCGGCCCAGGGCGGCCAGTTCCGCCGCCGGGAGCTGATGGAAGGGCGGCACTTCGGCGAGGAAATCCCGGATCTCGGCCAGTTCGTCGTGCATGTCAGTCTCCGCCGCCGCCACAGCCCCCGCCGCAGCTGCCCCCGTCCCCGGCGCCGCTGTCGTTGCTGCCGCCGGAGTCGCTGCTATTGGAGTTCCAGGTGTCGCTGCCGTAGTACGGGCTGTACGGCCCGTCACTGCTGCTGCTACTGCCGCCGCCAGCGCAGCCCATGTGGCTGGCGCAGTAGCCGTCCCCCGTCCGGCCTGCGGCCAGGCAGTCGAGCTGGTAGACGAAGCCCCCGGCGATGCCCAGCTGGGCGTCCAGGGCGAACAGGCGGGGCAGGCGCCGGGGCCGCTGGGGGTCCAGTCCTTCCCGGAGGCAGGCCAGCTGCCAGGCCAGTTTCAGGCCCTCGCTGGCCTGGGTCGGCGCGACCATGGCTTCGGCCGGGGTGTGGTGCAGGAAGCGGCCGAAGGCCCGCTGGCAGAACTGCCGGTAGTTGCGGGTGAACAGGATGAATTCGTGCCAGGCGTCATCGACCACCTGGGAGGGCATGGACACCATGCGCCGTCCGGCCTGGTGGCAGATCTGGAAGTAGTCCACCAGGGCGGCGAACACCAGGGCCCGCTGCTCCGGGGAAAGCTCCGGCCGCCGCCGGGCCAGGCGATTGTCCAGGTGCCGGGCGTAGGGGTAGCTGGCGATGTAGGTACGCCGCTCCCGCTGGCGCCGCCGCCCCCGCCAGCGGTGGAAGGCGAAGGCTGCCAGCAGGAAGGGGGGCAGCAGCCACAGGAGCGTCATCTCAGTTCAGGTCGAAGCACAGGTATTTCAGTTCCAGGTACTCGTCCAGGCCGTGGCGGGAGCCTTCCCGGCCCAGACCCGACTGCTTGATGCCGCCGAAGGGGGCCACCTCGTTGGAGATCAGGCCGGTGTTGATGCCCACCATGCCGTATTCCAGGGCCTCGCCGACCCGGAAGGCGCGGGCCACGTCGCGGGTGTAGAAATAGGCGGCCAGGCCGTATTCGGTGGCGTTGGCCATCTGGATCGCTTCTGCCTCGGTATCGAAACGGAACAGGGGCGCCACCGGGCCGAAGGTTTCCTCCCGCGCCACCCGCATGGCCGGGGTCACGTTCGCCAGTACCGTGGGTTCGAAGAAGTTGCCGCCCCGGGGGTGGGGCCGGCCGCCGGTGAGCAGCCGGGCGCCTTTATCCAGGGCATCGGCTACGTGGGCCTGGACCTTGGTCAGGGCGTCCGCGTCGATCAGCGGCCCCTGCTGGGTGCCGGGTGCGCTGCCGTCGCCCACCTGGAGCTGGGCCACCTGTTCCGCCAGCCGGGCGGCGAAGGCGTCGTAGATGCCGGCCTGGACCAGGAAGCGGTTGGCGCAGACGCAGGTCTGGCCGGAGTTGCGGTATTTGGCGGCGATGGCTCCGGCCACGGCCTGGTCCAGATCCGCATCGTCGAAGACGATGAAGGGGGCGTTGCCGCCCAGTTCCAGGGACAGCTTCTTCAGGGTCGGGGCGCTCTGGGCCATGAGCAGCCGCCCCACCTCGGTGGAGCCGGTGAAGGAGAGCTTCTTCACCACCGGGCTGGCCGTGAGGGCGCCGCCGATGGCCACCGGGTTGCCGGTGATGACGTTGAACACCCCGGCGGGGAAGCCGGCCTGTTCCGCCAGCCGCGCCAGGGCCAGGGCGGTGAGAGGCGTCTGCTCGGCGGGCTTGACCACCACCGTGCAGCCGGCCGCCAGGGCCGGCGCCACCTTGCGGGTGATCATGGCGAGGGGGAAGTTCCAGGGGGTGATGGCGGCGCAGACCCCCACCGGCTGCTTGATGACCAGGATGCGCTTGTCCGCCGCCGGGCTGGGCACGGTTTCCCCGTAGGCCCGCTTGCCTTCCTCGGCAAACCATTCCACGAAGCTGGCCCCGTAGGCCACTTCGCCCCGGGCTTCTGCCAGGGGCTTGCCGCCTTCGGCGGTGATCAGGGCGGCCAGGTCTTCCGTGTGCTGCAGGATCAGCTGCAGCCACTGCATCAATACCTGGGCCCGGGCTTTGGCGGTGCGTTCCCGCCAGGCGGGCAGGGCGGCCTCGGCGGAGACGATGGCGTTTTGGGTTTCGGCGGCGCCGCAGGCGGGGACCCGGGCGATTTCCGCGGTGCTGGCCGGATTGCGCACCACCAGGGTGGCGCCGTCGTCGGCCTCCGTCCAGCGGCCGCCGATCAGGCAGCGCTGTACCAGCAGTTCCGGTGACTGAAGCTTCATGGGTTTGAAAATCTCCAGAAAAAATACATACTTGAGCTTGTTTCCTCGAAAGCGCTTCAAGTATGAACAGGTGGATTTGGCAACGCGGCCTATTATGCACTCTCCTGGCGGCCCTGCTGCTGGCCGGTTGCGGCGGCCTGGGCGGCTCCGGCGGCGCCCGTCCGGATACGACCGCCGGCCAGGATCTGGAGCCCTCGGCCCAGGGACGGGAGGTGGTGATGTATGCCTTGGGGCTGATCGGCACCGACTACCGTTTCGGCGGCAAGAACCCGGAGGCCGGCCTCGATTGCTCGGGCATGGTGAGCTACATCTACGGCCGGGCTGCCCAGGTCCAGGTGAGCGGCAGCGCCGCCGACATCGCCCGCAAGGGCCGCAGCGTCGGCGGTGAGCGCTTGCGTCCCGGGGACCTGGTGTTCTTCAACACCATGAACCGGCCCCGTTCCCACGTGGGGATCTACATCGGCGACCGGCGCTTCGTGCACGCCCCCTCCAGGAACGGCCAGGTCCGCATCGACCGGCTCGACAGCCGCTACTTCGCCAGCCGTTTCGAAGAGGGGCGGACCTATTTCGATTGAGACCGGCCAGGGTGCTAAACTCCGCGCCCCGCCCCAGCCTGTCCTGAGCGCATCAGCCATGAAACCCAGCATCCGCCAGAAACTCGAACAACTCGCCTTCCGCCTGGACGAGGTGGATGCCATGCTCTCCAGCGAGGACGCGGCCCGGGACATGGACCTGTTCCGCAAGATTTCCCGGGAACGGGCCGAGATCGAGCCGGTGGTGCAGCTCTACGCCAGCTATCGCCAGACCGAGGCGGACCTGCAGCAGGCCGAGGAGATGCTGGCGGACCCGGACATGCGCGACCTGGCGGAAGAGGAAATGGCCGCGGCCAAGGCCCGCATCCCGGGCCTGGAACTGGAGCTGCAGAAACTGCTGCTGCCCCGGGACCCCAACGACGAACGCAACATCCTGCTGGAAATCCGCGCCGGCACCGGCGGCGATGAATCGGCCCTGTTCGCTGGCGACCTGTTGCGCATGTACAGCCGTTACGCCGAGCGCCAGCGCTGGCAGGTGGAGGTGCTCTCCGCCAGCGAGTCGGAGCTGGGCGGCTACAAGGAAGTGATCTGCCGGGTGGTGGGCAACGGCGCCTACTCCCGGCTCAAGTTCGAATCCGGCGGGCACCGGGTCCAGCGGGTGCCGGAAACCGAGACCCAGGGCCGCATCCACACCTCTGCCTGCACGGTGGCGGTGATGCCCGAGGCGGACGAGGTGGAGGACGTGCAGCTCAACCCCGCCGATCTGCGCATCGACACCTTCCGGGCCTCCGGCGCCGGGGGCCAGCACATCAACAAGACCGATTCGGCGGTGCGGGTCACCCACCTGCCCACCGGCATCGTCGCCGAGTGCCAGGACGGCCGCTCCCAGCACGCCAACAAGGCTTCCGCCCTGAAGGTGCTGGCGGCCCGGATCAAGGACGTACAGGTGCGCGAACAGCAGGCCAAGGAAGCAGCGACGCGCAAGAGCCTGGTGGGCAGCGGCGACCGCTCCGAGCGCATCCGCACCTACAACTTCCCCCAGGGCCGGGTCACCGACCACCGTATCAACCTGACCCTGTACAAGATCGCCGCGATCATGGACGGAGACCTGGACGAGGTCATCGGCGCCCTGACCACCGAACACCAGATGGAACAGCTGGCCGCCCTGTCCGGGGAAGCATGAACCTGAAACCTCACCACAGAGACACCGAGTCCATCAGTCTTCGCCTTGAGGCCGGACAGATGGTTTGACCATGCGTCTCCTCTGTGTCTTTGTGCCTCTGTGGTGCAACAACGGTTTTGATGTTTACCCATGAATATAAATGACTGGCTCCAGGCCGCCCGCCAGCGGCTCGATGCCCTGGATGCGCGGCTGCTGCTGCAGCATGTCACCGGCCTGTCCCGCACCGAGCTGATCTGCCGCCCGGAAACCCCGCTCACCTCTGCGCAGCTGGACTGCCTGGAAACCCTGGCCACCCGCCGCCAGGCCGGGGAGCCCCTGGCCTATCTGGTGGGGGAGGCGGGCTTTCGCGGCCGCAGCTTCCAGGTTTCTCCCGCAGTGCTGGTGCCCCGCCCCGAAACCGAGGAACTGGTGGACCTGGCCCTGGACAAGTTGCGGGAACTGGCCGTCCGCGCCCCCCGGGTGCTGGACCTGGGTACCGGCAGCGGCGCCATCCCCATCAGCCTGGCCCTCGAATATCCCGCCGCCCAGGTCAGCGCCGTGGATGTTTCCCCCGCTGCCCTGGCCGTGGCCCGGGCCAACGGTGCCGCCCTGCAGGCGCCGGTGCGCTGGCTGGAAAGCGACTGGTTCGCCGCCCTGGGCGACGAGCGCTTTGACCTGATCGTCTCCAACCCCCCCTACATCCACGCCGAAGATCCCCACCTGGCCGGGGACGGTCTCTGTTTCGAGCCTCGCCTGGCCCTCACCGACGGGGCCGACGGCCTGGCCTGCATCCGCGCCATCGTGGCCGACGCGGCGGCCCATCTGGAGCCCGGCGGCTGGCTGCTGTTCGAGCATGGCTGGGACCAGGGTCCGGCCAGCCGGAACTTGTTGACCCTGGCGGGGTTCAAAGCCGTGCAAACCTGGCAGGACCTGGCCGGACACGACCGCATCAGCGGCGGCCGGACGCCCAGCCCCCAGGATGCCCACCCCTAACCCGAATACGGAGAAATCAATGTCCCGCGATGTGCAAAAGGAAGTTCACGATCTGGTCACCAGCAACCCGGTCGTGCTCTACATGAAAGGCACGCCCCAGTTCCCCCAATGCGGCTTTTCCGCCACCGCCGCCGAGATCCTCAAGCGCTGCGGCGTCGATTTCGTCGCGGTCAACATCCTCCTGGACGACGAAATCCGCCTGGCCATCAAGGAATACGCCAACTGGCCCACGATTCCCCAGCTCTACATCAAGGGGGAGTTCGTCGGCGGCTGCGACATCATGCGCGAGATGTACCAGGAGGGCGAACTGCAGAAGCTGCTGGAAGGCGTCGGCGCCTGATTCCCCGAGCAGGAAAGTGCAACGGAGCCGGGGCAACCCGGCTTTATTTTGCGCGAATCCTTTATCATGCCCATCCCTTGTTTGCTCCCGTGATGCCCATGCCCAAGCTGCTTGCCCCCATTGCCCTGATCCTGCCCCTGCTGCTGAGCGCCTGCGGCGAAGTGAAGGACACCCGCCCCGGCCAGCCGGTGGCGCACCGGCAGCAGGCCTTCAAGGCCATCCTGCGCAGCTTCGAACCCATGGGGGTGCAGTTGCGGGAAAAACGCTACGACCCGGACAAGTTCCTCCAGCAGGCCCAGGCCCTGGCGGGTCTCAAGGACGGCCCCTGGAGCCATTTCGGCCCTGACACCCACTACCCCCCCACCAAGGCCACGGCCCGGGTCTGGGAGGAGCCGGAGCGTTTCGCCCAGGAGCGGGAGCAATTCCTGCAAGGGGTGGACGCCCTGCTGGCGGCCGCCGCAACCCGGGAAGAAGCCCGGGTCCGCCCGGCCTACGAGGCCCTGCAGCAGAGCTGCCGCAGCTGCCACAAGCCCTTCAAGGACTGAGCCCTAGAGCCAGCCGGCCCGCTTGAAACGGTAGTAGAGCAGGCCGCAGGTGCCGGCGATCAGGCCCAGGGCGGCCGGGTAGGACCAGGTCCAGTCCAGTTCGGGCATGTGCTTGAAGTTCATGCCCCAGATGCCGGCAAAGGCGGTGGCCGTGGCGAAGATCCCGGCCCAGGCGGCCAGACGCTTGGCCACCTCGCCCTCCTCGATGGTGACCAGGGAGAGATTCACCTGTATCGCCGTGGTCACCGTGTCGCGCAGGGTGTCCAGGGCACTGTTGATGCGGATCAGGTGGTCATGGACATCGCGGAAGTAGTCCTGGCTGGACTGGCAGATGGGCGGCACCCGCCCCCCGTAGAGCTTGCCGGCCGCCTCCATCAGGGGGGCCACCGCGTGCTTCAGGGTCATGAGCCGGCGCTTGATGGCGTAAAGCCGTTCGATGTTGTCCCGGGCCTGCCCCCCCTTGGCGAAGATGCCTTCCTCCACGGTTTCCAGGTCGGTCTCCAGGCTGTCGATGAGGGGAAAGTAGCGGTCCACCACCGCATCCATCAGGGCATAGAGGACGAAGCCCGCCCCCAGCTGCAGCAGCCGGGGCTCCTTCTCGCAGCGGGCCCGCACCCCCAGGAAAGCCTGCTGGCTGCGGTTGCGCACCGAGAGGATGTAGTTGCTGCCGACGAAGACATTGACCTCCCCCAGGTCATAGCCCCCTTCGCAGGGCTCCAGCAGGTGCATCACCGCGAACAGGGCATCGCCGTATTCCTCCAGCTTGGGGCGCTGGTGCCCGTGCTGGGCGTCCTCCACCGCCAGGGCAGGCAGGTCGAACTCCTCCTGCATCAGGGCCAGTTCCTCGTGGGTGGCGTCCCGCAGGGCCACCCAGACGAAGCAGTCGGCCCGGGCCACATAGTCGCTGATGTCTTCGACAGGAATGTCCCGCAGCTTGGAGCCATGCTGGTAGACGGCGCAGTTGATCAACATGGAAGAGCTTCCCCGGTGAATGAGCCCGCCATTCTATAGGTCCGCTGCCCCTGCTGCCTCTGTCCCGGGAGACCGGGGACGGGCAGAAATATGCATTTGTCCGAAATAAAGATTGAAAGCCCGGGGTCCTGGGCCTATCCTGATGCCCCCCATACCCAAGGCCTGCCCGTGTTCGAACTCCTGCTCAGTCCTGAACTGATCTTCGCCTTCCTGACCCTCACCGCCCTGGAACTGGTGCTGGGCATAGACAACATCATCTTCATCGCCATCCTGGTGGACAAGCTGCCGCCGGAAAAACGCAATTTTGCCCGCCGGCTCGGCCTGTTCCTGGCCATGTTCATGCGCATCGCCCTGCTCACGCTGCTGTCCTGGATGGCCGGGCTGACGGCCCCCCTGTTCGAGCTGCTGAACCACGGCATCTCCGGGCGGGACCTGATCCTGATCGCCGGGGGCCTGTTCCTGGTCTGGAAGAGCACCGGGGAAATCCACCAGCTGCTCGAAGGGGAGGAGGGCGAAGCCTCCTCGGCCGTGAAGGCCACCCTGGCCGCCGTGATCATGCAGATCATCGTCATCGACCTGGTGTTCTCCCTGGATTCCATCATCACCGCCATCGGCATGGTGAACCACCTGCCGGTCATGATCGCCGCCGTGGTGGCCTCCGTGGCCCTGATGATGGTGGCTTCGGGCCCCATCGCCGCCTTCGTCTCCGACCACCCGACCATCAAGATGCTGGCCCTGTCCTTCCTGATGGTGGTGGGCGTGGTGCTGATCGCCGACGGCTTCGGCCATCATGTGCCCAAGGGTTACATCTATTCCGCCATGGCCTTCTCGGTGGTGGTGGAAATGCTCAACATCCGCATGCGCAAGAAGGCCGGCCAGCCCGTAGACCTGCGCGAACCCTACGCGGCGGAGAAACCCGGAACCGAACAGGCCTGAGCGGAGCCGGGGCCGGATCCAAGCCTGAGGCCGGGTCTGAGGCCGGGTCTGACTCCTCTCCGCCGGGCCCGGCTACCGGGCAGGCAGCCAGGCCCTGTTTTCCGAGGAGTCCTGCCGTGCCCCAGTTCCTGTCCCGCACCGTCCCCGCCCTTTCCCTGGCGCGCCTGCGCCTGTTGCTGCTCCTGCTCCTGCTCTGGGGTGCCGCCCCGGGGGGCCGGGCGGACTGCCCCATCGAGGCCCGGGAACTGCCGCTGGCAGGCGGCGCCATCCTGCATTACAGCCAGACCGGCAACGGCCCCCCGGTGGTCCTGCTGCACGGCCTGTTCGCCAGCAAGGAACAATGGCACGGCCTGATGTGCCACCTGGCCGCCGCCGGCCACCAGGTGCTGGCCCCCGACCTGCCCGGTTACGGGGCCAGCCGGGGCTTCCCCCGCCAGGATTACGCCCTGCCGCGCCAGGTGGAGCGGCTCCATGAATTCATCACCGGCCTGGAGCTGCCGCCCCTGGCCCTGGCCGGCAACTCCATGGGCGGCGCCGTGGCGGGCCTCTATGCCCGCCAACACTCCCGGCAGATCTCCAGTCTGGCGCTCCTGGCCCCCATGGGCCTGGGGGACTGGTCGCCCCGCTTCAAGCAGCTGCTGAGCCAGGGCAACCCCCTGATTCCCCTGAGCATCGACGCCTTCGACCGGGAACTGGCCCTGCTCATGGCCAGGCCGCCGCAGCTGCCCAGGGCCTACAAGGCCAGGGTGGTGGCCGGTTACCAGAGCGAGCTGTCCCACTACCGCCAGGTCTGGGCCCAGGTGCACCGGGCCCGGGTGGATTACTGCGCCCCCGGCGGCCCGCCCACCCTGGTGCTCTGGGGCAGCCAGGAGCAGCTGTTCGCCCGGCCGCCCGAGCCGGCCGTGAGCCGCTGCCTGCCCGGCAGCCGCCAGGTTCTGCTGCCCGGGGTGGGACACCTGCCCCAGCTGGAAGCGCCGCAAGCCACGGCGGCCGCCTACCTGGATTTCCTGTCCCGGACCGAAGCCCCCTGAGCCGCCATCGGAAAACCGATGGCCCCCGAACGGCAGCTGTCGGTTTTCCGTCACCTCTTCGCTGCGCGCCCCAAAAAACCCCTTTAATAACAACAAGCTGAATTCGTTTTTGTTCTCCTGAAAACTGGCACGGCTTGTGCCAGTGTGAAGGCAGCCGTTCTGCCATGTTGCACCACTTTCCAGGAGACACCATGAAACTGCATTCCACTTCCACCTCCCTGGCCGCCGCCCTGGCCATCCTCCTTTCCACTGCCAGCCTGACCCCGGCCCTGGCCCAGGAAGCCTCCACCCTGAAGAAGATCAAGGACACCGGCAGCATCACCCTGGGCCACCGGGAATCCTCGATTCCCTTCTCCTACTACGACGACAAGCAGCAGGTGATCGGCTACTCCCACGAGCTGATGCTGAAGGTCGTCGATGCCATCAAGGGCGAGCTGAAGCTGGACAAGCTCAATACCCGGCTGATGCCGGTCACCTCTGCCAACCGCATCACCCTGCTACAGAACGGCACCGTGGATATCGAATGCGGCTCCACCACCAACAACCTGGAACGGCAGAAGCAGGCCAGCTTCTCCACCACCATCTTCGTCATCGGCACCCGGCTGCTGACCAAGAAGACCTCGGGCATCAACGACTTCGCCGACCTGGCCGGCAAGAACGTGGTCACCACCGCCGGCACCACCTCCGAACGCCTGATCCGCAAGATGAACGAAGAGAAGAAGATGGGCATGAACGTGATCTCCGCCAAGGATCACGGGGAGGCCTTCCTGACCCTGGAAACCGGCCGGGCCGTGGCCTTCATGATGGACGACGCCCTGCTCTACGGCGAAATGGCCAAGGCCAAGAAGCCGGGTGACTGGACCGTGGTCGGCACCGCCCAGTCCGAAGAAGCCTATGGCTGCATGCTCCGAAAGGGCGACACCGAGTTCAAGAAGGTGGTGGATGCGGCCCTGACCAAAGCCATGACCTCCGGCGAAGCCGAGAAGATCTACAACAAGTGGTTCCTGAACCCCATCCCCCCCAAGGGCCTGAACCTGAACATGCCCCTCTCCGCCGAAATGAAGGCCCTGTACAAGGCGCCCAACGACAAGGCCTTCGAGTAAATCCCCGGCAGCACTGATCCTGACCTCCCCGGCCACGGGGAGGCAGGCCCGGCTCACCCCCGACCCAGAGGAACTCCCATGTTGAAACGTCTGATTCATCGCTGCGTGCTGCTCGCCGCCGGCTGCGCCGCCTCCCTGGCGGTCATGGCCGCCCAGCCCAACGTCGTCATCCTCGCCACCGGCGGCACCATCGCCGGCGCCGGCGCCGAAGCCACCAACAGCGCCACCTACCAGGCGGCCAAGGTGCCGGTGGACAAGCTCATCGCCGGCGTGCCGGAACTGGCCAAGGTCGCCGCCGTGCGCGGCGAGCAGGTGTTCCAGATCGCCTCCGAGAGCTTCACCGACGCACACCTGCTGACCCTGGCCAAGCGGGTTTCGGCCCTGAGCAAGCAGGCCGACGTGGACGGCATCGTCATCACCCACGGCACCGACACCCTGGAAGAAACCGCCTACTTCCTCAACCTCGTCGTCCATACCGAAAAGCCCATCGTGCTGGTGGGCTCCATGCGCCCCGGCACCGCCATGTCGGCTGACGGCATGCTCAACCTGTACAACGCCGTCGCCGCCGCTGCGGCCGGGGACGCCCGCGGCAAGGGCGTGCTGGTGGCCATGAATGACGAGCTCAATAGCGGCCGCGACGTGTCCAAGATGATCAACATCCAGACCGGCGCCTTCAAGAGCCCCTGGGGGCCCCTGGGCATGATCGTCGAGGGCAGGAACTACTGGTTCCGCCTGCCGGCCAAGCGCCACACGGTGAACTCCGAGTTCGACATCGACAAAATCGATAGCCTGCCCCTGGTGGGCATCGCCTACGGTCACGGCAACGTCGCCGACACCGCTTACAAGGCGCTCGCCGCCAGCGGCGCCAAGGCCATCATCCACGCCGGCACCGGTAACGGTTCGGTGGCGAAAACCGTCGTCCCGGCCCTGCGCGAACTGCGCGGCCAGGGGGTGCAGATCATCCGCTCCTCCCACGTGAACGCCGGCGGACTGGTCATTCGCAATGCCGAGCAGCCGGACGACCAGTACGACTGGGTCGTCGCCCACGACCTGAACCCCCAGAAGGCCCGCATCCTGGCCGCCGTTGCTCTGACCAAGACCAACGACAGCAAGGAACTGCAACGCATCTTCTGGGAGTACTGAGCCCCGCAATCCCCCGGGCGACTGTTTCTGGCGCCCGGGAACGATAACCATAGGAGGGATACAACATGGGTTACCAATGGAACTGGGGAATCTTCTTCCAGCCGTCCGCCACCGGTGACGACACCTACTTCGGCTGGATGCTGGCCGGCTTCAAGATGACCATCGGCCTGTCCCTGAGCGCCTGGGTCATCGCCCTGCTGCTGGGCGCCCTGATCGGCGTGCTGCGCACGGTGCCGAACCGCTTCCTGGCCGGCCTCGCCAGCGCCTACGTGGAGCTGTTCCGCAACATTCCCCTGCTGGTGCAGCTGTTCATCTGGTACTTCGTGCTACCGGAGCTGCTGCCCCCCAGCATCGGCGAGATCTACAAGCAGTCCAATCCGATACTGCAGCAGTTCCTCGCCTCCATGGTCTGTCTGGGGCTGTTTACCAGCGCCCGGGTGGCCGAGCAGGTGCGTTCCGGCATCAACTCCCTGCCCCGGGGCCAGAAGAACGCGGGCCTGGCCCTGGGTTTCACCCTGCCCCAGACCTACCGCTTCGTGATCCTGCCCATGGCCTTCCGCTTGGTGGTACCGCCGCTGACTTCCGAGTTCCTCAACATCTTCAAGAACTCCGCCGTCTGCTCCACCATCGGCCTCCTGGAACTGGCCGCCCAGGGCCGCCAGCTGGTGGATTACACGGCCCAGCCCTATGAATCCTTCATCGCCGTGACCCTGGCCTACATCCTGATCAACGTCACCGTGATGACCCTGATGCACAAGTTCGAAAAGCGCATCGCCGTGCCCGGCTACATCGGAGGTAAGTGAAATGTACGAATTCGACTGGTCCTCCATTCCCGGCTCCCTGCCCTTCCTCTGGGACGGCATGAAGATTTCCCTGGAAATCACCCTCCAGGCCATCGTCGTCGGCATCGTCTGGGGCACCCTGCTGGCGATGATGCGGCTCTCCTCGATCAAGCCCCTGTCCCTGTTCGCCGCCGGCTACGTGAACCTGTTCCGGGCCGTGCCCCTGGTGATGGTGCTGCTCTGGTTCTTCCTGATCGTGCCCCGGTTCATCGAGCAGCTGTTCGGCCTGCCCACGGGCACCGACCTGCGCCTGACCTCGGCCATGATCGGCTTTGCCCTGTTCGAATCGGCCTACTACTCGGAGATCATCCGCGCCGGCATCCAGTCCGTGCCCAAGGGCCAGATGGCCGCCTGCCAGGCCCTGGGCATGACCTATGGTCAGTCCATGCGCCTGGTGATCCTGCCCCAGGCCTTCCGCAACATGGTGCCGCTCTTGCTGACCCAGGGGATCATCCTGTTCCAGGACACCTCCCTGGTTTACGTGTCCGCGCTGGCCGACTTCTTCGGCGCCGCCTACAAGGTGGGCGACCGGGACGGCCGGCTGGTGGAAATGCTGCTCTTTGCCGGCGCCGTCTATTTCGTCATCTGCTTTGCCGCCTCCCAGCTGGTGAAGCGCCTCCAGAAAAAATACCACCCGGCCTGAGTGGCCGCCCGTCAGGAGAAATTTCATGATCAAGATCGACAACGTCAGCAAGTACTACGGCGACTTCAACGTCCTGAAGGAGTGCAGCACCACGGTCGAGAAGGGGGAAGTGATCGTCGTCTGCGGCCCCTCCGGCTCAGGCAAATCGACGCTGATCAAGTGCGTCAACGGCCTGGAGCCCTTCCAGGCCGGCGAGATCACCGTCAACGGCATTTCCGTGGGCGACCCCAAGACCAATCTCTCCAAGCTGCGCGCCCACGTGGGCATGGTGTTCCAGAACTTCGAGCTGTTCCCGCACATGAGCATCACCCAGAACCTGGCCATCGCCCAGGTCAAGGTCCTGGGTCGCAAGCAGGAGGAAGCGGTGGAAAAGGGGCTGAAGCTCCTGGACCGGGTGGGCCTGAAAGCCCATGCCCACAAGTTCCCCGGCCAGCTGTCCGGCGGCCAGCAGCAGCGGGTGGCCATCGCCCGGGCCCTGGCCATGGACCCGATCTGCATGCTGTTCGACGAACCCACTTCGGCCCTGGACCCGGAAATGGTCAACGAGGTGCTGGACGTGATGACCGAGCTGGCCCAGGAGGGCATGACCATGATGTGCGTCACCCATGAAATGGGCTTCGCCCGCCGGGTCGCCAACCGGGTGATCTTCATGGACCACGGCCGCATCGTCGAGGATGACGAGAAGGAAGCCTTCTTCGCCAATCCCCGCTCGGAACGGGCCCAGCAGTTCCTGGCCAAGATCCTGCACCACTGAGGCGCCCGCGCCCCTGCAACTGCCCGGGCAGTCCGAACGCTGCCCGGGGCCATTGCCCCGGAATCGACGCGCAATCCACGCAGAAGAGAGGCATCCATGCAAGCAGCACTGGTGACAAAAGTAGGCACGGGATGGGGCGAAACCGCCGGCGTTGAAGCCCCAGATCAGCCGCCTGGCCGGATGGGCGGCAAGCGCCGGGGACTGCGCCTCTTTTCCCGGCTGCTCCCGGGCCTGCTCGGCCTGTTGCCCCTGCTCATCCTGGCCGCCCCGACCCAGGCCGAGACGACCCTGCAGCGCATGGCCCGCAGCGGCACCGCCGTCATCGGCTACCGGGAAGCGTCGATACCCTTTTCCTATGTAGATCAGCAGAACCGTCCCCTGGGCTACACCATCGAACTCTGCCAGCGCCTGGTGAGCGCCCTGGGCAAGCAGCTGGGGCGGGAACTGAAGCTGGAATACCGGCCCGTGAGCCCCGCCAACCGGATCGAGCAGGTTGTCAGCGGCCAGGTGGACCTGGAATGCGGCAGCACCACCAACAATGCCGAACGCCGGAAAAAGGTGGCCTTCACCGTGCCCCACTTCATCAGCGCCAGCCGCTTCATGGTCAAGGCCTCCTCCGGCCTGCTCGAGCACGGCGACCTGCGCCGGGCCAACATCGTCACGACCCGCGGCACCACCGCCGAAAAGCTGTTTCAGCAGCTCAACCTGGGGACGCGGCTGGAGGTGGCCCCCGATCACCGGGCCGCATTTGCCCTGCTGGAAAGCGGCCGGGCCGATGCCTTCCTCATGGATGACATCCTGCTCGCCAGCCTGCGGGCCTCGGCCCGGGACCCGGGGCAGTTCCGCTTTCTCGAGCATGTGTACTGGATCGAGCAGCTCTCCATCATGTTTTCCCGCGATGACCCGGAGCTCAAGGCAGCGGTGGACAAGGAGATGAAACGCCTGGCCCTGGCGGGGGAAATCCACCGCCTGTACCACAAATGGTTTGAACTGCCGATCGCCCCGCACGGGATCAATCTCCAGTGGCCCATGTCCTTCCTGCTGCGCGACGCCCTGCGCCACCCCAGCGATGCCCCGGCCGACTGATTTCGCTGCGGCCAGGGCCTCTCTCCCGGTTGCCACAGCCCCCGCCGGACTGGCATGCTGGGCGCAGCCCCGCCCGTCCTTAACCGAGCGCTCCGTGCATGAACCCTAACCTGCACCAGGTGACCCTCAACATCCGCCCCGCCCGCCAGCTCCTGCTGCTGGTGGTGGCGACAGTGCTGCTGGTCCTGACCGGCATGGGCACCTACCGCTTGAGCGAACAGGCCGGCGTGGCAGCCCTCAGCAGCCAGGCCCAGCACCGGCTCGACCTGTTTGCCGCGGCTGTAGACAGCATCGTGAACCGCTACGCCCACGTGCCCGGCACCCTGCACCTCAATCCCAAGGTGGCGGCCCTGCTGCGCCACCCGGAGGACCCGGGCCTCCAGGGCGAGGTGAACCGTTACCTGGAGCAGCTCAACATCCATATCGACAGCATCGCCCTGATGGTCCTCGACGCCCGGGGCCAGGTGCTGGCCAGCAGCAACTGGAACCGGGACGACAGCTTCATCGGCGAGGACCTGTCCTTCCGCCCCTATTTCCAGCAGGCCCTCCAGGGCCGCCCCACCCGCTATTACGCCATCGGCACCACCCGGGGCGACCCGGGCTACTACGTTTCCCATCCGATCATGGACGGGGAGCGGGTGCGCGGCGTGGCGGTGATCAAGATCGGCCTGCGTCCCCTGGAAGAAGCCTGGCTGCCCCTGGAAACCCCAGCCCTGATCGCCGACAGCAACGGGGTGGTGATCCTGGCCTCCCTGCCCGAGTGGCGGCTCACCGCCCTGGCCCCCCTGAGCCAGGCCACCCTGGAGGAAATCCGCAGCAGCCGCCAGTACAACCAGCAGGCCATCGGCACCTTCCCGGTCAGCCTGGCCCAGGGCTTGGACAGCACCCAGATCGTCAGCTTCCCCGGCCACGGCATCAACAACGGCGGCCTGCGGCGCAGCAAGGAATTCGTCGCCCAGAGCCGGCGCCTGCCCGACAGCGGCTGGCGCCTCACCGTGTTTTCCGACCTGCAGCCGGTGCGCGGTCAGGCGGCTGGCGATGCCACCCTGGCGGTGATGGCGACGGCCTTCATGCTGCTGCTGCTGCTGTTCATCAACCAGCGCCGCCGGGCCCTGCGCCAGCGCCTGGAAACCCAGGAGCTGCTGGAGCGGGCCAACGCGGAACTGGAAGAGAAGGTGGCGGCCCGCACCACCGACCTGCAGGCCACCAACGCCCGGCTCCAGGACGAGGTCCAGGAGCGCAAGAAAGCCGAAGAGACCCTGCGGGCGGCCCAGGACGAACTGGTCCAGGCCGCTAAGCTGGCGGTCCTGGGCCAGCTGGCCACCGGCATCACCCATGATCTGACCCAGCCCCTGGGCGCCCTGCGCACCCTGTCGGACAACGCCGTCGAGTTCATGCACCGGGGCGAACTGCCCACGGTGGAAAAGAACCTGGGCATCATCGGCAAGCTGGTGGATCGCATGGGCAGCATCATCGAACCCCTCAAGTCCTTTGCCCGCAAGGCACCCCCCCATCCCCAGGTGGTGGACGTGGGCCAGGCCCTGGGGCATGCCCTGTTCCTCCTGGAGCGCAAGCTGCGCCAGGGCGGGGTCCGGGTGCACAACCGCTGCCCGGCCGGCCCCTGGCGGGTCTGGTGCGAGCCGGTGCGGCTGGAGCAGGTGCTGGTGAACCTGATCGGCAATGCCATCGACGCCATGGCCGGCCAGCCCACCCGGGAACTCATCCTGGAAGCCGGCCCCGCCGCCAGCGGCCGGCTGGCGATCCGGGTCCAGGACACGGGCCCGGGCCTCAACCCCAGCCATGCCGAACGCCTGTTCGAACCCTTCTTCACCACCAAGCCCGCCGGCCAGGGCCTGGGGCTGGGTCTGGCCATTTCCCGGGACATCATCCACGATTTCGGCGGCGACCTGGCGGCCCGCTCCCGCCCGGAAGGCGGCGCCGAATTCTGCATCGAACTGCCCCTGCCACCGGAGGAACCATGAACCTGAATGCTTCACCCCAGAGACACAGAGACCCGGAGCAGGGGAGAGACTCAAGCGCCTGTCCGACAGCCTTGCCCGATCCGGTGGATGCAACAGCCAGCCGCCCCCAGGCCTGTTTGCCCCCGGCATGCTCCGGGCGCCGGGGATTCATATGAGGTTTTCAGGATGAGCCCCGATCTACAGGTCCTCATCGTCGAGGACGACCCGGATGTGCGCCTGGGCTGCGAACAGGCCATGCAGCTGGCCGGACTGCCGGTCAGCAGCGCCGGTTCCGCCGAAGCCGCCCTGAAACTGCTGCGCCCCCCCTTTGCCGGGGTAGTGGTCACCGACATGCGCCTGCCCGGCATGGACGGCCTGGAACTGCTGCGTCAGCTGCGGGAACAGGACCCGGAACTGCCGGTGATCATGATCACCGGCCACGGGGACGTGACCCTGGCCGTGGAAGCCATGCGCAGCGGCGCCTACGACTTCATCACCAAACCCTTCCCCCCGGCCCATCTGGTGGAGGTGGTGCGGCGGGCCCTGGAAAAACGGGCCCTGACCCTGGAAGTGGAAGCCCTGCGCCGCCGCCTGGACGGCAGGGACGACATCGAAGCCCGGCTGATCGGCAATTCCCCCCAGATGGCCAGGATCCGGCAGTTGATCCTGGAAGTGGCCGACGCCGACGTGGACGTGCTCATCAACGGCGAAACCGGCACCGGCAAGGAAATGGTGGCCCGCTGCCTGCACGACCTGAGCCGGCGCCGGGAACACCACTACATCGCCATCAACTGCGGCGGCATGCCCGACAACCTCCTCGACAGCGAACTGTTCGGCCACGAAGCCGGCGCCTTCACCGGGGCCCAGAAACGCCGCATCGGCAAGATCGAATACGCGGCCGGGGGCACCCTGTTCCTGGACGAGCTGGAAACCATGCCCATGCAGATGCAGATCAAGCTGCTGCGGGTGCTCCAGGAACGGCAGCTGGAACGGCTGGGCTCCAACCAGCTGCTGCCCGTGTCCTGCCGGGTGGTGGCCGCCAGCAAGGAAGACCTGAAGCAGCTCGCCGCCCAGGGCCGCTTCCGGGCCGATCTTTATTACCGCCTGAACGTGGTCACCCTGGACCTGCCGCCGCTCCGGGAGCGGCGCGAGGACATTCCCCTGCTCTACAACCACTTCCTGCTGCAGGCCGCCCACCGCCACGGCCGGCCGCTGCCGGAAGTGGACCGCAAGCGCATCCAGGAACTGATGGCCCACGACTGGCCCGGGAACATCCGCGAACTGCGCAACCTGGCCGACTGCCACGCCCTGGGCCTGAGCCGGGACCCGACGGATGCGGGCGCCAGCCGGGTTCCCTCCTTCATGGAAGCCGTGGAAGGCTACGAACGGGCCCTCCTCAGCGCCGAATTCCAGCGCCAGGGCCAGAACATCGCCCGCACCGCCGAAAGCCTCAAACTGGCCCGCACCACCCTGCACGACAAGCTGAAGAAATACGGCCTGCTGGAAAGCTAGGCCGGCCTCAGTGGGCCAGGCGGAATAGGGCGATGGTGCCGATGCCGGGGGGAGTATCAGGCGGCGTCGCCCGAACACGGGGAAACACAGGCACAGGTTTGCAGCTTTGTTCACAGCAACTGAACAATGACGCTATTTCCGAAAAACTTGAGCTTGGGGCGTTCGAGATTCGGAAATCTTCCGTGATAGCCGTTGAAAGTAAATTCATAGGAATCAATGGCTCTGCCTGCATAGTCGTAACTGACCTCGCACCACGGATTCCAGTAGCCCCCCAGCCACACCGCGTCAGGCGCCCACTGCAACAAAAGGGACTCCTGGGGAATCTTGTGCTCGAGATTGCAACCTCGATTTGTACTCACCCCCCAATAGACGAAGGCATCAAGCTCCGCCACATAAGCCTTACTGTTCCGGTCAACTACGTGCGCATCCAGGATAGCGATACTCTGACGCTGCTGATCGTCTGGCCGAAGCAAAAATAGGGGGCTGCCGCGAACATTGAAAACCTGAACTTTGCCTGGAACTATTGGAGCAATCGGAAGAACGACTTCTGCCTCGTTAAGCGTTTGTGCAGATGGGCTCAATGAGGAAGCAAGCACACCGATGACGGCCAATATCCCGCCCAAGCAGAAAACGAGGGTCAACCCCCCAAGCAGTATCCGGCGGCTCATGAAATCCAAGACGGCTGTAGAAAAAACGACCTCATGCCATAATCATGCAACAAACTGTGTGGGGTATCAAAGCACTCTATCTGCAGGCTCAAATCCCTCCCTACCCTCGATCTTTTTTCTCGCGCGCTGCAGGCCATCACCTCTTGGCACACCTCCACCTCCTGGAAATGGGGCCGGCGCTCACTGGGTGACACAAAGGGCTGTTCTTCCTCCGTGTCTCCGTGTCTCTGTGGTTCAAATCCGGTTTTCAGCCTTATGGAAAAACAAGCATGACCCCAGCCCCCTCATCCCCCTCCCGGGTACGGCCTCTGCGCACGCTGTATTTTGTGCGGCATGGTCAAAGCCAGGCCAATGCTGGTGGCGTGACCATGCCCCACGCCGACATTCCCCTGACCGAGCTGGGCCGGCGCCATGCCCAGGCCCTGGCCGCCTTGCTGCCCCCGACGCCAGCGCGGGTGTTGTGTTCGCGTTTCATGCGCGCCCAGCATACGGCCCGGCCCTATTGCCAGCAGCTGGGGCTGGAGCCGGTCGTGCATCCCCTGCTGCATGAGTTCGAGACCCTGGACCCGGACTTGATTGCCGGGATGGACGGCGAACAGCGCCAGCCGATCGTGGCGGGATACTGGGCCGAGGGCGATCCGCACAAGCGCATGGGGGCGAATGCGGAAACCTTCGCCGAGTTTGCCCAGCGGGTACGGCGCTTCATGGAAGAGGACATGCCGGCGCTGCCCGATGGCACGGTGCTGTTCGGCCACGGCATGTGGGCCGGCCTGCTGGCCTGGCTGCTGCTGGGATTCGGCACGGACAGCAGCCTGGAAATGCGGCACTTCCGACGCTTTCAGCTGGGCTTGCCGATGCCCAATGGGGCCCTGTACCAGTTACAGGAACTGAGCCCCGGCCATTGGCGGCTACGGGCTGATGCAGAGGCCATGCGCACGGTCATGGCCGTGCAGTAAGCCAGGGAGAGAAGCCCGGCTCAGTGGGCTGCTTCCCAGTCCTGGCCCACGCCGACTTCCACCACCAGGGGCACTTTCAGCTGGCCGACGCCGGCCATCAGGCCGGGCAGGTGCTGGCGTATTGGCATCAGTTCCGCATCGGGTACTTCCAGCACCAGTTCGTCATGCACCTGGAGCACGATGCGGCTCTGCAGCTGTTCCGCTTCCAGCCAGTCCTGCACGGCCACCATGGCGAGCTTGATCAGGTCGGCGGCGGTGCCCTGCATGGGGGCGTTGATGGCGGCGCGCTCGGCGCCCTGGCGCCGGCCGGCGTTGCTGCTCCTGATTTCCGGCAGGATCAGGCGGCGGCCGAACACGGTTTCCACGTAGCCCTGGTTGCGCGCCTGTTCCCGGGTCTCTTCCATGTAGCGGGCGACGCCGGGGTAGCGGGCGAAGTAGCGTTCGATGTAGGTCTGGGCGGCGCGGCGCTCCAGGCCCAGGTTGCGGGCCAGGCCGAAGGCGCTCATGCCGTAGATCAGGCCGAAGTTGATGGTCTTGGCCACCCGGCGCTGGTCGGGCCCCACTTCCAGGGGCGAAACCGCGAAGATTTCCGCCGCCGTGGCCCGGTGCACGTCCTCGCCCCGAGCAAAGGCTTCCAGCAGCCGCTCGTCGCCGGAGAGGTGGGCCATGATCCGGAGTTCCACCTGGGAATAGTCGGCGGAGACGATGCTGCAGCCTTCCGGTGCCACGAAGGCGGAACGGATGCGCCGGCCTTCCTCGGTGCGTACCGGAATGTTCTGCAGGTTGGGTTCGGAGGAAGCCAGGCGGCCAGTGACGGCGGTGGCCTGGGAGAAATGGGTGTGCACCCGACCGGTGCCCGGGTTCACCATGCGCGGCAGCTTGTCCGTGTAGGTGCTCTTCAACTTGGAGAGGCTGCGATGTTCGAGCAGCAATTTCGGCAGGGGGTAATCCAGGGCCAGCTCGGTGAGCACTTCCTCGTCGGTGGAGGGGACGCCCCCCGGGGTCTTCTTTTTCACCGGCAGGCCCTGCTTCTCGAACAGGATTTCCGCCAGCTGCTTGGGGGAGCCCAGGTTGAAGGGCTGGCCCGCCAGTTCATAGGCCTGCTGTTCGAAGGCGAGGATTTTCTGGCCCAGTGCGTGGCTCTGCTTCTGCAGCAGGCCGGCATCGATGAGCACCCCGGTGCGCTCCATCTTGAACAGCACTTCCCGGGCCGGCATTTCGATGTCCCCGTAGATCCGGGCCAGGCCCGCGTCAGCGCTCACCTGGGGATACAGGGCCTGGTGCAGGCGCAGGGTGATGTCCGCATCCTCGGCTGCATATTCGGCAGCCAGGGGCACGGCCACCTGCTCGAAACCGATCTGCTTGGCCCCCTTGCCACACAGTTCCGTGTAGGGAATGGTGGTCAGGCCCAGGTGGCGGCTGGAGAGCTGGTCCATGTCGTGGCCCTTGTCCGACTCCAGCACGTAGGACTGGAGCATGGTGTCGTGGGCGATGCCGGCCAGCGCGATGCCGTGGTTGGCGAAGACGTGCTGGTCGTATTTCAGGTTCTGGCCCAGCTTCAGGTGGGCGGCCGATTCCAGCCAGGGTTTCAGCTGCGCCAGCACCGCTTCCAGGGGCAGTTGCGCCGGGGTGTCCGGCCCCTGGTGGCCCAGGGGAATGTAGCAGGCGAGGCCGGGCTCGGTGGCCAGGGAGATGCCGACGATGCGGGCGGCAAAGGGGTCCAGGCTGGTGGTTTCCGTATCCACGGCGGTGAGGGGGGCTGCGGCGATGCGGGCCAGCCAGGCTTCCAGGGTCGGCCAGTCCAGCACCGTTTCGTAGCCGGCCCGGTGGGAGCCGTCGTCGGGCAGGCTGGGGACCGGGGCGGCGCTCCCCGGTGCGGCAACAGCGGGGGCCGCCGGGACGCCTTCCAGCTCCCGGGTCCAGCTGCGAAAACCGTAACGTTCGTAGAGGGATTTCAGGGTGGCCTGGTCCGGCGCCCGGGGCGCCAGCTCCGCCGGGGCCGGCAGTTGGGAAAGTTCGCAATCCACGGTGACCAGTTTCCGGCCCAGGGGCAGGAACGCCAGGTGGTCGCGCAGGTTCTGGCCCACCACCCCCTTGATCTCGTCCGCGTGGGCGACGATCTCGTCCAGGCTGCCGTACTGCTCCAGCCATTTGACCGCCGTCTTGGGGCCGCATTTGGCCACCCCGGGCACGTTGTCCACCGTGTCCCCCACCAGGGTCAGGTAATCGACGATACGGCTGGGGGGCACGCCGAACTTGGCCAGTACCCCGGCTTCGTCGAGGATTTCCTCGCTCATGGTATTGACCAGCCGCACCGAGGGATTGACCAGCTGGGCCAAGTCCTTGTCGCCGGTGGAGATCACCGTTTCCAGCCCGGCCTCGGTGGCCCGGCGGGAGAGAGTGCCGATCACGTCGTCCGCTTCCACCCCGTCCACCATCAGCAGGGGCCAGCCGGCAGCCTGCACGGCCTCATGGATGGGCGGGATCTGCAGGGCCAGGTCCTCGGGCATGGGAGGCCGGTGAGCCTTGTATTCCGGGTACCAGTCGTCCCGGAAGGTCTTGCCCTTGGCATCGAAGATCACCGCCTTGTAGTCCGCCTTGAAGTCGCTTTCCAGCCGGCGTAGCATGGACAGCACCCCTTTCATGGCCCCGGTGGGAAATCCCTCACGGTTGCGCAGGTCGGGCAGGGCATGGAAGGCGCGATAAAGGTAGGACGAACCGTCCACCAACAATAACAAAGGCATAGATAACGATGAACGAGAAAGATAAATTACCTCGGCTGCTGGATCCGGATCTGCAACTCCACTCCAACGCCGCACGGGAAGCCTGGCGGGTGTTCGGCATTATGTCAGAGTTCGTGGAGGCCACGGACCGGCTGAAGATGATCCGCCCGGCGGTCTCCATCTTCGGCAGCGCCCGGATCAACCCCGACCAGCCCTACTACCAGCTCACCGAAAGCATCGCCCGGAAACTCTCGGATGCCGGCTTCTCGGTGATTTCCGGCGGCGGCCCCGGCATCATGGAGGCAGCCAACAAGGGCGCCTTCCACGGCCGCTCCCCCTCCGTGGGCCTGAACATCCAGCTGCCCCACGAACAGAAGAACAACCCCTACCAGGACATCTCCCAGACCTTCCGCCACTTCTTCGCGCGCAAGTACATGTTCGTGCGCTTCGCCAGCGCCTACGTGGTGATGCCCGGCGGCTTCGGCACCCTGGACGAGCTGATGGAGGCCCTGACCCTGGTGCAGACCGGCAAGAGCCGGATGATTCCCATCATCCTGGTATGCACGCCCTTCTGGCAGGGCATGGTGGACTGGTTCCGGGACCGGCTGGTACAGGAAAAGATGATCAGCCCCGAGGACATGAACCTGATCCAGCTCCTGGACGAGCCGGACCAGATCGTCAGCGCCATCTTCAAGCACTACGAATCCCAGGGGTTCGCCCCCCTCCCCGCCGAGCGGGAGATGATGCTCAATCTGTAATAGAATCCGCTGCCCAGCCGCAGCCCTTCTTGTACGCGAGGAAAACCCCATGCGCCGCCTGCTTCTCACCCTGCTGTTTGCCGCCCCCCTGGCCTGGGCCCAGGCGGACCGTCCCGCCAACCTGGAACCCCTGCCGGCCGTGCCTCCGCCGCCCCCGGACATGCAGCCCTTCGACGAGGCCCTGGAACCCCAGGTCACCATCCGCAAGGAAGAGCGGGGCACGGTCCAGGAGTACCGGGTGAACGGCAAGCTCTACATGGTCAAGGTGGTGCCCGCCGTCGGCGCCCCCTACTACCTGGTGGACAACGACGGGGACGGCACTCTGGAAACCAACAGCCCCAACGATCCCGGGGTCAAGGTGCCAATGTGGGTGATCGGCACCTTCTGATGCGCCCCTGACGGCATGTCGGTCTACACCAGCGTCAGCCGGGCCGAACTGCAGGCCTGGCTGGCGGATCTGCCCGTCGGCCCCCTGGAAAGCAGCCAGGGCATCAGCGCCGGCATAGAAAACACCAACTACTTCGTGCATACCTCGGGGGGGCGCTACGTGCTCACCCTGTTCGAGGCCTTGCACGGCCAGGCCCTGGATTTCTACCTGCAGCTCCAGGCCCGGCTGGCCGCCGCCGGCTTTCCCTGTCCCTGCCCCCTGGCCTTTCCCGACGGCAGCCTGCAACGTCCCCTGGCGGGCAAGCCGGCGGCCCTGCTGACCCGGCTGCCGGGAGCGCCCCGGGAAGCGGTGCAGGCCGCCCACTGCCTGCGCATAGGCCGGGAGCTGGCCCGTTTCCACCAGCTCTGCCGGGCACTGCCCGATGCCCCGGCCCACACCCGGGGACCGGACTGGCGCCGGACCACCGCCGCCCGGCTGACGTCCCACCTGGACCCGGCCCGGCAGCAGCTGCTGGAGCAGGCCCTGGCACTGGATGCGGGGCTGCCCTGGAGGGACCTGGAGCGGGGCCTGATCCATGCGGACCTGTTCCGGGACAACGTGCTCTGGGACGGGGAACAGCTGGGAGGTCTGCTGGATTTCTACTTTGCCGGCACCGAGGTCCTGCTCTTCGACCTGGCGGTCACCGCCAACGACTGGTGCCTGGACCCGTCAGGCCGGCCGGAAGCCGAGCTGGAACAGGCCCTGCTGGCCGGTTACGGGGAAATCCGCCCCCTGTCGGCCGCCGAGCGGCAGCACTGGCCGGCCATGCTGGCCGTGGCGGCGCTGCGCTTCTGGCTCTCCCGCCTGGAGGTGGCCCTGGCGCCCCGGAGCGGGGAACTGGTGACCCTCAAGGACCCGGAAGACTTCCGCCGCCTGCTGGCCTGCCGCCTGGCCGCCTGCCCAGCTAACAAACCACGGCAGCCAGCCGCTACTTGAGCACCAGGGGCAGCCCCGCTGCCACCAGGGTGACCCGCCCGCACACCGCCGCCACCTGCTGATTCAGCCGCCCCTGTTCGTCGGCGAACAGGCGCGACAGCCGCTCCATGGGCACGATGCCCCAGCCCACCTCGTTGGATACCAGGATCACCCGGCCCGGCAGTTGCGGCAGGGTGTCTACCAGGGCCCGGATTTCCCCCGCCAGCAGCGGGCAGTCCAGGGCTTCCCCGGCTTCGGCCTGGGCCGCGCCCCGGCCGGCGAAGAGCAGGTTGGTGAGCCACAGGGTCAGGCAGTCCACCAGCAGGCAGGTGTCGTCCCCCGCCTCCCGGGCCAGCAGCGCCGCCAGGGCCAGGGGCTCTTCCCGGGTCTGCCAGTGGGCCGGGCGGCGCTCCCGGTGATGAGCCACCCGCCGGGCCATTTCCCCGTCCCCGGCCTGGGCCGTGGCCACGTAGATCACCCGGGCGCCGGCCGCTTCCGCCTCCCGGGCCAGTCGTTCCGCGTGCAGGCTCTTGCCCGAACGGGCGCCGCCGATGATGAGTTCCGCCATGTGCGAGCAATGGAAGGGTAAGACAGAGGCCGTATAATGCCTGCCCTCTGCCGCAATTCCCAAGGCCTTTCCCCGTCATGTCCGTGCATTTCCAGATCTCCGCCCCCGATACCGGCCTCCAGGCCGCCCTGCAACGGAAGATCGACCAGAAGACCAAACCCCTGGGCGCCCTGGGCCAGCTGGAGGACCTGGCCCTGCAGGCAGGTCTGGTGCAGCAGAGCCTGGAACCCCGCCTGAGCCGGCCCCATCTGCTGGTTTTTGCCGGCGACCACGGGGCCGCCCGAGCCGGGGTATCCGCCTATCCCCAGGAGGTCACCTGGCAGATGGTGGAGAATTTCCTGGCCGGCGGCGCCGCCATCAACGTGTTCTGCAAGGCCCACGGACTGATCCTGGCGGTGGTGGATGCCGGGGTGGCCCACGACTTCGCCCCCCGCCCTGGCCTGGTCCAGGCCAAGGTCGCCCCCGGCACCGCCAACTACCTGGACGCGCCCGCCATGAGCCGGGAACAGCTGGAGCTGGCCCTGGAGCGGGGCGCCAGCATGGCCCGCCGGCTGGCCGGGGAGGGCTGCAACCTGCTGGGCTTCGGCGAGATGGGCATCGGCAACACCGCCTCCGCCTCCCTGTTGGCCCACGCCCTGACCGGGGTGAGTCTGGAAGCCAGCGTCGGCCGGGGCACCGGTCTCGACGACGCGGGTCTGGAGAAGAAGCGCCGCCTGCTGGCCCAGGCCGCCGCCCGGGCCGGCCTGCCCGCCGGGGGCGCCGATCCCCTGGCCGCCCTGGCCGAGTTCGGTGGCTTCGAAATCGCCATGATGGCCGGGGCCATGCTGGCCGGGGCCGAGGCCGGGATGCTGCTGCTCATCGACGGCTTCATCGTCAGTGCTGCCGCCCTGGTGGCCGCCCGCCTGCATCCGGCTCTGGTGGATTACTGCGTGTTCTGCCACCGCTCCGCCGAACCCGGCCACCAGGCCGTGCTCGACGCCCTGGGCGCCCGGCCGCTCCTGGACCTGGGACTGCGCCTGGGCGAGGGCACCGGCGCCGCCCTGGCTTATCCGCTGCTCCAGTCGGCCCTGGCCTTCCTCAACGAAATGGCCAGCTTCGAGTCGGCGGGCGTGGCGGAAAAATCATGATCCGCCAGGAACTGGAATACTTCTTCGGCGCCCTGCGCTTCTTCACCCGGCTGCCGGTGCCGGCCTGGGTGCCCCACAGCGAGGCCCAGCTCAACCGGGCCTCCCGCTATTTCCCGGCGGTGGGGCTGCTGGTGGGCCTGATCGGCGGCTTCGTGTGGCTGATCGCCAGCCTGTTCTGGCCCAAGACCATCGCCATCCTGCTGGCCCTCTCGGCCACCATCCTGGCCACCGGGGCCTTCCACGAGGACGGCCTGTCGGACATGACCGACGGCTTCGGCGGCGGCTGGGAGAAGGAACGCATCCTGGAGATCATGAAGGATTCCCGGGTGGGCAGCTTCGGGGTGGTGGTGCTGGTGCTCACCCTGCTGGGCCGCTTCATGGCCCTGGTGGAGCTGCCCGACACCTGGGTGTTCATGGCCCTGATCGCCGGCCATGGGGTGTCCCGCTTCTGCGCCACGGCGCTCCTCTACCTGATGGACTACGTGCGCGAGGACGCCCTGTCCAAGGCCAAGCCCCTGGCCACCCGCATCAGCCCCCTGGAACTGGACATCGCCGGGGCCACGGCCCTGCTGCCCTGCCTGCTGCTGCCCTTCTGGCACCTGCCCATGGCCCTGCTGCTGGCCGCCGGGGTCACCTGGCTGCTCGCCGTTTTCTACCGCCGCTGGATCGGCGGCTACACCGGCGACTGCCTGGGGGCCGTACAGCAGGCGGCGGAACTGGCCTTCTACCTGGGCCTCCTGGCCCGCCTGCCCGGCGCCTGATGAGCGCTGCCGCCCATCCCGCCTACCGGCCCGACATCGACGGCCTGCGCGCCTTCGCCGTGCTGGCCGTGGTGGGCTTCCACGCTTTCCCGGGACTGTTCCCCGGCGGTTTCGTGGGGGTGGACATCTTCTTCGTGATTTCCGGCTACCTGATCACCGGCATCATCCTCAAAGGCCGGGAGCAGGGTGATTTCTCCTACCTGGACTTCTACGCCCGGCGCATCCGCCGCATCTTCCCCACCCTGCTGCTGGTCCTAGCCGCCACCCTGGTGGCCGGCTACTTCCTGCTCCTGGCCGACGAGTACAAGCAGCTGGCCGGGCACCAGATCGCCGGCACCCTGTTCTACGCCAACTGGGCCTTCTGGCGTGAGGCCGGCTACTTCGACGTCTCGGCCGAGCTGAAGCCCCTGCTGCACCTCTGGTCCCTGGGGGTGGAGGAACAGTTCTACCTGCTCTGGCCCCTGCTCCTGGCGCTGCTGCTGCGCCGGCCCCGGCAGCTGGGCGGCGCCATCCTGGCCCTGCTGGTCCTGTCCTTCGCCGCCAACCTGGCCGGGCTGCAGCAGTATCCCAGCGCCACTTTCTTCCTGCCCCACAGCCGCTTCTGGGAACTCCTGGCCGGGGCCTGGCTGGCCAGCCGCCCGCCGCTTCCCGGGGTGCTCCGCGCCGGACTCGCCTGGCTGGGCCTGACCCTGTTGCTGGCCGGGGTGTTCCTCCTCGACCGGGACGTAGCCTTTCCCGGTTACGCCGCCCTGCTGCCGGTGCTGGGGGCCGCCGGCCTGATCGCAGCCGGCCCCGGCACCGCCCCCAACCGGCTACTGGGGCGTCAGCCCTGGGTATTCCTGGGGCTGATCAGCTACCCCCTCTACCTGTGGCACTGGCCCCTGCTCTCCTTTCCCCGCATCCTGGCGGGCGGCGAGCCGGATTGGGAGCTGCGCCTCGCCGCAGTGCTGCTGGCCCTGCTGCTGGCCTGGCTCAGCTACCGCTACTGGGAACGCTGGCTGCGTTTTCACCCCTGGCGGCGCCTGCCCCTGGCGCTCTTGGGGGCGGGGCTGCTGCTGGCCCTGGTAGCCCTCTACGTCAAGCATGAAGACGGCATCGCCGGCCGAGCCGGCTTCGCCCGGGAAGCCCAGCAGATGTTCGCCCCCACCCGCTGGGAAACCAAGGGATGCAAAGCCCGCTTCGGCATCCAGGAAGGGCATTGCCTGGCCCTGGCCCCGGAGGCCGAAAAACTGGTGTTCCTGCTCGGGGACAGCCATGCCCGCGCCCTGGCCCAGGGTTTCCCGGCCCTGGCCCGGAATCAGGATGCCCCGCTGGGCTGGGTCAGCCTCGGGCAATCCGGCTGCCTGCCCTTCAAGGGTCTGCAACGCCTGGACCGGGGCGAAAACAAGGAATGCCCGCCTCCCGTGGATCGGGCCCTGGAACTGGCCACCGGGGAAGCGGCCAGCCAAGTGGTGGTGATTTCCGCCCGCTATGCCATCTATCACTCGGGCCAGGGCTTTGGCGCCAATGAGCATTACCAGGTCCAGCTGCATTTCGAGACCCCGGGCCAGCCCCCCATCGACAGCAATCCGGAAGCCTTCCAGGCCGGGCTGCGGGCCACCCTTACCCTGCTGCGCCAGCACGGCAAGCAGGTGATCTTCATGCAGCAGGTGCCAGAGCTGGGCTTCTCGCCCCGCCGCTGCGTTGGCCGCCCCCTCTCCCTGGGCGCCGATCCGGAACGCTGCCAGGTGCCCCGGGCCCAGGTGGAACAACGGCAGGCCGGCTATCGCCAGGCCGTGGCCCGGGTGCTACAGGATTTCCCCGAAGTGCGGGTGTTCGACCCCCTGGAGCACCTGTGCGACCAGGAGAACTGCTACGCCCGGAAGGACGGCCAGCTGCTGTACCGGGATGACGACCACCTTAACCGGCGCGGCGCCGAGTTCATCCTGGGCCGGCTCCAGGCCAGCCTGGCGGCACCATCGACCGGGAGCCCCCGGTGAGGCCCCTGTACCTGATCCGCCATCCCCGGCCGGCCGGGGCCGAGGCCTGCTGCTACGGCCGCCTGGACCTGCCCCTGGCCGAACCGGCCAGCCACAGCCTGCCCCGGGTGCGCGCACGCCTGCCCGCCAGTTTCCAGGTCTGGAGCAGCCCCCTGCGACGCTGCCTGGAACTGGCACTGGCCCTGGACCCGCTGGCCCGGCAACACCCGGGGCTGCAGGAACTGGATTTCGGCGACTGGGAGGGCCGCGCCTGGGACGACATCGGCGCTCCGGCCCTGGATGCCTGGGCCGCCGACGTGACTGGCCACACGCCGCCGGGAGGTGAATCGGCCCGGCAGCTGCTGCAGCGGGTCCAGGCTGCCCTGGCGGAAGTGCTGGCCGCCAGCCAGGGGGCCCTGGCCCTGGTGACCCACGCCGGGGTGATCCGGGCCCTGGTGGCCCAGGCCCTGGAACTGGCCGGGCCGGACTGGCTGCGCATCCGCCCCGCCTACGGCCAGGTCGTGGCCCTGGACTGGGACGGCCAGGCCCTGCAGGTTCCTGCCGCCACCCGCCGGGAGCTAGGCCTGTGAAGATCGCCATCATCCGCCAGCGCTACAACCCCTACGGGGGGGCCGAACGCTTCGTGGAGCGAGCCCTGGGCGCCCTGGTGGCCGAGGGCGTGACGGTGGACCTGATCACCCGCAACTGGGACGGAGCCCCGGCGGCGGGTTTCAGCCAGATCAGCTGCGACCCGCCCTATGCCCGCTGGTGGGGCGGCCGGGCCGCCCGGGACCGGAGCTTCGCCCAAGCCGCCCAGGCCCTGATGGCGGCTGGCGGCTACGACATCACCCAGTCCCACGAACGCATACCCGGCTGCATGATCTTCCGGGCCGGGGACGGAGTCCATGCCGCCTGGCTGGCGCACCGCAGCCGCCAGCTCTCCCCCCTGGAACGCCTGGCCCAGAACTGCTCCCCCTACCACCGCTACGTGCTGGAGGCGGAGCGGCGCATGTTCGCCCACCCGGCCCTGCGCGCCGTGATCTGCAACTCGGCCATGGTGGCCGAGGAGATACGCCAGCATTACGGCCTCGCCCCGGACCGGCTCCAGGTGATCCACAACGGCGTCGACACAGCCTTCTTCCACCCGGAGCGGGCCGCCGCCCTGCGCCAGGAGGCCCGGGCCCGGCTGGAACTGGACCCCGGCACGCCGCTGCTGCTGTTCGTGGGCAGCGGTTTTGCCCGCAAGGGCGTGCCCGGCCTGCTCCAGGCCCTGGCCCGGATGCAGCGCCAGGACGCCCAGCTGCTGATCGTCGGTGCCGACCGCAAGCTGAACGCCATGCAGCGCCTGGCCGCCCGTCTGGGCCTGAGCCAGCGGGTACGCTTTGCCGGCCCCCAGCGGGAAGTGCTGCCCTGGTACGGAGCCGCCGATGGGTTTGTCCTGCCCACCCTGTACGACCCGGGGCCCAACGCCGCCCTGGAAGCCCTGGCCTGCGGCCTGCCCCTGGTCACCAGCCTCAGCTGCGGCGCCCGGGAGTGGGTGCAGGAGGGCGTCAATGGCTGGGTTACCGATGCCCTGGATGTCCCGGCCCTGGCCCGGGCCCTGGACGGACTCTGCGAACTGGGCTTCCAGGCCCCGGCCCGGGCCGCAGCCCGGGCTGCGGTGGCGGAGCTCAGCCTGGAGGCCATGAGCGCCCGCCTGGTGCAACTCTATCGCGCGCTTGTGCCCCAGGCCCCCCGGGTATAATTGCGCTCTTTTCCTGCGGGTTTTTGGCTGCTGGAACCCGCCACCTAGATCGGACTGCATGGCCCTGGAAGCTGAAATGAATGGCAAGGAGCTCTACCTGAGGCTCCTCACCTACGTCAAACCCTACTGGAAGGCCTTCGCCCTGGCCCTGGTGTGCATGGGCGCCTCGGCCCTGGCGGAACCGGCCTTCCCGGCCCTGCTCAAGTACCTCCTCGATGACGGCTTTGCCAGCCAGCAGGGTTCCTATGATTTCCTGATGTATCCCGCCGCCCTGTTCGCCATCTTCTTCGTCCGGGCCGTGATCGGCTTCGTGGCCGATTACCTGATGCAGTGGGTGTCCCAGAACGTGATTTCCGAGCTGCGCCAGGCCATGTTCGGCCAGATGATCCGGCTATCGACCCAGTATTTCAGCGACAACGCCTCGGGGCGCATGATGTCGCGCATTTCCTACGACGTGACCGGGGTGGCCGGGGCCTCCACCAATGCCCTCACCACGGTGGTCAAGGACGGCCTGGCCGTGGCGGGCCTGCTAGGCTGGCTGCTCTGGCTGAACTGGAAGCTGACCCTGATCACTTTCATCACCGTGCCCTTCATCGCCTTCGCGGTGAAGAAGCTGAGCAAGCGCATCCGCCGTTTCGCCCGGGGCATCCAGAACGCCCAGGGCAACATCACCCAGATCCTCCAGGAGGCCATCGAAGGCCATAAGGTGATCAAGATCTTCGGCGGCCAGAAGTACGAGCAGGGCCGTTTCAACCATGCAGTGCGGGAACAGCGCGGCCTGCAGATGCGCGCCGCCGTCTCCAACGCCGCCCTGGGGCCCATCACCCACTTTTTCACCGCCCTGGCGGTCTCGGTGATCATGGCCATCGCCCTGTACCAGGCCAGCGAGGGCAAGGCCACGGTGGGGGACTTCGTCTCCTTCATCACCGCCATGCTGATGATCCTCGCCCCCCTGCGCCGGGTCATGGACGTCAATGCCACGATCCAGAAAGGCCTGGTGGCCGCCGAGAGCATCTTCCACCTGATCGACCAGCAGCCCGAGGAAGACAAGGGCACGGTGGACCTGGGCCGGGCCCGGGGCGAGGTGAGCTTCGAGGGCGTCACCTTCACCTATCCCGGAGCCGAGAAACCCTCGCTCCAGGAACTCAGTTTCGCCATCCGCCCCGGAGAAAGCGTCGCCCTGGTGGGCCCGTCCGGCAGCGGCAAGACCACGGCGGCCAATCTGCTGCCCCGCTTCTACGCCATCCAGGAGGGGGTGATCCGGGTGGATGGCCATCCGCTCCAGGACATCCGCCTGGAAAGCCTGCGCGACAACATCGCCCTGGTGAGCCAGGAGGTGGTGCTGTTCAACGACACGGTGGCCGCCAACATCGCCTACGGCTGCAGCCGCAAGCTGAGCCGGGAAGACATCGTCGCCGCCGCCACTGCAGCCCACGCCATGGAATTCATCGAGCGTCTGCCCGAGGGCCTGGAGACCATGATCGGCGAGAAGGGCGTCAAGCTCTCCGGCGGCCAGCGCCAGCGCCTGGCCATCGCCCGGGCCCTGCTGAAGAACGCCCCGATCCTGATCCTGGACGAAGCCACCTCGGCCCTGGACACGGAGTCCGAGCGGGTGGTGCAGCAGGCCCTGGACGAGCTGATGGTGGGCCGCGCCACCCTGGTGATCGCGCACCGCCTGTCCACCATCGAGCGGGCCGACCGCATCATCACCCTGGCCCAGGGCCGCAAGATGGAAGAGGGCAGCCACGCCGTGCTGCTCGAAGCCGACGGCCTCTACGCCCGCCTGTACCGGATGCAGAAGGCGGAAGAAGCGCCCCTGGGGAACGCCTGATGTTCGCCCTGATGCGCAGGAACCGGCGCCCCACGGCCCTCCGGCACCTGGTCAGCGCCTGCACCCGGGACCTGCCGCCGCGCCTGCCCGTGGCCGGGCCGATGCCCTCCCACCACATTCTCTGCGCCGGCACCTATTCCCCGGTGTTCGCCCGCCTGGCGGCGGAATCGGCCCTGGCCGCCTGCCCCCCCGAACTGCGTTCGCAGCTGCGCCTGTTCATCCACGTGGATGGCGTCGCCGGACGGGCCCGGGCCGAGCTGCAGGCCTGGCTCAGGGAGATTCCCGGAGTGGAACTGACCTACGGCCTGTTCGGTATCCTGCCCCAGGACCGGATACCCGGGAAATGGCATCAGGTCATGGTAAACGACGTCTGCCGGGAGTTTCAGGCAGAGCCCCACATCGCCTACATCGACGCCGACCTGTTCGTGGTGGACGGCAGCTGGTGGCAGCAATGCAGCGCACATCTGTCGGAACAGGTCTATGCCCTGAGCGTGGGCTTGCGCCAGAACAGCACCCTGACTCTGGCGGGGCAGTGCCACACGGCCATCCGCACCAACCTGTTCACCCTCAACACCGGGGTTCACCTGGAACTCAACCAGCAGCGCTTCAGCAAGGATCAGCGGGCCGCCGCCCAGCTCCAGGCTGAATATCCCCAGGCCCGCCTGGAGTTGGGCAACATGGACTCCATGATCGGCGGCTCCCTGCGGGCCCAGGCCCATGGCTATCAGGTCCTGGACGTGGGGGCCCTGGTGCCCCACTGCCACATCGGCGGCTTTTCCCACCTGAGCGCCGGCAAGTTCAAGGACTACCGCAATCCCGAACGGCGCCAGTCCATCACCGGCCTGCTGGCCCAGGCCCGGCTCCTGGCCCGGGTGCTCGACTATTTCGACCGGCGCGGCTGGGGCCCCCGGGTGGATCGGGCCTACCGGGACAAGGTGGCCCAGATGAACGCCTTCATCGCCGGCGAAGCGGCCCTGGCGCAAATGCAGGCGGAACTGCCGCCGGCTCCCCGGGAAATCGTCTTCGAGCAGGTGGCCGCCGCCACCGGCGCCTAGGATGAACGCCCCCCCCTACTGACATGGCCCAACTCACCGTCTGCCTCCTGACCCACAACTCCCTGCGCACCCTGGCCCCCTGCCTGACGCCGGCGCTGGAGATCGCCGACGAGCTGGTGGTGGTGGATTCCGGCAGCAGCGACGGCACCCTGGAATACCTGGCCGGGCAGGGGGTGACGCCCATCCACCGGCCCTACAAGACCCACGCGGAGCAGATGAACTTCGCCATCGCCCAGGCCAGCCACGACTGGGTGCTGTGCCTGGACAGCGACGAGTTCCTGGACCCGGAGACCCTGGCCGCCATCCGGGCCCTGAAGCCCCAGTTGAGCGACCCGGACACCGCCTACCGGATCCGCCGCTACTGGCGGGTCCTGGGGCGGGAGGTGCACGGCATCTACCCGGTCTCCTCCCCGGACTTTCCCCTGCGCCTCTTCAACCGCCAGAAAGTGCGCTTCAACGACGTGCCCGTGGACGACAAGGCCACCGGGGCCAGGAAACGCATCGTCCTGCCCGGGCACGTGGTGCACGACACCTTCTTCTCCCTGCACGAGGTGTTCGCCAAACTGAACGGCTACACCAGCCGCCTGGTGCGCTTCCAGGAAGTGCCGCCCAGCCTGGGGCGGGCCTTTTTCAGCCCCCCCTTCGCCTTCCTCAAGTGGTACCTGCGCAAGGGCGGCTGGCGGGACGGGGCCGTGGGCCTGGTGACCGGCGCCTACGCGGCCCTGTACACCTTCCTCAAGTACTTCAAGTCCTGGTGCCGGGCCCGGGGCATTCCCCTGCAATGAGCCGGCCCGTCTTCGACCACCTGGTCATCTACCGGAAGCAGCTGGGCGACGTGCTGCTCTTGCAGCCGGCCCTGGAAGTGCTGGCCGGCCGGGGTAGCGTCGGCCTGTCCACCCGGCCCGGCTTTGCCGACCTGTTGGCCCTGATGCCCGGCCCGGTGCACCTGGCCCCGGAAACCTGGCCCCGGGCCAGGGAAGTGCTCTGCCTGGAAGCCAAGACGGCGGCCCTGCTTTACGCCGCCCAGGCCTTCGGCGCCCGGCGCCGGCTGATCCTGACCCGGGACGAGGCCCCCTGGTGGCAGGCTCTGATCTTCCGGGACAAGCAGATCCTGCCCGGCGGCGCCACCTACCGGGGCGCCCTGTTCCACGTCATGGCCGGCGGCGTCCCCGAGGATTTCCGGCCGCCCCGGCTGCTGCCGCCCCCCGCCGACTGGCAGCCCCAGGGATTGCCCGCCGCCTACGGGCTGATCCATCCCACCTCCGCCTGGCAGCGCAAGACCTGGTCTCCGGAGCGCTGGGTGGAAGCCCTGCAGGACCTGGGGGGCGAGCTGCCCTGGGTGATCAGCAGCGGCCCCAGTCCCTGGGAAGTGGAGCTGGCGGGCAAGCTGGCCGCCGGTCTGGGGCAGCGGGCCATCAACCTGGCCGGGCGCACCAGCCTGCGCCAGTACCTGGCCCTACTGGCCGGGGCCCGTATCGTCTTCTGCGTCGATGGCTCCGCCAGCCACCTGGCCGCTGCCTTCGGCAAGCCGGTGCTGACCCTGTTCGGCCCCACCAACCCGGCCCACTGGCACTGGCCCACCCCGACCACGCCCCGGCTCTGGGCCGCGGATTTCGTGGCGGAGAAGAAGCCGCCGGTGGACGCCATCCCCGTGGCCGCCGTGCGCCAGGCCGCCGCAGCCCTGCTGGAGCTGGCCCATGGCTGAGCCCTGGTTCTACGTCACCGACAGCAAGTTCTCCGGCATCGGCATCGACCTGGTCACCGAGCAGCAGCTGCGCGCCTTCTCGGAGGCCGGCCGGGCCGTGGACCTGGTGGCCCGGGGCCGCCTCGACCTGCCGGGCATCCGCAATTTCCGCCAAGTCCTGCCACCCACCAAGCTCCTCTCCTGGCTGCCCTCCCAGGATTACTACGCCCTCAACAAGCGCTGGTTTTCCCGCCTCGGGCGCCGCCATTTCGAGCGGGCGCCCCATGCCGGGGTGGTGGCCTGGTCCAAGACCGCCCTGCATCCCTTCGAGGCCGCCGCCCGGGCCGGGGTGCCGCGCATCCTCAACGTGGGTAATTCCCACCGGGACGCGGACACGGGCGGCAGCGGCCCCCCGCTCACCCGCTGGCCGCGCATTCCCCACAGCCGCTACCGGGCCGAATACGAGCTGGCCACCCTGATCCTGGTGGCCTCCGACAACGCCCGCCAGAGCTTCCTCGACCAGGGGGTGGCGGCGGCGAAGGTGCGGGCCATCTACCGGGGCGCCGACACCCGGCGTTTCCACCCGCCGGTGGCAAAGCCGGCGCGGCCCTTCATCGTCGCCTGCTGCGGCCTGCTGGGAGAGCGCAAAGGCAGTTACGAGCTGCTCCAGGCCTGGCAGCGCCTCAAGCTGCCGGAGGCGGAACTGTGGCTGATCGGCCACCTGCCGACAGCCGAGGCAGCTGCCCTCCAGGCCCTGGCGGGCCCGAACGTGCGCTTCCTGGGTTTCCGCAAGGATCTGCCAGAACTGCTGCGCCAGGTGCACCTGCACGTGCTCCTGTCCCGCAACGAGGGGCTGGCCAAGGTGCTGCTGGAGGCAGGCGCCAGCGGCGTGCCCAACCTGTGCACCCGGGAAGCGGGCTTGCCCCCGGATGCAGCCGGTACCCTGTTCGTGGACGACCGGGCCAATGTGGACCAGGTGGCCGCCGCCATCGAAGCCTGCTACCGGGACCCAGAGGGCACGGCCCGCCTGGGCCTGGAGGCCCGGGCCATGGTGGAGGCCCGCTTCGGCTGGGCTGCCTTCCGCCAGCGTTTCCTGAGCGCCGTGGCCGACGCGGAGCAGATGCCGTGAATATCCTCTACGCCTTTCCCGAACCCCTGCCCCTGCCCAAGGCCCGGGGCATCCAGACCGCCTGGATGGTCCATGCCCTGTGCCAGGCCGGGGCCCGGGTGAGCCTGGCCCACTGCCCCTCCCCGGACGGCCATCCCCTGACGCCCCTGGGGCGGGACCTGCCGGCGAACCTGCGCCTGCTGCCCCTCTCCCGGCACTGGCCCTTCCCCCTGCAGCGCTGGCACTCGGTGGGCCGCTTCGTCGCCCAACTGCTCAAACACCTGGACCGGGAGCGGCCCGACCTGGTGTTCGTCCGCCACCTGAAGCTGGCCCAGCGGCTGCTCCAGGCCCGACCCGATCTGCCCCTGGTCTACGAGGCCCACGAGGTGTTCGCCGCCACCGCCCCCGAATCCAAACGGGCTGCCCTGGCGGCCCAGGAGGCCGCAGTGCTGGCCGGGGCCGCCGGGGTGGTGTTCATCTCCGGCGCCGTGGAAGCCGCCCTCCAGGCCGCCTATCCGGATGCCCGGCCCCGGGCCCGCACCGTGTTGCACAGCGGCGTGGACCTGCCGCCTCCGGGACCGGAAAAGGACTGGGCCCAGTGCGCCCGGCACATGGTCTATGCCGGCAGTTTCTATGGCTGGAAGGGGGTGGACGACCTGGTGGCCGCCGCCGCCCGCCTGCCCGGCCACCGCCTCACCCTGCTTGGGGGCGAGGCCGGGGAGATCGAGCGCCTCAAGCCCCGCATCGACCCCCGCGGCGCCGAGGTGCTGCTGCTGCCCCGCCTGGCGCCGGAGCGGGTCATGGCCCACCTGCAGGAAGCCTGCATCGCCGTGCTGCCCAACCGGGCCGAGGGGGTGAGCCAGTTCACCTCGCCCCTGAAACTGTTCGAATACATGGGCGCGGGCTGCGCCCTGGTGACGGCGGACCTGCCCTCGATCCGGGAAGTGCTGGCCCCGGACCAGGCCGCCTGGTTCACCCCCGGCGACCCGGAATCCCTGGCCGCTGCCTTGGCCGGCCTGGCGGCCGACCCGGATGCCGCGCGCCGCCAGGGGGAAAATCTGCGCCAGCTGGCCGCCCGCTACACCTGGGGCGCCCGGGCCCGGGGCCTGCTCGATTTCATGGAACAGATCCGGGGAGGGCGCTAAACTGCGCCACCCGGAAACCGCCACCATGACGCCATACTTCACCCTCTATACCCCCACCTACAATCGGGGCCACCTGCTGCCCCGGGTCTACACGAGCCTGCTGGCCCAGGACGACCGGGATTTCGAGTGGCTGGTGATTGACGACGGTTCCAGTGACGACACGGAAGCCCGGGTCCAGGCCTGGGCGGCCGAGGCCCCGTTCCCGGTCCGCTACGTGCGCCAGGAAAACCAGGGCAAGCACATGGCCACCAACCGGGCGGTGGAGCTGGCTCTGGGCCAGATGTTCGTCATCGTCGACTCCGACGACTGGCTGGCCGAGGGCGCCCTGGGCGCCATCCGCGCCGCCTGGGAATCCATCCCTGCCGCCGAGCGGGGGCGCTACGCCGGCATCGCCGGCCTGTTCCTGGACCCGGGCGGCCAGCCGGTGACCCGGCTGTTTCCCGCCGATCCTTGCGACTGCAGCAGCGTGGACATGGAATACCGGCACGGGGTCACGGGGGAAATCGCCATGGCCACCCGCACCGAGGTGCGCCGCCAGTACCCGTTCCCCGAGCACGTGGGCCGCTACTGCATGCCCAGCCTGGTGTGGAACCGCATCGCCGCCCGCTACCTGACCCGCTACCTGAACACCCCGCTGCAATACAAGGAATACCAGGAACAGGGCATCACCCTCGGGGGCGTGGCGAAGAAGCTGCGCCTGTCGCCGGAGGCCTTCCGCATTCGCAACCGGGAACTCCTGGAACTGGGTTTCGACCTGCCGGAGAAGACCCGCAGCAAGGCCATGCGCCTCTGGGCCCGGGCCTCCTTTCACGCCGGCCAGGGCTTTGCCGCCCAGTGGCGGGAGCTGGCCGGTACGGGCCTTCGGGGCTTGTGGCTGGCGCAGGTCCTCAAGGCCAGGCGCGACTACGGGCGCGACCTGGGGCAACTGACCGAGCAGGGAGGCAAGCCATGACGGGCCATCGGCATCTCAAGGTGGCCATCGTCAACCAGCACCCGGCCGACATGCTCGGGGGCAGCGAGATCCAGTGCGACATCATCGCCCGAGGTCTGGTGGCCCGGGGCCACCAGGTGGATTACCTGGCCGTGGGCGGCCAGTCCGGGCGGGACTACCAGATGCCCTACGGGGTGCACCCGGTGGCGCGCCGGGCCGATGCCATCGCCGACCGGGTGCTGCTGCTGAAGCCGGACATCCTCTACTGGCGCTTCAACAAGCACTGCTTCGCCCGCTCCGTAGCCCGCATCCGCCGGGCCGGCATCCCCGTGGTGTTCTCGGTTTCCCACGTGCGCGACGTGACCCGTTTCTTCTTCCAGCCCCGGGCCTGGGGCCCCCCGGGATTCAAGAGCCTGCGCCGGGCCTTCAAGGAAGGCTGGCGCCTGTACAAGGAACACGGGGGCTTTGCCCACGTGGACGCCCTGGTGAGCAACAACCCGGACAACCTGGGACTGGCTCCGGTGCCCCTGCAGCTGCACATCCCCAACTCCATGACCACCGCCGCCGAGCCTTTCAGCTGGCCCCGGCCCTACTGCCTGTGGGTGGCCAACATCAAGGACCGCAAGCAGCCGGAGAAATTCGTGGAGCTGGCGGCCCGGCTCCAGGACACGGGGGTGGATTTCCTCATGGTGGGGCAATTGCAGAGCAAGTCCTACGGCCCTCTGCTGGCCGCTGGCCCCGCCAATTTCCACTACCTGGGGGAAAAGCGCCTGGAAGAGGTGAACGGCATCCTGGCCGGCAGCCTGTTCCTGGTGCACACCTGCCACCCGGAAGGCTTCAGCAACAACTTCATCCAGGCCTGGCTCCAGGGCCGCACCGTGGTCAGCCTGGCCTTCGACCCGGGCGGCCTGCTGGTCGCCGAAGGCCTGGGCCGCTACGCCGGCGGCGACATGGACACCTTCACCGCCCAGGTACGGCAACTGATCGACCAGCCGGACCTGGCCCGACAGATGGGCGAACAGGCCCGGACCTACGCCAGCGCCCAGTTCGCCCCGGAAGCCAATGTGGGAAAACTGGAGCGGCTGTTCCTGGAAATTCTTGCCCGGGAGGGCCCATGAAGCAGTTTCTTTGCAAATATTCCCGGGCGCAACTGGGGGACAGGTTGCTGGTGATGGGGCTTTGTCTCTACGCCCTTTGCCTGTTTCTGCCCCATGTGACAGCCCTGGAGCGGACTGGGCTGGCGGTGGCCGTACTGATCAGTTTCTTCGGCGGGCGCTGGAGGGCGTGCCTAGGGGGCTTGCGCCATCCCCTGATGGGCATGACCCTGGGCTTGATCGCCTGGTTTGCGCTCAGCTGTCTCTGGTCGGTGGAGGCGACCTTGACCCGGGAGGCAGTGGTGAATATTTTCAAGGACTACCTGTTGCTTCTCCCCCCCCTGTTTTACATGCTGGCAGACAGGGAGCGGCGCCGGCTGTTCTGCCTGGGGCTGGCCTGGGCTGGAGCGGTCGTGGTGTTGCTGAATGCAGCCCAGTATCTGCGCGAATACTGGACCGATCCGGGATTGCTCGACAACATCAAACTGCATCGTGGCTGGGGGCACCCCCTGGTGCTGTTTATCCCTTTTGCCTTGCTCCAGGCCCGTCTGAGTCGGGGCACCGTGGCTGGCGGCTGGTATCTCCTGTTTGTGGCCGAGACCCTGATGATTTTTGCCACCGGGGCCCGGGGAGCTTGGCTCGCCCTGTTCGCGATTATGATCCTGTGGCTGGGGCACGACTGCCAGCGACGCAGGGCAGCGGGGATCGTCGTCATAGGTCTGCTGATCGCCATCGCCTCTTACTTCCTGTTGCCGGATTTTCTGGTCAAGGACAGGTTGGCCAGTGGCTTCAGCACCAGTTTGCGTACCACAGGGACTTGGGGTCCTGCGCTGCAGATGCTGGAAGAGCGCCCCCTGCTGGGGTTCGGTTTTGGCAAGGAAATCTTCGACCGTGAGTTCAACCGGCGCGCTCCCACGGAGGAAAGCTGGTCCTTCAAGCGTTCCAAGGGGCCCCACAGCATCTACCTGGAGGCTGGCTTCTCTGCCGGCTACCCGGCGCTGATCCTGCTCTCGCTCCTGTTTGCCGTCGCCTTGTTCTATGGCATGGAGGCGGCACGCCGGGGCGCCACGGAAGAGGAGCGGGGCATGGCCCTGGCCTGTCTGGCTGCGTTTGCAGGGTTCTATGTAACCCGGGGCGCCTTCGAGTCGGTCCAGTGGGCCCCCATGATCCTGCTGCTGGCGCCCCTGGTGCATTTCAGTCTGCAAGTACGTGGCTCAGAATCTGCTCGGGCTTTCCCTCAGGCCTGACAGCGGGCTCGCAGCTGGACCGGCGTGCCTGTACGAGGTGGTCGTCGGGGGCCGTTCTGAATGGGATTTGGGAGGAGCGTCGCCCGTCCACCTCCGGCACTAGGGAAACCGCCGGCCCGCCGGATGTCTGTTCTGATGCTAGTTTCCGGGCCGGTATTCAGGCAGCAACTGCTGCAGCTGTTTTTTTATTGCTGCCGTATCAGCAGGGGGCGTAGCTAGCCAGGTTTCCAGTTCCTCACCCCAGGTTATTGCAGGAGGCGGGGGGGCCTTGGCCACCCGAAGCTTGGGGTGGGGGGTGGGCAGCGTGGTCTCGTCGTCCGCCAGGAGTTCCTCGAACAGTTTCTCGCCAGGGCGCAAGCCCGTGATCCGGATGGGGATTTCCTCCTCGCTGTAACCGGAGAGGCGGATCAGGTCCCGGGCCAGATCGATGATCTTCACCGGCTCCCCCATGTCGAGCACGAAAATCTCGCCACCATGGCCCATGAGGCCGGCCTGGAGCACCAGTTGGGCAGCTTCGGGAATGAGCATGAAGTAGCGGATGATGTCCGGATGGGTCACCGTTACCGGCCCGCCCCTGCGGATCTGCTCCCTGAAGGTGGGAATCACCGAACCATTGCTGCCCAGTACGTTGCCGAAGCGCACCACGATGAACTGGGTGGCGCCTCCCTGGCCTTCCAGCTGCTGCAACAGCATTTCAGCCAGCCGCTTGGTGCAGCCCATGACGTTGGTGGGATTCACCGCCTTGTCGGTGGAGATGAACACCATCTTTCTGGTGCCGTGGCGCTGGGCTGCCTTTGCCACTTCCCGGGTGCCGATGATGTTGTTGCAGACCGCCTGCCAGGCATTGTCGTCTTCCATCAGGGGGACGTGCTTGTAGGCGGCGGCGTGGAAGACCAGGGCGGGCTTGTAGGCGGAAAACGTCTGCTCGAGTCGCCGGGTGTCCTTGACATCACCGATGACGCAGCAGATCGGCGTATCTGGAAGATCGCGCCGGAATTCCTGCTCCAGGGTATAGAGGGCAAATTCCGACTGTTCGTAGAGCACCAGCCTTCCGGGTCGGTAACGGGCAATCTGGCGCGCCAGTTCCGAGCCGATGGAGCCGCCCGCCCCGGTAACCATGATCACCTGGGCATCGATCATGTCATGCAGCCCGGCTTCGTCCAGTTCCACGGGCTCCCGTCCCAGGATGTCCTCCAGCTCCACCTGGCGCAGCTGGGTCAATGCCACCCGGCCAGTGAGCAGATCCTCCAGGGCCGGTACGGTGAGCACCTGGAGACCCGCCTGCACGGCCAGTTCCATGGCGTGCCGGCGGACCTTGTTGCTGGCCCCGGGCATGGCGACAATGACGTGGCTGACCCCCAGTTCGTTGGCCCAATAGGCCACATCCCCAATAGGGCCGCGAATCTTCACCCCATGTACTTCCCGGCCATGCTTGGCCGGATCATCGTCAAGCAGGGCGGCGACCTGCCAGTCGGGCGAGCGTTGCAGCTCCCGGACCAAGCGCTCGCCCCCGTCGCCGGCGCCCAGAATCAGCACCCATTCTCCGTTCAGGCCCAGGTGCCCGTAGAGCAGGCGGTCCTTCCAGGTGCGATAAACGAAACGGCTGCCGCCCATGACCAGCACCAGCAGGATGGGATGCAACAGCAAGGCGGAGCGGGGGACGTTGGGAATGCCCAGCATGAACACCAGTACGGCCATGACCAGGGCGCTCAGGGCCACGGCATTGATGATGCGTTGCAGATCCTTGAGGCTGGCATAGCGCCAGATGCCCCGGTACAGGCCGCAGGCCCAGTAAATGGGGGCATGCACGGCCACCAGCAGCGGCAGCAGCAGGGTCCAGGTCCGGACGTATTCCCAGGGCAGGGTCAGGTTGAAGCGCAGCCAGTAGGCCAGCATCCAGCACAGGGCCAGGGCACATAGATCATGGCAGAAAGCGATGAAGCGCAGGACGCTGGGCAGATAGCGCTGGAAAAAAAAGGGAGGTCTTGACGAGGGCATCACAGGACGGGATTCTAGCAGCCTGCCGGACCCTATGGGCTCAAGCAGCGAAGGTGGGGGACGCGGTGGGATTGGCTACGGGCAACTGTGGGCCGGGATACGATCCATCAGGGATAGCTCAGTGGCTGATGCCATCCCGTCGCAGCACCTTGCTGAAGGTCAGCCAGAGTATCTGCAGGTCGAAGCTCATGCTGCGCCGGGCCAGGTATTCGGCATCCAGGCGTACCTTCTCCGGGATGGGGAGTTCATCCCGGCCATTGATCTGGGCCCAGCCGGTCAGTCCAGGGAGCAGGGCATCGACACCCAGGGCCGTACGTTGCGCGATCAGGTCGCTCTGGTTGAACAGGGCGGGGCGGGGGCCGACGAAGCTCATGTGGCCCAGGAGGATGCTCCAGAGCTGGGGCAGTTCGTCCAGGCTGGAGCGGCGCAGGAAGGAGCCGATGGGGGTCAGATAGCTGTCCGGCCTGGCCAGCAGGTGGGTGGCGACAGCGGGGGTGTCCGTGCGCATGCTGCGGAACTTGGGCATGGAAAACAGCTGGTTATGGCGTCCGACCCGGTCTGACCAGTACAGGGCCGGGCCGGGAGAGGTCAGTTTCACCAGCAGGGCCAGCAGCAGCAAGGGCAGGGCCAGCAGGATCAACAGCAGCAGGCTGAGGCTCAGATCGAAAAGCCGTTTCACGTTGCTTGTCTTCCTCGGTTCTCTTTGTACCAGGCGCACATGGCGGCGATTCCCGTACTCAGGTCTTCCGGGGGGTGCCAGTCCAGTTGCCGGTAGGAGAGGCTGGGATCTATGCGGAAGTCGCCGCCCACCTTGTTGTAGGCCTCTCGTTTGCCAAGCAGTGTGCTGACGCTCCGGAGCAGCCCCGGAGGCAGGTGCAGCAGCCGGGGTTTTTGCCCCAGCTCCCGGGCAATGGTCGCAATCAGCTCCGGTGTGGATACCTCCTGGGCGTCGGCTACCAGCAGGATCTTTCCGGTGGCCTGGGGATGCCCGGCCGCATGGGTCAGAAAGGTGCTGAGGTTGCCGATACCCACCAGGCTGCGCCGATTGCGAATGGCTCCCAAGGGTAGAGGCAGGCCCCGGCAGACCAGGTTCAGGAGGGTGAGCATGTTGCCCTTTACCCCGGGGCCATGTACCAGGGGGGGGCGGACGATGCAGACTTCCATGGGGCTGATCTCCATCTCCTGCAGCAGCAGGCGCTCTGCTTCCAGCTTGGAAATGGCATAGGGGTCCACGGGCTTGGTGGGGGAGTTCTCGGTAAAGGGCGCGGCGGTGGAATTGCAGCCGTACACCGCCACAGAGCTCAGGAAGAGTAGCCGGTTCACTCCCGCCTGCCGGGCGGCACAGGCCAAGGCCCGGGTAGGCTCCACATTGGCACGGCGATAGGTTTGCAGGGCATTCGGCAGATTTTTGTCCGCTTGATGGGCGCGGCCCGCCAGATGGATCACCGCTTGCACCTGGGTACAGGCGTTCAGCCATGGCGCAGGGTCGGTGCAGGAATGCTCCATATGCGTGAGCTCCAGCCCCGGTGGCGCCTGCAGGACTTGGCGCAGGTGTTCACCCCGTTCCCGGGAGGAGACCACCGCCCGGACCCTGTGGCCGGCCTCCAGGAGATGCCGGCAGAGGTGCTGGCCGATAAAACCGCTGGCGCCGGTGACGAGGAAACGGGAGGCTGGAGTTCCAGCGTCTGGCGATAAGCTGGGCGTCACAGCAGGAACAGGGTGGCGAGGCCCAGGAAGATGAAGAAGCCGCCGGAGTCGGTCAGGGCCGTGATCATCACCGAGCCGCCGATGGCCGGGTCTGCCCCCAGGCGCTGGCGCAGCATGGGGACGCCGACGCCGGCGAAGGCGGCGAGCAGCAGGTTCAGGGTCATGGCGGCGGTCATCACCGCCCCCAGGGAGGCGCTGTCGTACAGCCACCAGGCCAGGAAGCCCAGCAGGCCGCCCCAGAGCAGGCCGTTGATCAGGGCCACGCCGAGCTCCTTCTTGAGCAGCCGGCGGGTGGCGTCGGGCTTCACCTGGCCCATGGCGATGGCGCGCACGATCATGGTGATGGTCTGGTTGCCCGAGTTGCCGCCGATGCCGGCGACGATGGGCATCAGGGCGGCCAGGGCCACCAGCTTCTCGATGGAGCCCTCGAAGGCGCCGATGACCCGGGAGGCGATGAAGGCGGTGACCAGGTTCACCGCCAGCCAGGACCAGCGGTTCTTCACCGAGTCCCACACCGAGGCGAAGATGTCTTCCTCTTCCTTCAGACCGGCGTGGGCCAGTTGTTCGGCTTCCGATTCTTCCCGGATGAAGTCCACCACCGCCACCAGGGTGAGGCGGCCCACCACCCGGTTCAGGGTGTCCACCACGGGGGCGGACACCAGGTCGTAACGCTCGAAGGCCTGGGCGGCTTCTTCGGCCTCGTCTTCCGGGTGGAAACGGACGATGTCCTTGCGCATCACGTCCAGAACGTTCATTTCCGGGTCGTTGATGAGCAGGGCTTCCAGGGTCAGGACGCCGATCAGGTGCTCGTCCCGGTCCACCACGAAGATCTTGTCCGTATGGTCCGGCAATTCCTCGAAGCGGCGCAGGTAGCGCAGCACCACTTCCAGGCTCACGTCCTCCCGGACGGTGACCATGTCGAAGTCCATCAGGGCCCCGACCGTGTCCTCCGGGTAGGAAATGGCGGCCCGCAGCTGTTCCCGCTCTTCCGTGGGCAGGGCCTGGAACACGTCCTCCACCACTTCCTGGGGCAGGTCGGGGACCAGGTCGGCCAGGTCGTCCGTGTCCAGGGATTCGGCGGCGGCCACCAGTTCGTGGCGCTCCATGGACTCGATCAGGGTTTCCCGGACCGCGTCGGAGACTTCCAGCAGGATTTCCCCGTCCCGCTCCGCCTTGACCAGGTCCCAGACCAGCAGACGCTCTTCCAGAGGCAGGGCCTCGAGGATGTAGGCCACGTCTGCCGGGTGCATCTTGTCCAGCTTGTGCCGGAGCTCGTTCAGGTTCTGCTTGTGGACCAGCTCCTCCACCAGGTCATGGCGGGGCATGTCCTGGCGATGCACCAGGTCTTCCACCAGCTTGTGCCGGGCGAGCAGGGCCTCCACCTCATGGAGGCGGTCCTGCAGGTCATCCGTGTCGGGGAGCTGGGTATCGTCGGTCATGGTGCGGTGCCGCAAAGGTGGGCGCATTTTAGCATTGAAGCGGCGCCGCCCCGGGGCGCTTTCGCACCGCCTCAGGGGAGCTGGGCGGCGGGCATGCGGGCCAGGATGATGGCGGTCTTGCGGGCCAGGCCGGGGGCGTTGCGGTTGCGGTCGTAAAAGCGCGGATTGGGCACCATGGCCGCCAGTTTGGCGGCCTGGGAAGGCGTCAGCCGGGCGGCGCTGGCGCTGTAGTAGTGGTGGGCGGCGGCTTCGGCGCCGAACACCCCGTTACCCCACTCGATCACGTTCAGATACACCTCGAAGATGCGCTCCTTGTCCCACAGGGATTCGATCATCAGGGTGATCACCGCCTCCTGGCCCTTGCGCACCATGGACTTGGTGGGGCTGAGGAAGAGGTTCTTGGCGAGCTGCTGGGAAATGGTGGAGCCGCCGGCCACGAAGCGGCCCTTCTTTTGGTTCTTTTCCATGGCCTTCTGGATGCCCTCCCAGTCGAAACCCTCGTGGTCCACGAAGTTGGCATCCTCGGCGGCGATGATGGCCCGCTTCAAGTGGGGGGAAATCTGGGCGTAGGGGACCCACTGGTACTTCAGCTCCGCCTCCGGGGTCTTCTGGCGCAGCTCGTCCAGGCGCAGGCTCATGAAGTGGGTTTGCTGGGGCGGCACCCATTTCCACCACAGCACCCAGCCCAGCAGCCAGAGCTGGGTGAGCAGCAGCATGCCGAGCAGGACCAGCAGGCTCCACTTGATCCAGCCCAGGCAGCGGGCCAGCAGGCGTCCCATGGGGTTCAGCCCTGCAGCTCGGCGCGCAGCCGGGCCAGCAGGGCCCCGGTTTCGGGGCGCTGGCCGCGCCAGACCTGGAAGGCTTCGGCCGCCTGTTCCACCAGCATCCCCAGTCCGTCCGCCAGGCGGGCGGCGCCGGCTGCCCGGGCCTGGGCCAGGAAGGGGGTGTCTCCCTGGCCGTACATCATGTCGTAGGCCAGGCTGCCCGGGGCGAACAGGCCCGCCGGCAGGGGCAGGGCGGCGCCGCCCAGGCTGGCGGAGGTGGCGTTGATGAGCAGGTCGAACTGGCGCCCGGCCAGTGCTTCGAAGCTGCCGCCGCCCACGGGGAGATCGGCACCGGCGCTGAATTCTGCGGCCAGGGCCTGGGCTTTTGCGGGACTGCGGTTGGCGATCTGGAGGCTGGCGGGGCGGCGCTCCAGCAGGGGCAGGATGGCGCCCCGGGCGGCGCCGCCAGCCCCCAGCAGCAGGATGCGGCGGCCTGCCAGGGGGCAGCCCAGGTTGGCTTCCAGGTCCTGCACCAGGCCGGCCCCATCGGTGTTGTCACCGCAGATGCGGCCGTCCGCCAGGCTCAGGGTATTGACCGCCCCGGCCGCCCGGGCCCGGGGGCTGAGCGCGTCGCAGAGGCGGAAGGCTTCTTCCTTGAAGGGCACGGTGACGTTGGCACCCTGGCCTCCCTCGGCCATGAACTGGCGCACGGCGGCGGCAAAGCCGTCCAGGGGCGCGAGCCGGGCCTCGTAGTGGAGGTCCTGGCCGGTCTGGGCGGCAAAGGCGGCGTGGATGCGGGGGCTTTTGGAATGGGCAATGGGATTGCCGAACACGGCGTAGCGTGCAGTCATGGGGTGAGTGGTGAGTGGTGAGTGGTGAGTGGTGAGTGGTGAGTGGTGAGTGGGGGGCTCCTCGACTCATCACCCTCTACGCTCGACTGCTTTACTTGGTCTCGATGCTGTCGCTGCGGGTGAAGGTCCAGGCCCGGGTGATCACCAGCTGGTCCGTGTCCCGGCTGATGGCCGGGGGGAAGGGGGCGTAGGGGCCGGCCATCTGGACGATGCGGCGGGCCGCGTCATCCAGGATCTGGTGCCCCGAGGAGCGGTCGATGCTGATGGTCAGCACCTCCCCGTCCCGGCCCAGGGTCACGGTCAGGGTCAGGCTACCGTAGAGCTTGCCCCGGGCGGCCTCGGGATAGTTGAGGGTGCCCACCCGCTCCACCTTCTGGCGCCAGTCCTCGATGTACTGGGCAAAGCGGTATTCCTGGGTGCGGGCACCCACGAACTTCTTGCGCGGCCGCTTGTTGTATTCCTCGGTGTTCTTGGCGATCTCGCCTTCCAGGCGGGCCATGGCCCGGGCGGCCTCGGCCAGGTCCAGGCCGTTGACCGGCGTGGGCGGCTGGGGCACCGGCTCCATGGCCTTGTCCTGGGGCTTGGTCCGGGCCTGGCTGGCCTGGGCCAGCAGTTCCCGCTGCCGGGTTTCCAGTTCCTGGACCCGGCGCTGCATGTGCTCCAGCTGGTCCCCGGTCTGGGACTGCTGGGTGGGCGGCAGGGGGGTGGCGGTGCGCCGCTCCTGGTCCGTGTTGCCGCCCCCGTCCAGATTGGCCTGGGCCAGGGCCTGGGCTTCCCGGGGCTTGCTGGCGCTGCGGCTGTTGACCAGGATCACGTCCAGGGCCTTGTCCTGGAGCTTCTTCGAGGCTTCGGGGAAGGTGAAGTGCAGGGACAGGGCCATCCCGTGCAGCAGGAAGGAGGCGGTCAGGGCCAGGCTGAAGGTGGAAAACTGGGGGAGGAAGGCGGTCCGCTTCGACATGGGTCAGTCCTGGGCTTCTCCGGCAAGGTCGTCGGCCTCGTCGGGGGCGGGTTCATCGGCCAGCTCGGGCAGCACCTCCAGCAGGTGGCAGCGCACTTCCAGGCCGAGGAAGTCGAGGCCATCCACCCCCAACACCACGCGCCGGCCCGGGGCCAGTTCGGGGAGGCCGGGAATGCGGCTGAGCAGGGGCAGGTGGTCGAACTTGACCAGCTCCTCCCGGCGCACGGTGGCGCCGATCTGCTGCACCTGTTCCTGCTGCAGCCAGCGCAGGCACCAGTAGCGTTCCAGGTTGCGCTGGAATTCTCCGTAGGCGGCGTAGGTGAGCTCGAAATCGCGCATGGCGGCGAACAGTTCCGCCGAGCGCTGGGCGAAGGGGGGCGTCTGGCCCGTCAGGCAGGCGGCCAGCTGCCACTGGTTGACCAGGTCGCAGTAGCGCCGCAAGGGGGAAGTCATCCAGGCGTACTGGGGCACCCCCAGGCCCTCGTGGGGCTGGGGCTGGGTGGTCATGCGCGCCTTGCCGCCGGTCTGGGCCCGGTACAGGCAGGCGATGTTGTGCTCGGCCAGCAGGCCGCCCCAGGTGGAGTTGGCGACGATCATCAGTTCCGCCACCAGCTTGTCCAGGGGGCTGCCCCGCTTTCTTTCGCTGATTTCCACCCGGCAGTTTTCTGGATCGGCCAGGTCCCCGTGGATGGCGAAGTTGTAGTCGTTGATGCCCTGGGTGGCCGAAGGCTTGCCGCGCCGGCCTTCGCAGGCGTTGGCGAAGCGCCAGAGCAGGTGCAGCTCGTCCTTGAAGGGCTCGTCGGGCAGGGGGCCGTCCACGGTCTCGGCGTTGAACCAGGGCTCCACCTGGTGGTGGCGCAGGTTGGCGGCGATGTGCACCAACTCGGCCCGGGATTCCTGGTCCTGGATTTCCAGGTTGTCGTCCACCGTCAGGTACAGGGACAGGGCCGGGCAGTCCCGCCCCCCTTCCAGGGTGTAAGCGCCCACCACGGCGTCCGGCAGCATGGTGATCTTGTGGCCGGGCATGTACACGGTGGACAGCCGCGCCCGGGCGATGGCGTCCAGGGGGCCGCCCTGGGCGATGGCCAGGCCGGGGGCGGCGATGTGGATGCCGATGCGCCAGCCCATGCCGGGCAGGCGGGTGACCGAGAGGGCGTCGTCCACCTCGGTGGTGTGGGCGTCATCAATGGAGAAGGCGCGCACCTCGGCCCGGGGCAGGTCGGTGGGCCAGGGCGGGGTGTCCACGGCGGGGAAGCCGGTGCCCTTGGGAAACTGGTCCAGGAGGAAGCGGCGGAAATGCACCTCGTAGGGGGATTTCAACGCCCCCACCTGGAGCAGCAGCTCGGGAGTGCTGCAGCCCAGGGCTTCGCAGGCGGCCTCGAAGGCCTTGATCTCGGGCCGGTTCCGGTCCGGCTTGCCGAGCAGGCTGTCGGCGTAGGGTGCCAGTTCCGGGGGCAGGCGGCCTTCCTTCAGCGCCTGGACCCAGGCTTCGATGGCGAGGGCCTGCTGACGCTTTTTTTCAAGAGCGGCCAGAGCTGCCTGGAGAATGTCGGCAGGGGCTTTGCGGAACCGCCCTTTGCCCTTGCGATGGAAGTAGACGGGAGCTGCGTGCAGGGCGAGCAGCAGCGATACCGCTTCCGGCGCCGTGGGCTCGTGGCCGAAGTAGTCTCGGGCCAGATCAAGAAATAGAAATTCGGCGTCACCCGCCACCTCCCAGAGGAATTCCGCTTCCATGTCGGCGCTCAGGGCTTCGGCCTGCTCCAGGATCTGGCTGGGGGCAGGGGCGGCAAAGCGCAGCAGCACCTGGGCTGCCTTGATCTTGCTGCGTTTTCCCGAGGGCATTTCCACCTGCAGGGACGTGTCGTTGTCCGTCAGGATGGTGCCGGCCTTGAAGCCGCCGTCTTCTTCAAATAGTACGTGCATCGGGGAATTATAAACCGGCAAATTCAAGGATTTGGGGAATGAAACGGGGAAACTGGGTGAAGCTGTGGTCGCCGCCGGGAAGAATCACCTGCTTGCAGCCGGCATAACGCTCCCGGGCGTCCCGGAAGTCGAGCACTGGGTCGCCCTCTTCCAGCAGCAGCAGGTAGCGGGCCGGGTCCGGGTGGGGCACGTCCAGGGCCCGCAGCTGGGCGCCATGGGCTGCGGTGAACACGAAGCTGCTGTCGTCGTGCAGGCTGGTCTGGGGGCCCAGGAACAGGTTCAGGTCGATGCGGCTCAGCACCGCCGGGTTGATCAACACGGCGCGCAGGTCGAAACGCTCCGCCAGCCAGGTAGCGTAGTAGCCTCCCAGGGAAGAGCCCGCCAGGGTGACAGGGGCCCGGCAGTCCCGCAGCAGGGTTTCCAGCATGGCGATGGCCGCTGCCGGCTCCCAGGGCAGGGCCGGGGCCAGCAGCTGCGCCCCCTGGCCCCGGGCTTCCATGGCCGCCTGCAGCTCCCGCACCTTCCAGGAGCGGGGCGAGGAGCGGAAGCCGTGCAGATAGAGGATCAGCCCGCCTGCCATTGCACCGCTCCCGTCCAGGCTGTGAGCAGCACCACGCAGCCGAACACGATGCGGTACCAGGCGAAGCCGATGAAGGTATGGTTGGAGATGAAGCGCAGCAGGGCCTTGACCGTGAGCATGGCGGCCACGAAGGAGGCCACGAAGCCGACGCTGAAGACCGGCAGGTCCTCCAGGCGCAGCAGCTGCCAGTTCTTGGCCACGTCGTAGACGGTGGCGGCGAACATGGTGGGAATGGCCAGGAAGAAGGAAAACTCGGTGGCCGCCTTGCGGGACAGGCCGAACATCAGCCCCCCCATGATGGTGGCGCCGGAGCGGGAAACCCCGGGGAACATGGCGATGGACTGGGCGAAGCCCACCTTCAGGGCATCTTTCCAGCCCATGTCATCCACGGCCTGGACCCGGGGATGGTAGGCCCGCTTCTCGATGTAGAGGATCAGGAGGCCGCCGCCGATCAGGGCCAGGGCCACGGTGACGGGGTTGAACAGATAGGTCTTGATGGTGCTGTGGAACAGCACCCCGAGCACGGCGGCGGGCAGGAAGCCCACCAGCAGCAGGCTGGCGAAGCGTTGCTGCACCGGGTCCGAGGCCAGCCCGCCCAGGGCCTGGCCGATGCGCTCCCGGAAATGCCAGCACACGGCCAGGATGGCGCCCAGCTGGATGACGATCTTGAACACCTTGCTCTGCTCGTCCGTGTAGTCCAGCAGGCTGCCGACGATGATCAGGTGGCCGGTGGAGGAAATCGGCAGGAATTCGGTCAGCCCCTCGACGATGCCGAGGATCAGGGCTTTCAGGAGCAGGATGGGGTCCATGGGTGCAGCCGGGCAAAGGGCGGATTCTAGCACCGGGGTTGCCGGCGCTTTTTAGCGGTTTGGTATCAGCGGCCCCGGCCGGGGAAGGCGGTGCAGCAATCCTCCCGGCCGGGCCGGCCTGGGGCTACTGCAACTGCGTGAAGTCGGGATGACCTTGCAGAAGCTGGTAGGAGATCGGGCCGTTGCGGGGGTCGGTGGGGCCCTCCCAGGCGCTGCCCAGGGCCCGGCCCTGGAGCTCCAGGCAATATTCCCGGGGCTCACGGCCCGGGGGCAGGGTGGTCACGGTCAGGCAGACGCTGTCTTCGGTGGCGCGCCAGCTGCCGGCGCTGCTCCGGCCGTTGGGGGCCAGTTGCTGGAAGTGCTGGTCCGCATGGAACTGGATCAGGGTGGGGCCGAACCAGTTCTTGACCAGCAGGGTGTTGCCGGACACCAGCTGCCCGGGGGGCTGCGGTGCCTCATCCATGGCCAACCCGGTCTGGGCGAAGGCGGCCAGCAGAAGGGCGGTCAGGCCGCGGAAGCTGGGGCGAGGGGAGGTTTGCATGGTAGATCTCCGGTGGGGAAAGGGGCGGCCCCGGTAGGTTGGGGCCGGATGGAGGGGCTTGGCCTCAGTCCAAACCCAGGATTTCCTGCTCCCGGGGCCAGCGGACCCGGTAGTCGGCGGAAAATTCCTGGGCGGCGCCGGCTTTCAGCTCCTGTTCCCAGGCCACCACCCCCTGGCGGCCCTGCCAGTCCTGCTGGCTGACCGGCGGCTTGAACCGGGCTTCTACCTGTATCTCGCTGTCCCGGGCCACCGGGCTGGCGTCGAGGACGAGGATGTCCATGGGCCGGCGGTGCTGGTTGGTGATGGTGAACAGGTCGGCGATGCGCCGTTCCGTCTGCTGCCCGACGAAGCCGGCGCTGGCCTGGTCGGCGGCCAGCTGGCGGGTCGCCACCTTGATGCGCTCGTCGCGCCCGAAGGAGAGTTCCAGCTCCGTGTCCTCGGCCGGGTCCCAGGTGTCGCGGCCCACGTAGGCGCCGTCCCGGTAGAACTGCATTTCCCCGGCCGGCCAGACCCCCTCGGGCAGCTCGCCCTGGGCGATCAGGTAGGCGGCTTTCTCCTGGCGCGGCGCGATCCGGGCCTGCAGTTCCACGGGCAGCTGCAGCCGTCCCAGGGAGACGTTGATCTTGCCCCCGTCGGCAGGCAGGCTGAGCTTGCCGGGAATCACGTATTCAGTGGCGAATTCGCTCTGGTTCACGGCCACCTGGAACAGGGGCTCTCTCTCCCGGGCGGGGACTGCCGGCCGGGCCAGCTTCGCGGCGGCGGCCATGGGCTCGGCGCGCTCCAGTAGTTCGTCCGCCTCCGGTTTCTCTGCCTCCAGGGACAGTTCCCAGGTGTAGGGCAGAGGGCCGGCGACCTGCTGGCGCGGCTGGCCGGTGGACAGGGTCAGGCTGACCTGGCTCCAGTCCTCGCCGCTGCGCTGGGCGATCTGGGCCATGCGCTCCAGCTCCACCCGCTTGCGGTCGCTGTCCAGCATGGCCCGGTAGGCGGGGCGCCAGCCCGCGTCGGCGAACAGGTAGCGGATGCGCAGGCGGCCATCCTGGTGGGCCTGGAGGCGCAGCTGCAACTGGCGTACGGAATTCACCCCGGGGCGCACCCGTTCCAGGTCCTGGCGCCGGGCTTCCAGCTCCCGTGTCAGATCGATCTTGCGGTTGTCGATGTCGAGGATGCGGCGCTGGGACTGGAGGCTGCCCTGGCGGATGGTCTCCAGGGTGCGGGCCGGATTGCCGCTATGGATGTTGTCATTGGGGGTGGCCAGGGCGTCCAGATATTTCAGGGCCCGGGCGGCGGCCTTGCGTTCCACGTCCAGGCTGTTCAGGTTTTCTTCCAGGCCGCGCACCAGCTTTTCCAGGCGCGCCTCCTCGGCGTTGAGGGGGGCGCTGCGGGCCCGGTCCCGCCAGGCCTGCTCGCCGATCTCGATGCCCGCATCGGCCTCGATCTGGACGCTATCCACGTCGAAGCTGGCCGGCAATCCGTCGATCTCCAGCTGGGTCTGGCCGGCCCGTACCTGGGCCACCCGCTCCACCAGGGCGCTGCCCGGGTAGAGCACGACCCGGCTCACCGGGGCCGTCTGGCCCGCCTGGGCCGAGCCCCAGCACAGCAGGGTGAGCAGGAACAGGCTGGCGCGGTTGGGCAGGACGGGCATCATGACGTTGGCCTTGGAAATGAGGTGCGGCGATTATAGCCCCGCCCCGGCGCCCGCCAAGGGGGCTTCAGTCTTCCCGGTAGAGCAGCTCCAGGGCCTGGTCCAGCTGCTCCAGGGCGGCCAGGGCACCCAGGGCCAGGCCCTGGCCGACTTTGCCGGCGGGCAGGGCGGGTTCCCGGGGATTGATGCGCAGCAGGGGCCAGGGCAGGCTTTCCCCCAGGTGCCGGATGGAAGGGACATCAATGCCGGCGCCGCATTCGATGATCAGGGGGCGGCGCGCCGCGGCAAGCCAGCTGTCCCAGTTCCGGCGCTGGGCTTCCTGGCGCTGGGCCACCCAGTCCCCGTCTCCGAACATCAGGATGTTGGGGCGGGCCAGCCCGCCGCAGTGGGGACAGGAGGGCAGCTCTCCCAGCCAGTGGCAGTGTTCCGGGTCTATCCGGGGTTCCAGAGGCGCGGCCGGCCAGAGCCGGGCGCAGCAGGGGGCGGCGCACTGGAGCTGATGGATGGAGCCGTGGATCTCCAGGATCTCGTTGGCGTCGCAGCCGGCTTTCTGGAACTGGCCATCCACGTTGCTGGTGACCACGAAGGCCCCGCCGGGCAGGCGCGCCGCCCAGGCCTGCAGCAGGGCAAAGCCCCGGTGCGGGCGGGTGCGGCGGTAGAGGTCCAGCCGGTGGCCGTAGAAGCCCCAGGCCAGCCGGGGATGGTCGTGGAAGGCGGCGGGGTTGGCGATGGACTGGAACGGGATGCCTGCCCGGCCCAGGGCCGGATAGGCCTGCCAGAAGCCGCTGCTGCCCCGGAAATCGGGCAGGCCGGAATCCACGCCCATGCCGGCGCCGGCGGTGATGAGCAGGGCATCGGCCTGGTGGATCAGGCGGGCGGCGGCGAGGATTTCAGTCTGCATGGCGTTCCCGGGGCGGGTTCAGCGGGTCAGTTGTTCGAGGCGCTCCAGCCAGGCCAGGGCTTCCGCCTGGCTGGCGCCGCACATTTCCGGCGCCGGCTGCAGGCCGCCGCAGACGGCGGGGCGCTCCGGCCGGCCGAAAATGGCGCAACGGTTGTCCTCCAGGAGCTGGATGCAGCGCACCCCCGCCGGTTTGCCCTGGGGCATGCCGGGAATGGGGGAGGAGATGGAGGGGGCGGTGCAGCAGGCGCCGCAGCCCGGGCGGCATTCCAGGACTTCGCTCACGGACGGCCGCTCCAGGTCCAGCCGGTGATGGCCTCCGGGTCCACCCCGTGGGCGTGGGCATGGGCCCGGCACTGCTGCTGCCGTTCCTGTAGGGATTGGCGCACGTGGGCCCCGGCCACGGCCAAGCGCGGCACCCGGTCGATGACGTCCATGGCCAGGGAGTAGCGGTCGATCTGGTTATCCATGGCCAGTTCCAGGGGCGTGCAGATGCTGCCCCGCTCCTTGTAGCCGCGCACGTGCAGCTTGGTGTGGTTGGGGCGCCGGTAGGCGAGCCGGTGGATCAGCCAGGGGTAGCCGTGGAAGTTGAAGACGATGGGCCGGTCGGCGGTGAACAGCCCGGTCCAGTCCCGGTCCGAGAGGCCGTGGGGATGCTCTTCCGCCGGGCTGAGCTTGAACAGGTCCACCACGTTCACGAAGCGCAGCTTGAGATCGGGGAAGTGGCGGTAGAGCAGCTCCGCCGCGGCCAGGGCCTCCTGGGTGGCCACGTCGCCGCAGCTGGCCAGCACCACTTCCGGCTCGGTACCCGCCTCGTCGTCCGAGCTGGCCCAGTCCCACAGGCCGATGCCCCGCTCGCAGTGCAGGGCGGCGGCTTCCGCGTCCAGGTACTGCAGGTGGGCCTGCTTGTCGGCGACGATGACGTTGATCACGTCGGTTTCCCCCAGGCAGCGGTCCGCTACCGCCAGCAGGCAGTTGGCGTCCGGCGGCAGGTAGATGCGGGTCACCGCCGGGCTCTTGTTCACCACCAGGTCAAGGAAACCCGGGTCCTGGTGGGTGAAGCCGTTGTGGTCCTGGCGCCAGACGGTGGAGGTGATGAGCAGGTTGAGGGCCGATACCGGCGCCCGCCAGGGCACTTCCCGGCACATCTCCAGCCACTTGGCGTGCTGGTTGAACATGGAGTCGATGACGTGCACGAAGGCCTCGTAGGTGGACAACAGGCCGTGCCGCCCGGTGAGCAGGTAGCCTTCCAGCCAGCCTTCCAGGGTGTGTTCCGAGAGCATCTCCATGACCCGGCCGTCGGCCGCCAGGTGGCCGCCGTCGGCGTCCTCGGGATGCACCTCTCCGAGCCAGGCCTTGCCGGTGGCCTGGTAAATCGCTCCCAGCTTGTTGGAGGCGGTTTCATCCGGGCCGAACAGGCGGAAGTTATCCGGGTTGCGGCGCACCAGGGCGGCCAGGTAATGGCCCAGGGGGTCGGTATTGCTGTGGCGCTGGCGGCCGGGAGCCTCCGGGGCCACGGCGCTGCTGCGCCAGTCGGGGCGCTCCAGGGGACGGCGCAGCAGGCCGCCGTTGGCGTGGGGATTGGTTCCCAGGCGGCGGGCGCCCGGGGGGGCGAAATCCTGCAGCAGGGGTGCCGGTTCGCCGTCCTCGGTGAACAGTTCATCCGGCCGGTACGACTGCAGCCATTCCTGCAGCAGGCGGCGGTTTTCTTCGTTGTGGCGGGGATCGGCCAGGGGCACCTGGTGGGCCCGCCAGGTGCCTTCCACTTGATGGCCGTCGGCCTGCCTGGGCCCGGTCCAGCCCTTGGGCGAGACGAGCACGATCATGGGCCAGCGGGGCCGTTGCAGCGGGCCCTTGCCGCTGCGGGCGGCAGCCTGGATGGCGCGGATTTCCGTCAGGCATGCGTCCATGGCCGCCGCCATGGCCCGGTGCATGGCGGCCGGTTCCTGGCCCTCGACGATCTTCGGGGCCCAGCCGTAGCCGGTGAACAGGGCCAGCAGTTCCTCCCGGGGGATGCGGGCCAGGATGGTGGGGTTGGCGATCTTGTAGCCGTTCAAGTGCAGGATGGGCAGCACCGCCCCGTCCCGGGCCGGGTTGAGGAATTTGTTGGAGTGCCAGGCAGTGGCCAGGGGGCCGGTCTCGGCTTCCCCGTCCCCCACCATCACGGTTACCAGCAGCTCCGGGTTGTCGAAGGCGGCGCCGAAGGCGTGGGAGAGGCTGTAGCCCAGTTCGCCCCCTTCGTGGATGGAGCCCGGCACTTCCGGCGTGCAGTGGCTGCCCAGACCGCCGGGGAAGGAGAAGTCGCGGCAGAAACGGGCCAGCCCGGTCAGGCCCCAGCCCCGTTCCGGGCTGTGCTCGCCGATGCTGCCTTCCAGCCAGGCCGGGCCCAGGATGCCCGGGGCCCCGTGGCCCGGGCCAGCGAGAAAGATGGCCTCCAGGTCGTGCCGGCGGATCAGCCGGGTCAGGTGGGCGTAGGTGAAGGCCAGGCCCGGGCTGGCACCCCAGTGGCCCAGGGGCCGCGCCTTGATGTGTTCAGGGGCCAGTGGCTGGCGCAGCAGGGGATTGTCCTGCAGGTAGATCATGGCGCCGGCCAGGTAGTTGGCGGCGCGCCAGAAGGCATCCAGTTGCTGCAATTCGGCGTCGTTCATGGTCGGGAGAGGAAGGCAGAGAGCAAGGGGCCATGGTAGGCCAAGGCGTCCTTTCTGGCATCAGGGGCTGGGGCTCAGGGCATGAAGCTGGTGCGCTAGGGAGTCAGCCTGGGGAGGTTTCATCCAGGGGGACGGTGTAAATCTGGATCACGGTGGCGGTGTCCCGCAGGTGGATTTCACCGGCACTGCGGGTGGTGCAGCGCTGCAGCTTGGCGTTGGCAGAGGCTCCGATGACCAGGGAGAAGGGAAGGTTCTTGGCTGCTGATTCCAGGCGGGAAGCAAAATTGATGCAGTCGCCCACCGCAGTGTAGGTGCTGCGGAAGGGGGTGCCCAGGTCGCCCACCAGTGCCGAGCCGCTTTCTATGCCTATCCGGGCCCTGAGCATGGGGAGTCCCTGACGGATTTGTTCCTGGTTGAGGCGACGGATTTCCTCCAGGATTTCCAGGGCTGTTTCCACGGCCCGGTCGGCCTGGTCGGGGCAATCCAGGGGAGCACCCCAGAAGGCTACCAGGCCATCGCCGCTGTATTTGTCCAGGGTGCCGCCGGAGGCCAGGACAGGGCGGGTGAGGCAGTCCAGAAATACCTTGGTCAGATGGGCGGCTGTTTCCAGGGGTAGGGTGGAGGTCAGGCGGGTGTAGCCCTCCATGTCCGCGATCAGCACTGTCACTTCCCTCAGGGTGGGGGCCAGGCTGTAGCTCTTCCCCTGGCGCTGCAACTCTTCCAGGACGGGTTTTGCCACGTAATGGGACAGGGTTTCCAGGGCTTGGCGGCCGCGTCGCTGGGCTTGCCACCACTCATAGGGAATGACGGTGATCAACAGCACGAAGTAGCCTGCCATGGGGGCCAGCAGGGACCATTCGGCCTGGTGCAGGAATCCCCAGGTGGCGAGCAGGAGCCAGGCCAGAGCCAGGCCCAGGAGGAGTAGAACCCCGTGCCAGGCGGATAGCCGGGTGATGCGAAATACGCTGTAAGTCACGCTGGCCAGGAGCCACAAGGCGAGCAGCAAGCTGCCATTCCATGGGGTGTGAGTACGGCCTTCCTGCAGGTCCAGAAGTGCAGACACGCTTTGGGCATGAACCATGACGCCGGAAATCAACGCGTTCAGGGGGGTGCTTACCCGGTCGCTCAGGTTCAGGGAGGAGGAGCCCACAATGACGTGGCGGCCCTGAACCAGCTCCAGGGGGGCGTCGCCCTGAAGGATTTCCCAGGCGGGCAGGACGGTGTAGGAATCTGCAGGGTGCCGGAATGGGACGCGCCAGAGCCCTTGCGGGGCCAGGCTGGCCGGCAGGGTTGGCAAGGGTTCGGGGGCTGCGCACTGGAGCAGGGCCAGGGCAAACTGAGGATGGCTCTGGCCGGCAAATTCGCTGTAGAGGGGGAGATGGCGCAGCACCCCGTCCTGGTCCGGTAGATAGCCGATATTGCCGACGCAGCGGGCTGCCTGGCTCAGCCCGGCATGGTTGGCGATGTACCCGGAGGCGCTCCGGGCCTGGGCTCGGGGAACGCCGGGGTAGGGAGGGGCCAGGCTTCCCTGGGCCAAGGGAGGGGTGCGTGGGGTGTAATCGAAGACTTGGGCCAGCGCCAAGGGGGCGTAACGGGCCAGATTGGCCAGGCGTTCGTCGCCGGCTTCATCCCTGGCCTCGGGGAAAACGATGTCCAGGCCCACCGTCCTGGCCTGATAGTCGGTGAGCAGTATTTCCACCAGATCGGCCATGCGTCCCCGGGACCAGGGCCACTGGCCCAGACGGCGCAGGCTTTCGTCGTCGATATCTACCAGGGTAACCCGGTCTTCCGGCCTGTCGTAAGCCAGTCGTTGCAGCAGCACGTCCCTCAGGCTCTCGTCCAGGCGTTGCAGCACCGGGGGGTGCCAGGCGTCCAGCCCCATGACCAGGGCGCAGAGCAGCAGCGCCAGCAGCAGTCGATACAGACGGGCGGCCTGTTCCTTGGCGAGGCTCAGCAAGGCGAGTGCTCCTGGCCATGTCGGGTCAGGGCGGCCCGGTAAGCCGCACAGGTTTCCCGGGCGCAGCGCTGCCAGCTGAAGCCGGCAGCCCGCTCCAGGCCCAGCTGGCTGAGGCGGGCCCGCTCCGGGGCGTCTTCCAGCAGCCGGGCTAGGGCTGTGTGCCAGGCGGATACATCGTCGGGAGGCAGGGTGAGACCGGCATTGCCAACTACTTCCGGCAGGGAGGTCCGGTCGGAGGTCAGGACGGGGGTGCCCGAGGCCATGGCTTCCAGGGGAGGCAGGCCGAATCCTTCGTAGCAGGATGGGTAGGCAAACAGTCTTGCTCCGGCGTACAAGGCCGGCAGGCTTGATTCTGGCACATGGCCCAGCAGGCGGATCTGCCCGGCGCGGACCAGAGGCGAGGCAAACTCCAGCAGACTCTCCTGGTGCCAGCCCGACATGCCGGCCACAACCAGGGGGAAAGCCTGGCGCAGGGGTGCCGGGAGCTGCTGGTAGGCGAGAAAAAGGGTGTGGAGATTCTTGCGGGGTTCCAGGGTTCCCACCGTCAGCAGATAGGTGCCGGCTTCCAGCCCCAGCTGGGCCAGGGGGAGCTGCAGCGCTTCCTCGTCTCTGGGGTGAAAGACCGGGTCGGCCGCCAGGTGGGTGACATGAATCCGCGCTTCGGGGACCCCGAACAGGCTCTGCAGGCGTTCTGCGGTGGCCTGGGAAATGGCAATGATCCGGTCGGCCCGGGCCAGAGAACGGGGCAGCAGGCGTGCGAGCAGGGCGACCCGTTCCGCCGGGTGGGTTTCCGGCAGGTCGAAGCAGGAGAGGTCATGGACGGTGATGACCTGGGGGCCATGGTATGGCAGGGCAATGAAACGGGGCTCGTGGTACAGGGTGCCGGCCCGGCTCTGGGAGCGGGTCCGCAGGCGGAACAGGAGGCTGTCGCCCTGCTGGCGCAGGGTGCGCAGGCCGGGAATGTGGGCGCCGATACGAAAGAAGGAGGGGGCGATCGGGTTCGGTTGGGGCAGTTGGCCTTTGAGGCCGGAGCCACAATAGTGCTGCAGGCTAACTTCTCCGCCCGCCTCCAGGGCCTGGCCCAGTTGCCAGACGTAGCGGGCAATGCCGGTAAACGGGCCGCGCAGGGCAGAACTGTTGAACAGGACTGGCAGGGGCGGGGGCACGGGCCCTTCAACTCCGGCCTGGGTCGATATCATCCTGGGGCTCCGGTTGCCCGCTGGTAGCCGCCTTGCGTAGCGCCTCCGGCTGGCGGACGATCAGGCGGCGCAAGTCCTTCTCCACCACCCCGTGCCTGATCAGCACCTGGAGGGCCCGGGATACGGTTTCCCGGCTGGTGTTGACCATGATGGAGATCTGTTGCTGGCTGGGCATCTTCTCGATTACCACCAGGCCGCCGGGCCCGGGGGCGGAGAGATGCAACAATAGGGCGTAAACCCGTTGGAAGGCATTGGGCAGGCCCAGGATGGCCCGGTAGCTGGAGGCGTTGCGGATGGACTTGGCCATGCGTTGCAGCAGGCGTTCGGCCACCAGGGGGGTGTTATAGATCAGGGTCTGGGCCTGGGCCCTGGGCAGCAGGGCTACCAGACTGGTTTCGCAGGCGATGACGGAAGCGGAGCGGGGTTCCCCGTCAATGATGGACAGCTCCCCGAAGTAATCTCCCGGCAGGACGAAGGACAAGCCCACCTCGCGGCCTTCCTCGCTGGTGTCCACCACCTGCAGCCGTCCTGCCAGGAGGAACAGCAGGTGTTCCCCGGGGCTGCCCTTGTGCAGCACATAGGCTCCCCGTTCCGCTTTGCGTACCAACAAATGGTTGGCGACTTGCTGCAAGGTGGTGCCATCCAGATCCGACAAGAGGGGAATCTTGTTCAGGTGGATGGTGATGGCCGGTTTCAGAGCTGGCTGGGTCTGATCTGGGGGAGTGGCAGGATTCTTATCGTTCATGGGGATGGACCGGAACAGGCGGCAGGGTCCCGGCGAGTGACCGGATCTCCGATGATTGTCTGTGCTTCCTGCTGATGCAATTGGGTGAGTGAAGTTAACGGAGAGGGTGGAATATAATGCGCAGCTTCGCCTGTGGATGCAAGACCTCTTCCGGGTATGCGCGCGGGATGCCGGGAAGGCCGGGCAACAGGACAAATGGAAAGCAAGCAATCGGAACTGGGACGGGTATGGCATTACCGGCGCTTCATCGCCGGTACCGTGCTGCGGGAATTCAAGGGCAAGTTCAATCGCTCCATCCTTGGGGCCTTGTGGCTGCTGCTGGCTCCCTTTGCCATGATCAGCATCTATACCCTGGTTTTTTCCCATGTCATGAATGCGCGCTTTTCGGGTGCGGCCGGGCCTTACTCCTACAGCATCTTCATCTGTGCCGGCCTGCTGCCCTGGCAGTGGTTCAGTGAGCTTCTGTCCCGCAACGTGGGGTTGTTTGTGGACAATGCCGGTTTGATCAAGAAGAATAATTTCCCCCGCATGGCACTTCCGGTTATCAATTTCTGTGCCAGCGGGGTCAACTTCCTCCTGGCCGTGCTGGTGTTTCTGGTCTTCCTCCTGGCTGTAGGTCAGTGGCCGGGCTGGCCCATGCTCCTGGCGATTCCCCTGTTACTGCTGCAATCGGCCTTTGCCAGCGTACTGGGCTTTTTCTTAGGCGTGCTCAACGTGTTCTTCCGGGATGTGGCCAATGCCATGGCCCTGATCCTGCAGTTCTGGTTCTGGTTTACTCCCATCATTTACCACGCCGACGTGCTCTCTCCCCGGGTGGCCGGGTACCTGGCCTTGAATCCGTTGATGCCGGTGTTTCAGGGGTACCAGGGGATTTTCCTGGAGCAGGCTGTGCCGGACTGGTCTGCCTTGCTGCCCCTCGTGGCCTTCGTGGCTGTCATGCTGCCCCTGACTTTCTGGTTCTACCGTCGGGTCGGAGCGGAAATCGTGGACGAACTGTAGCCATGGGTGCCCTCTCGGTTGCCGGTCTCGGCAAGTGTTTCCGTGTTTACAGGAGTGCCCTTCATCGCCTGGGAGCCTGGTTGGGGTTGCCGGTGCGCCATGAGGATCGCTGGGTATTGCGGGACATCAGTTTTTCCGTTCAGCCGGGTGAGTCCGTCGGCCTGGTGGGACGTAACGGCGCGGGTAAGAGCACCCTGCTCAAACTGATCACCGGGGTCATGGCGCCCAGTTGTGGTCAGGTTCAGGTGAGTGGTCGGGTATCGGCCCTGCTGGAACTGGGCATGGGGTTTCATCCCGAGTTCACCGGGCGTCAGAACGTACTGATGCAGGCCTATCTGCAGGGTATGTCCCATGAGGAGGTCGCCGGCCTGATGGCCTCCATCGCCGAGTTTGCCGAACTGGGGGATTACTTCGACATGCCTGTGCGGGTCTACTCCAGCGGCATGCAGGTGCGGCTGGCCTTCAGCGTCGCCACGGCGGTGCGCCCTGACGTACTGATCGTGGATGAAGCCCTGGCCGTGGGCGATGCCTATTTTCAGCACAAGTGCTTCGACCGGATCCGCCGCTTCAAGGAAGCCGGAACCACCCTGCTGTTCGTTTCCCATGATCCGGGTACGGTTAAAAGCCTCTGTGAGCGGGCCATCCTCATCGAAGGCGGCCGCATCATGCGGGACGGGGTTCCGGCAGATGTTCTCGATCTCTACAACGCCATCATCGTGCCCGAGGTGGCAAGTCAGGCTATTGGCGACTTGGCCAGGGCTGAAGGCGGGGGGCTGCGCTTTGGTGATGGTCGCCTGCATATCCGGGAGGCTTGTTGGCGGGTGCATGGTCAGGAAACGGTGGCGCTGACTGCTGGCCAGCCGGCGGAGCTGCATCTGCTGGTGGAGGCTAGGGAAAGCATGGTGGATTTCACCATCGGCCTGTTGGTCAAGGACCGTCTGGGTAACGATATCTTCGGCACCAATACCTTTCACCTGGCTCAGGAGCCGGGGCCGTTGGCGGCGGGGCAGTGCCAGGCCTATGTTTTTCGTTTTCCCGTCCTCAATCTGGGGCCTAGCCACTACAGTCTGACCCTGGCCTTGCACGCCAGCAGCAATCATCTGGCGGGTAACTACGACTGGTGGGAGCGGGCCATCACCTTCCAGGTCGTGCCTGAGGAGGGCAACCGTAGCATTGGTGTCTGCCACATGCCCGTGCAGCTGGAGCGGACAGCAACTCCGGAGCGCGCGGGCTGATGCTTTTCCTGATCGGAGTGAACTAGATGAATGCCCCGGGAGCCCAAGCCCCCTCTTTCTGGCGTCGCCTGCGTGGGTTTGCTGGGTTTTTCCTGAACCTGCGCCGCCGTTTCCTGTACCAGGAACAGGCTCTTGGGCGTTTGCAGCAGCAGTGCGAAACCCTGCAGATTCAGCTGGCGCAGTTGCGTAATGATCACCAGGCCTCGGTGGAATGGCTGGGCCAGATCTATCCCGACATCGTCAGTGCCATTGGACGCAAGATCGAAGCCGAGCACCTGGCGGAAATGGGGGAGAAGCTCTTTGCCTCGGTACTACGGGAACTGGAGCGCCAGCGGCCGGTTGCCGCCCCAGTTGCGAGCCTGGAAGCGGCTCCGGCGCGAGTGCTTGAGCCTCAGGATGCGGAGGATGCAGATTTCTACCTGGCCCTGGAGCGGCGTTTCCGGGGGGCGAGACAGGATGTGGGGGCGCGCCAGGCCGTATACCTCCCCTATCTGCCCCGGGACCAGGGCACCAGGCCTGTCGTCGATCTGGGCTGCGGGCGTGGCGAGTGGTTGCAACTCCTCCAGGAACAAGGCATTGTTGCCCGGGGCGTGGACATGAATCCGGTCAACGGGGCTGCCTGCCGCCATGCCGGGCTGGATGTGCACACCGGTACCGCTGCCGAATATCTGGAGCAGCTGGAGGGGGGCAGCTGCAGCGCCGTTACTGCCTTCCAGGTGGTGGAACATCTTTCCTTCCCCCAACTGGGAGAATTGTTGCGTCAGGCCAGGCGGGTCCTGGCTCCCGGTGGGGTGCTCATTCTCGAGACCCCCAACCCGGAAAACCTGCTGGTAGCGTCCTGCAGTTTCTGGCTGGATCCTACCCACATCAAACCGCTGCCCCCCGATCTGCTGGCGTTCATCGTCGAATACAGCGGTTTTTCCCCGATTGAGGTGCTGCGCTTGAATCCCCATGAATCCCTGACGCCCGACGGGGACGTCCTGCAGCAGCTGCTCTATGGCCCCCGGGATTACGCCGTGGTGGCCCGCTGTCCATCTGCCCCGGAGGGCACATCCGTGGAGACCCCATGAAGAAGGTTCTGATCCTCGCTTCCTATTCCTGTGTCACCCCCTTGCACGGGGGGCAGATCCGCCTCTCGGAAATCATCAAGTCCTATCAGGCTGCCGGCCATGCCGTGCAATCCCTGAACCTGTACAGCATGATGTCGGTGGGTAGGGGGAGTCACGACTTCAACTATCCACTGGATACCCCCTGGCGGCTCTGGCAGGGGCGTTCCGTGCCCCTGATCGAAGACCTGACCTCGGGCCGCTATGCGGCTGGGGACGAAGAGGCCTATGCCCGCCTGACCCGCGCAGTTGAAGGGGTGCCGGACGTGATTCAGGTGGAGCAGCCCTGGTTGTTTCCCCTGGTGGCCCGCTGGCGCCGGGAAGGGGTGTTCCCCGGGGCCACCATCGTCTACAGCTCCCACAACGTGGAAGCGCCCCTGAAGCTGGCCATCCTGCGCCAGTACGGCATTCCCGAGGCGGAGCAAATCGCTGCCGAAATCGATGCTCTGGAGCGGCAGGCCTGCGAACTGGCCGACGTGGTCCTGGCAGTGTCCCGTTCCGACTGTCAGGTGCTGGGGGCCTGGTGTCGGCAGCCTGTCGTCCTGGCCGCCAACGGCATAGCCGCCTGGCCCCGGGTGGAGCGGGACATGGCTGCCTGGCGGGGCCGCCTGCCGCAGCAACCCTTTCCCCTGTTCGTGGGCAGCGCCCATCCCCCCAACATCTCCGGCTTCTTCGAGGTGTTCGGAGAGTCCCTGGGCTTCCTGCCGCCGGATACTCGCCTTTGCGTCCTGGGGAGTGTCGGTGCCCATTTGCCGGAAAACCCCCGGATGCAGCGCTGGCTGCCCCTGAATCTGTCCCGCCTGCAGGTCCTGGGGGTGGTGGACGAAGCCGGTCTGGCTGCCGTCAAGAACCTGGCCCACGTGATCGTTCTGCCCATCACCGAGGGCGGTGGCTCCAACATCAAGACCGCCGAGGCCCTGTACTCCGGCAAGCATGTCCTGGGAACCCCAGTCAGCTTCCGGGGATTCGATGCCTACCTGGGCATGCCCGGTGTCCATGTGGCGGAACCGGGCCGACCCTTCCGGGAGAAGCTGCGGGAACTGCTGCAGGCACCGCCCTTGGCGCCTGCAGCTCCCGATCTGGAATTACGCCAGTCCCTGCTCTGGCGGCACACCCTGGCGCCCATGGTCAGCGCCGTGGACCAACATCTGCAAAGCCGTTCAAACCATGTCCAATGATTCCATCCTCCTCTGGGTCGACGTCACGACCCTGATGCACTGGCAACGGCCCGCCGTAGGCATAGTCCGGGTCGAGCAACAGTTCTGTCTCTGGCTGCTGGCGGAGCAGCTGCCCGACGTGGGTTTCTGCGGCTACGACAAATCCAGCCGTAGCTTCTACGCCGTGAGTCGGGAGCAGCTACAGGCTCAGCTGGACCGCATCCAGGCCATCGGGACCCGGCAGAACGAAGCTGTACCCAGTGGTGACTGGAAACTGCATCTGAAACATCGCTTGAAGCAGGCCATAGGCTACCTGCCCCCAGCCCTGGGGGTGCGGGTATTCAACCTGCTGCAGCGCCTGCGTCCCCATGCTGGTCGCCTCTGGCGCGGCCTGGTGGTTGCCCGGGGGCGTCTGGCTGCTGCCCGGCGCAAGGAGGAGGGCGGTGTCCCCCGGGCTTTCACGCCGGTGCAGTTCGCCCCGGGCAGTGTCTATGTTTCCATGGGGCTGGACTGGGACTACAAAGACATGGCCGACATTTACCGGCAGAAACAGGAACGGGGCTTCAAATGCCTGTTCTTCTGTTACGACATCATTCCTGTACTGATGCCCCAGCTCTGCGTCGCCGACGTTTCCCGCCAATTCGCCCACTACTTTGCCGACCTGGCCTGGGCAGCAGACCGTATCCTGTGCATTTCCGATGCGTCTCGCCGGGATCTGCTGCAACTGCTGGACACCCTGGGGGTGCCCTGCGCCAGCGCCGAACGGGTGCATCTGGGCGGCGACATCCTGCCAGAGGGAGGGCTCCAGGCGCCTTCGCCCACGGTGGAAAAAGTGCTGGCCGAACCCTTCATCCTCTTCGTTTCCACCATTGAACGGCGCAAGAATCACGAAACCCTGTACCGCGCCTACAGCCGCCTGGCCCGCCAGGGCGTGGCGCTGCCCCGGCTGGTTTTTGTCGGCATGTCCGGCTGGGGGGTGCAGGAACTCTTCTCCGACCTGCGCCTGGACCCCATGGTGGCTGGCAAGATAGAGCTGCTCCACCATGTGGATGATGCGGATCTGGCCGTGCTCTACCAGCACGCCCAGTTCACCGTCTACCCCTCCCTGTACGAAGGCTGGGGGCTGCCGGTGGCTGAAAGTCTGGCTTTCGGGAAATACTGTCTGGCCTCCAATGCGGCTTCCCTGCCCGAGGTGGGCGGCGACTGGGTGGATTACCTGGACCCCTGGGATGTGCCGGGTTGGGCCGAGCGGCTGCAGTTCCTGTTCGCTCATCCGGAATGGGTAGCCGAGCGTAATGCCCGGATTGCCCGGGAATACCGGGCCCATCCCTGGCGGGAAACGGCCCGGGAGATTTATGAGCAGGCCCGTGCCCTGGCCAGCTCGTCCCCCGGGCAGAACTGAGGCATGGCAAGGAAATTCCCGGATCAAAAGTGCGTCGGTGCTGGCGGCGGGAGCCCCTGCGTGGCCTTGCTCCGGAGGCTGGGGGCATGCCCCCGGGCGGAGGGGTGATGAAATCCCTGATTCTGGTGATCCTGGCCGTATGCTGCAATGCTGGAGCCCAGGTGGCCCTGAAACAGGCTGCCATGGGGGAGCTGGGCCACTGGCAAGCCTGGTTCAAACCCAGTCTGTTTCTTGGGGCCGGCCTCTACGTCACCAGTTTTATCGTGACGGTCAAGGTCTATGCAGACTACGACCTGAGTCTCATCTCCCCCGTCATGGCGGGGGCAATCTTCGTCCTGGTCACTATTGCCGCCCATTTCCTCTTCGCCGAGTCCCTCTCCTTCTCCAAGCTGGCCGGCATCGCCTGTATCGTCGCCGGCATTGCCCTGTTGGCCCGGGGGCACTGAAATCGTGTGGGCCAACGGAACCCTGCACCGGGGGGGGCTCAGCCTCAGCGAACTGTTTCTGGTGCTTGGCTTCGCCCTGTTCTATCACCTCTACCTGTTTGGTCCCGGGAGTCTGGACCCGGGGCAAGTGGCCTGGCTGCTGCACGGGGACCCGGCCCAGCATTACCTGGGCTGGCAGTTCTTTCGCCATGAGGCCTGGTCCTGGCCGCCAGGGCGGATCGAGGGCTTTGGCTGGCCCGAAGGCAGCAGCCTGGTGTTTACCGACGCCATACCCCTGCTGGCCCTGCCGGGCAAGCTCCTGTCTCCCTGGATGGGGGGGGAGTTTCAGTATTTCGGCCCATGGATCCTCGCTTCCCTGATCCTGCAGGGCTACTGGGCCTTGCGCCTCCTGGCCCCCTGGACTCCCAGTCCTGCCCTGCGTTTTCTTGCGGCATGCCTGTTCATCCTCAGCCCCCCGCTGTTTTTGCGAGGCTACGGACATGAGTCCCTGATGGCCCACTGGCTGCTCCTGGCGGGCCTCCACGGCTATCTGAGCCGCTGGCGGAACTGGTCCTGGAGCCTGCTCCTGCTGGCGGCGGCGCTGACCCATTCCTACCTCCTGCTCATGGTGCTGGGTCTCTGGGGGGCTGCATTGCTGGAAAACTGCCTCCTGGCCCCGGGGCGATGCTGGCGCCAGGTGCCGGGCGTTCTGGCTGCTGGGGCCGTGCTACTGGCGGGCATGTTGCTGGCGGGATACTTCATTCCCAGGTCCTCCCTGAGTGGAGAGGGCTACGGCTTTTTCTCCATGAACATCCTGGCTCCGGTGCAGCAGGTGATCATCGGCCCGGAATTTGGCCGGGCCCGACTGATGCCGGACATCCCCGTGGCTACAGGAGGACAGTACGAAGGATATCTTTACCTGGGGGCTGGTTTCCTGTTTCTGGCCCTGCTGCAACTTCTGCCCTGGCGTCAGCCGGCACCAGCCGGGCTGATGCCGGAGACCCCGGTCCGCCTCTGGCCCCTGGTGAGCGTCGCCCTGCTGTTCTGGGGGCTGGCCCTGTCGCCCCAGGTCACCCTGGGGCCCTGGCATCTATTCACCCTGCCCCTGCCGGAACTGCTGCAGCACAAACTGGCTATTTTTCGTTCTAGCGGTCGTTTCGGCTGGCTGCTGTTCTATCTGCTCTGTCTGGGAATCCTGGTCCGCCTGCTGCGCCGCTGGTCCGGTAGCCCGTGGCTGCCGTTCCTGCTGATCCTAGCTTTGGTGCTGCAGGTTGTGGACATGGGGGAAAAATACCGCTTCCTGCGGCAGCGCATTCAGGAGCGGGGAACCTGGAGCACCCCCCTGGCAGACCCGGCCTGGCACAGCCTGGCCGCCGGGGCCCGGCAGCTGATGATCCTGCCGCCTTTCCCGGACATGGAGCAACGCTATGTACCCTATGCCCAGGTGGCGGCCCGCCACGGCCTGGCCACCAATGCCGCCCATGGAGCCCGGGGCGACAAGGACCTGGCTGCAGTCCGCGCCAAGCAGATGTGGGCGGACCTGCAACAGGGGCACCCCGAGGCCGGTACCCTGTACATCATTTCTGATCCGGCCCTGGTTCCCGGGCTGCCGGCTTCCATCCAGGCACGCCTGCGTCAGCTTGACGGCCAGATCGTGCTGCCCCCTTCGTCTCCGGAGCCCTGAGCCCTCATGCTGGGAACACTAAGACTCCTGCTCGCCCTGGCGGTGGCCGCCAGCCACGTGGATTACCGGATTTTTGGGCTGAATCCCGGGGTGATGGCCGTGATCGGTTTCTACCTGATTTCCGGCTACGTCATGACCGGCCTGTTACAACGCCACTACCCGTCGGGGCAACGTGCTCCGGCCTTCTACGGCGACCGGGCGGTGCGTCTGCTGCCCCAGTACCTGTTCTACGCCTTCGCCACCCTGCTCTGGTTCCTCTATTTTGGACCGGGGCAGCAGAACCCCAGCCTGCTTTACTTTCTCAGTCGCCAGCCAGGACTGGCGGACCTGTTCAACAATCTCAGCATTATTCCCCTGAACTACTACATGTGGCTGCACAGCGACCGGTTCACCCTGTTGCCACCCGCCTGGTCCCTGGGGGCAGAAATCCAGTTCTACCTGTTGGCCCCCTTCATCCTGCTGCACCGCTGGCGGCTTCTGGCCCTTGGGGCCCTGGCGCTGGGCGTGTACGGGCTGGCCCTGGGCGGCTGGATTCATAGCGACTGGTTTGGCTACCGCCTGCTTCCCGGGGTGTTGTTGTTCTTCTTTCTGGGCAGCCTGCTGCAGCAGCTGCACCAGGGGGGCAGGGAGCGGACGGCCTGGCTTCTGGTGCTGGGAACCTGCCTGGGAGCGTTGCTGGCGGGCTGGTTCGCCAGCCGGCATGGCAGTCTGCAGCAACCCTACAACCAGGAAACCCTGCTGGGCCTCCTGCTGGCTTTTCCCTTGCTGCAACTGCTGGCCACCCGGCGGCGCCAGACCTGGGATGAGCTGGCGGGGGACATTTCCTACGGGGTATTCCTCAATCATTTCCTCATCTACTGGGCCCTGTTCCCCGCAGGCGTAAGGCTGGAGCAGCTTCCCCTCTTTCTGGGGCTCTCCATCCTGCTGGCCTGGGCCAGTCAGCGTGTGGTGGAAAAGCCACTCCTGCGCTGGCGGCAGACCCTGCGCCGGAAGGCTGTAAGTGCTTGATGCACTTCCTTTGCTAGAATGCCGGAACCTACGTGGAATTTTTTCGGGGAAGCTGTCATGAAAACCTGCCAGAACCGCCTTGTCCTCCAGTCTCATATCCCGGTGCGGGAAGCCCTGCTTTCAGCCCGCGGGAATTTCTGGTTCTGGCTCATGGGGCTGCTGCTCCTGGTCTCCTGTCTGCGCCCGGCCCTGGCTTCGGAGGGCAGCGAGAAAGCCGTCTCCCAGGCCGTCGGTGAGGTCGTGTTCGTGGCTGGTGAAGCCAGTCTGCAACGGGATGGTCAATGGCAGGGGCTGCAAAAGGGACGCAGCCTTCAGGAAGGGGACACCGTCCGCACCGCCGCCAATGGTCACGTGCACTTGCGCATGCTCGACAAGGGCTTCATCGCCGTGCGTCCAGGCTCTACCCTGACCCTGAAGCAGTACCGCTACAACCCGGACCAGCCGGAAGAAAACCGGGTCCTGCTGTACCTGGAAAACGGGGTGGCCCGGACCATTTCCGGCAAGGCCGGCGAAGCCAACCGGGAGAAATACCGGTTCACCACTCCGGTGGCCGCCATCGGCCTGCGTGGGACGGACTATGTGGTTCAGGCCGAAACGGCCCTGACCCGGGTCAGCGTCCTCAAGGGGGCAGTGGTGGTCAGCCCTCTGGGCGGAGGTTGCGGTGCTGATCTGGCCGCTGGTTGTAGCAGTCGCCTGGCCCGGGAGCTGAATGCCAGCAACCCCAATGCCTACCTGGAAGTGCGGCTGCGCGGCAATGTGCCGGAGGTGATCCTGCAGGAAAGCAGCCAGGACGGTCCGGGTCGCAAGAACCAGATTCATCCGGAAGAGCCTCGGGCCGTGCTGGAGAAGGAAGTCATCCATGTGCTTTCCGGCTCCCTGGCGCCGGAACCGCCCCGAGGTATCCTCTGGGGGCGCTGGTCCGGTGTGGCGACCCCCACCCCCACGCTGGTCAGTCTGGTTGACGAAAGCCGGGAAGTGGCCTTTGGCAATGAACTGTTCGGCTTGCTCAAGCCGGTAGGCAGTGTTGCCTTGCCGGCTGGCACCGTCAGCCTCAACTATGGCGGAGGTGAAGCCTGGTTGAAGAGCGATCTGGGGCAATTGACCTCGGTGGCCCTGAGCGACGGCAGTCTTTCCCTGGATTTCAACCGGCGCCAGTTCCAGACCAGCCTGCAAGCCCAACTGCCCAGCGGCAGCCAGCAACTGCATGCCAATGGGAGCATCACCTTCCAGGGTGCCTTCTTCAGTAATGCCAGCAGCTCCAACATGAATGTCTCCGGGGTTGTCACTTCCAATGCCCAGGAAGCCGGCTACCTCTTTGACAGCAAGCAGCCCGGCGGGACCCTGTTCGGAGCCACATACTGGAAACGCTGATCCACGGGGTAAGGGCAATCTGCTGCATCCTGGCGCTGTCCTTCGGGGCAGCGCTTCCCGTTCTGGCCGAGAACCAGGAAGCACGTACCGAGCAAGAGGCCGATCCCGCCTTTCTCAGCCTGGAACAACGCTATCGCCTGGCCGTCGAGTATCTGGACCAGGGGCGGGCCGAGGCTGCCCAGCGCCTGCTGGAACAGATCGTTGGCGAACGGCCGGAGTTTGCCGGGGCCTGGCTGGATCTGGCGGTGGCGGCCTACCGTGCGGGGCAGCTGGATGCGGCCCTGGAACACCTGGCCTATGTACGCGAACAGTTTCCCCTGAATCCCCTGCTGGCCCGGCAGGTGGAAACCTGGCAGCGGGAGTGGCGGACGGCCAGGGGGGCCGGGGTACCCAGCATCTGGCGCGGTGAAATCCAGCTGGACGCGGGCTACGACGATAACGTCAATGCCGGGCTGTCCCGTAGTCAGATCACCCTCACCATTCCCGGTGGGCAGGCCATCCTGCCCCTGGCCTCCAGCTACCGCCCCCGGGGCGACAGTTTTACCCAGCTCGGTATCAGTCTCTGGCGCAGCTGGCAACTGGCCGAAGGCAGCCTGCATCCCCTGCTCCAGGTCCGCTACCGGCAGATGGGCAGCGAGCGGGATTACGATCAGGTGGATCTCCAGGGAGGACTCATGTACCAGCAGGTACCGGATGAGGACGGCCGTTCCTGGCAGGCCGGCCTGCTTCTGCAGCACTACCGTCTGGGGGGGAGCACTCTGGGTAACACCCAGCGGGTGGTATTGCAGCGGCTGCAGCAGCATGAGCAGTGCCGCCTGGCCTGGGGGGGGGAAGTGGAAGAGCGCAGCTACCCGGGCTTGCCCCTGGATGGGCGCATTTTCTGGCTGGATGCGGGGCTGGCCTGTCAGAACAGCGCTGCCCTGATGTGGTCGGCTAGCCTGCGTACCGGCTGGGAGCGACCCGAGCAATCCAGTCGCCCCGGGGGCGGTAACCGGCAATGGGAGCTCAACCTCCAGGGCAGTTACCGCTTTGACAGCCGCCTGAGCCTGGACTGGCGCTGGCAGTACTCCCTGATTCTGGACCAGGAAGGTTACAGTCCCCTGCTCTCCGAAAACGAACGTCGCCGCCTGCGGCAACAGTTTCTGGGGGTGGGGCTGCAACGGGCCCTGGGCGAGGAATGGCTGTTGCGTCTGGGGCTGGAGCTGCAGCGCCAGGGCAGCAACCTGCAGATCTTCGAACAGAATTCCAGCCAGATTGGGGTAAGCCTGCGCCGGGCCTTCTGAGGCAGGCTTCCCTTAGGGTCGCCGGCAGCCCTTTGCCGTGGCGAAACGGGGGCTGTCTGGATGAAAGTGCTCCGGCGACTGGGGGCTGGCATGTCCTGGCCGCGTAGCGCACTTGAACCGCTTGTCTCCCCTTCTGGCCCTTGCACATTTTTCCGCAGGCTCCAGGGCCAGCCGGCAGGCCAGGCTGACTGATGTGGGAAGCAGACGGCATGATGCCGACGGGCTATGGAATGGGGGCATTTGTATGCCAAAATGCTACCTTGTCAGCGCGAACGGGGGGGGCGGGCAAGACCGGGGCCGCTCCAGGTTTGCGCCAAGCATGATCGTTACCGGACTGGAAGATCAGCAACGGCCAGGGCCGTAACCTGCCGGTCTGGGCCAATTTTTTTTACAAGGGGCAGGTCTCAATGGCAATCACCAGCGCAACTTACACTGAAATATCCCAACTCTACGTGGCCCTGTTCGGCCGCGCGCCTGACGCCGAAGGTCTGGGCTACTGGGCGCAGCTGCGGGGCGGCGGCGCTGCCCTGAGCGATCTGGCCAATACCATGTTTCTCACCGAACCGGCGCGGTTGTACTACCCCAATGGGCTGAGCCACCGGGAAGTCATCGCCAGTTTCTATCTCAACGTGCTGGGCCGTCCTGCGGATGCCGAGGGTCTGGACTTCTGGAGCGCCAAGCTGGATGCCGCCGGCGCCACGGTGGGCTCCGTGATCACCGAAATGATCCACGTGGTGGCCGGCTACACGGGGAGCCATCCTGACGGTCTGGTTTCCCAGGCCCTGTTCAACAACCGGGTGGAAGTGGCGGGCTACTGGAGCGCACACGCCGGTGGGGTGGAAGGTTCCGGCGCCATCCTGGCGGACGTGAGCGCCGACCCGGCCACGGTTGAAGCCGCCAAGGCCGCAATCGGTTCCGACACCTTCATCCTGACCACTGGCGCCGACCATGCCTCCGCCAACATA
>NZ_AUCH01000007.1 GCF_000429665.1 Azovibrio restrictus DSM 23866
GAAAAGAAACTGAGTCGTACCGCCTTTGCCATTGCCGGCTGAAAGGAAACCCCATGTTCCTGTTGTTTCCCCTCCCGCGTTTGCTTTGAGACTGATCGCCCATCATGGCTAAACGGATCGCACCGACACGGATTGACGCCGATAACTCTTCCGGCAGCTTGCCTGCCGCTTGTACCGATTGGCGCACCGTGAGCAGATTCCATGTCGGCACGGGTCATAGAGAACCCACACCAGATGCCGGATATACGACTGCATGCGCTTTCCAGCTGCCAAACCTATCGTTCAGTTTCCTTGATTTCCGGGGGAGTCCATATACGCAGGGTTAGATGCTTTACTCATAACCACGCCCAGCCCAGAGAAACATAGCCATAATCGCCCAAGGGTTTGCAGGTTTTGGCCCGGGACGGACGCCAAAATCGGAATCATCAGCCCAAGACTTTGCAGCAAGCAGAAATTCTTGAATCGTTTGATTTGCCCATTCACCTTGGAAGCCATCTGGGCTAAGTGCGACCATCTCTGATGCAGCACGATCCTCCGCCAATAAACCCACAAAGAAGAGAAAGGACGATTCGTCTTTCACAGCCAGCAAAGATTCAAAGAGTGCGTCGTGGGACATATGCACCTAACGCCCAGGTTAGGTGACGCCAGAGGTTTCATTGAGCCGTACGCGCTCAAGTATAAAGTCAGCCACTTTTTCTGGTGTATGCACCCTGGCGTCAATATAACCATCGAGCGAAAAAAGGCCTTCAACCGGAGCATCATCAAAGCGAACGAACATTAGTTGGTCATCTCTCTTTGATTTAATCAGGTCACGAATAGCTCGCCACTCAAGGCCGCACCATTGTTTCTCTGTGTAAGATTCACACAGAAAAATGACGATCAGGTCGGAGCGATTTCTGTAAATATCTTGAAGAAAAATATCTAGATTTGGCCTGGACAGTTGCGCCTGATAGTCATAGTCATAGAATATCGAGTCTGCTGGTAGTGCAGGCCGAAGCTTGTCTACAACTGTTGAAACGAAACTACGCCTATCTCCAGGAAATGAGACTGCAACTTTAAAATTTAGGTTATCTGCCGACATCGTTGATCGATCTGACTTAGTAATTCGCCGCTCCACGTAGAGTCGCTCCAGGGCAATAAGAGAAAGCGAGAACGGGTCAGGCTCAATCTGCTGAGAACGCTCCCTTCCCGGATTTGTCATCGAAAGATGAAAAATTAGATAGTTCAACCAAACAGCTAACGGATTATTGTTCGACGTGACCGTTGGTTTGGCTAAATCCAACCTTTTCTTTTCGTTTTCAATGATTTCTGAAGTTGCTCTAATTTGAAGCAGAGTGGCTTCATCCTCATCGAATAAAGATCCGGCTCGTTGTGCCATTCGTAAAAACAAATCCAGCCCTTCGCCTTCGAGCAAGCCGTAACATGACAAAGCAGCACCCCTTATTCCCCATTTGAGGTCGCTGGAGACAAGATCGTTTTGAAACTTTAGTAGTGCGCCATCACCACCCAGTGTGCCATAGTACTGCCACAACATTATGGCGTGGTTTGGCTTCATAAATGGGCGATTGAAGCTGGTGCCATCCTGTGTAACAAATAGAAGCGAGAGTTTTAGAGGATAAAATTTCCCAGACTCTGTCTCAAACGAACTGATTAAACGGCGAATCTCGTCTGTTTTCTCGTGCAGGGGCATTGACACTCCGCTGGTGATTTAATGGTAACGAATGCTGAATAATTGAAAACAGCTCCAAGATTTTCTGAAAATCGCCAAAAGTTGCCAATGGAATTGTACGCCAGCTTTCGGGCGATTCAGCCTCCTGGCAGCTCTTGGCCGAGTGCAGGCGTTGCCAGCATGCCAACTCACCAGTCGATTCAACCAAAATCCGCCTCTTCCGTAACAAAAGCTACGGAAGGCCCGCGCTCCCCGGGCAAGCTTGTCTCGTCCTGCCCCGCAGGCGCCGACCTTCGGGCTGGTTGTGACTTCATTCACGGAGACCGCCATGCAAGCCATGCGTTTTTTCATCGACACCCATGACCGCCAGTCCGGGGAAAATAGGGGTCAGATCCCAATTATTAAGAGCAACCCGGCTGTTCTGGCATCAACTTGGACTTTTTCGGTCATGGCAAATATCCGGGGCAGCTTCGCGTTTTCATAGACGTGTGGCGAATTTACTCTTTTGGCCCCGGCAACGTCCCCGACTGTTGAACCAGTTTCTTCTCTTCCGCCTTGACCCGCCGCTCCAGCTTCTTGATGTCCTCTTCCGGCGGCAGTTGCTCCGGCTTGATACCGCGCTGGCCGAGCATCTCGCGCACGCTTTCGTTGTTTTGCACATGCTCGCGGGTGATGGCGCGTTCGCCTTGCAGGTTGTCCTGGTTGACGTTGTGATTGGTGATTTCGGTCGCCAGGTTCTTGGCAGCGATAGTCAGGGTAGGCAGAAAGTCGGCCAGCGGGCGGGCCTTGGTGATGCCGAAACGGTCTTTCATGGCCTGGGTGGTGTGGCCGCCGAAGAGGGCTGCATCGCCTTGTGAGCGGATGCGGCCGAAGCCGGCGTCGTCAACGCCGCGTTCGTAGATGTTCTGGGACAGTGTCTTTTCCGATTCGCGCAGGCGTTCACGGGCATCGAGCCTGGCTTGCAGGCGCATGCGGTCCTCGATCAGCTCCTGTTTGCGAGTCTGGATGGCGAAGTAGCTTTGGGCGAAGGCAATCGCTTCCTTGCGCGGATCGCCGTTCTGGGCGATCAGGTAGCAGGCGTAGCGGGTGAGCATGTAGTCGTCGACCTGGCGCTGGCCGCCCTTGCCGATCTCGATCATTTTCGTGACGCCACGAAAATGATCGCTGACCGCGTAGCCCGTGGTTTCGCAGGATTCGATGGCGCGCTTGATGGCGGTCTGGAAATTCTCCCAGCGCACGTAGCCAAGCGGTTCCATCAGGTCGCGGGCAAACCAGAATTCGATGCCTTCTTCTGGCGTTTGCTGGCCTAGCGCATCGAATCGGTTCTTGAGTAATTGAATCGAACTGGAGTGCATAGCGACGCCCTTTCATTCATGTTCATGCCTGGCTTCGACAACGGCGAGGGCCTTTACCACGCCTTCGGGATGCAAACGCCTCGGCAAGCCTCGACATTCCAGCCGGATACCCGTTCGCCCGGAATATCCCTGGAAAGGACATCATGTTATTTGAATGAACAGGGGTTGCGAAGTGGCACCGCATATCGTCACCAGCAAGCCAGCATTTCTGGCAATAGATGCAGCCCCTACCTCCAAGGAAGCTGGCGGTCCGACACCCAGGCCCTTCTGTAACAAAAGCTACGGAAGGCCCGCGCTCCCCCGGGCAAGCTTGTCTCCGTCCTGCCCCGCAGGCGCCGGCCTTCGGGCTGGTTGTGACTTCATTCACGGAGACCGCCATGCAAGCCATGCGTTTTTTCATCGACACCCATGACCGCCAGTCCGGCACCTTTCCCCAGGAGCTCAGCCGCGACGATTTCGAGAGTTTCTACCGCCTCTACGAGCAGGCCTGTTACGCGGAGGAGGTGGTGCCCATCCGCATCCACCTGAGTTACGACGCGGGCAAGGCCTTCTGCCTGAACATGGCGGCGGATGCGGAGGCGGTGCGCCGGGCCCATGCCCGGGTGGGGCTGCCCTTCGACGGCATCACCGAGGTCAGCACCGCCACCCCCGGGGATACCTTCTTCCGCCGCGCCCCCTGAGCAACCGGCCGGGGCCGCGCCCCGGCCTTTCTTCGCGAGGAGATTCCCATGGAAACAGGTCTGTTCGATGTGCTGGGCGTGGCCGGGCCTGCCCTGCTGCTGGCCCTGGTGGTGCTGGTGTCCATGGTGCACCTGGAGCTGGGCCCCTTCACTCACCTGGAAACCCCGGGCAAGTGGCTGCTCACCGCCGCCCTGGGGGCCGGGGTGCTGGCCTTCATCTTCAAGATGAGCGTGGCCCTGTACCTGAACCCCAAGCCGGACCGGCTGCTGGTGCTGCCCCATCCGGATTTCAGCCGCCGGGCCGCCGCCCTGCCGGGACCAGCGGCGGTGCTGCAGTACCAGCCCTACCAGTGGCAGGCCCTGCCGGCCCGAGCGCCGGGGGCGGCCACTGATCCGGCCCTGGTGGAGCTGGGGCGGCAGCTCTTCAACGAAACCGCCCTGTCCGCCGATGGCCGTCTGACCTGTGCCTCCTGCCATGACCTGCTGGCAGCGGCGGGGGCCGACGGCCAGCCCCAGGCCGTGGGCATAGGGGCCCAGGTGGGGCCGCGCAATTCCCCCACGGTGTGGAATTCGGGCTTCCAGTCGGTGCTGTTCTGGGATGGCCGCGCTCCTTCCCTGGAGGCCCAGGCCACCGGCCCCATCCTGAATCCGGTGGAAATGGGCCTGAGTTCCGGGGCCGAGGCGGAGCGGCGCCTGCAGGCCCTGCCTGCTTACGGCCCGGCGTTCCGGCAGGCCTTCGGGGACCCGGACATCAGCTTCACCCGGGTGGCCCGGGCCCTGGCCGCCTACGAGCGCACCCTGGTCACCGCCGACAGCCCCTACGACCGCTACGTGCAGGGCGACCAAAACGCCCTGGACCCGGCTCAGCTGCGGGGCATGCGCCTGTTCCAGGAAACCGGCTGCATCAACTGCCACCGGGGCCCGGCCTTCAGCGATGCCAGCCTGCTGGAAAAGGGCGCGCCCCTGCGCATCTTCCCCGCCTTTCCCAATCCCCTGGCCCGCCGTTACGGGCTGGACCAGGAGGCCGGCCAACCCCCGGGGCCCCGGGCCTGGCGGGTGCCGTCCCTGCGCAACGTGGCCCTCACCGGGCCCTACTTCCACAATGGCCGGGTGCGGGAGTTGAAGGAGGCGATCCGCATCATGGCGGTGTCCCAGCTGGACGTGGCGGTGCCCGGCGTCACGCCGCGCCAGCGCTTCCTGTTCGGGGCCGACGGGCAGCTGCAGTCCGTCGCCCAGCGCAGCCTCAGCGAGGCGGACATCGACGACCTGGCGGCCTTCCTGGACGCCTTGAGCAGCGCCCGGCTGAAGACGGCCCTGAGCGGCCGGAGCGGAGCCTGACCCATGCGGGCGGAATTGCTAGACTGGCGCTTTCCGCCACCGCCCAAGCCCATGGAAAGCCCTGCCCTGGAATCCCTGGAAGTCTTCCGCCGGCTCTCGGGGCCGGGTCTGCAACTGCTCCACGCGGGCGTGCAGCGCCTGCACCTGCCCCGGCACACCCAGGCCCTCTACAAGGGGCAGGCCATTTCCGGCGCCTATTTCGTGCTCAGCGGCCGGCTGCGGGTGTTCTCCCTGTCGCCGGAAGGCAGCGAGGCCAGCCTGTATTTCATCGACCCCGGGGAAACCTGCATCTTCGCCCTCAACAGCCTGTTCAACGACCTGAGCTACCCGGCCTGGGTGGAGGCGGAGAGCGATACCACCCTGGCCCTGGTGCCCGGCCCCCTGTTCCGGCGCCTGTTCCAGCAGGAACCCGGGATCCAGGACATGACCGTGCGCGCCCTGTCCACCCTGGTGTTCCGCCTGATGCGGGAGCTGGAGGATGTGCATGCCTACAAGCTGGAGCAGCGGCTGGCCAACCTGCTGCTGTTGCGCGCCAACACCCAGGGAGAGATCGCCATGACCCAGGAACAAATCGCCCATCACCTGGGCAGCACCCGGGAGGTGATTGCCCGGCTGCTGCGGGGCATGGTTGCGGCCCGGCTGCTGCAGACCCGGCGGGGCCGCATCCAGCTCCTGGACCGGAACGGGCTGTCCCGGCTGCTGGGCCAGCCCGCCGGCTGAAAACCTGCCCGGCCGCCGGGTGCCTCAGGAAAGAAACCGGCAGGGCGGAAACGGCCCGCCCCCCTCTGGCCACCCCCGGCTCAGCCGGCCAGCGGCGCCCGCCGCCACAGTTTCAGGCGCACCTGCACGTCCACTTCCAGCCGGTTGAGCCGGGCCGCCCTAGCCCGGCCTTCGGCGCCTGCCAGATGCTGGTGGGGGGTCATGGCCAGCAGGCTGGCGATGGCTTCCTGGTTTTCCAGTGCCAGGGGATAGGCCAGGGTTTCCTCCCCTGCCGGAGTGAAGCCGGGGGGCGGCTGCAGGCTGACGGGTTTTTCCGGCTTGAGGCTGGGGTAGATGACCTCCCGCAGCTGCAACAGATGCCCGGGACCCGCATCCACCTGGAGCAGCAGCCCGCCGGGTTTGAGCACCCGGGCGAATTCTTCATACACGGGAAAACCGAACAGGCAGAGGAGCCGGTCCATCTCCCCGTCGGGCACCGGCAGGTGGGCATTGCTACCCACCACCCAGGCCAGGCCCTGCCCCTGGCTGGCAAAGCGATCCTGCCTGGCGGCGGCCAGAACCGCCCACTTGGAAATGTCCAGCCCCAGGATGGCGAGCCTGCCGGGCCCGGCCGCCTGCCCGGCCTCGGCCAGGCGGCGCAGGTAATAGCCTTCGCCGCAGCCGGCGTCCAGACAGTTCAGGGTGCTGCCAGCGGGGCGCTCCGCCAGGGTCAGGCGGCTGACGGCAGCGGCAATGGGCTGGTAATGGCCGGCATTGAGAAAGCTGCGCCGGGCGGCCACCATCTCCTTGCTGTCCCCCGGGTCCCGGGAACGTTTCTGCTGCACGGGGAGCAGATTCACATAGCCCTGGGCTGCCTGATCGAAGGCGTGCCCCCGGGCGCAGCGCCAGCTGCCCCCCTGCCGTTCCAGGGGCAGGCCATCCAGGGGGCAGGTCAGGCGGTCATAGGGTCTGAGTTCCATGGGCCGGCATTCTATCCGTCCTGGCGGAAATGGGCGGCCAGACCGGTGAATACCGGGTGGTCGCCCCCGTGCAGGCGCACGCCCTGCACGTCCTCCAGCTTTTCCACCTGGCGCAGCACCTGGGGCATGCGTTCGTCTTCCATCACCTTGAGCCAGATGCGGCTGTGCCGGCCGTCCCCCACGGGCAGGCAGGCTATGCCTTCCAGGTTGTAGGCGCGGCGGGAAAACAGGCCCACCACATGGGCCATCACTCCGGCATGGTTGTTCACGTCGATTTCCAGCACGGCGCTGGCGCGGGTTTGTGTCGTCATCATGTTCTCCTTGGCAGTCAATCTCGAAACCTCATTTGCCCCACAGCGACACGGAGCACACAGAGAAAAGACCATGCCGCCCCTGCCCCCCGGCGGGGCAAAGCAAGGGGACGGGCCCTGGCGTTCCTGTCCTTCTCCGGGTCCCTGTGCCGCTGTGGCAAGCGCTGTGGCAAGACATGCCGGCTCACCCGATCATGTCCCGGTTGGCAGCGCCCGGGGGCACCATGGGCCAGACCTTGTGGGCCAGGTCTATGCTCACGTGGATCAGGCAGGGGCCGTGGCTGGACAGGGCCTGGAGCAGGTCGGCGCAGGGATTGGCGCTCTTGTCCAGATCCACGGCCTTGATGCCGCAGCCCCGGGCCACCTGGACGAAGTCGGGCACCGCCTGGAAGCGGGAGGCATAGACCCGCTCCTTGTAGAACAGGGTCTGCTGCTGGTGCACCAGGCCCAGGGAGGCGTTGTCCATGACGATGATCTTGACGTTCGCATCCTCCTGGGCGGCGGTCACCAGTTCCTGGATGTTCATCAGGATGGAGCCGTCGCCGGTGAAGCAGACCACGGTGCGCCGGGGTTCGGCCAGGGCGGCGCCGATGGCGGCGGGCAGGCCGAAGCCCATGGTGCCCAGACCGCCGGACGTGAGCCACTGGCGCGGCCGGCGCAGGGGGTAGGCCTGGGCCACCCACATCTGGTGCTGGCCCACGTCGGTGGCGATGATGGCCTCGTCGTCCAGGCAGGCGGCCACGGTGCGGATCAGGCCGAAGTGGCTGCGGGGATCGTGGCTGTCCTCGGGCAGGGGGAAGGGATGCTCGCTTTCCAGCTGGTCGATGCGGGCCAGCCATGCCGGCCGCTGCCGCGCCTCCACCAGGGGCAGCAGGGCTTGCAGCACCTGGGCCGTGTCGCCGGTGATACCCACGTGGGCAGTCTTGATCTTGTGCAGCTCGGCCGGGTCGATGTCGATGTGGACGATGCGCGCCCCCGGGCAGAACTGGGCCACCTGGCCCGTGGCCCGGTCGTCGAAGCGGGCCCCCACGGCGATCAGCAGGTCGCACTCGTCCAGGGCCAGGTTGGTGGAGCGGGCCCCGTGCATGCCCAGCATGCGCAGGGAAAGCCGGTGATCCACGGGCATGGCGCCCAGGGCCATGAGGGTCATCACCGTGGGCAGCTCGGCCTGCTCCGCCAACTGCACGGCCAGGGACGCGGCGCCCCCGGCCACTACCCCGCCGCCCAGGTAGAGGATGGGCTTCTCGGCCCCGTTGATCAGGTCAGCAGCGGCCTGCAGCAGCGCCTGGGGGGCCGGCGACGGGGCCTGCCGGGTCCCGGGTGCGGGCCAGTCGGTGATGCTGATGCGTTCGGTCTGGACATCCTTGGGCACATCCACCAGCACCGGCCCGGGGCGGCCGGAAGCGGCGATTTCAAAGGCCCGGGGCAGCACTTCCAGGAGCTCGGCGGCGGAGCTGACCAGGAAGTTGTGCTTGGTGATGGGCAGGGACAGGCCGTAGGTATCCACCTCCTGAAAAGCGTCGGTGCCGATCAGGGCCTGGGGCACCTGGCCGGTGATGGCCACCAGGGGGATGGAATCCAGCTTGGCATCGGCGATGGCCGTGAGCAGGTTGGTGGCGCCGGGCCCCGAAGAGGCGATGCACACGGCCGGCTGTCCCGTGACCCGGGCCATGCCCTGGGCCATGAAGCCGGCGCCCTGCTCGTGCCGGGCCAGCACGTGGTGGATGCGGGTGGAGCGGGACAGGGCGTCGTAAAAGGGCAGGATGGGGCCGCCCGGGATGCCGGCCACGGTACGGATGCCCTGGCGTTCCAGCAGGCGCACGATGATCTCGGCGCCGCTCAGGGTTTCCGTGTGGGGGGCGGCCTCCCGGGCATGGGGCTGGGCCAGTTCGGCAAGGTTGGTCATGGGTGCTCTCCTTTCAGTTACCGGCTTCGCCGGGAGGAGGGCCCCAAAAGAGAAACCCCCGCCCGGTTTGCACCGGCGGGGGTTTTGGATTCTGGCTATCTGTTTCTGCTAGCCTGCCCGTGCCGGTGCGCCCTGTACGATTACAGGTACGACTACGGTTACGGTAATGACGGCCACGGACGCCGCGCGCAGGCCGGCCGGCACGAAGGCGGCGGCAGTACGGCGGAAGGCGGCGTCAAGGATCATCGACATCGAGGCGGCAGCAAAAAGAGGGGCCATTATGGTCCCGCCCCCCGACCCCTGCCAAGGGGGCGGCGAAAAATAGTTGCGCCGCCGGCCCGGCAAGCCCTCATGGGCAGACCTGGGTGGTGGGCCGGTTGTTCCGGGTCACCGGGCGCCCCTGGCTGAAGGAGAAATAGGGGTCGCAGGCCGGAGGCGCCGCCGCCGTGCGGGCTTCCAGCTCACCCCCGGGGCGGAGCTGAGCATCGGCCCCGAGAATCTGTAGCCGGTAACGGTAGCTTCCGGCAGGGGCCAGGTTTCCATCCACGAAGGCGGTATCCGAAAAGTCTTCCGGGGTGAGGCGCTGCTCCGCCGCGCCGTCCGCCCCCTGCCGGTAGAGGCGGTAGCGCTCTCCCGCCGCCGCCCGGCCCCAGGCCAGCAGCACCTGGGTGGCCCCGGCATCCACCAGGGTCAGGGCAGTCTTTGCTGGCGCGGGAGCCGGTGCCCCGCCCTGCCCCGCCGCCAGGGCCTGGACCATGCGCCAGACGGCGGCGATCTGCAGCCCTTCCTTGGTGGCATAGCGGCCGGTCATGTCGAAGGCAAAGTCGTTGTAGCCCCACCAGTCCCAGCAGCCCTGGGGATTGAAGGGGGTGATGGGCACGGCGCTGGTGGCGGCGGTCTGGGGATAGAGCACCACGATGCGGTTGGCGTCGGCCCATTCGTTGAAGCCGGCGCCCTGGACGAAGTCCATGCCGATCTTTTCCGCCTGCTGCTGGCAGCCGTGGAAGGCCACGTGCAGGCGGCAGGGCAGCCCGGCGCGGCAGTCGGCGGGCAGATACAAATAGCCGGTCCCGGCCAGGGAGACCTTGATGGGGTCCACCGGGCTACCGCCCTTGCGCACATAGGGCGCCTGGTCGAAGGCCAGTACCTGGCCCCCCAGGGCCGGGGTGGGCCTGCGTTCCAGGGGGCCGTAGAAGAACTGCAGGGCGGAGCCGGCGGCATCGTAGGCCTGCTCGCTGCCCGGCGCCGCCGGACAGCTGTTGATGTAGTTGCCCCCGGTGCTGCTGCAGGTGTTGCAGGCGGTGCCGCCCGGATGGGCCGGGCAGCTGGCGGAAATCTGGGCGTGGGCCGCAGGCAGTTCCTCCTTAGCGAAGAGCTGGCCGGGCGCCAGGAAGTGGCGGTAGTAATCGGCCAGGGCGGTGCTGACCGGGGCCTTGACGATGCCGTCGTTGTAGCCATGGAAGATCCACAGGCGCTGCCGGGCCAGCCCGCTGCTGGCGTCGATCAGGCCGTTGGCGGCCCAGGCCCGGGTGGCGGCCACCATGGCATCCTGCTCCTCGGGGCCGATGGGCCGGGCCGGATAGGCCGGGTCCCCCTGCATGCAGCGGGCCATGGCCCGGCTCACCCCGGCCCCGGCCCAGGCGTCGCGCCCGGAGCAGAAATAGGGGCCGCCGGCCGTGGCCGCCACGCCCCGCACCGCGGCAGAATGGGCCACCCCGAACTGCACCGCCATGAAGGCGCCGGAGGAAATCCCCGACACCGTGGTCTGCTCCAGGTCCAGGTTCAGGGCCGGCAGGGGCTCCCTGGCCTGAAGCGGCCCCCAGGCCAGGAGGCCGGCCAGCAGCCCGCCCAGCATCCGCAACTTGATCGACATTCCCATGGTGATCTCTCCCGTTTTCCCGTCCCGGGCCATCCGTAGCCAGGACAATGGCATCACCTTAGGCATTGACGCCACACAAGGCAAGGCCGGCCTGGCCCCGGGGGCCAACTTGTGCTGGGCCGGGGGCCCGCCCCTGCGTTACCATGGCGCCCCTGTTCCCCGCTGCGCCAGCGCTTTCCATGTCCGCCCACCGGCCGTTTACGCCCAGACGTCTGTATCCCGTGGCCGCCTTCGTCGGCGGCTTCCTCTGGGATGCCCTGACCCTGGGCCAGCGGGTGAAGCCCCTGGATTTCTGGCGCCTGGGCGCCTACCTGGCGGGCGCCGCCCTGCTGCTCTACTGGCTGGCCTGGCGCCGGGACCGCTTCATCCATCCCCCCGAACCCAGCCCCACCTACCGGGGCCGCTGGCAGCAGATCCGCTGGATTGCCCCTTACCTGCTGCTGCAGTTCTTCTTCGGCGGCCTGTTCTCGGCCCTGTTCATCCTCTACGTGAAGAGCGCCGGCCACCTGCCGGCCTGGCTGGCTGCGGGCTTCCTGGCCTTGCTGCTGGTGGCCAACGAATTCTGGCGGGACCGCTACGGCCGCCGCTTCACCCTCAACTGGTGCCTGTTCGCCCTGTGCGCCATCCTGTTCATGAACTTTGCCCTGCCGCACGCCCTGGGCACTCTGGATACCCGCTGGTTCCACGTATCCACGGCCCTGGGGCTGGGCCTGGCCCAGCTGCTCTACTGGCTGGCCCCGGGCAGCCCGGGGCGCATCCGCCCAGCCTGGGGCGTGGCCTTCTGCCTGCTGCTGGCCTGGCATCTGGACATGGTGGCGCCGGTGCCCCTGGTGAACAAGGCCAGCGCCGTGGGTCAGGATTTCGTGCAGGAAAAGGGGGAATACCAGCTGCTGGTGGAGCCGGCGCCGGCCTGGCAGTTCTGGCGCACCCAGGCGGAAACCCTGCACCTGCCGCCCAAGGGCCGGCTGTACGGCATTTCCGCCGTGTTCGCCCCGAAGGGCGTGTCCGCCCCCCTGGAGCACCGCTGGCTGTACCAGCCCCCGGGCGGGAGCTGGAGCACGGTGCGGGAAATCCGCTTCACCGTTCAGGGGGGACGCAAGGAGGGGTTCCGGGGCTATTCCTACGTGAATGATCCGGCCCCCGGGGAATGGCGCCTGGTGGTGGCCACCCAGGAGGGGCAGACCATCACCAGCCTGGATTTCAGCGTCGCCCCGGGCCTGCCCGCCAACCCGGAGCTGCGCCGCTACTAACCGGGCTACATGCCCAGGGATTTGAGCAGGTCCTCGTTGTCGCTGCTATCGCTGCTGCCGGCCAGCGCCGGGGCCGCCGCCGAAGCACTCCCGGCCTGGTCGAACAGCTCGTCGGGATTCGGGGCATCCTGGGGTTCGAAATCGTAGAGCTTGATGAACTCGGTCCGGTCTATGGCCAGTTCCAGGTAGAAGATGTTGTTGCGCCCGGTGAAGAAGGTGACCCGGCGCGCTTCGGGCTTGTCCAGGTTGGTATCGACGCTGAGCATCACCTGCTTGTTCAGCACCAGCATCTTGGGCTGGTTCTGGGTGATGTGGGTCTGCAGCTCCCGGGCCACCTTGCCGGTGAAGTCCCCGACGATCTGGTTCATCAATTCCCCCATCACGTTGCTGACCTCGTCGGAGGTGTGGGTGCTGGCCAGCCCGTCCCGGGACATGCCCATGTTGAGCATGTAGTTCTCGTAGAGCTCCATGGCCGCCGGCGCCGAAAAATTGATCACCACCAGACCGGAAAAGCCCCCGTCGAAGAGCACGAAGCAGCCGATGTCCGGCTTCAGGCAGGTCTTGGTGATGCGCTGCACCATGCCCGAATAGTGCAGCTGGCTCTGGGTGGCGACGCTGAGCACTTTGGTGACGGAGTTGCAGAGGCTGATGAGGATTTCTTCGGTGCCGTATACGGCTTCTTTTTCCTGGGCAGTCATGGCTGGACTTGTCTCTGAGTAAAGGAATGGGCTTATGTATAACATAGGTCTACAGGGCCCAGCACCCCCGGCCCGGCCTGCACCGGGATTTCGCTTCCCGAGGGCGCAGCCAGAGGGCCGGAGCCACCCCGCCAGCAGCGCAGATGAACCATCCGACACCAGGGGGTATCAGAGGCTGATTGCGGGGAATTACGGCTTTCCCGTACTTACATACATCCATGAATGTATATATACTCGCTGCCATTCCCCCCCATCCCCACGGAGAATCTGCCATGCCCCAGCACAACAACAAGGTTTCGCCCGTTCCCACCCGGCCGCTGCTGCGGCTCCTGCCCCTGGCCCTGAGCAGCGCCCTGGCCCTGGCGGCCTGTTCCGGCTCCGAAGCGCCCCAGGGTCCGGCCATGGGTCCCCTGCCGGTGACGGTGATGGAGATGCAGCCCCAGCGGGTACCCAATGCGGTGGAAATCATGGCCCAGACCGAGGGCGCCAAGGAAACCGAGGTGCGGGCCCGGGTGGGCGGCATTCTCATGAAGCAGCTCTACCAGGAAGGCCAGAGCGTCAAGGCCGGGCAGCCCCTGTTCCAGATCGACCGGGCCAGCTATGAGATCGCCCACGCCGAGGCCAAGGCCCGGGCAGACCAGACCGAGCGGGAACTGGCCCGGCTGAAGAAGCTGCTGGAAGTGCAAGGGGTGAGCCGCAAGGAATACGACGACGGGGTGAGCGCCAATGACGTGGCCCAGGCCGCCCTGCGCCAGGCCCAGCTGAACCTGTCCTGGACCACGGTCACTGCCCCGGTGGATGGGGTCACCGGCCGGGCCGAGAAATCCGTGGGCAACCTGATCACCACCGGCACCGACAGCCTGCTCACCACCGTCTATCAGAACGACCCCATGTGGGTACGCTTCAGCCTGGCCGAGAGCGAGGCCGCCAAGCTGCCCGGCGGCCGCCTGACCCCGAACACGGTCACCGGCGTGGAGCTGGTGCTGGCGGATGGCTCCGTCTATCCCCACCAGGGCAAGCTGAACTTCCTCGCTTCCAGCATCGACACCACCCTGGGCACCCAGCAGCTGCGGGCTGAATTCTCCAACAAGGAAGGCCAGCTCCTGCCCGGGCAGTTCGTGCGCGTGCGTCTGCTGGCCGGAGACCAGGACGGGGTGTATCTGGTGCCCCAGAGCGCCGTGCTGCAGACCGAAAAGGGCAGCCTGGTGATGGTGGCCGATCCCGAGAACAAGGTGGCGCCCCGTCCCATCAAGACCGGCGAGTGGCTGGGCAAGGACTGGGTGGTGCTGGGCGGCCTCAACCCCGGCGACAAGGTGATCATCGACAACCTGATGAAGCTCAAGCCCGGCGCCCCGGTGGCGCCGCATGCTCCGGGTGCCGCTCCGGGCGCGCCGGGGGCCGCCCCCGCCGCTGCGCCGGCCGCCAAGGAGGCGGCCCCGGCCAAGAGCGAAGCTGCACCGGCCAAGCAGGGCTAAGGAGTCGCCATGTCAAAATTCTTCATCAACCGGCCCATTTTTGCGTCGGTCATCTCCATCATCATCATCATCGCCGGGCTGGTGGCTTCCCGGGTGCTGCCCATCGCCCAGTACCCCCAGATCGCCCCGCCCACGGTGCTGATCACCGCCACCTATCCCGGCGCCTCCGCCGAAACCCTGGCCAAGACCGTGGCTGCCCCCATCGAGGAGCAGCTGAACGGGGTGGAAGGCCTCTCCTACTTCACTTCGTCGGCTTCGGCCAACGGGGCGATCACGATCACCGCCACTTTCGAGGTGGGCACGAACGTGGATATCGCCTCGGTGAACGTCAATAACCGGGTCAAGGCGGCCGAACCCCGCCTGCCGGAGGAGGTGCGCCGCAACGGGGTGATCGTGCAGAAGCGCTCCAACGATATTCTCCAGGTGGTGGCCCTGCAATCGGAGCAGGGGCGCTACAACACCCTGTTCCTGTCCAACTACGCCGCCATCAACCTGGTGGATGAGCTGAAGCGGCTGAAGGGTGTGGGCGACGTGACCATCTTCGGCGCCCAGGACTACTCCATGCGGGTCTGGCTGAAGCCGGACCGGATGGCCCAGCTGGGCATCACCACCAGCGACATCGCCAGCGCCATCCAGGCCCAGAACGCCCAGAACGCCGCCGGCAAGATCGGCCAGGAACCGGCGCCCAGCAGCCAGCAGCTGGTCTACACGGTGACCGCCAAGGGCCGCCTGCTGACCCCCGAGGAGTTCGGCAACATCATCATCCGCGCCAGCGGCCCCGGCGGCGCCCTGCGCCTCAAGGACGTGGCCCGCATCGAACTGGGCGCCTACAGCTATGAGCAGAGCGTCACCCTGAACGGGGAACCCACCATCGCCATGGGCGTGTTCCTGCAGACCGGGGCCAACGCCCTGGAGGTGGCTGACCTGGTCAAGAGCAAGATGGACGAGCTGAAGCAGAAGTTCCCCGAAGGGATGGACTACGTCATTCCCTTCGACACTACCCGCTTCGTCTCGGCCTCCATCAACGAGGTGGTGCATACCCTGATCGAAGCCGCCCTGCTGGTGATTGCCGTGGTGTACCTGTTCCTGCAGAGCTGGCGCGCCACCCTGATTCCCATGGTGGCCGTGCCCATCTCCCTGATCGGTACCTTCGCCGGCCTGTGGCTGTTCGGTTTCTCCATCAACACCCTGACCCTGTTCGCCATGGTGCTGGCCATCGGGATCGTGGTGGACGACGCCATCGTGGTGCTGGAGAACGTGGAACGGCTGATGTGGGAAGAGAAGATGTCCCCCAAGGATGCCGCCGTTGAAGCCATGCGCGAGGTGAGCGGCGCCCTGGTGGCCATCGTGCTGGTGCTCTGCGCCGTGTTCATCCCGGTGGCCTTCCTGGGCGGTATCGCCGGTCAGCTTTACAAGCAGTTCGCCGTGACCGTGGCCGTGGCCGTGGTGCTCTCCGGCGTGGTGGCCCTGACCCTGACCCCGGCCCTGTGCGCCCTGCTCCTGAAGTCCAAGCATGAGGAGCACAAGCTGTTCATGCCCTTCAACCGGGCCTTCGAGCGCTTCACCCAGTCCTACATCAGCACCGTCAGCCTGACCCTGAAGCACGGCATCATCGGTACCGTGATCTTTGCCGCCGTGATCGGGGTGGTGGTGCTGCTGTTCCGCGTCACGCCGGGCAGCTTCGTGCCCCCCGAGGACCAGGGCTACCTGATCTCCGCCCTGATGCTGCCTGACGGCGCCACCCTGAAGCGGACCAACGCCATGGGCGAAGGCATGCGTCAGGGCATCGCCAAGGACGAGGCGGTGGCCTACACCTTCATCGTTTCCGGCTTCGACCTGATCGGCGGCGGCAACAAGCCCAACGCCGGCACCATGTTCATCCCCCTGAAGGACTGGAGCGAACGGGAAGGCAAGGCCCAGGACCTGGCCGGCAAGTTCATGGGCATCGGCATGATGCAGCCCGACGGCCTGGGCCTGGTGTTCAACCCGCCCCCCATCCAGGGCCTGGGTACCGCCGGCGGTTTCGAGGTGTATGTGCAGAACCGGGCCGACGGCACCGCCAAGAGCCTCCACGAGGTGACCCAGCAGTTCATGGCGGAGCTGCAGAAGCATCCGGAATTCACCCGCATCTCCACCTTCTACCGCCCCACGGTGCCGCAGCTGTTCGTGGAAGTGGATGAACCCAAGGCCATCTCCCTGGGCATTCCCCTCTCGGACATCTACGCCACCTTGCAGAGCACCATGGGTGCCCTGTACGTGAACGACTTCAACCGGGGCAGCAAGGTCTACCGGGTGCAGCTGCAGGCCGAGGCCAACTACCGGATGAAGCCCGAGGACCTGGGCAAGGTCTATGTGCGCAGCAGCACCAGCGGCGCCATGATCCCCATCTCCGCCATCAGTACCGTGAAGCGGGTGATCGGTCCGGAGCAGGTGGAACGCTTCAACGGCTTCCTGGCCGCCAAGATACTGGGCGACTCCCGCCCCGGCGTCAGCTCCGGCGACGCCATCCGCATCGTCGAGGAAGTGGCTGCCGCCAGCCTGCCGGACGGCTACACCATCGCCTGGACCGGCCAGGCCTTCCAGGAAAAGCGCAGTTCCGGCTCCTCCCTCCAGGCCTTCGGCTTCGCCATCATCATGGTGTTCCTGATCCTGGCGGCCCAGTACGAGAAGTGGTCCCTGCCGGTGGCGGTGATCATGGCCGTGCCCTTCGCCCTGATGGGCGCCCTCACCGCCGTCTGGCTGCGTGGCATGCCCAACGACATCTACTTCCAGATCGGCCTCGTGGTGCTGATCGGGCTGGCCTCGAAAAACGCCATCCTGATCGTGGAGTTCGCGGCTCAGAAGTACGCCGAGGGCATGAGTGCGATGGATGCCGCCGTGGAGGCCGCCCGCCTGCGCTTCCGCCCCATCGTGATGACCTCCCTGGCCTTCGTGCTCGGCGTGTTCCCCCTGGTGAAGGCCACCGGGGCCGGGGCCGCCGCGCGCCAGTCCATGGGGACCGGCGTGTTCGGCGGGATGATCGCCGCCACCTTCATCGCCACCATCTTCGTGCCCCTCTTCTTCAAGTGGCTGGAACGGGACAAGCAGCCCCAGCTGACGGGCCATGGCAAAGACCAAGACCAGAAGGATGACTCCCATGCGTAAGCCCCTGCCGAAATCCCCCCTGGCCGCTGCCCTGGGCACTGCCCTGCTGATTTCCGGATGCGCCATCGGCCCGGACTTCCTGCGTCCTGACAGCCCCCTGCCGGAGCGCTATGAAGCCAGCGCCGAAGGCAGCGGGGAAGCGGCGGCCGCCACCCCGGCGGCCCCCGTCCATGCCCAGTGGTGGACCCTGTTCGATGACGCCTACCTGAACACCCTGATGACCCAGGCCCTGGAGAACAACCAGGACCTGCTCGCCGCCGCCGCCCGCATGGAGGCTGCCCAGGCCGCCGCCCGGGAAGCCGGGGCCGACTACTACCCGGGGGTGAACCTGGATGCCAGTTCCGTGCGCAGCCGCACCAGCGGTGAAACCGCCAGCGGCAAGAACATGGGCAGCACCACCAGCACCAACCGGCGGGTCGCCCTGGGCGTGAGCTATGAACTGGATATCTGGGGCCGCATCCGCCGCAGCAATGAAGCGGCCCGGGCCCAGGCCCTGTCCAGCACCTTCGCCCGGGACGCCCTGCGGCTGTCCCTGGCCGGGCAGGTGGCCGACGAGTACCTGAACCTGCGCGCCCTGGATGCGGAACTCCAGGTCACCCGGGAAACCCTGGACAGTCAGGCGGAAACCCTGAAGATCGTCCGCGCCCGGGTGGATGCCGGGGCCGACTCGGCCCTGGAACTTTCCCAGGCCCAGGCCTCCTATGCCAGCGCCCAGGCCCAGCTCAATCAGCTGCAGCGCCAGCGGGCCCTGAGCGAACACCAGTTGGGCCTGCTCGCCGGACAACCCAGTCTCAAGGTCCCGGCCGGAGACTTCCGCAAGCTGCCCCTGCCGCCCCTGCCCCCGGTGGGCCTGCCCTCCTCCCTGCTGGAGGCCCGGCCCGACGTCCGCCAGGCGGAAGAAACTCTGGTGGCCGCCAATGCCCGCATCGGCGTGGCCAAGGCCGCCTACTTCCCCAGCATCAGCCTGACCGGCCTCCTGGGTAGCGAAAGCGCCTCCCTCTCCAACCTGTTCATCCACAACTCCTCCATCTGGTCCTATGGCGCCGCCCTGGCCATGCCCATCTTCAATGCCGGCAAGACCGCGGCCCAGGTGGACCAGGCCACGGCCGGGCAGAAGGAAGCCCTGGCCAACTACCTGAAGACGGTACAGACCTCCTTCCGGGAAGTGAAGGACGCCCTGGTGACCCTGAAGGAGTACAGCGAGGAAGAGATCGCCCTGGCCGCCCAGATGGACGCTTCCCGCCAGGCCCTGAACATCGCCAAGGCCCGCTACGAAGCCGGCTACGTGGGCTTCCTGTCGGTACTGGACAGCCAGCGCACCTACAACAGCGCCCAGCTCCTGTACCTGGAACTGCGCAAGAACCGCCTGTCGGCAGCCGTGGACCTGTTCAAGGCCCTGGGCGGCGGCTGGCAGGAAGAAGCCGCCCAAGCCCCGGCCGCGGAGTAAGGCATGGTCAGGAAAACCAAGGAAGACGCCCAGGTCACCCGCAACCGCATCCTCGATGCGGCGGTGGAGGTATTCGGCCGCCAGGGCGTCTCCCAGACCTCCCTCAACGACGTGGCCCGGGAAGCCGGCGTGACCCGGGGCGCCATCTACTGGCATTTCGAGAACAAGGTGGCCATGTTCACCGCCATGATCGAACGGCTGGTCTGCCCGCTGCTGCTCAAGAGCGAGGAGCGTCAGGTGCTGATGGCCCGGGACCCCCTGGGCTTCCTGCGCGCCGCCACCTCGGAGTATCTCGGCAAGCTGGCCCACGACCCCAACTTCCGCCGGGTGTTCGAGATCTTCTGGCACAAGTGCGAATACGTGGGCGACATGGCCGCCATCCGCCACGAGCATCTGGAGGAAGGGGAAACCCACATGGACATCATCGAACAGGCCCTGGCCCAGGCCCAGGAACAGGGCCTGCTCGACCGGACCCTGAGCCCCCATCAGGCCTGCATCGGCCTGGTGGCCGTGGTCGATGGCCTGGCCTTCAACTGGACCAAGAACCAGGGACTGTTCTCCCTGGAAGAATGCGGCATGCCCATCGTCAACACCTATCTCCGGGGCCTGGGCGCCAAGGACGCCTGAGGCCGGCCCGGCGCCCCATGGTTCTGCACATCCCCCCGCACCGCCATTTCCCCGCCCGCCAGGGGCGGGGAACAGGGGCCAGCCGGCCCTGAAGCTCCGCACCCATGCAGCTCTTCTACTCGGACGTGTTCGTCCTGCCCCTGCCGCCGGGGCACCGCTTCCCCATGGAAAAGTACGCCCTGCTGCGCCAGACCCTGCTGGCCTCAGGGGACTTCGCCCCCCGGGATTTCCTGCTGCCCCCCGCCGCCGACGACGCCACCCTGGCCCTGGCGCACCACCCGGATTACATCGCCCGGGTAAGTCGGGGCGAACTGAGCCCGGCGGAACAAAAAGTCATCGGTTTTCCCTGGAGTGCCGCCATGGTGGAACGTTCGCGCCGCTCCACCGGCGCCACCCTGGCCGCAGCCCGGACTGCCCTGGAGCAGGGCTGCGCGGCGAACCTTGCCGGCGGCACCCACCACGCTTTCGCCGACCGGGGCGAGGGCTTCTGCATCTTCAACGACGCCGCCGTGACCTGCCTCAAGCTGCTGGCCGAAGGGGCCATAGGCCGGGCCCTGATCGTGGATCTGGATGTACACCAGGGCAACGGCACGGCCAGCATCCTGCGCCACGAGGGCCGGGTATTCACCTTTTCCATGCACGGAGCCGGCAACTACCCCTTCGTCAAGGAACAGGGCGACCTGGACGTGGCCCTGCCGGACGGCTGCGACGATGCCACCTACCTGGCCCGGCTGGAGGAAAACCTGACCCTGGCCTTCGATCTGGCCCGCCCCCAGCTGGTGCTCTACCTGGCGGGCGCCGATCCCTACCAGGGCGACCGCCTGGGCCGCCTGGGCCTCAGCGCCGCCGGCCTGCTGCAGCGGGACCGGCTGGTCCTGGAGGAATGCCGGGCCCGGCGGGTGCCGGTGGCCCTGGCCATGGCCGGGGGCTACGCCCGCCGCATCGAGGACACGGTGGCCATCCACGCCGCCACCGTGGCCCTGGCCAGACAACGCTGCTGGCAGCCCTGAAAGCCCTGCCCCGGCTCGGGGGAGGCGCCCTCAACGCAGGCTGAACACCACCCGGTTGGCGCTGGCTCCGGCATCCTGCTGACCCACCTGGGGTTCGAGGGCGAACACCCGCTCCGGCGCCACGCCCCCCTGCTCCACCAGCCAGCTGCGCACCGCCTGGGCCCGCCGTCCAGCCAGTTCCCGGTAGGCCTCGGGCTCCACCTGCATATGGGTCACCAGCAGGTTTTCCATCTCGCTCACGGGCAGGCTCTTGGTAAGGCCGATCATGTTCCGGGGTTTCTCGAAACGGGCCTCCTTGTACACCTGGAGCAGGAATTTCTCGTACTCGGCACTGCTCAGGCTCACCTCTCCCAGGCGGGTGGCAGACTTGCCCTGAGCCACGTCGGCAGCCACCTTCTTCGCCTTCACCTGGCGCTCCAGCAGGTAGCGGCGATAGCCTTCCGAGTCGGCCACGGGATCGGCCTGACCGGTGACTTCCAGGCTCAGGGCCGGACGTTCGGCCAGGGCCTTGGCGAGCTGTTGCAGCCGGGTTTCCATGTCCGGGGTGATGCTGCTCTGGCCGGCGGGGAAGTCCACCTGGGACAGCTCTTCACCGCCCCCGAACAGGGAGCCGAGCAGGGTGAAGGGCGAGGTCACCGCCTTCACCAGCAGATTCATGATGGCCTTGAAGACGATGCCGCCGATGCTGAACTGGGGATCGTTGATGGAGCCGCTGATGGGCAGCTCGATGTCGATTTCCCCCTTGGCGTTCTTCAGCAGCGCCAGGGCCAGGGAAATCGGCAGGGACAGGGCATCGGGGCTGTCCACCTTCTCCCCCAGGGTGAGCTGGTCCAGGAAGATGCGGTTGCTGGCTTCCAGCTGACCTTTCTCCACCTTGTAGCGCACATCCACCGAGAGCTTGCCCTTCTGGATGCGGTAACCCAGGTAACGGCCCGAATAGGGGCTGAAACCGGGCATGTCTATGCCTCGGGCCTGGGCCTTGATATCCAGGAACAGCTCCCGGCTGAAGGGCTCCAGCTCGCCGCTGATCACCAGGGGCGCGGTGCGGTCCACCTTGCCCTGGATCAGCAGCTTGCCCCGCTGTCCCTCGGCCAGGGGACCTATCTGGCCGCTCAGCTGGGTCAGGGTGGCGCTGTAGTTGGGCTTGATGAACTGGTCGTTGAAGATCACCGAGCCCCCGTCCAGGCGGATGCGCCCCAGCTGCACCGGCACCGGGGCGGCCTTGGCAGCGACACTGGCCACCTGCTCCAGAGCGGGTTTGGACGCTGCCGCCGGGACCTGGGCCTCGCCAGGCAGGGCCGGCGCGGCTGCAGCAGTCCCGGCGGGAGCGGAACCGGCAGCGGCGGCCCGGGTGGCCTTGCGCTCACCCCGCAGCAGCCGGTCCAGCTGCAGTTCCCCCTCCGGGGTCACCAGCAGGCGGGCGAAGAAACGGTTCAACACCAGATCGTCCAGCTTCAGGCTGAAGGGGGCGGTCTGCAGGTCCAGGCCCCCCAGCTCCAGCTTCTGCCAGCGCAGCAAGGAACGGTCGGCGCTGCCGTCCATCAGGGAAAGTTCCGCCAGCTGCCCGCCCCCCTGGTAGCGCAGGGCCAGGGGCTGGCCGCCGAACTGCAGCCGGCCCTTGCTGCTCAGCTCCCCCTTGGTCAGCACCAGGTTGAGCCGGTGGGGAATCCAGCCCTGCAGGGGCACCAGGTCCATGGCCTCCAGGTCCAGTTCCAGGTCCCCGGCCAGAGCCAGGGGATCCACCTGGCCTTTAAGCTGCACCTGGCCCTTGTCATTGATGCGCCCCTCCAGCCCCAGGCTCACGGGGGCCGGCGCGGCGGAATCCAGCCGCCCCAGATCCAGGCTCAGGGCCTGGATCCGGAGGGGCACGGCCTTCTGCACCGTGCGGTCTACGAAGCCCAACTCCCCCTCCCGCAGGCTGAAGCGCTCCAGGCTCCAGCGCCAGGCAGGGCTGGCGGCACCCTTCGCCGCTCCGGCACTGCCGCCGCCCGGGGCCGGGCCCTGCAGGGCGGCCAGGGTGTCGAGCAGATCCACCTGGGTCTCGCCGGTACGGGCCAGAGCCAGATTCAGCCCGGTGAGGCCCAGGGGCCCCAGGGCTAGCTGGCGCCGGCCCGGGTCCAGGTTGAGGCGCTCCAGTTCCAGCTTGTCCAGTTCCAGGAAGGACTCATTTTCCCCGGAACGCCGGGCCGCCAGCGCCTGGAGCTGCAGTTGTTCCAGCTGGATGGGCCCGTGCTCCAGGTCCTCGCCCCGCAGCCCCAGGCTCAGGGATTTGAGGCCCAGGCCCAGGTCGCCGCGCCGGACCTGCAGCTGGCTCAGGCCGAGCCGCCCTTCCAGGGCCAGGCGGCGGGCCTCGCCGCCGTGAAAATCCAGCACCAGGTCCGCGTCCAGCAGGGCGGACTCCAGCTTGACCGGCAGGGGGACCGGGGAAAAGGCGGCCAGACGGGCCAGGTCCAGGCCCTGGAATTTCAGGTCGAGACGGCCGTCCGGGGTATCGGCGAAGGGGCGCAGCTCCCCGGCGATGTTCAGGGGGGCCCCGTCCAGGGTGGCCGAGAAACGGGGCTGGACCTGGCGCTCCACCTCGCCGGGAAAGGAGGCCAGACGCGGCAGGACCAGGTCCAGGGCGGTGATTTCATGCTGCCCGCCGCCGCTCCGGTCGTCCAGCTTGAAACTGCCGCCGAGGATTTCCAGGTTGTTGATGGCGAAGGGGGGAACGCCTGTGGCGCTGTCTTCGTCGCTGGCGAATTTCTCCACCAGGTCACTCACATTGGTGCGCCCGTCCGCCTGCCGCACCAGCCGGCCATAGGGGGCCTCCAGGCGCAGGGCGTCCAGGACCAGGGCCCGGCGCCAGAGGGAAGCGGCGCTGAGATTGACGGTGAGCCGGGTGAAACCGGCCAGGGCCTCCTCCCCTTCCCGTTCGCCGATGCGCAGGTCCCGGAAGGTGGCCTCCAGGATGTAGGGCTGGATGTCCACCTGGCCCAGGCTGACCGGCCGCTCCAGGGCTTCGCCCAGGGCCTGCTCCAGGCGTCCGTGCAGGTAGCCGGGCAACCAGAAGTAGCCGAGCAGGCCGAACAGCAGGACCAGAACGCCCAGGACAGCGCCGGCCCAGCGTAACCGGCGGGAACGGCCCAGGTCGGCCGACCGGGCCTGCAGGCGGGTCAGGAAAGTACGGAAGGAGGAAGGGCTGGCGTCCATGAAGGCAGAAAGAAAGGCACAGGCTGCCAGTTTAGCCCTGGCCGCAAACGCTGCAAGGGCCCGCCTGCACCCATGGCCAGGCGAGCCTCTCACAAACACTCAAGGGAATCAGGCGCGGATCAGGCGGCGCCGGGCTTCGAACAGGCAGACCCCGGCGGCGACGGAGACATTGAGGCTTTCCACCGAGCCGAACATGGGAATCTTCACCAGCTGGTCGCAGGTTTCCCGAGTCAGGCGGCGCATGCCCTCCCCTTCGGCCCCCAGCACCCAGGCGGTGGCCACCGGCCAGCTGGCCTGGTAGATGTCCTGCTCCGCCTCGCCGGCGGTGCCGATCACCTGGATGTCCCGCTCCTGGAGTTCCCGCAGGGTGCGGGCCAGGTTGGTGACCATGATGTAGGGCACGGTCTCGGCAGCGCCGCTGGCGGTCTTGGCCGCCACGTCGGTGAGCCCCACGGCCCGGTCCTTGGGGGCGATCACCGCGTGCGCCCCGGCCCCGTCGGCCACCCGCAGGCAGGCGCCCAGGTTGCGAGGATCGGTGATGCCGTCCAGGATCAGCAGCAGGGGCGGCTCCTCCAGGGTGTCGAGCACGTCGTCCAGATGCAGGGCCTTGCGCCCGCCCTCCACCCGGGCCACCACGCCCTGGTGGCGGGCGCCGGGCAGCATGGCATCGAGACGCTTGCCGTCGGCCAGGGTGAGCTTCACCCCCTGCAGTTCCACGTGCTTCAACAGGTCCTGGGCCCGCTTGTCATGACGCCCGCCGTCCAGCAGCACTTCCTTCACCGCATCGGGATCGTGGCGCAGCTTGGCGGTCACGGCATGAAAACCAAAGATCAGGCGGGCTGAGGACATGGGCGGCTCACAAGGGACGAAAGGGCGGCATTCTACCCCGGCCCTACTTCTTCTTGCCCTTTCCGGCCTTGGCCTTGGCGCCGTCGGCGGCCTTCTTGGCCACCTTCTTCACCGCCTTGCCCACCTTACCCATGAAGTCGCTGGCGGCACCCGCCATGCGCTGGGTGGCGCTCTTGCGGGCCGGGGCCACCACCGGCGCCACCGGCACGGCCGGCGCCGGGGCTGCCGTGCCGCGCCGCTTGCCGCGGCTGGCATCGCCCTTTTCCGCCCCCGGGGCGGCCAGGACGAAGTCGATGCGGTTGCTTTCCAGGTCAGCCTTGATCAGCTTCACCCGCACCCGGTCCCCGAGGCGGAAACGCTGGCCGGTGCGCTCGCCCAGCATCTGATGCTTGATGGGGTCGAACTGGAAGTAATCGGCCCCCAGGTCGGAGACATGCACCAGGCCTTCCACATGCACCTGGTCCAGGGCCACGAAGATGCCGAAGGCGGTGACGGCGGAGATGGTGCCGTCGAAGACCTCGCCGATGCGCTCCTTCATGTAGTAGCACTTGAGCCAGTTCTGCACGTCCCGGGTGGCCTCGTCGGCGCGCCGCTCGGTCTGGGAACAGTGCAGACCGATCTGCTCCCAGTCCCCGGGCTTGTAGCGCTCACCGGCCAGCACCGCCTTGATGGCCCGGTGCACCAGCAGATCCGGGTAGCGGCGGATGGGCGAGGTGAAGTGGGTGTAGTGCTCGTAAGCCAGACCGAAGTGGCCCAGGTTGTCCGGGCTGTACATGGCCTGCTTCAGGGAGCGCAGCATCACCGTCTGCAGCAGCTGGGCGTCGGGGCGCTCCTTCACCTTTTCCAGCAGCTGGGCGTAATCCTTGGCCTTGGGGTCGTCGCCCCCGGTCAGGGCCAGGCCGAATTCGGAGAGGAAGCTCCGGAGATTCTTCAGCTTTTCCTCGTTGGGCCCTTCATGGATGCGGTACAGACAGGCCTGCTCGTGGGTGGCGAGGAAGTCGGAGGCGCAGACGTTGGCCGCCAGCATGCACTCCTCGATGATCCGGTGGGCATCGTTGCGCACCACCGGCACGATGTTCTCGATCTTGCCTTCCTCGTTGAAGAGCATCTGGGTTTCGATGGTCTCGAAATCGATGGCGCCCCGCTTGACCCGGGCCTTGGCCAGGATCTGGAACAGCTTGTAGAGGCTTTGCAGCTGGGGCTGCAGGGCCTTGTGGATCTCGGTTTCTGGCTCGGCAGCGCCGGAGAGCCAGTCCCACACCTGGTTGTAAGTGAGCCGGGCATGGGAGCGGAACACGGCCGGATAGAAGCGGTACTGCTTGATCTCCCCCGTGGCGCTGATGCTGGCATCGCAGACCATGGCCAGCCGCTCCACGTCCGGATTCAGGGAGCAGATGCCGTTGGAGAGCTTCTCCGGCAGCATGGGAATCACCCGGCGCGGGAAGTACACGGAATTGCCCCGCTCGTAGGCCTCCCCATCCAGGGCCATGCCCGGCTTCACGTAATGGGAGACGTCGGCAATGGCCACCACCAGACGCCAGCCCCGGCCCTGCTTCTCGCAGAACACCGCATCATCGAAGTCCCGGGCGGTTTCACCGTCTATGGTCACCAGGGGCAGGGCGCGCAGATCCTCCCTGCCCTTGTGGTCGGCCTTCTTCACCTGATCCGGCACCTTGGCGTTCTCGGCCAGGCACTCCTTGGAAAACTCGAAGGGCAGGTCGTGCTTTCTGAGGGCGATCTCGATCTCCATGCCCGGATCGGCATAGTTGCCCAGCACCTCGCTGATCCTGCCCATGGGCTGGGAATACTTGGAGGGCTGCTCGATGATGTCCACCATCACCACCTGGCCGGCCACCGGCTTGAACTTGGGCTTCTTCTCGGGAGGAATCAGGATGTCCTGGGTGATGCGCCGGTTTTCCGGCACCACGAACACCACCCCGTGCTCCACGAACACCCGGCCCACCACCCGGCTGTTGGCCCGGTCGGTGACCTCGACGATGGAACCCTCGGGGCGGCCCTTCTTGTCCTTGCCGACGATGCGCACCAGAGCCCGGTCCCCGTGCAGCACCTTTTCCATCTGGCGCTGCTCCAGGAAAATGTCCGGGCTGCCGTCGTCGGGAATCAGGAAGCCGAAGCCGTCCGGATGGCCCTGCACCCGGCCGGCGGTGAGGCTGGCCTTCTCGGGCAGGATGTAGGCATTCTTGCGGTTCCGGAGCAACTGGCCTTCGCGCTCCATGGCGCCCAGGCGGCGCCGGAACATTTCCCCTTCGGCGGCAGAAATATCCAGCAGATCAGTCAGTTGCTCAAAGCTCAGGGGCTGACCCTGCTCTTCCAGGGTCTGGGAGATGTACTCCCGGGAAGGAAGGGGAAAATCGTAGCGCTTGCTTTCCCGTTCGAAGAAAGGATCCGCCCGGCGGACCCTGGATATTTTTTTTGTTGACATCAATTAATCTTTCTTTAGAATACGCGGCTCTTCGCTCCTGTGCCCAGGTGGCGGAATTGGTAGACGCACTAGTTTCAGGTACTAGCGGGTAACTCCGTGGAGGTTCGAGTCCTCTCCTGGGCACCACAGCAAAGCCGCGATGGTAGTCGCTAAAGGCTGTAAAGCAAAGCAGTTGTTGTTCAAGTTGTTCCTGCAGATTCATGCCCAGGTGGCGGAATTGGTAGACGCACTAGTTTCAGGTACTAGCGGGTAACTCCGTGGAGGTTCGAGTCCTCTCCTGGGCACCAGTGATCTGCAGAAACACTACAGAAAGCCCCCGACTCACACGGTCCGGGGCTTTTTTGTTTTTGACCGGGAATTCACTGCACAACGGCTCCCAGCACAACAGCAACGGCCCGGGATATCTCGGCAAGCTGCTCACCATAAGGAATACCCACGCTCCTGATCCGAGCCATAACCCGGCCCACATCCCGTGCGCCACTGGCCTGGACAAACTGGATTGCCTCATGAACCCGTTGATCGATCTGCTCCTTTGACAGGGGCAGGAGCACCGGGGCTTCTATCGAAATCCTGAAGCTCTCAAAGCTGGACAGAGCATTGGCCACCACGGTTCCGGAAAAGGCTAGCGGAATGGATTTTTCCGTGCCCGAACCGAAGCTTATCTCTTCGATATCCACCGGGTGATGGCAACCATGGAAGTAAATTGATGCCCCCTCCGGATTGTCCGCCAGGACGGTCATTCCCTGCAGCTGACGTAAATCGGGCACCCCGATCAAATCGTAGCGAATGGAGGTCTCCACCCTTTCGCCCTGATAGAGAAATGGCTCAAGAAAAATCTTCAACTCACCCCACTCCGGCCAGAAAACACCATGACTGGGCTTGATATCGGCAGCAGAGAGCATGTGAGCAATCACCTATTTTGAGGTCCCGAAAAACCGCAATCGGAAGGGCCGGGCGCCAAGGAACGAAATATCAGCCACGCCGCCCCCTGCGATAGCGAACAACCGTGACCTCGGCAGCCGAATCCAGGGTGGCGAAGGCATCCAGCATCAGTTGCAAGGCCCCATCCTCGCCAAACCCCCCGGTTCCCGCGCCGATGACCGGAAACGCAACGGACCGGAACTGGTGGCCGTGAACCAGGGACATGGCTGAAGCCACCGCCCCCTTGATCGATTTCCGGGAGGCGCGCCAGAGCATGCTGATGCCGGCCACATGGATGATCGCCTGGTAGGGAAGCCGGCCCGCCGAAGTCAGCACGGCGCCGCCGAGGGGAATGGGCCCGAGACGGCCCAGTTCCAGGAAAGGTCCATACCCGCCCCGACGTTTGATGGCGCCGGAAACTCCCTGGGGCACGAGCAGCCACCAGGGAATGATGTTTCTGTTCCAGGCGTTGACGATGACCTCCACGTCCTGGTCCAGCAGATCCCCATCGAGTACGCGCGGCATGACCATGGTGCCGGCTATCGTCGAAACCGGAAGGGGCGGGACATGGGGCGCGCCCTCAGGGGAGAAGCGCAGCGTTCATGGCGGGAACAGCTTCTTCCCGCCGCCCTCCATCGGCTAAAGGCACCGCATAGCGCCACTGCAAACCCAGGGGCAGGACCGGGGGGCCAAACAGGAAATGCAGGACACGCCGGAGGCTGGTGCCGCTGGCTTTGGAGGATGCGTGGAGCAGCAAGGGGCTCATCACCAAGGCACTGCCAATCTCCGCGACGCACTCAACTTCCTTGAACTTGTGTTTTTCCACCGCCGCCGACGCCGGATCAATAAGTCCCAGGCGATGGGAACCGCTATAGACGCGCACCGGCCCATCATGCTCGTCACAGGGGTCAAGATGAACCCGGACGGCTACCAGTTGCTCCAGTATTTCCGGAGGTGACTGGACAAAAAGCTCCCCCTCCTTTTCTGACCAACCCCGCAATCCAGGGTGCGCTATTTTCTCCCGGACCGCGATGCTCAAATCCTGGTGGGTCGGCACGATCCAGTTTCTCTGGACTGATTTCTCGAAATAAGTGCACTGGACCGCCACTGCATGCGGAGCAATGATTCCGGTCAGGGACGCAGAGTTGCCGATACGCTTGGCAATTTCCCTGCACCAGGGCTCCTCCAGCAAACAACGGGAACCCGCTGAACCATGCGCTTCAAGGGAAAATCGAGCCGCCAGGGCAGAACACTCGTCCTGCGGCAAAAGATTCTGGACAAGTGCAAATCCTTCCATAGCAAACGAGGTCACATGCATGGTTTTCTCAGCCTGATGATCCATGAAGTTTTATTCCAGGGTTTGCCGCAATGACGGCTTCCAGCGCACCGAAGCCGCTCTCCAGAAAATGCATGGTGCCATGGGCCGCGCCATGCCAACGACGTGAGGATTGTGCCAGCAGCGCTGGCCATTGTCATGTCGCGGCGCCTTTCCCCGCCTGTCCTGCGGCCAGCCTTGTCAGTCCGACGAGCACTCGCGGCGGCTGACGCTGGCTTCAGACGGCTCCCGCACGCCGCAGGGCTGCCACGGCTTCAGGGGTATAGCCCAGCTCCCCCAACACCTTGTCCGTATGCTCCCCCAGTTCCGGCCCCAGCCAGTCGGTGCCGCCGGGTGTGGCGGAGAGCTTGGGGACGATGCCCGGCATCTTGAATTCCCGGCCGTCCGGCAGGGTGGCGCTGCGGATCATCTCCCGGGCCAGAAACTGGGGGTCGGTGACCATGTCGGCGATGGAATAGACGCTGGAAGCTGGCACCTCGGCAGCTTCCAGCACCGCCAGCACCTGGGCGCCGTCGTGCTCGGCCACCCAGGTGTCGATGACCCCGTAGATTTCGTCCCGGCGGGCGTCCCGGCCGGCGTTGTCGGCCAGGCCGGGATCATCGGCCAGGTCCGGGCGGCCGATGGCTTGCATCAGGCGCTTGAAGATGGCGTCCCCGTTGGCGCCGATGGTGATGTGGCGGCCGTCCCGGGCGGTGTGGGTGTTGGAGGGGGTGATGCCGGGCATGATGTTGCCAGTGCGTTCGCGCACGAAACCGAACACGTCGAACTCGGGCAGCATGGATTCCATCATGGCGAACACGGCTTCGTAGAGGGCCACGTCCACCACCTGCCCCTGGCCCCCCTGCACTTCCCGGTGGCGGAGGGCCATCAGGGCGCCGATGGCGGCCCAGAGGGCGGCGATGGAGTCGCCGATGGAGATGCCGGTGCGCACCGGCGGCCGGTCGGCGAAGCCGGTGATGTAGCGCAGCCCGCCCATGCTCTCGCCCACGGCGCCGAAGCCGGGCTGATCCTGCATGGGGCCGGTCTGGCCGAAGCCGGAGAGGCGCACCATCACCAGGGCCGGGTTCACAGCATGGATTGCGTCCCAGCCGAAGCCCAGCTTTTCCAGCACCCCGGGACGGAAGTTCTCCACCAGGATGTCGGTTTCGGCCAGGAGCCGCTGCAGGATTGCCTTGCCTTCCGGATGTTTCAGGTTGAGGGTCAGGGATTCCTTGTTGCGGGACTGGATGAACCACCACAGGGAAGTGCCCTGGTAGAGCTTGCGCCACTTGCGCAGGGGGTCGCCCCCGTCCGGGGATTCCACCTTGATCACCCGGGCCCCGAATTCGGCCAGGATGCGGGTGCAGAAAGGGCCGGCGATCAGGGAGCCCAGCTCCAGGACCCGCACGCCATCCAGGGGTTTGCTCATGTCTCAGATACTCCAGGATTCAACCGGGAGGGGCGCCCCCCAGAGCCGGGCCACGGTCTCCCGCACCTGCAGGGGATTGCCGCTGGTGGCCAGCTGCAGCTGACCATGGCCGCCCAGGTGGCTTTCGCCCTGGAGGCGGCGTTCCACCTGGCGGGCCACGGCTTCGCCGGTATCGACAATGGTGACCCCGGGAGCCAGGCGGGCGGCGATGCCGGCCCGCACCCAGGGATAGTGGGTGCAGCCCAGCACCACCACGTCGGCCCCGGCCTGGGCCAGGGGGGTGACGTATTCATCCAGCAGGGCGGCCACCCGGGGGCTGTCCGGCCCCTGGGTTTCGATGGCGTCGGCCAGCCCCGGGCAGGCCTGGGGAATCACCCGCACCGTGCCGGCGTGGGTCTGCACCAGACGCTGGAAACGGGCGCTGGCCAGGGTACGGGTGGTGGCCAGCACCCCCACCACGCCGCTGCGGGTCAGGCTGGCGGCCGGTTTCACGGCGGGCTCCAGGGCCACCACGGGCCGGAGGGTGGAGGCCCGGATCAGCTCGGCGGCCGCCGCCGTGGCGGTATTGCAGGCCACCACGATGGCCTTGGCGCCCCGGGCCACCAGGGCAGCGGTGATGGCCTGGCCCCGGGCCTGGATGAAGGATTCGGGACGATCCCCATAGGGCAGGTAGCGGGTGTCGGCAAAATAGACAAAGTCCTCCTGCGGCAGACGGCTACGCAAGGCGCGCAGCACGGTCAAACCGCCGAGACCGGAATCAAAGACGGCAATGGGCTGAGTCAAGGGAAATCCGTATGGGCGCGCTAGGCTGGTACTGGCTGGCTGAAAAGTCGTCAACACCTGGGGGCCAGGCCCTGGCAGCGGCAAACAAGACGCAGCGGGGATAGGGCCACCAAGTATCGACCGGCATTATGCCATTTCTGGCGCGCAAGCTTGCCTTGCGCCTCTGCTCAGGCGGCCCGGTTGAGCACGGCAAGCACGGGCCGCTCGCCGGCTCCTTTTTTCAGGGTCAGGTAGCGCAGGCAGGAAACCCGCAGAAACGAGGCGAAGTTGTCGATCTCACCTCGATATTCCAGCAGCTCGTCGTACAGCTTGGCGATCAGCTGGTTGGTCGTGAAACCGTCGCTGGCTGCCAGTTCCGCAAGAATTTCCCAGAACAGGTTTTCCAGGCGGATCTTGGTGACGCAACCGTGAATGCGCAAGGAGCGCGAACGCGACTCGTAGAGGATGGGATCGGCCTTGACGTAAAGCTCGCACATGCAACGCTCCCCGCAGTGATGGGCGGCCATGGGTGGCCGCCCTGCTCGGACATCAGGCTTCGATACGCGTTCCCAGCACCTGCAGGAACTTGGCCAGCCAGTCGGGATGTGCCGGCCAGGCGGGCGCCGTGACCAGGTTACCGTCCACATGGGCCTGATCGACCGGAATTTCGGCATAGCTGCCGCCACTGGCGGTGACTTCCGGCGCACAGGCCGGATAGGCGCTGCACGAGCGCCCCTGCAGCACGCCGGCAGCGCTAAGCAACTGGGCCCCGTGGCAGATCGCGGCAATCGGCTTGTTGGCGCCGGCAAAATGCTGGACGGCCGCAATCACCCGGGGATTGAGGCGCAGGTACTCCGGAGCACGGCCGCCGGGGATGACCAGGGCGTCGTAGCTGGCGACGTCGAGTTCATCGAAACTGGCGTTCAGCGTGAAATAGTGACCCGGCTTCTCGGAATAGGTCTGATCGCCCTCGAAGTCGTGAATCGCCGTGCGTACCTGCTCACCGGCCTTCTTGCCCGGACAGGCGGCATGCACGACATGCCCGACCATCAGCAGCGCCTGGAAGGGCACCATGGTCTCGTAGTCTTCGGTGAAATCGCCGGTCAGCATCAGGATTTTCTTGATGGCCATGTTTGTCTCCATTGTGGGTATAGGAGCGCCTATCTTGAACCCGTTGACCGCCCACCGGGTAGCAACCCGGTACTACGACAAGGCCCCGGCCAGCCTGTCCCACAGGGGACAGCTGGTCCGGGGCCGTGGCAACTACATGCGGGCGATCATGGCCTCGCCAAAGCCGGAGCAGGACACCTCGTTGGCCCCTTCCAGCAACCGGGCGAAGTCGTAGGTCACCTGCTTGTCGCCAATGGCGGCCTCCATGGCCTTGATCACCAGATCGGCGGCTTCCTTCCAGCCCAGGTGACGCAGCATCATCTCGGCGGACAGGATCAGGGAGCCGGGATTCACCTTGTCCAGGCCGGCATACTTGGGTGCCGTGCCATGGGTGGCTTCAAAACAGGCGTACAGGTCCGAAATGTTGGCCCCCGGCGCGATGCCGATGCCGCCCACCTGGGCCGCCAGGGCGTCGGAGATGTAGTCGCCATTGAGATTGGTGGTGGCGATCACGTCATACTCGGCCGGACGCAGCAGGATCTGCTGCAGGAAGGCGTCGGCAATGGAATCCTTGATGATGATCTCGCGGCCGCTGTGGGGGTTCCTGACCTTGCACCAGGGGCCGCCGTCGATGGGCTCGGCGCCGAACTCGTCCCGGGCCAGCTGGTAGGCGGCATCCCGGAACAGGCCTTCGGTGAACTTCATGATGTTGCCCTTGTGCACGATGGTCACCGACTTGCGGTCGTTGGCAATCGCGTAGCGGATCGCGGCCCGCACCAGGCGCTGGCTGCCCTCGATGGAAACGGGCTTGATGCCGATGCCGGAGGTTTCCGGGAAACGGATCTTCCTGACCCCCATTTCGTCCTGCAGGAACTTGATGACCTTCTGCACGCCTTCCGACCCGGCCGCCCACTCGATGCCGGCGTAGATGTCCTCGGTGTTCTCCCGGAAGATCACCATGTTGGTCAGCTCCGGATGCTTCAGGGGCGAAGGGACCCCCTTGAAATAGCGCACCGGCCGCACACACTGGTACAGGTCCAGCTCCTGGCGCAGGGCCACGTTCAGGGAACGGATGCCGCCCCCCACCGGCGTGGTCATGGGGCCCTTGATGGACACCGAGTATTCCTTCAGGGCATCGAAGGTTTCCTTGGGCAGCCACTGGTCGGCACCGTAGAGGCGGGTGGATTTCTCCCCCGCATAGACCTCCATCCAGTGAATCCGGCGGGCCCCGCCATAGGCCTTGGCCACCGCCGCATCAATCACCTTGATCATCACCGGGGTGATATCGACGCCGATGCCGTCCCCTTCGATGAAGGGAATGATGGGGTTGTCCGGCGTAGCCTGGCCCGGAACGATCTTCGCGCCGCCCTGGGGCACCTTGATGTGAGAACTCATTGGCAACTCCTGTACTTGTTATCCGGTAACAGGACGGTCCCCCGCCCCAGCCGCACACCCGGGTCCCGCCCCGGGTGGCCCGGCCGATTATGGGGCAAACCCGGCCAGGGAGGGAATGCCAAAAGCGCCCTGGAAAGCAAAGAAAAACCCACTATTTCCCGCCTGGAACCAGGGCATTTCCGGCCACGGTACAGCGAGCGACCGGGGCCTCTGGCCCCAGGGCCCCGGCAAGCTTACTGGGCCGGGGCGGCGGCAATACGCTTTTCCAGTTTCTTGGCGGCATCGGTGCGCCCCACCTGGCGGTAGGCTGCGGCCAGCTTTTTCATCTGGCCCAGGGTGGACCAGTGGGTAGCGCCCCTGGACTTGGTGTTGATGTCCACGGCCCGCTTGTAGAGTGGAACGGCCTTGTCATGCTGCCCTTCCGCCGTATAAACATCGGCCAGCTCGACCAGGGCATCGACGATGTCCTGGCTATGGGGACCAGAGTGCTTTTCCCAAATGCTCAGGTTGCGCACCTGCAGCTGTTCCGCCCGGGGCAGATTCGGTGCCTGGCGCTGGTAGAACTGGGACAACTCGGACAGGGTAGGCGTCAGCTCCAGGCTGTCGGCCCCCAGGGCTCGCTCGCGGATGCTCAGGATGCGTTCGAGCAGCGGGCCGTTTTCGGAAGCCTGGCCCATGGCGTTGAGCAGCACCAGGCGCTCCAGGGTATTGGCAATTTCCGGATCATCCTTGCCCAGGGTCTGTTCGTACAAGGCCATGGACTGCTGGTAGTAATCTCGTGCTTTTCCCGGGTCTCCCATGCCCGCGTAGGTCTCGCCCAGATTTCTCAGACAGTTGGCCACGGCCGGGCTTTTTTCCCCGTCACTGCTTCTGGCACTCTTCAGGGCCTGTTGCGCCAGGGCCAGCCCCCCTTGCGGATCGCCACTGCGATAGACATCGTTGGACTGTTCCACCAGTTGCTCCCAACGGGGCTGGGCCTGGGTGAACGTGGAGGCCGTCATCAGCGCGGCGCTGCAAAAGAGAATGGCGAGTTTCCTGTTCATGATCATCCTGTCGTGAAAGCCGGGCCGAACCGCAGCCCGTAAAGGGTTGCAGAGAACCCGGTGGCAAAGAACCGGACGATATCATTCAAATGTCATTGCCCGGAAGCATGACGGCCATCCCAGCGTGCGGGTGATCAAGGATAAAAAAACGGAGGTCCGGGGACCTCCGTCTTGCTTTAGTGCTGCGGCGCCGAGGTTCAGGCCTGCATGGCCTTCAGGGCGGCGTTGAAGGTGGGGCTGGGACGCATCACCGCCTTGGTCTTGGCGGCATCGGCCTTGTAGTAGCCGCCGATGTCGGCCGGCTTGCCCTGCACCATCTTCATCTCGGCCACGATCTGGGCTTCGTTGTCGGTCAGGGTCTTGGCCAGCGGAGCAAAGTGGGCTGCCAGCTCCTTGTCCTCGGTCTGGTTGGCCAGTTCCTGGGCCCAGTACATGGCCAGGTAGAACTGGGAACCCCGGTTGTCCAGCTCACCGGTCTTGGGAGACGGGGACTTGTTGTTGTCCAGCAGCTTGCCGGTGGCGGCATCCAGGGTCTTGGCCAGCAGCTTGGCGCGGGCGTTGCCTTCCTTGATGCCCAGCTCTTCCAGGGAGACGGCCAGGGCCAGGAACTCGCCCAGGGAATCCCAGCGCAGGTGGTTTTCCTGGGTCAGCTGCTGCACGTGCTTGGGCGCGGAGCCGCCGGCACCGGTTTCGTACATGCCGCCACCGTTCATCAGCGGCACGATGGAGAGCATCTTGGCCGAGGTGCCCAGTTCCATGATCGGGAACAGGTCGGTGAGGTAGTCGCGCAGGATGTTGCCGGTGACGGAGATGGTGTCCAGACCCCGGGCGACGCGCTCCAGGGTGTAACGCATGGCGCGCACCTGGCTCATGATGTGGATTTCCAGGCCGCTGGTGTCGTGATCCTTGAGGTACTTTTCGACCTTCTTGATCAGCTCGGCTTCGTGGGGACGGTAGGGATCGAGCCAGAACACGGCGGGCATGCCGGAGTTGCGGGCCCGGGTGACGGCCAGCTTGACCCAGTCGCGGATCGGCGCGTCCTTGACCTGGCACATGCGCCAGATGTCGCCGGCTTCCACGTTCTGGGTCAGCAGCACTTCGCCGCTGTCGATATCGACGATGTTGGCGATGCCGTCTTCGGCGATTTCAAAGGTCTTGTCGTGGGAGCCGTATTCTTCCGCCTGCTGGGCCATCAGACCCACGTTGGGCACGGTGCCCATGGTGCGGGGGTCGAAATTGCCGTGCCACTTCATGAAATTGATCATTTCCTGATAGATGCGGGCGAAGGTGGATTCCGGCATGACGCACTTGCTGTCGTACTGCTTGCCGTCCGCACCCCACATCTTGCCGCCCTGGCGCATCATGGCCGGCATGGAGGCATCGACGATGATGTCGTTGGGGGAGTGGAAATTGGTGATGCCCTTGGCGGAATCCACCATGGCCAGCGCCGGACGGTGCTCCTGGCAGGCGTGCAGGTCGCGGATGATCTCGTCGCGCTGGGATTCGGGCAGCTGCTTGATCTTCTCGTACAGATCCACCATGCCGTTATTGACGTTGATGCCCAGCTCGGCAAAGGTCTTGGCGTGCTTCTCGAAGGCGTCCTTGTAGTAGATCTTGACGCAGTGGCCGAACACGATGGGGTGGGACACCTTCATCATGGTGGCCTTCACGTGCAGGGAGAACAGGATGCCCGCCTGGCGGCAGTCTTCCAGCTCCTGCTCGTAGAACTCGCACAGGGCCTTCTTGCTCATGAACATGGAGTCGATGATCTCGCCTTCCAGGAGCTTCACTTCCGGCTTCAGCACGGTGGTCTTGCCGCCCTTGGCGATCAGTTCCATGCGCACCCGGCGGGCCTTGTCCAGGGTCATGGACTTTTCACCGTGGTAGAAGTCGCCGCCATGCATGTGGGAAACGTGGGTCTGGGACCACTGCTTCCATTCGCCCATGGAGTGGGGATGCTTCTTGGCGTAGTTCTTCACGGCCATGGGAGCGCGACGGTCGGAGTTGCCTTCGCGCAGCACCGGGTTCACGGCAGAACCCAGGCACTTGCCGAAGCGGGCTTTGAGGGCCTTTTCCTCATCGGTGGTCGGATTTTCCGGGTAGTCGGGAATGGCATAGCCCTTTTCCTGCAGCTCCTTGATGCAGGCCTTCAACTGGGCCACGGAAGCGGAAATGTTGGGCAGCTTGATGATGTTGGTGTCGGGCAGCAGGCACTTCTTGCCCAGCTCGGCCAGGGTGTTGGGCAGACGTTGTGCTTCGCTCAGGAACTCCGGGAACTCGGCGATGACCCGGGCGGACACGGAGATGTCGGCCTTTTCGATCTCGATGCCGGCCGGCCCGGTGAAGGTACGGACAACCGGCAAGAACGCACAAGTCGCCAGCAGCGGCGCTTCGTCCGTGAGTGTGTAAATGATCTTTGACTTTCCTGTAGCCATGCTAACCCCTGAAAGTGGATTGATTGACCTGGGCCGGGTGGACACCGTCCCGCACCAGCCGTCCCGTCCCGGAACGGCAAAACCTTGCGAGTATCTCTGCCCGTGGCATCCCGGTCAACGGCGAAGCTGTCCTGCCACTCACAGCCGCGCACCGGTAAACAGGTTTATTGAACTACAATCGGAACACAAAGGCATAAATCGCAATCCAACTCCAGCGCAGCAAAAGCAAAGGAGCCCCCATGAGCATCGCCACACCAGACCCCACCAGCATCCTGATCGTGGATGACGCCCCCGAGAACCTGGCCGTACTGAGTGAATTGCTGCTCCCCGACTACCAGGTCAAGGCCGCCACCAACGGCCCCCGGGCCCTGGAGATCATCGCCTCGGGCCCCGTGCCCGACCTGATCCTGCTCGACGTGATGATGCCGGGGATGGATGGCTACCAGGTCTTCGCGCGTCTCAAGGAGAACCTCCGTACCCGGGACATTCCCGTCATTTTCGTCACCGCCATGGATGCCACCCGGGACGAGGAGCATGGACTGGAAATGGGCGCGGTGGACTACATCACCAAACCCCTGCGGGCCCCCATCGTCCTGGCCCGGGTGCACACCCAGCTGGAACTGGCCCGGGCCCGGCGCCAGCTCCAGGACCAGAACACCTTCCTGGAGGCGGAAATCGCCCGGCGCATGGGGGAAAACCAGCTGATCCAGGATGTGAGCATCCACGCCCTGGCCCGACTGGCGGAAACCCGGGACCCGGAAACCGGCAACCACCTGCGCCGCACCCAGGAATACGTACGCACCCTGGCCGAACAGCTCCTGGAACACCCCCGCTTCCGGGAGCACCTGAATCCCCGGATGATCACCAATCTGGCCAAGTCGGCTCCCCTGCACGACATCGGCAAGGTGGGCATACCCGACTACATCCTTTTGAAACCGGGCAAGCTGGAACCAGCCGAATGGGAAATCATGAAGACCCATGCCCGCCTGGGTGCCGAGGCCATTGCCCAGGCCGAACGGGATGCGGCCCGGGAAGTGGAGTTCCTCGCCCTGGCCAAGGAGATTGCCCGGCACCACCACGAACGCTGGGACGGCAGCGGTTACCCGGACCGGCTGGCGGGGGACGACATTCCCGTTTCCGCCCGGCTGATGGCCCTGGCCGATGTCTTCGACGCCCTGATCTCCCGCCGGGTTTACAAGGAACCCATGGAATTCACGGAGGCCCGGGACATCATCGTTGCCGGCCGCGCCAGCCACTTCGATCCGGACGTGGTGGACGCCTTCCTGGAAGTGTTTGCCTGCTTCCAGTCCATCGCCCGCCAGTATAGTGACGCGGAAGAAACTGACCCCATCGTCCCGGAGGGCCGTGCTGCTTGAACCCCTACCTGTCGCCGGGAGGCTGAGCCCATGAGTTCCCGCCCCCGCCTCCTCTCCCGCCTGCGCACCCGGGTCTGGCTGCTGCTGGCCCTGATCGTCATTCCCACCTTCCTGCACGCCCTGTTCGTCTTCGAACGGCAGCAGCAGCAGGCCATCGAGCGGGAACAGGACAATATCCGCCACTTCATCCACACCGCCCTGGTGGAAGAGTCCCGCATGTTGCAGCACACCCGGGAAGTGCTGCGCATCATGGCCAACGCCGACGATCTGAAGAAGCTCTCCTCCGAAGATTGCTCCGGCCTGGCCCGGCGCCTGCTCCAGACCCAGGGGGACTACCTGAATTTCGGAGGCGTGCTGCCCAGTGGCCACCTGTTCTGTACCGGAGTGCCCCAGCGTTACGACATCAACTACGCTGACCGCCACTGGTTCATGGAAGCCATGGACGGCCGGGAACAGCCCAATGGCCATTACCTGATCAGCCGCAGCACCGGCAAACCGGGGGTGGTGTTCAGCCAGCCCCTCAAGCACAGTGACGGCAGCCCCCGGGCCGTGCTGTTTGCCACCACCAGCACCGAATGGCTGAGCCGCCTGGCGTTCGGCAACAAACTGCCCCGGGGCTGGAACGCCAGCATCGTCACCCAGGACCTGGACCTGGTGGCCCACTATCCCCAGCGCAGCCAGGGCCCCGACCGCAGCCTGCCCAATGGCAGCCTCGCGGCCGTGCTGCAGGAAAGCCCGGGCGAAGGCATCCACGAGCTGACCGGCAACGACGGCCAGGTACGGCTGTACGGCATTTCGCCCCTGCTCTCCACCGGCAGCCAGCTGTACCTGGTCATCGGCGCCCCCAAGGAGCTGGTCCTGGCCCAGACCCGCCAGGACTTCCACAACAGCATCGCCATCCTGGTGATCATCACCCTGGTCACCCTGACCATAGGCCACCTGGCCATAGACCGTTCCTTCCTGCACTGGGCACGCCGGCTGGAAACCGCCACCCGCCGCCTGGGCCAGGGAGAACGGGGTGTCGTGCTGGAATCCAGCACCCACATCGCCGAACTGGCCAACATCGATCAGTCCTTCCAGCATATGGCCGGGCAGCTGGAAGCCAAGGAAAAGCAGCTGGGCAAACTGAACCGCCTGTACCGGATGCTTTCCAGCTGCAACCAGACCATCATCCACGGCCTGCCCGAGCAGGAAATGCTGCAGCAGTTGTGCGCCATTACCGTGCGCGAAGGGGGCTTCCGCATGGCCTGGGTGGGCCGGCTGCAGGGCACGGAACTGGAACCCCTGGCCTGGGCCGGCCAGGTGGGCAACTATCTGGAGGACCTGGACGCCCACCCCGACGGGCCCCACAGCCAGGGTCCCACCGCCGTGGCTCTGCACCAGGGGCGTTACGGCCTCTGTAACGACATGGCCAACGACCCGGCCGTGGCCTACAAGCGGGACAGCGCCCTGGCCCTGGGCTACCGCTCGGGGGCCAGCTTTCCCCTGCGGGTGGGCGGCAGGCTGTACGGTGTCTTCGGTCTGTACGCCGGGGAAGCCCACTTTTTCGACGCGGAGGAACTGGCCCTGCTGGCGGAACTGGCCAGCGACATGGCCTTTGCCCTGGAAGTGGCCGAAGCCGCCCGGCGGCATCGGGCCACCCAGGTCTCCCTGCAGGAGAGCGAAGCCCTGTTCCACACCCTGACCGCCGTCTCTCCGGTCGGCATCTTCCGCACCGACCCGGAGGGCAACGTCACCTACGTGAATGAACACTGGTGCGCCATGGCGGGCATGGATGCCAGCGCCGCCCGGGGTTCCGGCTGGCTCCAGGCCGTACATCCCGCCGACCGGGAGGCGGTGCAGGCAGCCCGCCGCAGCGCCGTCCTGGAGGGCCGGCCCTTCAACCTGGAGTTCCGCCTGCAGCGCCCGGATGGCCAGGTGACCTGGGTCATGGGTCAGGCCCAGGAGGAGCGCGGGGAAGATGGCCGCATCCAGGGCTTTGTGGGCACCACCACCGACATCAGCGAACGTCGGGCCGCCGAAGAAATGCTGCGCAAGCTTTCCCTAGCCGTGGAACAAAGCCCCAACGCCATTGCCATCACCGATACCCAGGGACGACTGGAATACGTGAACCAGGCCCTGATCGAGCACACCGGCTACAGCCGCGAGGAGCTGATCGGCGAGAACCCCCGGGTGCTGGCCTCCGGCAGGACGCCTGCCAGCACCTACAAGGAACTGTGGCAAAAGCTCAAGGCCGGCGAATCCTGGCGGGGCGAGTTCATCAACCAGCGCAAGAATGGCGAGCTGTTCGTGGAACTGGCCCACATCTCCCCGATCCACCAGACCGACGGCAGGATCAGCCACTACCTGGCCATCAAGGAAGACATTACCGAGAGAAAGCGCATCGGCGAGGAGCTGGAACGCTACCGCCTGCACCTGGAGGAGCTGGTGACCGAGCGCACCCGCCAGATCGACAGCCTGAACCAGGAACTGAAGCGCCGGGCCCTGGAGGCGGATTCGGCCAACCAGGCCAAGAGCACCTTCCTGGCCAACATGAGCCACGAGATCCGCACTCCCATGAACGCCATCGTCGGCCTCACCCACCTGCTGCAGCGGGAAGTCAGCCAGCCGGAGCAGTTGCAGAAGCTGAACCGGATCAGCGAGGCCGCCGGCCACCTGCTCACCGTCATCAACGACATCCTGGACATCTCCAAGATCGAGGCCGGCAAGCTCCTGATCGAGAACAGCGACTTCGACCTGCAGGGTGTGATCCGGAAGAGCACGGCCCTGGTGGCCGACAAGATCCGCGAAAAGGGCCTGAGCCTGGAGCTTGACATCCCGCCCCTGCCGGAGCGCCTGCACGGCGACCCCACCCGCCTGGGCCAGGCCCTGCTCAACTACCTGAGCAACGCGGTCAAGTTCACCGAACAGGGCAGAATCACCCTGCGCGTCCGGGTGGCCGAAGCCCAGCAGGACAGCTGGCTGCTGCGCTTCGAAGTGGAAGACACGGGCATCGGCATCACCCCCGCCGACCTGGCCCGTCTATTCACCCCCTTTGAACAGGCCGACAGCACCACCAGCCGCAAATACGGCGGCACCGGCCTGGGACTCACCATCAACCAGCGCCTGGCGCGCCTGATGGGGGGAGAGGTGGGGGCAAAAAGCACTCCGGGCAAGGGCAGCACCTTCTGGTTCACCGCCCGCCTGAGCGGAGCCCGTACCCCCGCCGGCAGCCCGCCCCTGGCCACCCCGGAAAATCCGGAACAGGCCCTCCGGGCCGCCTGCAGCGGCTGCCGCATCCTGCTCGCCGAAGACAACCCCATCAACCAGGACGTGGCCCGGGAACTGCTGCGGGCCGTGGGTCTGGAGGTGGATGTGGCCAGTGACGGGGCCAAGGCGGTGGAACTGGCCCGGGAGCACGATTACGACCTGGTGCTCATGGATGTGCAGATGCCCCACATGGATGGTCTGGAAGCCACCCGGGCCATCCGCCGCCTGCCGGGCCGGGAGCGGCTGCCCATCCTGGCCATGACCGCCAGCGCCTTCACCGAGGACCGCAACCTCTGCCTCCAGGCCGGCATGGACGATCACGTGGCCAAGCCGGTGGAACCCGACGCCCTGTTCCTCAGCCTGCTGCACTGGCTGCCCTGGCGCCAGGATGCCGCCTCCTTCCCGGCGTCGAGTCCCGATTCATCTCCGCCCGCACCGGCCGCAGCGCCCGGGTCCGGCATCCTGGCTGCCATTCCCGGCCTGGAAACGGAAGCCGCCCTGCACAACCTGCGCGGCAACGAAACCCTCTACCTGCGCCTGCTCGGCAAGTACCGGGACAGCCACGCCCGGGACATGGACACCCTGAACCGGGCCCTGGCCGAAGCCGACCTGGCCACCGCCCAGTCCGTAGCCCACGCCATGAAAGGCACCACCGGCCTGCTGGGCATGCTCACCCTGTCGCGTCTGGCCGCCCAGCTGGAAGCCAGCCTGCGGGACCCGGAAACCTCCAGAGCCCAGCTGCTGGCCCAGGCAGAAGTCCTGGGCCAGGCCCATGGCGCCCTGATCCAGGCCCTGGAAGCCGGCCTGCCCCAGGTGGGCACGCCCCCGCCACCGCCCCCGGCGCCCGCCGACCCGTCCCTGCTGGAGGAGCTGGAGCAACGGCTGGCGGCTGACGACGCTGCCGCCAACCTGCTGTTGCGGCGCCACTTCCCGGCCCTGCGCCAGCGCCTGGGAGAGGAGCCGGCCCGGCAGCTGGAATCCCTGGTGGAAAGTTATGACTACCCCCGGGCCCTGGCCTGCCTGCGCCAAGCCCTGGCGGAACCCCCGGGCTGAGGCAGCCGGGCCCCGGCCCGGTGATAAGATCCCCAGCCTTCCTTCTTCCGCCGACACCATGAAGATTTCCATCGGCCTGTACGGAACCCAGGCGCACCAGATTGCCCTGGCCCTGATCCAGGGTTTCAACAAGCACTACACCCTGTTCCGGGAGACCAACCGGGGCGCCAAGGCCCGTTTCGAACAGGGGGACTGGCAGGGGGTGCATCAGGCCGTGCGGGAGCGGATCCGTTTCTACGAGGAGCGGGTGGGCGAGACCGTGGCGCGCCTCTGCCACGAGTTCGACGTGGCCCAGCTGGACGACCCGGGCTGGCAGCAGGTGAAGCTCCTCTACATCGGCCTGCTCCTGAACCACAAGCAACCGGAACTGGCGGAAACCTTCTTCAACTCGGTCACTACCCGCATCCTGGACCGCCGCTACTTCCACAACGATTTCATCTTCGTCCGCCCGGCCATTTCCACCGAGTACATCGAGGCGGAGGACAGTCCCTGCTACCGGAGCTACTACGCCCATCCGGAGGGACTGCGGGGCGTCATTCGCCAGATCGTCCAGGATTTCGGCTGGGAGCGGGAATTCGCCGACCTGGAGCGGGATGTGAACGCCGTGTACCTGGCGGTGGCCGCCCACCTGGCCGGGATCCCCCAGCGGGAGGTGAATTTCCAGATCCAGGTGCTGGCCTCCGCCTTCTACCGTAACAAGGGGGCCTACATCATCGGCAAGGCCATCAACGGCCAGCAGGAATACCCGTTCGCCATCCCTGTGCTGCACGATGCCCAGGGCCGCCTGTACCTGGACACCATCCTCCTGGACGCCTGGCGCATCTCCATCCTGTTTTCCCTGTCCCGGGCCTATTTCATGGTGGATATGGAAGTTCCCTCGGGCTATGTCCAGTTCCTGCGCTCCATCATGCCCGGCAAACCCCGCTCGGAGCTGTACACCATGCTGGGCCTGGGCAAGCAGGGCAAGACCATGTTCTTCCGGGACCTGATCTACCACCTGCATCATTCCGAGGACAACTTCATCGTCGCCCCCGGCATTCCCGGCCTGGTGATGCTGGTATTCACCCTGCCCTCCTTCCCCTACGTGTTCAAGCTGATCAAGGACCAGTTCGGCAGCTCCAAGAACATGGACCGGGCCACGGTCAAGCAGAAATACATGCTGGTGAAGCAGGTGGACCGGGTGGGCCGCCTGGCCGATACCCTGGAGTTCTCCAACGTGGCCCTGCCCCGGGACCGCTTCGCGCCCGAACTGCTGGAGGAAATCCAGCGCCTCGCCCCCTCCAGCCTGGAAATGGACGGGGAGCAGCTGATCATCCGGCACCTCTACATCGAGCGGCGCATGGAGCCCCTCAACCTGTACCTGGACAAGGCCGAGCGGACCGGGGACCAGGAAGGCCTGGTCCATGCGATCCGCGAGTACGGCAACGCCATCCGGGAACTGGCCCAGGCCAACATCTTCCCGGGCGACATGCTGTGGAAGAACTTCGGTATCACCCGCTACGGCCGGGTCGTGTTCTACGACTACGACGAAATCGAGTACATGACCGACACCCATTTCCGCGCCATTCCCCCGGCGCCCGATTTCGAAACCGAGATGTCCGGCGAAGTCTGGTACCCGGTGGGGCCCCACGACGTGTTTCCCGAGGAATTCGCCACCTTCCTGCTGGCCTCGCCCAACATCCGCCGCATCTTCCTCCAGCACCACCAGGATCTGCTCAGCCCCGGCTTCTGGCAGGAAACCCAGGCCCGGCTGCGGGCCGGCCACGTGGAAGATTTCTTCCCCTACCCCCAGTGCCTGCGCTTTTCCCATCCGCCAGACAGCCCGGAAACAGGCCCGGCAGGGACCGCCCGATAGCCTCCTGAATTGCCCGGAAAACCGGCCAGGAACCCCGCCCAGGCCAGTGTCATTCCCCGGTTTTTTTGCGCAAGATCAAGGGCAAAGAAACAGCACATCCGAAAATCAGGAAATTCTGATTCTTGGAGCCCGGCATGAATCTGGACTTCATGCTCGAAGCCCTGGGAGACCGGTCCAGCATTGCCCTGATCGGCCTTCTGACCGGAACCCTGTTCGGCTTCTTTGCCCAGCGCTCCCGTTTCTGCCTGCGCTCCGCCACCCTGGAATTCTGGCGCCGGAGCGGCACCGAAAAGCTGGCCGTCTGGCTGTTCGCCTTCTCCACCGCCGTGCTCGCCACCCAGCTCTTCAGCCTACTCGGCTGGTTCGATGCCTCGACCTCCCGCCAGCTCTCCAGCCGCGGCAGCCTTTCCGGGGCCCTGGTGGGCGGCCTGCTGTTCGGCATCGGCATGGTCCTGGCCCGGGGCTGTTCCAGCCGCATGCTGGTGCTGGCCGCCAACGGCAACCTGCGCGCCCTGCTTGCCGGGCTGATCTTTGCCGTCACCGCCCAGGCCGCCCTGGCCGGCATCCTCGCTCCCGCCCGCCTGTGGATCGCCAGTTGGTGGACCGTGGCTCCCGAGACCCGCAACCTGCTCGGCCTCCTGGGCCTGGGCCATGGGGGTGGCCTGCTGTTCGGCCTGCTCTGGGCCGCCGCCGCCCTGTTCTTCGCCCGCCGGGCCCGGCTTTTTGCCTGGGGCCTCTGGGGCGGCATCGGGGTGGGTTTGATGGTCGCCCTGGCCTGGCTGCTCACCTACCAGGTCTCCCTCCAGGCCTTCGAGCCCATCCCGGTGGAAGCCCTGAGCTTCACCGGCCCTTCCGCCAGCACCCTGATGCTCTTCCTCTCCCCCCCAGGCCAGCCCCTGGATTTCGACCTGGGCCTGGTGCCCGGCGTAGCCCTGGGCTCCTTCACCGCCGCCTGGCGCGGCAAGGAGCTGAAACTGGAGGGCTTCAAGGACGGGCACAGCATGCGCCGCTACATCTTCGGGGCCATGGCCATGGGTTTTGGCGGCATGCTGGCCGGCGGCTGCGCCGTGGGCGCCGGAGTTTCGGGCGCCGCCATCTTCGCCCTCACCGCCTGGCTCACCCTGATCGGCATGTGGCTGGGCGCGGGCCTGACCGACTGGCTGGTGGACAAACAGGGCAGGAATCCCTGAAGCCTGGCACCGGGGCGGCCCGGGCCGCCTTGCCGCACCGGGGCAAACCCGCCACAATGAGCCCCCGGCGCCTGGCGCTGCCCTGAATCTGCCCCCCCCGTGATCGTCCGTCCCCGCCCCCACTGGATACACCTGCTGTTCGTGCGCCGCGGCTCCATCGTGCGCGAAATCTTCACCCAGCAGCTGTTCATCTTCCTGCTCTGCTGCGCCGTGGTGTTGCTGCACGGCCAATTGTTCCACTGGAAGGTGACCCTCAATTCCAGCCCCTTTTCCCTGATGGGGGTGGCCCTGGCCATTTTCCTGGGCTTTCGCATCAACGTCAGTTACGAACGCTACTGGGAAGCCCGCAAGCTCTGGGGCACCCTGCTCATCGAAGCCCGCAACCTGGCCCGCCAGGCCCTGACCCTGCCCGTCGCCGGCACCGAAGCGCGCCCCTTCGTGCTGGGCACCGCCGCCTTTGCCCATGTGCTGCGCAACCAGCTGCGGGGCGAGCCCCGGGACAAGAGCACGGCAGAACTGCTGCCCGAGGAACTGCAGGCCCGGGTGGCCACCGCCCGCTTCGCCCCGGCCCTGGTGCTGCTCTGGCTGGGGGAGCGGCTGGGCGAATGGCGCCGCCGGGGACAGCTGGACCCCTTCCTGTCCCAATCCATGGAACAGGCCCTGAGCCGGCTCTCCTCCGCCCTGGGGGGCTGCGAGCGGATCGCCAGCACCCCCCTGCCCTTCACCTACACGGTGATCCTGCACCGCAGCGCCTACCTCTACTGCATGCTGCTGCCCTTCGGGCTGGTGGATTCCATCGGCCTGATGACGCCCCTGGTGGTGACCTTCGTCTCCTACACCTTTTTCGCCCTGGAAGCCCTGAGCGACCAGCTGGAAGACCCCTTCGGCCGCCAGCCCAACGACCTGCCCCTGGACGCCCTGGCCGCGGGTGTGGAAGCCAGCCTCCGGGAAATGCTGGGAGAAACCCCGGCCCCCGCCCCCCAGCCGGATGCCGATTTCGTACTCAGCTGAGCATCCAGTACAAGGGCATTCCCCCGGTCTATAATCCCGGCATATTTTTTTCCGGGAGCCCCCCATGCCCATCGTCGGTATCGGCCTGCACGTCTTCATCGCCCTGCTCTGCGCCGTCCATGCCCTGCGTTCCGGCCAGCCCCTGTACTGGCTGTTCATCCTGTTTTCCTTCCCCCTGCTGGGCAGCATCGCCTACTTTCTGGTGATCTACCTGCCCAACTCCCGCCTGGAGCGGGGCGCCCGCCGGGCGGTCAGTGCGGCGGCCAAGGCCCTGGACCCCCAGCGGGAACTGCGGGAGGCCCGCTTGGCCTTCGAGGACACCCCCACGGCCCAGAACCAGATGCGCCTGGCCTCGGCCCTGCTGGAAACCGGGGCCGGCGAGGAAGCCGCCCGCAACTACGAGGCCTGCCTGCAGGGGCCGTTCGCCACCGATCCGGAAATCCGCTATGGCGCCGCCCGGGCCTTCGTGGAATGCGGCCGCTACGGGGAGGCCCTGGGCCACCTGGAAGCCGTCCGCGCCAGCAAGCCCGATTTCCGCCCCGAAGCCATCACCCTGCTGCTGGCCCGGGCCTACGCAGGCAGTTCCCGCCACGCCGAAGCTCGCCAGGAATTCGAATCGGCCCAGGCCCGTTTCGGTACTTTTGAATCCCTGGCCGAGTACGCCATCTGGACCCTGGCCACCGGGGACCGGGAAACCTACCTGCGCCTCCAGGCCGAGATCGAGCGGCAGCAGAAGAAGTGGAACGCCCATACCCGGGAGCTGAACAAGCACTGCCTGAAACGCCTCAACGCCGCCCTGCAGCTCTCCCGCCAGGGGGCCTGAGGCGCTGCACCGCCCATGCAAACGGCCACCCGCGGGTGGCCGTTCTGCTTCCTCCTGCTTGCCTTTAACCTTAAAACCTCAGTTAAACCACAGAGGCACAGAGACGCCGAGGAAAAACAAAGACTTGTCCTGGAAGGCCAGGTCACTTTCTAGGTGAGCGCAGAAGATAATGCAAGCCATTGTTTTTTTGAACTTCTCTGTGTCTTTGTGTCTCTGTGGTGAGGTTTTTAGGTTATTGCCTCAGGGCGCCGGATCAGCGGGGGAAATACATCTTCGCCTTGTCGAGCTTGTAGGTCCAGGGCAGGCCGGCGTTCTTCCAACCGTTCACCACCCGCTGCCCGGCCTGGGGGCCTTCCTTGGCCGTATCGCCCTCGAAACCTTCGGCGACGCTGTACACCCGGGTGTAGCCGGCCGCCATGAGCCGGTCGGCCGCCTTGGAACTGCGGTCCCCGGAGCGGCAGATGAGGAGGATGGGCACGTCCTTGCCCTGCAGCCCTAGTTCGGCCAGGCGGCGCTCCAGCTCGGGCACGAAGTCCTGGAAGGGCTCCACCTTGTACATGTGACGCTTGTCGTCCCATTCCTGCATCAGCTCCTGGTGCTCCACGAAGGGAATCAGGGCGTCCGCCGCCGTGGCCATGCCCACGTACATGGCCTCATAGCGGGTGCGGATGTCGAACAGGGCCACCTTGTTGCCTTCCTTCTGCTTCATTGCGAAAGCCTGCTGCGGGGTGAGATAAAGCCCCAGCTTGCTCACCTTGATGTCAGGCAGCTTGCTCCAGTCGGTGCTTTCCGGTGCCCACTGGGCGAATGCCAGGGGGCTGCAGGCCAGCAGCAGGACGGCGGTGAGGGTACGGATGGTTTTCTGCATGGTTTTCTCCCAGAGAGATCAGATGACGATGCCGGGGTTGCCGGCCACCCCCTTCAAGGCGGGCATGTTCAGTTGTACGGGCCTGACGGTGCCGATGCCGCGCAGGTACTCGGCCACCACCTCCCAGATTGGTGCGCCGGCGCCCCTGGCCTCCTCCGACACTGGGGCCCAGCCGGCCACCTTGTAGACTTTGTCGGGGTCGATGGGCCGCCCCTTCAGCATCATGTTCTGGATGCGCTGGCCCATGCCGGCCGCCGGGTCGCAGCTGTATTGCAGGCCGCCGACGCGGACCATGTCGCCCCCCTGCTGGTAATAGGGGTCCGGGTTGAAGAGGTTGTCGCAGACGTCCTCGAGGATGGTCTTGAGCATCTCCCCCTTCATCTCCGTGAGGGTGGTCCAGGGGTAGGTGATGGCGGTCTGGTCGAGCAGGTGCTCCATGGTGATGGTGTCGCCGGGCAGGAGCGAGGTGCCCCAGCGGAAACCGGGAGAGAAGGCGATGTCGGCCCCCTTCACCTGGAGCAGGGCATCGCAGATCACCTGATCGAAGGTGCCGTTGAAGTTGCCGCGCCGGTACAGGAGGCCTTCGGTCACGGCCAGTTTTTCCGAGAGCTTGTCCAGGTAGGGAACCCGCACCCTGTCGATCAGGGCCTGCATCTCCGGGTCGGCGGGCAGCAGGTTGGCGAACACGGGCAGGAGCTTGTAGCGATAGCCGGCCACCTTGCCGTTCTTGACCTCGAAATCCATGACCCCCAGATACTTGCCGTTGGAACCGGCGTTGGTGACCAGGGTCTGGCCGCCGGGGTTCTTCACCACCACGGGCTGGGGCACCCCGTCATGGGTGTGGCCGCCGAAGATGGCGTCTATGCCCCGGACCCGGGAGGCCATCTTCAGGTCCACGTCCATACCATTGTGGGAGAGCACCACCACCACCTGGGCGCCCTTGCCCCGGGCTTCGTCCACCACCGCCTGCATGTTCTCGTCCTGGATGCCGAAGCTCCAGTTAGGCACCTGCCAGCGGGGATTGGCGATCGGGGTGTAGGGAAAGGCCTGGCCGACGATGGCCACGGGGATGCCGTTGATCGGTTTGATCACGTAGGGCTTGAACACCGGGTCGCCGAAGTCGGTGGTCTTGACGTTCTGGGCGACGATGTCGATCTTCCCGGCAAAATCCTTTTCCTCGATTTCCTTGACCCGCTCTTCGCCATAGGTGGCCTCCCAGTGCAGGGTCATCACATCGACGCCCAGGAGCTTGCAGGCCTCCACCATGTCCTGGGCCTTGGTCCACAGGGCAGTGCCGGAGCCCTGCCAAGTGTCGCCCCCGTCCAGCAGCAGGGCCCCGGGCCGGCTGGCCTTGATCTGCTTGACCAGGGTGGCCAGGTGGGCGAAGCCCCCCACCTTGCCGTAGGTCCGGGCCGCCTGTTCGAAATCCAGATAGGTGAAGGCGTGGGCTTCGGCGCTGCCAGCCTTGATCCTGAAGGCCTTGAGCAGATGCTCGCCGACCAGGTGCGGCACCTGGCCTTGCATGCTGCCGATGCCCAGATTCACATTGGGCTCGCGGAAATGGATGGGCAGCAACTGGGCGTGGCAATCGGTGATGTGCAGCAGGCTCACGTTGCCGGAGCGGGGAAAGCGGTACAGGGTATCAGCCGCCTTGCCGGCCTGGGCCCAGTCCGTATGCAAGGCCATGCCGCCTCCAGCGGCCACGGCCAGCACCTGCAGGAATTCGCGACGATTCATGCTCATGGGTGTCTCCTCCCGTAAAGAGCAACATTAGAATTTACTAACATACCAAAGCGAAACAGGGCCCGGCGGTCCAGCCGGGCCCGAGGCCCCTATTTCTTGTTGACCGGGGATTCCGGGTCGAACAGGTAAGCCATCAGATGCTTGATCTGCTGCTCGGTGAGGATGTCCGCATCCCCGTTTCTGGGCATGTTGCTGCAGGCGTTGAAGGCCTTGGCATTCCAGATCTTGCCCCAGGTGTAGCGGAGCACCTCGTCGCTACGCCCCCGGGTCTTGCCATACTCCAGCAGGCTGGTGCCTATGGTGCCGTAGGCGATTTCATGGTGACTCATCTGGTGGCAGTTGTAGCAACCGCCGCCATTGTCGGTGGGGGTCTTGTCGGTCCAGGTGAGGCCCCGGCCGCTGATGGCGATCTTCTCCCCCTCCTTCCAGTTGCCGAAGTAGTTGCCGTCGGCGGGGTAGCGGATGGTCTTCAGCTGCTCCGCCTCAATGGCCTTCTGCACCGGCATGGCAGGCGCTTGGGCCTGGGAACAGGCGGCCTGGAAGTCGAGCTGGTAGATGCGGTGCTTGGCGGCAATCCCGGTGGTCTTGAAGGAGCTGTCCAGCATGGCCTTGAATTCGGCATGCAGCTCGGCATCGGCAGCCCCGGCTCCCTGGCAGGCCAGCAGCAAGGAGGCGAGAGCAACAGTGTGGGCGTAGGTCTTCATGTCCGTCTCCTCAGCGCTTGATCCCGGGGGTCATCACGGTGCCCCCGTTGCCCGTGGCGGCCATGTAGACCGACAGGGCGATGGTCACATCCGAGCCATAGATGGGCTCGGGAAAGCGCTGCTGGCGGAAACAGTCGTTGAGCCGGTGCTGCATGGTCCAGAACTGGCCGTTGGACACCCGATAGGCCGGCCAGGAGCCCCAGCCGGCCGCCGCCCCCGCCTGGGTACGCAGATCGGGCAGGTCCTGCAGGCGGATGCGTTTGTCCTTGTCCCCGTGGCAGGTGGCACAGGAGAAGTCCATGGGCCCGCCCCGGTAGTAGAAGGTCATCTTCCCCAGTTCATACATCTTCTTCATCTGGGGCGGCTTCATGTCAATATCGATCTTCTCGCCATGGGATTCGGTGACCACGTAGGCCACGATGGCCTGCATCTTCTCCCGTTCGCCCTTGCCCCAGGCGGCGTTGATGATGGTCTTGGGATCTATGCCCTGGAGGGTCTCCATGCAGGTCATCAGCCGGGTCTCCAGATCCTGAACCCGGCCGGTATCCTTGAAGTAGCGGGGCAGGCGGGCGCTGGCCCCCTTCACCACGCCGGGCCCCAAACCCAGGTCGCACTGCTCCAGGGAGGCATTCCTGGGACCCCGCTTCTGCTTCCAGAGCTCCTCCCCCTGGAGGGCAAACAATTCGGACGGATTGCCGTCGGCAATCATTTCCCGGTAGCGGGCGATTTCATCGGTGGTGGCATCAGCCTGGGCGGAACCGGCCCCCAGGGTTCCCAGCACCAGACAGGCGCCCGCCAGGCCCTGACTCAGCATTCGGTAGTTCATGTCCCCTCCGTTGTGGTGGCGAATTATTATGACAGGCGGGCCTCAGGTTTTCCTGCTGCCCGCCCCGGCCTGTTCCGGCCGTCCTGATGATCAGGCGATGGCGGCTTCGTCGGTACGGGAGTCGCCCTTGTTGTCCTTCCAGGTCACGACCACCTTGTCCCCCTTGGCGCCGCCCTTGAACTTGAAGGCCAGGTAGGGGTTCTTGGAGACGGCGGGGCCGAACTGGGCATCCAGCACGGTCTTGCCATTCCAGGTGGCGGTCAGTTCAGTGATGAAATGGGCCGGCACCAGATTGCCGGAAGAATCCTTGCGCTGGCCGGTTTCCATCTCGTGGCTCATCAGCACCTTGACCTCGGTGACGCCATCCTTGGCGGCGGCGCGGATTTTCATGGGATTTGCCATGTATCTATCTCCTTGATCTGTTGGGTTAGCCGCCGCAGCCGCCGAGGGTGACCTTGACTTCCTTCATGGCCATCAGGAACTTGCCATCGGCCTTGACCAGGGCATAGACATTGGAAGTCTGGCCCATCTTGCAGCGAGTCTGGACATTGGCTTCTGTCCCCTCGGGCAGCTTGAAAGTGGCGGCCAGGGCATCCGGATTCTTCTCGATCAGGATGGAGATGGATTCCACCTTGGGCAGCGTGGTGGATACACCAATAGGCACCACGGCGCCGTTTTCGGCGATGTCCGGGGCGTTGATGCTGATGTCACCGGAGGTGGCGGGTTTGCCGGCCCCCAGGGCGGCCAGGCTCTTTTCCAGGGTACCGGCCTTGAAAGCGCCTTCGTTCCAGGCGGCCAGGGCCAGTTCGGGCTTGATCACGCCGGCAGCTGCCAGCAGACCGAGCACACCCAGACCGCCACCGGTCTTGAGGACTTCACGACGTTGCTTGATCATGCATTGTCTCCTTGTTGAAGGTTGCTTATTTTGCCGGAGCGCCCGACAAAATCCATTTGACGAGCGCGGTTGCATCTGCGTCAGAAAGTTGCGGGTGGGGAGGCATGGGCACGGATCCCCACACGCCTGCTCCGCCTGCTTTGACCTTTTGGGCCAATTTAGTTTCAGCATCGGCCTGGCCCTTGTACCTGGCCAGCACCTCGTTGTAGCCGGGACCGACGATCCTGGCGTTCACCCCATGGCAGGCCATGCAGCCGGTACTCTGGGCCAGTTGCTGGACACGGGCGTTTTCAGAAATGGACTCCGCCGCCTTGCCGGCTTCCCGGTTGCCGGTAACCTTACCACGGGCAGGACCGACTTCCCGATTCTGCTCGGCCAGGTTGCCGTGCGCATCGGCCGCATAGTCGGGCAGGCTGGACACCAGCTGCACCTGGGTCTTGCAGTTGCGCATGCAGGCCACGCCCTTCACGTCGGGCTTGCCGCCGTTACCCATGCCCTTGCCCGGCCACATGCCGTGCTCGGTGGTCATGCCGTTACGGTTAGGCATGAGCTTCTGGACCTCGGCCATGTTCTGGTCGGAGAGCACGAAATCAGCCGGCACCACTTCCGCCAGATTGAGCAGGTAGGCCAGGATGCCGTACACCTCGTCCGGCTTCAGGGACTTGGGCTCGGTCCAGGGCATGGCCCGCTGGATGTAGTCGAACAGGGTGGAGATGGTGGCCACCTTCATCAGGGTGGAGCGCTGGGGTGCGGAACCATCCACCAGGGATTTCACGTGGCCGGTCTTGATGTCCTCCCGGGTGGTACCGCCCACCAGGGGGGTGAACACCTCGTTGGACTCGCCGAAGGAACCATGGCAGCTGGCGCACCTGGCTTCGAACACCTCGCTGCCCAGGTCCACGGAGCCTGAGCCCTTGGGCAGCCCCTTGAAATCGGGGCGCACGTCGATGTCCCAGGCCTTGAGCTCCGCCGCTGTGGCGGGGCGGCCCAGCCCCTTGTAGGTGTCGAAGGCCTGGGCAGACAGGCTCAGGCCCGCCAGAGCCAGGACCAGCAGGGATTCAGAGAACCTGGACATTGCTCACCTCCCCGGTTTCAGAGACCTTCCAGGACTGGATGGCGTTGTTGTGGTAGATGGACTTGGTACCCCGCACGGCCCGCAGCTGTCCGTAGGAGGGCTGGACATAGCCGGTTTCATCCACGGCCCGGGACTGGAGGATGGCCGGCTTGCCGTCCCAGACCCAATTGACGTTGAAGCGGGTCAGGGCCTTGGACTGGATCGGCCCTTCGAGCCGGGCCACCTGCCAGTTGATGCCGCCATCGAAGGAAACATCCACCCGGGTAACCTTGCCGCGCCCGGACCAGGCGATGCCGGTGACGTTGTAGAACCCCGTATCCAGCAGCATCTGGCCGCCGGAAGGACTGGTGATCACGGACTTGCACTCCTGCACCGAGGTGTATTGCCGATGCTGACCGTCCGGCAGCAGATCGATGTAATGGACGGCCTCATCCTTGGTGGCCCAGGGCTGGTCCCCCACCTCGATGCGGCGCAGCCATTTGACCCAGGACACACCCTGGACCCCAGGCACCACCAGGCGCAGGGGATAGCCATTTTCGGGACGCAGCATCTCGCCGTTCATGCCGTAGGCCACGAACACCTCGCCGGACTCCACCATTTCCATGGGAATGGTGCGGGTCATGGAGGAGCCATCCGCCCCTTCCGCCAGCACATAGCGGCACTTCCGGAAATCCACGCCGCAATCTTCCAGCAGGAGGCGCAGGGGCACCCCGGTGAATTCGGAGCAGGACAGCATGCCGTGGGAGTACTGCACCGTGGGCACCGCCACATTGCCCCACTCCATGCCGGTATTGGCACCGCACTCGATGAAATGGATGCGGGACACGGAAGGCAGCCGCATGATGTCGTCCATGGTGTAGACCTTGGCCGTCTTCAGGAAGCCCGGCTCGGAACCATTGATCATCAGGCGGTGCTTGGAGGGATCCACGTCATGCCAGCCCTGGTGGTGCCGCTCGAAATGGAGGCCGGAGGGGGTGATGATGCCGAACAACCCCTGCAGCGGCGTAAACGCCACGGAGGAACCGGAAACCCGGGTCAACCCCGGGGATTCCCGCCGCACCAGATTGCGTTCGTACTTGGAGGGCAGACCGTAAGGGTTGGCGGCCACCGGCATGCCCAGGGAGGTGGTCCACGGCGGGTTGCCGAGAATGTTGGGATCCCCTTCGGCGGCCCGGGCCAGCGCCGGTGCCGCCATGGCACCCGCTGCGGCGATGAAACTGTTTCTCAGAAAATTGCGGCGGCTGCTGGCCCCCTGGCGGGCGACCTCCTTGACCTCCGCCTCGCTGAGGAAATTTTCCGGTGCAGGCCTGAGCCGCCCCGGTTTTTGTCCTGGCTCCGTCATTGCAACTACTCCCCCGTCGTTTGATGCAGCTCTCGTTGGCAACAAGCAAATACACGGCCCCGGCGATCAGGCGTCTCCTCCTCATCCGGCGTGATTTGTTTTTGATTTCCGTCAACTTATTATCAACTTGAATATATCGTCAAGTTCTAATATTTCCGCGGTGCACCATTCCCGGGCATAAGAAAATCCATGGGAATAAGCCTTTCCGGTTTGCCATTACCCGGAATCCATGTTTCCATAAACATTTGTACCCCCGGAACCGGGGATCCCGATCAGCCCATCCCATGATCAGATCCACAGGCCACCTCCGAGGAGAATTCCACGATGCCCCGCCTGCATAGCCTGCTCAGCGCCACCGACCTTTCCGGCCCGGCCCGTCACGCCGCCGCCCGGGCCGCCCGACTGGCCCGGGAACACCATGCCCGTCTGGCCCTGACCCACGTCATCAGCCAGGGGGCCCTGCAGACCCTGCGCCACCTGCTGGGCCAGGGCACCCCCAGGATGGAGGAGTCCCTGATGCACGAAGCCCACCAGGATTGCCTGCAACTGGGCACGGAAGTGGGCCAGCCCCTGGGCATCAGCGCCGAAATCCTGGTCCGGGTCGGCAACCCCATCGATGAGATCAGCCGCGAGGTGGACGCCCAGGATGCCAGCCTGCTGGTGCTGGGCAACCGGGGCAGCGGCTTCCTGCGCGAGCTGCCCCTGGGCTCCACCGCCGAACGACTGCTGCGCCGCCTGAGCCGCCCGGTGCTGGTGGTCAAGCAGACGCCCCACGAGACCTACCGGCGGGTCCTGGTCCCCGTGGATTTTTCCGCCCATTCGGTGCACGCCCTGCGCCTGGCCCACGCCGTGGCCCCCCAGGCCGACCTGATCCTGCTGCATGCCTTCGAAGTGCCCTACGAATCCCAGCTGCGCCGGGCCGATCTGAGCGAGGACACCATCCTCGGTTACCGCAGCGTCGCCCGGCGGGAAGCCAGCCAGCAACTCGACGAGCTGGCCGCCGCTTCGGGGGTGCCGGAAAACCGCATCCGCCGCCTGGTCCTGCACGGCAATGCCAGCGAGAACATCCTCGTCCAGGAGCAGGAACAGGATTGCGACCTGATCGTCATGGGCAAGCATGGCCAGAGCCTGCTGGAAGAGTGGCTGCTGGGCAGCGTCTCCAAGCATGTGCTGTCCCAATCCGCCTGCGATGTGCTGGTGACCGACCGGCCCCGGCCCTGAGCCGGCAGCGCCCCGGAAGTAGTTGCCCATCCGCCATGCAAGTCTTACTCTTCGGCCCTAGGTCCCGGCGCAGATTTCATAACTACAGCCGGATCCTGTCTGAAACCGCTCGATGCGCCTTCCAGAACAGCCGGCGCGTCCCTAAAACAACAGGAGACTCGATAATGAAGCTGTCGCATATCGCTGCCGCGTTCTGCCTCGCGGGCATGGCGGCCTCGGCCGCCGCCGCGGACCCCCACCTGGGCCGCAACCTGGCCGCCACCTGCGCCAATTGCCATGGCACCAACGGCAAGGCCGTGCCGGGCTCCGGCATGGATGCCCTGGCCGGGATGGAAAAGGAAAAACTCCTCCAGAAACTCAAGGACTTCAAGTCCGGCGTCAAGCCCGCCACGATCATGCATCAGATCTCCAAGGGCTATACCGACGAGCAGATGGACCTGATCGCCGCCTACTACGCGGCCCAGAAATAAGGGGGACACCATGAAGAACATCAATCGTCGCGATTTTCTCAAGCTGGGGGCCGGCGCCGCAGCCATGGCCGGACTCTATGGCTGCACCAGCGGCACCCGGGCCTCCGGCCACGTGGTGGTGGTGGGCGGCGGCTACGGCGGCGCCACGGTGGCCAAGTACCTGCGCATGTGGAGCGAGGGCCAGGTGCAGGTCACCCTGGTGGAAAGAAACACGGATTTCGTTTCCTGCCCCATCTCCAATCTGGTCATCGGCGGCAGCAAGACCCTGGCCGACATCACCATCAGCTATGCCAACCTGCAGCACAAGTGGGGCGTGCGGGTCATCCGGGATGAAGCCGTGGGCATCGACGCCGGAGCCCGCAAAGTGAAGCTGGCCCAGGGGGGTGAGCTGTCCTACGACCGGCTGGTGCTGTCCCCCGGCATCGACTTCATGTGGGATCAGGTCCCGGCCCTGAAGTCCGCCGAGGCCCAGCAGCAGATCCTGCACGCCTGGAAGGCCGGCCCCCAGACCGTGGCCCTGAGAAAGCAGCTGGAGGACATGAAGGATGGCGGCGTCTACGCCATCACCATCCCCAAGGCTCCCTACCGCTGCCCCCCCGGCCCCTATGAGCGGGCCTGCCTGGTGGCCAATTATTTCAAGACCGCCAAGCCCCGTTCCAAGGTGCTGATCCTCGACGCCAACGAGGACGTGCAGTCCAAGAAAGCCCTGTTCACCAAGGCCTGGAGCGACCTGTACAAGGACATCATCGAATACCGCCCCAACAGCGAACTGAAGGACGTGGATGTGGCCGGCAAGGCCGCCGTGCTGGAATTCGACCAGGTCAAGGCCGATGTGCTCAACGTGATCCCGCCCCAGCGGGCCGGACAGATCGCCGCCAGCACGGGGTTGAAGCTGATCAACAACCGCTGGGTGGATGTGAACTGGCTGTCCATGGAATCCACCAGCACGCCCGGGGTGCATGTGCTGGGTGACGCCCTGTTCCCCGCCCCCACCATGCCCAAGTCGGGCCACATGGCCAACCAGCACGGCAAGCTGGCCGCCGCCGCCATCCTCAACCTGCTGGCGGGCCAGGAGCCCAACCCCGCCCCGGTGCTGATGAATACCTGCTACAGCTTCGTAGACAGCAAGAATGTCATCCATGTGGCCTCGGTACACCAGTACGATGCCGCCACCAAGACCGTGCAACCGGTCAAGGGCGCGGGGGGAGTCTCGGCCGCCCGCAATGAGCTGGAAGGCAAGATCGCCATGGCCTGGGCCCAGAACATCTGGGCCGACATGCTGACCTGATCCGGCGCCCACCGGAGCCGCAGACCAGAAGGGCCACCTCCCGGGTGGCCCTTCTGCTTTCCCGGCCTGCAGGCCGGCCCTATTCCAGGGAGCCGATGTATTCCGCCACCGCCTTCACTTCCAGCTCCGTCAGCTTGGAAGCAATGGCGTGCATCACCGCGTTGTCGTTGGTCCGCTCCCGCTTGTTGAACTGCTGCAGCTGGGCCGTGATGTATTCCGGGTTCTGCCCCGCCAGGCGCGGCAGCTGGGGGGTCCCATAGCCCTTGAGGCCATGGCAGCTGGCACAGGCGGCCACGCCGGTGAAGGCATTGCCCTTCTGGAAGATGTAGCGCCCTACTCCGGCCAGCTCCCGGTCTGCCGGAGCATGGGGCTGGGGTTTCTTGGCTTCGAAAAAGGCCCCCAGGGCCAGCATTTCCTCGGAGCTCAACTCCGCCGCCTGGGGCTTCATGGTGTCGCTGCGGCGTTTGCCGGATTTGAAATCCTCCAGCTGCCGGGCCATGTAGGCGGCGTGCTGCCCCGCCAGGCGGGGAAACAGGGGACTGGAGGATTCACCTTCCAGGCCGTGACAGAGAAAACAGCGCCCGGAGACGATTTCCTCGGCACGCTGCAGATCCGGCTTCTTCTGATCCGCCCCGTAAGCCGCGCCCAGGGTAGAGCCCAACAGGACGGCCAGGGCCAGTCCGCGTTTCTTGTTCCACATGTCTCACTCCATTTTTATAGGTGTTGATCAGCAAATAGTAATTTGATCATGTGAAACAGGTAAACCGGCCCGTCGCCCTCAGTGGCGCCCGGTGCTGCCAAATCCCCCCTCGCCCCGGACCGACGGGGGAAACTCGTCCACCACATTCATGGCCACCTGCAGCACTGGAACCACCACCAGCTGGGCCAGACGCTCCAGGGGATTGACGATGAAGGTCTCCCGCCCCCGGTTCCAGACCGAAACCATGATCTCCCCCTGGTAGTCGGAATCGATCAGTCCCACCAGGTTGCCCAGAACGATGCCGTGCTTGTGCCCCAGGCCCGAGCGGGGCAGGATCAGGGCCGCCAGCCCCGGATCAGCCAGATGAATGGCGATGCCGGTCGGGACCAGGATGGTGTCACCGGGATTGAGCTTGCTGGGCACATCGATGCAGGCCCGCAGATCCAGGCCGGCGGCCCCATGGGAAGCGTACTGGGGCGGCTGCTCCTTGAGCCGGCCATCCAGGATTTTCACGTCGATACGATGCATCAGTCTTTCTCCAGTAACTGGGCCACGTGGGCAATCAATTGTCGGGCCAGCAGATCCTTGCTGGCTGCGGGCAGGGGGTGGCTGCCCCGGTCATCGAACAGGATGACCCGGTTATCCTCACCGCCGAAACCATCCTGGATCAGGTTGCCGACCAGGAGGGGAATGCCCTTGCGCTGGCGCTTGCGCTGGGCGTACTCCTCCAGATTCTCGCTTTCGGCCGCAAAACCGACGCAGAAAGGGGGTCGCGGCAAGGCTGCCACCTCGGCCAGGATGTCGGGATTGGGCACCAGGCGAATCTCCGGCGGTCCGCCGGCTTCCTTCTTCAGCTTCTGGGCCGCCACCTGCTCCACCCGGTAATCCGCCACCGCCGCGACACCGATGAAGACATCCGCCTCCCCGGCTCGCGCCAGCACCTCCCCATGCATCTCCAGGGCGCTGCGCACCGGAATGCGCTCCACCCCCAGGGGCAGCGCCAGGGAAACCGGACCAGAAACCAACGTGACCCGTGCTCCCGCCCGGGCCGCTGCCCGGGCAATGGCATAACCCATGCGGCCGGAGGAAAGGTTGGTGATGCCGCGCACCGGATCAATGGCTTCGAAGGTGGGACCGGCCGTCATCAGCACCCGCCGTCCGGCCAGACACTTGGGCGTGAAAAAGGCTGCAAGGGATTCCAGGATAGCCTCGGGTTCCAGCATGCGCCCTTCACCCTGTTCGCCACAGGCCTGGACACCGGATGCCGGCCCCAGGCAGGAAACACCATCCTCCTGCAGGAGGGCCATGTTGCGCCGGGTCGCGGGGTTTTCCCACATCTGGCGATTCATGGCCGGAGCCACCAACAGGGGACATTCCCGGGCCAGGACCAGGGTGGTCAACAGGTCATCGGCCAGCCCCTGGGCCACCCGGGCCAGGAAATTGGCCGATGCGGGAGCCACCAGAATCGCATCCGCCTCCCGACTCAGATCAATATGCGCCATGTTGTTGGCCATGCGCGGGTCCCACTGATCCACGAACACCGGCCGGCCCGACAGGGCCTGGAAGGTCACCGGGGTGACGAAGCGGGTGGCCGCCTCAGTCATCACCACCTGCACCCCGGCCCCGGCCCCCGTCAGCAGCCGCAATAACGCTGCCGCCTTATAGGCCGCCACGCCCCCGGTCACCCCCAGCACGATATGCTTGCCTTGCAATTCCATTGTCTTAAAATCCTTGAGGTCTGCCGGCCATTCTACTGGAAAACCCATGTCCATCTCCGACTGGCCCCAGGGGGAACGCCCCCGGGAACGCTTGCTGCGCCAGGGGCCCCAGGCCCTCTCCGATGCCGAGCTGCTGGCCATCTACTTGCGCGTCGGCATCAAGGGCAAGAGCGCCGTGGACCTGGCCAGGGAGCTGCTCGAACGCCACGGCGGGAGCCTCTGCCGCCTCGCAGCCGCCAGCATGACCGAACTGGCCAGAACGCCAGGCATAGGTCTGGCCAAGGCGGCCCAACTACAGGCCAGCTTCGAGCTCAGCCGCCGGGCCCTGCGCGAGGAGATCCACCAGCGCAACCTGATGGGCTCACCCGACAGCGTGCGAGACTGGCTGCGCCTGCACCTGGGCCAGTTGCCCCACGAAGTGTTCATGGCCCTCTGGCTGGATGCCCAGAACCGCCTCATCGCCCACGAAGACCTGTTCCGGGGCACCCTGACCCAGACCAGCGTTTACCCCCGGGAAGTGGTGAAATCCGCCCTGAGCCACAACGCCGCAGCAGTGATTTTCGCCCACAACCATCCCTCCGGCGTCAGCGAACCCTCCCAGGCGGATCAGCTCCTTACCCGGCAATTACAAGAAGCCCTGACCCTGGTGGATGTACGCCTCCTGGACCATTTCATCGTCGCCGGCAACCAGCCCCCCTTGTCCCTCGCCGAACGGGGACTGATCTGACGAAGAGCCGTGGTATTAGAATGGCGGACCATCCCCTGAGCCCGCCATCATGTTCGACAAACGCGTCTACAAACGCTATCCCTTCCGCTGGCCTGTGGCCCTGGTCTTCGATCATGGCGAACGGCGGGCCACATTCCACGGCACGACCCGGGAACTTTCCATGGGTGGCTGTTCCCTGCTCACGGACTACAACATCTATTCCAGCCAGCCCCTGACCCTGCTCATCTCCCTCCCTGCCGACAATCCCCTGGGCCGACGCCAGGTCCTGGAAATGCGGGTACGCATGTGCTACACCCTGCTGGCTGCTGGCGAAGACCGCTTCCGGTGCGGTATCGAGTTCATCAGTTTCAAGGGAGAAGGCAAGCAGTTACTGCAGGAAGCCATAGACAAGCGCATCCCCCAGGTCCCCGGCGCCAGGCGCTGAACTAAAAAAACACAATCCAGACTTGATCTTGCAGAGATTCACAAGATATAATCGAAGTCTTTCCTGAACTGGATTTTCTGGAGCATCTGCTATGGCGCGAGTCTGCCAAGTGACGGGCAAAGCCCCGATGGTGGGGAACAATGTGTCCCACGCCAATAACAAAACGAAGCGTCGCTTCCTGCCGAACCTGCAGTATCGCCGCTTCTGGGTTGAAAGTGAAAACCGTTTCGTACGCCTGCGCGTTTCCAACGCCGGTCTGCGCCTCATCGACAAGAAGGGTATCGATGAAGTTCTGGCCGACCTGCGCAGCCGCGGCGAAATCTGATTAAAGGAATACGGAAATGGCCAAAGGCGGACGCGAAAAGATCAAGCTGGAATCCACCGCAGGTACCGGGCACTTCTACACGACCTCCAAGAACAAGCGCACCACGCCTGAAAAACTGGAGTTCATGAAGTACGACCCCAAGGCTCGCAAGCACGTGCTCTACAAGGAAATCAAGCTCAAGTAACAAAAGAGCTTGCCTTGCAAAAAAGACCCGCCCATCCGGCGGGTTTTTTATTACCCACCACCGAAAACCCATCAAGCGCGATACAAGCATCGAGCCCAAGCACCCCACCCCCCGAGATCGCAAGCAACTCAGGGCTCACAGCCCATTCGCTCTTCCGGCAAGCACCCCCAGCAATTGTCGCGCACACCCCCGCCACCTGGAACGCCTGTCGCTAGCGCCCCCTCCATACACCGCCACACCCGCACCTAGGGCCCGACGGCCCTGACTGCTACAACACCCCACATTCGCCGCCGGCAACTTACGACACAACCCACACCAGCAAAAGTGCCGCCACAGCGGACTCCATAAAAGCAAAGGGCCCCGCGTATTTCACGCGGAGCCCTTTGCACAAGCCTGAAAGAATCCAGCTGTTATTCGCCTGCCACGGTCACCGTCACGGTAGCCAGCACATCGGTGTGCAGGGCGATTTCCAGGGGGAACTCACCGGTCGTCTTCAGGGGGCCTTCAGGCATGCGCACATCGGCCTTATCCACTGCAAAACCAGCAGCCTTCAGGGCATCAGCCACATCGTGGTTGGTCACGGAACCAAACAGGCGGCCGTCCATGGCGGACTTGCGGGTAACGGTCACGGCAACGCCGTTCAGCTTGTCAGCCACAGCCTGGGCGGCAGCCAGCTTCTCGGCCTGGATCTTTTCCAGTTCGGCGCGACGGGCTTCAAACTCAGCCAGGGCGGCGGGCGTGGCACGCTTGGCCTTCTTCTGGGGAATCAGGAAGTTACGGGCATAGCCGTCCTTGACCTTGACCACGTCACCCAGGTTGCCGAGGTTGACGACTTTTTCGAGCAGAATGATTTGCATGATTCGCGCTTCCTCTTACTGGTGGTTGTCGGTGTAGGGCAACAGGGCCAGGAAACGGGCACGCTTGATGGCGGTGGACAGCTGACGCTGATAACCAGCCTTGGTACCGGTCAGACGGGCCGGCATGATCTTGGCGTTTTCCTGGATGTATTCCTTCAGGACTTCCACATCCTTGTAATCAATCTGTTCCACCTTCTCGGCGGTGAAGCGGCAGAACTTGCGGCGCTTGAACAGACCGCCGCCACGACGCTTTTTCTTGTCGTCATCCTTCTTCTTGAAGAACCTAGCCATTTTGATTTCCTTCCAAAAATTCGATTTCTTGCACGTGCAATACGAGCGTCCTGCTGTTACGGCTTCTTGCCGCCAGGAATCCGGTCACCTCGAGCATGACACCCAGGGGAGCTGCATCCAGCCAGGTGGACACGGGCCCCATGCCCAGCAAAGGTATTTCGCATATCACCTGTCGCGACAACCCAGCTTCTTCCTGCTCCGATTCGTGCCCTAGACGGGCTTCCGAGATCGGCACCCCGGCAGGGGTGTAGCGCAAGGGCTTTTTTTCGCTGAGCCGTCCTGCAATCCGGACCTGATTCAGAGGAACGCCCGAAACTTATCAGGCAGCAGCGGGAGCTTCGGCCGCTGCAGCTTCACCGCTCAGCAGGGACTTGGACTTCTCTTCCTTCATCATGGGGGAAGGAGTCGTCACTGCATGCTTCATCTTGACGGTCAGGTTGCGCAGCACGGCATCGTTGAACTTGAAGCCATGTTCCAGTTCGGTCAGGGTCTCGCCGTCGCACTCGATGTTCATCAGCACGTAGTGAGCCTTGTGGATCTTCTGGATGGGGTAGGCGAGTTGACGACGCCCCCAGTCTTCCAGACGATGGATCTGACCACCCTTGCTGGTCACCAGGCTGCGATAGCGCTCCACCATGGCGGGCACTTGTTCGCTCTGGTCCGGATGGACGATAAAGACGATTTCATAATGACGCATGAACACTCCTTTTGGCAAAAGCCCTCCGCCATGCGATTCGGTAGGGCAAGGTTGAAAAGCCGGCAATTATAGAGCACCCGGAGAAAAAAGCACAAGGAAATCCGCCACTTCCATGCCAGGGCGTGCTGCGCTCAGAGTTGATAGGCGTCGCCGCCCCCCTGCAGCACCCGCTCCACCGCCCGCCGGTCCAGGTGCGGGGCAAAGAGGGTGATGAAATCGTATTCGAAACGCCGCAGGAACACGCCGCGGCGCAGAGCCAGGCGGGTGGTGTTGGATTCGAACAGGTGCCCGGCCTCCAGGGCTTCCAGGCCAGCATCCCGCTCCTTGTCGAAAGCCAGGGCGGCAATGATGCCCAGCCCCAGGCCCAGGGTCACGTAGGTCTTGATCACGTCTGCGTCCAGGGCGGTCAGTACCACCTGGGGCTCCAGCCCCTGACGCTGAAAGGCCCGGTTGATGCCGGAACGACCGGTAAAGGCAGAGTCGTAGGTAATCAGCGGCCAGCGGGCCAGCTCCGCCAAGGACAGGGGCTGGCTGTGCAGCACGGGATGCCCGGCGGGTGCAATGACGCAGTGGCTCCATTGCCGCACCGGCAGGGTCACCAGGCCGGGATGGGACTCCAGGGATTCCGTGGCGATCCCGATATCAGCATCCCCTTTTTCAACCCAGTCGGCGATCTGGGCCGGCGTCCCCTGATGCAGGGTCAGCTGTACCTTGGGATGCATGGTCACGAAATCCTTGACCGCCGGAGGCAGCGCATAGCGGGCCTGGGTATGGGTGGCGGCCACGATCAACGTCCCGGTATCCCCCCCGGAGTAATCACGCCCCAACCGTTTCAGATTCTCGGCCTCCCGCAGGATGCGTTCCGCGCTTTCAATGATGGAACGCCCAGGCTCGGTCACCCCAGTGAAACGCTTGCCGCTGCGCTCGAAGATCATCACCCCAAGTTCATCCTCCAGGAGCTTGATCTGCTTGGAAACCCCCGGCTGGGAGGTGTACAGGGCCTCCGCCGCTTCCGAGACGTTCATGCCCCTGCGGGCCACCTCTACGATGTAACGGAGCTGCTGGAGTTTCATGGCGACAACAAATATCTTGAAGTTATAACAATGTAACCCGATATTCTTTTTCGTTCAATTAGCCCCCTGCTACCATACCGGCCGTTCACGATCGGCGCCAGCATCCGCGAATTCTCCGGATCCGGCCCCATCCCCAGCTGAGGTTTGCCGCATGTACCGCTACGACAATTACGATTTCGCCCTGGTCCGGGAACGGGTCGCCCAGTTCCGGGACCAGCTTGCCCGCTGGCAGTCCGGCGCCCTGAGCGACGATGAGTTCCGCCCCCTGCGCCTGCAGAACGGCCTCTATGTGCAGCGCCACGCACCCATGCTGCGCATCGCCGTCCCCTACGCCATGCTCTCCAGCGCCCAGCTGCGCGCCCTCGCCCACGTGGCCAGGACCTGGGACCGGGGTTACGGACATTTCACCACGCGCCACAACATGCAGTTCAACTGGCCCAGGATCGAAGACTGCCCGGACATTCTGGACTACCTGAGCCAGTTCGAGATGCACGCCATCCAGACTTCCGGCAACTGCATCCGCAACGTCACCACCGACCAGTTCGCCGGCATCGCCCCTGATGAGCTCATCGACCCCCGCCCCCTGGCCGAAATTCTGCGCCAGTGGAGCACCTTCCACCCGGAGTTTGCCTTCCTCCCCCGCAAGTTCAAGATCGCCATTTCCGGCACCCGGGAAGACCGGGCCCTGACCTGGTTCCACGACGTGGGCCTGCACCTGAACCTGGATGCCCAAGGAAAGCCCTGCTTCAGGGTGATCGTGGGCGGCGGCCTGGGACGTACGCCGATCCGGGGCGAGGTGGTGCGGGAATCCCTGCCCTGGGAACACATCCTTACTTATCTGGAAGCCATTTTGCGGGTATACAACCTGCACGGACGACGGGACAACCTCTACAAGGCCCGCATCAAGATACTGGTCCAGGCCCTGGGCATCGAGGAGTTTTCCCGCCAGGTGGAAGCCGAATGGGCCCACCTGAAGGACGGCCCCGGCACCCTGACCCAGGCGGAGTACGACCGGGTCCAGGCACACTTCGGCGCCCCCGCCTACAGAACACTCCCGGCCGAAGATCCGGACTTCCTGCGCCACAAGGCCGAGGACAAGGCCTTCGCCCGCTGGGTATCCCGTTGCGTACATCCCCACCGGGTCCAGGGCTACGCCGCCGTGACCCTGTCCCTCAAGGCCCCCGGACAAGCTCCCGGCGACATCACCGCCGAGCAGATGGAGGCGGCGGCCCGGCTGGCCGATGCCTTCAGCTTCGGCGAAGCCCGCTCCTCCCATGAACAGAACCTGATCCTGGCCGACGTGGAACAAGGTCGCCTGCACGAGCTGTGGCTGGCCGCCAAAGCCCTCAACCTGGCCACCCCCAGCGTCGGCCTGCTTACCGACATGATCTGCTGCCCGGGAGGTGACTTCTGCGATCTGGCCAACGCCAAGTCCATCCCCATCGCCAACGCCATCCAGGCACGCTTCAGCGACCTGGACTACCTGTTCGACCTGGGCGACCTGGATCTGAACATCTCCGGCTGCATGAACGCCTGTGGCCACCACCACGTGGGCCATATCGGCATCCTGGGGGTGGACAAGAACGACGCCGAGTTCTATCAGATCACCCTAGGCGGCCGCCAGGGGAGCGATGCCAGGACCGGCAAGGTGATCGGCCCCTCCTTTTCCGCCGCTGAAGTCCCGGACGCCGTGGAAAAGATCATCAATGTTTATCTGGCCCACCGGCACCAGGAGGAAACCTTCCTGGACACCTTTGACCGCATCGGCCCAGAGCCCTTCAAGAACAAGGTTTACGAAGACCGGGCCCACGGCAAGGCAAAATCCAGGAATGAGGAAGTGACCCCATGAGCACCCTGATCAAGAACAAGCGCATCGTCGCCGACCCGTGGCAAACCCTGAGCCCGGAAGAATCCCCCGCGGCAGCCCCCCTGCCGGAGGGCGACATTCTGTTTCCCCTCTCCGTCTGGCAACTCCGGCGCAACGAAATCATCTCCAGCCACAAACGCATCGGCCTGTGGCTGGAACCGGACACCGACCTGGCACCCCTGGAAGCGGATCTTCAGTATTTCGTGGTGATTGCCATCAACTTCCCCAAATTCGCCGACGGCAGGGGCTACTCCCTCGCCCGCCTGCTGCGGGAACGTTACCATTACGAGGGAGAAATCCGCGCCACGGGGGATGTGCTGCATGATCAGCTGTTCCTGATGCAGCGAGTCGGCTTTGATGCCTGGGCCCTGAAGGACGGCAAGGATGCAGCGCAGGCCCTGGAAGCCTTTGCCACCTTCAAGACACCCTACCAGGGTGCAGTAGACGAGCCCCTCCCCCTGTTTCGCCGGAGAACCCCATGAGCACCATTTCCCCCTTGCGCGCCCCAGCACCAGGCAACCCCGCCACCCACCCAGAGCTGAGCGAAGCCCTGCACCAGGCGGTCAGCCACAAGAGCGGCGAGGCTCTCGCCTTGCTGCAGACAGTCGCCACCGATTTCAGCCCGGCTGTCTTTGCCAACAGCCTGGGCGCCGAAGACATGGTGCTTACCGACCTGATCCTCCGGAACCGGCTCCCCATCGAAATCTTCAGCCTGGACACGGGCCGCCTACCCCCCGAAACCTACGATCTGATGGCCCAGACGGAAAAGCACTACGGCACCCGCCTTACGGTGTATTACCCCCGCCATGAAAATGCCGAGGCCTATGTACGCATCCACGGCATCAACGCCTTCTATCAATCCACCGAGCTACGCAAGGCCTGCTGCCAGATTCGCAAGGTCGAACCGCTGCAGCGCGCCCTGGCCGGCAAGAAGGCCTGGATCACCGGCATGCGGGCCCAGCAATCCACCACCCGTGAAGCCCTGGCCATCCGGAGCTTCGATGCAGGCAACGGCCTGGAAAAGTTCAACCCCCTGGCAGACTGGAGCGAGAAGGAGGTCTGGGCCTACATCCGCATCCACCAGGTCCCCTACAACGCCCTGCACGATCAGTTCTACCCCAGCATCGGCTGCGCCCCCTGCACCCGCCCCATCAGCCTGGGCGAAGACATCCGTGCCGGCCGCTGGTGGTGGGAAAACCCGGAAACCAAGGAGTGCGGCCTACATATCCGCAAGGAGTAAAGACAAACAAAAACGGCACCCGAAGGTGCCGTTTCTTTGTGCCACCAAACCAGAACTCAGGCAGCAGCCAGAGCCTTGATCTGGGCAGACAGGCGGCTCTTGTGACGAGCAGCCTTGTTCTTGTGAATGATCTTCTTGTCAGCAATACGGTCAACCACCGCCATGGACTGGTTGAACATACCTTGAGCAGCAGCTTTGTCGCCGCTTGCGATCGCTTGGCGCACACGCTTGATGGCGGTGCGCAGCGTGGAACGCAGGCTGGCGTTGTGGGCACGCTGCTTGACAGCTTGACGGGCACGCTTACGGGCTTGTGCGCTATTGGCCATGAGAAATCCTGAATGTTAAAAAAACCAAAGGCAGCATTCTATCTGCCAATGAGTTAAATCGCAAGAAAAACATCACCAGCACTCTGCGGTAGTCATGCCAGCAGCCTGCCCCTTCTCCCCGGTATTGGAAAGGGTCAAGGTGCCACACTTGTCGTCAGCCTGGGCCCCCTCAGGAACCGCCGAGAGAAGGAAGGTAGTGGCCGTAGCCACGAGATTCAAGGTATAGAACGTTTTCCCCCCGTCCGCAGGGCAGGTAGTCGGCACTCCAGTCGGAAGGGACTGCCCCCCCCCGGAATCCAGATAAGTGCTGGCACCACTAGCACTAGCGTATCGAGCCTGCAGCTTGTTTTCTGCCTTTGCCATTACACCAGCACATTCGGCGCGGCGCGACTTCATTACATATTCCCGATAGGAAGGGTAAGCCACCGATACGATTATCGAGATGATGACCACGACCACCATGAGCTCGATCAGGGTGAAGCCACACTGCACTCCGCCCCTCCGAGCCAACCATCGGTCAGGACAGTTGGCCCCCCTTGCTGATTCCATCATGAATTGCATTTTTAGCAACCCCTATTCACTTATTCAACTTAACGAATCTGCCGCCAGGACTGACGCCCCTTGGCCGCATTCTGCTTTTGCTTGATCAGTTCCAGCCCCGTTGGCAGGGACGCATACTTATTATCCCCGACCACGGCCACCTTTTTCACCAACCCCCCCGGAATCTTCCTTCCATTCACTGGGGTATTTTGCCCATAGTCGCCCTTGTCATAAGCACGATCCTTGTTCAAATCGAAGACGCTGAACAGGGTACGTCCACCACTGGATGGATCAAGCTCCATGATCCAGCTATCACCACCAGAATTACAGGGGTCATCATCGGGAATGATGGAAGTAAAGATGATCCGATCCGACCACACCACCGGCTCACCCACGACCCGCTCCCCCTTCTTGATACTACCGAAAGCAAGGTCCAGATAGAAACCATATTTTGTCTTGTAGTCCACCTCATTCTCGGAAAGGATCCGGATATCCTCGGTATTCGTTACCGTACTCCCCCCCACCTCTTTGGTGAAAGTCTCCGTATATTCGTTCAGGATGGTCTGTTGCACCAGGTCACTGCGCGTCATCTTGCCTTTACAAGGATTATCATCCGTGCTGGGGTTCTTTCCGCAGGTATCCAGGACACCATAGAAAGTCTGCAGATCCTCATTGGCCTGGTCACCTGTTTCAAAGTATTGACCGGTGCCAAAATAAACCATGACCCCGCCCGTCTCGGGATGGCGTTTGGCCTGAGGCTTGGCGGTGATGGGTTGCTCCTTGGCAGTGCCTCCGGTCCCATCCTTGGCTGTAAACAACGGGGCTGGCACGGATTCTCCGCCCGGATTCGTGGTGGAAAAGGGAATTTTCCACTCACTCTTGCTGCCACTCAGGTCGAACTTCCAGAGATTCCCGTGCATGTCCCCCGCGTAGACCAGGTCCGCCGCTCCGTTGCCGTTGGCATCAACCGTCAGGGGCGTGGCAAGGCCATTCGGTTTGTCAGAAGTCCCGACTTTGGTATCGATCTTCGCAATCAACTCGCCGGTCTTGATATTCACGACGAACAACTGGGCCGTATGGTTGGTGCTGTTATAGCCGTTACCAAAAATGGCAACCCAGTCACCGCTCTCGGTACGCACCACGGAGGCTTGCCCCAAGGCCGTACCCAGATCGTCATGAGTGAACTCCCACAGCACCCTGGAGGCAGCGAAGCTATCCGGCTGTTCCACATCCAGTGCAAAATAGGCCCTGCCTCCCGCCCCGGTGGAACCCACCAGCACAGTGCGCCATTCACCATTAATCAGCGCATCGCCAGCCTTGGGAGAACCATCCACGTAATAGCTGTGGGTATAGGCCGGATCGGCCAGCTTCTTCAGGTTGGGAAACACCGCATTCGGGATATAGGCAAATTTTTCGCCACCGGTCGAGGCGTCAAACGCATGCAACATGCCGTCGTTGGCCCCCACATACAACATGGTGGTGCGATCCTTGTAGGTATCGGACAACTTCCTCTCCCGATAACTCGTCCTCTCAGCATCAGTCAGGGCAGCAGCCGTGGCATAGCCGAAATCACCGGTCCCGACAAAGAAGGGATCGGAATTGATGATATCCCCCAGCTTTTTCCCCGCCCGGTTACGGTAGTTTCCACCATTCTGTTTTTCCCCGGAGGTATCGCCCCGCAGGAAATTGACCATGGCCGACTGGTTATCGAGGTAAGCCTGCTGTCCAGTGGTCAGATTGGCCCAGGCAAATTCAACCCCGGTAGGGCTGCCGGCGACGGGCTTCCAGGTGTAAATCTTGCGGCTGCTATGACTCGGAATCTGCGTTGCAGCATCCCAGACGGGCGGCTCCTTGGGTTCGCCTTCTTCCCGGTTCTCACACCCGGTCACGGTAGCAGGCCCACCCAAGGCCTCCGGCAGGGGGCACAACTCCCGGGCCAGCAACTGTCCGGACCAGTTGGAGGTATCAAACTTGGCCTGATAGATCAGCGTGCCTTCCGTAATGGAAGTGGAACTGGCAGCCGGAGCCGAAGCCGTGGAAGTTTCGTCCAAAATCTTGGCCAGGGCCGATTGCAGAACGGCAGAAAACTCCTGGGGATTGGCGGCAGAATAGAACCCCCCCCGGCCATTCACACTGGCGTGCAGCAGGTCGTCAATTTGATGATCACTCTTAGTAGCCTGAGGCCAGGTAATCGTCGGCGTACCGTTGATGATGGCATTGAATGCATCGTCCGGGTTGATAGACTCAGGAGCCACACCAAGACCAACCCCGTAGGTCACCATATGCTGCCAGAATGCTGGATTCAGCGTCGTAGTAGGAACTCTGTTCTCCGCACTATTCAAATCTGTTTTCCAGTAATACATGGCCACATCCGCCAATGTCTTGGTATAGGAATCCGAAAACGGAGACGCCGCAGAGTAGGTATAACTTTTACCCCCCGGACCAGTTATGGTATCGGGACCATTAGCGCCATCATGATTAACGGAAAACAAGCCATTCTCATTATTCCAATAGCCATCCGTCATCAAAATTGTAAAGGTTTTACGGCACGACAGAACTTCTCCTCCAACCGCTCCAGGAGTCGTACTCCAAGGGCCAGTGGAATCATCACTATAGAAATATTCACCTGCAGCCCTCAATCCCTGTGGCAGAGGAGTTCCTCCGTCGCTTGGGACTTTGAAAAGCCAATTAAAGAACGCTTCCCTATCACTACCTTCGAATGTTCTAACCCCTTTCTTAATAACGTCACCAATACCGCCTTCACCCGTACCACCATTTATACTTCCATAGCCAACACGAATCCCTGAACCCAGCCCTGAAAATGCCCGACTAATCCCGGCCTTTGCAGCGAAGTTTCTTACCCTATAATAGGAAAACCAATTAGCAAAATTCTTTCTTTCATCAACTCCCCCTGGACCAGAGGTAGCGCTAACGACTACCTTTTTGTAGCATTTTTCTAAATCAATAGCATTCGCCACACCACAACCAGCCAACGAAGAATCAAAACGATAATAATATGCCGCTTTGTGGTTATTATCTAGTCTTACCCAAGTAGTTGTACCTGTAGCCGTATATCCAGGAAGATCATTCCACCCCCAGCGATAGTAAACAGAATGCTTAAAATCAGTGGAAAGATTTCTTTTTCCGGCATCCTTCTGGTAACCATTTTCCCATGCATCCGTGAAACTAGAATCACCAAGACTTTGACCATTATGATCCACCGGAGGCGCATAATTCACTGCGGGATCATAGTAAATTTTGTTAAAATCCGGAGAATATTTCCGTTTTTGATCATTACCTAGGTCACCGACGCTTTCTGGGAGAAAGCCAAAACCCATAGACCCCGAATCATCATGGATATACATCAGGTTAGGGGGAATCGCACTCCCCACATTGAGGGGAACCTGAGAAACATCGAAGGGGGCGGTGTGCGCCTGGCCGATCAGCAGGAAACCAGCCAGAAGCGCCAGAGGCCGCAGACGAGCACCAGGCTTCTGTATGCTTTGAGAATCAATGGCTTTCATTTGAATACCTCTCGCCTTAAATTATCGCTTGTAAGATGACTGAATGACTGCCGCCGTAACGGACTCATCGCCGCGCCCAACCCCCCGGGAACTTACCCGGAACACCTCGATTTCCTTGACAATACCTGCCTCAAGGCTGTTGGATATATTGGGATGCTTTTCGCGAATGAACCTGGGCAGATCGATGCCGCCAAAAACCTGGGAAAACGATGTATCTCCCACCTTATTCAACTCCAGATAATTTTCAGGTGCATCCCAGTAGCTATTGCCCCTGAGGCTCAGTTCATCCGGGGGAACCGCGCTCCCGCCCAGGGAGATATCTATCCAGCCATTCCCGGATTCATCCTGACGCTTTTCCACGTAGGATTCACCACCCCGCAAGCCAATTTCCGAAGTCTGGAAGGCATCGTTCTTGTCCCGCAGGAACCCCGCCATACGCTCCTGCTGGGTTGAAGTCCGGATGGCCGCCATACCAAGCACGGTGATGATGATCAGCATGATCAGACCGACAATCAGCACAGAACCTCTCTGGTCTGCACGTCTCATTGACAAGGAGTTCATGGGTTCCACCTTTATTTCAACTTGTTGCGCAGACTGACCGTTGTGGAAAAGAGTTTCCTCAACCTCCGGTCGGTCTTCTGGAAAGAAGGATCCCCGGCGGGGTCATCCATGCACAACCGGTACTTCTGCTCGGTGTCCTCATCCAGGACATTGGGTTCGGTAGACGCCATCACCAGATCCACCTTGACAGCAGTAACCTTTTTCCAGTCAGCATCGGTGGTGACATCAGTGGGAAGCTTGTACTCATCCACCGTTCCATCCAGAGCCTCATCCAGCCCCAGGCAAACCCGGAAAGCCTCTACCCCTTCGGCCAGTTCCTGGTGCGTATCAGCCAGTGTCGGGTCATCCCTGAACAGGGAAATGATATTGTTGCCCTTGGAATCCGTGCGCTTGGAACCATCCTCATTGGCGGCTTCACGCAGGTAATAATTGGTACTCAGCTGTTTCCCATAGACAAAGACACTAGCGTTGGGCCCATAGACCTTGCTGAAGGGCTTGGTGGGAGCAGTCAGGATAATGTCACTCCCACTCTCCGTTTTTGCCGTCAACTTGTAGATATCAGCCAATTCGCAGTCAGACACGACCACATTGATGGGCAAGTTCGCCAACTCGGCGATGAAAGCACTACTCCCGGTTACCTTCAAGTCAGCATTTTCTGAATTGGGGAATTCCTTCACACTGGCACTGCTCAGGGGCATGGCCCCAAAAATCCGGAGCACATGGGATTCTCCCAAGAAAGCTCCATCATCAGGCCCGACAAATGAAGCACTTTCGACGATGTCGCCCCCAGCATCAGGATAAACCAGAACTCCAATCCCCTTGAGCAGATTCAACTGGGTCAGGTCATCCACGTCAATAACGCGTGTATCCCGGGCATTGGCACAACCCGTAAAGGAGGCGTTACGCAGATCGTTACCCAGAGTATCGATGGCGAGACGCCCACTCTCCTGCAACCGGGCCATCTGCCGGTTGAACGCGGAGGATTCCTTGTTGCCCATGTAGGTGTAGAGGACGGCAGACAGAATCACCAAGCCGATGATCAAGGAAACCATCAGTTCCACCACAGTCATCCCCTGCTGCTTTCCCAAACGGGATTCAAAAGCGATTTTCATAGGGCCCCCACCACCACGACTCTTTGTGCATCCTGGGTAATGAAGTCTTTGGCCCCACTCCCGGTACCCGATTGGGTCCATTGGACCTGAATCACGAAATAATCGCCTTCGGCAGTGCATGCATCGCTGTCAGGGGTCGCCCTACGGCAGATACCGCCATCCCCTGCCGGCAAACTGGCCGCCAACTCCCGAATCCACTCCACCTTGTCCGCCGTGGACTGCAGCTTTTCATCACCACTCGGCGCATCCCCCAGCGCGAGGTCGTATTCTCCGTCCTTGGCCTTGGAGGCATTGGCACGCATGCGGTCAAGAATTTCATAAGCCTTTTCCACCGCCACCGAACGGGAAAGGGCACTTTGATTGGATTTCATGGCCGTCACCTGCAGCCCGATCATCCCCAGTATGCCCAGAGAAAAAATCACTATGGAAATCAGGACCTCCAGCATAGAAGAGCCCGATTGGCGTGAACGCACTTTATTCATCAACATATCAGCACCTTGTCCTCAGGGGCAGGCAACTCGGGAAACAACGGACACACCGGAACCATTGATCGCTATCTGCCGGGCCACTTCCAGACCCGACGGACAATCAACCGGCTTGAGCACCAGGACCAGCCCGTTGGGATAATCCACCAAGCCGCCCCGGCTAAAGCGAACCTTGTCCGGAATGGGATCAGTGGCACTTGCACAGGTGGAACCGCAGAACTCCACCTGCTTCAAGGCCTCGCGCTTGAGAATCAAGGCGGTAGGCTCATCGCTTGTACTCGGCTCATATCCACAGTCGGCCAGAGCTTCCTGGGAAACCCGCACATCCCAGCCACCATCCAATGAACCGCCACAGGTCGACGCCACAACGCCGACCTGCACTCCCAGCCCTCGGTGGGCTGCAGCGGCTTTGGCCAGCTCCAGATCAGCCTTCAGGTTTTCAGCAATGGAGTCCACACGGTTCTGCAGAATCATGTTGCGAAAACTGGGAAGAGCCATCGACGCGATGATAGCCATGATCACCAGGGTGACCATCATCTCCACCAGGGTAAAGCCTCTGTTAAGTTTCATCACTCGACTCCTAATACGCGAGTGAATTATGCGATGCCCCGGATCGGAGTGCTTATGCAAACTGACATGCGGTCAGTTTGTCAGGACAAAAGGATGAATTCCCTAGCGGGGACCGGCCCCCAGACCTCTGGGCAGGGGAAAGCTGACGTCCTCATCCACCCCGGCCAATTCAATGACCTGCCCCCGCCCCAGTTCCCGCAGCCGTTCGACGACCTGGCCCACCAGGTTTTCCGGGGCCGAGGCGCCGGCTGATACGCCGACCCGGCGTTTGCCTTCCAGCCAGGCGGCTTGCAGTTCTTCGGCGGAGTCCACCAGGTAGGCTTCCACCCCCATGCCGGCGGCCACTTCCTTCAGGCGCCGGGAGTTGGAGCTGTTCTGGCTGCCCACCACAAGCACCAGATCGCACTGTTCGGCCAGGCCCTTGACCGCGTCCTGGCGGTTCTGGGTGGCGTAGCAGATGTCGTCCTTCTTCGGCCCCTGGATTTGCGGAAAACGCTGCCGCAGGGCAGCGATGACCACGGCTGCGTCATCCACCGAGAGCGTGGTCTGGGTGACGTAAGAAAGATGTTCCGGGTCCCGCACCTGGAGGCTGGCCACGTCCGCCTCCGTTTCCACCAGGTACATGCCGCCCTGGCTCTGGCCCATGGTGCCTTCCACTTCCGGATGCCCTTTGTGGCCGATCATCACCACTTCCCGTTCCTGACCGCGCATCTTGCCCACTTCCACGTGGACCTTGGTGACCAGGGGACAGGTGGCATCGAACACCTTCAGGCCCCGGGCTTCGGCTTCCTGGCGCACGGCCTGGGACACCCCGTGGGCGCTGAAAATCACGGTGCTGCCCTGGGGCACCTCGTCGATCTCCTCGACAAACACCGCGCCCTTGGCACGCAGGTCGTCACAGACGAACTTGTTGTGCACTACCTCGTGGCGCACGTAGATGGGTGCCCCGTATTTTTCCAGGGCCTTTTCGACGATGGCGATGGCGCGTTCCACGCCGGCGCAGAAACCGCGGGGATTGGCAAGCAGGATTTCCATGATCAGAGGATGCCGATGATTTCCACTTCGAAGCGGATGGCCTTGCCCGCCAGGGGATGGTTGAAGTCGAACAGGCCGTGAGTAGCATCCAGCTCGCGCAGGAAGCCGGAGAAGGAGTGACCGTCCGGCGCGGTGAATTCCACCACCGAGTTTTCCTTCAACTCCATGCCCGGCGGCAAGGCGGACAGGGCGATACGCTCCACCAGGCGCGGGTTGGGCACCCCGAAGGCTTCCTCCGGGGGCAGATCGAAGACGAAACGCTCCCCTTCCGGCAGGCCGATCAGGCAGCTTTCCAGGAACTCGGCCAGCTGGCCGCTGCCCATCTGCAGGGTGGAAGGGGACATGTCGAAGGTGGACAGGAATTCCTCCCCGTCCTGGGAGGCCACCCGGTAATGCAGGGTCAGGAAACTGTCGGAACGGACGGTGGGCGCACTGCTCATCAGGCGTATCTCTCTTCTTGCCAGGGGTCGGCGTCGTTGTGGTAGCCGCGGACCTCCCAGTAACCGGGGCGGTCTTCGGCGTGAAATTCCATGGCCTTGAGCCATTTGGCGCTCTTCCAGGCGTAACGCCGGGGCACCACCAGGCGCACCGGCCCCCCGTGCTCGGGAGCCAGGGGGCCGCCATCCACCCCGTGGGCGACGAGCACCTCCGGGTCCAGCAAGGCCGTCAGGGGCAGGTTGGTGGTATAGCCATCGTAGCCGTGCAGGGTGACGAACCGGGCTTCCGGCAGGGGCTGGGCCAGGGCGATCAGGTCCCGGGCCCGCACCCCCTCCCAGGCCACATCCAGGCGGCTCCAGTGGGTGACGCAATGAAAATCCGAGACATCGGTGCATTGCGGCAGGGCCAGCAGCTGGGCCCAGTCCAGTTCCACCTCCTGCCGCACCTGGCCCAGGAGGAGCAGGCGCCAGTCCCCATGGGGCACATCCGGCAGGATGCCCAGATCCAGTACGGGAAAGCCTTCGGCCAGGCGCTGGCCGGGTGGAATGCGCGCGTGCATGGTGTGGCCTTTCGGAAGTCAGGAAGCCCTGGTCCGGGACTGGAGCAACTGATCCAGCACCAGCAGCACGGCGCCGACGGTGATGCCCGAATCCGCCACATTAAAGGCTGGCCAGTGCCAGCCGGCCAGGTGGAAATCCAGAAAATCCACCACCGCGCCGTAGGCGACCCGGTCGATCACGTTGCCCAGGGCCCCGCCCAGGATCAGGGTAAGAGCCAGGTTCTGGCGCTTTTGTTCCGGATGGGCCAGCAACATGTGGATGATCCAGGCGGAAATCCCCAGGGCCAGAGCCACGAAGAACCACTTCTGCCAGCCGCCGGCCGCCGCCAGGAAGCTGAAGGCGGCCCCGGGGTTGTAGACCAGGACCAGATTGAAAAAGGAGGTGATTTCCAGACTCTCGCCCAGCTGGAAGCGGGCCAGGACCGCCAGCTTGCTGAGCTGGTCGACCAGGACCAGCCCCGCCGCCAGGCCCAGCCAGCCCCAGAAGCCCCGGCCCGGCTTAGGCATGGCTGCGCACCTCGCCCTCGCCGTGCAGGTTGCTGTCGCAACGGCCGCACAGTTCGGGGTGTTCCGGGTTGCTGCCCACGTCCTCCCGGTAGTGCCAGCAGCGCTCGCACTTCTTCTGGGTGGAGGCCTCGGCGGCGATGGCATCGGCGCCCTGGGCCACGCTCACCTTGGAGCAGATGAGGACGAAGCGCAGGTCGTCGCCCAGGCTGGACAGGGCCGCATACTTGTCGCCCTCGGCGCTGATCCGCACTTCGGCCTGGAGGGAGGAGCCGATCTTGCCTTCCTCGCGCAGGGCTTCCAGGGCCTTGGTCACTTCGCCGCGCGCCTCCCGGATCAGGGTCCACTTGGCCAGCAGCTCGCCTTCGCCGGCCTGGGCCGGCAGGTCGTGCCAGGTGTGGAACATGATGGACTGGTCCGCATCGCCGGAGAGGATCTGCCACACTTCCTCGGCGGTGAAGGAGAGGATCGGCGCCATCAGGCGGATGAAGCTCTGGGTCACGTGCCACAGGGCGCTCTGGGCCGAGCGGCGGGCCTTGGAGGCCGGTGCCGTGGTGTACAGGCGGTCCTTCAGGATATCCAGCCAGAAGCCGCCCAGGTCCTCGGAGCAGAAGGTCTGCAGAGCCTGCACCACGCGGTGGAACTCGTAGCGGTCGTAATCGGCCTGGGCCTGGGTCTGCAGCTGGCGGGTCAGGGCCAGGGCGTAGCGGTCGATCTCGAACCACTCGGCCACCGGCAGCATGTCCTTGGCCGCATCGAAGTCGGCGATGTTGGCCAGCAGGAAACGCAGGGTGTTGCGGATGCGGCGGTAGGCTTCCACCACCCGGGCCAGGATTTCCTTGGACATGGCCAGCTCGCCGGAGTAGTCCGTGGCGGCCACCCACAGGCGCAGGATGTCGGCGCCCATCTTGTCCGAGACTTCCTGGGGCAGGATGGTGTTGCCCAGGGACTTGCTCATCTTGCGCCCCTGCTGGTCCACCGTGAAACCGTGGGTGAGCAGGGCCTTGTAGGGCGGGTGGCCGTCGATGGCGGCGCCGGTGAGCAGGGAGGAGTGGAACCAGCCCCGGTGCTGGTCCGAGCCTTCCAGGTAGAGGTCGGCCCGGGGGCCGGTGGCATGGCCGTCGTTATGGGAGCCCCGCAGCACGTGCCAGTGGGTGGTGCCGGAGTCGAACCAGACATCCAGGGTGTCGCTGATCTTGTCGTACTGGGCGGCTTCGGCCCCCAGCAGTTCGGCCGCATCCAGCTTGAACCAGGCTTCGATGCCTTCCTTCTGCACGCGCTGGGCCACTTCCTCCATCAGCTCCACGGTGCGCGGATGCAGTTCCCCCGTTTCCTTGTGCAGGAAGAAGGGAATGGGCACGCCCCAGTTGCGCTGGCGGGAGATGCACCAGTCGGGCCGGTTGGCGATCATGGATTGCAGGCGGGGCTTGCCCCAGGCCGGATAGAAGGCGGTGGCCTCGACCCCGGCCAGGGCTTTTTCCCGCAAGGTCTTGCCGGGAAGTGCGGCCTCTCCCCCTTCCCAGGGAAGGGGGGCGGGGGGATGGCCCTCGGGATGTCCAGCATGGACAGGGCGGCCAGCCACCCTGTCCATGCCGACGAACCACTGGGCGGTGGCCCGATAGATCACCGGAGTCTTGTGGCGCCAGCAGTGCATGTAGCTGTGGCTGACATTGCCGTGGGAAAGCAGGCAGCCCACTTCGGACAGCTTGTCGCAGATGGCCTGATTGGCCTTCCAGATGGAGAGGCCGCCGAAGAAGGGCAGCTCGTCCACATAGACGCCGTCGCCCTTGACGATGGAAATGATCTCGTCGTTGCCGCGGCCGTAATGGCGCCAGGCGTTGAAGTCGTCCACGCCGTGGGCGGGGGCGCAATGGACGATGCCGGTGCCTGCATCCAGGCCCACGTAGTCGGCCAGGTAGACGACGGAAACCCGGTCGTAGAAAGGATGGCGGAATTCCAGGCGCTCCAGGGCCTTGCCCTTGACGGTCGCCAGCACCGTGCCTTCGCAGCCGTAGCGCTTCAGGCAGTCGGCCACCAGCTCCTTGGCCAGCACCAGCAGGCGGTCACCCGCGTCCACCAGGGCGTATTCGTGTTCGGGGTGGATATTAAGGGCCTGGTTGGCGGGAATGGTCCACGGGGTGGTGGTCCAGATCACGGCATAGGCGGGCTTGGGCAGGGCGTTGAGGCCGAAGGCCGCGGCCAGCTTGGGAGCATCGGCTTCGCTGACGGGGAAGGCCACGTCGATGGTGGGGGACTTCTTGTCGGCGTATTCCACCTCGGCCTCTGCCAGGGCGGAGCCGCAGTCGAAACACCAATTGACGGGCTTCAGGCCCTTGAAGACGTAGCCCTGCTTGACCATCTCGGCCAGGGCGCGGATCTCGCCGGCCTCGTTGGCGAAGTTCATGGTCAGGTAGGGGTTGTCCCAGTCGCCCAGCACGCCGAGGCGGATGAATTCCTTCTTCTGCACTTCCACCTGCTCGGCGGCGTAGCTGCGGCACAGTTCCCGCACCTTGTCGGCGGGCAGGTTCTTGCCGTGGGTGACTTCGATCTTGTGCTCGATGGGCAGGCCGTGGCAGTCCCAGCCCGGCACGTAGGGCGCATCAAAACCGGCCAGGGTCTTGGAGCGGACGATGATGTCCTTGAGGATCTTGTTCAGGGCGTGGCCCAGGTGCAGGTTGCCGTTGGCGTAGGGAGGGCCGTCGTGCAGGATGAACTTGGGCCGGCCGGCGCAAATCTCGCGAATCTTCTGGTACAGCTTCTTTTCCTGCCATTGCTGCACCCACTGGGGCTCCCGCTTGGGCAGGTCGCCGCGCATGGGGAAGGGAGTGTCGGGAAGATTCAGGGTGGTCTTGTAGTCGGCCATGGTTTCACTCAGCACTGAAAAAGGCCCGGGCCGCAGCCGCATCGGCGGCAATCCGGGCCTGCAAGGCGGAAAGGTCGGAAAATTTCATTTCGTCGCGCAGTTTGTGCACGAACTCAACGGACAGGTGGGCGCCATAAATGTCGCCCTGGAAATCGAAAACATGCACTTCCAGCAGGGGCCGGGTTCCTCCCAGGGTGGGACGAATGCCCAGATTGGCCACCCCCTGCCGCACCCGGCCACTGGGCCCCAGGACCCGCACGGCGAACACGCCGGTCATGGGCAGGGGATTGTGCCGAATGTAGATGTTGGCCGTGGCAAACCCCAGTTGCCGGCCCAGCTTGCGGCCATGGACCACCCGCCCGTCGATGGCATAGGGGCGCCCCAGGAACAGGGCGGCCTTGTCCATGTCACCGGCCTCCAGGGCCTGACGCACGGCGGAACTGGAAACCCGCTCACCCGCCAGCTGGATGCTGGACATGGCTTCCACCTGGAAGCCCCGGGCCCGGCCGGCGGCCTGGAGATAGGCAAAATCCCCCAGCCGTCCCGCCCCGAAGCGGAAATCGTCACCGATGATCAGGTGCCGGGCGCAGAGCCCCCGGACCAGGATTTCCTCCACGAAGGCATCGGCGCTCAAGGCGGCAAAGGCAGGGTTGAAGCGGGCCACGTGCACCTGCTCCACGCCGGCGGCGGCAAAACGCTCCAGCTTTTCCCGCAGGGTGGTGAGCCGGGCCGGCGCCGAAGCGGGGGAAAAGAATTCCCGGGGATGGGGCTCGAAGGTCACGGCCACCGCCGGCAGACCCAGCTCCCGGGCCTTGTCCGTCAGGCGCTCCAGCAGGGCCAGGTGGCCCCGATGCACCCCGTCGAAATTACCGAGGGTGAGCACCGTGGCAGAGGAAACGGGCCGGTGGAAACCGCGAAAGACGAGCATCGGGGAGGAGGGCTGCCGAAAAAAGCGGCAATTATAGCGCTTTGGGAGGCCTGGCCCTGCATCCCTGACAGAACACGGATCAGCCCAGCTTGGCCATGGGCGACTTGGGCGGCGGCGGATTCTGCTCCAGATAGCGCAGGATGCCCCGGGCCAGGGCCTCGGCCATCTGGTCCTGATAGCCCTCGTCCGCCAGCTTGCGCTCCTCCTCCGGGTTGGAGATGAAGGCGGTCTCCACCAGGATGGAGGGGATGTCCGGCGCCTTGAGCACGGCAAAACCGGCCTGCTCGACACTGGCTTTGTGCAGACGGTTGATGCCCCCCAGTTCTCCCAGCACGGCCTTGGCCAGACGCATGCTGTCGGCGCTGGTGGCAGTCTGGGAAAGATCCAGCAGGGTGCGGGCCAGGAAGGGGTCCTTGACGTTGATGTTCACACCGCCGATCAGGTCCGCGTCGTTTTCCTTCTGGGCCAGCCAGCGGGCCGCCGTGCTCGACGCCCCCTTCTCGGACAGGATGAACACCGACGACCCCCGGGCCTCGGGCTTGATCCAGGCATCCGCGTGGATGGAAACGAACAGGTCGGACTGGACCCGGCGGGCCTTCTGTACCCTGGTACCCAGGGGCACGAAGAAATCCCCGTCCCGGGTCAGAGCGACGCGCACATTGGACTGGCGCTCCAGCTTCGCCTTGAGGCGCCGGGCAATGGCCAGGGTCACGGTCTTCTCATGGGTGCCGCCCCGACCCACGGCGCCGGGGTCTTCGCCTCCGTGACCGGCATCCAGGGTGATGGTGATCAGCCGGTTCACCTTGGCCTTGCCGGGCTCGGGATGTTTCTTGTCGCTCTTGCCCGGCTCAGGCCGGGCCGGCTCTTCCAGCTTCAGCTCTTCGGCCGACTGCAGCGGGCGGTCGCTACGGCTCTGCTCCTGGAGCAGGGCCAGCAGGGGGTCCACCGGTTTTTCCGGATAAACGTCCAGCACCAGCCGGTGGCCGTACTCCCCCACCGGCGCCAGGGTGAACACCTGGGGCGCCACCCGGGTCTTGAGCTCCATCACCAGGCGCACCACCCCGGGCTTGAAACGGCCGGCCCGGAGCAACTTGATGTAAGGGTCGCTCTCGGCCACCTTGCCGGACAGGCTTTCCAGCACCTTGTTGAATTCAACCCCCTCGATATCCACCACCAGCCGGTCGGGATTCTCGATGGTGAAGTGGGAGAACTTGATCGGGGAATCATGCTCCAGGGTCACCCGGGTGTAGTCGGCCGCCGGCCAGACCCGCACGGCGAGGATGGAGGGATTGCGGGGCGCGGCCCGCCCCAGGGGGGAAACGGAAAGGGCTAGGGTTGCGCCGGCGAAGTGCAGGAGTCGGCGGCGCCCCAGGCTGCGTAGAGTCTCGTCAGACATTGCTGGCCCTCCTCGCTGCAGGCGACGGGCACCAGGTCCCGGGCATCGGCCCGGTGCCGGATAGCCAGGCGCAGATCCGCCGGCGGGACATATCCCGCCGCTTTTTCCGGCCACTCCACCAGACAGACCGAATCTTCGCGAAAGTATTCGCCCAAACCTGCATCAACAAATTCCTCCGGCGAACCGAAGCGATAAAAATCAAAGTGATACAAGTATAAGCTCGAAATTACGTAAACTTCAACCAGCGCATAGGTCGGACTCTTCACCGGACCCTGGTGGCCCAGGGCCCGCAACAGGGCCCGCACCAGGGTAGTTTTACCCGCCCCCAGGTCCCCTTCCAGATAGATCACCAGCCCCGGCCGGATGCACCCGGCCAGCAGCCCCCCCAGGCGCTCGGTGGCCGCCGCGTCGGCGAGCGGCAATTCACGGGTACACTGCTTCGCATGCATGATCCTGACTCCTTGATAACACTGGCCCGCCAGCTGGAAGGCTGGGCCCGGGACCTGGGTTTCGCCCGGGTCGGCATCGCCCGGGCCCAGGTGGGAGATGCCGCTGGCCGGCTCCAGGCCTGGCTGGCCGAGGGCCGGCACGGGGAGATGGATTATATGGCCCGGCACGAGGAACTGCGCGCCCGGCCCGAGGCCCTGGTGCCCGGCACCCTGACGGTGATTTCCGCCAGCCTGGACTACTGGCCCGAAACAGGTCTTTTGCCAGCCATCTCGGCCCTGGCCCAGCCGCAACGGGCCTACATCTCCCGCTATGCCCTGGGCCGGGACTACCACAAGGTGATGCGCGGCCGGCTGCAGAAGCTGGCCACCCGCATGGAAGCCGCCATCGGTCCCTTCGGCTACCGGGTCTTTTCCGATTCGGCCCCGGTCATGGAAGTGGAGTTCGCCAGCCGCAGCGGCCTGGGCTGGCGCGGCAAACACACCCTGCTGCTGACCCGGGAAGGTTCCTGGCGCTTCCTCGGGGAAATCTACACCGACCTGCCCCTGCCCGAGACCGCGCCGGAAAAGCCTCACTGCGGCAGCTGCAGCTCCTGCATCGCGGCCTGCCCCACCCGGGCCATCACCGCCCCCTACCAGGTGGATGCCCGGCTTTGCATCTCCTACCTGACCATCGAACTGGCGGGCCCCATTCCCGAGGCGCTGCGGCCCCTGATCGGCAACCGCATCTACGGCTGCGACGACTGCCAGCTGTGCTGCCCCTGGAACCGCTTCGGCCAGCTCGGCGATCCTGAATTCGCGCCCCGCCAGGGACTGGACCGGGCCAGCCTGGTGCAGCTGCTGGCCTGGGAAGAAGGTGATTTCAACGAGCGCCTGGCGGGCAGCCCCATCCGCCGCATCGGTCACGAACGCTGGCTGCGCAACATCGCCGTGGCCCTGGGCAACGGCCCCGCCAGCCCGGAAGCCCTGCACGCCCTGGGGCAAAGAGCAGAGCATCCTTCAGCGCTGGTGCGGGAACACGTGGCCTGGGCCCTCCTGCAGCTGCGCCCCTGAGCCAACAAACTCGTTTGTCATTTATTCCAAGTGCATTACAATCCCGCCTCCGGGGGTCGGCGGCCTGTCTCTGCACGGCCTCCGGTACTCGCGCCATCCCCATCCATGGCGGATGGCGACTTTCGACAACCTGAAATAGGGATAGAGCAACATGCAAAAGATCGATCGTACCGAACTGGTCAAGGCCAACATCAGCGGCGGCTGCAGCCACAAGGGCAAGCAGCAGCCCCCCAGCACCACCGTCAACGTCACGGTGAACGTCACCAACACCAACGGCGCCCCCACCCCCGCACCTGTGTAAATCCCAGGTTGCTGCCCCGGCTCCTGAGCCGGGGCTCTGCTGCACCATGCCCCGGCGGCCATCCGGCAGCCGGGGTTTTTCCCAGCCCTCTGATCGCTCCCGGAAGTGTCCAAGTTCTCATTGAAGCGCCCCGCCATACGCCTGCTCGCGGCCATCCTGCGCTTCACGCCGATCCGGCTGTTCCCCTTCCTGGCCCGCATGCTCTGGCACTGCAGCTGGCTGCTGCAGCCATCCGCCTACTGGCTGGGCCTGAGCCGCCAGGAAATCGGCCGGCAGAGCCTGGGCCTGAGCCCCGGGCAATGCGCCGGCGCGGAAATCGGATACCACCTGGAAAAGCTGCTGGACTGGAAGATGGCCACGGCCCGCCCTGCGGAACGCAACTGGCCCGGCCTGGAGGAAACGGCCCGGCGGCTGAGCCAGGAGATACAAAAGCTCCGGCAGCTGCATCCGGCCTCCCCGGTCATCCTCTCCCCTTTCCACTACGTCTCCCAGTACACCAACATCCAGGTCTGCGACCTGGTCCGGCAATACCTGGGCCTGGAAAAACTGTCGGTGGTATCAGCCGTCCCCTACGGGGTGCACTGGGATGACCACAGCCTGATCCCCCACCTGAGGATTCTCTACACCTATGCCGACCAGGCCAGGAACAGCCTGGGCATCAGTTTCGTGCGCGCCCTGAAGAAGGAGGGGGTGGCGGTGCTGTTTGCCGACATCACCCCCTGGACCCTGGCCCGCGCCCCCATGGAAACCACGGGCGTCAGCTTGTTCGGCAAGCCGGCCCGTATCCAGAACGGGGTTTTCCGGCTGGGCGCGCCGCTGCAGGCCATCCTCCTGCCCTTTGCCCTGCAAGTCCGCGACGGCCGTTGCAGCGCCCAGATCCACCCCGCCCTGTCCCTGGCAGACCCGGAGGCCCCCCGGCAGCTGGCCGCCTGCATCGAGCACAGCATCCGCAGCAATTACCCCCAGTGGCTCCAGGCGGGACACCCAGCCATGTACTGGTTCGCCAGCGCCCGCTAGGGCCCGCAGGCGCGACTCCGAAAGAAACATTCCCCATGGAATACACCCAACTCCCCGAATTCCGGGACATCTCCTGGCGGCACCTAGCCTACGCTGCCACCACCCTCATCCTCGCCGCCACGGGCTTTGCCTTCTGGCATGAAATCGAGCTGAAGCAGGATGTGCCCGGGGCCATCGTCAGCCAGTCGGAAATCAAGATCCAGAACCTCCAGGGGCTGGTGCGGGAGATTTACGTCCAGCCCGGCCAGCAGGTGGAGGCCGGCACCCCCCTGTTCCGGATCGAAAAAGACATCTCCCTGAGCATGACGGGCCAGCAGCAAGCGGCCTTCGAGGAAAACACCCGGGCCAGGCAGCTGGCCACGGCGGAGCTCGAGTATTCCCAGCGCCAGCAGGAAATCCGCTCCCGCCTGGACGGCATGGACCAGAGCATAGGAACCCAGCAGCAGATCAGGGAAAACGCCCGCCAGGAAGTGCTCCAGCACCAGGAACTGCTGGCCGCCGCCGAGGGCCGCCTGGAGCGGCTGGAAACCGCCCGGGAATATGTGCTGCAGGAACGCATCGACACCGCCCGGGCGGAAGTGCTGCAGCAACGCATCGCCCTGAGCCGCAGCCAGGCCCAGGAAAAACAGTCGATCAGCGAACTGAACCGGCTCCAGGCCAGCCGCCGGGAATTGCAGACCCAGCTCCCCGGCCAGGACATCGCACGGCAAAAGAACATCCATGAAATCAATGCCCGCTTCGAACGGGAGCGCCAGAGCCAGGTGATTTCCGCCCCCCGGACCGGCATCGTCGCCTTTGCCAACCTGCTGCCCGGGCAGATGCTGCGGGAGGAGGACATCGCCATGGTGCTCAGCACGGGAGAGGCCCAGCCCCTGATGGCCGCCCTGCGGATTCCCTCGCGCAAACGGGGCTTCATCAAGGAAGGGCAGCTGGTACGCCTGAAGCTGGATGCCTTTCCCTACACCCGCTTCGGCTCCTACCCGGCCAGGATCTCGCACATTTCCACCACCACCGTGGCTCCACCCAGCGCGCCGGGTGCCGCTGCCGGCGAGATCCCCTCCCCCGGCAGCAGCGAGGGGGAATACGTGGCCTGGGCCATCCTGCCGGGCAACAGCTTCACGGCGGAAGGCCGGCAGTACGAAATCCTGCCGGGCATGAGCGCCACCGCCAGCATCGTCGTCGAGGAGCGGACCATCGCCGAATGGATCCTGGCGCCCATCTATCGCATGTTCCGGAACTGAAACCATGCAGGTGATCTACCAGAACGAGGTGGCAGAGTGCGGCTACGCCTGCCTGGCCATGACCCTCAGCCATTTGGGCCGCGCCACGGAAATCCGGGAGCTCTCGGCCTACCGCCCGGTCTCCGCCAACGGCCTGTCCCTGACCGACCTCTACGACGTGGCCACCGAATTCGGGCTGGCGGTGGAAGCCTACCGTTTCGGTGCGGATGACGTTTCCAACATCAAGAAAGGCTCTATCCTGCACTTTGGCGGAGCCCACTTCGTGGTCTTCGAAAAATGCGGCCGGGGCCATGTGCGCATCATCGACCCGGCCAGCGGCCGGCGGACCATAGCCATGGATACCTTCCTGGCGAGCGTCTCGGGCTACCTGCTCGAATGCCAGGCCACCCCGGCCATGCCCCGGATCAAGGCCAGATCCCGGGTTCCGGCCGCCGTGGCCCGGATCTTCAAGCTGAACCCGGAGCTGCGCCCCCAGATCGCGAAAATCCTGTTCGTCGCCGTGGGCAGCCAGTTCGCCATTCTCGCCCTGCCCTACCTGGGCAACCTGGTCCTGGACCAGGTGGTGGCCAGCGACAACCAGAGCCTCCTGAACCTGCTAGCCCTGACCTTCTCCAGCATCTTCCTGATCGGCGCCTTCAGCCACTACGTGGAGCGCTACCTGACGGAACTGGTGCACCAGAGCACGGAGGTCAAGGTGACCGAGAGCCTCTTTGCCCGACTCCTGCGCAACCCCATCTCCTACTTCGAAAAACGCCACGTGGGCGACCTGTTCGCCCGCATCAAGGCCCAGAGCGAAATCAACAGCTACACCACCAGCACCTACGCCACCTTGTGGATAGACCTGGTGGTGGGCTGCCTGGCCCTGGCCCTGATGCTGGTCCAGAGTCCCCTGCTCACCGGCATCGCCCTGCTGATCTTCTGCCTCTATATCGGCGTTTCCTTCCTGCTGTTCCCGGCCATGCTGGACATGCACCGCCGGGTGGTGGAGGAATCCGCCCGCTGCGACGACGCCCTGATCGAGACCATACGTGCCGCCCCCCTGGTCAAGCTGGCCCAGGGCGAGAACCGGCGCACCGCCCTGTACATGGTCCGCTTCAAGATTCTCGCCGCCGCCGCCCTGCAGTCGAGCCGCCTGCACAGCCTGCGGGCCGCCCTGCTGAAGCTGATCGAGTACGCCGATACGGTGGCCATCACCTGGATCGCCGCCACCCTGATGATAGGCGGCAAGATCTCCGTGGGGACTTTCTACTCCTTCCTGATCTACAAGTCGCTCCTCTCGGAACGCTTCTCCCGCACCATCAACGCGGGCTTCCAGTACTACATGCTGAATGTGCCGGCCGCCCGGGTGGACGACATCATCGAAGCGCCGGAAGAGCGCTACACCCCCCTGGCGGACAGTCTCCGGGCCGTGGAAGTCAGCACCTTCGAGCACATCGGGGTACGCCAGCTGAGCTTCCGCTACGGGGTCTCGGACCAGCCCGTCCTCCACGAAGTGGACCTGGACATCCGCCGGGGCGACAAGATCGCCATCCTCGGCCCCTCGGGCAGCGGCAAATCCACCCTGTTCAAGCTGCTCGCCGCCGCCGAACCCCTGCAACAGGGGCGGATCACCCTGAACGGCATAGACTGGCCCAACCTGACCGTAGACGAAATCCGCCGCCATGCGATCCACATGCGTCAGGGCGACATCATCCTGCACGGCTCCATCGCCGATAACGTCTCCCTGTTCGCGGCCCACACCGACGATCAGCGGGTGCACCGCTGCCTGGAGCAGGTGGGCCTCCTGGAGGACGTGCTGCGTCTGCCCATGCGCACCCGGACCATCATCAGCGACAGCATCGCCAACATCTCTGCCGGCCAGCGTCAGCGGCTGCTGCTGGCCAGGGTGCTGTACCAGGAACGGGAGCTCTGCCTCCTCGATGAACCCACCTCCAACCTGGACCCGGATTCCGTCCAGCGCATCGCCCGGCTGCTGCAGGAACTGCCGCGCACCATCGTCGCCATCACCCACGACATGAATCTGGCGGCCAGCTTTCCCGTCCGCTACCAGATGCAAGACGGCTGCCTGGTCAGGATCTGAGATGCGCCGGACCCTCCTGCTCCTGATCCTCCTGCTCCTGATCCTTCTGCTCAGCAGCCCCTGGAGCCCGGCCCGGGCCGCCGACCTGTTCACCCTGGTGAGCCAGGCCCTGCAGCATGACGCCGGGCTCGCCGCCGCCCGGGCCACCCTGGAAGCCGCCGAACAGGCCGGTCCCAAGGCCAGGGCGGCCCTGCTGCCCCGCCTGGATGCCGGCTGGGGCCAGACCTGGAACCGCTACAAGACCGAAGGACAGCCGGAAGCCAGATACCGCCAGGACGGCTGGAAGGTGGTGCTGTCCCAGCCCATCTTCGACTGGAGCAGCTGGATCGGCTACCAGCAGGCGGAACTGGTCCACGCCCAGGCCGGCCTCGCCTATGCCCAGGCCCGCCAGGACCTGGTGCTGCTGGTCGCCGCCAGCTATTTCCAGACCCTGGCGGCAGAAGAAGAACTGCAGCGGCTGCAACGTCACCGGGAGATGCTGGAATCCCACGCCGAACTGCTGGCCCACCGGAAACAGGCGGGCGAAGCCACCCTGATCGATCTGCAGGATACCCAGGTGGACCTGGAGCAGATCGGCCTGCAGCTGGAGCAGGCCCGGGCCCAGGTGCGCCTGGGCCAGTTACAGCTGGAACAGATGTCAGGCATGCCCGTCGCCACCCTGGCCCGGCTCGACGGGGAGGCCAGCCTGCCCCGGCTACAGCCCGCCCGGGAAGACGCCTGGATCGAGCAGGCCCGCAACCAGAGCTATCCGGTCCAGATCCGCCGCCTGGGAAAGGAAATCGCCGCGGCGGACACGGCCCGCATCCGCGCGGAAAACTACCCGGTCGTCAGCCTCTCGGCCAGCCACAGCCCGGCGGGCGCCGCGGAAGGCTACACCCGGCCCAGCACCACCTCGGTGGCCATGCTGCAGGTGAGCCTGCCCCTTTTCACCGGGGGCGGCATCCAGGCCAGGAGCAGGGAAAGCCAGGCCATGGAATGGAAGGCCGGGGAAGAGGCCCGGGCAGCGGAACAGCTGCTGACCCGGCAGGCCCGGGAGGAATACCTGAAGATCAGCTCCGGCTTGCGCCAGCTGCAACTGCTCCAGGAGCTGCGCCAGAGCACCCGCACCGCCCTGGACAGCACCCGCATGGGCTACCGCTTCGGCAGCCGCAGCAGCGTGGACGTGCTGCGCGCCATGGAAGCCCTGTCGACCAATGAAAGCGAATGGATACGCCGCCGCCACGAAGTATTAACGGCCATCCTGCGCCTCAAGGCCGCCGCCGCCGCCCTGGACCTGGAAGACATCCAGCAGATCAACCGGCTGCTGAGTGCCACTCCCGCCCCCGGCAGGGCCGGGGAGCCGGGGGAGCTGCGCCTGAGCTGGTCCCTGGGCGGGAACCAAGACACCGGAGCGGCGCCCTCCCCCCGCCTGACGCCCTGAAACACCCGGGCCGGCAGGCCGGGAGCCGCTCAGGCCCGGAACCGGGCCAGGGCGCTCTGCAGGCGCCGGGAGAGCTCCTGCAGGCGCTCGGTGGATTGGGCGTTGCGGTCGGCCACGTCGGTGTTGGCCTCGGCCATCTGGGCGATGTTCTCCACGGCCCGGGCGATGTCCTGGCTGGCGGCGCTCTGTTCCCGGGTGCTGCCGGCGATGTCATGGACCACCTGGACCACCCGCTCGGCCTTCTGGTCGATGTCCGAAAGGGCCTCGCCGGCCTCCCGGGCCAGGTTCACCCCCGCATCCATGCACTGCCGCACCTGGGCCATGCGGCTCACGGCGGACTGGGTTTCGCGCACGATGGCATCGATGGTGGCGGCGATCTCCTGGGTGGAGTGGGTGGTGCGCTCGGCCAGCTTCCTGACCTCGTCGGCGACCACCGCGAAACCGCGCCCCTGTTCCCCGGCCCGGGCCGCCTCGATGGCCGCATTCAGGGCCAGCAGGTTGGTCTGGTCGGCGATTTCCCGGATCACCCCGACGACGGAGGAAATCTGTTTGGACTGCTCCCCCAGGGCCACGATGTCGTCGGCGGATTCGCCGATTTCCCGGGCGATTTCTTCCATCTGGGTCACGGTGCGGGTTACGATCCCATGCCCCTGGAGCGTCGATTCCCGGGCGGCAGAGCTCACGTCGGCGGCTTCCCCGGCGTTTTCCGCCACGTGGGTGATGCTCACCGACATTTCCTCCACCGAGGCCGCCATGCCTGAAGCCGCCTGGGACTGCTGGCCGGAACTGTCCCGCACGCTGTCCGAAGCCCGCCCCAGTTCCTCGGCAGAGGCCCCGATGGACTCGGAAGCGGAACGGGCCTCATCCACCAGGTGCCGGATGCTTGCCGCCGTCACGTTCAGGGCATGCCCCAGGCACAGCATTTCATTGGCCGAGGAGGCATCGGCCAGGGGCACGCTGACCCGCAGGTCCCCCTGCCCCAGCTGCGACAGGGCCTGGGTGACCCCGGCCAGGGGGGCCAGACAGGAACGCACCAGGAAGAAGATCAAAATGCCCGAAGCCAGGGCCCCGAGTACGCCCACCAGGAGCAGCATGTTGCGCATCTGGCGGCTGGCTTCCAGGTATTCATGCAGCCAGCTGCCGGTCACCACGGCCATGTTCCAGCCCGCCGAGTGGCTGAAACCGACGATCTTCTCCTCCATCCGGCCCTGGGCATCGGCCAGCTCATAGCGGAAGGAGCCATCCTTGCGGGCCATGACCTGACGCACCATGTCCTGGGCCGCTGCCGGCATGGTCTCGGCCACGCTCTTGCCCTGCAGTTCCGGATGCAGGATGAACTCGGCGATCTTGCTCTCGTCCTCCGTGGGCCGCACGATCCAGACATAACCCGTGTCTCCGGCCTTGATCCGGCCCATCACGTCGCGGATCTGCTGCAGCTCCGCCGCCAGGCTGATACGCACGGAAATGCCGCCGAACACCTTGCCGTCCGGCCCCTTCAGGGCGGTCACGGTACTGAAGAAGAACTCCCCGCCCCGCACCACCAGGCCGGCGTAATTCTCCCCCTTGAGCAGGGCCTGTGGCACCGGGTCCTTGGGGCTCAGGAAAGTCCCGTCCATGAACACGCCATCCTTCTTCAGGAGGGTGGCGGCCCGGTAAACCTTGCCGTCGTCCACCACCAGGAAGGCCACGTCATCCCCGGTCAGGCTGCGGAAATCCTCCAGGCGCTTGTGCTGGCTGTTGAGGATGTCGTTGCCCAGGCGCAGCACCGGCAGCTCCACTTCCCCGGTCTTGACCCGGCCCTCGCCCAGGCGGATCTCGCCTCCCAACCACTGACGCAGGAAGGAGGACTGGCGCTCGCCCCGGACCTTCACGTTCTCGAAATAGGCATCCAGGATGCCGGACAGGACCCGGGCCTGCTCACGCAGTTCCACCTCGGTCTCGGCGATGGCGGTCTGCTCGTTCATCCGGTTGCTGACGTAGGTGACGACGGCAAAGATCAGCAGCAGGAAGGCCACGGCAGCCAGGATGATCTGCTGGGATATGGATAGATGGCGATAACGGGACAACATGTCTTCCCCCTTGTTGTACGGACCTTGTTGTTTTTGCTGGCCGGGTACTACACCAAACGGCATACCTCGGCAGCATACTCCAGCCCCAAGGGGCTGAATAGGGGAAAGCAATGGTCCGTCCAGACCTATGGAAAAGCCCAGCACGCCCTTTTTTGCCCGCCACGCTCACAAGCGCCGCTCACCACCCCTCGCCCGTCCCAGGTACGAAGCGCGGCGGGCTGGCGGCTCCCTGCTCACACACCCTGACCGGGGCCGCCGCCCCCTGCCGGGGCAGGGCATAGCCGTCCGCCAGGATCTGCCGCAGGGCTTCCAGCCAGGCCAGGGTCAGCCCCGCCAGGCCGGTATAGAAACAGGCGGAACGCTCCCGGGCCTGAAGCCGCCCGTTCCAGGCCGGCAGCCACCGCAGCAGGTGCTGGTCGAGCACCCGGGCCAGCAGGGCCAGGTCCGTTCCCGGCCGGCTCAGCCGGGCGGCGAGCCAGCCCAGCTGGCAGACCAGGTGATCCCCATGCCAGCCGGGAGGCGGCGCCAGCCCCGCTTGCCCCAGGATTTCCAGCCAGTCGAACAGGGGCTGCCCGGCCCGCAGGCGGTCCTCCCCCAGCCACACGGATTCCTCCGGGCAGGCGCCCCAGGCGCCGGTCAGGTAGAGGGCGGCGTAATCGGCGGCCAGGGCATCCAGCCCCGGGCCGGCCTCCAGGGCCGCCCGGATTTCCGCCATCGCCCGGTCGGCACCCGGCGGCTGCAGGGCCAGACCGGCGGGGAAGCCGGCATCGGCCAGGGCGGCCAGGGTAGGCCCATCCAGTTCGGCCCGGTGCAGGCGCAGCAGCTGGGCCAGGTCCTCGCTCAGGGCCCGGGCCACGGGTTCCGGCAGCTCATTCATTGCCATCCACCTTGCCCCGGGAATGGGGAATGAAGGCAATGGAAGGTCCGGTCAGGGCTGGATCGGCCATGTTCCTGACCTGCTGCACCGGGGTCTCGTGGGGTGCCATGGCCGGGGTCTTCAGGGTGCCGGCCCGGATCGCGGCGATGTCCCCCATGTCCAGTACCCGCATCATGCAGGCGGAGACGCAGTAGGGCTTGCGCCCCGCCTCCAGCTCGTCGATGCAGAAATTGCATTTCTTGATGATCTTTTCCCCCGGGTCCCACTGGGGCGCCCCGTAGGGACAGGCGGCCTCGCACTTGCGGCAGCCGATGCAGAGGGTGGAGTCGATATCCACCACCCCGTTGTCGCTGCGCTTCCAGATGGCCCCGGTGGGACAGGTGGGCAGGCAGGCGGGCTCGGCGCAGTGGTTGCAGGACATGTTCACCTTGTAGGCGTAGACCTCGGGGAAGGTACCCCCCTCCACATACATCACCCGCCGGAAGCGGGGGCCCTGTTCCAGGCCGTTCTTGTCCTTGCAGGCGATTTCGCAGGCCCGGCAGCCGATGCAATCCACGTTGTGGTGGATGAAGCCCAGCTGCACCGCCGGGCGCACGGGGCTGTCCACCTGGGCCACCTTGCGGCGGATGGCCTGCTCCAGCTCGGCCTTGTCGATCTTCTTCGCCATGTCCTAGTCGTCCCGCCGGAACACCAGGGAGCGGGGCGTGGCCTCCACCTGCCAGGCGGGCCGGTGCTGCAACAGCGTCTTGCGCACATTCACCAGCAGGGTGTTGTAGGCAAAGGCCCCGGCCGGAGAAGGCGCGTCCAGGGTGAGGAAGTCCGGGTTACCGGCCCGGTCGGTGCCCTGTTTGTCCAGGTCCATCCAGGCTCCCTCGTGCAGCACCACCACCCCGGGCAGGCAGCGCTCGGTGACGTAGGCGGGCACCACCACCCGGCCCCGCTCGTTCCACACCTCCACCAGGTCGCCGGTGACGATGCCGAGCCGGGCCGCATCCCGAGCCGCCAGGGTGACCTCCTGGGAGAAGGCCTCCTGGAGCCAGGGAATGTTGTGGAAGATGGAGTGGGTGCGCCAACGGGGGTGGGGGGTCACCATGTGGAAGGGATAGTCCTTCGCCTTCGGGTGATTGAGGGACTCGAAGGGGGGAATCCACTTGGGGATGGCCGGAATCGGCGCCCCGTACTGGGTACGCTTCCAGTCCTTTATCTGGGCCAGGCGGCTGGAGAAAATCTCGATCTTGCCCGAGGGGGTGGCAAAGGGCTTGCCCTCCTCCACCTGCTCCCGGAAGGCCACGTGGGGCTGCTCCAGCTTGAACTTGTAGACGCCCCGGGCCTTGAATTCCTCCCAGGACATGGTCACGCCCTGCTTCTTCTGCACCTTGCCTTCCCACCAGGCGCGCAGATAGGCCTCGTCCACCGCCGCGTTATGTTCGAAATAATCCCGCCCAGCCCGGGGGTTGTAGCGCTCGCCGAAGCCGAGCCGGTAGGCCAGTTCGGTGAATACCTGGAAATCGGTCTTGGACTCCCCCAGGGGCGCGATGACCTGGGGCCGGTGGATGTAGTAGTGGCCCTTGTACCAGGGCAGACCCACGTCGTGGCGCTCGAAGTGGGTGGCGATGGGCAAGAGCACGTCGGCCCAGAGGCCCGAGGGGGTGATGGTGGAATCCAGGCAGACCACCAGTTCCAGCTTCTTGATGGCCTCCAGCTGCTTGTTGATGTGGGTAAGCTGGTTCAACCAGTCGGAGCCCTGCCAGAAGATGGCGCGGATGTCGGGAATGCGCCCGTCCAGGCTGTCCTGCCGGGGCCAGAGGCCGATTTCCTCCCGCTTCACCTCCGGGTAGTTGAGCACGCAGTGGGCCCAGCGGTCCGACTTGATGGAGGCGTACCAGACATTGGCAAACTCATCGTGGGGATAGGCGATGGACTCCGGCTGCCAGGCCTTGCCCACCCCTTCGGCGCAGCCCCCCAGCACCCCCACGTTGCCGGTCATGGCCTGCAGCGCCGCGGCCATGCGGCTGTACTGTTCCCCGTGATCCGCCCGGCCCGGGGCCCAGCTGGCCTTCAGGGCCGCAGGCCGGGTGCGGGCGTAGAGGTCGGCCAGCTTCCTGATGTCCGCCGCCGCCACACCGCAGATGGCCTCGGCCCACTCGGGGGTCTTGGGCACCCCGTCCCGGGTCCCCAGGATGTAATCCTTGAAGCTCTCCTCGCCCCGGGCCCAGTCGGGCATGGTGCCCGGGTCCATGCCCTGGCAGAAGCGGTCGATGAAAGCCTGGTCCTGGAGGTTTTCGGTGAAGATGTGATGCGCCATGCCCGCCAGCATGGCGGCGTCGGTGTTGGGGCGGATGGGAATCCACCAGGCATCGTAGGCGGCGGCCGAGTCCGTGTATTGGGGGTCCACCACCACGAACTTGCAGCCCCGCTGCTTGGCCAAGCGCAGGTAGTAGAAGGTGTTGCCGCCGTGGAAGGTGTAGGCGGGATTCCAGCCCCAGAGGATCACCAGCTTGCTGTGGGCAAAGGCGTCGTCCTCGTTGCCGTCCTGGGTGGTGCCGAAGGTCATGCGGCTGGAAAAGGCGGTGCCCTGGTAGCTGGGCACCGACCAGGAACTGGTGCGACAGCCGAACATGCCGAGAAAGCGGGCCTGCAGCCCCTCGATCTGGTCGGACTTGTGCAGCACACCCCAGGAGGCCCCCGCATAAGCCTGGTCGAGGATGGCCGTGGGCCCGTACTGTTCCTTGATGGACAGCATCTTGCGGGCCACGAAATCCAGGGCCTCATCCCAGCTCACCCGCTTGAAACGCCCCTCACCCCGCTCCCCCACCCGCAGCATGGGGTAGAGCAGGCGCTCGGGGGAATAGATGCGGGCTCGGTAGGAACGGCCCCGCAGGCAGGCCCGCAGCTGGGGTTCGGCTTCCGTGTCCAGGCCGTAGGCCCCGTCCGCCTGATAACGACCGTCGTCGGTGGACAGCCGCACGATCACGTCGCCCTGCTTGTGGGCCACCAGCATGTGCCGGGAACCGCAGTTGTGGGCGCAGGAAGTCACCACGGTGCTGAGCTGGTCATCCCGGAGATAGGGCTCGTAGGGGAAGGCCCCGGCCTGCTGGCCGCCGCTCCCCAGTTCCACCAGCCCGCCCCCGGCGGCCACGGCGGCCCCGGCGCCCAGGAGCTTGAGGAAGCTGCGCCGCTCCGGGTTGAGGCGGCTGCCCCAGTCGAAGCCGGCGCTCATGCCGCAGGCCGCCGCATCTCAGCCGGCCGCCAGCTGCCGGCCATAGCCGCGCAGGGCTTCCACATCCGCCGCCTGCTGCCAGGCCAGGCGCTGGGGGTCCTGGTCCACGTAGGCCCGGGCCGCCTCCGCATCCAGGGCCAGCAGGGTTTCGAGGGTGCGCACATAGACCAGCTCCTTGGGATAGGTGGGGCCGTAATGGAGCACCAGCTCATCCTGGAACACGGCCAGGGTGGGAAAGGTCTCGATGTCCAGGGCGTCGGCCCAGTCCCCGTGGGTCTCCACATCGACCCAGTGGAAATCCACCTGGCCATGGCGGGCCGCCACCCGTTCGAACAGGGGCTGAAACTCCCGACAGGTGGCGCACCACTCGGCACAGAGACAGAACACCCGGAACCGGGGCGGGGCAGAACAGGCATCCATGGGCAGGACAGGCAGGAAGCGGGGCCTCCGATTGTACGGCCAAATGAACGGCCGAAATGTACGGCCCCAGGCCCGCCCCCCCCCCGGAACAACAGCCGCTCCAATCCAGCACAGCTGTCCCGTTCCGGCACAGGCTCCGACACAAAAATCCCCGCTCCAGCCCGGGGCGGCGGCCAGGACCCTGCGGGTACGGAACTTGATTACGGCCCCGGCCCCTTGACCGGGGCCCTGCAAAGGCCTGAAATGCCGGATATTCACAAAAACTTACAAAGCAACAGCAGCGAGAGGAGAGACGACCATGGGCTTTTTTTCCTTCACCTCCCCGGCCCGGGATGAACCCCGGACCCCGGCCACCCCGGCCGGCCTGCCTGCCAGCGGCCTGACGGCCTGCAACGCGGTGCCGGAGCGCCTGAGCGGCCTGGGCCTGGCCGAGGGCGGCGGGCTGCTGCTCAGTTTCATTCCTCCCAACGCGGATTTCCCCCGAGCCAGCAGCGACTGGCAGCGTCTGGCCGCCCCGGGCCGCAGCGTCCTCAGCATTTCCTCCACGGGCGCCCTGTGCAGCCAGAAGGGCGCCTCGCCCTATTGCGACATGAACGGCAGCCAGGCCAGCTGGCTGTGGCTGCCCGAGGGCCTGGTGGCCCGGCACGAAATCCACCAGGTGGACCTGCACGCCGGGGGCACGGCCACGGCCCGGGAACGGGTGGCCCGCATCCGCGCCGAACTGGAACAGCTGAAGATCGACCTGCCCCTGTCGGCGGAGCGCAGCTTCGCCCTGGTCCTGTGCGACGGCCTGTCGGCCTCCGAAGGCTTCCTGATGCAGGCCTGGTACGAATCCGGCCGCTTCCCCTGCCTGGCCATCGGCGGCTCCGCCGGCGGCAAGCTGGATTTCAGCGGCACCTACATGCGCGCCGGCGGCCAGGTGCTCACCGGCAAGGCCCTGCTGGTGTTCTGCCAGATGGCGCCGGGAAAGTGCTTCGCCCCCTTCAAGAGCCAGAACTTCCAGCCCACCGGCCAGCAGTGGCTGGTGGCCGAGGCCGATCCCGTGGCCCGCAGCGTCAGCTCGGTATTCGGCGCCGACGGCCGGCCCCGTCCCATCCTGGAGGCCCTGGCCGAGCATCTGCGCTGTGCCCCGGGCCAGGTCCAGGCCCAGCTGGAGGGCAAGACCTTCGGAGTGCAGGTGGGGCAGGAGTATTTCATCCGTTCCGTGGCCGGTATCCAGGCCGACCGGATCAACTTCTTCTGCGACCTGGAATTCGGCGACCACCTGCACCTGCTCAAGGCCACCGACTTCCTGCAGACCACCCAGCAGGACTGGGAGCGTTTCCTGCGCGGCAAGGGCAAGCCCCTGGCCGTGCTGCTCAATGACTGCGTCCTGCGCCGGGTAGGCAACACCGGCCAGCTGCCCCAGGCCCGCTTCTTCGACGACCTGCCCGCCGCCGGCTTTTCCACCTTCGGGGAAATCCTCGGCGTCCCCATCAACCAGACCCTCTCGGCCCTGGTGTTCTTCCAGGACAACGGCGACAGCCCCATGCGCCAGTTCCCCACCGCCTACGCCGCCTACGCCAGCCATTACGCCCAGCGGGCCCTGCACCGCTGGGAGGCCCTCAACACCCTGCAGGCCGCCGTGGTGGAGCGGGTCGTCGATTACCAGCGCGCCGTAGGTCCCCTGCTCACCACCCTGCCCCAGCTGGAGCAGGCCGCCGGGCACCAGAGCGGCACCCTGGAGCTGGCCCAGCAGAGCATCCTTTCCATCGGCGACGCGGTGGAACACACCTGCGCCGCCCAGAAGCGGCTGGAAGACGGGCTCAACGACCTGGAGCGGATTTCCCAGGCCATCGGCCAGATCACCGGCGGCATCAGCAGCATCGCCGACCAGACCAACCTGCTCGCCCTGAACGCCGCCATCGAAGCGGCCCGGGCCGGGGAAGCGGGCCGGGGCTTCGCCGTGGTGGCCGACGAGGTGAGGAAGCTGGCCCAGTCCGCCAAGGGCCAGGCCGATGCCACTGCCGGCAGCATCCGCGAGGCGGTGCAGACCATTTCCCGTATCCGCACCGTGGCCACGGAAACCGTGACCACCATGGAGGAGATGACCAGCAAGAGCAGCGCCGCCGCCGACCAGATCACCCGGATGAGCAGCAATGCCGACCAGGAACGGGCGGCCGTGGCCGCCAACCTGAGCAACCTGGCCGGGCTCTCGGACGGACTCCAGGCCATGGACGAGGCCATAGGCCAGCTGGCCCAGCTGCGCCAGCTGGCTGAACGCTGAGCGCCCTCAGGGAGCCCGGGCCGGCGCTTCCGCCGGCATGCCGGGCCAGGGGGTGCGGCGATAGGGATAGCTGATCCGGTACCAGGCCCTGCCCCCGTGGCAGCCGTAACAGACTTCGCTGTCCCGGGCCCCGGCGGCCTCGATGGCTGCCGCCTTCAGGTGAGGCACCTGGTGGCGCACACTGCGGATCTCCCGGTGGCAGCTGAGACAGGAATTGCCGTGCTCATCCCGGTGCTCGGGCCAGGGGCCCGGCAGCCCCATGCGCTCGGCGGGAAAGCGGCCGTGGCAGGGCAGGCAGGCCGCGCGGGTATCCACCGTGCGGCGCAGGGTGAAGCCCGGGGCCTCTGGAGGCGTGCCGGTGGCCGAGCTGCCTGGGGTCTCGTCCCGGGGATCGTGGCCCTGGTGGCAGCTGGTGCAGCGCAGGTCCATGAGCTCGCGGGCCAAGGGGGTGACCAGATGGCGGCGATGAAAGCTGTCCTGGGGCCCCTGGTAGGTGCTCACTTCCTGATAGGGCGCCTTGCGGGCCTCGGCCGGCAACCCGGCGGGAGAACGCTCCCGGGGCCGCTCCTCCAGGACGGATTGATGGCAGGCCAGACACTGGGCGTCGCTGGCCTGCAGGATCGCCGGCCGGAAATGCAGGGGGCTGTAGGCAGCCAGGGCCGCCCCCTGCCGGGGCGCCGGGGACGGCAGCTCCGCCGGAGTCCGCACCCAACCCAGCCAGATTCCCAACCCGGCCAGTAGCAGCGCCAGGACCAGCAGCCACCATCTCTGGCGCCCCCTCATCCCCTGCTTCAACACTGTCTTCCACTCCACCGGCAGCCTGCCTGACTTGAGCCGGGCAAGCCGATGAAACAGGGCGGTGCAGCCCGAAATCTGCTGATTTTTGTCCGAAGACGCACGATTTCCTCGCTTTCTTGCTACTGCATGTGCAATGCGGCCAAGCGCTTCAGCATCGACACCCGCTGTTCCCTGGATGGCGGAAGAAGGTGGCCGGTCTGGCGGCCAGCAGGATGGAAGCGGCTCATTGCTCGGACCGGGTTCGCTAGGCGGGCACTCATTATCCCACCAGCTCGGGTTTAGCCCGGCAGGCCCTCCCATCAAGCGACGGGCTGCAAAAGGATGGCGGGAAGGCAGGGCCGTGCCGGCCGGATCTATTCGTCTTCGAACACCGCCCGCACTGCGCTGATGATTTGCTCATGCCTGCCGTAGAAAGCGCCCTCCTCGGTGAAGATCTGAGGTAGGGCCTTGCGCAGGCTGTTGCTCACCTGCCAGCCGTTTTCCTTGAGCGACCGAATGATATGGTCCGCATCCGGGTCGGGCATTTCCACCAGGTTCTTGATCGACTCACGGGCATGGTCGTACCGACGCAAAGCCAAGGCTTCCTGCGCCATTTCCTGCTCGACCGTCTGACGCAACACCCCGCTCAAGTAGTGCGCCTGTTCCGTCAAATCGGGATAGCGCCAGGCATGCTCGGCATCCTCAGCGCGCAGAAACTCGAAATTGGTTTCGACCAAATCGGGGCATGTCCGCTTTGGCCCGAAGCGATAGGCGTCAGCGTAGGCCTGCATGAACGGCCGTGAAAAAACCTCCAGGGCCCGATCGTAATCGGCACGCCCTTTGGCAGACCCGGCGATCGTTGCCGATACCGGAACAATGATGTTGGGCGGCACTACGCCGTCTGCGGCGAGCAGGTGGTTGATCAAGAAACGGTGGATTCGACCATTGCCATCGGCGAGTGGGTGCAGGTAGACGAAGGCGAACGAGACAGCAGCAGCACGTGCCACAGGGGAGGCGCCCCGTGTTCGGGTTTCGAAGCCGCGCAGAGCGTCGAGCATCTCGCCCACCAGGGCTTCGGATGGTGCGATGTAATGCACGATTTCGTTGCCGAAGCTGCGCTCCCCGACAAACACGGGAGATTGCCGGAGCCCGACCCTGAGTGCGGCTTCGCCGAGGACGGTTTGCTGTAGCTTGAGAAGCTGCTCGGGCGCCATCGGGTCGTTCATGCGTCCGCTGTACGCAGCAATGGCTGCCGCGAAACGTTTTACCCGATCCTGTTTGTCGGCCTCGTGCTCAATGGCAAAACTGGCCCGTGATTCCTTGAAAGTAAGCCAGGCCGCGCTGCGCAACAGCAGTTCCGGTCCGTAGGTGTCATCCAGCGACTGCACACCTGCCGCCACATCGTAGAGCCATTGGCGTTGCTCCGGGGTACCGAGATAGAGCATCGGGCAAAATTCGCGCCGTCCGGGCAGATTGTTTCTGACACGCCAGCGCCGGTTATTTTCCGCCACTGGGGCCGCCAGGTACTGGCTTGCGTCGATTGCGTCCACATAGCCGACGTTGGGCGCCGTGTCTGGCACATCAAGTTGCCGGCCGGTGAACCATTCATAAAAGAAGGCCGTTCGCCTGGCGTACCTGCCGGTTGGCTCATCCTTTACCCATGAGGCAAGCATCTCCGGATCCATGCGAGCAAACAGGCGCGAGAAAAACTCGAAGCTGAGCCGTTCATATTTCAAGCCAAATTCGAAGTGCCCACGAAAGTTGTCGGCGGGTCGATACTGCTGGGGCCAAGTGAGTGTTTCCTGACCATCGGCGATCTCACGTTGGCGCATCGCTCCCAGTCGGCTGCGGGTATGAAGCGGCTGTACCAGCTGGATGCCATGCATCTCAAGGAGCCAGTGGAAGCCCAGCAAGGTATCGGACATAGTGTGCTATTTCGCTATAGGTTGATTTATTTTAATAAATAAACAGGCAATCACCACCAAAACAATATAATTTCCTCGCTTAAGCCGCAATCGCTGTACACGATCCAGGGCCATGCCGGTCACTTCGTGCAACGGTCGGCGCCTGCGAGCGGCAAAGCGCCATGGGTCCCGCTTTTGGCCGGATTACCCGGCTCAAAAGCGCCGTCGGCTCATGTTGCGACGTAGTCAAAAAACCCGGAAACGGACGCTGTCACATTCTCCCAACAGATAGAACATAGGCTACTCCTGAAGCGGGCTACACGTTGTCGTTCCATCAATCGGGAGAGCAGCAAGTATGTGGGCAAGTCTGGGCATAGGGAAAAAACTCGGATTCGGGTTCGGTGTGGTCGTGGTGCTGGCTGTTTTTCTGGGATTGATCAGCTGGAGCAAGATCCAGGACATCAATGCGCACTGGACAGATTTTGAATCGGTCACGCTGACCAAGCAGAATGCCGTCAGCGATGCCCAGATCGGCTTGCAGGAAGGCATACAGCACTTCAAGAACTACGTGCTGCGGGCCGGCGACTACGCCGAAAAATTTTCCGGGGACATGAACGCCATCGGCGCGGGTGTAGCGGCCTACCGGCAGGCCGGCAGCATCAGCAGCGCGGAAGAAAAGCTGCTCGGCGAGGTCGAGCGCGGCATTCAAACCTACCGCGCGGCCATGCTTCAGGCCGTCCAGTTGCACGAGGCCGGGCAAGGCAGCAGCGACATAGACCGGGCCATCAAGGGCGCCGACCAAGCCCTCAACGCCGCCTTTCGGCAATTGCGCAGCATCAACGCCGAGAATACCCGTCAAGCCTCGGCGGAGATCGACCAGCATGTGGCCTCGGCATCGGCCTGGCTCGCCTCCGTTTCCCTGTTCATCGTCGTCCTGGCCAGCCTCATTGCGCTGAAGGTGACACACGACATCGTTCATCCCCTCGACCTCGCTTTGGGCGTTGCCAAGCGGGTTGCCAGCGGCGATCTGACGGCGCGGGAAAGTGCGGACCAGGCAGGGGGCGACGAGCTGGGCAACTTGCTGCGCGCCTTGTGTTCCATGCGCGATGAACTGGCCGGGACGATCCGCGTGATCATTGACGACGCCCGCCATCTGAACGAGGTTGCCTGCCAGTTGTCCGCCACGGCGCAGCAGGTGGCCGCGGGTTCCGACAGCCAGTCGCAGTCGACCGCCACGGCGGCTGCGGCAGTGGAGCAACTGACGGTCGGCATCGACCATGTCGGCAGCAGCGCCGACGATGCCAGCCGCCGCGCCATCGACGCCGGCCAGATCGCGGCGCGGGGCGGCGGCGAGGTGCAGGCGGCGACGCAGCACATGAGCGACGTGGCCAGCAGCGTGGACAGCACGGCTCTGGACATCCAGAACCTGTCGGAGCAGGTCCAGCGCATCGGCGGCATCGCCATCGTCATCCGGGAGGTGGCCGATCAAACCAATCTGCTGGCCCTCAACGCCGCCATCGAGGCGGCCCGGGCCGGCGAGCAGGGACGGGGTTTTGCCGTGGTCGCCGACGAGGTGCGCAAGCTGGCCGAACGCACCAGCAGTTCGGTCAGGGAAATCACCGCCACCACCGACGCCATCCGCATCGGCGCCGAAGCAGCGGTGCTTGGCATGCAAAAGAGCCGCAGCATCGTCAGCGAAGTGGTGAGCACGGCGGAAACGGCCGTGGCCTCGATGCACGGCATCTGTCAGGCAACGGAGGGGGTGCGCAGCACGATCAGCGACATTTCCAGCGCCTTGCACGAACAACGCTCGGCCTCCACCGAACTGGCGCGCAGCGTCGAAAACATCGCGCAGATGTCCGAGGAAAACGCCACGGCGGTCGGCCAGGTGGCCGCGACGGCCAGCGATCTGGCCAGGGTGTCGAGCGATCTGCGCAGCAGCGTAGCGCGCTTCCGGCTATAGCCCCGGCCCGCCGCTGCATTCCTTGGTGGTGTTGCGGTGCGCAATCCTGGCAGCCTCCGTGGCCAGCCCCAGACCGCTCTGCCATGCAGACGGAAATCAGCGCCCCGCTTTTTCTGGTGGGCGCTTGCCGGGCCTGGGCTGCACAGTACGAGGCCAGGCCCGGGTGGCGCAAAGGGCGGCCAGGCCCTATGCTCCCCCTCCTTTGATGGAGGAACCCGGCATGAGCACCATCCTCGACGCCCTGTTCATCGGCGGCCTGCGCCCCCTGCCCCCGGAAGGCCAGCTCTCGGGCATTTTCAAGGAAGCCACCCGGGCCCCGGTGGCCCTGGGCCTGCAGGGCCTGGCAGGAGACCGCCAGGGAGACCCCCGCTACCACGGGGGACCGGAGAAGGCCGTGCATCACTATCCGGCCGGGCACTATGCCACCCTGGCCGAACGCTGGCCCCAGCTGGACTGGGCCGGTCCGGGCACCCTGGGGGAGAACCTCTCCAGCACCGGACTGGACGAAAGCACGGTGCATATCGGCGACATCTACCGGATCGGCACCGCCCTGCTCCAGGTCAGCCAGCCCCGCACCCCCTGCTGGAAGATCAACCACCGCCTGGACGTGGAAGGGGCCTCCCTGTTCGTGGCGGAACAGGGCATCACCGGTTGGTATTACCGGGTCCTGGAGCCCGGCCTGCTGGCGGCCGGAGACGCCATCATCCTGGAGGAGCGCCCCAATCCCGAGCTGGACCTGGCCCGCTACTGGCGCCTCACCCAGGCCCATCGGCCGGACCCGGAACAGCTGGCCCGCATCGCCGCCGCCCCGGGGCTGGCGCCGGACAAGGCGGCCCGCCACCGCCAGCGGGCCGAGTGGCTGCGCCAGCACGGCGGCATCTGAACCACCCCGCCAGGCCCCGGCTGGCGCGGGCCTGTCACCAAGCCCGGGCTTTGTAGTAGCCTTGCGCCCTTTTTCAAGTCGAGCTTCGATCACGGACATGGCGCGGCAACAGCCTGGCATCGGTTTTTCCAGCTCCGGACTGGTACGCATCCTGTCCCGCCTGGCCCTGGCCGAGGCCCCGGACAGGGCCGCCTCCCTGGCCGAACAGCTGGGCCAGTGGCTGGACCTGGCCGATGCCACCAGCCTCTATACGGTCCTGCACGCCCAGGCCGGCCCCGCCGCCGGGCAAGGCCCCCAGCGCCATCCCCTGCAGCAGGAGCTGGAACAGCTGCGCAGTAGCATGGGGGCGGCCCTGGGCAGCGAGGCCCAGGAGCCCAACCCGTGGCGAATCCGCCTGCCCCAGCCCGGCCCCCAGGAGAGCCCGGAGCAGGCTGCCGATTTCACCCCCTACCACCGCTACTACCTGGCCTGGCAGCGGGAAATGGAAAACAGCATCCCGCCCCTGCGGGCCCGGGCCCGGGCCCAGGCGGCCCGGGGCGGCCCGGTCCTGCAGCGCCTGGCGGCCCTGGATGCCAGCCTGGAACAGATCCTGGCCCCCCGGGAGCGGCAGCTGCTGGGCACCCTGCCCCTGCTGCTCGCCCGGCGTTTTGCCCAGGCCCGGGAAGCCGCCGGCACGGCCCTGGACGGGATGCAGCCGGGCGGCTGGCTGCGGCGCAGCAGCGCGGAACTGCAGGCGGTACTGCAGGCGGAACTGGAATTCCGCCTGCTGCCGGTGACCGGCCTGATCGAAGCAATAGCAGAAGAGGAAAACGACTCCCCATGAACCGGAATCTCTGTGTGGCCGCCTTCGTGCTGGGCCTGCTCCCCGTGGCCTGGATAGGGGCCGGATATCTGGGCAGCAGCCCCCTGGCCCTGCTCATGACCCTGGTGATCGGCGCCGTGTACTGCATCGGCGCCCTGGAACTGCGGCGCTATCAGCAGGCCACCACCGCCCTGGACCAGGCCCTGGCGGCGATCCCCGCCGCCCTGGAAAGCCTGGAGCCCTGGCTGGCCCGGGTCCCCCCGGCCCTGCAGAACCCGGTGCGCCAGCGCATCGAAGGGGAACGGACGGGGCTGCCCGGCCCCACCCTGACCCCCTATCTGGTGGGCCTCCTGGTGCTGCTGGGCATGCTCGGCACCTTCCTGGGCATGGTGGTCACCCTGAACGGCGCCGTCCTGGCCCTGGAAAACACCACCGACCTGCAGACCATCCGCGCCTCCCTGGCCGCCCCGGTCAAGGGCCTGGGCTTCGCCTTCGGCACCTCGGTGGCCGGTGTCGCCGCCTCGGCCATGCTCGGCCTGATGTCCACCCTCTGCCGGCGGGCCCGGCTGCAGACCGCCCAGCGTCTGGACACGGCCACGGCCACGGTGCTGCGTCCCTACTCCCTGGCCTACCAGCGGGAGGAAAGCTTCAAGGCCCTGCAGCAGCAGAGCCAGGCCCTGCCCGGAGTGGCGGCCCAGCTCCAGGCCCTGATGCAGCAGTTGCAGGCGCAGAACCAGCAGTGGAGCGAACAGCTGCTGGCGGGCCAGGCCCGCTTCCAGCAGGACACCCAGGCCCTGTACACCGACCTGGCCGGCTCGGTCCAGGCCGCCATCCGCAGCACCCTGGAAGACAGCACCCGCATCGCCGGCGCCACCCTGGAACCCCTGGTGACCCGGACCCTGGAAGGCCTGGCCCGGGAAGGCAGCCGCCTGCACGAGCGGCTGGGCCAGGCCGTGGAACAGCAGGTGGAAGGCATCTCCAGCCGCTTCGGGGAGAGCGTCCAGCGCGCCAGCGACAGCTGGGCCGCTGCCCTGGCCCTGCAGGAAAACCACGCGGCGCGCCTCAATGAGGAACTGGGCCGCACCCTGGCCGGCCACGCCGAGGGCTTTGCCCGGCAAGCGGCGACCCTGCTCACCACGGTGGCGGAAACCCACGCCGCCCTGCGGACCGAGCAGGCCGAGCAGCAGCGCCAGCTGCACGGCGCCACGAGCCAGCTGCACCAGGACCTGACGGCGGCAGTGGCCAGCCAGCTGGACGGCCTTTCCAGCCGTTTCGACGCCAGCGTCACCCAGGTGGCCCGGACCTGGACCGAAGCCCTGGCCGGCCAGGCGCACCAGCAGGCCGAACTGGCCGCGGCCCTGGCCAGCGAACGGGAACAGCTGGCCGGCAGCTTCGCCCGGGGCACGGAGGAACTGCTCCAGCGCCTGCAGGACAGCCAGGCCGGCTGGCAGGCCCGGCTGGCAGCCGGGGACGAAGCGCGCCAGAGCACCCTGAGCCAGACCCTGGAAAGCATGGCCGCCGCCCTGCAGCACACCTGGCGGGAAGCCGGGGAACAGACCCTGGCCCGCCAGGAGCAGATCTGCCGGACCCTGGAACAGACGGCCACGGCCATGCAGCAGCAAAGCCGGACCCAGGCCGAGGCCCTGATCGCCCGGGTGGAAGAACTGATGGCCACGGCGTCCGCCGCGCCCCAGGCCGCCGCCGAAGTGATCGGCGAGCTGCGCCAGGAACTGTCCGCCAGCCTGGTGCGGGACCAGCAGCTGCTGGAGGAGCGCAGCCGCATCATGGCCACCCTGGGCACCCTGCTGGACGCCATCAACCACGCCTCCCGGGAACAGCGGGGCGCCATCGACGCCCTGGTGAGCGCCGCCGCCAGCACCCTGGAACAGGCGGGCAGCCGCTTCGGGGCCCAGCTGGCGGCCGAAGCCGACAGCCTCCAGGAGGCGGCCGCCGAGCTGCGCGGCGGCGCCGTGGAAGTGGCCAGCCTGGGCGAAGCCTTCGGCCTGGCGGTGCAGCTCTTCCATGAATCCAGCCAGAAACTGCTGGGCAGCCTGGAGCAGATGCAGGCCGCCCTGGGCAAATCCGTGGCCCGCAGCGACGAACAGCTGGCCTACTACGTGGCCCAGGCCCGGGAGATCATCGACCTGAGCCTGATGTCCCAGCAGCGCATCGTGGCCGAGCTCCAGGGCCAGCCGGCCGGGAAGGACAGCTGATGAACGAGATCGACGCCGGCATCGACCACGCGGCCCCGGTCTGGGCCGTGTTCGGGGACCTGATGTCCGGCCTGCTGGGCGCCTTCGTGCTGATCCTGGTGGGCGTCCTGGGCGTGCAGCTGGAACTGGTCTCCAGCCTGGAGGCGGAAATCCACAAGCGCCAGCAGGAGGAACAGCGGCGCCAGGCCCTGGAAAAGGCCCTGGCCGGCCCTCTGGCCTCGGGGCGGGTGACCCTGGACAACGGCAAGATCGGCATCAGCGGCAGCGTGCTGTTCGCCCTCAACTCCGACCAGCTGCAACCCGAAGGCCGGCAGCTGCTGCAGACCCTGGCCGGTCCCCTGGCCGCCTACCTGGGCACCCGCAACGAGATGCTGATGGTGAGCGGCTTCACCGACGACATGCCGGTGCGGGGCAGCAACCACCAGTTCGCCGACAACTGGGAGCTCTCGGCCCAGCGCGCCCTGACGGTGACCCGGGCCCTGATCGAGACCGGCGTCCCCGCCGACGCCATCTTCGCGGCGGCCTTCGGCGCCCAGCAGCCGGTGGCTTCCAACGACGATCCCCAGGGCCGGGCCCGCAACCGGCGGGTGGAAATGGCGCCGGTGCCCCGCTCGGCCCCGGCCCAGCCCCATGACTGAGGCAGCCGCCCTGGACGAGCTCCAGGCCCGCAGCAAAGCCCGCATCGAGGCTCTGGCGGCAGCCGGGGGCCAGGGCTGGAACCCGGTGCGGCTGGCCTTCCTGAACGCCCTGGAGCGCCGCTGCGGCGCCCTCTCCGGCCCGGCCCGGCAGCGCGGCCTGGCTCGCCTGACGCAAGCCGTAGACAGCACCCAGGCCGCCTTCGCCCGGGACCGTGAAGCCGCCCGCCAGCGCCTGGCGGCCCGGCCCCAGGCGGCCCCGGCCCTGGAAGCCCTGCTCCAGGCCGGGGAGTTCCGCGCCCTGGAACAGCAGCTGGCCGCGTCGGCAGCCTCCCCCAGCCCCCTGGCAGAGCTGCTGGCCCGGCTCAACGGCCTGCCGGATACGCGGCCCCAGGCCGGCCCGGCGCTCCCGGATGCGGGCCCGGCGCCCCAGCCGGAACTCAAGTCCCTCCAGCATTTCCAGGGCAACTGGTCGGCCCTGAGCCTGGAGCAGCAGCTCACCCGGGCCATCCAGTCCCTGCCGGAAAACGCCGGCCCCTTCAACTCCCAGTACCTGCTGGTCCAGGCCCTGCGCTGGATGCGCGACCAGACCCCGGCCTACCTGCGCCACTTCATCCCCTACGCCGAAACCCTCCTCCACCTGGACCAGCTAGATGCCGGCCGCAACCCGCCGCCGCGCAAGCCCGCCGACGGCGAACGCCGGCGCCGCAGCAGCCGGCGCGGCTGATTCCGGGGCATCGGCAAAATTTGAGCCGGATCAAGGCCGGGCAAGCGCCGCCCCGCCGATACTGGGGACCGCTCATGGAAGAGGTCGAGATGGATACCCTGGACACCCTCTGGCTCGCCCGGGCCCTGCACGTGCTGGGCGTGGTGCTCTGGATCGGCGGCGTCGCCTTTGTCACCACCACCCTGCTGCCGGCCATCCGCCGGGACTTTCCCGTGGCGGCGCAGCTGGCCGAATTCGAACGTTACGAGCGCAGCTTCGGCCGCCAGGCCCGCTGGACCACCCAGCTGGTGGGCCTGAGCGGCCTCTACCTGACCTGGAAGCTGGAGCTCTGGTTCCGCTTCCAGAGCCCCGGTTACGGCTGGATGCACGCCATGCTGGCCATCTACCTGCTGTTCTCCCTGCTGCTGTTCGTGGTGGAACCCCTGTTCTTCCACAAGCTGCTGCGCCGGCTGGCCGCCCGGCACCCGGCCCTGCCCATGACCCTGCTGGCGCGCCTGCACTGGCTGCTGCTGGGGCTCAGCCTGCTCACCACCGCTGCCGCCGTGGCCGGCGCCCACGGCTGGACCCCGGGAGCCTGAACCATGCGCCGCACCGCCCTGCTGCTCGACTTTTCCCGGGAACATCACGCCAGCCTGAAGCTGGTGCGCCACCTGCGCGCCCTGGGCACGGCCGCCCCGCCGGCCAGCCTGCTGGAAGAACTGGCGGACCAGGCCCGGGAGCTGCAGCGCCACTTTGCCGCCGAAGAAGCCCTGCTCCTGCCGCGCCTCAACGCCGCCGGTCCGACGCACCAGGCGCTGGCCAGCCGGCTCCTGGCCGAACACCGGGAGCTGCGCGCCCTCCTGGCCGCACCGCCCCAGCCGGCCACCCTGGCGGCCCTGGCCGAGCGCCTGGAAGCCCACGTGCGCTTCGAGGAGCGCCAGCTGTTCCCGGCCGTGGAAGCCCTGACCCCGGACGACGGGGCGGCACAATAAACCTAAAAACCTCACCACAGAGACACAAAGACACAGAGAAGTTCAAAAAAACAATGGCTTGCATTATCTTCTGCGCTCACCTGGAAAGTGACCTGGCCTTCCAGGACAAGTCTTTGTTTTTCCTCGGCGTCTCTGTGCCTCTGTGGTTTAACTGAGGTTTTAAGGATAAATCCCCGCCGGGCCCCGAGGGGCCTTACACTGCCGGCCTCGCCACACGCCCGCCGGCCCGCCGCCGGACCGGGCCCCGACAGGATTTCCCCATGCAGAACGAACATTTCATCCCCGGCAAGGACGCCTCCCTGGAACACAGCATCGCCACCCTGCAGGCCCGGCTGGCGGCCCTGAACATCCAGGTGGAGGAATGCTCCTGGCTCAACCCGGTGCCCGGGGTCTGGTCGGTGCACCTGCGCAACCGGGACTGCCCCCTGATGTACACCAACGGCAAGGGCGCCAGCCGGCCCGCAGCCCTGGCCAGCGCCCTGGGGGAGTTCTTCGAACGCCTGTCCTGCAACTATTTCTGGAACCACTACTACCTGGGCGAGGGCATCGCCAACCAGGAATTCGCCCACTATCCCCGGGAACGCTGGCTGCCCGTGACCGGCACCGCCTGGCCCGCCGAGCTGCTCACCCCCAAGCTGCAGGCCTTCTACAACCCGGAAGGCAACATCCCGGCGGAAGCCCTGGTGGACCTCAACACCGGCCACTACGGGCGCGGCATCTGCGCCATCCCCTATGAGCGCCTGGGGGACGGGGCCCAGGTCCTGTTCCCGGTGAACATCATCAGCAACCTCTATGTCTCCAACGGCATGGCGGCGGGCAACAGCCAGAACGAAGCCCGGGCCCAGGCCCTGTCGGAAATCCTCGAACGCCACGTGAAGTTCAAGGTGATTGCCGAGGGGCTCTGCCTCCCCGACGTGCCGGAAGCGGTGCTGGCGCGTCACCCGGGCATCGCCGCCGGCATCGACAGCCTGCGCCAGGCGGGTTTCGGCATCCTGGTCAAGGACGCCTCCCTGGGAGGACGCTACCCGGTCATGTGCGTCACCCTGCTCAATCCCCGGGACCAGGGGGTGTTCGCCAGCTTCGGCGCCCATCCCCGCTTCGAGGTGGCCCTGGAACGGGCTCTCACGGAACTGCTCCAGGGCCGCGCCCTGGAGGCCCTGGACGGCTTCCCGCCCCCGGGCCTGGAGCTGGACGAGGTGGCCAGCGGCCCCAACCTGGAAATCCATTTCGTGGACTCCAGCGGCATCGTCCATTGGAACTTCTTCACCGACCGGCCCGACTTCGAATTCACCGAGTGGAATTTCAACGACCTGGAACAGGGCAGCACCGGGGAGGACTACGCCTGGCTGTGCGCCGCCATCCAGGAGGACGGCTTCGACATCTACGTGGCCGACTTCGAGCACCTGGGGGTGTACGCCTGCCGCATCCTGGTGCCGGGCATGTCCGAGATTTACCCGGTGGACGACCTGGAGTGGGAGAACAACAGCAACGGCGCCGCCCTGCGCCCGGCCATCCTGCACCTGGCGGAACTGGACGATGAACAATGCGCCCAGGTGCTCGACACCCTGAACGCCATGAACATCGCCGACGAGCGCCCGGTGGCTGCCCTGATCGGCCTGGCCCCGGACCCGGACAGCCTCTGGGCCGACCTGCGCGTCGGTGAGCTGAAGACCCTGCTGGCCCTGGCCATCGGCGACGAGGAGGCGGTGCTGGAAGGCTGCGAGTGGATACGCCAGTTCGAACAGCTGGACGAGGGCCGCCGCCGGGTGTACCGCTGCATCGCCACCCTGCTGGAGCTGGAGGACCCGGACAGCTGCGAGACGGCCCTGGTGAGCCTGTACGGGGACGAAACCCTGGACCTGGCCGCCGACCTGATCGACGGGGAACTGCGCTTCTTCGGCCTGCCCTCCCCGGGCCTGGAGCTGGCCGGCTGCGCCCTGCACCAGAGCCTGCTGGCCCAGTACGTCAAGGTCCATCCGCAGCTGGCCTGAAGCGCCGCCCCTACCGGAGCTGCCCGCTCCATCCCCGGTCCCGGTGTTCCTGGGCCGGGGCTTTGGGGCTGATGTTCCGGGCTGATGTCAAAGCCCTGGTTTGACCACTGCAGCACGGAGACACAGAGGAAAAACAAGAACTTGCCGGAGACCCCGCGGCCCTGGCTGAGGTCTGTGTTCACGGTGCTTTCCATCTCCTTGTGCCTCCGTGGCGGGTTTTCGGGATAATCCGCCCTGGTTTTGTCGTTCCCGTTCCCCGTCTCCCGTCTTTGCCGTTCCTGCCTGCCATGCCCCTGCCCTGCATCGATCCCGCCCTCTACCCGTCGCAACTGGCTGCCAAGGTGGCCCGCTTCCGGGAGGATTTCGCTCCCCTGGGGCTGCCCGAACCCCAGGTGTTCGCCTCGGCACCGCTGCATTACCGCCTGCGGGCCGAGTTCCGCATCTGGCACCAGGGGGGCAGCTGGGAATACGCCATGTTCGATCCCGACGCTCCCCGGCGGCCCATCCTGATGCGCGATTTCCCCGCCGCCAGCGCCGCCATCTGCGCCCTGATGCCGCGCCTGCGGGAGGGCATCCTGGCCAGCGAGCGACTGAACCGGAATTTCTACGCGGTGGAGTTCCTCACCACCCTGAGCGGCGACATGCTGGTCACCCTGATCTACAAGCGCAGCCTGGATGCGGCCTGGGAGGAAGCGGCCCGGACCCTGGCGGCGCAATTGGGGATCGCGGTGATCGGCCGCAGCCGGGGCCAGAAGCTGGTGCTGGAGCGGGACTGGGTGCAGGAAGCATTCGAGCTGGAAGGCCGCCAGCTGCGCTACCGGCAGTTCGAAGGTGGCTTCAGCCAACCCAACGGCGGGGTGAACCTGCAGATGCTGGGCTGGGCCAGGAGCCAGGCCCGCCCTCTGGGAGGCGACCTGCTCGAACTCTACTGCGGCAACGGCAATTTCACCCTGGCCCTGGCGCCCCTGTTCGAGCGGGTCCTGGCCACCGAGGTGAGCAAGACCTCGATCCACGCCGCCCAGTACAACCGGGAGCTGAACGGGGCCGGCAACGTGGCCCTGGTGCGCATGGCCAGCGAGGAGATCAGCGCTGCCCTGGCCGGCCGGGAAAGCTTTGAACGGCTGCGCCAGATCGACCTGGCCGCCCACCGTTTCAGCACCCTGTTCGTGGACCCGCCCCGGAGCGGCCTGGACCCGGCCACCCTGGAGCTGGCCCGGGGCTTCCCGTACATCCTCTACATCTCCTGCAATCCCCAGACCCTGCTCGACAACGCCCGGGCCCTGGCGGACAGCCACCGGATCGCCGCCGCCGCCGTGTTCGACCAGTTCCCCTACACCCATCACCTGGAAACCGGCCTGCTGCTGCAGCGCCGCAGCTGAGGCCCCACCTCAGCCCGGCTGCAGCACGAACACCCGGGGATCGTCCCGGTAGGCCCCCAGGAGCAATCCCACCCGCTCCTGCCAGAGCCGGGCAAAACGCTGGCGCTCGGCGGGGCCGGCCGCATCCGCCAGGACCGCCTGGAGCAGCTCCCCCATGGCCGGGTCCGCCGGCACCTGCTGGGGATGGGCCTCCGCCTCCACCCGGCCGCCCCCGTCGAGCCGCTCGAACCGCAGGGCCAGGGGAATGTCCGCCCCGAAGCTGAGCAGCCCCCGGCGCACGCCCAGCCCGCCCAAGCCTTTGAAGCCCTCCTCCCCCGCCGCCCCGGTCAGCAGGGAAACCACGGCCCCCATGACCCCGGTCACCCCTTCCTCCCGCCGCCCCCGGAACGAGACCCGGATGGCGCCCCGCTCGGGCAGCTGCTCCCCGTACAACAGCCCCAGGGCGCGGCAGGTGAGCCAGTAGGCCGAAGCCACCGTGGGGCAGGAATGGCCGGCCAGCCGCACCGCGTCCAGGTAACCGTATTCCAGCCGCCCGTCGCTGCTGGCGCCCAGCAGGGCCGCCAGGGGATCGAACAGCGCCAGACGCGGCACGCTGTCAAAGAAGTCAGGATGGGACATGGTCAATTCCTCGCAACAGGCCGGCCGCGCAAAAGCCCGGCAGGCAGAAACTCAGGGCATCCAGAAACTGGCTTTTTCGGCCACCGCCACCCCGGGGTCGTCCAGATCGGTGATCAGGAAGCGCATGGGCTGCCCCCCGGCCGGGGCGGCCTCGGGGGGAACCCGCACCCGTACAGTGGCCTCGGCATTGCCCGCCGCCGCCACCTGGAGTTCCAGGGGCTCGGCCAGCTGCATGCCCGGCAGCCCTTCGACCCGGACCTGGAAGCGGCGCGGCGCCTCGCTGGCATTGCTGAGCTGGAGCCGGAACACGTTTTCCACCATGCCGCCTTCCACCTCCCGGGCCAGCACCGAGCGGTCCCGCTCCACCTCCACCTTGAGGGGCACCCGGGTGGCCAGGGACCAGGCCGTGGCCAGGGTGAGGCAGAAGAACACGGCCCCATAGATCAGGGTGCGGGGCCGGAAGGCGCGGCGGATGATCTCGGCCCGGCCCAGGCGCTGCTGCAGGGCGTTTTCGGTGGAATAGCGGATCAGGCCACGGGGGTAGTGCATCTGGTCCATCACCTGATCGCAGGCGTCGATGCAGGCGGCGCAACCGATGCACTCGGCCTGGATGCCGTTCCTGATGTCGATGCCCGTGGGGCAGACCTGGACGCAGATGCCGCAGTCTATGCAGCTCCCCAAGCCCAGGCTGGCCGGTTCCGCCTTTCTGGAGCGGCTGCCCCGGGGCTCGCCCCGGGCCTCGTCATAGGTGATGATCAGGGTGTCCGCATCGAACATCACGAACTGGAAGCGGGCATAGGGGCAGATGTACTTGCACATCTGCTCGCGCAGGAAACCGGCAAAACCGTAGGTGAAACCCCCGTAGAACAGCACCCAGAAAATCTCCCAGGGGCCCAGGGTAAAGCTGGAGGTGGCCGCCAGCAGGTTGCGGATGGGGGTGAAATAGCCCACGAAGGTGAAGCCGGTCCACAGGGAAAAGGCGATCCAGATGCCGTGCTTGGCCACCTTGCGGCGCAGCTTGTCGGCGCTCCAGGGGGCCGCATCCAGCTTGATGCGCTGGGGCCGCTCCCCCTCCAGCAGCTTTTCCACCCACAGGAAGATTTCCGTATACACGGTCTGGGGGCAGGTGTAGCCGCACCACAGCCGCCCCGCCACGGCGGTGAACAGGAACAGGGCCAAGGCCGAGAGCACCAGCAGAATCGCCAGGTAGATGGTGTCCTGGGGCCAGAGCACCAGGTCGAACAGGTAGAAGCGCCGGGCCTCCAGATCGAAGAGCACCGCCTGGCGCCCGTTCCAGGGCAGCCAGCAGAGCCCGTAGAAGATGATCTGGGTGACCCAGACCATGATCCAGCGCCAGTTGTTGAAAATCCCCGTCACCGAACGGGGATGCACCTTGGGCTCACTCTTGAACAGGGCCTGGCTGGCCTCGGGCTGAATGGGGATGACTTTCGGGGGCCGCTGGGACATGGGCGCTCGCAGGTAACTGGCAGCGCCTGGGCGCCGGTTTAAAGATGCACAAAAAATGCATGTTTATTCTAGCGAGCTCCGGGGCCATAATCAATAAAACAAATACCCCTTTTACACCCATGCGCCTCAGCACCTTCTCCGACTACAGCCTGCGGGTCCTCATGTACCTGGGCCTGGAAAGCGACCGGCTCGCCACCATCGCCGAAATCGCCCGGGCCCACGCCATCTCCGAAAACCACCTGATGAAGGTGGTGCAGCAGCTGGCCCGGGCCGGCTACGTGGAAAGCCTGCGCGGCAAGGGCGGCGGCATCCGCCTGGCCCGGGAGCCCGGGGCCATCGGGCTGGGGGAAGTGATACGCCAGAGCGAAACCGACTTTGCCCTGGCCGAGTGCCTGGGCGATGGCTGCACCTGCCGCATCCAGGCCCCCTGCCGCCTGAAAGGCATCCTGCACGAAGCCCTGGCCGCCCTGTTCCTGGTCCTGGACGGCTACACCCTGGCAGACCTGCTGGACGACCCGGAAGCCCTGAACCAGGCCGTGGGCGCAGAGCTGGAGGACGATGAATCAGGCAGCAGCGCGACGGAAACCTTCAACAGAGCTTGAAGATCGGCGCATAGGCGGACCAGAGCACCAGGGCCAGGAGCACCAGTTCGAACAGCAGAAAGCGCCCGTGCTGCCGGCGATCAGCCGCGGCAAAACTCCCCTGGACCATGCGCAGGGCAAGCCAGGCCAGGGGAAGCACCAGCAGATAGCGGAACGACATGAGCAGGGCGGTATGGGCAGGCAGATCCACTCCCATGTCAGCAAAAACGGCTTGAAAATGAGGCAGCACCAGAATCCCCAGCAGGCACAAGCCGGCCGCCAGCACCACCCCGGCCAGGGCAAGAAACGACAGCCCGGCGCCCTTACCTGCCAGGAAATGCAAGCCGCCCCGAAGCAGCGCCGCAAGCACCAATACCGCCAGCAGGACAGCAATAAAAGCGGCGACGAACATGGGCATGAGAGAACGCTCGAAACCGGGCTCCCAATCGCAGGCCGACGCCGGCCCGGCAAACAGGAGCATGGCGAGCAGGTCGGCTTGCCCCATGGTCACGAAAAGCCCATGCCGGCATTTGCAGAAGAGGGCAACACCCACAGCCCGCAAAGCCTCAGCCCCTCCCATGGGCCTCTGCATCGAGCAGGGTTTCCATGGTGTGGAAGGAAACGATCTGCTGCCAGGCGCCACGTTCCCGGAAGGCGGCACCACTGTAGCCGGCCAGCAGCAGGACTCCATCGCCCACCGAAAGATGGCCCGCACAGGCGGCAACCGTGGGCGGCACATCTGCCACGCCGACCCGTTCCTCATGAATGGTCCACAGTCCGTAGTCGGAAGTGCACCACACCCGGTCCTCGTACCAGACCATGTCACGAAAGCCCAGGGAGATACCCCCGTCAAAAATCTTCTTCCAGCGATCGCCCCGGCCGACAAAGGTCACGCCTTCATAGCCCGAGATATAGACCTGGCCGTCGCCGCCGCAACACACCGACTTCAGGGGCTCCTTGGTGGGAAACGGAATCTGGCGCCAGCCCTTGCCGTCAAAGTGCCAGACATCCCCGTAACCGCCGACCGCGTAGATGTCGCTTTCGCTCCAGCCATCAAAGTCCTCGAAACCTTCCTCGGAAGACCCCACGTGCCGCTCGTCGGGAACCCGGGGAATATCCTGGCTGAAAGACTCCCAGGTGCCCTTGTCCAGGCGTTTGAACAGCGTACGCCCGCTTCCGCAGCCATAAAGCCAGCCATCCAGTTGCTTCAGGCGAGTCACCGCACCACGGGTTACCGCAATACCGGCTTTGGCCGTTTTGTCGGACATACTGGCCAAAGACTCATCCTGATAGGCAGGCCCGCTACCCGTGACATACACCCGGTGATCCATCGAAGGGAAAACAGCGGTCCGCTCAACGCTGACTGATTGATCCAGCGGTTTCAAGGCAGAACCCAGAACGATGGTTTCCCAGCCATATTGCGGACTGATAAACCACTGGTTTCCAGGCTGGAATTCCGGCACGCCCCGAATGTACGTAATAATTCCCTTTGGGCGCAGATCGGGGTTGTAGCCCCCCTCCTCCTCTTCTGCAAGCTCTGCATCTGTAAGGCTTGTTTCACGGATGAACATGAATGCATTTCTGCTTCGCACAGCACAATCGCGAAAAAATGCGCGCCTGAAAAGGCGCTTGTATTCTTCGAGTGCAATCAACATCGTTTTGGCTCCCTGGAAAGTCGGCGTAGTGGTTGGTAGCAGCATCGCGAGACGCCCCATGCCCGATCAGGACTTTGGTGCCGCCGCCTGGCGCAAGGCGCGGTACCAGCAGCCAGCGGGGGGCAGGAACAGCAAGAAGGAAAGGACGATAAAGGCGGCCGCCACGGACAGATGCGCCAACACCGGCAGCCATTGCTCCCGGGGAATCTCGCCGAGTTGGGTGCCAAGCAGCAGGCTCACCAGCAAGGGAATGGCCGGCAGCAGGAGCCGCCACAGATCAGCCAGGGCCACCAAGCCGAGCAGCAGAAGCCAGACAAGCCGGGCAAAGCGCCAGCCCCTGGCCAACCCGAGCCACCCGACCAGCAGCAAGCCGTTCAGAAACAGGGACTGGGCGATAAAACCCCGACGCACCAGGGCCATGCCCTCGGGCGTCAGGCTGGAATCCGCCCCGTGCTTCTCCATGATCCCCAGGAAGGTGTCGTCGGTCAGCATCAGGCCCAGATAGGCCAGCGTCGTCAGCAGCAGCCCTGCCAACGCCACCAGCAGCAAGCCTGGGCGAGCCACCGGGACACCGGCGTGGCGTAGCCAGTGCAGCAAACCAGGTTCATCGGCCTTCAAGTGATGGGCCCCGCATATCAAAAGTCGCCGCCATCAAACAACACTTCCCAGCGCTGACCATCGTAGGTGGACGCGCCGTGGCCGCCAGCGACAAGCACGGAAAAAATGAGCTAAAACCCATGAGCAAATCACCATGTGGCACCGTCATTCAGAAGCCTCTGCTCCAGAAGCAAGACTCACCTGATTTTCCAATTTGGCGATACTGAACAGCTGCACCCAGGAATTTCCATCATGCAGGGCAGCGCCATAATGTCCCGCCAGCAACATCACGCCATCCCCCACCGAAAGGTTTCCCGAACAAATAGTGATATCCGCCGGTTCGCTGCTGCGGCCGACGATGCCATCCTTTATTTCCCACAAGCCGTAATCATTAGTTGCGTAAATTCGATCACCAAACCACACCATATCCTTGAAGGGAAGGCTGAGATCACCTTCATAAATGTGCTCCCACCGATTGCCGCGCCCGCGGAATACATGGCCGTTTTGTGCGCCGATATAGACGTAGCCGTCCGCCCCGCAGCAAACTGACTCTATCCACATCTTCGAGGGAAACGGCAGCTGCCGCCAAGCGCTTCCGTCGTAATGCCAGACATCCCCCCGCCCTCCAGCTGCATAAATATCTGCTTCCGAGAAGCCATCAAAATCGTCAAATCCGCCCCCCCTGCGTTCGGGAGGTAATACGCCGATCTCTTCCCAGTCATTGCGCCCCAAGCGTTTGCACAGACTGCGGGCACCCCCGGAAGCGTACAACCAGCCATTGATCTGCTTCAAACTCCGGACACCTCCCCGCATGGGGCCCTTGCCACCTCCTCCAGGAATTTTATTTTCTATTTCAGTAACGCCACTTCCTTTCACATAGACCTGGCCTAGCCGGTCTATATTTATGTTTTGCCAGAGCGGCTTCTGCGACGCACCCGCCATCATTCCTGCAAAACCATACAGACCGTCACTTCCCCAGCGCCCCAATGGCCCTTCATCAGAAAAATAGGCGACATAACGGGTTTTCAGTTCCTCCTCAAAAGGACGAGGAGTATCACAATCCCAATCCTGAAGCAGAATGAAAGAGAATATATTCCGGTCACGAACTACGGCATCTCTAATTCCATACCCACGAAAATTGCGTTCATAATCTTCTAGCGAAAGACAATTATTTTTGTAAGCCATAACCAACAGTCTCCTTTTCGATCACCCAGCTTTGTTGAACAAACTGACAATACATTGACACCAACAACCAAACTATTCGCTAAAAACCCAAACCAAAAATAACCCCAATTCCACCCCGCCGAGCACATCATCATGCGGCGCATTTATTCAGAAGCTCCAGAAACAAGATTCGCCTGGTTTTCCAATTTGGCGATACTGAACAGCTGCACCCAATATTCTCCTTGCTCCGTCTGTCCAGCATTTCCCCGGTCAGGTTCGCTTCTCCCCGCGCTTCACATGAAGGGAACGATGTCGGCAAGCACATGGGCGAAGACGGCGGGGAAGAGGGCGCCGCTGCGGATGTAGTAGAGGCTGAGGACGAGGCCGAAGGCCAGGACGGATACCGCGCCCAGGGGCCCCTGATAGAGGTGGTAGAGAACCCGCACCAGGAGCGAAATGCCCAGGGCCATGGACAGGCCATGGCCGCGCAGGCCCCGGAGCAGGAAGCCGAGCAGGAAGATTTCCTCGTAGGCCCCGTTGATCAGGGCAAAGAGGACGATGGTGGGCAAGGATATGGAGGCCCGGGCCATGAGTTCGTCTATGGGTTGGGGGGAGCCGCTGACAAAGGGCATGACGGCCAGCCAGGAGGCATACAGACTGACGCCGTAGAGCCCGATGCCCAGGGCGATGCCGGCCGGGGTGGGGGCCGGGTACAGGCTGGTCACGGCATAGCCGCGCCGGTACAGGACGAGCAGGGCGATGCTGGCGCAGAGCACTTCCATGGCGAGGGTGGGCAGCATGGCGCTGTCGGAAAAATCGCCGCTCTGGAAGCCGGCGGCCACCGACTGGCTGGAGGCCAGGATGAACCAGCCAAAGCAGAGGATCACGATCCAGGCAGCTTCGGCCGGCGTGGTGGTGGTTCGGGTGTGGTTCAAGACAAACTCCCGCCCATGGGGCCCGGCCCTGCCGGGGATGAAAGAGACCGGGGACAGGCCATGCCGGGCCGCGCCGGGATGCCGGATGGCTGGCGGGGATTGTAGGCAAGCGCCCCGGCATGTCAATCAAATGGCATGGACAGCCCGGAGCAGGCCGCGATTTCCACACATAAGGAAATAACAAAAGAGCATTTCCCTCCGGGCCGCCGGGTCGGGAGAATGCCGCCATCCGCCGGATTTAATCGATAACTTGCCGGGGCGGCCCACAAATACTGGCTAAAGCGTCGCTCGCTCCACCCCCGGGAGCCGGCCACGCCGGATTCCACCCCGGGGAACAAGGAGCCTCACCATGGTCATCACCCTCGAACTACCCTTCGTCCAACCCGACCCCCTGCAGGGTTACGTGCGCCGCTTCGGCGACCTGCCCGCCTGGTTCGACGAACTCTCCCCCGGCACCGCCCGCCAACTGGCCCGCCAGGCCCTGCGCCGGGGCACGCCCCTGGCCCAGGCGGATCACCTGCCGGGCTAGCGCGCCAGGAGCTGCCCTGCCGCCCCTGGCTCGCCCGCCGGGCGGCGGCGGGCTACACTGCCGAACAATTCGACTTCCCGGGAGCTGCCATGCGCCCCCAGCTTTTCCTCCGACGTTTCCTCCATTGCCCGCCTCTGCTGCTCGCCCCTGGCTGTCCCCGCTGCGGAGCGGGCCACTGAGATGAGCCCCATGGGGGCGCTGGGCTGGCTCACCTGGGGCTGCCTCCTGCCTTTTCCGCTCATCGTGATCCGCTTGCAGGAAGTTCAAGCCGGCTACCAGCCCAGCCAGCAGTACATGAGCGAACAGGCCCTGGGCCCTGGAGGCCAATGGATGCTGCCGGCCTTCGTCAGCCTGGGCCTCGCCTGCATCGGCAATGCCCTGCATCTGTACCGGCGGCGCATTCCCTGGTTCCTGGCGGCCTTGCCAGGTCTGGCGGGCATCTGCTTCTGCGGCGCGGGCTGGCACACGCTCGCCACCGCTGCCGACTGGCACATCGCCTGGATCGCTGCCGCCTTCGTGCTTGCCGCTCTGGGCATGTACCTGCTGCCCCGGCTTTGCCCGACCCTGGGGGATACCCTCTCCCGCCTGTGCTGCTGGGGCCCGGCCCTGCTCATGCTGGGCAGCACCGCCCTGAGCGACATCCTGCTCCCGGCCGGCACGGCCCAGCGCCTGGCCGCCCTGGCGCTCCTCAGCTGGCTGGCGCTGCTAGCCTGGCGTCTCGACCGCCCAGGCGCGCCCTCCCCACCAGCCGCTAGCCCTGTCGGGTAAACCTTCACTCCGGTGCTCTGGTATGGTTGCACACCGCGTCAGGCCCCCGCCTCCTGCAAACCCCAACGAGCCCGTCCAGGCCCGGAAAACCTGCCCCGGAGCATCCCGCCATGTCTCAAGCTGCCTATGTGGTCGGCCACATCACCATCCTCGACCCGCTGTTATGGGCCGAATACAAAGCCCGGGTGCCGGACACCCTGGCCCCCTTCGCAGCCGAGCTGATGCTGCGCGGCCAGCTCGGTCAGGCCCTGGCCGGCAGCCATCCCCACACGGACATCGTCTGCATCCGTTTTGCCGATCCGGAACAGGCCCGGGCCTGGCACGACTCGCCCGCCTACCAGGCCCTGGTGCCCCTGCGCCAGCGGGCGGCCCGGGTGGATCTGATGCTGCACGAGAGTTGAGCCTGATATCCCCATGAGATACCTGCCCGTCGCTTTCGCCTACCTGTTCGCCCTGGCCGTCACCGGTCCCCTGGCCTTCTTCGCCGTGCAGATTCTGGCCGGCCCCCACGGGGGGCTGCTGCCCCGCAGCCTGGAAGGGCCTGTCCTGGCCCTGGGCTGGCTGGCGGTGCTGCTGCTGCCGGCCTGGGTCGCCTACCGGGTCTGGCGCCGGGTGCCGCGCCGCCCCCCTCGTCCATGAAGGAGTTTCCATGCCCTACGTCAACATCCAGATCACCAAAGGCGCCACCCGGGCCCAGAAAGCCGAACTGGTGCGGGAGGTCACCGCATCCCTGGTCCGGGTGCTGGGCAAGCGGCCCGAACACACCCACGTGGTGATCCAGGAAATCGAGGAGGAGGACTGGGGTTACGCCGGCCTGCTCACGGATGACTGGAGACGCCAGCAGGGCTAACCGCAGTACCCGGCCGGGCCGGGGCTGGTAAACTCGCCCCCCGGCCCGCTCCAGCTCCCCTGCCATGTCCGCTTCCATGCACAGCTCTCCCCGCGTCCTGGCGCTGATCCCGCCCATGACGCAGTTGAACACCCCCTACCCGTCCACGGCCTACCTGACGGGCTTCCTGCGTTCCCGGGGGGTGGCGGCGATGCAGGCGGACATCGCCCTGGAACTGGTGCTGGCACTCTTCTCCCCCGCCGGGCTGGACGCCCTCAAAGCCCGCATCGAAACCCTGCCGAGGAAGGAACGCTCGCCCCTGGCGGCGGGCTTTCTCCAGCATTTCCCCCTGTACCGCAGCCGCATCGATCCGGCGGTAGCCTTCCTCCAGGGGCGCGACCCCTCCATGGCGCTACGCATCGCCAGCCGCAGCTTCCTGCCCGAGGGACCTCGCTTCGACAGCCTGGACGCCTACCTGGCCGAGGAGGGCGAGGACCCCCTGGCCTGGGCCTTCGGCGCCCTGGGCACCCAGGACCGGGCCCGGCACCTGGCCACCCTGTTCTTGAACGACCTGGCCGACCTGCTGCGGGAGGTGGCCGACCCCCGCTTCGAATTCGTCCGCTATGCCGAGTCCCTGGCCCTGAGCCAGGCCAGCTTCGACCCCCTGGCCCGGGCCCTGGCGGCGCCGCCCACCCTGGTGGACGAGACCCTGGAACGCCTGACCCTGGCCGCCATCGAGCGTCACCAGCCCAGCCTGGTGCTGCTTTCCACCCCCTTTCCCGGCTCGGTCTATGGGGCCTTCCGCATGGCCCAGGCGATCCGGGCCCGCTACCCGGACCTGACCCTGGTGCTGGGGGGCGGCTACGTCAATACCGAATTGCGGGAGCTGGCGGAACCCCGGGTCTTCGACTACTTCGACTACGTCTGCCTGGACGACGGGGAGCGGCCCCTGCTGGCCCTGCTGGAACACCTGCAGGGTAAGCGGCCCCGGCTCAATCTGGTGCGCACCTTCACCCGGGTCGAGGGCCAGGTGCGCTACTTCAACAGTGGCGAGCCGGACATCCCTTTCGCCGAGGTGGGCACCCCCACCTGGGACGGCCTGCCCCTGGACCGCTACCTCTCGGTGCTGGACATGCTCAACCCCATGCACCGGCTCTGGTCCGACGGGCGCTGGAACAAGCTCACCGTGGCCCACGGCTGCTACTGGAAGAAGTGCAGCTTCTGCGACGTGAGCCTCGACTACATCGGCCGCTACGACACGGCCGGCGCCGCCCTCCTGGCGGACCGCATGGAGGCCATCATCGCCGAGACCGGCCAGACCGGCTTCCACTTCGTGGACGAGGCGGCGCCCCCCAAGGCCCTCCGGGCCCTGGCCGAGGAAATCCTGCGACGCAACCTGGCCGTCTCCTGGTGGGGCAACATCCGCTTCGAGAAATCCTTCAGTCCGGAACTCTGCGAACTCCTGGCGGAAAGCGGCTGCATCGCCATCTCCGGCGGCCTGGAAGTGGCCTCGGATCGGCTCCTGCAACTGATGAAGAAGGGCGTGTCGGTGGAACAGGTGGCCCGGGTCACCCGGGCCTTCTCCGACCAGGGCATCCTGGTGCATGCCTACCTGATGTACGGCTTCCCCACCCAGACCGTGCAGGACACCGTGGATGCCCTGGAATACGTGCGCCAACTGTTCCAGGAAGGCTGCATCCAGTCCGGCTTCTTTCACCGCTTCGCCTGCACCGTGCATTCCCCGGTGGGCATGAATCCCGCCGAATACGGCATCACCCTGCGCCCCCTGCCGCCGGGGAAATTTGCCAAGAACGACGTGCAGTTCAACGACCCCACCGGGGTGGATCACGACCTCCTGGGCCAGGGCCTCAACAAGGCCCTCTACAACTACATGCACGGCATCGGCCTGGACGAGGACGTGCGCGCCTGGTTCGATACCCGGGTGCCCAAACCCACGGTGGGCAGGAACCGCATCGCCCGGGCCCTGGCCGGCAGCTGAACCGGGCTCAGACGCTGACGCTGATGTTGGCGCCCACCTCGGCGCCCCCGGCTCCGGCCACGGCTTCGCCGCCCCCCAGGTCCCCCTGGGCCGTGTAGAAGCCGCTGTCGCCCCCTTGGGCCAGGGCATCGTCCAGATCCCCCAGGCTTTTTTCCGCCGCCTGGGCATCCCGGCGGGCTTCCTCGTCCCCCTGCCTGAGCTTGGCCTTGAGCAGGTCCAGGGCCTCCTTGAGCAGCTTGCGCGCCTCGGCCAGCAGCTGCCGCAGGCTCTTGTCGGCGGCCGCCTCCATGGCGCCATCGTCCCGCTGGCTTTCTCCGGGTTCCTGGCTGGCCTCGCTGGCCTCCTGCCCGGCCTCGGCCGCCGCGGCTTCACTGCCGGCCCCGGCCGTCCCGGCAGCTGCGCCGGCGGATTCCCCTGCCGCCGCCTGGGCCGCCTCCGCCTCGGCCTGGCGCACGGCCGCTTCCGCCGCCCCGCCTTCCGCCTGCTGCCCGGCTTCATCGGTGCCGGCGGCTGCACCGGCCTCAGCGCCGGCGCTGCCCTGCACGGTGGGCTGGGTGGTGCCGGAGCCGGAGCCCGAGGACAGGCTCTTGGCCGCCGAGGCCAGCTCCTTGGCGATGCTCTTCAGCTCCCGGGCCAGGGCCTTGGCCTGCTCCGGGGTGGCGTGCAGCAACATCATCTTGAGGGCTTCCAGACGCTGCTTGAGCCAGCCCACCCGCTCGGCGGCGGCCTGCTTCTGGCTGGTTTTCGGGCTGGGCATTTCCTGCAGGCGCTGCAGGCTTTCCTGGATTTCCTTGAGCCGCTTCTGCTGGGGGGTTTCTTCCTGGCGCGCCCCTTCGTACAAGGCGTTACGCAGGTTGACGCGCCACTGCATGTTGTCGATCTTCACGCTTCTCTCCTGATGCCGGGGCCCCACGCAAGGCCCCCTGGACCCTCTTCATGACGGCCGACTGGGGCAAAACTTGACCCCCAAGGTCCCCCGGGCTTGCCTGATGGGCCCCGGACGGCCAGACTGGAAGCCTGTTTTGAACCGGGAGTGCCCCATGACCGACCAGCAAATCAAGGAAGCCATCCGTTCCAGCTGGCCTTTCTTCGCCGTCACCCGCCGCGGCGATGTCCTGGCCCGCTACGTGTTCATGGGCCCGGTGCTGCGCTGGAGCTGGAACCAGATGATCCCGACCCCGCTCCAGGACGAGGACCTGGTATGGCTGCTCCAGGCCGCCGACGAGGATGGCCGGGCCATCACGCCCCCTGCCGACAGCGGCAAGAAAACCTGAGCCCCGGCGCCGCTGCCGGCAAAGGGAAATCCCCGGCAGCGCGTTCACCTGCGGTTAAGCGCCGCCCCCCTAGAATTGCCCCTGTTCGCTGCGCCGGGGAAGACCCGGCAGCGGCCCCAGTGATCCTCACCCCCGGAGCCCAGTCATGCGCCACCTTGTTCGCCTCAGTCTCTCCCTGCTGCTTGCCGTGGCAGCCCTCCATCAGGCCCACGCCAGCCCGCCCGGGGAAAAGGTGGTGTGCAGCGACCCGGGCGAGCGCGCCAGCTGGATGAGCGAAGCCAAGATCCGGGCGGTGTTCGGAGAGCAGGATTTCACCCAGGTGAAGCTCAAGGTTTCCCGGGGCAACTGCTACGAGTTCTACGCCATCCACAAGGACGGCAGCATCGTCGAAGCCTATTACCACCCGATCACCGGCCAGGTGGTGCGCTACAACCGGGTTGAAGCCAAGCCCGGCTCCGTGACCTACCAGAGTTCAGACCAATGAACCTAAAAACCTCACCACAGAGACACAAAGACACAGAGAAGTTCAAAAAAACAATGGCTTGCACTATCTTCCACGCTCACCTAGAAAGTGACCTGGCCTTCCAGGACAAGTCTTTGTTTTTCCTCGGCGTCTCTGTGCCTCTGTGGTTTAACTGAGGTTTTAAGGTTGAACGCCCGCTGAGCGCCCGGGGCCGCCTCTGGGGCCGCCGGCGCCAGAAAGGAAAACGGGGCCTGAGCCCCGTTCCCCGTCCTGCCGGATGAAGCCGCCCTCAGGCTGCCGCTTCTTCGTCCAGCCAGGCCTGGGCGGCCTCGGGGGCGTCGAACACCTCCACGTCGGCTTCCACGAAGGCCTGGGACAGCCAGGCGCTCCAGGTCACCCACTGGCTGTCGGTGACCACGGCGACGCGGCGGAAATCCTTGGGGTGCTGGCGGGAAAAACGCAGTTCCTCCCAGGCCACGTCCAGGGTCACGTCGCCCATTTCACGCAGGTCGAAATAAAGATCCACCGGGCCTTCGAACTGGATCTTGTAGTTCACCAGTTCCTCGAATTCCTTGTAGTCCGCCAGGGTGAACTCCCCGTAGACACTCACATTGACGCGGCGGGGCTGGTGGTCGGTGACGATCATGATGGGCTCCTGTACTCGTGTGTCGTTATCGTTGTGGATGTCGCCAGTTTAACCCGGATTCCCCGGCAGGTCGGCTCCAGTGGCTGCGCCCGGCGTCAATCCTGCTCGGCCGGACTGGCCCGGGAAAAGCGGCTGGCGGCAATGCCCGAGAGCACCACCAGCAGGATGCCCAGGGCTTCGGGCCAGCCCAGGTGCTCGCCCCAGAACAGCACGCCGAACAGGCTGGCGAAGACCACGGTGCTGTAGGCCAGGTTGGCGCTCAAGAGGGTCTTGCCCCGGGCGTAGGCCCGGGTCATGGCGAGCTGGGCCAGGGTGGCGAAACCGCCCACCCCGAGCAGGATCAGGATGTTGTCCCCGGTGGGCATGTGCATCTCCGAGAAGGCCAGCCAGACCAGGCTGCCCACCGTAGACAGCAGGGAAAAATAGAACACGGTGCGGGTTTCGGGTTCCCCCAGGGCCCCCAGCTCCCGCACGTTGTAATAGGCCAGGGCCGCGAGCATCCCGGAAGTGAGCCCCACCAGGCCGCCGAACCACTGCTCGGCGGCAAAGCTGGGCTGGAGCAGGAAGCCCACCCCGGCCAGCCCCATGCCCAGGGCCAGGGTCATGCCGCTGGTGAGCCGTACGCCGCTCAGGGCCATGAGCAGCAGGGCCAGGAAGATGGGCGCCGTGTAGTTGAGGGTCACCGCCGTGGCCAGGGGCAGCATGGTGATGGCCCAGAAATAGAGGGTCAGGGCGAGAAAGCCGGAGACGCCCCGCTGCAGCTGGAAGCTCCAGTGGCTGGTGCGCAGGGAGACCCCGCGCAGGCGCACCATCACCGTCATCAGCACCAGGGCGATGGCGCAGCGGTAGAAGACGATCTCGGCGGCGGAGAAGCCGGCCTCGGCGGCCAGCTTGACGCACAGGCCCATGCAGGCAAACAGGAAGCTGGCGGCGATCATCCACAGGGATTGCATGGGCGGAAGGCTCCGGGAAAAGAACAGGGGCGCCGGATTTTACCCCGGCGCCCCTGGTGCTTCCGGCCGTTTCAGCGGCGGGATTCCTGGATGGCGGACTCCATGATGCGCCGGTAGAACTCGTGGAAGTGCTGCATGCCGTCTTCGGTGGGGCTCTGGTAGGGGCCCACTTCGTTGATGCCTTCAGCCTCCAGGGCCATGCGGCCCCGGTCCATGCGTTCACCGATGTCGTCGTCCTCGATGGCGGTTTCCATGTAGGCGGCTTGCTCGGCCTCGATGAATTCCCGCTCGAAGTCCACGATTTCCTCGGGGTAGTAGAACTCCACCACGTTCATGGTCTTGTGCACGCCCATGGGCACCAGGGTGGACACCACCAGCACGTGGGGATACCACTCCACCATGATGTTGGGGTAGTAGGTCAGCCACACCGCGCCCTGGGGCGGGGTCTGGCCCCGGTCGCCGTAGTACTCGCGCACCACCTTCTGCCAACGGTTGTAGACGGCGGAGGTGGATTCCTTCATCAGGGAGGTGATGCCCACCTTCTGCACCGAGTACCACTCGCCGAACTGCCAGGAGAGATCGTCGCAGGTGACGAAGTTGCCCAGGCCCGGGTGGAAGGGGACCACGTGGTAGTCCTCCAGGTACACCTCGATGAAGGTCTTCCAGTTGTAGTTGCACTCGTGCATCTCGACCTTGTCCAGCTTGTAGCCGGAGAAGTCGAATTCACCGGCCACGTTCATGCCGGCCAGGTCGGCGTTGGCGGAGCGGGGGCCCTTGAAGAGCAGGCCGTTCCAGTTTTCCAGCTGGGCCTTGTTCAGGTTCAGGCAGGGATTCTGGGGAAAATGGGGGGCGCCGATCAGCTCACCCTGGGTGTCGTAGGTCCAGCGGTGGATGGGGCAGACGATGCTGCCCTGCAGCTTGCCGGAGCCCTGCAGCATGATGGCCTGGCGATGGCGGCAGACGTTGGACATCTGCCAGATGTTGCCCTCGTTGTTGAGGAGCAGCTTGGCATGGTCCAGCCATTCCATGGAACGGTAGTCGCCCGATTCGGGCACCATGAGCTGGTGGCCGACGTAGCCGGGACCGGCATCGAAGATAAGCTTCTTCTCCAGTTCGAAGATCTTTTCGTCGAAATACCAGTCCACCGGCAGTTGGGAAACTGCGGGGGCCAACCGGGACAATGTCGCAATGTCGGTCATTCCACACCTCCAACGGGCTAGGGCCAAAGCCTTGGCCAAAAAAAGAGGGGCGATTGTACCCCGGTAACTATTTGACCAAAAGCCTCTAATTCAGTATTTTCGGCCGTTTCCTTCGCACTGACCTCCATGTCCAACCCGGAAGCCCCCCCAGCCCTCCCCGCCGACCTGAAATTCGAAGCCGCCCTCGCCGAACTGGAAGCCCTGGTGCAGACCATGGAAGGCGGCAAGCTGGAGCTGGAAGACTCCATCACCGCCTACCGGCGCGGCATGGCCCTGCTGCAGCACTGCCAGGGACAGCTGACGGCCGCCGAACAGAAGATCCAGATCATGGAGGCCGGCCAGCTGAAGGACTGGAACCCCGAGGGAGAACGGCCATGAACATCTGTCCCGATTGCGACTTCCAGACCTGGATGGGCCAGGTCCAGGCGGAAATGGAAACCGCCCTGGCCGAGCGCCTGCCCTCCCCCGACGCCATTCCCCAGCGGCTGCACCAGGCCATGCGTTACGCGGCCCTGGGCGGCGGCAAACGGGTGCGGCCGCTGCTGACCTGGGCCGCCGGCCAGCTCAGCAATGCCCCCCCGGCACGGCTGGCCGCCGCGGCCTGCGCCGTGGAGCTGATTCACGCCTATTCCCTGGTCCATGACGACCTGCCCTGCATGGACGACGACGTGCTGCGCCGGGGCCGGCCCACCTGCCACGTGGAATACGACGAGGCCACGGCCCTCCTGGTGGGCGACGCCCTGCAGACCCGGGCCTTTGAAATCCTCGCCCAGCCCGGCCTGACCGACCCGGCCCGGCAGGTGGAAATGCTGGCCCTGCTGGCCCACGCCAGCGGCTCCCTGGGCATGTGCGGCGGTCAGGCCATAGACCTGGCTGCCGTGGGCAAGGCCCTGAACCAGCCCGAGCTGGAACTGATGCACGCCCTCAAGACCGGCGCCCTGATCCGGGCCGCCGTACTCCTCGGCGCCCTGTGCGGCGACCCCCTGCAGCCGGAGGAGCGGGAACAGCTGGACCGTTTTGCCAAACGCGCCGGCCTGCTGTTCCAGGTGGTGGACGACATCCTCGACTGCACCGCCAGCACCGCCACCCTGGGCAAGACCGCCGGCAAGGACGAGGCCGCCGACAAGCCCACCTACGTGAGCCTTCTGGAACTGGAAGGCGCCCGCCGCTACGCCGCCGAACTGCGCCACGAGGCCCTGGAAGCCCTGGCCCCCTTCGGTCCCCGGGCCCGGCGGCTCACCGAACTGGCGGATTTCATCTGCCATCGACAATTCTGATGACCACGCCTCCCCTGCCCTCCTATTCCCTGCTGGACCACATCCAGTCCCCCGCCGACCTGCGCCGCCTGGAGCGGCGCCAGCTGCCCCTGCTGGCCGAGGAACTGCGGGACTTCCTGGTGGAATCCGTGTCCCGCACCGGCGGCCACCTGTCCTCCAACCTGGGCACGGTGGAACTCACCATCGCCCTGCACTACCTGTTCGACACCCCGGAAGACCGCCTGGTCTGGGACGTGGGCCACCAGTGCTACGCCCACAAGGTGCTCACCGGGCGGCGCGCCGGCATGGCCCGGCTGCGCATGCAGGGCGGCGTCTCCGGCTTTCCCAAGCGCTGCGAGTCCCCCTACGACACCTTTGGCGTCGGCCACTCCTCCACCTCCATCTCCGCCGCCCTGGGCATGGCCCTGGCCGCCAAGCAGAAGGGGGAGAAGCGCAAGGTGGTGGCGATCATCGGCGACGGCGCCATGTCCGCCGGCATGGCCTTCGAGGCCTTGAACAATGCCGGGGTCGCCGATGCGGACATGCTGGTGATCCTGAACGACAACGAGATGTCCATCTCGCCCCCGGTGGGCGCCCTGAACCGCATCCTCACCCGGCTCATGTCGGGCAAGACCTACAACGCCGCCCGGGAAGCGGGCCGGCACATGCTCGGCTTCGCCCCGCCGCTCCTGGAGCTGGCCCGGCGCGCCGAGGAACACGTGAAGGGGATGATCTCCCCGGGCACCCTGTTCGAGGAATTCGGCTTCCACTACTACGGCCCCATCGACGGCCACGACCTGGATGCCCTGCTGCCCACCCTGGAGAACATCAAGAAGCTCAAGGGCCCCCAGTTCCTGCACGTGATCACCAAGAAGGGCCAGGGCTACAAGCTGGCCGAGGCCAATCCCATCCTCTACCACGGGGTGGGCAAGTTCGACGCCAGCCAGGGCATCCAGGCCGGCAAGGGGGGAGGCAAGCTCACCTACACCCAGGTGTTCGGGGACTGGCTGTGCGACGTGGCCGCCGCCGACCCGCGCCTGGTGGGCATCACCCCGGCCATGGGTGAAGGCTCGGGCCTGGTGCGCTTCGCCGAACGCTTCCCGGAACGCTATTACGATGTGGGCATCGCCGAGCAGCACGCCGTCACCTTCGCCGCCGGCCTGGCCTGCGAGGGCCTGAAGCCGGTGGTGGCGATCTACTCCACCTTCCTGCAGCGGGCCTATGACCAGTTGATCCACGACGTGGCCCTGCAGAACCTGCCGGTGCTGTTCGCCATCGACCGGGGCGGCCTGGTGGGCGCCGACGGGGCCACCCACCACGGCCACTTCGACCTTTCTTACCTGAGCTGCATCCCCAACCTGGTGATCATGACCCCCGCCGACGAGGCCGAATGCCGGCGCATGCTGAGCACCGCCTACGCCCTGGACGTCCCCACCGCCGTGCGCTACCCCCGGGGCGGCGGCAACGGCAGCCTGCCCGACACCGGGCTCGACACCCTGCCCGTGGGCCGGGGGGAACTGCTGCGCCAGGGCCGGGATGTGGCCCTGCTGGCCTTCGGCAGCATGGTGGCCCCGGCCCTGGCCGCCGGGGAAACCCTGGATGCCAGCGTCGCCAACATGCGCTTCGTGAAGCCCATGGACGAGGCGCTGATCGCGGAACTGGCCGGGAACCATTCGCTCCTGGTGAGCATCGAAGAAAACGCTTTGATCGGCGGCGCCGGCTCGGAAGTGGCCCGCATCCTGGCACAGCGGGGTCTGGATACCCCCCTGCTGCGCCTGGGCCTGCCGGACCACTTCATCGATCATGGCGAACAGGGCCAGCTGCTGGCCGACCTGGGTCTGGACGCCGCAGGCATCGTCAAGTCGGTCCGGAATGCCCAACAAGACCATTCTTAAAACAGGAACAGCATGAGCCCCAACCCCATCATCCCCGACGTGCAGAACTCTGCCGACACCCGCCAGCTGGCCATCAACAAGGTGGGCATCAAGTCCATCCGCCACCCCATCAAGGTGAGCGACAAGAGCCGCGGCATCCAGCACACCATCGCCAGCTTCAACATGTACGTGGGCCTGCCCCACAACTTCAAGGGCACCCACATGTCCCGCTTCGTGGAGATCCTGAACGGCCACGACCAGGAAATCTCGGTGGAGAACTTCCCCACCATGCTGCAGGAAATGGTGGAACGGCTGGAGGCCCAGACCGGGCACATCGAGATGAGCTTCCCCTACTTCATCAACAAGACTGCCCCGGTGTCCGGCGTGCAGAGCCTGATGGACTACGACGTGACCTTCATTGGCGACATCTGCCACGGGGAAATCGCCACCAGCCTCAAGGTGGTGGTGCCGGTCACCAGCCTCTGCCCCTGCTCCAAGAAGATTTCCGAGCGGGGCGCCCACAACCAGCGCTCCCACGTCACCATCACCGCCCGCACCAACGACTTCATGTGGATCGAGGAGATCGTGCGCCTGGTGGAGGACGAGGCCTCCTGCGAGCTGTACGGCCTCCTGAAGCGCCCGGATGAAAAGCACGTCACCGAACGGGCCTACGACAATCCCAAGTTCGTCGAGGACATGGTGCGCGACGTGGCCGCCCGCTTGAACGCCGAACCCCGGATCGATTACTACGTGGTGGAATCGGAGAACTTCGAATCCATCCACAACCACTCCGCCTACGCCCTGATCGAACGGGACAAGAAGGCGCCGGCCCGTCACCCCTGAGCCAGACCAGCTCAGCCCGGCCGGATACCGCAGGAGGGGGCAAGGCGCCCGGCCGGCCGCGCCCCTTCGATCCGCCCCCTTCGATCCGCCCCCTGCGATCGCCCCATTTGACCCGCCCATCCTCCTTGCATTAGGCTGCCCCGTGATGCGCCCCTCCAGGCGTAAGCCGTCCTCCTCGGAGTCCGGCGGCTCTGGGGTTACCCCAGGGATGTTCTGGTAGTCCGGTATTTCCCTGCCTGAGCGGCCCACGCCTGCGGCGTGATCTGCTCAGGCACCACACGACAGGCTGGAGGGCGCATCAACCCCCCTCCCACTTCCCGCCCCGCCGCCGTGGACGAGCCCTGGTTTCCCCCGCCCATCACCCCCCACATCCGCCAGGTGGCGGAGGCCCTGACCCGCGCCTTCCTGTACGGCGACGACCGGCCCGGCCCCATGCGGGAGCGGGGCACCAGACTGCTGGGCAGCCCCTGGCCCTGGCTCACCGACCTGTGCCTGCGCCTGCATTTCGAATTGGGCCAGGGGCGTCCCTGGCAGCCCGAGCAACACGATGAAATCCTCGCCCTGATCCTGGCCTACCCGCCCTTCCTGGGTGCCACGCCGCCCCGGGTACGGGGCTTCTTCCCCCTGCAGCCGCGCATGGCTCCACGCCCCGGCGCCCTGGCCGGCGTGGCCCTGCCTGCCCTGGCCAGCACCGGGGAACTGGCGGACTGGCTGGAGCTCTCCCCCACCCAGCTGGACTGGTTCGCCAACCCCGGAGGCCGGCGGCCCCAGGCCCCGGAGCTCGGGCATTACCACTACCGCTGGATGCAGAAACGCCAGGGCGGCGCCCGCCTGATCGAAGCCCCCAAGGCCAGACTCCGGGCCCTGCAGCGCCGCATCCTGGCGGAAATCCTCAACCGGGTGCCGGTGCATCCGGCGGCCCAGGGCTGCGTCCGGGGCCGCTCGGTGCTGAGCAACGGGGCGCTGCACACGGGCGCCCCCCTGCTCCTGAAGCTGGACCTGCGCGACTTTTTCGTGAGCATACCCGGAGCCCGGGTGCACGCCCTGTTCCGCACCCTGGGCTACCCCCGGGAAACCGCCCGCTACCTGACCGGGCTGACCACCCACGGCACGCCCCCAGGGGTGCTGCGCCAGGTTCCCCAGGAGGAATACCCGAGCCCGGAAGAACGCCGCCAACGACAGGCCTGGGCCCGCCAGTTCATGGAACGCCACCTGCCCCAGGGAGCGCCCACCTCCCCGGCCCTGGCCAATCTCTGCGCCTACCGCCTGGACCTGCGCCTGGCCGGCGCCGCCAGGGAAGCCGGGGCCGTCTATAGCCGCTATGTGGATGATCTGGTGTTTTCCCTCCCCAGCCACGACCCCGGCCGGGGCCGGCGCATCCTCACCATGGTCCAGGAGATCATCCTGGAAGAAGGCTTCACCCCCCACTGGCGCAAGACCCGCATCCTGCCCGCCAGCACCCGCCAGTCAGTCACCGGCCTGGTGGTGAATCAGCAGCTCAACCTGCCCCGCCAGGAGTACGACCGGCTCAAGGCCATCCTCACCAACTGCCGCCGGCATGGACCGGCCAGCCAGAACCGGGAAGGCCGGCCGGATTTCCGAGCCCACCTGCAAGGACGCATCGCCTGGTTTGCCCAGGTACATCCCCCCCGGGGCGCCAGGCTCATGGCCCTGTTCGCCGGCATCGACTGGGACGGACTCAGAAGCTGAAACGGGTCAGTACCGGCAGGTGATCGGAGCCCAGATCCGCCTCCACCCGGCGTTCCAGCAGCCGCACCGGTCCCGCCTGTAGGCAAAGGTCTATGGGTAGACCAAGCAGCCCGCCCACCCCGGGCAGGGCCGCCGTCGCCGCCGGCCAGCTAGCCGCCAGGCCCAGCCCCCGCTGACAATCGGCCATGCCCGTACGCGCCATGAACGCCCTGAGGCGAGGGGACCAGACCGTGGAGTTCAGGTCCCCCAGCACCAGGGTCGCCTCCTCCGGGCGCAGCAAACCCGCCAGCTCATCCATGTAGCGGTCCCGCTGTCCGGCCAGGAGTTCCCCCAGGGGCGGCGGCGGGTGGATGCCCAGGATGCGCAACGGCCGCCCCCCGGATTCCAGGCGCAGGTCCAAGCCCGGGTGCTCCGGACCTATGGGTTCGATGGCCGCCGCCCGGGCGAAGGGACGCCGGCTCAGGAGGGCGATGCCAAAGGGTCCCTCCTGCAGGCGCTGCCACTGATGGGGGTAGCGGGGGCGCAGGCGCTCCAGCAGGGGTACAAAATCCGGCGTCGCCTCCAGGAGCAGGATCAGGTCCGGCCCCGGCGTCGTGGCTGCCAGCCAGGATTCCAGGCGCCCCGGGGACTGGGCGGCATTGAACTGCAGCAGCGCCACCACTTCGTCCCCGGCCGGGGCCGCCTCCTCGGCCCGGAAGAAGGGGGCCAGCTCCAGGCTGCACAAGGCCAGCAGGACCAGGGCTGCCAGGGCCCAGCCCCGGGAGCGGGCCCAGAAGAAAATGGCCGCCAGGACCAGGGCCGCCAGCCAGTACTGGATGAAGAAATGGGCGAACAGTTCGGCGAACCAGTGCCAGCCGCCCCCATAACCCAGGCCGACAGCGGCAGCCAGCAGCCCGAGCAGGATGCGGGCACGGCGCAAGAGGGCGGCTTTCAGGCGTTCAGGCCAGGCGGGCGCCATGGTTTTCCCCAAGAAAAAACGGAGCGCCGAGGCGCTCCGTTCCAGGTACTGCTGACCACCGGGCCGATCAGGCGGCGGTGGGGGCGTTCTTGCGCACCAGCTTTTCCTTGATCCGGGCGGACTTGCCGGAACGTTCGCGGAGGTAGTACAGCTTGGCACGGCGCACATCACCGCGACGCTTGACTTCGATGCTGGCCACCAGGGGGGAGTAGGTCTGGAAGGTCCGTTCCACACCCTCGCCGGAGGAGATCTTGCGCACGATGAAGGCAGAGTTCAGACCACGGTTACGCTTGGCGATGACGACGCCTTCGTAAGCCTGCAGACGTTCCCGGTTGCCTTCCTTGACCTTCACTTGCACGACGACGGTGTCGCCGGGAGCGAAGTCGGGAATGGTCTTGCCCAGGCGGGCGATTTCTTCTTGTTCCAGTTGCTGGATCAGGTTCATGTGAGTTCCTTGTTAAGTGTCATTGCTCACCGCATTGCTCTTCTGCCGCCCTTCTTCTGCAAGAATCTCGGCGAGGAGTTGCGTTTCTTCCGCGCTCATGGCGCGTTGCGTCAGGAGTTCCGGCCTGCGCTTCCGGGTCCGCGCCAACGACTCCTTGAGCCGCCAGCGGCGAATTCTTGCGTGGTTGCCGGACAACAGCACTTCCGGCACCCCCTGCCCCTCGTAGACCTCGGGACGGGTGTAGTGGGGGCAGTCCAGCAGGCCCGCCACGAACGAATCTTCAACAGCGGAGGCCGCATCGCCCAGCACCCCGGGCAACTGGCGGATCACCGCATCCATCAGGACCATGGCCGGCAGCTCGCCGCCGGACAGGACGAAATCCCCGATGGAGATTTCCTCATCCACGCAGCGCTCGATCAGGCGTTCATCCACCCCTTCGTAGCGCCCGCAGAGCAGGATCAAACCTTCCTCCGCACCAGCCAGCTCCATGACCCGGCTGTGGGTCAGGGGCCGCCCCTGGGGCGAGAGATAAATCACCCGGCTGCTCGCCTTGCCAGCTGCCTGCTGACGCGCTTTGGCGGCCAGGATGGCCTTTTCCAGCGGGCCGGGCTGCATCAGCATGCCGGGACCGCCGCCGTAAGGCCGGTCATCCACGGTACGCCAGGCGTTCTCGGCGTAGTCCCGGGGATTCCAGGCGGCGAAGGACCAGCGGCCTTCTTCCAGGGCCTTGCGGGTGATGCCTGAACGGGTCAGGGCCTCGAACATCTCCGGAAAGATGCTGACGCAGTCAAACACCGCGCCCAACCCTGCTGCATCCGTCATTCCGGCATTCGCCCCGGCGTTCACCAGTCCAGGCCCCACTCCACGCGAATCCGGCGGTTGCCGGCATCCACATCCCGGACCACCGCATCCACGAAAGGCAGCAGGCGCTCCGTTCCGTCGGCATCGACGACCCGCAGCACGTCATTGGCGCCGGTCTCGATCAGGCCCTGTACGGTGCCCAGCACCTCATCGGCGCCATTGACCACGACCATGCCGACCAGATCGGCCCAGTAGAATTCGTTCTCTTCGGGTTGCGGCAAGGCTTCCCGGGGAGCCCCGATCCACCAGCCCTTCAGGGCCTCGGCCCCATTACGGTCTTCCACCCCTGCGAAAGCGGCCACCAGGCCATCTCCGTGGGCCTTGAAACTGAGCAGTTCATACGCCTGCCACGCCCCTGTCTCTGCCGGAGCCAGCCACCAGACCGGCATTTCCCGCCAGCTCAGGGGATCATCCCCGAAAGGATGGACCCTCACCCAACCTTTTACGCCGTAGGGGGCGACGATGCGCCCGAGCACGACGATATCAGCAGCCGACAAGGGTAGTCCTGAAGGCAGAATGAATCAGGCAGCTTGCTTGGCAGCGTATTGCTTGACCAGGCGGGCCACGGTGGGGGACAGCTGGGCACCGTTCTGTTGCCAGTAGGTCAGGCGGTCCATGGCGACGCGCAGGCCTTCTTCGCTCTCGGCGGCAACGGGGTTGTAGAAGCCGATACGCTCGACGAAACGGCCATCACGGCGATTGCGGGAGTCGGTAACGACCAGATTGTAGAAGGGGCGCTTCTTGGCACCACCGCGGGCAAGGCGAATAACGACCATTGTTTTGTCCGGTTGAGTGAAATCGAAAAGGGCTGAATTATAAAGGGAAAGCGGAGAAATACAAGCCATGTTCGCGACACCGGAATGGAGCAGCGGCCCCACGCCTTGCGGCGACGCAACATTTACGGATGAAAAGCAGGCCGAATTTGATTATGCTCCGGAGAGATTGGAGAACCCCATGGCTGACACCCCGAATTCCAAACCAGATCCCACCGACAGGAATGTGCGCCTGATCCTGACCTGGCTGGCCACCCACCGGGACTCCACGGAACTGGAACTGGAGGAACTGGGCACCCAGCTCGACACCCTGCGGGAGACGCCCCTGCCCCCCCGCCAGAGCCTGAAGCTGCTGGAAATGCTGTTTGCCTGCCTGAGCACCCGCCTGGAAGAACAGATCACCCAGTTTGCCGGCGCCGGCATTCCCCTGGCCCGGCGCATCCGCCAGCAGGTCAACACCCTCCAGGACGTGCTGGAGGATTTCGCCCTGGGCTACGAAGGGGTGCTCAGCGCCCTCTCCGGGGAGGCCCAGGCCAGCGAGCTGGAACTGAGCCTGGAGCGCACCGCCTTCTGCCTGCACAAGCACCTGTACATCAGCTACCTGGTCGCCGCCCCCGCCGGCCTGGGCATCTGGCAGCGCCTGCACGGCACCTACCTGCGCAGCCTGGAGATGTCCCCCGAGCCTGGCCATCCGCGCCCCATCACCGCCTACGGCGAGGCCCTGCTGCTGGCCTGCGCCCAGCCCGCCTCCTTTTCCTCTCAGGAACTGGCCTTCGTGGCCGAATACGTGCGCCAGCGGGCCGGCACCCTGAACATCAGCGCCCGACTGCCGGCCGAAACCGGCGGCCTGTTCTGGATCGACCCCAGCCGGGACTTTCCCGCCTTCGCCCTGGCCCGCCGGGCGCCGCCGCCGGACTACAAGGTGTACTACTTTTCCTGCCTCGCCATGGCCGAACAGGCAGGCATCCACCTGGCAGCCCTGAGCGCCGGGCAAAAGGCCAGGGAACTGCAGCTCCCTGCCCTGGCAGACACGCCCGCCGGCAAGGGCACCCTGCGCCGGCTCGCCAGCTTCTGGGGCAACCCGGGCAAGCGCCGCTTCCCGCGCCGGCGGCAGTCCCACCGGGGCACCCTGGTGGCTGGCCTGGAGCGGCTCTGGCGCATGTTGCAGACCCCGGAGGCCATGGCCGAGGAGGATTTCAGCCAGTGGATGATCACCAACGAGAGTCCCGATGGCTACGCCCTGATGCACCTGCACGGCAAGGCCGGGCGCATCCGGGTGGGCGACATCGTCGCCCTGCGCACCGATGCGGAGCTCGCCAGCAACGAACGCTGGCAGATCTGCCTGGTGCGCTGGGCCCTCTCGGAAAACCCCGAACACATCGAGATCGGCCTCCAGGTCCTGGCCCCGGAAGCCACCCCGGCCCTGCTCGCCATCCCCAGCGACCCGGGCAACCAGGGCCGCACCTCGGCCCTGATCCTGCCGGAACTGCCGCCCCTGCGGAACGAACCGGTGCTGGTGGTGCCCGCCGGCGCCATCACCGACCAGAGCCGCAAGCTGCTGCTGCTGATCCAGAAGGCCAACCTGGAGATCCGTCAGGTGCGGGCCCTGGAAGTGAGCGAACAGACCGGCCGAGTGGAAGTCTTCACGATCGAGGCCGACGCTTCGTGAGGGCCCCGTCCAGGCTGGCCACCAGGACCGCCACCACCAGGACCAGGATCCAGGCCAGATAAAGCCAGATCAGGAAGATGGGCAGGGCCGAGAGGGTGCCATAGACCTTGGAATAGAAGGACACCCGGGCCAGATACCAGAGCAGCCCCAGCTTCATCCCAGCCAGCCCCAGGCTCACCAGGACCCCGCCCCAGAGGGCCGCCCAGGGACTGACCCGGACATGGGGCATGGCATAGTAGAACAGGGCGAAGAAGCCTCCCAGGAGAGCCAGGTTGAGCCCCTTCAGCAGCTCCGTTTCCAGGGGCGCCAGCCCATCATTCCAGCCCAGGGCCAGCTTGATCAGGAACCCCAGCAGACTGGTCAGCCCTCCCATCAGCAGAGGCACCCCCACCATCCCGCTCAGGTACAGGGGCAAACGGCGCAGCCAGGGACGCCCTTCCTTGATACCCCAGACCTGGTTCAGGGCTACCTCCAGGGTATGCAGCAGCAGGAACACCATCCCCGCCAGCACCAGCACCCAGGGCCAGGTGAGCTGCCTGGCCTTGCTGGCCATGAAATAGACCTGCTCGGCCACGGCGCCCCCCGACTTGCCCGGCAGCAGGGTCTGCATCAGCAGGCTGTCCAGCTGCCCCACCAGCACGTTGAAGCCGGGCAGGGAGGAAGCCACCACCAGGACCAGGGAAACCAGGGGCACCAGGGTCAGCAGGGTGGAAAAGGCCAGGGAGGCAGCCACCTGGGTCAGGCGCTCCTGGCGGAACACGCGCACCAGATCGGCGGGGAGATCGAGCAGGACTCGGTGAAGGGGTCGGGACATGGGCCGCTATAATAGCCCACCATGAAAGACATCCTGGTTCTCTACTACAGTCACCGGGGCGCCGTGCGGGCCCTGGCCGAGCAGATTGCCCGAGGCATAGACAGCGTGCCCGGCACCCAGCCCCGGCTGCGCACCGTGCCCAAGGTCTCCACCCTGTGCGAGGCCAGCGCCCCGCCGGTACCCGACAGCGGCGCCCCCTACGCGGAACTCCAGGACCTGGAGGAATGCGCCGGCCTGGCCCTGGGCAGCCCCACCCGCTTTGGCAACATGGCCGCCCCCATGAAGTACTTCTGGGACGGCACCATCACCGCCTGGCAGAACGGCAGCCTGGCCGGCAAGCCGGCCACGGTATTCACCTCCAGCGGCAGCCTGCACGGGGGCAACGAGACCACCCTGCTGACCATGATGCTGCCCCTGCTGCACCACGGCATGGTGCTCATGGGCCTGCCCCATGGCTGGCCCGAGCTGGCCGCCACCCGGGATGGCGGCACCCCCTACGGCGCCAGCCACGTGGCCGGCCCCCAGGGCAGCCCGGTGCTCAGCCCCGAGGCGGCCCGGCTGGCCTTCCTCCAGGGCCAACGCCTGGCCCAGCTCACCCTGAAGCTGGCTTGAAGCCCCCCCAACCCCACCGGAACCCTCCATGCTCAAACGCCTGCAACTGGCCGCCAGCGCCAGCCTGATTGCCCTGATCTTCCTCTGCCTGCTCTGGGAACTGTGGCTCGCCCCCCTGAAACCCGGCGGCTCCTGGATGGCCGCCAAGGCCTTCCCCTTGCTGCTGCCTTTGTTCGGCATCCTGAACGGGCGGCGCTACAGCTACCAGGTCAGCTCCCTGCTGGCCCTGCTCTACCTGCTCGAAGGCAGCGTGCGCGCCACCAGCGACACGGGCCCCAGCCAGTGGCTGGCCCTGGCGGAAACCCTGCTGGCCCTGGTGTTCTTCTGCAGCGTCGTAGCCTACGCCCGCCTCTCGGCCCCGAGCCGCAACAAGAGCGCCAGCTCCTCCGGGTCCTGAGCTAGGCGGGAGCAAACCACAAAAAAACGCCGGGACCCGCCCGGCGTTTTTCATCGGCGCGCAAGCAGGCTTACACGTCGCCCTGGGGATTCACCTTGCCGCTGCAGGAGTGCAGCTTGTTCAAAGCGTTCAGGTAGGCCTTGGCGGAGGCCACGACGATGTCGGTATCCGCCCCCTGGCCATTGACCACTCGACCGCCCTTGGAGAGACGCACGGTGACCTCGCCCTGGGCGTCGGTGCCGGTGGTGATGGCATTGACCGAGTACAGCAGCAGTTCGCCGCCGCTCTGCACCATCTGCTCGATGGCCTTGAAGGTGGCGTCCACGGGCCCGGAGCCATCGGACTCGGCCTTGCGCTCCAGCCCTCCCACGGTCAGGGTGACCCGGGAATGGGGCACCTCGCCGGTCTCGGAACAGACCTGGGAGTAGATCAGCTTGTAGTGCTCCTGGGCCGGGGTGACGGTCTCGTCGGAAACCAGGGCCTGGAGGTCCTCGTCAAAGATTTCGTGCTTCTTGTCCGCCAGCTCCTTGAAGCGGGCGAAGGCCGCGTTCAGGGCCTCGTCGCCTTCGAGCACGATGCCCAGCTCGGACAGCCGGCTCTTGAAGGCGTTGCGACCTGAATGCTTGCCCAGCACCAGCTTGTTCTGGGTCCAGCCCACGTCTTCGGCGCGCATGATCTCGTAGGTTTCCCGGTGCTTGAGCACGCCGTCCTGGTGGATGCCGGATTCGTGGGCGAAGGCATTGGCGCCGACGATGGCCTTGTTGGGCTGCACCGGGTAGCCGGTGATCTGGGACACCAGCTTGGAGGCGGGCACGATCTGGGTAGTGTCGATGCGGGTTTCCACCGGGAAGATGTCGGGCCGGGTGCGCACCGCCATCACCACTTCTTCCAGGGAGGCGTTGCCGGCCCGTTCCCCCAGGCCGTTGATCGTGCATTCCACCTGGCGGGCGCCGGCCAGCACGGCCGAGAGGGAGTTGGCCACGGCCAGCCCCAGGTCGTTGTGGCAGTGCACGGACCAGACTACCTTGTCCGAGTTGGGCACCCGGGCGATGACCTGGCGCAGGGTCTCGGCGAACTGGTTGGGGAAGTTGTAGCCCACGGTGTCGGGCACGTTGATGGTGGTGGCGCCGGCCTTGATCACTTCCTCGAAGATGCGGCAGAGGAAATCCAGCTCGGAACGGCCCGCATCCTCGGCGGAGAACTCCACGTCGTCGGTGTATTGCCGGGCCCAGCCGATGGCCTTGACCGCCTGCTCCACCACCTGGTCCGGGCTCATGCGCAGCTTCTTTTCCATGTGGATGGGGCTGGTGGCAATGAAGGTGTGGATGCGCTTTTGCGCCGCCGGCTGGATGGCCTCACCGGCCCGCTGGATGTCCTTCTCGTTGGCCCGGGCCAGGGAGCAGACGGTGGATTCCCGGATGCTCTCGGCGATGGCGCGGATGGCGTCGAAGTCGCCGGGGGAGGCGGCGGCGAAGCCGGCCTCGATCACGTCCACCCGCATCTTTTCCAGCTGCCGGGCGACGCGGATCTTCTCCTCCTTGGTCATGGAGGCGCCAGGGCTCTGCTCCCCATCCCGCAGGGTGGTGTCGAAAATGACCAAACGATCTTTCATGTCTTGCTCCAGAGTTCTAGACGGGGACCGGCGGCGGACCGGCCCTTAGTGGCCGGCCGGCTTCCTGCGCAGGAACTGGAGCAGGGAAAGCACGTAACCGGACAGGGCGTAGATGCAGAACAGCCCGAACAACACGCCGGGGGGATAGGTGGACACCAGCACGAAGGCCAGGACCAGGGCGGCCACCACGATGAAGGGGACACTCTTGCGCAGATTGATGTCCTTGAAACTGTAGAAACGGAAGTTGGTGACCATGGTCACCCCGGCAAAGATGGTGATGACCAGGGCAAACCAACGCATGTCTTCGCCGCCGACGCCGAAGTCCATCATCACCCAGACGAAGCCGGCCACCAGGGCCGCTGCCGCCGGGCTGGGCAGCCCCTGGAAATAGCGCTTGTCGATCACTTCCAGGGTGGTGTTGAAACGGGCCAGGCGCAGGGCGGCGCCAGCGCAGTAGACGAAGGCGGCGATCCAGCCCAGGCGTCCCATGCCGGTCAGGGCCCACTCGTAGATCACCAGGGCCGGCGCAACGCCGAAGCTGACCATGTCGGAGAGGGAGTCGTACTCGGCGCCAAAGGCGGACTGGGTCCGGGTGAGCCGGGCCACCCGACCATCCAGCCCGTCCAGGACCATGGCGATGAAGATGGCCACGGCGGCCTTCTCGAAACTGCCCTGCATGGCCTGCACGATGGCGAAGAAGCCGAAGAACAGGGCGGCGGTGGTGAACAGGTTGGGGAGCACATAGATGCCCCGCCGACGCAATTCAGGATTGAACAGGGCTTTTCTGGGTTTGATTTCCGGCATGGGCGATATCAGGCAAGTTCGGCGAGCAGGGTGCTCGAAGCATACACTTTTTCACCGATCACGACCTTCACCTTGGCATCCAGGGGCAGGTACACGTCCACCCGGGAGCCGAAACGGATGAAGCCGTAACGCTGGCCCCGGGCCAGCTGCATGCCGCCATCCATGTAGTTGAGGATGCGCCGGGCGATCAGGCCGGCCACCTGGACGCTGGTCACGTCCTGGCCTTCGGGCGTCTTCAGGTGCATGGCGCAGCGTTCGTTCTCGGTGGAGGCCTTGGCCAGGTCCGCATTGACGAACTTGCCGGGGCTGTACCAGACCTCCTGAACCACTCCATCCACGGGGGAGCGGTTGGAGTGCACGTTGAACACGTTCATGAACACGCTCACCTTGATGGCGCGGCGCTTCAGGTAAGCGTCCTCGGTCTCCTCCACGGCCACGATGCGGCCATCGGCGGGAGAAACGACGCTCTTGGGACCGGTGCCGGCAATCTGCCGGGCCGGATCCCGGAAAAACTGGATGACGAACAGGAGCCCCAGCCACCAGGGCAGGGCCACCCAGGTTCCAAGCAGGACCTGGACACCGACGGCGCCCACGAGCAGGAGAATCAGGAAGGGCCAGCCTTCCTTGGCGATGATGGGGTGGGGATAGTTGTTCATGGTTTCCCTATGGAGAAACGACTCGCCCGGAGGGCATCCGGGCGAGTCTGGGGGGCCGGGGCCAGAGGCCCCTGGGCAGGCGGAAATTCAGGCCAGCGCCATGGCCCCTGCTGGTTGTGGCGCTCAGTTCTTGGACTGGTCCACCAGCTTGTTCTTCTTGATCCAGGGCATCATGTCGCGCAGCTGGCCACCGACGGTCTCGATGGGATGCACGGCATTCAGGCGGCGGCGGGCGGTCATGCTGGGGTAGCCGGTACGGCCTTCCAGGATGAACATCTTGGCGTATTCGCCGGTCTGGATGCGCTTCAGGGCGTTGCGCATGGCTTCCCGGGATTCGGCGTTGATGACTTCGGGGCCGGTCACGTACTCGCCATACTCCGCGTTGTTGGAGATGGAGTAGTTCATGTTGGCGATGCCGCCTTCGTACATCAGGTCCACGATCAGCTTCAATTCGTGCAGGCACTCGAAGTAGGCCATTTCGGGAGCGTAGCCGGCTTCCACCAGGGTCTCGAAGCCCATCTTCACCAGTTCCACGGCGCCGCCGCAGAGCACGGCCTGTTCGCCGAAGAGGTCGGTTTCGGTCTCTTCACGGAAGTTGGTTTCGATGACGCCACCCTTGGTGCCGCCGTTGGCAGCAGCGTAGGACAGAGCGATGTCCTTGGCCTTGCCGGTCTTGTCCTGGTACACGGCGATCAGGGAAGGCACGCCGCCACCCTTCAGGTACTCGGAGCGCACGGTGTGGCCGGGGCCCTTGGGGGCGACCATGATCACATCCACGTCATCGCGGGGCACGACCTGGTTGTAATGGACGTTGAAGCCGTGGGCGAAGGCCAGGGCGGCACCCTTCTTCAGGTTGGGGGCCACTTCCTCGTTGTAGACCTGGGGAATGTTCTCGTCCGGCAGGAGGATCATGACCACGTCGGCGCCCTTGACGGCCTTGGCGATCTCTTCCACCTTCAGACCGGCGGCTTCAGCCTTCTTCCAGGAAGCGCCATCCTTGCGCAGACCCACGGTGACCTTGCAGCCGGAATCCTTCAGGTTCTGGGCGTGGGCGTGGCCCTGGGAGCCGTAGCCGACGATGGTGACCTTCTTGCCCTTGATCAGGGAGAGATCGGCGTCCTTGTCGTAATAAACTTTCATGAAATCCTCTTTCCTTGCAGATAGTTAGACTTTGAGAATACGGTCACCGCGACCGATGCCGGAAACCCCGGTACGTACGGTTTCCAGGATCAGCCCGGCATCCAGGGCGTTGATGAAGGAATCCAGCTTGGCGCTGGTTCCCGTCAATTCGATCACATAGGTGGATTCGGTCACGTCGATGATGCGGCCGCGGAAGATGTCGGCCATGCGCTTCATCTCCTCCCGGTCCTTGCCGGTGGCGCGCACCTTGATCAGCATCAGCTCCCGCTCCACGTGGGCGGCTTCGGAGAGATCCACCACCTTGACCACGTCCACCAGCTTGTTCAACTGCTTGGTGATCTGTTCCAGCACCTCGTCGGAACCCCGGGTGACGATGGTCATGCGGGACAGGGAGGCATCCTCGGTGGGGGCCACGGTCAGGGTTTCGATGTTGTAACCCCGGGCCGAGAACAGGCCCGCCACCCGGGACAGGGCGCCGGCTTCGTTTTCCAGCAGGATGGAAATAATGTGTCGCATGTTCGCTCTCTCCCCTTACAGATCTTCGGCCAGGATCATTTCGGTCAGCCCCTTGCCGGCCGCCACCATGGGGAAGACGTTGGCGGTGGGGTCGATGATGAAGTCCATGAATACCAGGCGGTCCTTGTATTCGGTGAAGGCCTTCCTCAAGGCCGGCTCCACGTCCTCGGGCTTCTCGATCTTCATGCCCACGTGGCCGTAGGACTCGGCCAGCTTGACGAAATCGGGCAGGGAAGTGACGTAGGACTGGGAATAGCGCTTGGAGTAGAACATCTCCTGCCACTGGCGCACCATGCCCAGCATGCCGTTGTTCAGGTTGATGATTTTCACCGGCAGCTCGAACTGCTTGCAGGTGGACATTTCCTGGATGCACATCTGGATCGAGCCTTCACCGGTGATGCAGGCCACCGGGGCTTCGGGATTGGCAAAGCGCACGCCCATGGCGTAGGGCAGCCCCACCCCCATGGTGCCCAGACCGCCGGAGTTGATCCAGCGGCGGGGCTTGTCGAACTTGTAGTACTGGGCGGCAAACATCTGGTGCTGACCCACGTCGGAGGTGATGAAGGCCTCGCCGCCGGTCACCTCGTAGAGCTTTTCGACCACGAACTGGGGCATGATCAGGTCGCTCTGCTTGTAACGCAGGCTGTCGCGGCCGCGCCAATCGTCGATCTGCTTCCACCAGTCGGCCAGGCCGGCATCGGCCTTGAAGCCCTCATCCAGGAGCTTGAGCATCTCGTCCAGCACGTCGGGCACATTGCCGACGATGGGCACATCCACCTTGACCCGCTTGGAGATGGAAGAGGGATCGATATCGATGTGGATGATCTTGCGCTGTTCCTCGCCGAAATGCTCGGGATTGCCGATCACCCGGTCATCGAAACGGGCACCGATGGCCAGGATCAGGTCCGCGTAGTGCATGGACATGTTGGCCTCGTAGGTGCCATGCATGCCCAGCATGCCCACATTCTGACGGTCCGTGGCGGGATAGCCCCCCAGGCCCATGAGGGTGTTGGTGACGGGGAAACCCAGGCGGCGGGCCAGCTGGGTCAGCTTCTCGGCCGCATCGGAGAGGATCACCCCGCCGCCGGTGTAGATGATGGGGCGCTTGGCTTCCTGCAAGAGCTGCACGGCCTTCTTGATCTGCCCCAGATGCCCCTTGACCACGGGGTTGTAGGAGCGCATCTGGACAGCCTTGGGGTAATCGAACTCGCACTTGTTGGCGGTGATGTCCTTGGGGATGTCCACCACCACGGGGCCGGGGCGGCCGGTGGTGGCGATGTGGAAAGCCTTCTTCAGGGTGACGGCCAGGTCCTTGACGTCCTTGACCAGGAAATTGTGCTTGACGCAGGGGCGGGTGATGCCCACGGTGTCGCATTCCTGAAAGGCATCCTGGCCGATGTAGTGGGTGGGCACCTGGCCGCACAGCACCACCAGGGGCACGGAATCCGAATAGGCCGTGGCAATGCCGGTCACCGCATTGGTGACACCCGGACCGGAGGTCACCAGGGCCACCCCCACCTTCTGGGAAGAACGGGAATAGGCGTCAGCCGCGTGCACCGCAGCCTGCTCGTGGCGTACCAGAATATGCTTTACCTGATCCTGCTTGAAAAATTCGTCATAGATGTGCAGGACGGAACCGCCGGGATACCCGAAAACATGTTCCACCTTTTCTTCCTGCAGGCACCTGATTACAATTTCTGCGCCGGTAATCATCATGGCTACGCCCATTCAGCTGGTTGCTTGAAAACCCGCAACGTTAATCGACCGCCGACCATTGGTCAAGGCGTGACCGCAAAACCCCAATAACAACAAGGCTTTCAAGAGGTTTTCCCCTGGCCACAGCGAAGCAACTTTCCGACTTTCTCGTCAGCACTGAAAAACGTGCCTACAAGCAGGCCCTGTTCGCCACCCGCGATGAGGACGCCGCTCTGGACATCGTCCAGGACAGCATGATGAAACTGGCCGACCGTTACGGGAACCGCCCCGAGGAGGAACTGCCCCTGCTGTTCCAGCGCATCCTGCAGAACTGCATCCGGGACCATTTCCGGCGCAGCAAGGTGCGCAACATGTGGACAACCCTGCTGTCGGCCTTCGGCGGCAACAAGGACGATGAGGACCGGGACCCCCTGGAGAGCATCGCCGACGACCGCCCCGGCTATCTGGCCAGGACGCCGGAAGAACAATTGAGCCAGGGACAAACCCTGCAAATCATCGAAGCCGAAATATCCAGGCTTCCGGCACGTCAACGGGAAGCCTTCCTCATGCGTTACTGGGAGGACATGAACGTCGCGGAGACAGCCGCAGCCATGGGCTGCTCCGAGGGGAGCGTCAAGACCCATTGCTCGAGAGCCACACACGCACTGGCCGCTGCACTGGAAAAACGGGGGATACAGCCATGAACGACCAACAATTGATCACCACCTTGCGCCAGCATCTGGACGAAGGACTGGCCGACCTGCCCGACCGGGTGCAGGACCGCCTGGCCATGGCCCGGCAGAAAGCCTTGCAACAGCGCCGCGAAAGCCGCCGTCAGGGCTGGCTGCTCGGTCACGGCCTGCTGCGCCCGGCCCTGGCCACCGCCATCCTGGTGGCCGCCCTGGGCCTGACCGACTCCTATCTGCAGGGCCAGAACGAAATCAGCGACATGGCCGCCGTAGACAGCGACCTGCTGATCGACGACCTGCCTCCCAAGGCCTTCTCCGACCCCGGCTTCCGCGCATGGTTAGAAGAATCCTCCGAGGGCTGATCCTCGCCATCCTGCTGGCCAGCAGCAGCGCCTGGAGCACTACCCAGGGCCCCAAGGTCGTGCCGCCCCAGCCCGGCTGGTCCCAGCTGACCCAGGAGCAGCGGCGCATTCTCGCCCCCCTGGCGGACAGCTGGGGCAACATGGAAAACTACCGACGCCAGAAATGGCTGGACATCGCCAAGCGCTACCCCCGGCTCAAGCCGGAAGAACAGGCCCGGATGCAGCGGCGCATGCAGGAATGGCACGCCATGCCCCCGGAAGACCGGGTCCGGGTGCGCCAGCAGTATCAGGAATTCAAGCGCCTGCCCCCCGAAAAGCGGGATGAGGTCAAGGCCAAGTGGGAAACCTACAAGCAGCTACCGGAAGAAGAAAAATTGCGCCTGAAACAGAAATCGGAGGCAAAATCCGGTCCCTCCGACCGAAACATTCGCGCCAATCCATGACCGGAAGCCCCCTCTATCCCAGCATCCCCCGCCGCCTGACCTCCATGGTGTACGAGAGCCTGCTGCTGTTCGGCCTCGTGGCCGTCGGCTTCATCCTGCCCCACGCCCTGCTCGGCACCCTGGCCCAGGTCGTAGCCCCTTCCTGGGTGGTGCGCACCCACTTCATCCTGCTGTTGATGCTCTACTACGTCTGGTTCTGGCTCAACGGCGGCCAGACCCTGGCCATGAAGACCTGGAAAATCCAGGTACAGGACCGGTCCGGCGCCCCCCTGCGCCCGCTTCAGGCCGTCCTGCGCTATCTGGCCGCCTGGCCCAGCCTGCTGTTTTTCGGTATCGGCGTGTTCTGGGCCCTGTTCGACAAGGACAGGCAATTCCTTCACGACCGCATCGCCGGCAGCCGCCTCATCCTGATCGCCCCGGAGCAGAAACCCGCCAAGTCCTGAGAGAACCCTCAGCGCCGCTCCACCCACCACAGCATGCCCAGCGCTGCCAGCAGGAACAGGGCCGAAGGCGCCAGGGCACTGGCCAGGGGAGGCCAGGAATGAATCACCCCGAGGCTGGAGAAGAGGCCATTGAGCATGTGGAACAACACCCCCACCATGACCCCCCCGAAAATCTGCAGGCTGACGCCCCCCATGCGGCTGTGGGTGTAACCGAAGGGTAGGGCCAGGGCCACCATCACCAGGGCCGCCATGGGATAGAAGAATTTCTTCCAGAGGGCGATCTCGTAACGCTCGGTCTTCTGGTTATTGGTCCACAGGTGGCGCAAATAGGTCACCAGACTGATCAGGGACATGCGCTCCGGAGCCACCATCAGCACCGAGATGATCTCCGGCGTCAGGGCCGAACTCCAGCGCAACTCCGCCTCCCGCTCCACCCAGGCCCGGGGCTGGGCCTGCCCCCGGGCATCCTCCAGGACCGTGCGCACCACCTCGTTCAGCTGCCAGAACCCGGGCTCCAGAAAAACCCCTTCCCGGGCTTCCATCACGAATTGCAGGCGATTCTGCTCATCGAACTGGTAGACGCGCAGCTGCTCCAGCCGGGCGTCAGGGGTGGCTGAACGGATATTCACGAAGGAGCGTCCATCCTTGACCCAGAGGCCGGAACGGAACTCCTTGGCCACCACATTGCGGATCGCCTTGACCCGCATCTCCTGGGCCGTGCGCTCCGCCGGCGGCACCACGCTCTCGCCCAGCAGCAGAGCCCCCAGGGCAAACAGGCCCGCCACCTTGAAAAGCAGCAGCAACAGCTGCCGGGTCGTCATCCCCGAAGCCCGCAGCACCGTGATTTCCGAATGCCGTGCCAGACTGGAAAGGGCATACAGGGCCCCGATCAGGGCGGCAATGGGCATCAACTCGTAGATCCGCCCCGGCAGGCGCAGCCCCACGTAGGCAAAGGCATGGCCGACACCGAACTCGCCCCGGCCCACGTCCTTGAGACTTTCGATCAGGTCGAAGAAGCCATACAGGGCCACCAGAGCCGCCAGCACCAGCAGGATGGCCGCCAGGAGCTCCCGGGCAATGTATTTCTCGTGGATTTTCATGGGGTTTTACGCCGCCAGAAGGCGAACACCGCCAGCCTTTGGTGGAATAGGGCTGCCAACACCAGGAGCATGAACACATGGGGCGCCCACACCGCCACTTCGAAAGGCAGCTGCTCCCGGGCCACCCAGGCCTGGCTGATGGACAGCAGATTGTTGTAAAGGGTGAATACCACGATGGACAGCAGCATGTTCATGGAACGGCCGGCCCGGGGATTGACGAAAGACAGGGGAATAGCCAGCAGGGCCAGCAGCAGGGCCGACAGGGGCAGGCCAAAACGCCACAGGACCTCGCCCTGCTCGCGCACCCCGTCCCCCTGCAACAGATCCCAGAGGGGCATGGTTTTAGGGGTACGCTCGGCCGTGCGCACCTCCGCATCATGGATGCGCACCCCGTAACGCTCGAACTCCATGACCCGGAACTCCGGCGACCCGGGCTCCACCTCGTAGCGATGCCCCTGATTCAGCATAAGGAAACGGTCCCCGTTGGCCACGATTTCCTGGCGGCCCGAATCGGCCATCACCACCCCCAGGCGTCCTTCCTGAACCGTGGTGACAAAAACGTTCTTCACATACCCGGCATCCTCGGCAACCCGCTCCACGAACACGATGCGCCCCCCGGAACTGGCCTCCTGGAAGGCACCAGGGGCAATCTGGGAGGTATCACTGCGGGCATCGAGCTTGCTCCGGTATTCAGCGCTCTTGGACAGGGCCCAGGGCGACAGGAACAGGGAAAGAGCCGCGACCGCCACCACGATGGGCAGGGAAAAATGAAAAACGGGGCGTAACCAGGCGGTCAGGGGCAAACCGGAGGAAAACCACACCACCATCTCGGAATCCCGATACGCCCGGGTCAGCGGCAGCAGGATGGCCATGAACAGGGTGAGGGAAAGCAGGATGGGCAGGTAATTGAGGGCAGCAAAACCCAGCAGGGCCACCACTGCCTCGGGTGCCAGGCGCCCCCCGGCCGCCTCGTTGAGCAGGCGGATCAGCTGGGTGGATACCAGAATGGCGAAAAGTGCGACAAAAACACCCGCTGCTGCCTGGGCGAATTCACGCCGCGCGGCGCGCTCGAAGATCATCTTTTGACTTCGGTGAAAAAATGCAGGGATAATCGCCGCAGTCGTCGAAAATCACGCGATAAGGAGCGGCGAGTGGAATTTAGCATAAAAAGCGGAAGCCCGGAAAAACAGCGCAGCGCCTGCGTCGTGGTGGGCGTGTTCGAACCCCGCAAGCTGACCCTGCCGGCAGAGCTGCTGGACAAGGCGGCCAAGGGCTATATCTCCGACATCATCCGGCGTGGCGACATGGAAGGGAAATCCGGCACCACCCTGCTGCTCCACAACGTACCCGGCTCCCTCTGCGACCGGGTGCTGCTGGTGGGCCTGGGCAAGGAAAAGGAGTTCCGGGAAAAGGAATACTGCGACGCCATCCGCACCGCGGTGAAAACCCTCAACGAAACCGGCGCCTTCGACGGCACCCTGTTCCTCACCGAAACCGGCCCCAAACGCCGCGGCGTCGCCTGGCGCATCCGCCAGGCCAGCATGGTCGCCCAGGAAGCCGTGTACCGCTTCGACCAGTACAAGAGCAAGAAGGCGGAAATCCGCCGCCCCCTGCGCAAACTCACCTTTGCCGTGGAAAGGCGCAATGAGCTGCCTCCGGCCGAGGAAGCCCTGGCCCAGGGCAATGCCATCGCCGAGGGCATTGCCCTGGCACGCAATCTTGGCAACCAGCCCGGCAACGTATGCACCCCCAGCCATCTGGCCGAACAGGCCCAGCAGATGGCCCAGGAAACCGGCATGAGCTGCCAGGTGCTGGAACGGGAGGAAATGGAAGCCCTGGGCATGCACTCCCTGCTTTCCGTGGCCAGGGGCTCCCGTCAGGCGCCCAAGTTCATCATTCTGGAGCATAAGGGCGGCAAGGTCGGCGACAAACCCCTGGTGCTGGTCGGCAAAGGCATCACCTTCGACACCGGCGGCATCTCTCTCAAGCCCGCCGCCGACATGGACGAGATGAAGTACGACATGTGCGGCGCCGCCGCCGTGCTCGGCACCATGCAGGCCGCAGCCCGCATGGCCCTGCCCGTCAATCTCGTCGCCTTGGTGCCCAGCTGCGAGAACATGCCGGGCGGCAACGCCTCCCGCCCCGGGGACATCGTCACCTCCATGTCCGGCCAGACCATCGAGATCCTCAACACCGATGCCGAAGGGCGGCTCATCCTCTGTGACGCCCTCACCTACGCGGAACGCTTCGAACCGGAGGCCGTGATCGACGTGGCCACCCTGACCGGCGCCTGCGTCGTGGCCCTGGGCCATGTGGCCACCGGCCTGTTCGCCAACGAGGACAGTCTGGCCCGGGAACTGCTGACAGCCGGCGAAGAAGCCCATGACCGGGCCTGGCACATGCCCCTCTGGGACGATTACCAGGACCTGCTCAAGAGCCCCTTCGCCGACATGGGCAATGTGGGCGGCCGCTGGGGCGGCGCCATTACCGCCGCCTGCTTCCTGTCCCGGTTTGCCAAGAAGTATGAATGGGCCCACCTGGACATCGCCGGCACCGCCTGGAAATCCGGCTCGGACAAGGGCGCCACCGGCCGCCCCGTGTCCCTGCTGGCCCACTACCTGCTGAAGCGCACGGAAAAACTCCATTGAGCCGTCCCCCCGCCCCGTGACCAAGGTCTTCTTCTATCACAACGTCCAGGACCGGCTGGGGGCGGCCTGCGCCCTGGTCAGCAAGGCCTACGCCCAGGGCAAGGACTTCACCGTCTATGCACCGGACCCGGAGCGGGCCCAGGTGCTGGACCGGCTGCTGTGGACCCAGCCCCCCCTGGGATTTCTGCCCCACTGCCGGGCCGACTCCCCCTTGGCCGCCGAAACCCCGGTCCTGATCGCCAGCCGGCTGGACGCCCTGCCCCAGGATCAGCGTCTGCTCAATCTGGCCGACGACATTCCCGCTGACTTCGACCGCTTTGCCAGCCTCATCGAAGTGGTCAGCCAGTCGGAAGAAGACCGCCAGCAGGCCCGCCAGCGCTTCCGGCAGTACAAGGAGATGGGCTGCGAGATTCAGTCCACCGACATGGCGGGGCGCTGACCATGCAGGAAATCACTCCACCCTCCTACCCGCCCCTGGATGACGTGGTCTCCCGGGCCGACGCCTTCATGCAGCGCCAGCGCCCGGCCCCCCAACCTCCGGCCCCACCGCCCCTGGAAGACGACGACCTGCCCGTCCTCACCGACGTGGTCAACCTGGATAGCCCGGCCCCCCAACCCCACCTGCAGCAAGCCCTGCCCGACCTGGAAGCCCTGGGCCAGGAACTCTCCGCCGCCATCCAGAAACGGCTGCAGGCGGAGATTCCCACCCTGGTGGAAGCCGCCATGCACGCGGCCCTGGCCCAGATCAGCCAGGACATCCGCCTGGGCCTGGAGGAAACCACCCAGAGCGCCATCCGGGACTACATGCAGGGCCTGCCCCGCTAGACCGAGCAGTCCAGCCTCAGCCGCCGGCTCCGAGCCGGTATAATCGCGGGTTTTCTGCCTTCCATCATCAGATCCATGGAACTCGCCAAGAGCTTTGAACCTGCGGACATCGAGCGCCGCTGGTACCCCGAGTGGGAATCCCGCAATTATTTCGCCGCCGGCCTGGACACTTCCAAACCCGCTGACGAATCCTTCTGCATCCTGCTGCCGCCGCCCAACGTCACCGGCACCCTGCACATGGGCCACGGTTTCAACCAGACCATCATGGACGCCCTCACCCGCTACTACCGGATGAAGGGCCACAACACCCTGTGGCAGCCGGGCACCGACCACGCCGGCATCGCCACCCAGATCGTGGTGGAGCGCCAGCTGGACGCCCAGGGCATTTCCCGCCACGACCTGGGCCGGGAGAAGTTCCTGGAAAAGGTGTGGGAGTGGAAGGAATACTCCGGCGGCACCATCACCCGCCAGATGCGCCGCATGGGCACCAGCCCGGACTGGAAGCGGGAACGCTTCACCATGGATGCCGGCCTCAACAAGATCGTCACCGAATCCTTCGTCCGCCTCTACAAGGAAGGTCTCATCTACCGCGGCAAGCGCCTGGTGAACTGGGACCCGAAGCTGCACACCGCCGTCTCCGACCTGGAAGTGGTGCAGGAGGAGGAAGACGGTTTCATGTGGCACATCCGCTACCCCCTGGCGGACGGCAGCACCACCCTGACCGTGGCCACCACCCGGCCCGAGACCATGCTGGGCGACACCGCCGTCATGGTCCACCCGGAAGATGAGCGCTACAAGCACCTCATCGGCAAGATGGTGAAGCTGCCCCTGACCGACCGGGAAATCCCGGTCATCGCCGACGCCTATGTGGACATGGAATTCGGCACCGGCGTGGTGAAAGTCACCCCGGCCCACGACTTCAACGACTACGCTGTGGGCCAGCGCCACAACCTGCCGATCATCAGCATCCTGACCCTGGATGCCAAGATCAACGAGCACGCCCCCGAGAAGTACCGGGGCCTGGACCGGTTCGATGCGCGCAAAGCCGTGGTGGCCGACCTGGAGGCCCTGGGCATCCTGGAAAAGACCGACAAGCACAAGCTCAAGGTGCCCCGCGGCGACCGTACCGGCGTGGTCATCGAGCCCATGCTCACCGACCAGTGGTTCGTCGCCATGAGCAAGCCCGGCGAGGACGGCAAGTCCATCACCGAGAAGGCCCTGGACGTGGTGCAATCCGGCGAGATCAAGTTCTACCCGGAAAACTGGGTGAACACCTACAACCAGTGGCTCAACAACATCCAGGACTGGTGCATCTCCCGCCAGCTGTGGTGGGGCCACCAGATTCCCGCCTGGTACGGCGTGAACGGCGAAGTCTTCGTTGCCCACAACGAGGAAGAAGCCCGGTCCCAGGCCGATGCCGCCGGTTACGCCGGTCAGTTGACCCGGGATGCGGACGTGCTCGACACCTGGTACTCCTCCGCCCTGTGGCCCTTCTCCACCCTGGACTGGACCCCGGAATACCCGGCCAAGTCCAACCCGGCCCTGGACCTGTACCTGCCCTCCTCCGTGCTGGTCACGGGCTTCGACATCATCTTCTTCTGGGTGGCGCGCATGGTCATGATGACCAAGCACATCACCGGCAAGATTCCCTTCAAGCACGTCTATGTGCACGGCCTGATCCGGGACGGCGAAGGCCAGAAAATGTCCAAGTCCAAGGGCAACGTGCTGGACCCCATAGACCTGATCGACGGCATCGACATCGAAGCGCTGGTGCAAAAGCGCACCACCGGCCTGATGAATCCCAAGCAGGCGGCCCAGATCGAGAAGAAGACCCGCAAGGAATTCCCCGAGGGCATCCCCTCCTTCGGCACCGACGCCCTGCGCTTCACCTTCGCCTCACTCGCCTCCCCGGGCCGCGACATCAAGTTCGACCTGAATCGCTGCGAGGGCTACCGCAACTTCTGCAACAAGCTGTGGAACGCCACCCGCTTCGTGCTGATGAACGTGGAAGGCCACGACCTGGCCCTGGAACACGCCCAGGCCGCCGACGGCTCCTGTCCCGCCACCCCGGGTGCCGCCCCCCTCAAGTTCAGCTTCGCCGACCGCTGGATCGTCAGCCGCCTACAGAAGCTGGAAGCCGAGGTGGCCCAGCACTTCACCGAATACCGCTTCGACCTGCTGTCCCAGGCCCTCTACCACTTCATCTGGGACGAGTTCTGCGACTGGTACCTGGAAGTGGCCAAGGTGGAAATGGCCGGCGCCAACGAAGCCGCCGCCCGGGGCGCCCGCCGCACCCTGGTGCGCACCCTGGAAGCCCTGCTACGCCTGGCTCACCCGGTGATCCCCTTCATCACCGAAGAACTCTGGCAGACCGTGGCCCCGATCGCCGGCCGTAAAACCGGCGACTCCATCATGCTGGCGCCCTACCCGGCTGCCGACCTGAAGAAGGTGGACGAGGACTCTGAAGCCAAGATGGAGCGCCTCAAGACCTACGTTTCCGCCTGCCGCAACCTGCGGGGCGAAATGAAAGTTTCCGATTCCATGCGCACGCCCATGATCGTGGCTGGCGACACGGGGGAGCTGAAGGAATTCGCCCCCATCCTGCAGGCCCTGGCCAAGCTCTCCGAGATCAGCTTCGTGGACGAGATTCCCGCCGACGCCCTGGCCCCCGTAGCCGTGGTGGGCGAAACCCGGCTGATGCTGGTGGTGGAGATCGACGTGGCCGCCGAAAAGGAACGCCTGGCCAAGGAAATCGAGAAGCTGGAAAAACAGGTGGCCATGGCCAAGGGCAAGCTGGACAACGAAAGCTTCGTGGCCCGGGCTCCCGCTGCCGTGGTGGCCCAGGAAAAGGAACGCATGGAAGCCGCCCTGGCCACCCTGGGCAAGCTCAAGCCCCAGCTCGCCAAGCTGGGCTGATTTTCCCGCCCCGACCAAACGGGCCGCCTCCCGATGGGGAGCGCGGCCCGTTTCTTTTGCCACTACTTCCAGGCGCTAACTTCTCAAGGCGCAGCTTCCACCAAGGCCACCTGGCCCCAGCCCCGCAAGGCATTGCCGCAGCGGATTTCCTCCGCCCGGCGCAGGTCGGCCAGGCGGAGCTCTGCCTCCCGAGCCAGGCCCGCCGCCAGCATTTCCGCCCGGAATACCCCGGGCAAGGCGCCCGACTCCAGGGGCGGCGTCAGCCACTCGCCATCGATGCGGGCAAAGACGTTGCTGCGCGCCCCTTCGGCCACCCGGCCCTGCTCGTTCAGGAACAGCACGTCGAACACCTCCGGGCGCTCCGCCACCCGGGCCAGGGCCTGGTCATACAGGCTGCGCGCCGTGGTCTTGTGGCGCCGCAAGGGGTCGTCGGCATCGATGCGGGGCTCTGCCAGGAGGAGCAGGCGCTCGCCCCCGGGCTCGGGCCCCAAAGGCTGACAGCGGACGCTGAAGGCCCCGGCCTTGTTTAGGCTCAGGCGCACCCGGCACAGGCCGTCGGCCAGATCGCCCAGGTCCAAGGCCGCCCGCATCGCCGCCTCGCTCCAGGGAAAGCCCAGCCAGGCCGCCGAGCGGGCCATACGTTGCAGATGCCCGGCCAGCCGGGGATAACGAGGCTGACCCGAGAGTACTTCCAGGCGCAGGGTTTCTATCAGTTCCAGCCCCGGATCCAGGTCCGTGAGGAAACGCCCCTTGAGTAGGCACTCCTGCCATTCGGCCCCGGCTTCGGAATCCGCCACAATGCCGCTGCCCACCCCCATGCGGCCCCGGCCCCGGGCATCGATCTCCAGACTGCGGATGGCCACGTTGAGACGCAGCTCCCCAGCCGGCGAGCGCCAGCCCAGGGCTCCGGTGTAAATGCCCCGGGGACCCTGTTCCAGCTCCCGGATGATCTGCATGGCCCGGACCTTGGGAGCCCCGGTGATGGAACCACAGGGAAACAGGGCCTGCAGCAGGGCGAAGTCGTCCCCGCCGTCCACCTCCGCCTCCACCTGGGAAACCATCTGATGCACGGTGGGGTAGCTTTCCACGGCAAACAGGGAGGTCACGGCCACACTGCCGGGCCGGGCCAGCCGCCCCAGGTCATTGCGCAGCAGGTCCACGATCATCAGGTTCTCCGCCCGGTTCTTGGCGGATGCCGCCAGGGCCTGGGCCGCCAGCCGGTCCGCGCCGGCATCCGGGGAACGGGGCGCCGTACCTTTCATGGGCCGGGTCAGCAGATGCTCCCCCTGGCGATGCAGGAACAGTTCCGGAGAGAGGGAAATGATGCTGCCTTCCGGCGCCTGCACCAAACCACCGTAACGCACTGGCTGGCGGGTCCGCAGGCGCCGGTAAAGGTCCAGGGGGGTGCCGTAGGCCTGGAATTCCAGGGGAAAGGTGAAATTGATCTGGTAACAGTCGCCGGCCCGGATGTAATCCTGGATCCGCCCCAGGGCGGCCCGGTAAGCGGACTCCTCCAGCCCGGCCCGCAGCGCCCCCACCCCGGCTGGCGCCATCGCCCCCCGGGCGGCCAGCCAGGCCTCCAGCTCCGGGGGGGACAGCACCTGGCAATTCCGGTAAGTCTGCACCCAGGCCCGGGTACCGGCCGGCTTTGCCCCTGCCGCTGCAGCAGGTTCCAGCACCGGCCCCAGTTCGTAATCCAGACACCAGACGGACCACAGGCCCTGGGCGGCGACGGCCGCCAGGGCCTGCTGCAGGGTCTGCCCATCGCTCACCGGCCAACGGGCGGCAGGTTCCTGGAACAGCCAGGCCGCCGGCTGCCCGGGCACGGCAAAGCGGTCCTCAAACAGGGCGAAGGAGGCAGGCAAGGGGGGATGCAAATGGACGGCTCCGGCGGTGCCCGCCGGAGCCCAAGCGGCTTACTTGCGCTTGATCAGGTATTCAAAGACCTTGTCCTTCTCCTCGTGGGCGAGGAGCTCGTTGCCGGTCTGGCGGGCAAAGGCCTGGAAATCCTTGGCGGAACCGGGATCGGTCGCCAGAACCTTGAGCACCTGACCACTGGTCATTTCCGCCAGGGCCTTCTTGGTGCGCAGGATGGGCAGGGGGCAATTGAGGCCCTTCACGTCAAGTTCGCGGTCGAAATCCATGATGTCATTGGCTTCAGCAAATACGAAAGGGAGGCATTTTACGCCTTATTTGGGCTTCATTTCTTCTTGCTGGCGCCGCTTCAGCTGACGCAGCCGGGCATCGATGGCGGAACGCTCGTAAAAATCCCCATCCTTGGCCTTCTGGGCCAGTTCCAGCTGCTCGATGGCCGCCGGCAACTGCCCCTGCAACAGGTAGGCTTCGGCCAGGGCCTTGTGCTGCTGTCCGGCCCGGCCCCGAGCGGCATAGGCCTTGGCCTGGAACTGGTACAGACGGGCATCCTGGGTATTTTTCTGCACCTGGCCATCCAGGAAACGCTGGGCCTCCTCCAGACGCCCGTGCTGCAGCAGGGCTTCCGCATGGCTGTACACCAGGCCGCTGGCATTGGGGAAGCGCGCCAGGGCCTCCTTGAACACGGTCAGACCGCCGGCCACATCCCCCCGGTTCACCCGGGCCTCCGCGTACAGGCGCTCAATCATCGGGGAGCCGCCACGGCCGCCGCGCAAACCCGCCAGCACCTGCTCGGCCTCCTTCCAGTCCTTCTGGCGCACCAGGGCCACGGCCAGTCCGTACTGGCTGGCGGCCACGTGCAGGGTTTTCTGCTCCTGCAACAGGGTACGGAAATGGGCCACGGCCTCGGCCGGGGTGCCGCGCAGGGCTTGCAGGCGGGCCCGTACCAGGTGGAAATCCTGGCTGTCCGGCACCTGCCGGTAGGGAACATCGAGTTCCCGGTTCTGCATGTCGGAGATGCGCTCCACGTTGAGGGGGTGGGTACGCAGATAGACCGGGGCATTGTTTTCGTAAGCCCGGGTGGCCCGTTGCAGACGGGCGAAAAAGGCTGCCATGCCGCGCACGTCGAACCCGGCTTTTTCCAGGGTCTGGAAGCCGATCCGGTCCGCTTCCCGCTCGAAATCCCGGGAGAACCCCAGCTGCGCCTGGGCCGCTCCAGCCGAGGCGGAGGCCACAGCCGCTCCCGCCATGTCCGCATTGGAGCGGGCCGCAAGCAGGGCTGCCGCCATGGCCAGCAGGCTGGCGGTGGATATCTGCTTCTGCTTTTCGATGATGCGGGCCAGATGGCGCTGGGTCACGTGGGCGATTTCGTGGGCCATCACCCCGGCCAGCTCGGATTCATTCTGAACGGCCAGGATCAGGCCGGAATTGACGCCGATGTAGCCGCCGAACATGGCAAAGGCGTTGATCATGGGGTCCTGCAGGGGGAAGAAGTAGAACCCCTGGGCAGGATCGGGACTGGCCGCCACCAGGCGATTGCCCAGCTGGTTCAGGTAGGCTTCCACTTCCGGGTCGTCCAGATAGCTGGGCTCCCGCATGCGGATTTCGTTCATGATCTCCTGACCGATCTTCTTCTCGGTCTGCAGGGTGAGCCCCGCCCCCGCCGCATCGCCCAGCTCCGGCAGGTCGGACTGGGCCCAGGAAGATCCGGCCATACAGGCGGCCAGGACCAGGATCGCGATTCGCTTGGCTTTTCCCATGGGTGCTATGATAGCCCAGCCCGGTCCCGGGCCTTCCTCCCAAATCGGTAACGGAAAGTAAGTTCGTGTCCTCCAGCACTCCCGCCCCAGTTTCGCCCCTCACCCATTTCGATGCCACCGGCCAGGCCCATATGGTCGATGTGGGCGAAAAAGCAGAAACCCCGCGGGTGGCCAGGGCTGCCGGCAGCATCCGCATGGCCCCCGCCACCTTCGCCCTGATCCAGCAGGGCTCCGCCGCCAAGGGCGACGTGCTGGGCATCGCCCGGATCGCCGGCATCCAGGGGGCCAAGCGTACCGCCGACCTGATTCCCCTGTGCCACCCCATCGCCCTGACCCGGGTGGCCGTGGAATTCCGCCTCGACGCAGCCGGCAGCCGGGTGCTCTGTGAAACCACGGCGGAATGCCATGGCCGCACCGGTGTGGAGATGGAAGCCCTCACCGCCGCCAGCGCCGCCCTGCTCACCATCTACGACATGTGCAAGGCTGCGGACCGGGGCATGGTGATCGAATCCATCCGCCTGCTGGAAAAGCGGGGAGGCAAATCAGGGCACTGGACGGCCCCCTCCGAAACCTGAGGCGGACGCCGCCAAAAGAACCAGGTCGTAAAAAAACCCGCCAAAGGCGGGTTTTTTGATCTCGGGAACCGGGAATCAGGCGCGCTGGATGTTGGCAGCCTGCTTGCCCTTGGGACCCTGGACCACGTCGAAGGAGACCTTTTCGCCTTCCTTCAGCGTCTTGAAACCATTCATGGTGATGGCGGAGAAGTGGGCGAACAGATCTTCGCTGCCATCATCGGGAGTGATGAAACCAAAACCCTTGGAATCGTTGAACCACTTGACGGTACCAGTTGCCATAATTGCTACTTCCTACAAAAAAACATAAAAACGGGGTCAACCCGACTGCTTGTTTTGACTCCAGCGACCGGTGCCAGTGGCGTAGCGATACGTCTTGAATCCAAACATCGTACAGTTTTACGCGAGCCGCATCCGGGCGTCAACATTTTTTATTAGCCCCCTGAAAAAGTCCATGAAGGCCGCAGCCAGGGGGCTCCAGGCCTGTTGCACTCTGGTCGGGAGTGTATAGAATCGGTCGCATGCCTACCCAGCAACAGAACCATGCCGTACTGGATGCGGAACGTACCCGCCTGGAGCCTCCGCGGCTCTACAAGGTGCTGCTCCTGAACGACGATTACACCCCCATGGACTTCGTCATTCTGGTGCTGCAGCGTTTTTTTTCCATGGACCCAGAACGCGCCACGCAAATCATGCTCAAAGTCCACAACGAGGGACGCGGATTGTGCGGGGTGTATCCGCGCGACATTGCCGCCACCAAGGTGGATCAGGTCAGCGCCTTCGCCCAGCAACACCAGCACCCCCTTGCCTGCGTCATGGAGGAAAATTGATGATCGCCCAGGAATTGGAAGTCAGTCTGCACATTGCCTTTGTCGAAGCCCGGCAGAAGCGTCACGAGTTCATCACCGTGGAGCACCTGCTCCTGGCCCTGCTGGACAACCCCACTGCTGCCGAGGCCCTGCGGGCCTGTGGCGCCAATGTGGAGCAGCTGCGCAAGGACGTGACCCAGTTCATTGCCGAGCACACCCCCACGGTTCCCGGCGACAACGAAATCGACACCCAGCCCACCCTGGGGTTCCAGCGCGTCATCCAGCGGGCCATCCTGCATGTCCAGTCCTCCGGCAAGAAGGAAGTGAACGGGGCCAACGTGCTGGTGGCCATCTTCGGCGAGAAGGACTCCCACGCGGTCTATTACCTGCAGAAACAGGGCATCACCCGCCTGGACGTGGTGAATTTCATCTCCCACGGCATCAGCAAGGTGCCTCAGCCCAAGGCGACCACCGAAGGGGAACATGAGGGTGAACAGGAGCAGGCCCAGGCCGGCCCCTTGGAAAACTTCACCATCAATCTCAACAACCTGGCGCTGCAAGGCAAGATCGACCCCCTGATCGGCCGTGACCCGGAGCTGGAACGGGTGATCCAGACCCTGTGCCGGCGCCGGAAGAACAACCCCCTGCTGGTAGGTGAAGCCGGGGTGGGCAAGACCGCCATCGCCGAGGGCCTGGCCCGCCGGGTGGTGGAAAACGAGGTGCCGGAAATCCTCGCCAAGGCCACGGTATACGCCCTGGACATGGGCGCCCTGCTGGCCGGCACCAAGTACCGGGGCGACTTCGAGCAGCGCCTGAAGAGCGTACTGAAGCAGCTGAAGGAAAACCCGGATGCCATCCTCTTCATTGACGAAATTCATACCCTGATCGGGGCCGGCGCGGCCTCCGGCGGCACCCTGGACGCCTCCAACCTGTTGAAGCCGGCCCTCTCCAGCGGCCAGCTGAAATGCATCGGTGCCACCACCTACAACGAGTACCGGGGCATCTTCGAGAAGGATCACGCCCTCTCCCGGCGCTTCCAGAAAATTGACGTAAACGAGCCCTCCCAGGCCGAAGCCCTGGAAATCCTCAAGGGCCTGAAAACCCGTTTCGAAGCCCACCACGGCATCAAGTACTCGGCGGCTGCCCTGTCCTCTGCGGTGGAGCTCTCGGCCCGTTACATCACCGACCGGCACCTGCCGGACAAGGCCATCGACGTCATCGACGAGGCCGGCGCCGCCCAGCGCATCCTGCCCAAGTCCCGGCAGAAGAAACTGATCGGCAAGCAGGACATCGAGGAAATCGTGGCCAAGATTGCCCGCATTCCGTCCCAGCACGTGAGCGCCGACGACAAGGGCGCCTTGAAGAATCTGGAGCGGGACCTGAAGGCCGTGGTGTTCGGCCAGGACCCCTCCATCGAAGTGCTGGCCAAGGCCATCAAGATGGCCCGCTCCGGCCTGGGCAGTCCGGGCAAACCCATCGGTGCCTACCTGTTTTCGGGCCCCACCGGAGTGGGCAAGACCGAGGTGGCCAAGCAGCTGGCCTACAGCCTGGGCATCGAGCTGGTGCGCTTCGACATGAGCGAGTACATGGAACGCCACGCCGTCTCCCGGCTGATTGGCGCCCCCCCGGGCTACGTAGGCTTCGAGCAGGGCGGCCTGCTCACCGAAGCCATCACCAAGAAGCCCTACTGCGTCCTGTTGCTCGATGAAATCGAGAAGGCCCACCCGGACATCTTCAACATCCTGCTGCAGGTGATGGACCACGGCACCCTGACGGACAACAACGGCCGCAAGGCTGATTTCCGCAACGTGATCATCATCATGACCACCAATGCGGGCGCTGCCGAACTACAGAAGAGCAGCATGGGCTTCACCTCGGCCCGGCAGCTGGGCGACGAGATGGTGGAGATCAAACGGCTGTTCACCCCCGAGTTCCGCAACCGCCTGGATGCCATCGTCTCCTTCAAGGCCCTGGACCACGAAATCATCCTGCGGGTGGTGGACAAGTTCCTGATGCAGCTGGAAGAGCAGTTGCACGAGAAGAAGGTGGAAGCCCACTTCACCCCGGCCCTGAAGGAAATGCTGGCCGCCAAGGGCTTCGACCCGCTGATGGGTGCCCGTCCCATGGCCCGCCTGATCCAGGACACCATCCGCGCCGCCCTGGCGGACGAATTGCTGTTCGGGCGCCTGGCAGGAGGCGGCAAGGTGACGGTGGACCTGGACCAGGACGGCCAGGTGCGCCTGGATTTCGAGGAAGAAGAGGAAATCGCCGTCTGAGCCCTTCGGCCCGCCTATAATCCAAGCCATGCTGAACGCATGGCTTTTTTTTGCATCAAACCCGAAAGGAGACTTTCCATGAGCTTCAAGACCCCCGACCTGTGCGACACCTTCGAGAGCGAACTCGGCCAGAGCCTGCGCGTGGTGACCCCCATGTTCCAGAGCTATGGCGGCCGCAAGGCCTTCACCGGCCAGATTGCCACCTTGAAGCTGTTCGAGGACAACTCCCTGGTACGCGAGGTGCTGGGCGAGGCTGGCCAGGGCCGGGTGCTGGTGGTGGACGGGGGAGGCAGCCTGCGTTGCGCCCTGGTGGGTGACCAGCTCGCCATCCTGGCCCAGAAAAACAGCTGGGCCGGTATTGTCGTGTATGGCTGCATCCGGGATTCCGCCGACATCAACCAGACCGACATCGGCGTACGGGCCCTGAACACCCACCCCCAGAAAAGCATCAAGCGGGGCGTCGGGGAAAAGGAACTGGCGGTGACCTTCGGCGGTGTCACCTTCAATCCGGGCGAGTGGCTCTATGCGGACGAGGACGGCATCCTGGTCTCGGCCCGGAATCTGCTGAGCTGAGAAGATGAGACTCCTGGCTTCCCTGCGGGCAAGAATGGCGGCCATCCTGGCCCTGGCCATCCTGCCCCTGTTCATCCTGTCCCTGCAGGTGAATCTGGAAGCCAGGAAACAGGCCCTGGAGCAGGCTGAAGGCCAGATCCGGCGCATGGCCCACACGGTGAATGCCGAAGAGCAGCAGGTGGTGGGCTACACCCACCAGATCCTGCAGATCATGGCCAATGCCAACGATCTGGAACGCCTGGACTCCCCGGATTGCGATGGTCTGGCCCGGCGATTGCTCGGCACCCAGCCCCTGTTCAACAACTTTGGCGCTGCCCTGCCCTCGGGCCGCATCGTCTGCAGCGGCCGCCCCATGGGTGAAGCACCCGTGGATGTCAGCGAACGCACCTGGTTCGTGGAGGCCATGGGCAACCGGCGCTTCACCCAGGGCAGCAAGGTGGTGGGCAAGATTTCCGGCAAGACCGGGGTGGTGTTCGGCCTGCCTATCCTGACCCCCCGGGGCGAACTGCGGGGTGCGGTGTTCGCCAACGTCAGCCTCGCCTGGTTCGAACGGCTGCTCAGCGGCCTGAACCTGCCTCCCGGCTGGGAGGCGGGGATTCTGGACGAGGAGGCCAACCTGATCGTCAGCAACCCCGGCAGCAGCAGCGGGATATCCCGGGTCAGCACCCAGGCACACTGGCAGCAACTGATACAGGGAGGGGCCCCGGAACAGCTGCGGCACATCACAGGCCCCGACCAGACCGAACGCCTCACCCTGCTGGCCCCCCTGGACTCCACCCGGGGCGGCATCTGGTTCTACATCAGCGCGCCCAAGGCTGAGGTTCTGGACCCCGTGGAACGGACCTTCCGGCTGCAACTCCTGATTTTCCTGCTGGTCGCCCTGGGCGCGGGCGCCCTGGGTTTCTGGGTCACGGACCGGAACATCCTGGCCTGGACCCGGAAGCTGGGGCACATGGCCCGGCGGGTGGGCCAGGGGGAACTGGATGCCAGAATCCAGGAAGCCCAGGGCATCACCGAACTGGCCGAGCTGGAACGGGGTTTCAACCAGATGGCGGCCAATCTGGCGGCACGGCAGCAGAAAGAGAGGGAAGATGCCCAGCACATCGCCGAACTGAATCGGCTCTATTCCCTTCTGAGCGCCGTCAATCAGTGCATCGTCAGCGCCAAATCCCGCCGGGAGCTACTGCGCGAGGTCTGCCTGATCGCCCTGGAAAAAGGGGGATTCAGCCTGGCCTGGATCGGTTTCGTGGATGGGGACAACCAGGAGCTCACCCCGGTGATGCAGGCCGGACAAACCGACTTCCTGCGTCAGGGCGAACGTCCCGAAGGCCCCTCCCCTGCCGCCACCGCCTATCACAGCGGCCGCCTGGCCGTGGTGGACGACATCCACAACAACCCGCCCTCCACCTGGCGCGACCGGGCCCTGAGCAGCGGTTTCCGGGCGGCCGTGGGAGTTCCCCTGAGCCAGCGGGGCCAGGTCGTCGGCGTCCTGGTGCTGTATGCGCCCCAGCCCGGGGTGTTCGACAGTGCCGAACTACACCTGCTGGAGGAAGTGGGAGGGGACATTTCCTATGCCCTGGACCGCCTCGATACCGAGGCCGCCCGGCAGGTTGCCGAAGCCCGTCTGGCCCGCCTGAACGAGGAACTGGAGTTGCGGGTGGAACAACGCACCGCCGAACTGCTGGCCGCCAACCAGGACCTGGAGGCCTTCTCCTACTCGGTATCCCACGATCTGCGCGCCCCCCTGCGCGCCCTGTCCGGATATTCCCGGCTGCTGCAGCTGGACCACGGGGAGCGCCTGGATGAAGAAGGGCAGCACTACGTCAGCCGGATCGCCCAGGCCAGCGAACACATGAACCACCTGATCGACGACCTGCTGCGCTACTCCAGGCTGGGGCGCAGGGGCGTGAAGATCGTGCCGGTACAGCTGGACAGCCTGCTCCAGCACATCCTGTCCACCCGCCAGGCCCGGATTCAGGAGAGCCAGGCCCAGATTCACTCGACCCATCTGCCGGACGTGGAAAGCGACGCCACCCTGCTGGAACAGATTCTCGCCAACCTGATCGACAACGCCCTGACTTACCATGCGCCCGAACAGCCCCCGGTACTGGACATCCGTGCCTGGATCACGCCTGAGGGCTGGCAGCTGCAAATCAGCGATCAGGGCATAGGCATCGCCCCCGAACACCAGGACAAGGTGTTCGCCGTATTCCAGCGCCTGCATCCGGACGAAACCTACCCGGGCACCGGCATTGGCCTGGCCATCGTGCGCAAGGCCGTACAGCACCTGGGCGGCAGTATCCAGCTCCAGTCTGCCCCCGGGCAGGGCAGCACCTTCACCCTCAGCTTCCCCACCACCCCACCCTCCCTTTGATCCATTGCAGGCAGAGTCCGGCTTGACCAAGCCCCTATGCTGCACCGCACAAACAAAATTTGTGTTTAATATCAGTTGTCTTATAGAAGACTTGTGTGCAGCGCACAAAAACAGAGCTTTCATAGTCGCAAAATGCGTTTTGTATTACGAAAAATGATCTGTAGTGCATTGTTTTTTATATATAAAAAAAACAGCACCAAAACCCGTAAAACTATTGCTGCCCCGCAAAACGATATCTATACTTCGCTCCACATCGGTACGGCAAACCGCACCGAACACAGCAAAAGGGTGGCAAGGAACAGCAGCATCACCACCCTCCACGGATCAACCACGACGAAAAGGAACTCTCATGTCTTCTCGCGAACAGCAAATTCAACAACTGGAAAAAGATTGGGCCGAAAACCCCCGCTGGAAGGGCATCAAGCGCGGCTACTCCGCTGCCGACGTGGTGCGTCTGCGCGGTTCTTTCCAGGTTGAACACACCCTGGCCCGTCGCGGTGCCGAAAAGCTGTGGAACCTGGTCAACAACGAACCCTACGTGAACTGCCTGGGCGCCCTCACCGGCGGCCAAGCCGTGCAGCAAGCCAAGGCCGGCATCAAGGCCATCTACCTGTCCGGCTGGCAAGTTGCTGCCGACAACAACGAATACGCCGCCATGTACCCGGACCAGTCCCTGTACCCCGTGGATTCCGTGCCCAAGGTCGTGGAGCGCATCAACAACGCCTTCAACCGCGCCGATGAAATCCAGTGGTCCAAGGGCATGAACCCGGGCGACGCCGGCTACATCGACTACCACCTGCCCATCGTGGCCGACGCTGAAGCCGGTTTCGGCGGCGTGCTCAATGCCTACGAACTGATGAAGGCCATGATCCGCTCCGGCGCTGCCGGCGTGCATTGGGAAGACCAACTGGCTTCCGTGAAGAAGTGCGGCCACATGGGCGGCAAGGTGCTGGTGCCCACCACCGAAGCCGTGCAGAAGCTGATCGCCGCCCGTATGGCTGCCGACGTCTATGGCGTGCCCACCCTGGTGATCGCCCGTACCGACGCCGAAGCCGCTGACCTGCTGACTTCCGACTACGACGAGAACGACAAGCCCTTCCTGACCGGCGAGCGCACTCCCGAAGGCTTCTACAAGACCAAGAAGGGTCTGGACCAAGCCATCTCCCGCGCCATTGCCTACGCCCACTACGCCGACCTGGTGTGGTGCGAAACCGGCACCCCCGACCTGGAGTTTGCCCGCAAGTTCGCCGAAGCCGTGCATAAGGTCCACCCCGGCAAGATGCTGGCCTACAACTGCTCTCCTTCCTTCAACTGGAAGAAGAACCTGGACGACGCCACCATCGCCAAGTTCCAGAAGGAACTGGGCGCCATGGGCTACAAGTACCAGTTCATCACCCTGGCCGGCATCCACTCCATGTGGTACAACATGTTCGATCTGGCCCAGGACTACGCCAAGCGCGGCATGTCCGCCTACGTGGAAAAGGTCCAGGAGCCCGAATTCGCTGCCCGCGACCGTGGCTACACCTTCGTCTCGCACCAGCAGGAAGTGGGCACCGGTTACTTCGACGAAGTGACCACCGTGATCCAAGGCGGCAAGTCCTCCGTCACCGCCCTGACCGGTTCCACCGAAGAAGAACAGTTCCACTAAGCAGAGCCAGCCTCTGGGCCGCCCACCCCGGGCAGCATGCAGCCGGCCCCCACCAGGGGCCGGTTTTTTGTTGACGGTTGCCGCCGCACCCAGGGGGCGGGAGTTGTGCCCTGCCCCAGGATCCGGGCGCTAACCCCAGCCCCGCCCCTTCCCGCTGCCGACAGGTCAGCCCCGGCGCCTGTCCAGCGGCATCCCTCTTTCCACCGGACTCACGCCCCGGACTCACGCCCCTGGGCACGCTCCCCCGCCAGCCGGGTACGGCGTGGCGCCTCCGGTTCCGCTGGCCCCTGACGCATCACATGCTGGCACTGGCGCTGAAACAGTTGCAGTTGCAAAGCCAGGGCCCGGCGAGCATTGCGTCTCAGCTGCAAACGCCAGGCGGCAAATCCGGCCAGCCCGGCCAGGGCCACGAAGGGCAGCCAGCCCAGGCCCCGGGTGGCCGAGATCACGAACATCACCATCAGGATGCCCCCCAACAGCCCCAGGCGGTTCTGCTGCAGCAGAATTTCGTGGGTGGCATCCACCTGATCCATCTCATCGAGGGCCTGCCCGAGATTGAAGCTCAGCCGCTGCAGGGCCAAGGTCTGACGCAATAGGGTCTCAAAGCTTTCTTCCGGGTAATCCATCCCCGACAGACGCGCCGCCATGGTCTGAAACTGTTCCAGGGCCAGACGCATCTCCCGGCGCCCGGCCGCATCGGGCAGGTTCCCCGTCAGGGTCAGGGGCATCAGGATACGCACCAGGTCCTGGCGCAGATCCCGGATCACCGCCTCCCGGGCCCCCAGACTGGCCAGCCGCTGCTGACGCTCGGCCTCGGCTGCCTGCCGAGCCGTGGCCAGCAGACGATAGGCCACCAGCCCCCGGGCCACCCGGCCCTCCCCTTCCAGCTGCGCCAGCTCCCCGGCCAGGCGGGCGAACCAGGGGCAATCCTCCTCCAGCTCCGGGACAGCCCGGGCCACTTCCTGCTCCAGAGCCGCCAGATAATCGGCCTGCCCCAGGGCCAGCAGCAGGGGCCCGTGCCAGTCCAGGCGAGGCGGAAACTGGAAGCCGTCTTCCCGGCCGTAGACCACGGCATCGAAATTCACCACCCGGGCCTTGTCATTACCTGCCACCGCCCGGGGCCGGTTGCTCCAGCTCCGGTAGGCCTCCCTGGCCACATCCCAGGCCCGGCGCACCTGTTCCAGCCCCTGACGCCAGGCACTGTCCAGGGGCTCCAGGCCATCCTCCCCCTGGCGGGCGAACAGGGCCAGGACGCCGTCCTCGAACAGGCTGTCCAGCCAGCGTTTTGCGGCACCAGCCGCCTCCCCCCCGGCCTGAGTCTCACGGGCAGCGGCCAGCAGGGCCTCCCGATGGGCGGGCCGCCCCTGCCAGACCGGGGGCAGCTGGGGCGCCGCCGCCAGCAGGAAGCGCAGCAGGCGCCGGTCATCGCTCTCGCCCCGGGCCTCCATGATGTCTGCCAGACGCCGGGTCAGGTTGAAGTCGTGCAGCTCTTCCTTGAGCCAGTCCCTCAGCAGACCCCGCTTCAGGTCCTGCACCCCTTCGGGCCAGTGGGCCGCCAGGGCCAGGGCCAGTTCCTCGCCGCTCCTGGCCTCGTGCTCGCCCACGTGGTAAGGCCGCACGCCGGCAGCGCCGGATTCCACCGGCGCCGTAAGGCCGGGATCCCCCGCCAGCCAGCGCTCCACCTCGGCCCCGCCCCAGCGCCGGGAGGGGTCCCGCAGCAGCAGGCCGCGGCAGAGCCGGGCCAGGTCTTCATCGGCAACGCCGGTGATGTCCACGGGCCGGGTGGCCAGGTGATGGTTGATCACCTGCTCCGACAGGCCGTCGAAGGGATGGCGGCCGGAAGCGGCCTCCAGCAGGATCATGCCCACGGACCACCAGTCCGCCTTGGCGTCGATGATGCCGGTCAGGGCCTCGGGAGCCGCGTACTTGACGGTGCGGGCCCCGTCGGTGAAGTGGCGGGTGCCCTCGGAAAGGGAGGCAATGCCGAAATCCGTAAGGGCCAGGGAGAGGGGCTCCCGGCACCGCACCAGCACGTTTTCCGGCTTCAGATCCCGGTGCAGGATGCGCTGGGCGTGGATTTCCATGAGCCCCGCCGCCAGCTCCCGCACCAGGCGCTGCAGGGTGTCCCGGCTCAGGAGGCCGCGCCGGATCACATCCCGCAGGTTGCCGGCCCGGCAATACTCCATGAGTTCCCAGGCCACCCCGTCGGCCACCCCGTACCCGAGGAAGTTCACCACGTGGGGACCGGCGGCAGAGACCCGGGCCAGGAGGGCGCTGTCGGGCTGGATGCCGCGCCGGTAGAGCTTGGCCACCAGGGCCTCGCCTCCGGCCAGGGGTTCGACGATGAGCAGGTCCGCCTCGCTGCCCGCCGCCTGGAGTTCATCCACCACCCGGTAGCGGGCCGCCAGCTCCCCGGGCAGGTTGGTGCGCAGGACGGGACGGGAAACAGGGGGCGCCAGACTGGGGCCGGGCACCGGTTCCAGGGCTGCGGGCGCCAGTTCGAAGCCGGGCGGGGAAGCCGCCCCGGCAGCAAGCGGCTCGACCAGGACAGGGGCCGGCAACTGCGGCAAGGGGGTGTTGCAGTACAGACAGCGGACCGTACCCGGCGGGTTGGGCTGGCCGCAGTCCGGGTCGGGGCAGAGCAGCGGACCGGCCGCCGGAGACGGCACCACCGGGGCAGGTGGCACTGCCGCAGGCACGGCCAACCCCGGGGATTCAGACAGCGACAGTTCCGGCCAGCGCAGGCCGGTGGCATCGGGGGCGGCTGCAGCGCCTGCATGAGCGGCTTCGGCGGCGGCTTCGGCGGCAGCTGCATCGCGCGCAGGGGCGGGGGCCGGCTTTGCGTCCGCCGATACGACAGCCCCAGGCTCCAGGGGAGCGGCCGCCTCTCCCGCTTCAGGCGTCTGCCGCGGCAGCGAAAAATCCACCCCGGCCAGCAGGGTGGCGCAGACGCTGCAATGAACCCGGTCAGGGGGGTTTTCGGTGTCGCAGACGGGGCAGATGCGGATGTAGCGGTTCATCGCCGCCAGGATACCTGATTCAGGCCCAGGCCCCGCTCGGCGCACAGGGTTTCCAGGGCGGCCATGTCGCCCCGGGCCGGGATGCCGATCATCCAGATGCGCCCGCCTTCAACGCTCACCTGCAGGGTCTTGCCCTGGACGCTTGCTTCGCGCCGGTGGCCGTAGCGGGCCTCGCCCAGGGGCGACAGGGGCACCAGGGTCTGGTTGGCGGAACCGCGCCAGAGCCCGCCTTCAGGCAGAGCTTCGGCATAGGGCTCGGGGATCAGGGCATCGAGCTTCTTCAGCAGGGCCCCGTGGCGGGCTTCCAGGGTCTTCAGGGGATAACCGCTGTAGCAGAGCAGATCCAGTTCCAGCCCCGCCTGCTGGCGCCAGCGCCCCAGGCCATCCAGGAGCGCCCCCAGGGCCAGGGGCTGATCGAAGGGCTCGCCGCCGCTCAAGGTGACGCCGTCCACGCCCCCTTTCGCCTTATCCCGGCACCAGGCCAGCAGCTCCGGCACGCTCAGGCTGCCGCCCCCGGCCGGGTCCCAGGTGTCCTGGGAAACGCAGCCTTTGCAGCCGATGCTGCAGCCCTGGAACCAGATGCCGATACGCCGCCCGTGCCCCAGCACCGTGACCGGGTAATGGGCCTTGTTGAGGCGCAGCAGCAGGGGAGTGCGGGGATGCCGGGCCAATCCTCACTCCAGCCGCAGGGTGACGATCTTCTCCTCGCTCTCCCGGAGCTCCACCACCCGAATCTGTTGCCGCCCCTCCAAATCCTGGGCGAACAGGGCCCGGGCCAGGGGATTGATGAACACGGATTCCAGCTGATTGCCGATGCCCCGGCCGCCGTTGGAAAGATCGTGGATGCAGCGGGCCATCAGGTCCTGGCGCACGGCGGGTTCCAGTTCCAGCTCCAGCTTGTGCTCCTCCCGCACCCGGTTCACCACGTTGTTCAACATGCCGGCGAAGATGCGCTCGGCCACGGGTGGGGTGATGAAGTTGAACACCACGATGTTGTCGCCGATACGGTTGAGGATTTCCGGCCGGGACAGGCGGTACTTGAAGTAGTCGGCGATGGCGCCCTTGACCCGGCTTTCCACGGTTTCATAGCTGTCCCCCGGCTGCACGTTCTGGATGCGCCGGCCCTGCTCGTCCTCCACGTAAATGCCCAGGTTGGAGGTGAAGACCAGGATGGTTTCGGAGAAATAGGCGGTATCGCCCCGGCCATCCGTGAGGCGCCCGTCTTCGAGTATCTGCAGGAATTTGTCGAGGATGCGCGGGTGGGCCTTTTCCACCTCGTCGAAGAGCACCACCGAGAAGGGCTTGTCGCGCACCGCGTTGGTGAGCTCGCCGCCGGCCTCGAAGCCCACGTAGCCCGGGGGCGCCCCCAGCAGCCGCGCCCCCGTGTGCTCCTCGGCGAATTCGCTCATGTCGAAGCGGATGTAGGCCCGCTCGTCGCCGAACACCAGCTGGGTCAGGGTCTTGGCCAGTTCGGTCTTGCCCACCCCGGTGGGGCCGGCGAAGAACAACACCCCCCGGGGCCGGTTGCCGCCGCTCCGGGCCTGGGCGCCGGTGAGGCCCATCACCGAGCGCATGAGGATGTCCACGCTCTTGGTGACCGCCTGTTCCTGGCCCTTGACCCGGGTCTCGATGAACTCCGCCGCTCCGGCGATACGCTGGCGCAGGTAGGGCTTCTTCCAGGGATTTTCCAGGGCCCCCACCTTGTAGCACTGCACCGCATCATCCACGTCCCGGTAGGCGATGCCCTGGCGGTCGGCCAGCTGGGCCGTGTCGGAAAGGGCCACCAGAGGCAGGCCCTCGGTGGCGGAGGCAAAGTCCCGAGCGAATTTTTCCCGCTCGTCGGGGCCGGCCTCGTCCATCTTGTGGAACAGGGTGAAGTAGCTCCGGGCCGCCGCCTCCCGGGTTTCGAAATCCGGCAGGCCCACGTTCAGGCTCTCCACCCGGGCATTGTCCAGGGCGAACCAGGAGGGTAGATCCTGGGGCCGGTTCAGGAGCCACAGGACCGGATTGAAGCGGGGCTTGTTGTCGGCCAGAGGCCCAGGCTCCTTGGCCATGACCGGGACCGCCTGCACCGCCAATCGCTCCGCAGCAAGGAAGAAGCGGTGCTCGTTGGCATCGAGCTGGTCCGGGTGGCGCACCAGCCGGGAGGCGAAATCCACCAGCAGGGCGCAGCGGGCCTCGCGCATCCGGGTCAGGCGCTGCATCAGGCCGGAGAGGCTATCCAGGCTCATGGGCATGGCCCCGTCCTGGAGCTTCAGGTCGAAGAGCCGGGTGGCCAACTCCACCGCCTCCGGCTCGTTGGGATAGGGGCGCAGCCCGCCCACCGGGTCGTAGATCAGCAGGAAGCGGCAGTCCTGGCGCTGCAGGGCCGACCACAGACAGCGCACCAGGGGCACCGGGGTCAGGCTGCCATTGCTCAAGGGAGCGAGGAAATGGTCGCGGATGTTGCCGGCCACGATGAACTGGGAGCGGATCGGCAGCAGCCGCTCCAGGTCGCGGATCCAGCGGGGCGTGAGGGCGGTTGTGGAATCAGTGCTCATGATTTACCGGGCAGGTCCATGGTTCTGGGGGCAGTCCGGGGGCGGGCCCGCTCCCCTTCCTCAAAGCGGGGCAGGCTTTCCGGGGCCACGGCCTGGACGGGCAGCTCCCCCGCCTCCAGGCGGCGGGTCACGTCCAGCTTCAAGCCCCGGGCCGCCAGGGTGTCCAGCAGGCGGGGGAATTCGGCGCACCAGCGCTCCTCCGCCATGAAGTCGAGACGCTTCCGGACAGCGCCCTCTTCTTCGGCAGCGCTTTCCTGGCGAGCCCGCACCACATTGAAATTGAAGGTCTTTTCCTTGACGTTGGCGCGCAGGCGAACATAGTAGCCTTCCCAGCCCGGGCGCTGGAAGTGCAGCATGCCGCCCTCCACGAACAGGGTTTCGCTCACCGCCTCCACCTGGTACCCCAGGTCCTGCAGGGAATGCTCCAGGACGATGGCGGCGGCCTCGGCCTCGCGCCGGGCCTGCTCCGCCACGCAGGCGCCGGACAGGATCTGCAACTGCTGCCGGGTTTCCGGGTCCAGGCGCCCCAGGCCCGCTGCCACTTCGGCCAGCAGGGCCCGCAGGCTTTCCGGCAGGGCGGCCTCGGGCAGCTGCTCCAGCCAGGCTGCCGCCTGCTCCGCCTCCGCCCTGGCTTCGGCCTGGGCCTGGCGCTGCAGGTGCACCTGCAGGCGCAGTTCGTTGGCCAGCAGTTCGGCCCGGGCCGGGGTCTCGGCCAGGATCACCTCCCGGGCCAGGACTTCCAGCTCCGCCGGGACTGGCATCCCGGCCGGCAGTTCCAGGCGCGCCAGGACCCGTTCCACGGTGGCCCGCCAGGCCGCCTGGTCGGCTTCGCCGCGCAGGGCCTGGCGCCGGGCCAAGTAGAGGGCGAGGATGTTGTCCAGGTCGGGGGTTGCGGCCACGGCCTCCAGGGCCTGGCGCACTGCCTGGCCGGCCTGGGCCGCCACCCGGGTTTCCAGTTCCTGCAGCAGTGCCTCCAGGGCGCGCACATGGGCGGCCCAGGCGGAAAGTTCCGCTCCCCGAGGCGCCAGAGGCAGCTCGGGACGCTGCTCCAGCAGACCGGCCAGGCGCCCCAGCCGCCGCTCCAGGGTTTCCACCCGGCCCTGCAGGGCGGCCAGCCGCTCCCCCTCGGCGGCGCGGGCCTGCTGGCGCAGGGACAGACGCTGCTGTTCCCGGGCCCGGGTTTCGGCCAGGACGGCTTCGTATTCCAGCCCCATGGCATGGGCTTCGCGCAGGGCTTCGGCCACCAGGACGATGGCCAGGGATTCCAGGGAGTAGGCGGCGGTGGCGGGACCACTCATGGGGCGCTTTCCAGTCGGGCAGAGCCAGGATTATGACTGGAAAGGCATGCCCTTGTCCCCCGCGGCCAGAGGCTGTTTCCAGCCCCAATAGCCGGGACTGGAATAGGTGCTCTTGAGCAGGTCGATGAACAGCCGCACCCGCAGGGGCAGGTGGCGGCGCTCCGGAAACACGGCAAAAATCCCCACGGGGGGCGCGGCCAGGTGATCCAGCACACTCTCCAGGCGGCCCTGGCTCAAATCCTCCCCCACCTCCCAGAGGGAACGCCAGGACAGGCCCCGCCCCGCCAGGGCCCACTCGTGCAGCACGGCCCCGTCGTTGCACTCCAGATTGCCTGTGACCTTGAGCATCAGGGTTTTGGCCGGGTCCTCCGGGTCCCGGAACACCCAGCCCCGCTGCTGGCCCAGGGACAGGCAGTTGTGCCGGGCCAGGTCCTCCAGGCTGACGGGCCGGCCGTGGCGGGCCAGATAATCCGGGCTCGCCACCACCATGCGCTGCATCTCCCCGAGCCGCACGCTGACCAGGCTGGAATCGGGCATCTCGCCGATGCGCACGGCGCAATCTATGCCCTCGTTGAGCAGGTCTACGAGCCGGTCCGAGAGGTTGATATTGGCCGTCACCTCCGGGTTCTGCTCGAGAAAGTTCATGACCAGGGGCGCCACGTGCTGGCGCCCGAAACCGGCCGGGGCGGAAATTTTCAGATGGCCGCTGGCCTTCACCCCCCCGGCGGAGACGCTGGCCTCCGCGTTGGCCAGGTCGGTCAGGATGCGCTGACAGTCCTCCAGAAAGGCCTCCCCCTCGAAGGTGATGGAAAGGCGCCGGGTGCTGCGCACCAGCAGCTTCACCCCCAGACGGGACTCCAGGGCATCCAGCCGGCGGCCGATGATGGCCGGGGTCACCCCCTCGATGCGGGCCGCGGCGGAAAGGCTGCCCCGGGTCGCGACGGCCACGAAAGCTTCGATCTGTTTGAGGTGATCCATGGGCGATTTTGTACTTAAAGTAAAAGATAAATTGCCAAAATAGCGTATTTATTTTGCCCGCCCAGTGCAATAGACTGCATTCGTCCCAAGTACCCCAATAAATCCAGTTAATCAGAAAGGAATGCCATGAGTCTCAACCTGCCCCAAGGCATGCAGATCACCGCCCCCATCCAGCCCGAGTGGGAATTCATCTTCGCCCCCGCCGCCCTGGAACTGGTGGCCAAGCTGCACCGGGCCTTCGAAGGCCGCCGCCAGGAACTCCTCAAGGCCCGCATCGCCCGCCAGGCCCGCATCGACGCCGGCGAAATGCCCGACTTCCTGCCGGAAACTGCCCACATCCGCGCAGGAGACTGGAAGGTCGCCCCCCTGCCCAAGGCCCTGGAATGCCGCCGCGTGGAAATCACCGGCCCCGTGGAAGCCAAGATGATCATCAACGCCTTCAACTCCGGCGCTGATTCCTACATGACCGACTTCGAGGATTCCAACAGCCCGAAGTGGGAAAACCAGATCCAGGGCCAGGTGAACCTCTACAAGGCCATCCGCCGGGAACTGTCGTTCAAGAACGAAAACGGCAAGGAATACAAGCTCAACGACAAGATCGCCACCCTGCAGATCCGCCCCCGTGGCTGGCACCTGGATGAAAAGCACGTGCTGGTGGACGGCCAGCGGGTCTCCGGCGGCATCTTCGACTTCGCCCTGGTGTTCTTCCACAACGCCAAGGAACAGATCGCCCGCGGTGCCGGCCCCTTCTATTACCTGCCCAAGATGGAAAGCCATCTGGAAGCCCGCCTGTGGAACGAAATCTTCCTGATGGCCCAGGAATACGTGGGCCTGCCCAAGGGCACCATCAAGGCCACGGTGCTGGTGGAAACCATCCTCGCCACCTTCGAGATGGAAGAAATCCTCTACGAACTGCGGGACCACTCCGCCGGCCTGAACGCCGGGCGCTGGGACTACATCTTCTCCTGCATCAAGAAGTTCAAGAAGAACGCCGACTTCTGCCTGGCCAACCGGGGCGCCATCACCATGGAAGTGCCCTTCATGCGCTCCTACGCCCTGGCCCTGGTGCAGGCCTGCCACAAGCGCGGCGCCCCGGCCATGGGCGGCATGAGCGCCCTGATCCCCATCAAGAGCGACCCGGTGGCCAATGAAAAGGCCCTGGCCGGCATCCGCCACGACAAGCGCCGGGACGCCAACGACGGCTACGACGGCGGCTGGGTGGCCCACCCGGGCCTGGTGGATATCGCCATGGAAGAATTCAAGGCCGTGCTGGGTGACAAGCCCAACCAGTGGGGCAAGCAGGTGGAAGGCAACTTCGGCCCGGCCCAGTGGCTGGACTTCCAGCCCTCCCAGCCCATCACCGAAGCCGGCCTCCGGAACAACATCAACGTCGGCATCCACTACCTCGGCTCCTGGCTGGCCGGCAACGGCTGCGTGCCCATCCACAACCTGATGGAAGATGCGGCCACCGCCGAAATCTCCCGCTCCCAGGTGTGGCAGTGGGTGGTCTCTCCCAAGGGCATCCTCGACGACGGCCGCAAGGTCACCGTGGAAATGGTGCGCCCCATGATCGCCGAGGAACTGGCCAAGGTGAAGGCCACCGTCAGCGCCCAGGGCGAAGACACCGCCACCTACGACCAGGCTGCGGTCATCTTCGACAAGATGAGCCTGACCCCCGAATACCCGGAATTCCTGACCCTGCCCCTGTACGAGGCGATGGAATAAGCCGTTCCAGGATAAAAGCGGAGAGAGACAACGCCCCGGGAAACCGGGGCGTTTTTTTGCCTGGATTTCCGACACCACGCCCGGAGAAAACAAGAGGCTTCATCCACTGGGATTGCCCCCCAACAGGCCAAGCCGTTTGGCAACACTGGGACTGGTTTTCCTCTGGCGCCCCATGTCTCCGGGGAATTCAAATAAGGCTGTCTGGTTGAACCCCACCTGGCATGCCCCTTGCGTAATGGCGAGGTCCTTTTTTCCTCGTCCGGGCCGTGTCCAGCACTGTAGACCTGCATCTCTCCCCCCATGCCTCCGCTTCGGCCTATACGGCCCTGATGGCCATGGGCGCGGTGCGGCCCCAGGTCAAGGAGCCGGAGGCAGCCCAGGATTCGGCCCGGGTCCGAATCAGCGCTGCCGGGCGCCAGCTGGCAACCCTGGCGGCAGCCAGCCCGACGACGGGAACTACCGCCCCCCTGGATGCCGACGCCCTCCGGGCCCGCAGTCTGGCCTATGGCCCCAGTCCCCTGCCCGCCCTGATGCCGCTGCCCGTCGAAAGGGAAAGCGCCACGCCGGACCCGGCGCCCCTGGCCCGGCAGCTGGAAGAAGTCCGGGACCGCCGGGTGGCCCTCTATGAGCGGGAAAAGGCAAGGGGAACGCCGGCTGACGAGATTTACGCGCAACTGCAGGCCTTCAACGCGGCCCAGCCCCTGCCCTTCAAGTAGGACCGGAACGCGGCCGGCTTTGCCGGTGGGCGGCAAGCCCTGCCGCTATCGACAAGGCCCCGGCTTTGCCGGAAGATGCCGGCCCGCCCTTCTGCCGCGTCTCCCATGGAAATCCTCGTCGACATCATCCTCAAGGCCGGCCGCTCGGCGGTGGAGCTTTCCCTGTTCGTGCTCCTGCCGGTGATGGTGGTGATGCTGGCCCTGATGCGCATTCTCGAGGCCCGGGGTGTGGTGGACCGGCTGGTGGCCTGGCTCGCCCCCCTGCTGCGCCCGTTCGGACTGACGGGCCTGGGGGTGTTCGCGGCGCTGCAGATCAACTTCGTCAGCTTTGCCGCGCCCCTGGCCACCCTCACCATGATGGAACAGCGGGGTGCCTCCGACCGGCATCTGGCTGCCACCTTGGCCATGGTGTTCGCCATGACCCAGGCCAACACCTCCTTTCCCATGGTCACCATGGGCCTGCACCTGGGCCCCACCCTGCTCTTTTCCCTGCTGGGGGGACTGGCGGCCGCCGCGGCCACCTATTACCTGCTCGGCCGCCATCTGTCGGCCACCGAGGCGCCCATGGACGAGACCCTGCAGCACCGGGTGGCCAAGGACCCCAAGGGGGTGCTGGACGTGATCAACCATGCGGGGGCTGAAGCCTTCAAGATCGCCGTGGGAGCCATTCCCATGCTGGTGCTCTCCCTGGTGGTGGTCACCGCCCTGCGCCAGTTCGGCGCCATCGACCTGCTCACCCGGGGCCTGACGCCCCTGCTCGTCCTGCTCGGCATCGACCCGGCCCTGATCCTGCCCACCCTGACCAAGTACCTGGCGGGCGGCACGGCCATGATGGGGGTGATGGATGAAATGCTGCGCAACGGCCAGGCCAGCGCAGCCCTGCTCAATGCCAGCGCCGGCTTCCTGATCCATCCCTTCGACGTGCCCGGGGTGGCGGTGCTGATTTCCGCCGGTCCCCGGGTGGCCCGGGTGTGGAAGGTGGCAGCCCTGGGCGCCTGTGTCGGCATCGGGGCCCGCACCTTGGGCCACGCCCTGCTCTACTGACCCCCAGGGACGGCAGCCGGAGTACCATGGCGTACCGCCGGACAACAGCGTCCGGCCCTGACTGGAGCCGCCGGCACAGGCGGCCCGCAACTCTGGAGCACAGCAGATGAAAAAACGTTACTGGGCCCTGCTGGCCCTGATCTTTCTGGTCTGGCTGGACTGGTACATCCGCGCCCCCGACGCCCAGTCCCGGGAGCTCACCGCCGTGATCCACAGCCAGGGCAGCCCGCAGCTGCAGCAGTATCCCTATCCCTTCAAGGTGTTCCGGGTGGAGCCCGACGGCACGGCGGTGATGGGCACGCCGCGCAGTTTCGAGATGCCGGCGGCGAAGTTCCTGCAGGCCGCATTCCCGGAACTCAATACCCGGGACAACAATGACCCGGCCTTCGTGGCCGCCCAGCAACAGCTGGGCAAGGTCCAGGACGAGGCCAGGGGCATCATCCTGAAACAGCCCGGCATCAAGGCCGTGCGCTGGGAGCTGGACCGGGACTGGCTGCGGGAACAGGGTATCGTGCTGCCCGGGAATCCCTGAGCCCGGACTCTCCCGCCCTGTCGCAGAAAATTCATGCCGGCAACTTATTTCCTGTGGCAAACTCCTTCTCCATGAACCTTGCCTGCACCGCCTTCTCCCGACGCCGCCGTGGCTTTCCGCCAATGTCGTCGCGCGTCCCCCAGGTGCAGTCCTAACCCCGGTTCCTCAGGACTTCCCCCCTCCAAGGCCACGGCGATCCCGTGGCCTTTCTGTTTTCTTACCCCCGGAAAAAAGGAGAACCCTTCCATGAACCAGCCCCTCGCCCATGCCGACGCCCTGATGTGGATCACCCCCCGGCCCGACCTCCTGTTCACCCAGGGGGCCGGCTCCTGGCTCACCGATCACCAGGGCAAGCGCTACCTGGACTTCGTCCAGGGCTGGGCCGTCAACTGCCTGGGCCACGGCCACCCGGCCATTGTCGAGGCCCTGACCCGGCAGGCAGGCCAGCTGCTCAACCCCAGCCCGGCCTTCTACAACGCTCCGTCCCTGCAGCTGGCGGCGAACCTGAGCCGCCATGCCGGCCTGGAGCGGGTGTTCTTCGCCAATACCGGGGCGGAGGCCAACGAAGGAGCCATCAAGCTGGCGCGCAAATGGGGACGCAAGTACCGGAACGGCGCCCATGAAATCATCACCTTCGAAAACGGCTTCCACGGCCGCAGCCTGGCCACCATGTCGGCCTCCGGCAAGCCGGGCTGGGACAAGCTGTTCGCCCCCCAGGTCCCGGGTTTTCCCAAGGCCAGGCTGAACGATCTGGATTCGGTGGCAGCCCTGATCAACGAACGCACCGTGGCCATCATGCTCGAACCCATCCAGGGGGAAGGCGGGGTCCTGCCGGCGGAGCGGGAATTCCTGCAACTACTGCGCCAGATCACCGAAGACCGGGGCCTGCTGCTGATTCTGGACGAGGTCCAGACCGGCATGGGCCGCACCGGCACCCTGTTCGCCCATGAGCAGGCCGGCATCCGCCCCGACATCATGACCCTGGGCAAGGGCATAGGCGGCGGTGTGCCCCTTTCGGCCCTGCTGGCCCGGGAGGCGGTGTGCTGTTTCGAGGCTGGCGACCAGGGCGGGACCTACAACGGCAACCCCCTGATGACGGCAGTGGGCGTGGCCGTGCTGGACACTCTGACGGCCCCGGGCTTCCTGGAACAGGTACAGGCCAGGGGCGAATACCTGGCCCGGGGCCTCCAGGCCCTGGCCCGGGATACCGGCCAGGTGGGGGAACGGGGCCAGGGTCTGCTGCGGGCCCTGATCCTCGCCGATGACCGGGGCCCGGCCCTGGTGGAGGCCGCCCGCAGCCGCAGCCCCGAGGGCCTGCTGCTGAACGCCCCCCGTCCCCACCTGCTGCGCTTCATGCCCGCCCTGAACGTTTCCGAGGCAGAAATCGACCTGATGCTGGCCTGGCTGAAGGAGTTGCTGGAAAGCAAGGCCTGAACGGAACGCCCCGTTCAACAGGACGACTTCCTCAACGCCACGCTTCCTCTCACATAGCCCCCGGCCCTGCGGTTCCCGCAGCGCCGGGGGCTACGTGTTCCCGGAGCAGAAAGCAAGAGCCCACTCAGACCAAAGTAATAGCCGTAACACTTTGCTACAATCCCCTCACCGTTGTTCACCCCAAACGCCTGCCCATGCCATCAAGCCACGCCCAGCGTCGTTCGCAGCACCTGCTTCTAGCGACCCTGCTGGCCAGCCAGATCCTGCCTGCCCAGGCCGACGAGGAGTTGTTTTTCGAAGAGCTCCCCGTGGTGCAGAGCGTTTCCCGCCTGCCCCAGCCCCTGGCCGACGCGCCGGGCTCCGTCACCGTCATCGACCGGGAAATGATCCGCGCCTCGGGCATGCGCAACCTGAACGACATCTTCCGTCTGGTCCCCGGTTTCCAGACCTACGTCTTCAATACCGACGCACCGCCCCGGGTCACCTACCACGGCATCAGTGACGAGGATTTCTCGCCCCGGGTCCAGGTGCTGGTGGATGGCCGTTCCCAGTATTCCCCCCTGTTCCGGGGCGGGGTGAACTGGTCGGTGATTCCCGTGGCCATCGACGACATCGAGCGCATCGAGGTGGTACGGGGCTCCAACTCCGCCGCCTACGGCTCCAATGCCTTCCTGGGCGTCATCAACATCGTCACCGTGGACCCTTCCCTGGCCCAGGGCTTTTCCGTTGCGGTAAACCACGGCAACCAGGGGGTGCGCGACTACGCCCTGCGCAGCGGCGGCAAGCTGGGGGAGGCCGGCCATTTCCGTTTCACCTACCAGCAGCAGGACGACGATGGTCTGAGGGACCGCTATGACTGGCGCGACTACTTCAAGTCACGCCTGTTCGATGCCCGGGCCAACCTGCGCCTGGGCAGCAACGATGAACTGGAGCTGTTCGCCGGCCACGTGGAAGGCAACTACCTGGCGGGCCGTTACCGCAAAGGGGAGCTGATTCCCGGCACCAACCAGCGGGAAGTCCTCTCCGAGCAGGAGCCCTGCGATCCCTTCTTCAATGTCTGGCAGGCCAGCTCCTACCTGCAGGCCCTGTGGCGGCGCCACCTGGAGGACGACGGAGAGCTCCAGCTCCGCTACGCCCATACCGAAGACCGGGGCTCCGGCAACCACGTGGAGCGCTGCACCAACACCCGCTACTACGACAATAAAGACCTGCTCTACCAGGTGGATCTGGTGGGCGACAAGAGTACCCAGGACGAACTGGAGCTGCAGCACACCTTCTCGCCCCTGGACGGCACCCGCCTGGTCTGGGGCCTGGGCGCCCTGCACCAGAGCATGCGTTCGGCCACCTATTTCCACGGGGACCCGACCATCCGGCGGGACATCTACCGGGCCTTCGCCAACCTGGAGTGGCGCCCCTCGGAACGGTTCACCCTGAACCTGGGGGCCACAGGCGAGAAGGACAGCCTCTCGAAAAACACCTTCGCCCCCCGGCTCAACCTGAATGTCCACCTGAATCCGGAAAACACCCTGCGCCTGGGCTGGTCCCGGGCCTACCGCTCCCCCAATCTGGTGGATCTGCGCGGCGACCGCTGGAAATCCCCCTTTTCCACGGCGGATGGCACTCCCATCCCGGAAGACCTGATCTACGTGCGCCGCTTCTACGCCGACCGGGACGTGGAGCCCGAGCAGATCACCAGCGTGGAACTGGGCTACCTGGGAGAATGGAAGGACTACCGGATGAGCCTGGACGTGCGCCTGTACCGGGAGACCATCCCCAACCGCATCCTGATCCTGCCGCGCAACAACCCCGGCCTGTGCCAGGCGCCCAATACCGACACCAGCTGCCAGCAGCCCAGCAACGCCGAATACGCCGTCAATGCCCAGCATGTGGACATGGAGGGGCTGGAATATCAGTGGCGCTGGCAACCCCTGGAAGGCACCCGGCTGCTGCTCAACCAGGCCTTTCACAAGATTCACAACCGTTTCCGGGATGACCTGGAGACCACCGCCGTCTGGTATGCGTCGGGCGGCAATCCCAGCACCCTCTACAACACCGACATGCACACCCGCATGTCCGCCCCGACCCGCTCCACCACCCTGATGTGGATGCAGAAGCTGCCCTACGGCCTGGAGTTCTCCGCCACCCAGTACTGGGTGGGCGCCATGAAGTGGAGCCGCAACACCGTGGTGCAACCCTACCAGCGCCTGGACCTGCGGCTCGCCTATCCCTTCCGCCTGGGAGCGACCCGGGGAGAGCTGGCCTACACGGTGCAGAACGCCTTCTGGAACCACGGGGAGTTCAAGTCCTCCGGCAGCGACCCCGCCGACCGGGTAGTGAGCGAACGGCACTGGCTGTCCCTGCGCTTCGCCTACTGATGCCACGCCTGTCCCTCACTCCCCTGCTGCTCCTGAGCCTGCTCCTGGGCGCCTGCGCTCCGGTGGCCCCGCGCCAGGGACTGGCTGGTGCCGAGTGGGTCCCATCGCCCAATTTCGAGCCCCGCCGGGCCAACTACGTGATCCTGCACCACACCAGCAACAACAGCCTGGAGCGGGCCCTGCACACCCTCACCAGCCCGGAACGGGCGGTGAGCAGCCATTACCTGATCGGCCGGGACGGCCGGGTACTGCAGCTGGTGGACGAAGGGCAACGGGCCTGGCACGCGGGACTTTCCTGGTGGGGCGGCCAGACGGACATGAATTCCGCCTCCATCGGTATCGAACTGGACAACAACGGCGAGGAGCCCTTCCCCCGGGAGCAGATCGACGCCCTGCTGGTGCTGCTGGCGGACATCCAGACCCGGCACCGGATTCCCCAGGCCAACTTCCTGGGCCACGCGGATGTGGCCCCCGGCCGCAAGGTGGACCCCAGCGCCCTGTTCCCCTGGCGCCAGCTGGCCGCCGCCGGCTTCGGCCTGTGGTGCGAACCGCCCTTCGCGCCGGCCCCGGAAGGTTTTGACCCGGCCCTGGGCCTGACCGCCCTGGGCTATGACCCGGCCCGTCCCGAAGCCGCCGTGGCGGCCTTCAAGCTCCATTTCGTCCCGGACGATCCGGAGCCGCTCCTGAACGACGATGACCAGGCCAGGCTGCACTGCCTGCTGCAGCAACTGGCCCGCTGAACCCGCCCCGGGAACGGGGGTGCCGGGTTATGCTTCCGGCACAACAAACCGGATGGTTGCGGGCGGACCTTGCAGGCCGTCGGGGAGGCGACCACAGCGATCATGAACCTGGAACCCCTGGAAGCCCTGCTCCACGCGAGCAGCCACGCGGAGCTGCTGGAGCGGACCGAGCGCATTGCCCAGTCCCTGGGCTTCGAACACTTCATCTACGCCCTGCGACTGCTGCCCCGGGAAGACCACCCGGGCGTAGACCTGCTGCTCGGCACCTACCCCCGGCACTACCTGGACCTCTACGCCCGGGAGAACTACCTGGCCATAGACCCGGTGGTTCGGCACGCCATGCAGAGCACCCGGCCCCTGGTCTGGAGCAATGCCCTGTTCGCCGACCCCGGCGTGCGGGACATGTATGCGGATGCCCGGGCCGCCGGCATCTCGGCGGGGGTGGCCCTGTCGGTGCACAATGCCCTGGCCGGGCAGATCGGCCTGTTCGGCTTCGCCCTGGATCTGGATGCGGACCGGGGCGCCCCGCAGATCCGCAGCCAGGTCCCGGCGATCCAGGTCCTGACCAGCTATGTGCACGAGGCCTACGGCCGCCTGCTCCAGGCCCGCCACCCGGAACTGGGCAGCTACCCCCGGGAGCTGCCGGAACTGGCGCCCCTGGAGCGGGACTGCCTGTGCTGGCTGAGCGGCGGGCTGCATCCCGAGGCCATCGCCACCCGGCTGCACCTGTCGGAACAGCAGGTGCTGCAGCACCTGGAACAGGCCCGCCGCAAGCTCAAGGCAATCTCCCTGTCCCAGGCCATGGCCCGGGCCCTGCTCCTGGGCATCACCCACCAGCCTGGGGAGCGCCCGCCCATCCTGCTGGACCAGTCGGGCACCTGGCACCCCCACCAGCCCCGGGCGCAACTGGGCCAGGAGCTGGAACGGCGCCTGGCCCGCCAGGCCCGCACCGAGCTCCTGATCCTGGAAGTGCACCGCTTCGAACGCCTCCAGGACAGCCTGCCACCGCACACCGCCGACAGCCTGGGGGAACACCTGTATCTGCGCCTGCGCGGCGACCCGGACCTGGGCCGGGCCCTGATTCCCATGACCGGGCACCAGTTCGCCCTGCTGCCCCAGCCGGATCAGCGGGCCGAGGCCCTGGCCCGCCGGGCCCAGGCCCTGCTCCAGGCCCCCCTGGTCCTGCAGGAGCACAGCGTGCGCCTGGAACTGAACGGCGGCATCGCCTGCGCTCCCGAACACGGCCGCCACTGGCAGGAACTGCTGCGTCACGCCGAACAGGCCCTGCACGAAGCCGGCAAACTGGCCCCGGGCAGCATCCTGCATTTTTCCCCGGACACCCAGCGCCAGCTGGAAGCCGCCCTGCACCTGGAAAGCCGCCTGCGCCAGGCCCTGACGGATGCAAGCCCGGACCTGAGCCTCCATTACCAACCCATCGTGGACACCGCCAGCGGCCGCATCCTCGGCCTGGAAGCCCTGTGCCGCTGGCATGACCCCGAGCTGGGCCAGGTGCCCCCGGACCGCTTCATTCCACTGGCAGAAAGCTGCGACCTGATCCACCCCCTGGGCCACCGGGTCCTGGAAATGGCCCTGCAGCAGCTGGCCACCTGGCACAGCCAGGGACTGGACCTGTTCATGGCGGTGAATGTCTCCACCCGCCAGTTCCAGGACCCTCAGCTGCATCAGCGCATCAGCGCCAGCCTGGCCCGCTACGGCCTGCCGCCCCAAAGCCTGGAGCTGGAGATCACCGAAAGCGTGCTGCTGGGCGAGGACCCCCAGGTCCTGGGCCAGCTGGAGACCCTGCACCGGCAGGGCATACGCTTTGCCATCGACGATTTCGGCACCGGCTATGCCTCCCTGGGCTACCTGCGCCGGATGCCGATCTCGGTGCTGAAACTGGACCAGTCTTTCGTGCGCGGCTGTCACGGGGACCCGCGCAACGGCGCCCTGGTGGAAGCGGCCATCCGCATGGCGGCCAGCCTCTCCCTGCACGTGGTGGCCGAGGGGGTGGAAGAAGAGGCGGACCGGGCCTTCCTGGCCAGACTGGGCTGTGCCCGCTGGCAGGGCTACCACTGCAGCCAGCCCAAGCCGGCCACACACCCGGAACTCTGCCGCCTGCTGGGAGCCCCCCGGGAAGCCTGAACCTCAGGCTTCGACCCGCTTGGCCAGCACCTCGTCCACCCGGTTCTTCTCCATGTCCATCACCTCGAAGCGCCAGCCGCCCCAGACGAAGGCTTCGGTCTTCTTGGGCACCTTGCCCAGCTGGGAAACCACGAAGCCCCCCAGGGTGTGATAGTTGCCCAGCTCCTCCTCGGGCAGCTCCGGCAACCCCAGGAGCTCCTTCAGCTCGTCGATGGGCAGCAGCCCGTCCAGGAGCCAGCTGCCGTCCTCCCGGGGCAGGGCCAGGGGAGATTCCACGGCACCGGAAAGCACATCCCCCACCACCGTGCCCATCAGGTCCGAAAGGGTCACCAGACCCTCGGTGGCACCGAACTCATTGACCACCAGGGCAATCTGGGTGCGGTTGGCCTTGAAGAACTCCAGCAAGCCGATCAGGGACAGGCTGTTAGGCACGTAATGGGGCGTCACCGGTGACAGGGCGCCGAAATCCAGCCCCCTGCCGGACAGCACCAGGCGCAGCAGATCCCGGCTCTCGACGAAGCCCAGGGGATTGACCACCCCGCCCTTGCACATCAGGAAGCGGGACACGCCCCGTTCCTGCAGCACCGCCATGTTGGCCTCCTTGGGCAGGGTCAGGTCCAGGTAGGCGATGTTGGCCGCCGGGGTCATGATCGCCCCCACCTTGCGGTTATCCAGGCGGAACACATTGCCCAGGATTTCCCCCTCGGTTTCATCCAACCCCCCGTCCTTGCGCCCCGATTCGATCAGGATACGGATCTCGTCGGCGGCGGAAGCCTCCGCCGAGCCCTTGGCGGGAAAGAACTGCAGCACAGCGTCGGAAGTCCGTGACACCACCCAGATCAGGGGACCCGCCAGCCGCAGCATCCAGCCCATGAGACCAGACATGGCCACCGCCACGGCCTCGGGCCGGGCCAGGGCCAGGCGCTTCGGCACCACCTCGCCGAACACCAGGCTGAAGAAGGTCACCACCGTCACCACCAGGGCCAGGGCCAGGGCGTAGGCGAAACTTCCCAGGGCCGGCAGGTGGATGGTGATCCAGGCCTCCAGCCGGGGCACCCACAGGGCCTCGCCGAAAATACCCGAAAGCATGGCCAGGGCCGTGATGCCCAGCTGGGTGGTGGCGAGCAGGCGGCTCGGGCTTTCCCGGAACTGCAACACCGTGCGCGCGCCCTCGTGCCCTTCTTCGGCCAGCACCCCCAGGTGGCCGTTGCGGCTGGCTCCCACGGCCATTTCGGCCATGGAAAGCACGCCGCTGGCAAGAATCAGAACAATCAATATCCAGAGATCCATGGGATCAGCTCCTTTGCATGCAGCCCGGACATTCTACCCACAGTTCATGACCCCTTTCCCGCCCCCCGGCCCTGGCAGCTTTCCGACAACCGTTGTGCACAAACAAACATAACGATCTACAAATCCCTTCCCAGCCCCCGAGCCTGCAAGGCTCCATATCCTGGCACACAACTTGCCATTCCCCCAGGCGTGGATACGACCACCGTTATATACATAACTATCTAACAAGCCTGTAACCCGTCACGCGGAAAGCCCTACATGAAAGACCTAGCTCCGGCCCCCAGCCCCTCCACCCTCCTGGCCCTGCTCATCTCCGGCCTGTTCGCCGCCCCCCTCCACGCCCAGGAGACCACCCTGGACACGGTACACGTCGAAGCCCAGCCCCTCCCCGACGAATGGCCGGGCCCGGACCGGAGCGTGCCGCGCACCCTGTTCCAGGTCGGCCCGGAGGGCATGGCCCTGTTCGACAGCCCCGGCGGCAGCAACCCCATCACCGCCGTGGCGGAGCTGCCCGGCGTCAAGGTCACCACCGTGGACGCCTACGGGCTCAACAACACCCAGGGGGGCCAGAAAGGCATCCGCGTCCGGGGTGAAGTGAGCAGCCACGGGGTCTCCGGCACCGTGGAAGGCCTGGCCCTGGGCGGCCCCGGCCCGGGCCCCGGCTACCTGTTCCTGTTCGACAAGGAGAACGTGGCCGCCGTGACCCTGGAACAGGGAGCCATCGGTGCCGATTCCGGCGGCCTGTTCAGCAGCTACGGCGCCCTCAACACCCAGCTGCGCTGGGCCCGGGACGAGGCCCGCCGGGAAATCTCCATGGGCGTGGGCAGCGACGGCTTCCAGCGCTATTTCGCCCGCATCGACACGGGCACCCTGAGCAGCGGCACCGCCCTGTTCGTCTCCGCCTCCAGGACCCAGGCGGACAAATGGCGGGGCTACGGGGACGCCCCGGAGGGCCGGGACAACCTGGAAGTGGGCCTGAACCAGGCCCTGGGCGCCTTCAAGCTGAAGATGATCTACGCCCGCAACGACCAGGCCCAGCACAACTACAAGACCCTCAATTACGAGCAGGCGCGCAACCTGGACCAGTACCGGGACGAGGACTACAGCCGTGACCGGAGCAGCAACGACTACTACGGCTACAACCGCCAGGACTTCCGCAACCAGGCCCTGGTGGCGGAGCTGAGCTATGACTTTTCCCCGACCACCCGCCTGGTGTTGAAGCCCTTCTGGGCCCAGGAGGAAGGCTACTACCTGTTTGCCGGCAGCCAGCCCAACCAGGTCCTGAAATGGATCACCGACCATGAAACCTACGGGGCCAGCACCGAACTGCAAACGGTGCTGGCCGACACCCGCATCAAGCTGGGTTACTCCTGGACCTCCACCGAGCCCCCCGGCCCCCCCACCAACCGCAAGCAGTACAAGATCACCGGCAATGGCCTGCAGTTTGCCCAGTGGGCCATGCTCTCCGATGTCACCGAACGGCATGAGTTCGAACACTACTACCTGACCGGCCAGCGCCGTTTCGACCGGCTGACCCTCCAGGGCGGCCTGCGTTACGCCCGGGAAAAGCTGCCCGGCATCGACGCCTACAACGTGGGCACCGCCACCGCCGGCACGAGCTGGGATGTTTCCGCCGACCAGGCCCTGGAGCAGGCCAGCCGCAATGACAGCCGCAGCGTCAGTGCGCGCAGCTTCGGCCACTGGCTGCCCCAGCTGGGCGCCGCCTACGAATTCACCCCGGCCCTGTCCGTGTTTGCCAACCTGGGCCGCAACATCGGCGCCCCCTCCCTGGGGGTCTTCAACCAGGCTCCGGCAGGCAGCTACAAGACCAGCCAGGACTACTGGGACGACATCCGCCCCGAGCTGAGCACCAGCCTGGACCTGGGCACCCGCCTGCGCCTCGGCGACTTCACCCTGGACCCGACCCTCTACTACAGCCGCTCCAGAAACAAGACGGTCAACGTCTATAGCGAGGACAGCAAGAGCGTCTGGTCCCAGAACGTGGGCCGCACCGCCGGCAAGGGCCTGCTGCTGGCCGCCGCCTGGACGCCCTCGGAAACCCTGCGGGTGTTCGGCAGCTTCTCCTACACCCGCGCCTGGTTCACCGAGGACGTGCGCGGCAACGGCGGCAAGGCCCTGGGGGTGCAGGGCAACCAGCTCCCCGACGTGCCCCGGACCATGGCCAGCCTGGGGGCTGCCTGGAAAACCCATGGGGTCACCCTCGCCCCGGTGCTCCAGTACGTGGGCAGCCGCTGGAGCACCGTGGATTACCGGGAAAAGGTCCCTAGCTACGTCACCGTGGACCTGAATCTGGGCTATGGCCAGAAGACCGCCTGGGGCACCTGGGACGCCTCCCTGGCCCTGCTCAACGCCTTCGACCGGAAGTACATCGGCCAGATCAGCACCAGCGAAGTGAACACCACCGCCAATGGCTCCATCTACTACCCGGGCGCACCCCGCACCCTGGCCGCCAAACTGGCCTTCACCTTCTGAGGAATCGACGATGCATAAACTGCTGCTCTGCCTGGGCCTGATCCTGGCCCTCATTGCCCCCCTGGAAGCCAGGGAAATCACCGACATGAACGGCCGCCGGGTGCAGCTCCCCGCGCAAAGCCAGCGGATATTCGGCTCGGCCCCGCCCCTGAACGTGCTGCTGCACGCCCTGGCGCCGGAGCTGATGGTGGGCCTGAGCTTTCCCGTCCCGCCGGCCGCGGCCGGCTACTTCCCGCCCCGGCTGCGCCAGCTGCCGGTGGTGGGCGGCGTGTTCGGCATGGGCCAGCACATGAACGCCGAGGCGGTCATGGCCCTGAAGCCGGACTTCGCCCTGGCCTGGCAGAGTCCCCAGATCGATGCCGGCAAGGTTGAATCCGCCTTTGCCAAGATGGGCCTGCCGGTGGTCTTCATCAAGCTGGATACCCTGCACGACTGGCCCGCCGCCCTGCGCTACACGGGGCGCCTGCTGGATCGTGAGGCAAGAGGCGAAGCCCTGGCCGCCTACGTGGAGCAAGCCCTGCAGCGCCTGGACAAGCTGCGCCAGGAGGTGCCGGAACCCCAGCGGCCCCGGGTCTATTACGCTGAAGGACCCGACGGTCTGGCTACCGATTGCCACCTCTCCTTCCACACGGAAGCCATTGAGCTGGCCGGGGGCTATAACGTCCATCGCTGCAGCCCCAAGGACCATACGGGCATGGAGAAGGTGAGCCTGGAACAGGTGCTGGCCTTCGCCCCCGACATCATCATCACCCACGAGCGGGGCTTTGCCGCCAGCGTGCGCCAGGACCCCCGCTGGCAGGGGGTGAAGGCCGTGCGCGAGGGGCGCATCCACCTGGTGCCCCGCTGGCCCCACAACTGGATGGACCGTCCCCCTTCCATGATGCGGGCCCTGGGCGCCCAGTGGCTGGCCAGCCTGTTCCACCCGCAACGCTTTGCCTTCGACCTGCCCGCCGAGACCCGCCGCTTCTACCGCCTGGTGCTGGATACGGAGCTGAGCGAGGCCCAGTACCAGGCCCTGTTCCAGTAAGCCCGGTCGCTGCACCGCCATGAGCCGCCGCCTCTCCCTGCTGCCCCTGCTGCTCCTGACCCTGCTGGGCACCATGCTGGCCTCCCTGTCCCTGGGGCGCTATCCCCTGCCTCCGGGAGAGGTGCTGGACTTCCTGCTGCACCAGCTGGGGCTGGGGGAGCTGGAGGCCCAACGCCAGGCCCTGCTGCATAACCTGATCGTGGACATCCGCCTGCCCCGGGTGCTCACCGCCGTCCTGGTGGGCGCCGCCCTGTCCATTTCCGGTGCCGCCTACCAGGCCGTGTTCCGCAATCCTCTGGTATCGCCCGGCCTGCTCGGGGTGCTCCCGGGCGCCGCCGCCGGGGCCGCCCTGGGCCTGGTGTTCTCGGACAGCTGGTGGATCATGCAGGTGGCCGCCTTCGCCACCGGCTTCCTGGCCGTGGCCATCGGCGTCGGCATCGCCGGCCTGTTCGGCGGCTCCCTGGTGATGCTGGTGCTGGGGGGCATCATCAGCGGCGCCCTGTTCACCGCCCTGCTGTCCCTGGTCAAGTACGTGGCCGATCCCTACAACCAGCTGCCCGCCATCGTCTACTGGCTGATGGGGAGCCTGGCCACCGCCGACCTGCCCGACCTGGCCCGGGTCGCTATCCCCATGGGGCTGGGCATCCTCCTGCTGGCCAGCCTGGGCCGAGCCCTGGATGCCCTGTCCATGGGCGACGACGAGGCGGCCACCCTGGGCCTGCCGATCCGGAGCGTACGCTATGGAGTCATTGCCCTGGCCACCCTGATCTCGGCCCTGACCGTTTCCCTGGCCGGGGTGATCGGCTGGGTCGGCCTGCTGGTGCCCCACATCGCCCGGCTCATCACCGGCCCCGGCAACCGTCTGCTGCTGCCTGCCAGCGCCCTGCTGGGCGCCATCTTCCTGCTGCTGGCCGACGGCCTGGCCCGCAACCTGGCCGAGACGGAAATCCCCATCGGCATCGTCACCGAACTGCTGGGCATCCCGGCCTTCCTGCTGGTGCTGCACCGGGCCCGGAAAGGCTGGGTATGAAGCTCGAAGCCCGGCACCTGGCCTTTGCCTATCGCCAGCGCCTGGTCCTGGACGGCATTTCCCTGAGCCTGAAGCCGGGCCAGGTGGTGTCGCTCCTGGGCAGCAACGGCGCCGGCAAGAGCACCCTGCTGCGCCTCCTGCTGGGCCTGCTGCAGCCCGCCCGGGGCGAACTGCTGCTGGACGGCAAGCCCCTGGAGCAGTGGCCCCGCCGCCAGCTGGCCCGGCAGCTGGCCTATGTGCCCCAGATCCACAGCACCCCTTTTCCCTACACGGTGACGGAGGTGGTGCTGTTGGGACGCCTGCCCGCCGGCAGCCTGTTCCGCTCCCCTTCCCGGGAAGACCGGGAGATCGCGGCGACGGCCCTGGAGCAGGTGGGCATCCCGCACCTGGCCGAGCGTCCCTACACCGAAATCTCCGGCGGCGAACGCCAGCTGGCCCTGATCGCCCGGGCCCTGGCCCAGGGCGCCCGCCTGCTGATCATGGATGAACCGGCCACCGGGCTGGACTACGGCCACCAGCTGCGCCTGCTGGAACGCCTGGGACAGCTGGCCGCCGCCGGTTACGGGGTGCTGATGAGCACCCACCACCCGGAACACGCCCTGCTCGCCTCCACCCGGGTCCTGCTCCTGGAAAACGGCCGCATCCGCGCCGCCGGCCCCCCGGAGCAGGTGCTCAACCCGGCCAATCTGCAGGCCCTCTACGATATTCCCCCCGGACTGCTGCAGCGGGCCATGAGCTGCTGGCAGCCGGCCGGCCCATCCTCCCTTTCGCCCCCCACCAAGGAGTCTTTCCATGTGCCAGAACCACACCCACGCCTCCCAGCCTGAAGTCCAGGCCCCTTCCCACGCCAGCTGCGGCTGCGGTCAGCAGGGGCGCCCGCCTCTGGGGCGGGTGGTCCCGGCCGGCCACGAGCTGGAAATGCCGGAAGTGCGCTTTCCCGGCCCCGCCATCCTGGCTGGTCTGGGCGCCGAAGGGCTGCGCCGGCTGGTACGGCATCACCACGCCCTGCTCCGGGCCAGCAGCATCGGTCACCTGTTCGCCCCTGACCCGGCCCAGTTCGTCGCCCTGGTGGAGCGCATCGCCGACTACGTGGTCGAAACCTGCGGCGGCCCCGAGGATTTCAGCCTGGCCCACGGCCATACCTGCATGCGCACCCGCCACTTCCCTTTCAGCATCGACGAACAGGCCCGGGAGGTATGGCTGGAGAAGCTGCTGCAGGCCATGTGCGACACCGATTTCCCCCAGGGCCTGCGGCAGGAATACTGGACCTGGATGGAGGCTTTCTCGGTACGCATGATCAACCGCCGCACCACCAAGGCCCAGCCCCTGCGCCTGAACTACGACGCAGCCTGTGCCCGCTTCCGCTCCCCCCTGACGGCCTGAGGCACGGCATGCGCTGTCCTTGCATCGCTCAGTCCCCCGGAGCGACTCCGACCGGCAAAGGGGACGTGCGCCGGCAAAGCCGTCAGCCGGTCCGCTGGCCGGCCCTGGCCGCCCTGCTGCTCTGGAGCTGGACCCTGGCGGCTCCTGAAGCCCGGGCCGAAGCCCCGCCCCGGGTCCGGGTGGCCGTGGTGGGAGGGCTGGTGCTCTGCGGCGTCTGGCCCGAACTGTCCCGCCGGGCAGCGGCAGCCACGGGGCTGGAGATCGAGACCGTCGCCGCCGCCCCCAAGGAGGGCATCGTCCCGGCCTTTCGCCAGGGCGAGGCGGAGCTCCTGCTGATGCACGGCAGCGACGAAACCTATCACCTGCAGGCCGCCGGCCTGGCAGCGCCCCTGCAGGCCTGGGCCATGAATGAGCATGTGCTCCTGGGGCCGCCGGAGGACCCGGCCCGGGTTGCCGAGGCTCCCGACGCCGCCACCGCCCTGGCCCGCATCATTGAGGCCGACGCCCCCATGATCGGCTTCCGGGACCCGGGCAGCCTGGCGGTCATGCACGCCCTGTTCCGGGCCCGGGGCCTGCGGCCCGGCATCCGCCAGCAACTGCCCGATACCGGCGCCACCCAGCAACAGGTACTGGAAAGTGCCGCTGCCCAGGGCGCCTACGTGATCGCCGGCCACATCCCCGTGGCCTTCGGCAAGATGCCCCGGGCTGGCCTAGCCCTCCTGTTCCAGGGCGACCCGGCCATGCGCCGGGTCTACGTCCTGGTGCAACCCGGCCCCCGCCATCCGGCCAGCCCGGAACAACGGCAACGCGCCCGGCAACTGGCCGACTACCTGCTGAGCCCCGCCGGCCGCCAGGCCCTGGAAGCCGCCAACCAGTCCGCCGGCGGCCCCTGGGTGTTTCCGTTGCCGGAGCGGTGACTTGCTTCCAGCCCGAGGCCGGCTCCTTGCAAACCTTGCCCCCTACCTGTAGGCAGCGTTGCAGGGACAGGGCCTTGCTGCCCAGGGGCAGTGCAGGGCCCTGAGGCCGGGCACCATCCCCAGCGGCCGCCCCCTGCTGGAGCGGGCGCCCAGTTTCCGGGTCCAGCCCCTTGGCCCTCGCCATTGCCTCCATCCGCGCCTCACTCGGCAGGGGCGGCGGAACATTCGCTTCATGGGCCTTCAGCCACTGGAAGCTCCCATCCCATTTCGGCAGCCGTGCCGGCGGCAACGGAACAATCTCGTCTATCTCCGGAACCTTCGGGCCGAGGTAATCGTAGCGGAACAGGAAACCGTCGATGGCCGCATAACGACGCACCCGCTCCGGATCTTTGGCCTGCCCCAGGTAAAACATTTCATCCGATGCAGGGGGGCCGTCAAAACCCTTTTTCAGCCAACCTGCCGCACTAAAATGGCCTGCTTTGGCTCCTAGCTGCAGGGCTTGCAGAGCGGCATCATGACTCGCATTCGCCGAATGATCGCCAAGCCGAACACTATCCTTCAGATACACCCCCAGCATAAGCCCAGCCTCCCCATGCCCCTGTTCAGCTGCGCAACGCCACATCTGCACGGCAATGTCCGGCGCCACATCTATCGGGGCCAGCATTTCCCCCACCTTGTATTGCCCCTCCGGACTCCCCAGATCGGCTGACTTCCGGTAGTACTTCAGGGCCAGCTCCCCGTCCTGCTG
>NZ_AUCH01000008.1 GCF_000429665.1 Azovibrio restrictus DSM 23866
AGAAACTGAGTCGTACCGCCTTTGCCATTGCCGGCTGAAAGGAAACCCCATGTTCCTGTTGTTTCCCCTCCCGCGTTTGCTTTGAGACTGATCGCCCATCATGGCTAAACGGATCGCACCGACACGGATTGACGCCGATAACTCTTCCGGCAGCTTGCCTGCCGCTTGTACCGATTGGCGCACCGTGAGCAGATTCCATGTCGGCACGGGTCATAGAGAACCCACACCAGATGCCGGATATACGACTGCATGCGCTTTCCAGCTGCCAAACCTATCGTTCAGTTTCCTTGATTTCCGGGGGAGTCCATATACGAATTGTTAGAGCTCACCTGTAGTTCCATGGTGTTTGATTAACAAAGCATTCCAAGGCGCTAGAGCAGGGCTATCGTCATCTACATTAACGCCCATAAGTGCTTTGCGCATTTTCTCAGACCTCTCGGCAATTTCAGCAATGGCTGGAACTGCTGTGGTGGGGAACCGGTAAACAAGGTCTTCCAAGGGGCCGGCGGCAATGCAATCTCTACTGAACGCCGTAGGTGCGGACTCGATCAACTTTTCCGTGATTCGCAAGCCGCTATTCAAATCATGGCACATTGAGTCCACCTCCTGCCATACCCAAAAGTCCTCATCAGCCCTGGTTTGCTGGAAGTGGTAGTAAGCGCGGATGATTTCTTCGTCCGTGAAGGGCATTTTTGAGCTCTAACGTGCTAGCTCAGGGGCGACCGGAGGCCGCAGGCCGGAGGGAACCGAGAAGCGCAGCTTCTCGGGCGTCCCCTGGAGCGGCGGGTTAGAGCCCGCTTGCCGGCAACCACGAACGGCGACAATGCAACCTCCATTAGTCTTCAAGTTGAAGCCCATGCTTTCCCTCGAATATCTTGCGAAGAGCATCACAAAGATTATCTCGTTCTGGCCCTTCAATGCCGAGGAGACCTATGGTGTAACTCGTGTGGCCGTCGAGGTGGGCCGCAAGCGACTTGTCTAGGATGACATTTAGTGTCGAGCCTCGCAGTTTCACCGAAAGGTCGCCAACCTTGTGGTTGATTTGGTCAAGAACCATCACTTCAATCTCGTCTTCCTCGGGGAATCTGGATAGTGAGAAGCAGTAGTTCCTCTCCCTGTCAAAGCAATAGACCAGCGCCATCTGGTATTGCTCGTCAAAGGCCGATGCTGACACGGTGGCATTGAGGTGCATGAAGGGCTCTAACGTCTGAATTCACCGGCCTGCGCGGCTTTTCGCGCAGGTCCGGTGGAATGATGGGTTGGGCATCGGGTGTTCATCTGCGTGGAGAGCCGTGACTACCAGTCCATGTCAGCTGCGCGATCGAACTCGCCCGAGAGATGGCGTACAAATTCCTCCATATCCTCGACCGAATTCATCGCCCGCGAGTAGGTGCCGTCGTGCACATAGGTAAGGATCAAAGGAAGCTCACTCTGCTGTATGTATCGCTCAGCAGGTGCTCGCCCGCCCGACCAGAGGTAAGCAATGAAATCCTCCATCGCTATGAAAGCGGCAGACGCATCAAAGCTCAGCCCGTGGCCCAGTTTGAACTTGCGACTGCCGACTTTGTGGGGAAGTAGAACAGGTACAGCACCCGCGCCCGAGTGGAAATAGAAGGCTTCGCCTTGCTTTCCAAAGGCACCATGAGCGACGTAGTTTCTCAATTCTTTGCGAAGTGAAACCAAGCGGTCGTAATGGGTCTTGGCGTTTGAATCGGCCAAGTCTAGAGCCGACTGAAACTTCACCGACCAGTCTGCTTCGGCCATTTCAGTTACCTCTGTTGCTGTCGATCTTCTCCCAGTCATGAGAGCAACGTGAATGAAGATGTGTTCCGTCCAGGCGAAGAATGCCTCGACCGCGGAAATAGCTAGCCAGTTACTTTCGGCAATCAGATGAAATGCAGGGAATGATGATTGCGTCCATGTTCCCCCACCGGGGGTCGTGCCTTGCGTTACGACACGCTCCGTCTTACGCCTCTCATACTCGTCGCGCTTGGCGTGGTAGGAGTCGCGCAAGAATTCGTATCTCCCATAAAGGGAAGAAGCGTTGTTGACCACGTTCACTTCCGACCGCGACACGGATTCGCCAGCTAGCCATTCAAAGAAGGGCTGTGCGGCACGGACAGCCTTTTGAATTCGGATAACAAGTTGGTGTGCCGCAGCCTCGTCGCGTTCTACGTCTTGTGCGAAGACGCCAAGACCCATCTTTCGATGTTCAATCAGAAATCCACGACCATTCCAATCGACCGCAACAGACCAAGCGGTCTTTTCCCACTTTCCGGCGTGAGGGAAGCCGAGCAAGTCTACAAGAAGGAAGTACACGAGGTAATACGGCGGCAAATCTCGGCCAGCGTTGGTCCGCCGTGCAAGAAATAGCGTCTTGGGATCGTGTTCCGTCGACGAATCGAGCGGCTTGAGAGGTTGAATAGCGCGTAGCGCCTTCTCTCGAATCGCCTCAAGTTCTGTCGGAAGTGGAGATTTCAAGGCCGCCTACGAGTCGCAGTGGTAGATGTCGATGCCCAACGTGAAGTGGACGGCATATTCGCCGTGTATGCTGGAATGCCGCCATCTATCCTGGACGACGTGTCAGTAGCGAAGGGCGGGCCAGAGTGGGCTTGGGCGGAGTTACCCCACATATTTCCCAGGATGGACGGCGCTTGAACATGGCGCCGTACCTGGATATCAGGCGTGGCCGCCGCATATGCCGGCTTCCTGCCGCATACGCTGGCGAACAGGGCTCTCTCAAAGTCTCTTGTCATGTCGGCAAAGATGGAATACTGTTTTTATATACAGTGGACATCGATCGGCAGGTACGGCATGGAACTGAATCAATCATCGACCTTGCTGGGGCGGGTTCGGGAAGTCATCCGCTACAAGCACTACAGCATAAGGACGGAGCGCTGTTATGTCGAGTGGGTGCGTCGGTTCGTGGCTTTTCATGGGCGGCGTCACCCCAGGGAGATGGGGGCTGATGAAGTCCGGGCGTTTCTCGGGCATCTGGCGGCGGATTTACAGGTGGCGGCGTCGACGCATCAGCAGGCTTTGTCGGCGCTGCTTTTTCTGTATCGCGATGTGCTCGGCGTCGATCTACCCTGGCTGACCAATCTGGATCGGCCAAAGAAGCCGAAGCGGACCCCCGTCGTGCTGTCGCGCGGCGAGGTCGAGCGCCTGCTGGCGGCGATGGACGGGACGCATGCGCTGATGGCCCGTCTTCTCTACGGGACCGGGATGCGTTTGATGGAATGCGTGCGGCTGCGGGTCAAGGATGTCGATTTCGAGCGCAGCGAGTTGACCGTGCGTCACGGCAAGGGCGGCAAGGATAGGCTGACGGTGTTGCCAAAGTCCTTGATGGCGTCTTTGCGGGCGCATCTGCTCCGGGTGCGTAATTTGTGGGAGCAGGATGCGGCAGCCGGACGGCCGGGGGTGGAAATGCCGGAGGCGCTGGCGCGCAAGTACCCCGCTGCGCCCAAATCCTGGGGCTGGTTCTGGGTGTTTCCGGCGCGCGAGTTGTCGACCGATCCGCATCGAGCGTCGTCACCATACGCATGAGCAGGCGCTGCAGCGGGCGATCAAGGTGGCGGTCAGGCTGGCGGGTATTGCCAAGCCGGCCACGACGCATACGCTGCGCCATTCCTTCGCTACCCACCTGCTGGAGTCGGGCTACGACATCCGTACCGTTCAGGAGCTCCTGGGTCACTCGGACGTGTCCACCACGATGATTTATACCCATGTGCTCAATCGCGGCGGGCGGGGGGTATTGTCGCCGCTGGATACGGTGCATTGATCCCGATTCCCCGCGCTCGGACGTTTAGTCACGCCGGTGTTCATGACTTCCGGATTGCCTCTAGTACCATGTCCGGGGCACGATACCCCGCCCATCAATCCGTCGGCCGCTAGGCGATAGAGCCGCGTAGCGCCATTGATTGCGAAAGGTAGACCACACAAATGGATCCTCTTCTTCCTGAACGTATTGAAACCACGCGGCTGATTTTGCGTCCGCCTGTGCCGCAAGATGCCGAGATCATTTTTGCCGCGTACTGCCAGGATCCTCTGGTTTGTCGCTACATGGTCTGGGTTCCCCATGCGTCTGTTGAAGTAACCCGCCAGTTCATCGGCTGGTGCATGGGCGCATGGGATAGCGGTTCTGTGTTTCCATACATGCTAGTCCGCAAGAGCGATGCTCAAGTCCTGGGGATGCTCGACGCCCGCGCCACGGACCATGGATTGAACATCGGCTATGTCCTGGCGCGGGAGCACTGGGGTCAGGGTCATGTGCCCGAGGCCGTTCGGGGGCTTGCTGAAATCGCGCTGTCGCGGCCAACGGTGTTTCGCATCGAAGCCACCTGCGATGTGGAAAACCATCCATCAGCCCGTGTTCTCGAGAAAAGCGGTTTTGTCAGGGAGGGTCGGCTCGCGCGCTATACGGTGCATCCCAACCTGTCACCCGAGCCGCGCGACTGCTGGATGTATGCGAGGCTGCGGTAACGGGGGCTCTACCTGGAAAACGGGGGGCGGCGAAGTCACCCTTCTGCTCGTATCCTGACCTGCCCCAAATGCAAGAGCCCGGAAGGCTTGCCTTTCCGGGCTCTTGGTTCTGGGCTGATCCGGCTTGATGGGAGGTTCAGGCCCCGAGGCTCTGGCGGATTTGCTGGCAGCGGCTCTTGAGCTGCAGCAGTTCTTCTATGCTTTGCCGCTGCTTCTGCTGGACGGCCTGGAGTTTGCGGGCTACCTGCCGGACGTTGTGGATGTAGTGGGAGAGGACGTCCTGGGGAATGGTGTTGTGGGTTTCCATGATCGCTGTTCCCGGGTGGGGGTTTTTCGTTTGGGACGGTTCCATTCTGAGAGCATGGAGGGGCTTGGGCTATCGGGGCGAAGCTGAATCAGGGGTAGGAATAACCCTACAACAAAGGTGGTAAAGGCCGTGAGGCGGCTTCGGGTATGCTGTTCCCGGTCATGTATTGATGGGTCGCCATGAAAAAGCATATCGACGAGCTGTTGCAGCGCATTCAGTCCCTGCAGGAGGAGCTGGAAGAGGAGTACCGCAAGCGGCGGGAGGACCTGGACGAGAAGCGGGCCCAGCTGGCGGAGGAGTTCCTGCGCACCCAGCGGCGCTACAAGATGGGGCTGTTCCGTTTCCTGGTGCGCAGCCGCTTCCTGGTGGTGCTGACGGCGCCGGTGATCTACGCCGGCTGGATTCCCTTCCTGCTGATGGATCTGTTCGTGACCCTGTACCAGTACATCTGCTTCCCCATTTACCGGATTCCCCGGGTGAAGCGTTCCGATTACGTGGTGCTGGACCGGGGCGAGCTGCCCTATCTGAACCTGGTGGAGAAGTTCAACTGTTTTTACTGCTCCTACGGCAACGGGGTGGCGGCTTATGTCCGGGAGGTGGCGGCGCGTACCGAGCAGTACTGGTGCCCGATCAAGCACGCCCGGCGTATCCGGGGGGCCCACGGGCGTTATCCCCAGTTCTTCGATTACGGTGATGCGGAGGCTTTCCGCCAGGGGGTGGAGCGCTTGCGCCGCCAGTACCGGGATGACGACTAGAGGAACACGGGTTCCGGGCTGAGGTTCACCCCGAAGCGGGCCAGCACGGCTTCGCGCACGGCCCGGGTCAGGGCCTGCACGTCGCGGCTTTTGGCACCGCCCCGGTTCACCAGTACCAGGGCCTGCTGCTCGTACATGCCTACCGGGCCCAGGTTGCGCCCCTTCCAGCCGGCCTGTTCGATGAGCCAGCCGGCGGCCAGCTTGACCTGGCCGTCGGGCTGGGGATAGCGGGGCAGGCTGGGATGGGCGCTGGCCAGGGCTGCGGCCAGTTCGGCGCTGACCAGGGGGTTCTGGAAGAAGCTGCCGCTGTTGGGCAGCACGGCCGGGTCCGGCAGTTTCTTCTGGCGGATGGTGATGACGGCCTGGGCCAGCTGCAGGGGCGTGGGGTTGTCTATGCCGCCGCGGGCCAGTTCGGCGGCCACTTCGCCGTAGCCGGTACGAGGCCGCCAGGCCTTGGGCAGGCGGAAGCAGACCCGGGTGATGGCGTAGCGGCCGGAGAGATGCCAGCCTTCCCGCTTGAACAGGCTGTCCCGGTAGGCGAAGGCGCAGTCGGCGGCGGAAAAGCGGATGCTCTTGCCGCTGTTCAGGTCCGTGGCTTCCAGGTGGTCGATGAGTTCTCCGGCTTCCAGGCCGTAGGCGCCGATGTTCTGGATCGGCGCAGCGCCGACGCTGCCGGGAATCAGGGAGAGGTTTTCCAGCCCCGGCCAGCCTTGGGCCAGGGTCCATTGCACGAAGTCGTGCCAGTTTTCTCCGGCGGCGGCGCTTACGTACCAGGCCTGGGGGTCTTCGCCCGCCAGTTGCCGGCCCGGGATGGCCATGGCGATCATCAGGCCGGGGAAGTCGCCGGTGAGCACCAGATTCGAGCCGCCGCCGAGCACGAAGCGGCGCCGGCCGGCCAGGTCCGGGTGACGGGCCAGTTCGGCCAGCTGTTCCGGCCGGGTGATGCGGGCGAGGAATTCCGCCCGGGCGGGCAGGGCCAGGGTGGTGCTGGAGCCCAGGTCGGCCTGGGTCTGGATGTAGTCGGGGAGCATGTCAGTCTGCCGCAGGGATGGGGAAGATCCGGTCATAGGCCAGGTTGAACAGGTAGGCGTAGCCGGCGTAGGTGAGGGCGAGGCCGATATCGGCCACCAGGGCGGTCCAGAAGTCCATGCCGGTCCAGGCCATGATCACCGGCAGGCTGAAGATCAACAGGCCGCCTTCGAAGCCCAGGGCGTGGGCGAGACGCAGCAGCTGGGGGCGCTGGTCGGCCCGGCGGCCGCTGAGGCGGCCTTCGAGCCAGTCGAAGGCGGTGCAGTAGGCGGCGTTCCAGAGGGCGGCGATCAGGGAGATGAAGGCCAGCAGCCCGGCGGATTCCAGCAGGGGCTCGCCGCTGGCCAGGGCGAACAGGGGGGTGATGAGGAACACGCCCACCAGTTCGAAGAGGATCACCTGGCGGATGCGGTCCGACAGGGAGCGCAGGGGAGGGGAATTCATGCAGCGGTAAAAACAGGCAAAGGTGGGAGTGTGGCAGAGAATGCGGGCCAGGTGGGCTCAAAGCCCCCGGGCCCAGGCGGGACGCAGGGGGGCGTGGGCCGGGTCGGCGATGGCGGCGCGCAGCTGGGCCAGCAGCTTGTCCTGGTCCGTGGGCAGGTTGCCGCGCAGGGAGAGCCAGTTGGAGGCGTGGTCGCTGCGGAAAACCGTGCGTTTCAATTCCAGGCGGCTGATGAAATGCTCCATCTCGGCCAGCAGGTCGGGAATGCCCAGGGGCTCCCATTCAGGAAAAGCAGCCCGGTAGCGGGCTTCACCCAGGGGAAAGCTCACCACCAGGGTGGCCAGGAATTCCGGCTGGGTGGCGTTCGCCAGTTCGGCCGAATGGGCTGCGTGGGCCTGGCTCAGGGCCCGGCCTCCCAGGCCGTTCAGGATCATCACCGAACGGCTGATGCCGGCTTGCCCCAGCTTTTCCAGGGCTTCCCGGGTGCTGGCGAAGGTCTCGCCCTTGCGCACCCGCTCCAGCACCTCGTCGTCACCGGATTCGGCGCCCACGTAGGCGAGCTTCAGGCCGGCCTCGGCCAGTTCCGCGAGTTCCGCCACGCTCTTCTTTTTCAGGTTGCGGGGCAGGCAGTAGCTGGATACCCGGTGCACCTGGGGCAGATGTTCCCGGATGGCGGCCAGGATGGTCAGCAGGCGCCGGGTGGGCAGCACCAGGGCATCCCCGTCGGCCAGGAACACCCGGCGGATGCCCGGGGCTCCCCGTTCTCCAAGACGGGCGAGGGCGGTGAGCACCTCGGCTTCGTCCCGGGCCCGGAAGCGTTTGCCCGGATCGGTGTACATCTCGCAGAAGGTGCACTGGTTCCAGGAGCAGCCGTCGGTGACGGGCAGGATCAGGGACTGGGCTTCACTGGGGGGGCGATAGACCGGCTCGACGTAGCGGATGGGGAGGTCGTACAGCATGGGAGCAGGGGGCCGCAGCCCCCGGTTCTGGGAGGGTTATTCGGCTTTCCAGCGCAGCACCAGACGCTGGCCGCCGCCGGGCTTCAGGCTCAGGGTCTTTTCCTGCTTCTGGCCAGCGAAGCTGGCTACCACCTTGTAGCGGCCCTTGGCGGTCACATTCACCTGGCCGATGGGGCCGCAGGCCTGTTCAGCCAGGGCTTCGCCCTTGATGGTTTCAATGCGGGTCTGGACGTCGGACATGTAATGGCCGTCGTGGGAGACGTACAGGATGGTGAGGGACTGCTGCTTGCTCTCGGAGAGCATCCGGGAGGATTCATCGGAGCCGATGCCGCCGCAGGTGAGGCTGGGGGAGGCGGGTGTTTCGCCCTGGGCCAGGGCGGTGAGGGGCAATGTCAGTGCCAGCAGGGATGCGGCCAGGAGCTTGTTGGGGGTCATGGACATCCTCCTTTTGTATGAGAAGAGTGCCTATGGTAGCTGAAAGCCCGTGCCGGGACGTGTAGTGCGCGTGACGCCTTGTCCGGGAAACGGGAGCGGTCCGGGGGGTTGTGGGAAATCTCACACCAATATGTATGGATGTATACATCGAATGAGAGCGGTCTGGCCCGGGCGGCAGGCGCAATATCATGAATTGATTGTATTTGTTCATGATGTTGGGGAATTCGTTATGTTGGCATGCATATTGTGAGGAGGGTGTGGACGGCAGGGCCCCGGCGTGGGTGCGCCCCTGCGGGTGATGGAGGGAAGGTAGCGATGTTTACGATGGATGCCAGGGCGTTCAATGAGAAGGTGATGAAGGATCTGTTCCGCAAGATCTATCCGGTCATTGCCGAGCAGGTTCTCGCCCATACGGGGGTGCGGCAGGGGCAGGGCATGGACCTGGGGGGCGGCCCGGGGATGCTGGCAGTGGCTTTGGCCCAGCGCAGCCAATTGCGTTTGAGCGTGGTGGATCCCCTGGAGGATTGTGTGCAACTAGCCCGGGAAAACATTGCCGAGCATGGTGTGCAGGCCCAGGTCGAGGCGACCCTGGGCCGGGCCGAGCAGCTGGATTTCCCCGAGGCTTGCATGGACCTGGTGGTGAGCCGGGGCTCCATCTATTTCTGGGAGGATCAGCAGGCGGGCCTGCGGGAGGTCTGGCGGGTGCTGCGCCCCGGCGGCTGGGCCTATATCGGTGGTGGCTTCGGCACCCGGCTCCTGCGCGAGGAGATCATGGCCCTCAAGGCCGGGGACGAGGAGTGGCTGGGGGCCATGCGCGAGCGGGGGCGCCGGAATCCCCCCGAGCATTTCCAGCGCTTGCTTGACGCAGCCGGTATTGTCGGAGAAGTGCTGCAGCAGGAGGCCGGTATCTGGATCACTTTCCGCAAGCCGGGAGAGGGGACCCCATGAAGCGCTTCGCCCTGTTCGCCAATTTCGAGAATCCCATGGGAGATACCCGGCGGGCCCTGCTGGAGTCCGTTCATACCGTCTGCCATGCCGAGGCCCTGGGCTATGAGGAGGTGTGGCTCACCGAGCACCACTTCAACCCTTTCAGCGTCAGCGCCGCCCTGTTTTCCCTGCTCTCCTATCTGGCGGCGCGGACCCGCAGCATAGGGCTCGGGGCCGGTGCCCTGCTGCTGCCTTTCCATGAGCCGTTCCGGGTGGCGGAGGAAATTGCCACCCTGGATGCCCTGTCGGGCGGGCGCCTGCTGCTGGGCATAGGGCGGGGCGGGCCGTTTCCGGAGCAGTTCCGTCACTTCGGCGTCAGTCACGACGAAAGCCGGGCCCGGATGTTCGAGGGCATGGCGGTGCTGGAAAAGCTCCTGGAGGGAACCCAGGTGCGGTACCAGGGGACATTCCATCACTACGAGGATCTGTCCGTTTATCCCCGCCCCATGCGCCCAGGGTTGCCGCCGATCTGGCTGGCCAGCATGAGCGATGCGGGGGTGGAGCTGGCCGCCCGCCGGGGTTATGGCCTGATGGCGCCTTCGGCGGCACCTGCCAGCCGGATCGCCGCCGTGATGGAACGCTGGCGCGCCCTGGGCGGCAACCCGGAGCGTCCCCTGGTGCTGGCCCGCTATCTTTCCTGCCATGAGGACGGCCGGCGCGCCCGGGAGGACGCCATGCCCTTCATCCGGGATTTTGGCAGCAACATGCGTGCAGCCATCAAGGGCATTGCCTCGGCCGCGCCGGTACAGCCCTTTTCCCAGCCCGAGTCCGCATTTGCCGAGGCCCAGATCCTGGCCAATGCCATCGTCGGGGACCCGGCTGCCTGTGTCGAACAATGCCTGGCCCTGAAGGCGGTGGTGGGGGACTGCGTGCTGCTGCTCAAGCCGGCTTCCTACGACCCGGAAATCAACCGCCGCTCCCTCACCCTGTTTGCCGAGCAGGTCCGGCCACGCCTGACATCCTGAGGCGGTAAAATGCCCGCTTTGTCTGCGGGCGAGGCCGACTGCCTGCGCCGGATGGTCATGGATACCTTTGCTGTCTCCCTCCAGTGTCACCCCCAGTTTCCGGCGGTCGGGATCGAGTCGCTCCAAGTCCAGGGGCGTCTGGCCAATGGCTTGCACCTGGAGTATCGGCTCGAGGGGGATCTGGGCTCCCTGCGCCTGCCCCGGCCGGGCCAGCAACTGGAGCCGGACCAGCTCTGGGCCCATAGCTGTTGCGAGCTGTTCCTGGCCCGTGACGGGGAGCGGGCTTATCGGGAGTACAACTTTTCCCCTTCGGGCCAGTGGGCCGGTTATGGCTTCAGCGATTACCGGGAGCGGATGGGCGGGCTGCGTCTGCCGGCGCCGGAGATGCGCTGGCGCCAGGATGCCCGCTGCCTGTCCCTGGATGTGGACCTGCCCATGGCGGCCCTGCCCCCCGGAGATGATGAGCTGTGTCTGGCCTTGACCATGGTGCTGCAGCTGGCCGATGGCAGCCTTTCTTACTGGGCCCTGCAGCATCCCCCTGGCCGACCGGATTTTCATCACCGGGCCGGTTTTTCCCTGCGCCCGGGACCCGGCTGAACCCCTTTTTTCCTGGATTGCCATGACCCTTTTCGGACTTGATCGATTCCTCGCCGATCCCCAATTGCGCCGGCCCCTGGCCGGCAAGCGGGTGGCCCTCCTGGCCCATCCGGCTTCCGTGACCCGGGATCTGACCCATTCCCTGGATGCCCTGGCCGCCCTGCCCGACATCCGCCTCAGTGCCGCCTTTGGTCCCCAGCACGGCCTGCGGGGGGACAAGCAGGACAACATGGTGGAATCCCCGGATTTCCTGGATCCCCGGCATGGCATCCCGATCTTCAGCCTGTACGGGGAAGTGCGTCGGCCCACGGACGCCATGATGCAGAGCTTCGATGTGCTGCTGGTGGATCTGCAGGACCTGGGCTGCCGCATCTACACCTTCATCACGACCCTGCGTTACGTGCTCGAAGCTGCGGCACAACATGGCAAGTCGGTCTGGGTGCTGGACCGCCCCAATCCCGCTGGCCGGCCGGTGGAGGGCCTGAGCCTGCGCCCTGGCTGGGAAAGCTTCGTGGGGGCGGGTCCCATGCCCATGCGCCATGGACTCACCATGGGCGAGCTGGCCCGCTGGTTCATCGCCACCCTGAAGCTGGATGTGGATTGCCAGGTGATTCCCATGGAGGGCTGGCAGCCCGATGACGCCCCCGGGTACGGCTGGCCCCTGGGAGAGCGCAGCTGGGTGAATCCTAGCCCCAATGCCCCCAATCTTTCCATGGCCCGGGCCTATGCCGGCACCGTGATGCTGGAGGGCACCACCCTTTCCGAAGGCCGGGGCACCACCCGGCCCCTGGAACTGTTCGGGGCCCCGGACATCGATGCCCGGGCCATCATCCGGGAAATGCAGGCCCTGGCTCCGGCCTGGCTGCGGGGCTGCATCCTGCGCGAGGTCTGGTTCGAACCCACCTTCCACAAGCACGGGGGCAAGCTCTGCAACGGGGTGCAGTTTCACGTGGAACAAAGCGACGGCTACGACCACCAGGCCTTCAAGCCCTGGCGCCTGCAGGCCCTGGCCTTCAAGGCCCTGCGCCGGCTGCAGCCTGACTACCCCCTCTGGCGGGAGTTCGCCTATGAGTACGAATTCGAGCGGCTGGCCATAGACCTGATCAACGGCAGTCCGCTGCTAAGGGAATGGGTGGATGATCCGGCGGCGGCAGCGGCCGATCTGGAGGCCCTGGCCCTTCCCGACGAGCAGGCCTGGGAGGCCCAGCGCCGGGAGTTCCTGCTGTATTGATCCTAAAAACCTCACCACAGAGACACAAAGACACAGAGAAGTTCAAAAAAACAATGGCTTGCATTATCTTCTGCGCTCACCTAGAAAGTGACCTGGCCTTCCAGGGCAAGTCTTTGTTTTTCCTCGGCGTCTCTGTGCCTCTGTGGTTTAACTGAGGTTTTAAGGTTGAACAGTAACAGGGCAGGGGAGCGGAGGCTTTCCTGCCCCGGGCTAGGGCTGTTGCCAGCGAGGGAGGACCGGAGGGGGATGGCGCCGGTCCGCTGGGGAATCACCAGAACTCGATGGGATCGTCGAAGTCGTCGCAGAAATCAAACTTGGAAGGGTCGCTGGTGCTGCCGTCGGCGAACTTGGCCCGGATCCACTGCTTGCAGTTTTCATCGTCGGTGCTGGGGTCCCAGATCAGCTTGACTTTCTGACCCGGGCTGATGCCCCGGCCGATGTCGAAGTCGCCCCAGTTCTTCCGGTTTTCCGAGACCTGGAGTTTGACGATCCGGGAGTCGGCCCGGTTTTTCACGTAGAAATAGAGGTTCTCTTCCGCCTGGGCCGGGGAAAAGGCCGCCAGGGCCAGGGTGGCGCTGACGAGGCTGGCCACGAGGCCGGAACGCAGGATGCTGGAGGGCTTGCTCATGGGTGTCGCTCCTTCAAGGTTGCCGCGGCTCCGGAAAGCCCGGCGGAATGATGAAATTGCGCATCGGGCTCCGTACCCTGGGGGCGTCTCCTGAAAGCCGGGACGCAGGGGCAGGCATCAATCTGGCCGCATTTCCTTCCCCTGGTAAGCGTTTCCGGATCATCGGGCTCCAGCGATGGCTCGCTTGAGTAACAAAAAACGGGACCAGGGTTCCCCGGTCCCGTCAATTTTCCCTCTCCCTGAATTCAGAGGGCCAGGCCGGTCGCCTCGTCCACCCCCAGCATCAGGTTCATGCACTGGATGGCGGCGCCGGAGGCGCCCTTGCCCAGGTTGTCGAAGCGGGAGGCCACCAGAATCTGCTCGCCGTGGCCGAAGACGAAAATCTCGGCCCGGTTGGTGTCGTTGCAGGCGGTGGCCGGCAGGAAGCCGTTGTCCAGCACCGGGGCGGCATCCAGGGGCATCACCTGCACGAACACTTCGCCGGCGTAGTACTCGCTGTAGAAGGCCTGCAGGTCGGCCGGGATGACCTTCTTGCCGAGCATCCGGGGCAGCAGGGGCACCGCCACCACCATGCCCTGGGCGAAGTTGCCGACGATGGGGGTGAACAGGGGCTGGTGCGCCAGGCCGGTCTGCATCTGCATTTCCGGCAGGTGCTTGTGGGTGAGGCCGAGGGCGTAGAAGCGCGGGCTCTTCATGGCGTCCGGCAGGCTGGCGGGCTCCTCGTAGCTGGCGATCATTTCCTTGCCGCCGCCGCTGTAGCCGGTGATGGAGTAGGTGCTGACCGGGTAGTCCTTGGGCACGATGCCGCCGGCCACCAGGGGGGCCATGAGCATGATGAAGCCGCTGGCGTGGCAGCCGGGCACGGCCACCTTCTGGGCCTGGGCGACGCGCTGGCGCTGGCCGCCGTTGAGTTCGGGCAGACCGTACACCCAGTCCGGGTTGGTGCGGTGGGCGGTGGAGGCGTCGAGGAAGCGGGTCCTGGTGTTGCCCGGGGCCAGCAGGGCCACGGATTCCCGGGAGGCGGCATCGGGCAGGCAGAGGAAGACCACGTCGGCGCTGTTGATGTACTCGGCCTTGACCGCCGGGTCCTTGCGCTTCTCTTCAGGGATGGTGAGGATTTCGATTTCCGGGCGGATGGAGAGCCGCTCGTCGATCTTGAGACCGGTGGTGCCGTGGCGGCCGTCGATGAATACCTTGAAAGTCATGGATGCTCCGGGAAGGCGCGTTACGTAAAGCCGTATTGTAGGGGTGTTGGGGGGATTTCTTGATGACGGATTTACGTTCCCGGATGGGAGGCCGGGAGGGGATAGAATCCGGATATCGGCTGCACGGCCTTTCATTGTTTCCGCCCCATGGACCTGACTACTCCCGCCCTGCTGTTTCCTGCCATTTCCCTCTTGCTGCTGGCCTATACCAACCGCTTCCTGACCCTGGCCCAGGTGATCCGGCAACTCCATGCTTCCGCCGATCCCGGGGCCGCCCTGGTGCAGCGCCAGATCCCCGGCCTCAAGCGACGCATCATCCTGATCCAGTACATGCAGGGTTTCGGGGTGCTCAGCTTCCTGCTCTGCGCCCTCTCCATGTTCGCCCTGTTCGTGCATGGGGAAACGCCGGGCAAGTTCCTGTTCGGCTGCAGCATCCTGGTCCTGGCCCTGTCCCTGATCCTGTCCCTGGTGGAGGTGCTGATTTCCACCAACGCCCTGGCCGTGGTGGTGGAGGATCTGGAACAGCCCAGGTGAATAATATGGGTACAATCAAGCTGAATTCCTTAGCACAGAGGCACTGAGGCACTGAGGCACTGAGAAAGGAAGGCTTTATCCGCTTGTCTTGTACAACCCCAAAGCTGTGGCAGTGGGGTGATACAAGGAGCGCGAGGGCTGGCTTTTGTATGCTCCGGGGCTCAAATGAGGCTTTAAGGATCAATCAACCTGCCCGTAGGGCCATGGAGGCCGGGAGGCCTACACCAGAGGAATTGATGATGACCATTTCACGCAAACTTGTCCTGGCGATCCTGACCTTTCTTGGCCTGATCGCCACCACGGGCATCGTGGCCCTGGTCCAGCTTGATCATGTGAGCCAGATCGCGGGGCGCATGGGCGAGCAGGAGCTGCCTTCGGTGCGCTATTCGGGGGCCATGCGGGCCGAGCTCATCGACTTCCGCAACCGCGAGACCCAGCTTCTGGTGGTGCGTTCCGCTGCCGAAATCGACGAAACCCTGGGGCGGCAGCAGAAGAATGCCGACGATCTGCGCAAGTTCCTGGCGGAGTACGAGAAGCTCATCACCCGGGAGTCCCAGCGGCAGTTAATCGCCGAATACCGGCAGCAGCTGGACGCCTACATGAAAACCCATGACCGGCTGGTGGAACTGGTCCGGGCCGGAAACATGGAGGCGGCCCTGGCCTATTTCCGCGCCGAGCAGCGCCAGGCTTTCCGGACCCTGCTGCCGGTGGTGGACCGGATTGTCGAGGATGGGGTGAGCAGCAGTGATCAGCTGCGCAGCGAGGCCCTTTCGGTGCAGCACATGGCCCGGGTTGGCCTGCTCCTGGCCCTGGTGCTGTCGGTGCTGCTGGGCCTGGGCATGGGGCTGCTGCTTTACCGGGCCGTGGTGCCTCCCCTGCGGCAGATGCGCGATGGCATGCAGCAGATTGTCGAGACCCGGGACTTCACCCGCCCCATCATCCTGAAGGGGCACGACGAGGTGGCGGAAACCGCGGCGGCGGTGAACCGGCTCAGTGCCGCCATGGGCGACACCTTGCGGGAGTTCCTGGGCGCCATCCAGCAGGTTTCGGACATGGCGGCTCGTCTGGCGGTGGCAGCCCGGCAGGTCTCGGGCAGTTCCGCCGAGCAGTCGGAAACGGCCTCTGCCATGGCGGCTTCGGTGGAACAGCTGACGGTCAGCATCAACCAGGTGGCGGACAATGCCCAGAGTCTGGCCAGCGCGGCCCGGGATTCGGATGGGGCCGCCGTCGAAGGGGGGGAGGTAATGGTCAGCACCATCAACCAGATCCGCGAGATCGGCGGCCGTATCCAGGAAACCGCCCAGTCCATCGAGGCCCTGGGCAGCGCTTCCCGGGAAATCACCTCCATCGTGCAGGTGATCCGGGAGGTGGCCGACCAGACCAATCTGCTGGCCCTCAACGCCGCCATCGAGGCTGCTCGGGCCGGGGAGCAGGGCCGGGGCTTTGCCGTGGTGGCCGACGAGGTGAGGAAGTTGGCGGAACGTACCGCCCTGGCCACTCAGGATATTTCCGCCAAGATTGACGCCATCCAGCGGGGTTCCGACGGCGCCGGCGTGCAGATGCAGCAGTCGGTGGCACAGGTGGCCACGGGCATGTCCGGGGTGGATGACGCTGTGGCGGCGGTGGGCCGGATCAAGGCCGGCGTGGCGCGGGTGGAGTCGGATGTGGAAGCCATCTCCGATGCGCTCCGGGAGCAGGGCATTGCCAGTAACGAGATTGCCGGCCGGGTGGAAAAGGTGGCCCAGATCAGCGAGGCCAATTGCCGCAGTGCCGAGGAGGCCGCCGAGTTGTCCCGGGAACTGGCCAGCCTCACCGAGCGCCTGCGCGCCACCGCTTCCCTCTACCGGGTCTGAGTTTTTCCGGGGGCCCGGCCGCATCGGCGGGGGTCCCCGGTGCCAAAGCCTGAGTTCTTCCCTTCTTCCCCGGCTTGGGCCGGTACCAGGATTTCAGCTCCGGATGCCGGGGGAAGATTCCAGGTGGGCCGCTGCGGTTTCCAGCATTTCGAGAAAGGCCCGGGTCTTGGCCGGCAGCAGGCGGCGGCCGGGGTAGACGGCCCAGGCCGTGGGGGAGGGCAGTTGCCAGCCGGGCAGCACCCGGCGCAGCTCGCCCCGCCGCAGGGCCGGGCTGGCCAGGGCGTCGGGCACGGCAGCGATGCCGGCGCCGGCCCGGGCCAGGTGGATCAGGGTTTCCGGGGAGTTGGCGGCAATGCGCCCGGGTGGCCGTCCTTCCCAGCTCTGGGCCTGGTTGGTCAGCCGCCAGCCCGGGTATTCCCCATCCCGGCGCAGTAGATACAGGGCTTCATGGGTCATCAGGGCGTCCGGTGTTGGCGGATCGCCCCGTTCTGCCAGATAGGCCGGGGCGGCGTAGAGGCTGACGCTGAAGCAGGCCAGACGCCGCGCCACCAGCAGATTGTCGTCGGGCAGCTCGCCCATGCGCACGGCCAGATCGAAGTTCTCCCCGAGCAGGTCCACCCGCCGGGGCGACAGGTCCAGTTCCAGTTGCACCCCCGGATGCAGGGCCGCAAAGGCGGCCAGGCTGTCCGCCAGCAGCAGGTTGGCGATGTCGCTGGGCATGGAGACCCGCAGCCGTCCCGTGGGGCGGGCCTGCCGGTGTTCGCTCAGGGCGGCCACGGCATCCACCTCGGCGGCCACCTGGAGCGCGTGCTGCAGCAGGTGCTCGCCGAATTCCGTGAGCCGCAGGCGCCGGGTGGTGCGCAGCATCAAGCGCTCCCCCAGGCGTTCTTCCAGCTGGGTGATGCGGCGGGAAACGGTGGAGCGGGGCAGGGCAAGCTGGTCGGCGGCGCGGCTGAAACTGCCCAGGCTGGCTACCCGGGCGAAGATGAGCAGGTCGTTGGCGTCTAACTGTTCCATCGTTGCACCAATCTTATCCATTTCATGGGCTTCTGTAGCGCAGTGCTGACGAATAAAGTGAGGCCGTACCCACTTTTATCAGGAGTCATCGCCATGAACATTCTGCAAGTCAATGCCAGCGCCCGTCGGGACGGTCAATCCACCCATCTGGCCAACAGCATCGTGGAGCGGCTGCGGGCCCGCCATCCGGAAGCCCGGCTGACCCGGCGGGACCTGGCTGTCCAGCCTCATCCCCTGCTCGACGAGGCTGCCCTGGGGGCCCTGTTCACCCCGGCCGAACAACGCACCCCGGAGCAGGCTGCCCGGGTGGCCCTGGATGATGCCCTGATTGCCGAAATCCAGGCCGCCGATCTGGTGGTGCTGGGGGTGCCCATGTACAACTTCGGGGTGTCGGTGCAGTTCAAGAGCTGGATCGACGCCATTTCCCGGGCCCGGGTCACCTTCCAGTACACGGAGAATGGCCCCGAGGGGCTGCTCCGGGGCAAGACCGTCTATGTGGCCCTGGCCGCCGGGGGCATGCATAAGGACAGTGACCGGGACAGCATCGTGCCCTTCCTGAAGACCATCCTGGGTTTTCTCGGAATGAGCGATGTGCGCTTCATCCATGCCGAAGGTCTGGCCATGGGTGAGGCAGCCGTGCAGCAGGCGTTTGCCCGGGCCGAGCAGGACATCGAGGCCGCCCTGGCCTGAAACTGGAAAAAGGAGTCAGCCATGAATGCCATTGCTCTCAAGGAAGAACGGGTCACCTTCAGCCGCCGCCTGGAACAGCGGGTCAGCGGCAGGGAGACTGCCGATGGAGCCGGGGTCCGTCTGACCCGGGTCCTGGGCCAGGCCCTGCAGCGGCGCCTGGACCCTTACCTGATGCTGGACGCCTTCGGCAGCGACAAGCCCGACGACTACATCGCCGGCTTTCCCGACCATCCGCACCGGGGCTTCGAGACGGTGACCTACATGATCAGCGGCCGCATGCGACACCGGGACAGCGCTGGTCACGAAGGTCTGCTGGAAAACGGTGGTGTCCAGTGGATGACGGCGGGGCGGGGCATCATCCATTCGGAGATTCCCGAGCAGGAGGAAGGGCGCATGGAAGGCTTTCAGCTCTGGCTCAACCTGCCGGCCCGGGACAAGCTGGCGGCACCCTGGTACCAGGATTTCCCGGCCGCCAGCCTGCCGCGCTTCAGCACGGCCCAGGGGGTGGAAGTGACGGTGATCGCCGGCTCCAGCCACGGGGTGGATGGCGTGGTGCGGCGCGAAGCCACGGCGCCCCTGTATCTGGATCTGCATCTGCCGCCGGGGGCCGGGTTCTCCCAGTCCCTGCCCGCCGGTCACAATGCCTTCCTCTATGTCTACCGGGGGACGGTGACGGTGGCCGGAGAGGAACTGCCTGTCCGGCATATGGGCATACTGGGCGCCGGGGACGAGGCCGACGGGGTTTCCCTGCAGGCGGGTGCGGCAGGCGCCCGGGTGCTGCTGGTGGCCGGCCAGCCCCTGGGCGAGCCCATCGCCCAGTACGGGCCCTTCGTGATGAACACCGAGCAGGAGATCTACCAGACCCTGCAGGATTATCGGGAAGGGCGGCTGGCCTGAAAGCCAGCGTCCTGATGTGCCAGGGCCCCGTCCGGAGACGGGGCCCTGTGCATGTTCCCGAGTGCTCAGGTCCTGCTCATCAGAGCAGGGGAGCCAGCCAGCGCCGGGCTTCGTCCAGGGACATGGCCGAGCGCCGGGCCCAGTCCTCCAGCTGGTCCTCGCCGATCTTGGGAATGGCGAAGTATTTTGCTTCCGGGTGGCCGATGTAGAAGCCGGCCACGGAAGCGGCAGGGGTCATGGCGCAGGATTCGGTCAGCCCCATGCCGATGCGGGGCTCGGCTTCCAGCAAACGGAACAGCTCCCGTTTGGCCGTGTGGTCCGGGCAGGCCGGATAACCCGGGGCCGGGCGGATGCCGGCGTAGCGCTCGGCGATCAGGGCCTCGTTGTCCAGGGCTTCAGCGTTCGCATAACCCCAGTAGCGGCGCCGCACTTCCCGGTGCAGCCATTCGGCGGCGGCCTCGGCGAAGCGGTCGGCCAGGGCCTTCAGCATGATGGCGTTGTAGTCGTCATGGGCGGCCTCGAAAGCCTTGACCCGCCCTTCTATGCCCAGCCCGGCCGTGACGGCAAAGGCGCCGGCCCAGTCGGCAATGCCGCTTTCCCGGCTCGCCACGAAATCCGCCAGGGCCAGGTTCTGGCGACCCTGGGGCTGTTTGTGCTGCTGACGCAGACCGAGCCAGCGGCCCTTCTCCTGACTGCGGCTTGCATCGGTGTAGAACACCAGATCGTCCCCGTCCCGGGCGGCGGGCCAGAGGGCAAAGACGCCCCGGGCTTCCAGCCAGTTCTCGCTGACGATCTTCTCCAGCATGGCCCGGGCATCCGCGTAAAGCTGGCGGGCGGTTTCCCCCACCACGTCGTTATCCAGGATGGCCGGGAAGCGGCCGGCCAGGTCCCAGCTCTGGAAGAAGGGGCTCCAGTCGAACACCTCGGCCAGCTGGGCCAGATCGAAGCGGATTTCATGGAGGCCCGGCTCCCGGGGGGCCTGGGGATGGAACTCCGTGTTCCACGTGAAACCGTTGGCCCGGGCTTCAGCCAGGCTGACCAGGGTGGCGCCCTTGCGGCCCGCATGCTCCTGGCGCACGGCTTCGTACTCGCTGGCCAGTTCTTCCCGGTAGGCGACTTGCTGGTCTTCCGAGAGCAGGCGGGTGACCACGCCCACGGCCCGGGAGGCGTCGGGCACATAGACCACGGTGCCCTCATAGTTGGGGGCAATCTTGATGGCGGTATGGGCCCGGCTGGTGGTGGCGCCGCCGATGAGCAGGGGCACGTTGAAGCCCTGGCGCTGCATCTCCGCCGCCACGTGGCTCATTTCTTCCAGGGAAGGGGTGATCAGGCCGGAGAGGCCGATGGCCTGGGCGCCGTGTTCCTTGGCGGCATGCAGGATCTTTTCGGTGGGCACCATCACCCCCAGGTCCACCACGTCGTAGCCGTTGCAGCCCAGCACCACGCCGACGATGTTCTTGCCGATGTCGTGCACGTCGCCCTTGACCGTGGCAATGACGATCTTGCCCTTGGAGGAGGCGCCGGTACGCGCCTTCTCTTCCTCGATGTAGGGAATGAGGTGGGCCACGGCCTGCTTCATCACCCGGGCGGACTTCACCACCTGGGGCAGGAACATCTTGCCGGCGCCGAAGAGGTCGCCCACGGTGTTCATGCCGTTCATCAGGGGGCCTTCGATGACGGCCAGGGGCGGCTTGCCGGCGGCAGCCAGGGCGGCCCGCACTTCCTCGGTGTCGGCCACCACGAATTCGGTGATGCCCTTGACCAGGGCGTGCTCCAGGCGCTTGTCCACCGGCAGCTGCCGCCAGGAAAGGTCGGGGCCTGTGTCCTTGGCCTTGCCTTCCTTCACCGTCTGGGCGAACTCAACTAATGCCTCGCCCGCACCCGGATGACGGTTCAGCACCACGTCTTCCACCTTCTGCCGCAGTTTCGGTTCCAGGTCGTCGTACACGCCGAGCATGCCGGCATTGACGATGCCCATGGTCATGCCGGCCTGGATGGCGTGGTAGAGGAAGACGGTGTGGATGGCTTCCCGCACCGGGTCGTTGCCGCGGAAGGAGAAGGAGACGTTGGAGACGCCACCGGAAATCTGGGCGTGGGGCAGATTTTCACGAATCCAGCGGGTGGCGTTGATGAAGTCCACCGCGTAGTTGTCGTGCTCCTCGATGCCCGTGGCGATGGCGAAGATGTTGGGGTCGAAAATGATGTCCTGGGCCGGGAAACCGATACCGACCAGCAGGTCGTAGGCCCGCTTGCAGATCTCGGTCTTGCGCGCGTAGGTGTCGGCCTGGCCCTTCTCGTCGAAGGCCATGACGATGACGGCGGCGCCGTAGCGGCGGGCCAGCTTGGCCTGCTCCAGGAACTTGGCCTCCCCTTCCTTCATGGAAATGGAGTTCACGATGCCCTTGCCCTGGATGCACTTGAGGCCGGTCTCGATCACCTCCCACTTGGAGGAGTCGAGCATGATGGGCACCCGGGAAATATCCGGTTCCGAGGCGATCAGCTTGAGGAACTTCTCCATGGCGGCCACGGAATCCAGCATGGCCTCGTCCATGTTGATGTCGATGACCTGGGCGCCGTTTTCCACCTGCTGCCGGGCCACGGCCAGGGCGTCGTCGTAGCGCCCTTCCAGGATCATGCGGGCGAAGGCCTTGGAGCCGGTGACGTTGGTGCGCTCGCCCACGTTCACATAGAGGCTGTCGGGGCCCACGTTGAAGGGTTCCAGGCCGGAGAGGCGCAGCTGGGGCTCGATCGCCGGAATGGCCCGGGGGGCGATGCCGGCCACCATCTTGGCGATGGCGGCGATGTGGTCCGGCGAGGTGCCGCAGCAGCCGCCGACGATGTTCACGAAGCCGTGCCTGGCCCAGTCGGCGATTTCCTCGGCCAGCTGCTCCGGGGTCTCGTCGTAGCCGCCGAAGGCGTTGGGCAGGCCGGCGTTGGGGTGGGCGGAGACGAAGCAGTCGCACACCCGGGACAGCTCCTCCACGTACTGGCGCAGTTCCTTGGCGCCGAGGGCACAGTTGAGGCCGAAGGAGAGGGGCTTGATGTGGTTCAGCGAGTTCCAGAAGGCCTCGGCGGTCTGGCCCGAGAGGGTGCGGCCGGAGGCGTCGGTGATGGTGCCGGAGATCATCACCGGCCAGCGGCGGCCGGCCCGGTCAAAGAAGGTCTCGATGGCGAACAGGGCGGCCTTGGCGTTCAAGGTGTCGAACACCGTCTCCACCAGCAGGATGTCGGCGCCGCCTTCCACCAGGCCGGTGATGGCTTCGAAATAGGTGGCCACCAGGGCGTCGAAAGTGACGTTCCGGTAGCTGGGATCATTCACGTCCGGGGAGATGGAGGCGGTGCGGCTGGTGGGGCCGAGCACCCCGGCCACGAAGCGGGGCTTGGCCGGGTTCCGGGCGGTGAATTCGTCGCAGGCCAGACGGGCCAGGCGGGCGCCCTCGAAGTTCAGCTCATAGACCACTTCCGTCAGGTTGTAGTCGGCCTGGGAAATGGCTGTGGCGTTGAAGGTGTTGGTTTCCAGGATGTCGGCGCCGGCCGCCAGGTACTGGCTGTGGATTTCCCGGATCACCTCGGGCCGGGTGAGCAGCAACAGGTCGTTGTTGCCTTTCAGGTCGTGGGGATGATCGTGGAAGCGCTCGCCCCGGTAGTCGGCTTCGTTCAGCCCGTAGCGCTGGATCATGGTGCCCATGGCGCCGTCCAGGATCAGGAGGCGCTGCTGGAGCAGGGACTGGAGTTCGGATGTGCGATCGGGCTGCATGGACTACCTCGGCGAATGTCAGTACAGGGCCGGGGCGCCGCAAAAAAGCGAACGGCGCCACAAACCCGGGGGTTCGCGAGCGCCGTTGATGATTGCCGAGCCTGGCCCGCGTACCGGAAAAACCGGACGGGTCGCAGCGCTCCTCGGCAGGGGCGCAAGTTTACTTTCAGGTGGCGGAACTGCCAAGTCCAAAGTTATATAAAACAGGCGCTTCCGTCCATTTTCCGGAAAAGCTTCGTGTAAGTATTCTGTAATATGCTGCAACACCCCAACGCCGGACGTATTGCCCATCATGAAACAATTACAGCCCCGGGAGGCCCACGCCTACCTGAAGGACAACCCCGAAGCCCTGTTCATCGACTGCCGCAGCGAGATGGAATTCCTTTTTGTCGGTCACCCCCAGGGGGCCACCCATGTACCCTGGAATGACGGGCCCGACTGGGAGGTGAATCCCCATTTCGTGGCCGACGTGAAGAAATTGGCGGGTAACGGCCTGGAGCGGCCGGTGGTGGTGATCTGCCGCAGCGGCCAGCGCTCCTTCCTGGCCGGGGAGGCCCTGGAAGCCGCTGGCTTCGTGGAAGTGGTGAACGTGGTGCATGGCTTCGAAGGGGAGCTGGACGAACAGCACCACCGCAGCAGCCGTTCCGGCTGGCGCTTTGACGGTCTGCCCTGGGAACAGTCCTGAGCCGGACTTGAGATCAGCGCCGTTCCTGGCGCAGGTGCGTCCAGATCATCAAGGCGCCCAGGGAACCCAGTCCCGCCATGCCCAGGGCCAGCCCCAGGCGGCTGTGCCACAGGGCCGGGGCCACGAAGGCGGCGATACAGGCGCTCACCAGGGTCTGCAGAAAACTCTGGCAGGAAGCTGCCATGCCCCGGTTGTCCGGAAACAGGTCCAGGGCCCGCAGGGTGATGGTGGGCATGGCCAGTGACATGCCCAGGGTGTAGCCGGCCAGGGGCAGCACGGCAGCCAGGCGCGCGCCGGGCAGGAAGCCGGACACCAGCAGATTGCCCAGGGCCGCCAGGGCCATCAGGCAAAAGGCGGTGAGCAGGGTGCGGGGCTGGCTCCAGCGGCCGGCCACCCGGCCCGAGAGCCAGGCGCCGCTCATCATGCCGGCCATGGCGGGCAGGAACAGCCAGTGGAATTCGGTGGCGGCCAGCCCCAGGTGTTCCCGGATGAAGACCGGGGCCGACAGCACATAGACGAAGAATCCCCCGAAGAAGGTGCCTATGCCGGCCGAAGCGGCCACGAAACCCCCATGTCCCAGGACCCGCAGGTAATTGCGCAGCAGGGGCAGGGGGGCCAGGGGTTGCCGTCGTTCCGGGGCCAGACTTTCGGGCAGATGGCGCCAGCACAGGCCGGCCAGCAGCAGGGCGCCCAGGGCGAGAAAGGCGAAGATGGCGCGCCAGCCGGCCAGGCCCAGGAGCCAGCCGCCTATCATGGGGGCGACGGCCGGGGCCACGGCGAACATGATGGCGATGTGGGAGATCAGGCGCTGGGCTGCCGGCCCCTGGTAAAGATCCCGCACCATGGCCCGGCTCACCACCATGCCGGCCCCGGCCGACAGCCCCTGCAGGCAGCGCATCAGCCAGAGTACCTCGATGCTGCCGGCCAGGGCGCAGCCCAGGGAGGCCAGGGCGTAGACGGCGAGGCCGGCCAGGATCACCCGGCGCCGGCCGAAGCTGTCGGACAGGGCCCCGTGCCACAGGGTCATGAGCCCGAAGGTGAACAGGTAGACGGACAGGGTCTGCTGGATCTGCAGGCTGTCCGCCCCCAGGGCGGCGCCCATTTCCGGAAAGGCCGGCAGATAGGTGTCGATGCTGAACGGGCCCACGGCGGCCAGGGCCGCGAGCAGCATGGTGAGGCCCAGGCTGGCCCGGGGCGGATGGGGCGTTTGGGGATTCATGGATTTTCGTTGAAGGGGCGGCGGTACTGGAGGGCTTCCGCCAGATGCAGTTTTTCCACCCGGGGGCTGCCGGCCAGGTCGGCAATGGTGCGCGCCACCTTGAGGACCCGGTGCCAGGAGCGGGCCGAGAGATCCAGGCGGGCCGCCGCCTGCTGCAGCAGGCCCAGGGCTTCCCCCGTGGCCTCGGCCCGGGATTCCACCTGGCCTGGCTCCAGGCGGGCATTGCAGCAGCCCTGGCGCTGCTGCTGCAGGGCCAGGGCTGCTTCCACCCGGGGCCGGACGCTGGCCGAGCTCTCGCCGCCCCCGGCCCGGGCCAGGGTGTCCGCGTCCAGGGCCGGCACCTCGATGAGCAGGTCCATGCGGTCCAGGATGGGCCCGGAGATGCGGCTCCGGTAGCGGCGGATCTGGTCCGGGGTACAGCGGCAGCGGCCGTTGGGATGGCCCTGCCAGCCGCAGGGGCAGGGGTTCATGGCCGCCACCAGCTGGAAGCGGGCGGGAAAGGTGGCATGGCGGGCGGCCCGGGCGATGTGGATTTCCCCCCGTTCCAGGGGCTCCCGCAGGCTCTCCAGGACCTTGCGGTCAAATTCGGGAAATTCGTCCAGGAACAGGATGCCCTGGGTGGCGAGGCTGATTTCCCCGGGCCGGGGCGGACTGCCGCCACCTACCAGGGCCACGGCCGAAGCGGTGGCGTGGGGGGCCCGGTAGGGCCGCTGGCGGAAGCAGCCGGGGTCGAAGCGCCCGGCCAGGGAGAGCACGGCGGCCGATTCCCGGGCAGCTGCATCGTCCAGGGGCGGCAGCAGGCCGGGCAGGCGGGCGGCGAGCATGGACTTGCCGGAACCCGGCGGGCCGTAGAGCAGCAGGGAGTGGCCCCCTGCCGCCGCGATTTCCAGCACCCGCCGGGCCTGGGCCTGGCCTTTGACGTCGGCCAGATCCGGTGGGGTGGTGGCCGGGCTCAGGGGCAGGGGCGTGCCCTCCTGGAGTTCCCCCTGGCCTCGCAGCCAGGCGCAGACTTCCAGCAGGGAACGGGCGCCAAGCACCTGGCCCTGGCCCGTCAGGGCGGCTTCGTCGACACTGGCCTGGGGCAGGATGAAACTGCTGGCGGCCTGGGGGCCGGAGGTGGCGGCCAGCACCATGGCGAAGGCCCCCCGCAGGGGCTGCAGGGCGCCGGAGAGGGAAAGCTCCCCGGCGAATTCATGGGCCGGGAGCGCCTGGGCGGGAATCTGCCCGGAGGCGGCCAGGATGCCCAGGGCCATGGGCAGGTCGTAGCGGCCCGATTCCTTGGGCAGGTCGGCCGGGGCCAGGTTGACGGTGATGCGGCGCTGGGGAAATTCGAAGCCGGAATTGACGATGGCGGCCCGGACCCGGTCCCGGGCTTCCTTGACCTCCGTATCCGGCAGGCCCACCAGGGTGAAGCTGGGCAAGCCGGCCGCCAGGTGCACTTCCACCTGCACCCGCGGTGCCTGCAGCCCGTCCAGGCCGCGACACCAGAGGCTGGCCAGGGCCATGGAAGGTCAGTCTTCCCGCTGGGCCTTTTCCAGGGTTTCCAGCCGTGCTTCCAGGGCCTGGAGTTTTTCCCGGGTGCGGGCCAGGACCTGGGCCTGGATGTCGAACTCTTCCCGGGTCACCAGATCCATCTTGGTAAAGAAGCTGCCCATCAGGGCCCGCACATTCTTTTCCACATCCTTGGCCGGGCTGGCGGCGATCAGGGCGCTGATCTTGTTGCTGAAGTCTTCGAGAACCTTGGGATCGAACATGGGGTCTGCCCTCCTCTAATCAGGCCCGAGTTTACCGTGAAAGTCGGGCCTGGGGCGTGGGGAAGCGGATGCGGGCCTGGCCTGATCCGTGCCGGCTGCACCGGAGGGTGCCGGCCGTTCGATATGGTGCGCCACCCCGGAGGGGCGCACCGCAGTGGTGCAAAGCCCTTTTGCGGGTTCCCGACCTATCTGCTAAACCTATGATTAAAAGCGGTTTCTGCTTCTGGCACAGTCTCTGCTATTGCTGTGCTGCAAGATTCTTTTCAATGCTTTACAGCAGTTTCGCTTCCGTTCCGGCCGGAGGGGGCGAAAGGAAAAAGCAATTTTTTAGCGAGGAAACTACCCATGAAATTCGTAACCGCCATCATCAAGCCGTTCAAGCTTGACGAAGTGCGTGAAGCCCTGTCCGCCATCGGCGTGCAAGGCATCACCGTTACCGAGGTTAAGGGCTTCGGCCGGCAAAAGGGGCACACGGAGCTGTATCGCGGCGCCGAGTACGTGGTCGATTTTCTGCCCAAGGTGAAAATCGAGGCTGCCATCAAGAACGAGCTGCTGGACCAGGTCATCGAGGCCATCGAAAAGTCCGCCAGCACCGGCAAGATCGGCGACGGCAAGATCTTCGTCTCCGATCTGGAACAGGTCATCCGTATCCGCACCGGTGAAACCGGTGAAGACGCCCTCTAAGGAGAGTCCCATCATGAAACGACTGTTTGCACTCCTCGCGCTCCTGGGCGCCGTCACCCTGGGCGCCCCCGCCTGGGCTGAAGAAGCCAAGCCGGCCGAGCCTGTTGTCGAAGCTGCGGCGGCCCCCGCTGCCGCCCCGGTTGCGGCTCCCGAAGTTGCCGCTCCTGCCGCCGCCGAGACTCCTGCTGCGGCCGCCCCGGCCCCCGTGCTGAGCAAGGTGGATAACGCCTGGGTGATGGTCTGCGCCGCCCTGGTGATCCTGATGTCCATCCCCGGCCTGGCCCTGTTCTACGGCGGCCTGGTCCGTTCCAAGAACATGCTGTCGGTGCTCATGCAGGTCTTCGTGACCTTCAGCCTGATCAGCGTGCTCTGGGTGGTCTACGGCTACTCCATGGCCTTCACGGAAGGCAACGCCTTCTTCGGGACCCTGGACAAGCTGTTCCTCAAAGGCGTGACGGTCGATTCCCTGGGGGCCACCTTCTCCAAGGGCATCTACACCTCCGAGTTCGCCTTCGTGATCTTCCAGGGCGCTTTCGCGGCCATTACCTGCGGCCTGATCGTGGGGGCCTTTGCCGAACGCATCCGCTTCTCCGCCGTGCTGCTGTTCATGGTGATCTGGTTCACCTTCTCCTACCTGCCCATGGCACACATGGTCTGGTACTGGGCCGGTCCTGATGCCTATGTGGATGCCGCCGCCGCCGAAGCTGCTGGTGCGACTGCTGGCTTCCTGTTCCAGAAGGGCGCCCTGGACTTCGCCGGTGGCACCGTGGTGCACATCAACGCCGCTGTTGCCGGTCTGGTGGGTGCCTTCCTGGTGGGCAAGCGTATCGGTTACGGCCGTGAATCCATGGCCCCCCACAGCCTGACCTTCACCATGATCGGTGCTTCCCTGCTGTGGTTCGGCTGGTTCGGTTTCAACGCCGGCTCCTCCCTGGAAGCCAACGGCGTGGCCGCCAGCGCCATGGTCACCACCTGGGTTGCCACTGCCTGCGCCACCCTCTCCTGGATGCTGGCCGAATGGATGCTGAAGGGTAAGCCCTCCATGCTGGGTGCCGCTTCCGGCGCCGTGGCCGGCCTGGTGGCCATCACCCCCGCTGCCGGTTTCGTGGGTGTGATCGGTGCCATCGTGATCGGCCTGCTGGCTGGCGTGGTCTGCCTGTGGGGCGTCAATGGCCTGAAGCGGATGCTGGGTGCCGATGACTCCCTGGACGTGTTCGGTGTGCATGGCGTGGGGGGCATCCTGGGTGCCGTCCTGACCGGCGTGTTCGCCGACCCCGCTCTGGGTGGCTCCGGTGTCTGGGACTACGTGGCCAACAAGGTTGCCGACGGCTACTCCATCGGTGCCCAGGTCATGGTGCAGCTCACCGGTGTGGGCCTGACGATCGTCTGGTCTGCCGTGGTCGCCGTCGTGGCCTTCAAGCTGGTGGATCTGTTCGTGGGCCTGCGGGTGCCGGAAGAAGAAGAACGGGAAGGTCTGGACGTCACCTCCCACGGCGAAACCGCCTACCACCACTAAGCCACAATCTTCTCTCTCCTTTGGGCGCCCTTGTGGCGCCCTTTTTTTGTCCACTGCCGGGTTAAGATGGCGGCATGTGGATCGCTCATTTTTCCGACCTGCACCTGACCCGGGAGGGCCAGGCCCTGTACGGGCAGGTGGATACCCGTGCCGCCTTCCTGGCCGCCCTGGCCCGGCTGCGGGACCTGCCCCTGTCCGTGGAACTGCTGCTGATCAGCGGCGATCTGGCCGAGGGGGGCGAGGCGGAGGCCTATCTTTTCCTGCGCCAGGCCCTGGCGGATCTGCCGGTGCCGGTGGCGCTGCTGCCGGGCAACCATGATTGCCGTGCCACCCTGGGCCGGGGGTTTCCCGAGCAGTTCGCCGCCTGGCAGGGTCCGGTGCTGCGGCTGCCCCTGTCCCAGGGTTCTCTGCTGCTGCTCGACAGCTCGGTGCCCGGGCGGGAGTGGGGCCAGGTGGATGCTTCCACCCTTGCTGCCTTGGAGGCTGCTGCCGGCGGGCCGCTCCTGGTAGCCATGCACCATCCGCCCTTTCCCGTGGGGATTCCCGGCATGGATGCCATCGCCTGCCGGGGCAGCCTGGAAGCCTTCGGCCAGTGGCTGGCCGGCGCCGCCGAAGGCCTGCTCTGCGGGCATGTGCACCGCCAGGTGGCGACCCAGTTTCACGGTGTGCCGGCCCGGGTGGCACCTTCGCCGGCCCATCAGATTGCCCTGGGGCCCAGAGCCCTGGCCTATACCCTGGAGCCCGGCGGGTTCCTGCTGCACGACTGGCAGCCCGGCCGGCATCTGCTCACCCACTGGCTGCCGGTCCAGGCCGCGCCGCTACATTTCTACCCGGAATGAAAAACGCCGGGTCAGGCCCGGCGTTGTCTGGCGGGAGGCCGGGGCCTCAGCGGAACACCACGGTCTTGTTGCCATGCACCAGCACCCGGTCTTCCAGGTGGTAGCGCAGGCCCCGGGCCAGCACGGTCTTCTCGATGTCCTTGCCGTAGCGCACCATGTCCTCGGGGGAGTCCGAGTGGTCGATGCGGATCACGTCCTGGTCGATGATGGGCCCCTGATCCAGGTCGGCGGTGACGTAGTGGCAGGTGGCGCCGATCAGCTTCACGCCCCGTTCGTAGGCCTGGTGATAGGGCTTGGCGCCGACGAAGCTGGGCAGGAAGCTGTGGTGGATGTTGAGGATGCGGCGCGGGTAGGCAGCGCACAGTTCCGGCGACAGGATCTGCATGTAGCGGGCCAGCACCATGCAGTCGCCGCGCACGTCCTCGAAGATGCGCTGCACTTCCGCGTAGGCGGCGCTCTTGTTGTCCGCCGTCACCGGCACGTGGTGGAAGGGAATGCCGTGCCATTCCACGAAGCCCCGGAAGGTGTCGTGGTTGGAAATGACGCAGGGAATCTCGATGTCCAGTTCCTTGGACTGCCAGCGGGCCAGCAGGTCGTAGAGGCAGTGTTCCTGCTTGGAGACCAGGACCACCACCCGCTTCTTCACGGCGCTGTCGTTGATCTGCCAGTCCATCTGCAGGGGTTCGGCGATGGCGCTGCGGAAACGCTCCCGGAACTCGGCCAGCAGGAAGGGCAGGGAATCGGCCTTGATCTCCAGACGCATGAAGTACTGCCCGGTGACGGCATCGGCGTGGTAGCTGGATTCGAGAATCCAGCCCCCGTGCTCGGCAATGAAACCGGAGACCTTGGCGATGATCCCCACCTGGTCTGGGCAGGAGGCGGAAAGGGTATAGAAGCGGCTGCGGTGCATTTAGGGTCAGTCGAGAGTGGAGAGTGGGGAGTCGAGAGCGGGGGACGCGGAGCCTCGCCCTCGACGGCCAAAGCCCATCAGGCTTTGGCGAAGGCCTTGTCGATTTCGGCGCGCAGGGCGGCGTAGTCCCGGGTGACCGGGAACTGGGGGAATTCCCGGATCACGTTCTCGGGGGGGTGGAACAAGATGCCCCCGTGGGCTTCGCCCAGCATGGCGGTATCGTTGTAGGAATCGCCAGCAGCCACCACCTTGAAGTTCAGTTCCTTGAAGCGTTGCACGGCTTCCTGCTTCTGGTTCGACATGCGCAGGTGGTAATTGACCAGGAAGCCCTGGGCATCGGCTTCCAGACTGTGGCAGAACAGGGTGGGCCAGCCCAGCTGGCGCATCAGGGGATGGGCGAATTCGTAGAAGGTGTCGGAGAGGATGATTACCTGGTAGGTTTCCCGCAGACCGTCCACGAACTCCCGGGCACCGGGCATGGGTCCCATCTCGGCGATCACTTTCTGGATGTCGGGCAGGCCCAGCTTCTTTTCCCGCAGCAGGTTGAGGCGGAAGGTCATGAGCTTGTCGTAATCGGGCTCATCCCGGGTGGTGCGGCGCAGTTCCGGAATACCGGTGCGCTCGGCGAATTCGATCCAGATTTCCGGTACCAGCACACCTTCCAGGTCAAGACAGACGATACGCACGACAAACTCCCTGTAATCAGACAAATAAAGGCGGGATTCTACCCGATTTGCACGAAATTCCGGGACTATGGGGATCACATGCCATGGCTAGTTTTTGCAAAGTGCTTTATGCTGAACGACTATTTTTTTGCTCAAAAGGAATGGGTCATGCGCCTTCTGCTCGCCATCTTTCTTCCCTTCATGGCGTTTTTCACCATTGGCCGGCCAGTTGCAGGCATTTTCTGCCTGATTTTGCAGCTCACCTTGATAGGCTGGTTGCCTGCAGCCATTTGGGCGGTGTACTCCCTGGGGCAGTACAAGACCGATAAGAAAATTGAAAAGGCTCTGGCAGCTCGCTAGCAGCTTTCTCGGGCTTTAGCCCTGGTAGTGCATTTCAGCGTTCCGGCGCTGGCAGGGCCTCCAGGGCTTCGTGCACTTCCAGCCAGCGCAGTTCGGCCGCTTCCAGGGTTTCCCGCAGCTCGCTCTGGCGCCGGGTGAGCTGTTCCAGGCGCTGCCGGTCGGCGCCCGGGGCGTAGAGGGCCGGGTCGGCCAGGGTGGTTTCCAGGGTTTCCGCTTCCTCCCCCAGCACCGCCAGCTGCTTGTCCAGCTGCTCCAGCTCCTTCACCAGGGGGCGGCGCTGGCGCAGCAGTTCCTGGCGGGCGGCGGCTTCCTCCTCCCGCTTCTGCTTGCGCTCGGCCTTCTGTTCCTGGACCGAGGCTTCCGGTACCTTTTCGGCGGCCCGGCAGGCGGCCAGCCAGCCGGCGTAATCGTCCAGGTCCCCGTCGAACAGGCTGGCCCGGCCGTCATTGACCAGCCACAGCTCGTCGGCCACGGTGCGCAGCAGGTGCCGGTCGTGGGAGACCAGCACCACGCCGCCTTCGTATTCCTGCAGGGCGAAACAGATGGCCTCGCGCATCTCCAGGTCCAGGTGGTTGGTGGGCTCGTCCAGGAGCAGCAGGTTGGGCTGGTGGCGGATCAGGAGGGCCAGGGCCAGGCGGGATTTCTCGCCGCCGGAGAAGGGGCCCACGGGCCGGGTGGCCATGTCGCCGCGGAAATCGAAACCGCCCAGGTAGTCGCGCAGGGCCTGTTCCGGGGTTTCCGGTTCCTGGCGCTGCAGGTGCTGCAGGGGTGATTCGTCCGGACGCAGCTGTTCCAGCTGGTGCTGGGCGAAGTAGCCGATGGCGAGGGCCTTGGCTTCCTTGCGCTCCCCCGCCAGGAGGGGAATTTCCCCGGCCAGGAGCTTGATCAGGGTGGATTTGCCCGCGCCGTTACGCCCCAGGAGGCCGATGCGGCAGCCGGGACGCAGAGTCATTTCCAGCTTCTGCAGCAGGGGCCGGCCGTTGTAGCCGGCCTCGCCCTGGTGCACCACCAGCAGGGGGTCGGGCAGGTTGGCCGGGGTGCGGAAACTGAAATTGAAGGGGGAATCCACGTGGGCGGCGGCCACCACCTCCATCCGGGCCAGGGCCTTGACCCGGCTCTGGGCCTGGCGGGCCTTGGTGGCCTTGGCCTTGAAGCGGTCGATGAACTTCTGCAGGTGGGCGATCTGGCGCTGCTGGGCTTCGAAGGTGGATTGCTGCACCGCCAGGCGGGCGGCCCGGGCGTTTTCGTAGTCGGAATAGCCGCCCGTGTACAGGGTCAGGCGCTGCTGTTCGATGGCCATGATGTGGCCCACCACCGCGTCCAGGAAATCCCGGTCGTGGGAAATCAGGATCAGGGTGCTGGGGGTGTTCTTGAGCCAGGCCTCCAGCCACAGCACCGCATCCAGGTCCAGGTGGTTGGTAGGTTCGTCCAGGAGCAGCAGGTCGGCCCGGCAGGACAGGGCCCGGGCCAGGTTGAGGCGCACCCGCCAGCCGCCGGAAAATTCCGCCACGGGCCTGTGGAAATCCGCGTCCGCAAAGCCCAGGCCGTGCAGCACCTCGGCAGCCCGGGCCTTGGCCGCGTAGCCGCCGATGTCCCCGTAGCGGGCATGCAGCTGGCCGATCAGTTCCCCGTCCCCGGCGGCTTCGGCGGCGGCGATTTCCCGCTCCAGGCGGCGCAGCTCCGTATCCCCGTCCAGGACGAAATCCAGGGCCCCGTCGGGCAGGGCCGGCGTCTCCTGGCTGACCCGGGCCAGGGACCAGTTGGGGGGCATGAACAGGTCGCCGTTTTCCGCGTGCAGCTCCCCGGCCAGCAGGGCGAACAGGCTGGATTTGCCGGCGCCGTTGGCACCCACCAGGCCTACCCGCCAGCCCGGGTGGATCTGCAGGTCCGCCCCTTCGATCAGGGGGTTGCCGGCGCGGGCGAGGGTCAGTTGTTTCAGGGCGATCATGGTCGAACGGGTGCGGGGGGAAGCGGCGGATTATAGTCCGGCCATGGGCTATCATAGGACTCCGGTATCGACGCCCAGCGCCCCAGGCCTTCCCCGATGATCAAGAAGATATCCGTCGCAGACCTGATTCCCGGCATGTACATCCACGATCTCAACTGCGGCTGGATGGATCATCCCTTCCTGACCAACAGCTTCGCCGTCGAGGACGAGGAGAAGGTGGCGAAGATCCGCGCCCAGGGCATCCGGGAGCTCTACATCGACACGGAGCGGGGGCTGGACGTGGCCCACGCCCCCACCCGGGAGGAGGTCCAGGCGGAATTGCAGCAGCGCATGGTGGACATCGCCACCCGACAGCCGGAAAAGCCCCGCCAGACGGCCCTGGCGGAGGAGGCGCCCCGGGCCCGCAAGCTGCATACGGAAGCCAACCGCATCGTCCGCCACCTGCTCAGCGACATCCGCCTGGGGGCCCAGATCGAGCTGGATAAAGTGGAACCCCTGGTGGAAACCATGGTGGATTCCATCTTCGCCAACCAGAACGCCCTCCTGCCCCTGGCCGGCCTGAAGCAGCATGACAGCTACACCTTCGAACACTCGGTCAGCGTCTGCGCCCTGATGGTGGCCTTTTCCCGGGGGTTGGAGCTGCCCCGCGAGACGATCCGGGAAATCGCTCTGGGGGCCCTGCTACACGACGTGGGCAAGGCCAGGGTGCCGGAAGCCATCCTCAACAAGCCGGCCCGGCTCACCGAAGCCGAGTTCACCCAGATGAAGAACCATGTGGTGCAGAGCATCATCCTGCTGCAGCACACGGAGGGGGTTTCCCCCACGGCCCTGCAGGTGGCCGGCCAGCACCATGAGCGCTACGATGGCAGCGGCTACCCCAACGGCCTCCTGGGGGATGGCATCTCCCTCTACGGCCAGATGGCTGCCATCGTGGATGTCTACGACGCCATCTCTTCGGACCGGGTGTACCACAAGGGCATGCCGCCCTCGGAAGCCCTGAAGAAGCTCCTGGAGTGGAGCAGCCACCACTTCGAGCCCCGGCTGGTGCACAACTTCATCCGCGCCATCGGCATCTACCCCACCGGTTCCCTGGTGCGTCTGGAGAGCGGCCGTCTGGCCGTGGTGCGGGAGCAGAACGAGCATGATCTGCTGCATCCGGTGGTGCAGGTGATTTACCATGGGGGCCAGCACCATTACCTGCCCCCGGAAACCGTCGATCTGGCCAGAAGCCAGGACCGGGTGGTGGGCCACGAGGATTTCAGCAAATGGAACATCGACCCAAGACCCTGGCTATCCCCCTGAGCCTTCTGCTCGGGCTGCTCCTGCCCCAGCTTGCCCTGGCCGACGCATCCCGGCTCGGACCGGAAGGCGCCGCCACCCTGGCCCGGGGCCAGGCCCTGCAGCAGCAGGCTGCCGAACTGCGGCAGCAGGCCGACCGGATTCTGGCCGAGGAAGAGCAGGCCTGCGCCAGCCGGCTGCTGGTCAATGACTGTCGCAACCAGGCCAAGGCCCGGCACCTGGAGCAGGTGCAGGAAGCCCGGCGCCTGGACGCCGAAGGCCGGGAGCTGGAATACCAGGCCCGGGTCGAGGAACGGGACCTGAAACAGCAGCAGCGGGATGCGGATGCGGCCAGCCAGGCCGAGGAGCTGGCCCGGCGCCAGAAGCTGCGGGATGCGGAGCAGCAGGAACGGGAAGCCCTGCGCCAGCGGCGTCTGGCGGAAAAGGAAGCCAAGGCGGCCGAAGGGGAGCGCAAGGCGGCCGAACGGCGCGCCCGGCAGGAAAAGAAACAGGCCGACCACGCCCGCCGGGTGGCGGAGAAGGAAGCCCGGGGCCCCCGCTCGAGCAAGACGCCGGCCCCCGCCGCCCCTGGGGCGGACGCCCCGCCCTTACCCGCAGACCCGCGTCAGCCCTGAGGGCCCCGGGTAAAATCGGGCCTTCCCGCCGGCGCCGCGCCGGCCAGCCCCTCAGGCACGCATATCCTCGACCCTTCTCTTTCGGACTTTCTGCGCCCCATGTCGTCCTCCGTTGCCTACCATCTCTGCCCCCGGCACCCCGAAGCCCATCTGTTCGACGTGTGTTGCGAGGTCAGGCAGCCGCACCCGGAGGGGCAGGTGTTCACCCTGCCTGCCTGGATTCCCGGCAGCTACATGATCCGGGAGTTCGCCCGCCACATCGTCAGCATCCGGGCCGAAGCCAACGGCCGGCCCGTGACTCTGGAAAAACTGGACAAGGCCAGCTGGCGGGCCGCCCCCTGTCAGGGCCCCCTGACCGTGAGCTACCAGGTCTATGCCTGGGATCTCTCGGTGCGGGCCGCCCATCTGGACCGCAGCCACGCCTTCTGCAACGGCACCAGCCTGTTCCTGCGCCCCCGGGGGCTGGAACAGCTGCCCTGCCAGGTGCACATCGAACCGCCGCCGGGGGAGGACTACCAGGACTGGCAGCTGGCCACCTCCCTGCCCCGGGACGGGGCTGCCCCCTGGGGATTCGGCCGCTACCGGGCCGACAGCTACGAGGACCTGGTGGATCACCCCATGGAGATGGGCCGCTTCGAGCGGGTGGATTTCAGCGTCTGTGGCGTACCCCACCATCTGGTGCTCACCGGCCAGTCCCGTTTCCACCGGGAGCGCCTGGCCCGGGACCTGGAAACCCTGTGCTGCTGGCAGATGGAACTGTACGGTCCGCCCCGGCTGGAGGAGCCCTACCTGTTCCTGGTCATGGCCGTGGGCTCCGGCTACGGGGGGCTGGAGCACCGCAGTTCCACCGCCCTGATCTGCGACCGCAGCGACCTGCCGCCGCCGGGGCTGGCCGACGGGGACTACCCGGAAGGCTACGTGCGCTTCCTGGGGCTGTGCAGCCATGAGTATTTCCACCGCTGGAACGTGAAGCGCATCCGTCCGGCGGCCTTCCTGGACCAGGACCTGGGCAGCGAGGCCTATACCCGGCTGCTGTGGCTGTTCGAAGGCTTCACTTCCTACTACGACGACCTGTGCTTGGTGCGGTCCGGGGTGATTTCCGAAACCGCCTACCTGGGCCTGCTGGGCAAGACCCTGACCCAGGTCCAGAAGGGGCCCGGGCGCCGGGTCCAGAGCCTGGCCGACTCTTCCTTCGACGCCTGGATCAAGTACTACCGCCAGGACGAGAACACCCCCAATGCCGTGGTCAGCTACTACACCAAGGGCGCCCTGGTGGCCCTGTGCCTGGACCTGGCCCTGCGCCACGGCAGCGGCGGGACCTGCAGTCTGGACACCCTGATGCAGGAACTGTGGCGGGATTGCGGCGCCGGCCGGGGTCTGGAGGAGGAGGAAATCTTTGCCCGGGTGGCGGCCCTGGGCGGCCCGGCCCTGGGGCGCTGGCTGCGGGCTGCGGTGAGCGGTACCGAAGAGCTGCCCCTGGCCCGGCACCTGGGCCGCTTCGGCGTCCGCCTAGACTGGGAGGCGGAAACCCGCCTGCCCTGGCTGGGGCTGCGCCTGGGCAGCGAAACCGGCGAAGCCCGGGTGAGCCATGTGCTGTCCGGCTCCCCCGCCGAGCAGGCCGGGCTGGCGGCGGGGGACATCCTGGTGGCCCTGGGCGGCGGCCGGGTCACCCGGCAGAACCTGGACACCCTGCTGGCGGGCCTGACGCCCGGGGAGCCGGTCAGCTGCCACTACTTCCGCCACGACCTGCTCGCCGTCACCCCCCTGGTGCCCCAGGCGCCGCCGGCGGAAAAAGCCGTGCTGACGCCGCTCCGGGGCGGTGCCGCCCGGCGCCGGGCCTGGCTGGGGAGCCCGGCATGACGGCCATCATCCATTTCTCCACGGCCCAGGCCGAAGCCAGCCTGGACCATCCCCGCCCGGAGCGGCTGCTCTCGGCCCACAACCCGGCCCGCCTGACCCGCAATTTCTACACCCACGCCAGCGGCGCCCTGAGTGCCGGGGAGTGGTGCTGCGAACCCGGGCGCTGGCGTATTGCCTTTGCCGCCGGCAAGGCGGAATATTTCCATGTCCTGGAAGGACGGCTGAGCATAGCGGATGAATCCGGCCTGGCCGTGCATTTCCGGGCCGGGGAGGGCGGGGTGATACCCGCCGGCTTCACCGGGGTATTCACCGTGCACGAGGCAGTGCGCAAGCACTACGTGGTATTCGAACTGGGAGACGCGCAATGACGGCCCGCATCGCCATAGTGGAAGACGATCCCGTCCTGGGGCTCCTGCTCCAGGAACTGCTGGCGGAATCCCATGCCCCGGCCCTGTTTGCCGACGGTGAAGCCTTCCTGGCAGCCCCGGGGCCCTGGGATCTGGTGCTGCTCGACATCGAGATGCCGGGACTGGATGGCTACGAGACCTGCCGCCGCCTGCGGGCCGGGTTCGAGCACGCCGACGTGCCGGTGATGTTCGTCTCCATCCACGACACCCCGGAAGCCCGCATTGCCGCCTACAAGGCCGGGGGCGACGATTTTCTGTTGAAGCCGGTGGCCGATGACGAGCTGCGTCACAAGGTGGAGCTGATCCTGCGCCAGCAGCGGCGTCAGCAGGACCTGGCGGCCATGTCCAGCGCTGCCCAGCAAGCCGCCTTTTCCGCCATGTCCACCATGGGGGAGCTGGGCGCGGTGCTGGAATTCATGCGCGCCAGCTTTGCCTGCAACGACTATGACAGCCTGGCCCGGGCCCTGATCCAGTCCATGGGGGCCTACGGCCTGCGGGGCGGCGTGCAGGTGCGGGGGGCGGCGGGCTGCGTCAGCCTCACCAACGACGGGGAGCCCGGGCGGCCCCTGGAAGTCTCCATCCTGGAAAACATGCGCCACATGGGCCGCATCGTGGAGTTCCGCTCCCGGGCCGTGCTCAACTACGAACATGCCTCCCTGCTGGTGCAGAACCTGCCCCTGGACGACCCGGACAAGGTGGGGCGCCTGCGCGACCACCTGGCTCTGCTGGTGGAAGCGGCCGATGCCCGGGTGGCCGGCCTCGATGCTGCGGCGACCCTCAACCGGCAGCAGCATGGCATCGAGCACGTGCTGGGGGGCATCCGCGACTCGGCCCAGCAGCTCACCCGCTTTCTCGGCCGCAACCGGGAACAGACCCGCAGCATCATGCTCGATCTCATGGCCCAGCTGGAACACGCCTTTGCGGTCCTGGGCCTGACCCCGGAGCAGGAGGCCATGATCGCCGAGAAGGTGCAGCTGGCCACCAGCGAGGCCCTGGAACTGTTCGACGAAGCCGAGGACATTGAGGCGGACCTGTCCGATGTGGTGGAAAAACTGGAAACCCTGGCCCGGAGCGCCCCATGAACGAAGCCCTGCCCCTGCTGGATACGGAAGCCGCCCTGGGCCGCATTCGCGGCAAGACCGACCTGTACCGCCGCCTGCTGGAGCAGGCCGAGCCCCATCGCCAGGCCGGCACCCTGGCCCTGACGGCCCGGGCGGAGGCCGACTGGCCCGGACTGCTCCAGATCGGGCACCGGCTGGCCGGCGTGGCGGCTTCCCTGGGGGCCGTACGGTTGGCCGCCGCGGCCCGGGAGCTGGAGCAGCTGGCTGGCGCGGGAGACCCGGGCGAGGCGCCCCTGGCGGCCTTCGTCCAGACCCTGGAGCAGACCTTTGCCGCCATCGACGCCCATCTGGGCCGGCAGCTGGCGCCCTGCTGCACCGGGGAACCCTGGTGCCAGGTGCGTCAGACCGTGCAGATGCTGGAACTGGCGGCAGCCCAGATACATGTGGCCATGCGTGACAGCAACCTGTCCGTGGAAGCCCTGATGGGGGCCTTCGGCACCATGGCGGAGCGGCTGCAGCGGCTGGAATCCCGGCTCCAGGCCAGTGCCGGGGACGAGGCCCTGGGGGCGGAAATGCATCAGGTGAGCAGCGCCATGGACGAAGCCCTGGTGGCCCTGCAGTTCTACGACCGCCTGGCGCAGCGGCTGGAACACGTGGAACACGGCCTGGACCACCTGGCGGCCCTGTTGGCCGATGCCGGGCAGCGGGGTGCGCTCCAGGCCTGGGAGGCGCTGCAGGAGGAAATCCGCAGCCGTTACACCACCGAGGAGGAGCGCATCATGTTCGCTTCGGTGATGGGGGGCATGTCCGTGGCCGAGGCCGTGGCCCACTACAAGGACACCGTGCTGACCCGGACCGGCAACGACGGCCGGGCCGAGGTGGAACTGTTCTGAGTCTGGCCTGGCGGGGTTTGCCGCCGTTCAGGCCCGGGGATCGGTTGCGAAATCGGCGGCGGCTTCCCAGAGGATGCGGCTTTCCTTCCGGGCGGCGGCCGTGCGCCGCAGCATGTTGATCAGGGGCCAGGCCCGCTGCTTCAGGCCCACCGGGCGGGCCATGGGCGGAATCTCCGCTTCTTCTTCCTCATCGGGCAGCTGTTCCCCGGCGCTGCCCTGTTCCACGTGACGTTCCAGGGCTTGTGCCGCCAGCAGCATTTCCCCCTGGGTGATCACGCCCCGGGCCAGGCATTCCTTGCCCATGGCCTGGAGCAGGGGACGGGCCACGTCGGCCATCATCACCATTTCCCCGGTCTCGCTGGATATGAATTTCACCAACATGGTCTGCCCTCCTGAAGTAAGCATGTGAGTGTAGGTGATTCCCTTGAAGCTTGCCGGACCCTGATGCAGAATGGCCCACTATGCTTGGGGGGAGGCATGATGGATCCACATTTCAATAATAATTTCGTACCCGTGGTCGCCGATGAGCTGGAGCAATTGATCCTGCAGGAGATTGCCCGGCGGGTGCGGGTCAGTGCTGCGCCGCAGGTCCTGGACCTGCCCGCCGGGGATGGCCGCCACGCGGCGGCCATGGCCCGCCTGGGGGCCCAGGTGCTGGCTGCGGATCAGGCCGGGCGGGAGGCCAGCGTGCGCGGCCGGGCCCTGGCCGAGGGGCTGGCAGACCAGGTGGATTTCCTGGCCTGCGAACTGGGCGGCGGGCGTCTGCCGGAAGGACCCTTCGACCTGGTGTTCTGCCATCACGGTATTCACCGCCTGCCCTACCCGGAAGCCCGCCAGGTGGTGCGCGCCCTGCTCCGTTCCCTGCGCATCGGCGGCAAGCTCTTCATCTCCGCCTACGGCCTGCACTCCGCCCTGGGCGAGGGCTACGCGGACTACGAGCAGGAGGTGGAGCAGCGCTTCGCCCATCTGGCACCGGCCCAGGCCCGCTGTTACAACATCGACGGCCCCGTCTGTCTCTATACCGAACGCAACCTGGTGACCCTGCTGTTCGAAGCCGGCGGCAGCGTGCTGCGCAGCTTCACCTCCACCCACGGCACCGTCAAGAGCGTGGCCGTGCGGGTCTGAACCATGCGCCTGGGCATAGACCTGGGCGGCACCAAGATCGAGGTGCTGGCCCTGGGCGCCGACGGCAGGGAGCTGCTGCGCCGCCGGATCGCCACCCCCCAGGGGGATTACCCGGCCACCCTGGGCGCCATCACCACCCTGGTGCGGCAGGCGGAAGGGGAGCTGGGCTGCCGGGGTTCGGTGGGGGTGGGCATACCCGGCGCCCTGTCACTGGCCACCGGCCTCGTCAAGAATGCCAACTCCGTCTGCCTGATCGGCAAGCCCCTGCAGCAGGACCTGGAAAACTGCCTGGAGCGCCCCGTGCGGCTGGCCAACGACGCCAACTGCTTCACCCTGTCCGAAGCCGCAGATGGGGCGGCGGCGGGAGCGCGGCTGGTGTTCGGGGTGATCCTGGGCACCGGCGTCGGGGGCGGCCTGGTCTGGAACGGGCAAGTCTGGCCGGGTGCCAACGCCATTGCCGGCGAGTGGGGGCACAACCCCCTGCCGGGGGAAACGGAGGCGCCGCCCTGCTACTGCGGCCGCCGGGGCTGCGTCGAAACCTGGCTGAGCGGCCCCGGTCTGGCGGCGGACCATCAGCGGGCCGGCAATCCAGCCCTGAGCCCGGAGCAGATCGTGGCCGGTGCCGCCGCGGGCCACCCGGCCTGCGAAGCCACCCTGCAGCGCTACGAGGCGCGTCTGGCCCGGGCCCTGGCCGGGGTCATCAACATCGTGGACCCGGACGTGATCGTCCTGGGCGGCGGCCTCTCCCGGCTGGCCCGGCTCTACGAACGGGTGCCCCGTCTGTGGGGGGCGGCGGTCTTTTCCGACAGCGTCAGCACCCGTCTGGTGCCGCCCCGGCACGGGGATTCCTCCGGGGTCCGGGGCGCCGCCTGGCTGTGGGGGCCTGACGGGCCTGGGGGGGCCGGCTAGGGCGGGTTCCCGGTTTCGGCCAGGATTTCGTCCAGCGTCTGGCGCAGCTGCCCCGAAGCCTGTGTCCGGCGGGCCTCGGCGATCTCGGCCACGCGCCGATGCTGGCGGATGTTGGCGCTCAGGGACCACCTGGCGGCGCCCTTCAACAGCAGGATGCGGACGCTATCCGGGGCCCCCCGCTCCGGGTCGGGCAGGCCCAGGACTCCGATGATGCGTTCGACCGGCAGCTCGGCACCGGTGGCCATGAAGGTGGCCCAGAGCATGTCCAGGTCGCCCGGGTGCTCGGGGTTGCGGGCCAGGGGATCATGGAGCCTGGCGCCCAGGACCTTCTGCCTGTCCGCTTCGTCCAGGCCCAGGATCTTCCCTATGCATTCCTCCTGGACCGGGCTCCCGGCGTTGCGGAAGGCCCAGCCCAGGTAGGCCTTGTGGGCGGAGGGCAGGGCAGACAGCTCCCGGCACCAGGGCAGACCCCGCTCCGGGTTGTCCTGGATCAGGCGGGAGATGAAGATCATCAGCGGGAAGCGGGCCGAGGGCTTGTCGAAGGCGCCTGCTGCCGCCGCGTCCTTCACCCAGGCGGGCAGCTTCCCGGGGTCCGGGTGCTCGTAGTAATGGGCCATCCATTCCCCCACCTGTTGCAGCTCTTCCCGGGCCAGGCCCGGGCCGTTCAGGCCCAGCAGGCCGACGGCCAGGATCAGGAGGGAAAGCAGGCGGCGCGGCCGGGATTTGCTATTGAACGCAGGCATGGTGGGGAACTCAGCGTTTGGTGGTGGTGCAGATTTCTACCAGGGTGCCATCCGGGCAGCGGATGAAGGAGACCCGCTGGCCCCAGGGCGTGTCCCGGGGGGCGGTCAGCCCGATGGCGCCGCAGGCCAGGGCCCGGCGGTAGGCCCCTTCCACATCGTCGGTGAACAGACCGATTTCCACACCCAGGGGTTGCGACCCTTCCCGAGCGGCGCGATAGCCTTCTGGAAGCAGGTCCGCCATCAGGGAGTGGGCGGCAAAGGCCAGGGCGGTGGCGCCGGTATCCAGCTCGCCGTAACAGCCGGTGGGGTCGATGAACCTGGCCTGCAGGCCGAAGGCCTGTTCGAAGAACGCCAGGGATTCCCGGACATCCTCCACGTAGATGATGGTGTAACCGAATTGCATGGTGTCAGCCGCGGGTGATGGAGACTGGCATCCTGCCGCGTATCGTGGGGCATATCAAGCTGGCATCGGGCCTGTATCGGGCCGGTCCGCCGGGGCGGTTCCGCCAGCGTTTCTGCGCTGCTCCTTCCTGGCGCAGGCGCTCGGGGTTGGGGATTGAGGCGCCTGCCAGTGGGGTCAGTGGGGGCCGGGTCTGTCTGCCGTCCAGCTGCAAATCAGGATTCCCTGATACCAATTCCGGCGCTTCGGTCCTAAACTTGCCAATAGAATATTTCTGGCTGCCGCCGCAGCAGGATATTTTCTCGTCCGTGCCCTTCGCCTTCCAAGGAAAAGTCCGTTTTTCAGGAGATTGACGATGCCCTCTTTTGCTCAGATGCGGGTCCGTACCAGGCTGGTGGTGTCAGGACTCATCGTTCTTCTAGGGCTGGTCTTGAGTGCCGGCTACACCCTGTGGCAGATCCGCACGGATGCACTGGCGGCCCATGATGTGCGGATCAGGAACCTCGTCGAGGTCTCCAGAGGCATCGTCGCCCACTATCAGAAACTGGAAGCCGGGCAGAAGCTCTCCCGGGAAGAAGCCCAGCTCCAGGCCCGGGAGGCGCTGCGCAGCCCCCGCTTCGGGGCGGATGACTACTTCTTCATCTACGACTACGAGGGGCGGGCCCTGATGGTGGCGGGGGCGCCCAAGATCGAAGGCCAGGTGATGCTCGGCAATACCGACAAGAAGGGCTTCAAGCTCTGGGACCGGTTTGTCGAGATCGGCAAGGGGCCGGGCCAGGGCTACACGGATTACTGGTTTCCCCGGGCCGGGCAGACCGAGCCCAAGCCGAAGCGGGCCTATCTCCTGAGCGTTCCCGAGTGGCAATGGATCATCGGCACCGGGGTTTACGTCGATGACGTTGATGAGATGGTGAAGCAGGCCGCACTACGCTACGGCTTGCTGTCGTTCCTGATACTGGCGGTGGTGGCGGCGGTTCTGGTCATGGTGTCGCGCAGCATCGTCATGCAGCTGGGGGGCGAGCCGGCCACGGCCATAGCGCTCATGTCCCGGGCCGCTGCCGGGGACCTGACCGTGGATGTGCAATCCACGGCCAAGGGCAGCATCATGGATTCCGCCGCAGCCATGCTCGGCTCGATCCGGCAGATGGTGGGGGAAATCGGCCAGGGCTCGCTGCGGCTTGCCTCGGGGGCGGAACAGATCGGCAATGCCTCCCGGGAGGTGGCCATCGCCTCCCAGCGGCAGTCTGAAGCCACCTCGTCGATGGCGGCCGCGATTGAAGAGATGACCGTCAGCATCAATCACATTTCCGATCGTGCCCGGGATACCCAGGCCAGTTCCTCCAGCTCGGTCGCCTTGTCGGAGGAGGGCTTTGCCCGGATTCAGGCGGCCAGTCAGGGAATCAACGCCATCGCCCGGACCGTCAGCGATGCCTCGGACCGGATCGGAAAACTGGAGGATGGGGCCAACCGGATCTCTTCCATCGCCAGCGTGATCAAGGACATCGCCGGCCAGACCAATCTGCTGGCCCTCAATGCGGCCATCGAGGCGGCGCGGGCCGGTGAGCAGGGCCGGGGTTTTGCGGTGGTGGCGGATGAAGTGCGCAAGCTGGCCGAGCGGACCTCGGCGGCGACGATAGAGATCGAGCAGATGATTACCGGCATCCAGAACGACACGGTGGAGGTGGTGGGGGTCATGGGCGCGGTCCTGCCCCAGATCGAGGCTGGGGTGCGTGCCGCCGGGGAGGCTGCCGAGTCCCTGCAGCAGATCAAGGATGGCGCCCAATCGACGCTGCTCAGTGTGCGGGAAGTGGCCGAGGCCACGACCGAGCAGAGCCAGTCCAGCAACGCCATCGCCCAGGAGGTCGAGGCGATTGCCACGATGGTGGATGAAACCACCGCGGCCATGCAGTCCACCGCCGATACGGCCACGGAGCTGGAAAAGATTTCGGCGGAGCTGAGCGCCATGGTGCGCCGTTTCCGCTGCTGAGGGAGGTTTCCCCCTCAGAACTCCAGCGGGTCCACTTCCAGGTGCCAGCGCAGGCGGCTGGGGCCCTTGATGCTTTCCAGGCCCGGGCGCCAGGCACTGAGGAAGGCCTGCAGCTGGGGCCGGGCCGGGGATTCCACCAGCAGTTGGGCCCGTTCCAGGCTCCACAGGCGGGACAGGCGCATGGGCACCGGGTCGTAGAGCAGCACATCCGGGTAGTGTTCCGGGGGCAGGAGTCCGCTGGCGGCCTGGAGGAAGGCGATGGCGTCTGCCATGTGGGGGGCTTCGGCACGCAGCATGGCCTGGAAGGTGTAGGGGGGAAAGCCGGCCTGGCGCCGCTGTTCGAGCAGGGTGGCGGCGTAGCGGGGGTAGTCGTGGGCCTGCAGGGCGCCGTAGAGGGGCTGGTCCGGGTATTCGGTCTGGATGATCACTTCCCCGGGCAGGTCGGCCCGGCCGGCCCGGCCGGCCACCTGCATCAGCTGGGCGAACAGCCGTTCCGGCGCGCGCCAGTCGGCGGCGAACAGGGCGGCGTCGGCGCCCACGGCACCCACCAGGGTGAGCCGGGGAAAATCGTGGCCCTTGGCCAGCATCTGGGTGCCCACCAGGATGTCGGCCGCGCCCCCGTGGATCTGTTCCAGCAGGGCTTCCCACTGCTTCCTGCTCTTGGCCGAGTCCCGGTCCACCCGCAGGATGCGGGCCTGGGGAAAGGTTTCCGCCAGCCAGGCTTCCAGGCGCTGGGTGCCCCGGCCGAAGGGGTGGATGTCCTGGTTGCCGCAGGTGGGGCAGGCCCGGGGAATGCGGACTTCGAAGCCGCAGTGGTGGCAGCGCAGGCGCTGGTCCTTGAGGTGCACCACCATGTTGGCGGCGCAGCGGCTGCAACGGGAGACCCAGCCGCAGGCGGTGCAGGAGAGCACCGGGGCATAGCCCCGCCGGTTGAGGAAGATCAGGCTCTGTTCGCCGGCTTCCAGGCGTTTCCTGATGGCTTCCAGCAGTTGCGGGCTGAGCCCCCCGTCCAGGTTCATGCGCCGGGTATCCACCAGCCGGATGGTGGGCAGGCGGGCGGCCGTCACGGCCCGCTCCTGCAGGCGCAGCAGGGTGTAGCGGCCGCTCTGGGCGTGGGCCCAGGATTCCAGGCTGGGGGTGGCGGAGCCCAGGACGATGGGCAGGCGGCTGCTGCTGGCCCGGTAGATGGCCAGGTCCCGGGCCGAATAGCGCATGCCGTCCTGCTGCTTGTAGGAGGGGTCGTGTTCCTCGTCGATGACGATCAGGCCCAGCTCCGGCAGGGGAGTGAACACCGCCAGGCGGGTGCCCACCACGATCCGTGCTTCTCCCAGGAAGGCGGCCTTCCATTCCCGCTCCCGGGCCGCCTCGGCCAGCTCGCTGTGCAGCATGGCCACGGCCACTCCGGGAAAACGGTTGCGGATGCGGGCTTCCAGCTGCGGGGTGAGGTTGATTTCCGGCACCAGCAGCAGGGCCTGGCGCCCCTGTTCCAGGGCGGCGGCGATGAGGCGCAGATAGACCTCGGTCTTGCCGCTGCCGGTGACCCCGTGCAGCAGGAAGGGGGCGTAACCCTGGCTGGCGCATACGGCGGCGACGGCCTGGGCCTGTTCCGGGTTGAGCGCGGGCAGCGCCGGTGCGGCGGCGGGCTTGCCGGTTTTCGGTTTCAGCTGGCGCCGCCTGGCGGCCCGGGGTTTCTTCAGGCCGGGCGGCAGGGCCTGCAGCATCACTTCCCCCTGGGGGGCCTGGTAGTAATTGCTGGCGAACTCGCACAGGCGGAAGAACTCCGGGGGCAGGGGCGGGGTGTCGCGCAGTACCTCCAGGGCGGGTTTCAACTGCTCCGGAGGCAGTTCGCTGCTGTCCGGCAGGGCCACCAGGATGCCGATCTTCTCGCCCCGGCCGAAGGGGACCCGAAGGCGCAGGCCCGGCTCCAGGGGCTCCCCGTCCTCGACCAGGTAGTCGAACAGGCGGTGCAGGGGCAGGTCCAGGGCGACGCGGGCAATAGCCATGCTTAGCGAATTTCTTTCCAGTGGCTTCTTGGAAAACCCCTGTAACTATCGGGGGTATCAGGACTTTTTGAGTTGTCCCCAAAAGCTGTGGATAACTTTGTGGATAGAGGCTGGAGGAAAACGCTAAATGCCCCGCCCGTAAGGACTTTTCTTGCCCTGCCTAAAAACAGGGCTTAGGCAAAATCCTTTTAAAACAACAACATGAGTGATGTTACAGACTGTCAAGAGGGTGGCGGGCGTTTTTTCGCTCCACCCTGCAAGTTGTGCATAAGTCAAGTCTGATACCCGACTTATGCACTCTTTTCGGGCGTTCAGCGGCGGTAGCCGTGCACCGTTTCCACCAGGGCCACCACGTGCTCGGGGGGCGTGAACTGGGAAATGCCGTGGCCCAGGTTGAACACATGGCCGGTGTTGCCGGGCCCGTAGGCGTCCAGCACCTTGGTGGCTTCCGCTGCAATTTTCTCCGGCGTGGCGAACAGCACGTTGGGGTCCAGGTTGCCTTGCAGAGCCACCTGGTCACCCACCCGGCGGCGGGCGTCGCCGATGTCCACGGTCCAGTCCAGGCCCACCCCGTCACAGCCGATGGCGGCGATCTTTTCCAGCCACAGGCCGCCGCCCTTGGTGAACACGATGGAGGGAATCTTCTGCCCTTCCCAGGTCTGGTGCAGGCCGGCCACGATCTTTTGCATGTAGGCCAGGGAGAATTCCTGGTAGGCGGCGTTGGAGAGGGAGCCGCCCCAGGTGTCGAAAATCATCACGGCCTGGGCGCCGCACTCGATCTGGGCGTTCAGGTAGGCGGTGACGGCATCGGCGGTGACCGAGAGGATGCGGTGCAGCAGGTCGGGCCGGCTGTAGAGCATGGCCTTGATGTGGCGGAAATCCTTGGAGCCGCCGCCTTCCACCATGTAGCAGGCCAGGGTGTAGGGGCTGCCGGAGAAGCCGATCAGGGGCACGGAATTGTCCAGGGCCTTCCTGATCGTGCGCACCGCGTCCATCACGTAGCCCAGGTGTTCATGGGGGTCCGGCGCCGTCAGGTTGTTGATGGCCCATTCCTCCCGCAGGGGGCGTTCGAAGCGGGGGCCTTCGCCGGCTTCGAAATAGAGGCCCAGGCCCATGGCGTCGGGCACCGTGAGGATGTCGGAGAACAGGATGGCCGCGTCCAGATCGTAACGGGCCAGGGGCTGCAGGGTGACTTCGCAGGCCAGGTCGGGGGCCTTGCACAGGGAAAGGAAGTCCCCGGCCCGCTTGCGGGTTTCGCAGTACTCGGGCAGGTAGCGGCCCGCCTGGCGCATCAGCCACAGGGGGGTACGGTCGGTGGGTTCCTTGAGCAGGGCCCTGAGGAAGTTGTCGTTCTTGGGTCGGGTCACGAGGGCGCTCCGGAAAGGACAAAGCCGGGATTATCCCCGACCGGAGGGGCGGGCGTCGAGGGCGGGACGGAGGAAGTCCGGCGCATCGGGAGATGGCCAGGAGGGCAGGGGGAAATACGGGCGGCCGGGTTCTCAGGTATGGGGGGTCAATGCCTCGCCTTCCCTGGCCCCGTCGGCATAGTGCTGGGCGATGCCGGCAAATTCGTCGGCCACCCCACTCAGGGCGTCGATCACGTCCGGATCGAAATGGGTGGCCCGCTCGGCCAGCATGGACTGGAGGGATTCGTCATGATCGAAGGCCTGCTTGTAGACCCGCCGGGTGGTCAGGGCGTCATAGACATCGGCCACTGCCATCAGCCGGGCGCTGATGGGGATGTCATCCCCCGTCACACCCCGGGGATAGCCCCGCCCGTCCCAGCGCTCGTGGTGTCCGTAGGCGATGTCGGCCGCGCATCCGAGAAACGAGCCGTCGTCGTCGATGAGCTCCCGGGCCGCGGCGACGATGGCGCGGTGACCGTATTCGCAGTGGCGTTTCATGACCACCCATTCCTCGGGGGTGAGCTTGCCGGGCTTGAGCAGGATGGAGTCGGGAATGGCGACCTTGCCCACGTCGTGCAGGGGGGCCGACTTGAACATGATCTGGATGAAGGCCGGGGTCAGCGCGTGGCGGAAACGGGGATGGTCCCGGAGTTCTTCGGCCAGTATCCGCACGTAGTTCTGGGTGCGGCGGATGTGGTTGCCGGTCTCGTTGTCCCGGGCTTCGGCCAGGGCGCAGAAGGCGGCGATGGTGGCGCTCTGGGAGGCAATCAGCTTCTGGTCCCGACGGCTGAGCTCCCGGGTGCGCTCCTCGACCAGGGCCTCCAGCTCCTCGTTGTGACGGCGCAACTCCCGTTTTGCATTGGCAAGCTGCAGATGGGTGCGCACCCGGGCCAGGACTACGGGCGGCGATACGGGCTTGTGCACAAAATCCTCGGCCCCCAGGGACAGGCCCCGCTCTTCGTCTATCGCGCTTTCCAGGCTGGTGAGGAAGATCACCGGCACGTCCCGGGTGGCCGGGCTGGCCTTGAGCTGCCGGCAGACCTCGAAGCCGTCTATGCCGGGCATGACCACATCCAGCAGGATCAGGCTGATGGGATAGCTGCGCATCAGGCTCAGGGCCTCGGCGCCGCTGGTGGCGAAACAGAGGTCGTACTCCGATTCCAGAACGGCGGCCAGCATTTCGATGTTGGTCAGTGAATCATCCACCACCAGCACTTTTTCTTTGCGCTCAGTGCTCATGGGTTCCACCTCTGTTCTTCCCTCAGCTCCTGGAGAGCTGCCAGCGCCTGGTCAAAGCGCAGTTGTTGGGTGGCATCGGCCACGATCGCAAAAGTCCGGGCTCCGGGGCTGCCCTGGAGCAGCAACTGAATATCCTGGACCAGCCTTCTTGCCGCAAAACTTCTGGCCTGCAGTTGCGCTTCCAGCGTATCCAGCAAGGGCAGCAGCCGGGTCAGATCCAGTGCTGCGGGCCCTGCTGCGCTTTGCTCGACTGGAGTTGCCGGCGGCTCGGGCTCCAGTCTGCCTAGTAAATTCAGCATAGTCGAAAGTTCCTGGTCCAGAGCGCCAAGGGTTTCGGGCAGAAGCCCGGGGTCCTGGCTGCGCGCGGCCTGGCAGAGGGCTTCGGCGGCCAGGGCCAGGGCCGTGCAACCCAGGTTGTTCGCCTCGCCCTTGAGGTTGTGGGCCTCCATGTACAGGGCCTCCCGCTCGCCGGATTGCCAGAGGTTCTGCAGCAGCGCGGAACTGCCCTGGTGCCGTTGGGCAAAAGCCGCCAGCAGCTTACGGTACAGGGGCAGGTTGCCCATCACCCGGACCAGGGCGCCGCCCACGTCCACACCGGGCAGGGCCAATGCCAGCTGTGCGAGCGCCTGATCATCAAGGGGCTGCAGGGCGGGGTTGGGAAGATCGGCCGCATGGCCAGGCTCTTCCCGGGCTTGAATCCACTGGCGCAGGGTGTCGGCCAGGGCCAGGGGGTCGATGGGCTTGGCAATGTGGGCATTCATGCCTGCCGCCGCGCAGGAAGCCTTGTCCATTTCCATGGCGGCGGCGGTCATGGCGATGATGGGAATAGCGCCGCCATCAGGCAGGGCCCGGATCTGGCGCGTGGCTTCCAGGCCGTCCATCACCGGCATGTGCATGTCCATCAGTACTGCATCGAAGTGATGCTGGCGCACCTGGTCCACGGCCTCCTGCCCGTTCTGGGCCACGCTGACCGTGAGGCCGCCTTTGGTGAGGAATTCCCGGGCCACCTGCTGGTTGAGCTCGTTGTCCTCCACCAGCAGGACATGGGCGCCCCGCAGCTGCTGCAAGGCGTTCCAGCAGGCATCCAGGGGGTGCAGCAGCGGTGCGGTGAGCCGGGGCCCCTGGCCCTGGGCCTGAACCAGGGTGTCGAGCAGGGCGGAGGGGGTCACGGGTTTGGTCAGGATGGCGCTCAGCTGCAGTCCCCGGGCGGCTTTCAGCACCTCCTCCCGGGCACTGGCGCTGACCATGATCACCGTCAGCGGCAAGGCCATGGCCATGGCGGCCTGCTGCATGGCCTGGGCCGTCTCTACCCCGCTCATGCCCGGCATGCGCCAGTCCACCAGCACTAGGTTGAAGGGGGCGCCGGCGGCCAGCGCCCCGTTGAAACGGGCGATGCCCTGGGCCCCGGAGCTGGCCGTGCTGACTTCCAGGTGCCAGTTCTCCAGCAGATGGCGCAGGATGTTGAGGGAGGTTTCCTGATCGTCGATCACCAGGGCCCGCATCACCTCCGGCTTCGGCAGGCTGGGCCTGGCCCGGGTGTGCTCTGCCGCCGGCAGCCCCAGGCAGGCGGTGAACGCAAAGGTGCTGCCTGTCCCGGCCTGGCTGTGTACGCTTATTTCGCCCCCCATCAGGTCCACCAGATGTTTGCTGATGGTCAGGCCCAGGCCGGTGCCGCCGAACTTGCGGGTGATGCTGGCATCCCCTTGCACGAAGGGCTGGAACAGGCGCTCCTGCTGTTCCGGGGTCATGCCCACCCCGGTGTCCCGTACCGAGACCCGCAGGCACACGCTCTGCCCGCTCTGCTCCAGCAGCTCTGCCCGCACGTGCACCTCTCCCTGCTGGGTGAACTTGAGCGCATTGCCCACCAGGTTGTTGATCACCTGGCCCAGGCGCAGCGGGTCCCCGGTCAATACCGCCGGCACCTGGGGGTCCAGGTCCACAAAGAGCTCCAGGCCCTTCTCGTCGGCGCGGGCGGAAAACAGGTCGGCGGTGGCGCGCAGCACGTCCTCCAGGACGAACTCGGTCTGTTCGAGATACATCCGGCCGGCTTCCACTTTCGAGTAGTCCAGGATGTCGTTCAACAGGGCCAGCAGCGCCCGGGATGAGCCCAGCACCTTATCCAGGTAGTCCCGCTGCTGTTCACTGAGGGGGGTGTCCAGGGCTAGGCGGGTCAGTCCGATGACCGCATTCATGGGGGTGCGGATCTCGTGGCTCATGTTGGCCAGGAAGGCGCTCTTGGCCTGATTCGCGGCATCGGCCACCTGGCGGGCCTGCTCCAGCTCCCGGGTGCGCTCCTGGACCAGGTGCTCCAGATGGTCGTGGTAGCGGGCCAGGTCCTCCTCCGCCTGCAGCTGCCGGCGCAGCCGCTGGCGGGAAACGGCGGCTATGCCCAGGAGGATGCCGCCGATTCCGAGCCCGGACAGTCCGTACCAGCGGATGTGTCGATGCCAGTCGCTCAGGTAGTCCTGTTCCGCGATGGCGGCCAGTACGAACAGGGGCAGCTGCCCCACCCGGCGAAAGCTGTAGATGCGTTTGGTCTGGTCCGCCGGGCTCACTTCGTTGTAACTGCCCTGCTGCTCTCCCGCAGCCATCCGCTTTAGTACCGGATGCTGGGGCAGGGCCACCCCCATGTTGGTTTCCAGACGGGGATAGCGGGCCAGCAGGCGCATTTTTTCGTCGCGCAGCAGCACGGCGCCGTGGGGTCCCAGATTCAAGGTGGCGTAGAAGCGGTCGAACACTTCCAGCCGGACCACGGCCAGGACCTGCCCAGCCCAGCGCCCATCGCGGTGGAATACCGGGCGGCTCAGGGTGATGACCCAGCCTCCCGCCGGTCCGGCCTGCCGGGGTTCGGAAATACTCAGCCCGGGCAGCTGTTCCGGGGCCTCCTGCGGCACCTGTAATCCTGGGGGCAGCTCCGGGCTTACGCTGCTGTGCAGGACATGGCCGCCCCTATCCACGATGTACAGGGCTGAAGCCTCCGGCACCCTGGGCAGGCGCGCCGCCAGCAGTGCATCCAGCGCCGTTGCCGCTGGCTTTTTTCCCTGTTCCGTTCCCTGCACATGCCCTTGTACGTCCTGCAGCAGCAGGTCCACTTTGGCAACGGTAGCCAGGGCATGGGCCTCCATGACGCGGGCCATGTTATCGGTCTCCACCCGGGCGTGGGTTTCCAGGCTGTGCTTTTCCTGCAGCAGGCTGTAGCTCACCACCAGGGCAAAGCCCAGCATGCCCACCAGACTCGCCAGTTCAGCGAGCCGGAAGGGGGTTCCCCGTGGCGCAGGCTTGGGAAGCTCCGGGCTCATGGCATGCTCGTCCTCGTCCGGCAGGAGCGGCGGGATACCGGCCCTGAACCCGATCAACCTTAACGTAAAGTAACTGGGAAAACAACGATATGCCCGGCTTTGGCCGGTGGAGTGGAAGGGGGGCGGACGCCCGGCTTTATCCGAGCTGTCTGGTCTCCTGGCCGGCCGCCCCGGGGACGGCCGGCCGGCTTGCCGGGTCTTACTGGATGCCGCCGGCCTTGAGGGCGGGGGCGTACATGAAGTCGATCTGGGGAATGTGCTTGATCAGCCAGTCGCGCAGGAAGGCGGTGGTCTGTTCGGTGATCTCGGCGCTGCCGGCATGGAACTTCTTCTGCAGGTCCACGCAGGTCTGCACCAGGGTGTCATGTTCCTGCTTGTGCTGGGCCAGGGAGGGGTAGCCCACGGCACTCATGTTCTTTTCTTCGGAAGCGAAATGCTCGGCCACGAAGGCAATCAGGCTGTCCAGGTTCTTGCCGATGGTGCCGCGTTCGCCCTGGCCGACACTTTCGTGCAGCTTGTTGAGCAGGTTGAAGAGGTGCTGGTGTTCCTCGTCATGCTTGCTGACGGACGTACCGAATTTCTCTTGGGTCCAGGTGATCAGGGACATGAATTTTCCTTTTTTGAACGTATGTTGCACAGATGACCCGCCACATCTCCGTCATGGGCGGGGAGGATTGCCGGTGCCGACCCGGCACCCGATGGGCAGGGGCCGGCAACGCAGCCTGCGCAGCCTAGTTGATTCCGTTTGAATATGCAAATGGCAAGTTTGCGGGTGGCAGGTGCGTGCGTCGGGAAGGCCCGGCCTGCCGCCGCAGGGAGCGGCCGCTTCAGCAGCTGGCCGGGGAGCGGCCGGGAGGGGAGGCTATTTCTTCCAGAACGCCGGGGTGAGGACCACCAGCAGGGTGAAGATTTCCAGGCGGCCCAGGAGCATGGCGAAGGTGCAGGCCCAGGTCTGGAAATTGTTGAGGCCGGCGTAGTTGCCGGCGGGGCCGACGCTGCCCAGGCCGGGGCCGGTGTTGTTGAGGGAGGCCACGGCGGCGGAGAAGGCGGTGATGATTTCCAGGCCGGAAAAGCTGAGCACCAGGGTCAGGGTGACCAGGGTGACCATGTAGATGAAGCCGAAGGCCAGCACCGCGAACAGCATGTTCTGGGGCACTGAATGGCCGCCCAGTTTGACCGGGTACACGGCATTGGGATGCATGGCCCGCAGCAGTTCCCGGTACACCTGCTTGTAGAGCAGCACGGCGCGCATCATCTTGATGCCGCCGCCGGTGGAGCCGGAGCAGGAGATGAAGCTGCACAGGAACAGCATCCACAGGGGGGCGAAGAAGGGCCAGAGGCTGTAATCGGTGGTGGCGAACCCCGCCGTGGTGGCGACGGAGATGGTGTTGAAGGCGGCGTGGCGCAGGGCTTCGCTGGAGCTGGGGTAGGCGTGGTGGCCCCAGAGGAAGAAGGTGAGCAGCAGCACGCTGCCCAGCAGCACCACCAGGAACCAGAGGATTTCCGGGTCGCGCAGGTAGGTGCGCAGGTCCCGGCCGGTGATGGCCACGTAATGGGTGGCGAAGTTCATGCCGGCCACCAGCATGAAGAAGATGGCGATGCCCTCGATTAGGGGCGAGTTCCAGTAGGCGAAGCTGGCGTCGTGGGTGGAGAAGCCTCCCAGGGCCACGGTGGAAAAGGCGTGGCAGATGGCGTCGAAGCCGCTCATGCCGGCCCAGCGGTAGGCCAGGGCGCAGGTGCTGGTGATGCCCACGTAGACCAGCCACAGGCCCTTGGCGGTCTGGGCGATGCGGGGGGTGAGCTTGGTGTCCTTCATGGGGCTGGGAATCTCGGCCTTGAACATCTGCCGGCCGCCGATGCCCAGCATGGGGAGAATGGCCACCGCCAGCACGATCAGGCCCATGCCCCCCAGCCAGATGATCAGGTGGCGCCACAGGTTGATGGACTGGGGCAGGCTGTCCAGGTTGGCGAGGACCGTGGCCCCGGTGGCCGTGAGGCCGGATACCGCCTCGAAATAGGCCTGGGTGAAGCCGATGTCGAGCTGGGTGTAGAGGGGGATGCTGGCGTACACGGGCAGCACCGACCAGGCCAGCACCACCAGCAGGAAGCCGTCCCGCACGTGCAGTTCCCGCTTGTAGCTGTGGGTCAGGCCCCAGAGCAGGGCGCCGCTGCCCAGGGTGGCGAAGAAGGCCAGGTCATAGGCGGCCTCCGCCCCGTCGCCGATCAGGTGGGAGTAGGTCAGGGGCACCAGGAGGGTCAGGGAGAACAGGGAGAGCAGCATCCCCAGGGCCCGGAAGACGGGAAGGAAACGGTCCATGGGAACTCAGAAGAAGTGGAAGCCGACCTGGAACAGCTGTTCCACCTTGCGCACCAGTTTTTTCTGGACGCAGAACACCACCACGTGGTCGCCGGACTGGATTACCGAATCCCCGTGGGCGATTTCCACCCGTCCCGAGCGCCGGTCCACGGTGCCGTCGTCGCGCACGTGCACCGACTCGACGAAATCGAAATCCCGCACCAGGGCGGCCACGGTGACCCCCTTGGGCCAGGGAATGTCGGCAATGCGTTTGCCCACCACCTTGGAGCTGCCGGCATCGCCGTGGGCCACCAGTTCCAGGGCCTCGGCGGCCCCTCGGCGCAGGGAGTGCACGGCGGCCACGTCGCCCCGGCGCACATGGGCCAGCAGGGTGCCGATGGAGACGTGGGCGGGGGAGATGCCGATGTCGATGGGGCCGCCCTGCACCATGTCGGCGTAGGCGCGCCGGTTGATCAGGGCCACCACCCGCTTGCAGCCCATGCGCTTGGCCAGGGAGGCGGCCATGATGTTGTCTTCGTCGTCGTTGGTCAGGGCCAGGAACAGGTCCATCTCGGCGATGTTCTCCTGTTCCAGCAATTCCTCGTCGGTGGCGTCGCCGGACAGCACCAGGGCGTCCTTGAGCTTGCTGGCGATGTAGTCGGCCCGGGTCCGGGTGTGCTCGATGATCTTCACCTCGTAGCGCGCTTCCAGGGTGGCGGCCACCCGCAGGCCGATGTTGCCGCCCCCGGCGATCATGATCCGCTGCACCGGGTTCATCATGCGCCGCAGCTCCCTGAGCACCGGGCGGATGTGCTCGGCGGCGGCCAGCACGAACACCTCGTCGCCGGGCTGGATATGGGTATCTCCGGTGGGAATGATGGGCTGGTCGCGGCGGTAGATGGCGGCCACCCGGGCCTCCATGCCCAGGGGCAGGTGCTCCTTCATCTCCTTGATGGGCTTGCTCACCAGGAGCCCGCCCTCGTAGGCCCGTACCGCCACCAGGGACACCCGGCCGCCGGCGAAGTCCAGCACCTGCAGGGCCTCCGGGAACTGGATCAGGCGCACCACGTAATCGGTGATGATCTGCTCGGGGCAGATGGCGAAGTCCACGGCGAAGTTGTCCGGCGACAGCAGCCGTTCATCTTCGAGGAAGTCCCGGGAGCGCAGCCTTGCCACCCGGGTGGGCACGTTGAACATGCTCTGGGCGATCTTGCAGGCCACCAGATTGGTCTGGTCGCTCTGGGTCACGGCGATCACCAGGTCCGCATCCTCGGCCCCGGCGCTTTTCAGCACCGAGGGATAGGCGGCATTGCCGGTGACCACGCGCAGGTCGAGGCGGTCCTGCAGGGCGGCCAGGCGCTCGGCGTCGCTATCCACCATGGTGATGTCGTTCTCTTCCGACACCAGGCTCTCCGCCACCGAGGCGCCCACCTGGCCGGCCCCCAGGATGATGATCTTCATGGCTGGACTTCCTCGCTGCGGCGGCCCACGGCCACCCCCAGTTGCTTCAGCTTGCGGTACAGGTGGGTGCGCTCCAGGCCGGAGCGTTCCGCCACCCGGGTCATGTTGCCCCCCTCGGCCCGGAGCAGGTGCTCGAAGTAGTGCCGTTCGAAGGCGTCCCGGGCCTCCCGCAGGGGTTGCTCGAACAGCTCCCGCAGCCCTTCCGGGGCCAGGGGAACCGCATCCGGCCCCTCCACCTCGGGCAGCAGGCGCAGGATGTCGGCCTCGCCGATCTCCTCTTCCAGGGCGGTCAGGGCCAGGTTGCGGATCAGGGCCTGGAGCTCGTTCCAGCCCGCCTCGCCACAGCTGGCCCAGCGCACCCGCAGCAGGTTGAGGGCAGCACAGGAGAAGCGGCGCAGGGGCACTTCCTGACGCTCCACCATCAGGCGCAGGAACAGGCTCAGCACCTCGGGCAGATCGTCCCCGTGCTGGGCCAGATTGGGCAGGGCCAGCCAGACCTCGCCCAGGCGGGCCAGCATCTGGGCATCCCAGCCCCGGGCGCCGAGGCCGGACAGGGGCTGGGAACTGGCAGCCACCAGCAGGATGTTGTGGCGCGCCACCCGTTCCAGGGCAAAGGCCAGGTTCATCTGCTGCAGCTTGCCCAGGGCGGCCAGGTCGCTCACGTAGATCAGGCCGCCGGCCGTCTTCTGCAGCAGTTCCTGGGTCATGGGGGTGGTGCATTCGAGCAGGTCCAGCCAGGGCGACTGGGGCCGTTGCAGGGTGCGGGCGCAGAGTTCGGCGATGCTGCCGGTGCCGCCCTTGAGCAGCAGGGTGCTGGTCTTGGCGGCCGCCTGTTCCAGGCGCTTCTTCAGGTCCCGGAACAGGGGGGCGTGGCCCAGGGCCTCCAGGGTGGCCGGCGGGCGCTGACCGATGTGATCATGCTTCAGGGCCTTCTTCACCGTGGCAAGCAGCTTTTGCAGGGCGATGGGTTTTTCCAGGAAATCCACGGCGCCGATGCGGGTGGCCTCCACTGCCGTGTCTATGGTGCCGTGCCCGGACATCATCACCACCGGCATGGTGAGCTGGCCGCCCGAAGCCCATTCCTTGAGCAGCGAGATGCCGTCCGTGTCCGGCATCCAGATGTCGAGCAGCACCAGCTCCGGGTTGTGCTCGCCCCGCAGCTTGCGGGCCGCGGCGGCGTTTTCCGCCAGGCGCACCGAGTGGCCTTCGTCGGCAAGGATCTCCGAGAGCAGTTCGCGGATGCCGATTTCGTCGTCAACGACCAGTATCTCTGCCATTTTTTCCTTCCTTGACCAGGGGCAGTCGTATGCTGATGCGGGCGCCGCCCTCCGGCTGGTTGCTGATGTCTATGGTGCCCTGGTGTTCGTCGATGATCTTCTTGACGATGGGCAGGCCCAGCCCCGTGCCCCGGGGCTTGGTGGTGATGTAGGGTTCGAACACCCGGGGCAGGATTTCTGCCGGGAAGCCGCAGCCATTGTCGCTGATCTGCAGTTTCGCCCAGCTGCCGCCCGGTTCGGTGCGAATCTGCAGGCGCGGGGAGGGCACGGCCTCCAGGGCGTCCTCGCCGTTCCGGAGCAGATTGTGGATCACCTGGCGCAGCTGGTTGACGTCCCCCAGGACCGGCGGCAGCTCCGGGTCCAGCTCGCTGCTGATGCGGACGCTGGAGTTCTCGTACAGGCCCAGCACCTCGCGGATCAGGGCATTCAGGTCCAGGGGCGCCAGTTCCGGGGCCGGATGCCGGGAATAGTCGCGGAAATCATCCACCATGCGCTTCATGGCCTGGACCTGGTTGATGATGGTCTGGGTGGAGCGTTCCAGCATCTCCCGTTCCTTGCCGCCCAGGTGGTCCCCCAGCTTGAGCTGCAGGCGCTCCGCCGAAAGCTGGATGGGGGTGAGGGGATTCTTGATCTCGTGGGCCAGGCGCCGGGCCACTTCGCCCCAGGCAGCGCTACGCTGGGCGGCGATGAGCTGGGTGACGTCGTCGAACACCACCACGTGGCCGCCGTTGCCGGCCTCCGGCAGGCGGGTGCCGCGCAGCAGCAGCACCTGGGCCTGGCCGCCCTCCCGTTCCAGCTCCAGCTGGCCCTGCCATTCCTCCAGGTCCTCCCGGCCGAAATGCTGGCGGATGAACTGGCCCAGCTCCGGGTGCCGGGGCCATTCCTCGGCGGGGCTGCCCACCAGGTCGGCCAGGTCCTCCCCGAGCACGGTGATGGCCCCCTCGTTCACCGTGCGCAGGGCGAAATGCCGGTCGAACACCAGCACCCCGGCGGACAGGTTGGCGAGGATGGATTCCAGGTAGGCCCGGGCCGATTCCACTTCGCTGCGGTGCCGGTCCGCTTCCCGGCGGGCGTCGTCCAGCTGCCGGGTCATGCGGTTGAAGGACTGGGTCAGCACCCCCAGCTCGTCGCGGCTGTAGATGGCCTGGCGCGGCGAGTAGTCGCCCTGGGCCACGGCCTGGGTGCCTTCGGCCAGGATGGAAAGGGGGGCGGACAGGCGCCGGGCCATGAAAAAGGCCAGGGCAAAGGCGGCGAACAGGGCCACCAGCACCGTCAGGGTCAGGGTCAGGGCGTAGATCTGGGTCAGGCCCTGGCGCGCCAGCTGCAGCTCCTGGTAATCCCGGTACACGTCCTGGACCGCTTCGGCGTTCTGGGCCAGGCCGCTGGGCACCGGCTGCACCAGTTGCAGCACCCGGGGCTGCTCGAAAAAGGTCAGGGGGGTGACCGGCACCAGCACCCGCAGGGTCATGCCGTTCTCACCTTCGCCTTCGATGGTGGTCACGGTGCGGCTGGAGCGGGCCTGCTTCAGCTCCGACGGGGAGGGCAGGGGCGGCAGGGGCGTGGACAGCTCCCCCTGGGCGCTGGCGATCAGCTGGCCGTTGGGGCCGAACAGGGCGGCGGAATCCACCCCGGCCTGCTCGCGCAGGCGCACCAGCTGCACCCGTATCGCCCCATCGGGCCGGTCGGCCAGCTCCAGGGCCATGCCCCGGGCCTTCTGGGCCAGTTCCCCGAGCAAGGAATCCAGGGCCGAGCGGCCCAGGCTGAGGCCGGATTCCAGGGCCTTTTCCACCCGTACGTCGAACCAGCTCTCGATGGAGCGGGTGATGAACTGCACCGAGACCCCGTACACCAGGGTGCCGGGGACCACCGCCACCAGGCCGAACATCAGCATCAGCCGGAGCTTGAGCCGGGAGCCGAACACCTGGGCCCGGTGTTCCCGCCACAGGGCATGCACCTGCCAGCCCACCAGGCCGAGCAGGATCAGGGCCACCAGCACGTTAAGGCCCAGGATGAGGGGGTAGCGGTTGGCGAAGATCATGGTGTCCGCCGAGGTGGATGCCAGCAGCAGGAACCAGAGGATCGCGCCCAGGGCCGCCCCCAGGGCGCCGACGATGGCCAGCAGGCGCTTCATCGGGCTTCCTGGGCCGGCAGCGGAGAGGCCGGCGCGGCGGTGCCAGGCGCCGGATCAGCCTCGGGGATGGGCTGGGGCACAGTGAACTTCCACATCAGCCAGTCCGAGTTCAGGTTCCAGTCCCGGCTCGCCAGGGCCGAGACCTGGAAGGGCTTGGGCAGCTGGGAGATGTCCAGGCGCAGGCGCAGGGCCGCCTGGTAGCTGTCGCCCGGGCGCAGACTCTGGTCGATGACCTGCCAGCGCCGCACCCGGGAAAGCATCTGCAGAGCCTCTTCCAGGGTGGCGAAGGACTGGTGCAGGGTGCCCGTGGACAGCCGGTACTGGCGGGTCAGGGCGTGGTAGCTGAGGCGCCAGGTCTGGCTGCGGTTGGCGAGCTTCTCGTCCATCCAGTACCAGCGCGGCCGTTCCAGCTCGAATTCGAGCACGAAGTAGAGGGTCACCCCCTTGGCCACGGCCTCTTCCAGGCGGGGGCTGAAATCGATGCGGAAGTCGGCGGAGAGGGCGTAGCCCCCTTCATCGGCGGGCAGCAGCTGGGGATTGCGGATGTCGATGCTGCCCGCCCGGGCCGGGTTGAGCAGGCCGGCGAGCAGGGACAGGCAGAGGGCGAACAGGGCGGTACGCAGGCAGCGCCGGGACTCAGGCCAGTTTGTGCAGGAGGGCATAGTAGAAACCGTCGTGTTCCGCACCGGGCAGCCATTGTTCCTCGGTCTGCAGGCGGGCATCCGGGGTGCGGCTCAGGAATTTGGCCACCTGTTCCCCGTTTTCTTCCGGAAATACCGAGCAGGTAGCATAAAGCAATTTGCCCCCAGGCTGCAGGGCCGGCCAGAGGCGCTCCAGGATGCGCCGCTGGGTGTAGGCGAACTTGAGGATGTCCTGGGGCTGGCGCAGCCACTTGGCATCCGGATGGCGGCGCACCACGCCGCTGGCGGAACAGGGCACGTCCGCCAGGATGGCGTCGAAGCTCTGGGGCTGCTTGCCCCAGGCCTGGGGCCGGCTGGCGTCGCCGCAGCGCACTCGGGCGGCGAGGCCCAGGCGGCTCAGGTTGGCCTCGATCTGGCGGCAGCGGAGCGGGTCCACGTCCAGGGCCGTCAATTCCAGCTCGGCCCGTTCGAGCAGGTGGGCGGTCTTGCCCCCGGGGGCGGCGCAGGCATCCAGCACCCGGCTCTCCGGGGCCGGGGCCAGCAGTTCGGCGGCGCGCTGGGCCCCCAGGTCCTGGACCGAGACCGCGCCGCTGGCGAAATCGGGCAGCTGGCTCACCGGCACCGGCTTGTGCAGCAGGATGCCGGCCTCGCCCTGGAGCCGGCCGCTGATGCCGGCCGCTTCCAGCCGTTCCAGATAGGCGGCGGCGCTGCCCTGGCGCAGGTTCACCCGCAGGCCCATGGGCGGCGGGCCGTTGTCGGCCGCCACCAGGGCTTCCCAGTGCTCCGGGTGGCTGGCCTGCAGCTTCTCCAGCCACCAGTCCGGGTGCCAGAGCCGGGCGGCGGGTTGGTCGGCCAGTTCCTGCTGCAAGGCCTCCTGCTGGCGCAGGTAGTTGCGCAGCACCCCATTCACCAGACCCTTGTAGCGTCCTTCCTCCAGCTGCCCGGCGGCTTCCACCGCCTGGTGCACCACCGTGTGGGGCGCGTCGGTCCAGGTGGCGAGCCGGTGCAGGGCGCACAGCATCAGGGCGCGGATCACCGGGTAGGGGGGATTGCGCAGCAGCGGAGCGAGCAGGGCGTCCCCTTCCCCGTAGCGGCGCAGGGTGCCATAGACGATGTCCTGGACCGCCGGGCGCCGGGCGGCCGGCACCCGTTCCAGGGCCCCGTCGGCCAGGCTCTGTCCTTCCATCACCCGGGCCACGATGGGCGCCGCGTACCAGAGGGTGGTGGCGAGGGACTCGGGGGGCAGGGCAGGGGACATGGGGGCAGACCGGGAATGCGGGGCCGCAAGTCTAGCATGGGGGGTGGAATGCTTCGGACCCCCGGGCTGCCGGCAAAGGGAGGGATAATCCGGCCATGACCCGGCCCTTGCTCCTGCCCCTCTTGTTGTTACTGCTGCTGCCCCTGCCCACCTACGCCTGGAATGGCGCCGGGCACCGGCTGGTGGCGGCCCTGGCCTGGGCGCAGCTGGAGGCCCCGGCCCGGGAACAGGCGGTGGCCCTGCTGCGCCGGCATCCGGACCAGGCCCGCTGGCTGCGCCGCCAGCAGGAGCAGGACCCGGATTACGGCCTGTTCCTGGAAGCCTCCACCTGGCCCGACGACATTCGCCGGGATGCCCGTTTCCATGACCCGGACGAGCCGCCCACCCCGCTCCTGCCCGGTTTTCCCCACATGCAGCGCCAGACCCACTGGCATTTCCAGGACGAGCCCGGGGCCGGGGGGCGGGGCGAGATCGACACCCGGGTGGAGCGCCTGGCCCGGGAGCTGGCCGAGGGGGACGCGCAGAGCCGGGCCTACGCCCTGCCCTGGCTGCTGCATCTGGTGGCGGACCTGCACCAGCCCCTGCACACGGCCGGCCGGGGGGACCGGGGCGGCAACGGCTACACCGTGGAGAACCCCTACAACCCCCGCAAACCCTTCATGTCCCTGCACGCCTACTGGGACGAGCTGCCCGGGCCGCCCTGGCTGCGGGGCCGCCACCTGGAGGCGCCCCTGGCCCGGCTGGCGGCCCTGCCGGCGCCGGAGCAGGGCGATCCGGCCCGCTGGCTGGCGGAGGGCCGGGCCCTGGTGGCCGGCGACGGGGTCTATCCCGCCACCCCGGGCAGCCTCTTGCCCCTGGTGACGCCGGAATTCCACGCCCGGGCCCGGCAGATCAGCGACCAGCGTCTGGCCGCCGCCGGGGTGCGCCTGGGGCGCTGGCTGAACCGGCTGCTGGTTCCCCGGGCTGCGGCAAGCCGGTAAGATGCCAGCCGACTGATCAGCCGGGGGCCGCCATGGATACCTTGCAGCACCGCTATGAAATCCTCCGGGAACTGGGCCGGGGCGCCACCGGCACCGTGTATCTGGCGCAGGACAGCTTTGCCGACCGGCAGGTGGCCCTCAAGATCGCCCATGCCCACATCTTCAGCGACGACCCGGAACAGAATCAGGTCCGCAAGGCCTGGCTGAACGAGGTGCGTCAGGCGGGCAGTCTGCAGCATCCCTACATCGTCCAGGTCTATGACGCCGGGGCTGGCGAGCGCTCCGCCTACCTGGTGATGGAATACCTGCCCGGCGGCACCCTGGAACCTTACACCCGGCCCGGGCAGCTGAAGCCCGTGGGCGAGGTGCTGGAGCTGGCCTACAAGTGCGCCAGCGCCCTGGACTATGCCTGCCGGGCCGGCATCGTGCATCGGGACATCAAGCCCGCCAACCTCCAGTACCTGGGGCCCGGGGAGGTGAAGGTGGGGGATTTCGGTGCCGCCTACTGGGGCCAGGGCGATTCCACCCAGGTCATGGACATCGGCTCCCTGGCCTACATGGCGCCGGAGCTGTTCCGCCACTGGGTCACGCCCCAGGCCGACATCTACGCCCTGGGGGTGGTGCTGTTCCAGCTCCTGACCGGGCGCCTGCCCTATCAGGCTGATTCCCCGGCCGCCCTGATGTACCAGATCATCCACGGGGAACATCCCCGTCTGGGGGAGCTGCGCCCGGAACTGCCGGCGGCTGTAGGCGAGCTGGTGGAAGAAATGCTGGCCCGGGACCTGGAACAGCGTTTTGCCAGCTGGCCCCTGGTCCAGGCCGCCCTGAGCGCCCTGATGCCGGGGACGGTCGCGGCCGATGGGGAGATTCCCTCCCAGGGGGAACTCTTCGAGCAGCTGCGCCGCCTGCCCCTGCTGCAGGAGCTGGGCGATCCGGAGCTCTGGGAACTGCTGCGTTTTGCCCGCTGGCGCCGGGCTCCGGCCGGCACCGTGCTGATCACGGAAGGGGCGGCGGCCCGCTCCTGCTACCTGCTGCTGCAGGGGGAAACCCGGGTCACCCAGCGGGGCCGGCTCATCAACCTGCTCACCGGCGGCACGCTGTTCGGGGAGCTGGCCTTTGCCGAGGCCACGCCCGGGGCCCGGGCGGCCACCATCACCGCCATGACCCCGGTGGTCTATGGCAAATGGGCCTACAGCCGGCTCAACCGGGCCTCGCCGGAACTGCGTTCGGGGATGTTGAAAATCTTCTTCCGCCTGGCGGCGGAACGTCTGAAACAGGCGGACGAGCAGTATCAACTGCTGTACCGGCGCCTGCAGGAGCAGGGCGGCGCCTGAGGGGGGGCCCGGAAATCCGGGCAGCAGCGCGAGCCCCCGGAAACCCGGAACCCGGGCTGAGCCGGGTTCCGGGGCGGGTCTTACTCTTCGGCGGGCAGGTCGCCGCGCAGGATGCGGCCCAGTTCCACGTGGTCGGCCCGGCGCCGGGCGCCCCGGCTCTTCTCATGAACCTGGGTGCCGCGGCGCATCTTGGCCGTGGTGGCAAAGGGGTTGCGGGGTGGCGGCGGGGGCGGCAGCAGCAGCCGTTCTTCCCGTTGATGGCGTTGTTTGCGTGTCATGGTCGTGATTCCTCAAAGGCAAAATTGCTGCAGGCAGAGGCCGGGCTCCCGGCGCAGGTAGCGCGCCGCCCGGCGGTTGCGGGTCAGGAAGGCCGGGGCGCTGGCTCCGGGGATAAAGCAGAAGCGCTGGGGCAGGCTGCTGTAGAGGGAGGTGGGCGGGGCCCCGTAGCGGATGTTTTTCAGCAATACCCCGGAACGGGGGGTATGCATCCAGATCCGCGCCAGGCCCAGCTCCTCCCGCAGGAAGAACAGCACCGCCGCCAGCAGGGCCTCGTCCCAGAGGCCCTGGTGCGCCGGCAGCACCTGTTCGCAGTACTGCAGCACCGCCTGGCGGCCGCCCTGGAAGCGGTACTGGTGCCGCCGCCGGAACTGTTCCTCGCCCAGCTGCCGGGCGCTTTCCCCGACCCGGGCGGCGGCCCGCAGCCAGTCGCTCTGGAGTTCCTCGATCAGGGCTTCGCCGTGCTCCAGATCCAGGTCCAGGCGGGCCCAGGCCAGGGTGTAGCGCCGGTTTTCCCGTTCGTCCCGGAGGGCCGGATGGCCGTAGTAGTTGAAGGGGTCCCCGCCGGGGCGGGGGCGTACCAGACGCTGGAAGGCCTGGTTGTGTTCCTGGCTGAAGTTGAGCTGCAGCACCAGGTTGGCCCCGGGCCGGCTGGTCTGGGGGGCGTGGGTCCGCTCACCGCCCCACACCCCCAGGCTGAGGGTGTAGTGCTGGGGGCTGGGATGGCCGCAGGCCAGTTCCAGCTGGGCGGGCGCCAGCTGGCCGCCGCAGCGGGCCAGCACCTCCCGTACTGCCGGCTTTTCCAGCAGCCGGGCCACGGGCTGGCGGCGCAGTTCGGCCACCGGCGTGGGCCGGCGTACCGCGTAGCGCAGCAGTTGCAGGCTGTACTTATCCTTGAAGTAGCTGTACACCGTGCGCCCGGCCGGAAGCAGGGCCCGCAGGGTGTCGATTTCCTGTAATTCCATGATGGTTTCTTGTCCTGGAGTAAGGGAATGGAGCCGCCCGGCGCCAGGCGCCGGCGGCGTTACTCAGTGGGGGAAAACAGTCAGTGGCAATCATGGTGTGGCTCCTTTTCTGAAATACCGGCCTGGGGCCGGTGGTTGTCCGGGGGAAATCCTTCAGCCCTTGACGCAGAGGACCTGGCGCAGGGTGTGCACCACTTCCACCAGGTCGGCCTGGTTTTCCATCACCCGGTCGATGTCCTTGTAAGCGCCGGGAATCTCGTCCAGCACGCCGCCGTCCTTGCGGCACTCGATGCCCCGGGTCTGGGACACCAGGTCCCGGCGGGTGTAGCGCCGCTTGGCCTCGGAGCGGCTCATGCGCCGCCCGGCCCCGTGGGCAGAGGAACAGTAGGCGGCCGGATGGCCCAGGCCCCGGACGATGTAGCTCCGGTCCCCCATGCTGCCGGGGACGATGCCCAGTTCTCCGGCCCCGGCCCGGATCGCGCCCTTGCGGGTGATGTAGAGGGACTGGCCGGCATGGACTTCCCGGCTCACGTAGTTGTGGTGGCAGCTGATGGCTTCCCCCTGCACCTGGAAGGGCGGCAGGTAGGGCACCAGGGCCTGGAGCACCAGTTCCAGCATCAGGCGCCGGTTTTCCAGGGCGTAGTCCTGGGCCCAGGAAACGGCCTCCAGGTAGTCGTCGAACAGGCTGCTGCCCTCGCTCAGGTAGGCCAGGTCCTTGTCCGGCAGGGCGTGCAGGTGACGGCCCATGTCCTTGCGGGCGGCGGCGATGAAGTGGCGGCCGATGATGTTGCCGATGCCGCGGCTGCCCGAGTGGAGCATGATCCACAGCCCTTGCGCCTCATCCAGGCAGAGCTCGATGAAGTGGTTGCCGCTCCCCAGGGTGCCCAGCTGGCAGCGCCAGGTCTCGTTGAAGCGGCGCTGCATCTTCAGGAGCTCCGGGTGGCGGCCGACGATCACATCCAGCCGCGTCGCCAGGTTCAGGGGCGACTGACCGTGCACCCGTTCCCGCAGCAGGCTGCGCCGGTGCTGGCCGAAGCCCACGGGCACAGCCGCCTCGATGGCGGCGCGCAGGCCCGCCAGGTTGTCCGGCAGGTGTCGGGCCTCCAGGTCCAGGCGCAGGGCGTTCATGCCGCAGCCGATATCCACCCCCACGGCGGCCGGGATGATGGCGCTGCGGGTGGGAATCACGGTGCCGACCGTGGCGCCGGTGCCCAGGTGCACGTCGGGCATGACGGCGATGGGGTCCTCCAGGATGGGCAGCCGGGAGAGGTTTTCCAGTTGCTGCAGGGCAGCGTATTCGACTTCGCGGGTCCAGATCCGTACCGGAACCCGTCCCTTGTTCAGGGTCATTTGTATGGCCATGATGGTCTTTCTCTTGCGGGCCTCCCGGGCCCGGCACGGCCGGGGCGGGAAGCAGAAAACAAAAAGCCCCGGCCGGGGAGACCAGGGCTTGATGGCAAGGGAATGACCGTGGGGTCAGTCGCTGGCGGAGGAATCCTGGCTCGGGGCAGCTGCAGCCGCCGAGCCGGACATGCCGGGCTGGCGCTTCAGCGCGTGATGTACTCCTTGTGGTTCGCAGCAGGCATGGGGTTCTCCTATGGAATTCGGGTTGCGGGGGCGCCAGGGGCGCCGGGTTGAAAGGACTTTAAGGGGCCGCGGCGGGGGCTGTCAAAAGCCGGAACGCGCCATGACGCCCGGGTGGAAGCTTGTGTTGCAAATATGCAACAAGCGTTGTTGAAAAACAACAGACCTGGTCTTGTCGCAATTGCGACAGGAGCCTTGTTCCCAAGCTGCATTCCTCACCGCAGGGGCCCGGAGGCACGGAGAAAGGCCGGCTTGCAAGACCAGACCCCTTTCCCCGGCACGCCCCGGAAGGGGGCAGCGGGGTAACCCAAGGGCTTGTTTTTCCTCTGAGTTCTCTGTGCCCCTGGGGTGCAGATGCGGTTTCAAGGTTCAAGAGACTGAATCGAGGTGTTTTTTCGTGGCACCCGACTTGCTAGGAGCCGGATATCCGGAGAACACCATGAAAACCTATCTAGACTGGTCCGCCTACGACAACTACGGCATGGGGGACGCCTATTCCGGCATTCCCGCCACCGGGGGCGCCTATGCCAAGGCCGTGGCGGTCTGCATCGGCAGCCGCCAGTGCCAGCGCACCGCCAAGGGCCTGATGTGCCCCAGCTTCCGGGCCACCGAGGAATTCGCCCATTCCACCCAGGCCCGGGTGCAGGCTTTCAAGGCCGCCCTGAACGGAGAGCTGGGGCCCACCCCCTTCACCCACCCGGACCTGGCCGAGGCCATGGACCTCTGCGTCGCCTGCAAGGGCTGCAAGAAGGAGTGCCCCAACGGGGTGGACATGGCCCTGATCAAGACCGAATTCCTGGCCCAGAAACACGCCCTGACGGGGGCCTCGCCCCGCACCCGGCTGTTTGCCCATCTGCCCCGCTGGCTCACCCGGCGCCGCCTGCTGCGTGCCCTGGTGCGGCTGCGCAACGGCCAGCCCGGGCTGGCCTGGCTGGGGGAGCGGCTGCTCGGCATCACGGCCCGCCGGCCTCTGCCGGAACCGGCGCCTGTTCCTTTTGCTGCCAGGTATTCCGGAGCGGAGGAAAGCCGGCCCCGGGTAGCCCTGTTCGTAGACACCATGAGCCGCCATTACGCCCCGGAAATTCCCGCAGCGGCCGTGGACGTGCTCACGGCGGCCGGCTACCAGGTGCAGGTGCTGGGTCCGGCCCCCGGAGACCCGGAACCCCGCCGCGCCCTGTGCTGCGGCCGCACCTATCTATCCAACGGCCTGGTGGAGGAAGCCCGGGCCGAAGCGCGGCGGGTGCTGGCCGCCGTGCGCCCGGCCCTGGAGGCGGGCATTCCCGTGGTGGGCCTGGAGCCCGCCTGCCTGTATGCCCTCAAGGATGACTTCTACAGCCTGGCCCTGGGGGAAGACGTGGCCCGCCTTGCCAAGCAGTGCTACATGTTCGAGGAGTTCCTGATGCGGGAAAAGGAACGCCGGGGCTTCGACCTGCCGCTGAAACCCCTGGACCTGCCCAAGGCCCTGCTGCATGGCCACTGCCACCAGAAAGCCTTCGGCGCCACCAAATCCCTGCGCAAGGTGCTGGGCTGGATTCCCGGCTTCGAATTCGAGCTGGTGGAGGCCAGCTGCTGCGGCATGGGCGGCAGCTTCGGCTACGAGGCGGAGCACGACGGGATGTCGCGCAAGATGGCGGAACTCAACCTGATGCCCGCCATCCGCCAGGCCCCGGAAGCTCCCATCCTGGCGGACGGCTTCTCCTGCCGGCACCAGATCGAGGACTGCACCGGACGCAGGCCCATGCACATTGCCGTGCTGCTGCAACAGGCCCTGGCCTGAAGCTCCTGACGGGCGGGGGTATAGAATCCGGGCTGGCTCCTGCACCGCCTCCGGATCATGCTCCCTCCCATTCCTTCCCGTTACCAGCCCGAAGCCGTAGACCCCGCCAGCCTGGGCTCCTGGCTGGCCTGGGCCCTGCCCTTCTTCAGCGAGCCCGTGGCCCAGAATCCCCACGTGGACCTGACCCTGCAACTGGACGTGAGCCGCGCCCACGCCGCCTATCTGGCCCTGCCGGAGGGCGCGCGTGCCTCCTTCTTCGCCTTCCTGGTCTGGCATCTGACCCAGACCCTGGCGCAGCATGATTCCTTCAATCTGCGCTGTGTGGAGGGCAGGTGGTACCGCCTGGGCAACCCGCCCCTGTTCATCCCCGTGGCCGTGGGCGGCCCGACCCGCTTTCGCAGCCTGGTGCTGGAAGATGTGCAGCAACTGGAACTGGGGGATTTCCTGGCTCTGTACCGGGAGCGCCTGGCATGGCTGCGGCATCCCGATGCCGGCGGCGGAAACCAGGAGGGGGATGACGCGTTCAGCTATGCCCACTTCATGGGCCACCTGCCCCAGCTGCGCTTCACCGGCATGACCCTGCACTGGCGCCAGGACCAGATGATAGGTCAGAGCTGCTTCTACTTCGGCCAGCGCTACGAGGTCGCCGGCCGGCTGCTGATGCCCCTGGCCGTGCGCATGCACCACAGCTGCAGCGATCCCTTCGTGCTCAACCAGCTGCTGGAGGATTTCAACCGGCGCTTCGGGAATTGAACCTGAAAACCTGGTCTGAACCACAGAGGCACAGAGGAGCAGCCTGCCCCTGGGCTGCCTGATGCCGGTGTGGTGGGGAAACCGGCTTGAACCTTAAAACCTCAGTTAAACCACAGAGGCACAGAGACACCGAGGAAAAACAAAGACTTGTCCTGGAAGGCCAGGTCACTTTCTAGGTGAGCGCAGAAGATAATGCAAGCCATTGTTTTTTTGAACTTCTCTGTGTCTTTGTGTCTCTGTGGTGAGGTTTTTAGGTTGAACGGCGGAGGCTGAATGCGACAAGGGCCGGGAGGCAGCTGCCATCCCGGCCCTTGTGCATGGCGCAGCCCGGATTTATTCGATGCCCTGGCTGGAGAGGTATTCCTCGTAGGTGCCCTGGTAATCCACCAGGCTGCCGTCCATCTTCACCTCGAAGATGCGGGTGGCCAGGGAGGAGACGAACTCCCGGTCGTGGGAGACGAACACCAGGGTGCCCTTGAACAGGTCCAGGGCGGTGTTCAGGGATTCGATGGATTCCATGTCCAGGTGGTTGGTGGGTTCGTCCATCACCAGCACGTTGGGCTTTTGCAGCATCAGCTTGCCGAACAGCATGCGGCCCTGTTCGCCCCCGGAGATCACGTTCACCGGCTTCTTCTGCTCGTCGCCGGAGAACAGCAGGCGGCCCAGGGTGCCGCGGATCAGGGTTTCCAGGTCGCCGCCATCCTCGATGCTGGCCCGGGCGTAGCCGGCCACCCATTCGGTCAGGGACACCGGGTTGGCGAATTCCGCCGAATGGTCCTGGGCGTAGTAGCCGGGCTTGGCCTTCTCGGCCCACTTGATGTGGCCCTTGCTGGGCTGGTATTCGCCCATCAGGAGCTTCAGCAGCGTGGTCTTGCCGACCCCGTTCTCGCCGATCACGGCGATCTTGTCGCCGGCATTGATGGTGAAGCTGGCCTTGTTGAAGAAGGTCTTGTCCCCGCCTTCGTACTGGAACACCAGGTCTTCCACCTCCACGGCCTGGCGATGCAGCTTTTCCTTCTCATCGAACTCGAAGCGGATCCAGGGGTACTGGCGGGAAGAGGGCTTCACGTCCTCGGGCTTCAGTTTGTCGATCAGCTTCAGGCGGCTGGTGGCCTGCTTGGCCTTGGACTTGTTGGCGGAGAAGCGGCGCACGAAGTTCTGCAGCTCGCTGATCTTGTCCTTGGCCCGGCTGTTGGCGGTCTGCTGGCGCTCCCGGGCCTGGGTGGAGGCTTCCATGAAGTCGTCGTAGGTGCCCGGGTAGAGGGTGATCTTGCCGTAGTCCAGGTCCGCCATGTGGGTGCACACCTGGTTCAGGAAGTGCCGGTCATGGGAGATGATGATCATGGTGGACTCCCGGGCGTTGAGGATGTCCTCCAGCCAGCGGATGGTGTTGATGTCCAGGTTGTTGGTGGGTTCGTCCAGGAGCAGGATGTCCGGGTTGGCGAACAGGGCCTGGCAGAGCAGCACCCGCAGCTTCCAGCCCGGGGCCACCTGGCTCATGGGGCCGTTGTGCAGCTCGGTGGGGATGCCCACCCCCAGCAGCAGCTCCCCGGCCCGGGATTCGGCGGTGTAGCCGTCGTATTCGGCAAACTTGCCTTCCAGCTCGGCCGCCTTCATGTAATCGTCCTCGGTGGCGTCCGGGTTGGCGTAGATGGCGTCCCGCTCGCTCATGCAGGCCCACATCTCCTCGTGGCCCATGAGCACCACATCCAGCACCCGCATCTCCTCGTAGGCGAACTGGTCCTGTTTCAGGTAGGCCATGCGCTCGTGCTTTTCCTTGGAGACGTTGCCGCCGGAAGGCTCCAGGGCGCCGCAGAGGATCTTCATGAAGGTGGACTTGCCCGCCCCGTTGGCGCCGATCAGGCCGTAGCGGAAGCCCTCGCCGAACTTGACGTTGACGTTCTCAAACAGGGGCTTGGCCCCGAACTGCATGGTGATGTTGGCGGCGACTAGCACGGCGGACTCCAGGAAACTTCAAAAAAGATTAAGCCGGGCATTTTACCCGGCCATGTCAAGGAAGGCGGAAAGAGAAGTGCGGCAAGGGCGGGATAGGGGCGGGTAGGGTCGGCCCTGCTGATGCCGGAGCCAGTATCGCAGTTCCCGGCCGTTCTTGTTCGTTGCCGTTTCGGCCATGGGGTCCGGGCCGATGAATTAAACTCGGGCCCCATGCGTTTCCTGATCCCCAATGTGTCCACTGCTGCCGGCCGCGTCCTGGCGCGGGCGGGCCTGCTGCTCTCGGCCCTGCTGTTCCTGGCGGGGGGCGGGCTGGGGGTGTATCTGCTCGGGCTCCAGCCCCTCTGGGACGCCTGGCGCAGCCGGGACTGGCAGCCGGTGACGGTGGTTCTCGAGCAGGTGGAGCTGGGGACCAGCCCCGGTGCCGGGAACCGGGGCGCCCAGGTGGCGGTCTCTTACCGCTACCGGGTGGCGGGGCGGGATTACCAGGGCAGCCGCTACGGCCCCCACGTCTGGATGGACAATGGCGACGCCCAGCGGGCGGCCTATGCCGACCTGCTCTACCGGCGCCGGGCCCAGGCCTGGGTCAATCCCCGGGACCCCGGGGAGGCGCTGCTCAGCCGGGAACTGCACTGGACCGTGGTGGCCCTGGCCCTGCCGGCCCTGGGGGCCGCCGGGCTGGGAGCCCTGCTGCTCTGGGCCGCCGTCGTGGGCGGGCTGGACACCTGGCGGGCCGCCCGGCGGCGCCGACGGCCGGTGTAAGATAAGCGCCAGAATAACGATAACCCTCTAGGAGCAACATGGTTCCCCATCTCACCACCGCCCTGACCGGTCCCCTGCTGGAACTGGAGCGCCGCTTCCTGGAGCAGAGCGCCCCCATCGAGCAATGGTTCCGGGGTCAGTGGCTGGAGCATACGCCTCCCTTCTATTCCTCCTGCGACCTGAGGAACGCCGGCTTCAAGCTGGCCCCCGTGGATACCAACCTGTTTCCCGGCGGTTTCAACAACCTCAATCCGGCCTTCCTGCCCCTGTGCGTCCAGGCCGCCATGAGCGCCGTGGAGAAGTTCTGTCCCTCGGCCTGCAAGCTGCTGCTGATTCCCGAGAACCACACCCGCAACACCTTCTACCTGCAGAACCTGGCCCAGCTGGCCACCATCCTGGCCCAGACCGGCCTGGAGGTGCGCATCGGCACCCTGCTGCCGGAGATCAGCGAGCCCACCCGGATCGAGCTGCCCCTGGGGCAGTCCCTGCTGCTGGAGCCCCTGGTACGGCGCGGCAACCGTCTGGCCCTGGCTGACTTCAGCCCCTGCGCCGTGCTGCTCAACAACGACCTGTCTGCCGGGGTGCCGGCCATCCTCCAGGGGCTGGAGGAGCAGGTGGTGCTGCCGCCCCTGCACGGGGGCTGGGCCAGCCGCCGCAAGACCCAGCATTTCGCTGCCTATGAGCAGGTGGCCCGGGAGTTTGCCGCCCTGATCAACATCGATCCCTGGCGCATCAATCCCTATTTCAAGGCCTGCCGCAACCTGGACTTCCATGAGCGCCAGGGCGAGGAGGAGCTGGCCGCCCAGGTGGATGCCCTGCTGACCCAGGTGCGGGAGAAATATCGGGAGTACGACATCCGTGAAACGCCCTACGCGGTGGTCAAGGCCGATGCCGGCACCTATGGCATGGGGGTGATGACCGTGCGCGACGCCAGCGAGGTGCTCGGCCTGAACCGGCGCCAGCGCAACAAGATGAGCGTCATCAAGGAAGGCCAGAGCGTTTCCGAGGTGATCATCCAGGAAGGGGTGCACACCTTCGAGACGGTGCGCGACGCGGTGGCCGAGCCGGTGATCTACATGATCGACCGTTACGTGGTGGGCGGCTTCTACCGGGTGCACACGGCCCGGGGCAAGGACGAGAACCTCAATGCGCCGGGCATGGAGTTCCAGCCCCTGGCCTTCGAGACCGGCTGCAACCTGCCCGACCGGTGTGAGAACCCGGATGCGCCCCCCAACCGTTTCTACGCCTACGGGGTGGTGGGGCGGCTTGCCTGCCTGGCGGCGGCCCTGGAGCTGGAGCAGACCGATCCCGCCGCGCTGCAGCTGGAGGCCGCCTAGATGAACCGGTTCCCCGGCCTGCCTGTCCCGGGAACGGCGGCGGGGCGCTGAAATGGCCCAGCAGCTGCATTTCGCCCCGGAGGCCTTCGGCGTCAATGGCCGGCCCCTGCGCCTGGCTTTCATCGTCGATCCCCTGCCGACCCTGAAGGCCTACAAGGATTCCACCGTGGCCATGATGCGGGCGGCGGAAAAGCATGGTCACGAGGTCTATGCCATCGAGGCGGCCAGCCTCAGCTGGCACCGGCCCGAACCGGGCCAGCCCGGGGTGTTCGGCCTGGCCTACCACCTGCGCACCCGGCCCGATGACCACGACTGGTACCGGGAATCCGGCTTCGAGGCCATGCCCCTGCGGGCCTTCGACGCGGTGCTGATGCGCAAGGACCCGCCGTTCGACACCGAATACGTGACCGCCACCTGGCTCCTGGAGCGGGCCGAAGCCGAGGGCGCCCGGGTCTACAACAAGCCCCGGGCCCTGCGCGACCATTCCGAGAAGCTGGCCATCGCCGAGTTCGACGCCTACACGGTGCCCACCCTGGTGAGCCGGGACCTGAACCAGATCCAGCATTTCATCGAGGCCCAGCGGGACGTGGTGGTGAAGCCCCTGGACGGCATGGGCGGCAGCCAGGTGTTCCGCATCCACCGCAACGACTCGAACCGCAACGCGATTCTGGAGACCCTGACCCAGCTGGGCAGCCGGACCATCATGGTGCAACACTACCTGCAGCAGATCGCCCAGGGCGACAAGCGCATCCTGCTGATCGGCGGCAAGGCCGTGCCCTGGTGCCTGGCGCGCATTCCCAAGGCCGGCGAGACCCGGGGCAACCTGGCCGCTGGCGGTACCGGAGTGGCCCAGGAACTCTCCCCCCGGGATCGGGAAATCGCCGAGCACCTGGGGCCCATCCTGTGGCAGCGGGGCCTCTTGATCGTCGGCCTGGACGTGATCGGCGAACACCTCACGGAAATCAACGTCACCAGCCCCACCTGCATGGTGGAAATTCGTCAACAGACCGGCTTTGACGCGGCCGGCGCCTGCGTCACCGCCCTGGAGCACCTGTGTTCGCGCGCCTCTGCCTGATCTTCCTGATCCTCATCGGCCTGGCCGGGTGCGACCGGCCGCCGCCCCTGGTGCAGCAGGAATCCTATGTGTTCGGCACCCGGGTGGAGATTCTCGTGGCCGGTGCCCCGGAAAAACAGGCCCGGGAAGCCGCCGCTGCCGTGCTGCGGGATTTCGACCGCCTGCACCGGACCTACCACGCCTGGCAGCCTTCGGAGCTCACGGCGGTGAATGACGCCCTGGCCGCCGGCAAGTCCATCCGGGTCAGCCCGGAAATGCTGGAATTCATCACCGAGGCCCGGGACCTGGCCCGGCTGGGGGACTACCGCTTCGATCCCGGCATCGGCCGGCTGATCCGGCTCTGGGGCTTCCATTCCGACGAGTTCAAGCCCCAGCTGCCCGACCCGGAAGCCCTGGCCGCCTGGCGGGCCCGGCCCGCCTCGGTAGCCCAGCTGCGCCTGGACGGGCCCCGGGTGAGCAGCAGCAACCCGGCCCTGGCCCTGGATTTCGGCGGCTACCTGAAGGGCGTGGCCCTGGACCGGGCCGCCGCCCTGCTGCGGGCCCAGGGCATCCAGCATGCCCTGATCAACATCGGCGGCAACGTCATGGCCCTGGGGGACAAGTACGGCAAGCCCTGGAAGGTGGGCATCCAGCACCCGCGCCAGCCCGGGCCCCTGGCCACCCTGGAGCTGCGGGACGGGGAAGCCATCGGCACCTCCGGGGATTACCAGCGCTATTTCGAACTCCAGGGGCGGCGTTACAGCCATCTGCTGGACCCCGCCAGCGGCGAGCCGGCCGACCATACCCAGGCGGTGACCGTGCTGATGCCTCCGGGGCCCAAGGCCGGCACCCTTTCGGATGCCCTGTCCAAGCCCATCTTCATTGCCGGGCCGGAACACTGGCAGGCGGCGGCGCGCCAGGTGGGCGCCACCCAGGTGCTGCGAGTGGGGCCGGCGGGGGACATCCAGGTGACCCGGGCCCTCAAGGGGCGCCTGAGCTTCCTGGGCAAGCCGCCGCCCATGACCGAGGTGCCCTGAGCCGGGGCGGCGTAAAAACCCCTGCCTTTGGTCGTGGTTTCGCTAGAATAGACCCCCCTTTTTGATCGGCCCGCTTCCATGATCGGCATCCTGCTCGTGACCCATGGCACCCTGGGTGAAGCCCTGCTGCAAAACGTCTGCCACGTGCTCAACAAGCGCCCCCCCCTGGTGGCGCAGCTGGGCGTGGCGGCCCAGGATGATCCCCTGGACATCCTGCCCCTGGCCCGGCGCATGCTGGAGCAGGTGGACGGCGGCAAGGGCGTGCTGGTGATGACCGACATCTACGGGGCCACCCCGGCCAACGTGGCTATCAAGCTCCTGGAGCCGGGCCGGGTGGAAGGGGTGTCGGGAGTGAACCTGCCGATGCTGCTGCGGGCCCTGACCTACCGGGAAAAGGGTATGGAGACCATGGTGATGAAGGCCGTCAGTGGTGCCCGGGACGGGGTTTTGAACATGCTGAAGGACATCTGATGCTGCGCAAGGAAGTCGAAATCATCAACAAGCTGGGCCTGCATGCCCGGGCCTCGGCCAAGCTGACCCAGACTGCCGGGCATTATTCCAGCGAGGTCTGGATGGAACGCAATGGCCGGCGCATCAACGCGAAAAGCATCATGGGCGTTATGATGCTGGCTGCCGGCAAAGGCAGCACCGTCACCCTGGAAACCGAGGGAAGTGACGAGGCGGAAGCCATGACGGCCCTGGTGGACCTGATTGCTGACCGTTTTGGAGAAGGCGAGTGAGTTTTACCCTGCATGGCCTGGGCGTTTCCGGTGGCATTGCCATCGGTCGGGCCATGCTCATGTCCCACGCCACCCTGGAGGTGGCCCACCTGACCATCGCCCCGCGGCTGGTGGACAAGGAAGTCGCCCGCTTCGAGCACGCCCTGGACAAGGTGCGGGAAGAACTGGCGGCGATGAAGGAGAACACCGAGCACGCCCCGGCGGAGCTGGCCGCTTTCATCGACCTGCACGTGATGTTCCTGGCCGATCCGGAACTGGTGGAAGTGCCTAAGCAGATCATCCGGGAGCGGCGCTGCAATGCCGAGTGGGCCCTGGTGCAGCAGATGGAGCATCTGGTGGCCCAGTTCGAGCAGTTCGAAGACCCCTACCTGAAGGAACGCAAGTTCGATGTGGTGCAGGTGGTGGAGCGGGTGGTCAAGGAGCTCCTGGGGCATCCGGGCCGTGCCGTGCTCAAGAAGGCCAAGGGGGTGACCGAGGAAAACCTGATCATCGTCGCCCACGACCTTTCTCCCGCCGACGTGATCGCCTTCAAGGAACACCGGTTCGCCTCCTTCGTCACCGACGTGGGGGGGGCCACCTCCCACACGGCCATCCTGGCCCGCAGCATGGCGATTCCCGCCATCGTCGGCCTGAACAGCGCCCGCTCCATGATCCGCGACAACGAGCTGCTGATCGTGGATGGCACCCGGGGGGTGCTGGTCGTCAATCCCGACGAGCGGGTGCTGGAGGAATACCGGCTCCGCAAGGAACAGATCGAGCTGGAGCGTTCCAAGCTCAAGCGCCTGAAGAGCGCCCCGTCGGAAACCCTGGACGGGGTGGCGGTGAGCCTGCAGGCCAACATCGAACTGCCCGCCGACGCCAAGGATGCCCTGGAATCCGGGGCTGACGGCATCGGCCTGTTCCGGACCGAGTTCCTGTTCCTGGGGCGGGGCGACATGCCCTCGGAAGAAGAGCAGTTCGAGGCCTACCGCAAGGTGATCAAGGCCATGGAGGGGCGGCCGGTCACCATCCGCACCTTCGACCTGGGGGGCGACAAGGCCATCGACCATCAGCGCACCCAGACCAATCCGGCCCTGGGGCGGCGCGCCATCCGCCTGTCCCTGGCCGAGCCCAAGATGTTCCACCTGCAGCTGCGGGCCATCCTGCGGGCCTCCCGCTACGGCAAGGTGAAGCTGCTGATCCCCATGCTCTCCCACGCCCACCAGATCGACGCCACCCTGGCGGCCGTGGAGCAGGCCAAGTCCAGCCTCCGGGGCGAGAAGATCCTGTTCGACGAGAACATCGAAGTGGGCGGCATGATCGAGATTCCCGGCGCGGCGCTGGCCGTGAGCATGTTCCTGCGCCGCCTGGACTTCCTCTCCATCGGCACCAACGACCTGATCCAGTACACCCTGGCCATCGACCGTACCGACGAACAGGTATCCAGCCTCTACGACCCCCTGCACCCGGCGGTGCTGATGCTGGTGGCCCACACCATCACCAGCGCCGAGAAGGCCGGCATCCCGGTCTCCGTCTGCGGCGAAATGGCCGGCGCTCCCAAGTTCACCCGGCTGCTGCTGGGCATGGGGCTGCGCACCTTCTCCATGCACCCCTCCCAGATCCTGGAGGTGAAGAGCCGGGTGATGCAGGCCGATGTGAACGAACTGGCTCCCCTGGTGCGCCGCATCCTGCGCCTGGAGGAAACGGCCAGGATCCGCGAGGCGGTGGACAAGCTGAACAGTCCGGCTCCCATGAATTGAGCCCCGTTTCATTGACAATTACCGGCCCGGCCGGTACTGTTTCCAGCCTCGGTTCGATCCGGGGGCGCCATTTTGAACTCAGCTTGCGAGGCGCCATACAAATACAGCTAAAGCGAGGACCAGAACCCAGTCCCGCCTTGGCCGACTGGGTTTTTTGCTTTGGAGCATCATGAACGATCCCAGATCCGTGGGCCTCGTCGTCCCCCAGACGGCGCGGTTCGACCAGGAAATCCTGCTCAAGAGCGGGGCCCGGCTGCCGGGCTTCGAACTCGTCTATGAAACCTACGGCGCCCTGAATGCCGCCCGCAGCAACGCGGTGCTGGTCTGCCACGCCCTGTCCGGCAGCCACCACGTGGCCGGCTACCACGATGCCGCCCGGCCGGAGAAAACCCTGGGCTGGTGGGACAACCTGGTGGGACCGGGCAAGCCCCTGGATACCAACAAGTTCTTCGTGGTCGGGGTGAACAACCTGGGGGGCTGCTACGGCTCCACCGGGCCCATGTCCATCAACCCGGAAACCGGCAAGCCCTACGGGGCGGATTTTCCCCTGGTGACCGTGGAAGACTGGGTCGAAGCCCAGGCCCGGCTGGCCGACCAGCTCGGCATCGCCACCTGGGCGGCGGTGATCGGCGGTTCCCTGGGCGGCATGCAGGCCCTGCAATGGACCCTGGAGTACCCGGAGCGGGTCCGGCACGGCATCGTGATCGCCTCGGCGCCCAAGCTTTCGGCCCAGAACATCGCCTTCAACGAGGTGGCCCGCCAGGCCATCCTGTCCGACCCGGATTTCCACGGGGGCCACTACTACGAGCACGGGGTGGTGCCCAGGAACGGCCTGCGCCTGGCGCGCATGGTGGGTCACATCACCTATCTGTCCGACGACCAGATGGCGGAGAAGTTCGGGCGCCAGCTCCGCCACGGTGAGCACCGCTTCAACTACGACGTGGAATTCGAGATCGAGTCCTACCTGCGCTACCAGGGGGACAAGTTCGCCGGCTTCTTCGATGCCAACACCTATCTGCTCACCACCAAGGCCCTGGACTACTTCGATCCGGCCTTCGCCTTCGGCGGCGACCTGCGTGCCGCCCTGGCCCGGGCGCAGGCGGACTTCTTCGTGGCCTCCTTCACCACCGACTGGCGCTTTGCCCCCGAGCGCAGCCGGGAGATCGTCTATGCCCTGCTGCATAACGGCCTCCGGGTCAGCTACGCGGAGGTGGAATGCGATGCGGGCCACGACTCCTTCCTCCTCGATGCTCCCCATTACCACGCCGCCCTGGCTGCCTACCTGGAAGGGATAGCCCCATGACCCTGAACGGACGTTTCGATTTTGACCGGATCGCCGCCTGGATCACCCCCGGCGAGCGGGTCCTGGACCTGGGCTGCGGCGACGGCTCCCTGCTGAAATTCCTGCAGCGGGAGAAGGGCGTGCGCGGCTACGGCGTGGAGCTGGACCCGGACAACGTCACCGCCTGCATCCGGAACGGGGTGAACGTGCTGCAGTTCGACCTGGAGCGGGGCCTGTCCGGCTTCGAGGATGATTCCTTCGACCACGTGATCATGTCCCTGTCGCTGCAGACCGTGCGCCATACGGTGCCGCTCCTGAAGGAGATGCTGCGGGTCGGGCACGAGGCCGTGGTGTCCTTTCCCAACTTCGCCTACCGGCCGCACCGGGAAGCCATTGCCGCCGGGCGCATGCCGGTTTCCCGGCATCTGCCCTACCAGTGGTACGACTCCCCCAACGTGCGCTTCTTCACCATTGCCGACTTCGACGCCCTGTGCGCCGAGCAGGGCATCCAGGTGCGGGAACTGCAGGCCTTCGCCGATGGCCGCCCGGTGGCCGGGGAGCCAAACCTGAACGGCGAGGTGGCCCTGTACCGGCTCGGACGTAGCGGTTCAGGCACGGGGAGCTGAGTCCTCCGAGGCGGGGGCCGGGGTTTCGGGTGCCGGCTCCTCCTGCAGCTCATCCTGCACCGGCCGGGCTTCCGGCAGGCGGGCCGCCAGGCCTGCCATCTCCATACCCTGGCGTTCGCACAGGCGCTCCAGCTCCCCTATCCGCTTTTTCTGCCGCCCCAGCTGCCAGCGGTCCCGCAGCACGGCCGGGGTGCTGACCAGGGCCAGGATCAGGGCGCCCAAAGCCAGGGTGGCCAGGAGCACCAGGGCCAGGGAGCTTTCCAGGGTCCAGAAGAACACATGCACCACCACCGGGCTGTTGTTCTGCAGGGCGAAGGCCCCGGCGGCGATGGCAAAGCAGATGGCGAGCAGGGTGGCGAGCTGCATGGGATTCTCCTGGGGATTTAGCCTCACCATACGGGGATTCACCCCTGGCGGGCAAGCCGCAAAAGCAGGGGCCGGCAGTGCCGGCCCCTTGTGCGAGGGTTGCGGTTCAGTAACCGCTGGCCATGGCCCTGAGGCGGGCCACCCGTTCCTCGGCCGGGGGGTGGGTGGAGAACAGGCCCCGCAGGCCGCCCCCCGAGAGGGGATTCATGATCATCATCTGGGCGGTTTCCGGATGGGCCTCGGCGGTGGCCATGGGAATGCCCCGGGCGTAGGCGTTGATCTTTTCCAGGGCATCGGCCAGGGCGTCGGGGTCGCCGCTGATCTCGGCGCCGCCCCGGTCGGCCTCGTACTCCCGGGCCCGGGAGATGGCCATCTGGATCACCGTGGCCGCCAGGGGCGCCAGGATCATCACCAGGATGCTGACGATGGGGTTGGCCGGCCGGCCTTCCGAGTCCCGGCCGCCGAAGAACATGGCGAAGTTGGCGAGCATGGAGATGGCACCGGCCATGGTGGCGGAGATGGTGGAGATGAGGATGTCCCGGTGCTGCACGTGGGCCAGTTCATGGGCCATCACGCCGCGGATTTCCCGGGCCGAGAGCAGGCGCAGGATGCCGGTGGTGGCGGCCACGGCGGCATTTTCCGGGTTGCGCCCGGTGGCGAAGGCGTTGGGCTGGGCCTCGTCGATGATGTAGACCTTGGGCATGGGCATCCGGGCCTTTGCGGCCAGCTCCCGCACCATGTTGTAGAACTGGGGCGCGGAGAACTCGTCCACCTCCCGGGCGTTGTACATCTTCAACACCATCTTGTCGGAGAACCAGTAGGAGAAGAAATTCATGCCTCCCCCCAGGACCAGGGCCAGCAGCATCCCCTGCTTGCCGCCCAGGGCGGCGCCCACGGCGCCGAACAGGGCCATGATGGCGGCCATGAGCATGGCGGTCTTGAACCAGTTGAACATGTGCACCTCCTTGAGGCTGTGATTGCGTCGTAGGATTAGATAGGGGCCAACCCTTCGAATTCAAGCGCAGGTGCCGAAGCGATCGTTCGGTTTGATCGAATGCCCGGCCAGGAACTGGGCCGCCTGGAGACGCTTGCCCCCGGCCTTCTGCAGCTCCGTCAGACACAGGGCGCCGCTGCCGCAAGCCACCGTGATGCCTTCCTTGTCCACGGCCAGCACCGTGCCCGGCTCACCGCTCCCGGCCACGGGATGGGCGCCCCAGATCTTGACCGGCAGTTCCTGGAGGGTGGTCTGGGCGCAGGGAAAGGGATTGAAGGCGCGGATGTGGCGATCCAGCTCGGCGGCGCTGCGGCTCCAGTCGATCCGGGCTTCCGCCTTGTCGATCTTGGCGGCGTAGGTGACGCCGGCCTCGGGCTGGACCTGGCCCGCCAGGGGCAGGCGCGGCAGGGTCTCTGCCATCAGCCGGGCGCCCAGGAGCGCCAGCCGGTCGTGCAGGCTGGCCGCCGTGTCGTCGGGCGCGATGGGGGTGCAGGCCCGGGCCAGCACCGGGCCGGTGTCCAGGCCCGCTTCCATCTGCATGATGCAGACGCCGCTTTCTGCGTCGCCCGCTTCGATGGCCCGCTGGATGGGCGCGGCGCCGCGCCAGCGGGGCAGCAGCGAGGCATGGATGTTGAGGCAGCCCAGGGCGGGCATGTCCAGCACTTCCTGGGGCAGGATGAGGCCGTAGGCCGCCACGATCATGGCGTCGGCGCCGATGGCGGCGATTTTGTCCCGGGCCTCGGCATCCTTTTTCAGGGACAGGGGCTGGAACACTTCCAGTCCGTGCGCCAGGGCCAGCTGCTTTACCGGCGAGGCCTGCAGCTGCATGCCCCGGCCGGCGGGCCGGTCGGGCTGGGTCAGGACCAGGGGAATTTGGTGCCCGGCATCGATCAGGGCGGCCAGGGCTGTGGCCGCGAATTCGGGGGTGCCCGCAAAGATCAGCTTCATGCGGTGATCCGGGCCTGCTTGGCCAGCTTGTTCTTGATGCGCATCTGTTTCAGTTGGGACAGGTGGTCCACGAATACCCGGCCCTGCAGGTGGTCCAGCTCGTGCTGGATGCACACGGCCAGCAGGCCGTCGGTGCTGAGGGTCTGGGGTTGCCCTTCCAGGTCCAGGTATTCCACGGTGACCTGGGCGGCCCGCTCCACCTTGTCGTAGATGCCGGGCACCGACAGGCAGCCCTCCTCATAGACCTGGACTCCGTCCTTGTGGGTGATGCGGGCGTTGATCAGCACCAGCAGCTGGTTCTTTTCCTCGGAAATGTCGATCACCACCACCTGCTTATGGATATTGACCTGGGTGGCGGCCAGGCCGATGCCCGGCGCTTCGTACATGGTCTCGGCCATATCGGCTACCAGGGCGCGAATGCCGTCGTCGATTTTTTCCACCGGAGCGGCGATTTTCTTCAAACGGGCATCGGGAAAGCGAAGAATGGGGAGTAGGGCCATGGGAAAGCTTGCTCTGTTAGATCATTACGTGCAGAATCTCAAGCACTTCCGAGAATTGGAACGGCATGAGCTTTCTGGGTGGGGTCCGTGAATTTGGACTGGCTCGGGCCCGGCATGTTCCACCGGTACACGAGGAAAAATCCATGTCCCGTATTATATCTGCCCTCATCCTGGCTGTGGCCGCCGTCACCGCCTCCGCTTCCGAACCCCTGAAACTGGCTGCCAATGCGCCGGAAAGCCACATTGTGGTGAAGGGAGATACCCTCTGGGGTATTTCCGGCAAGTTCCTCAAGGAGCCCTGGCGCTGGCCTGAAATCTGGCGCCTCAACAAGGACCAGATCAAGAATCCTCACCTTATTTATCCCGGTGACGTGGTCCTGCTCGACATGTCCGATGGCACTCCCCGACTGCGTCTGGGGAAGGGGGTCAAGACTTCCGGAAACGTGAAATTGTCGCCCAAAGTTCATAGCGAGCTCATTGACAAGGAAATCCCGTCGATTCCTGCTCATGTCATAGAGCCCTTCATCTCCCGGCCCCTGGTGGTGGGCGAGAAGGACCTGGAGAATGCGCCGCGCATCATCGGCACCGAAGAATCCCGGGTCATCGTCGGTAACGGCGATAGCATCTACGTCCTGGGCGTCCAGGAAGAGCATCCCCGGTGGTACATCTATCGTCCCGGCGTGCCCCTGAAGGATCCGGGCACCGGGGAAATCCTGGGCTACGAGGCCTTCTATCTGGGTACGGCCGTGGTGAAGCGGCCCGGGGAAGTGACCATCATGGAAGTCCAGACCGCCAAGGAAGAAATCATCAAGGGCGACCTGCTGGTGCCGGCGGAACTGCCCGACCTGAAATCCTATGTGCCGCGCAAGGCCGAGTTTGAACTTTCCGGCCAGATCGTTTCCGTCTATGGCGGTGTCGGGGCCGGCGGCAAGGATTCCGTGATCGCCATCAACCAGGGCATCCAGCACGGTATCGAAGTGGGCCATGTGCTGGGCCTGTTCACCAAGCGCACCACCACCTACCGGGACAAGGACGGCCGTAACCAGACCAAGGAACTGCCTGAGGAACGCTATGGGGTGGTCTTCATCTTCCGCGCCTTCGACCGGATTTCCTACGGCCTGGTGATGGAGGCCGAGCAGCCCCTGGTTGCCGGAGATGCCGTCCACAACCCCTGAGGGGGAGCGCCAGGAGCTGGCCGCCTGGTTGCGGCTGACCCTGGCCCCGGGCATAGGCGGGGAGTCCCAGCGCAAGCTGCTGCGGGCTTTCGGCCTACCCGGGCAGGTCTTTGCCGCTGGCCGGGACGCCCTGGCCCAGGTGATAGGCCCCAGGGCTGAACGCTTGCTGGAAGCCGATGTGGAAGCCGCCCTCGAGGCGGCTTTGTTTTGGGCGGAACAGCCGGGGAACCGCATCCTCACCCTGGCGGACCCGGATTATCCGCCCCTGCTGCTGCAGATTCCCGATCCGCCCACCCTGCTCTATGTGCGTGGCGATCCGGCCCTGCTGTCCCGGCCGGCCCTGGCGGTGGTCGGGAGCCGCAATGCCACTCCCCAGGGGCTGAAATCGGCGGAATCCTTCGCCCAGGCCCTGGCCAGAGCGGGATTTGCCATCGTCAGCGGCCTCGCCCTGGGCATCGATGCGGCAGCCCACCGGGGTGCCCTGGCGGCGGGAGGCGTGACCATCGCCGTGGTCGGCACCGGGGCGGACCGGCTGTACCCGGCCCGCAATCAGGCGCTGGGGCGGCAGATCATCGAAACCGGAGTCATGGTCTCCGAGTTTCCCCTGGGCACGCCGGCCATGGCCGCCAATTTTCCCCGCCGCAACCGTATCATTTCCGGCTTGGCCCGGGGCGTGCTGGTGGTGGAGGCGGCGCCGGAGAGCGGTTCCCTGATCACCGCCCGCCTGGCCGGCGAGCAGGGCCGGGAGGTATTCGCCATGCCGGGGTCCATCCATTCCCCCCTGTCCCGGGGCTGCCACCAGCTGATCAAGCAGGGCGCCAGGCTGGTGGAGTCGGCCCAGGACATCTTTGACGAACTGGGCCTGCCCCCGGTCCCCCAGGCTCTGCCGACGCTGCCTGCGGAGCCCCCCGCCGGGTCCGATGCCGGGGCCCGGGTGCTGGCTGGCCTGGGGCACGATCCCTGCACCCTGGATGATCTGGTCATGCGCACCGGCTTGACGGCGGATGCGCTTCTCGCCATCCTGATGGGGCTGGAACTGGAGGGGCGGGTGGCTGCCCTGTCCGGCAACCGCTACCAGCGACTGCAAGCCTGAGCTCCCCTATGATCGACATCCTCGTCTACCTCTTTGAAAACTATTCGGATTTTTCCTCCCACCCGGAGGGGGATTCCCTGGCCCGCAAGCTTTCTGCCGTGGGCTTCGACGAGCTGGAGATCGGGGCCGCCCTGGACTGGCTTGCTGCCCTGCGCCAGAGTCCCGTGCCGGTTTTTGCCAGCCGTGGCCTGCGTATCTTCACCGAGGCGGAGCGGGAGCGCCTGGGAGAAGGCTGTCTGGACTTCCTGATCTTCCTGGAACGGGCCGGGGTCATCGATCCTCCCCTGCGGGAGCTGGTCCTGGACCGCTGCCTGGATCTGCCCGAGGCCCCGGTCTCCCTGGAGCGCTTCAAGGTCATCGTGCTGATGGTGCTGTGGAGCCGGGACCAGGAACTGGACCCCCTGATTGTCGAGGAGCTGCTGGCCGATGCGGCCGAACCCTGCAGCTTCCATTAGCATGTTCCGGGCGGCGCCTTGCGGCGTTCGCCCTTCCCCCCTTATCATCCGACGCACTTTTTCACGGGGCGGCCTTGCGCCGGGCCCATCAATAGGCAAAAGTCCATGGGCAAAAAGCTGATCATTGCCGAAAAACCTTCCGTTGCCGCTGACATCGCCAAGGCCCTGGGCGGTCTGACCAAGCACGACGACTACTTCGAGAATGACGAATACGTCGTCTCCTCGGCCATCGGCCACCTGCTGGAGCTGGCCTGTCCGGAAGAGTACGAGGTCAAGCGGGGCAAATGGTCCTTCACCCATCTGCCGGTGATTCCGCCCCACTTCGCCCTGCGCCCCATCGAGAAGACCGAATCCCGTCTGAAGCTGCTCACCAAGCTGATCAAGCGCAAGGATGTGGATGCCCTGATCAACGCCTGCGACGCGGGCCGCGAAGGGGAGCTGATCTTCAACTACATCGCCCAGCACAGCAAGACCACCAAGCCCATCCAGCGCCTGTGGCTGCAGTCCATGACCCAGCAGGCCATCCGCGACGGCTTCACCCGCCTGCGCAGCGGCGCGGACATGAGCGGCCTGGCCGACGCGGCCGTGTGCCGCTCCGAATCCGACTGGCTGGTGGGCATCAACGGCACCCGGGCCATGACGGCCTTCAACTCCAAGACCGGCGGTTTCCACCTGACCACCGTGGGTCGGGTCCAGACCCCGACCCTGGCCATCGTGGTGGAGCGGGAAAAGAAGATCCGCGAATTCAAGCCCCGTCCCTACTGGGAAGTGGAGGCCAGCTTTGCCGTCCAGGCCGGCGAGTACGCCGGCAAGTGGATAGACGAGAATTTCAAGGGTAAGGAAGACGGGGAAGCCCGGGACGAACACGCCCGGGCCGACCGGATCTGGGACCAGGCCAAGGCCGAAGCCATCCGCGCCGCCTGCGTCGGCCAGGTGGGCGAGGTGAGCGAGGAATCCAAGCCGGAAACCCGCCTCTCGCCGCTGCTCTTCGACCTCACCAGCCTGCAGCGGGAAGCCAACGCCCGCTTCGGCTTCTCTGCCAAGAACACCCTGGGCCTGGCCCAGGCCCTGTACGAAAAGCACAAGGTGCTGACCTATCCCCGGACCGACTCCCGCTATCTGCCGGAAGACTACCTGGGCACGGTCAAGGCCACCCTCTCCATGCTCACCGGCGAAGGCGCCGGCAAGGGCCACGACGAAGTGCTGCTGTCCCGTTACGCCCCCTTTGCCCACCAGGTCCTGGCGCGCAACTGGGTCGTGCCCAACAAGCGCATCTTCAACAACGCCAAGGTGAGCGACCACTTCGCCATCATCCCCACCACCCAGGCGCCCAAGAACCTCTCGGAGCCGGAACAGAAGCTCTACGACTTCGTGGTCAAGCGCTTCCTGGCCGTGTTCTTCCCGGCCGCCGAATACCAGGTCACCACCCGCATCACCCGGGTGGCCAGCCACCCTTTCAAAACCGAGGGCAAGGTGCTGGTGCATCCGGGCTGGCTGGCTGTGTATGGCAAGGAAGGCCAGGAAGGGGAGGAGGGCAACCTGCCCAAGGTGGAAGCCAAGGAAAAGGCGGCCACCGAAGAAGTGAACATCAAGGCCACCGAAACCCGGCCGCCGCCGCGCTACTCGGAAGCCACTCTGCTCTCCGCCATGGAAGGGGCGGGCAAGATGGTGGAGGACGAGGAACTGAAGGCCGCCATGGCCGGGCGCGGTCTGGGCACACCCGCCACCCGGGCCCAGATCATCGAAAACCTGATCGCCGAGCAATACATGCTGCGCGAAGGCCGGGAGCTGATTCCCACCGCCAAGGCCTTCTCCCTGCTCACCCTGTTGAATGGTCTGGGGGTCAACGAACTGACCGCCCCGGAGCTGACCGGCGAATGGGAGTGGAAGCTGGGCCGCATCGAGAAGGGGGAGATGTCCCGCCAGGAATTCATGCAGGAAATCGCCGAGATGACCCGCCTCATCGTCGAGCGGGCCAAGACCTACGATTCCGACACCATTCCCGGCGATTTCGGCATCCTCAAGGCCCCCTGTCCCAAGTGCGGCGGCCTGGTGCGGGAGACCTACAAGAAATTCCAGTGCTCCGACTGCGACTTCGCCCTGTGGAAGATCGTCGCCGGGCGCCAGTTCGAACCCGAGGAGATCGAGACCCTGCTCACCGAGCGGACCATCGGTCCCCTGACCGGCTTCCGCAACAAGATGGGGCGCCCCTTTGCCGCCAGCATGAAGCTGAACGACAAGCACGAAACCGAGTTCGACTTCGGCCAGGGCTCCGCCTCCGACGAGGCCAATGCCGAGCCGGTGGATTTCTCCGGCCAGGAATCCCTGGGCAAGTGCCCCAAGTGCGCCAGCCCGGTGTACGAGCACGGCGCCTCCTATGTCTGCGAAAAATCCGTGGGCCCCAGCAAGTCCTGCGACTTCCGCTCCGGCAAGATCATCCTGCTCCAGCCCATCGAGCGGGGCCAGATGCAGAAGCTGCTGCAGGACGGCCGCACCGACCTGCTGAAGGAATTCGTTTCCTCCCGCACCCGGCGCAAGTTCTCCGCCTTCCTGGTGGTAGGCCCCGAAGGCAAGGTGGGCTTCGAGTTCGAGAAGCGGGAGCCCAAGGCGCCCAAGGCCGGCGCCAAGAAGGCGGCACCGAAGAAGAAGGCCGCCGCGACCGAAGAAGCCAGCTGAGCCCGCCGGCTTTCATCCGGAAGCTGGACCCGAACCGGCAGCCTTGGCTGCCGGTTTTCCATTGATGTGGCCGGGGAGCGAATCTTGATATTCCATATGGTTTTCGGCACGATCCGGGTCTGCTGCCAATTTCCGGCAGTAGCGTCAGGCCATGCCGGGTATTGCCCGGGTAGTTCCATTCCCTCAATTCACCTGGGTGACCGCTAATGCCGATTCCGAACCAAGAGATGGTTGCGCATTTTTTCTTGCGCGGTATGGGAAAGGCCGGGCGCTTCATTGGTACGCCGGATATCCCCAAATGACCAGCCAAACCCTGCTTCTCTGTGTTGTTCTAGCCTTGTCGCCAGGAGGTGCGTTGTGGGCCCAGACAGCTTGTACCGCCGATCCTGCTGACCGGGAGCAGGCCTGTCTCAAGGCCCGGCTGGAAGAGAGTTACCGGGCAATCAGGCAGGCCCAGGAAGATCTGGCCGCGGCGTTTGCGCTATGGGGGCAGGATGCCGTGTTCAAAAACATGCTGAAGAAGTCCCTATCCAGGGCGGAGGAGGATTTCTGGCGCTACCGGGCGAGCCAGTGTGCTTTTGAAGGGGCGTTGCCAGCCCAGGGCTATGACGCGAGGGGGAAAATTGCCCAGCTCAGCTGCGAGATCAGCCTCAATGAGCAACACGCCCGGCAACTGCTGCACGCCCTCGACGCCTACCCTCCCTTCAAGTTCGACCGCATCAACCGCAGCATCGAACTACGCGAATAGACGGCCCGATCAGGCCGGGTGTTGTGCTTACCCGGCGAGGGCCAGGGTGCCTACCGGTGGGGACTGGCAGATGGCCTGGTACAGCACGTCCATGGCCTGGGGCCGGGGGAAGGTGACGCGCCAGGCCAGCACCACGCGCCGGCTGGGGGCCGGGGCCTTGAAGGGGCGGGTGACGAACAGGGGATCGTTGGCGGGCCAGCTGGCGCAGGCGGAGGCGGGCACCACGGCGATGCCGGCGCCGCTGGCGACCATGTGGCGCATGGTTTCCAGGGAGCTGCCTTCCATGGCCTGCTCGATCTTGCCGGGGGTGGTGAGCTGGGGGCAGGCGGAGACCACCTGGTCCCGGAAGCAGTTGCCCTGGCCCAGGATCAGCAGCTGGCTGGGGTCTATCTCTTCCTTGTCCAGCTCGCTCCGGGCGGCCAGGGGATGTTGGGCCGGCAGGGCCACCTGGAAGGGCTCGTCGTAGAGGGCCCGGGTGACGATGCCGGGTTCGTCGAAGGGGGCGGCCACGATGGCGGCGTCCAGCTCCCCGTTCTTCAGGGATTCCGCCAGCCGGTGGGTGAAGTTTTCCTGCAGGTACAGGGGCATCAGCGGCGCCAGCCCGTGCAGGGCCGGGATCAACCGGGGCAGCAGGTAGGGGGCGATGGTGTAGATCACTCCCAGGCGCAGGGGGCCCACCAGGGGGTCCTTGCCGATCTGGGCCAGCTCCTCCACCCGGGAGGCTTCGGCCAGGACTTTCTCCGCCTGGGTGCAGATGCGTTCACCCACGGGGGTCAGGCGGATGTCGCCGGGGGTGCGCTCGAAGAGCAGGACTTCGAGCCGGTCCTCCAGCTTCTTCACCGCCACGGAGAGGGTGGGCTGGCTCACGTGGCAACGCTCGGCGGCTTTGCCGAAGTGTTTTTCCCGGGCCAGGGCAACGATGTAGCGCAGTTCCGTCAGGGTCATGGGCTTTTGCTCCAGAGGCGCTCCAGGTCGGCGGCCTCCAGCCAGCGCCACTGGCCGGGGGGCAGGTCGGCGGGCAGTTCCAGGCCGCCCACGGCGACCCGGCACAGGGCTTCCACCCGGTTGCTGACGGCCGCCAGCATGCGCTTGACCTGGTGATAACGGCCCTCGGTGATGGTGAGCAGCAGGGTGTGGCTGTCCACGATTTCGGCGGCCACGGCATGGGCCGGGTCCGGGTCGTCGTTGAGCATGACGCCGGCCAGCAGGGCCTGACGCTGGGGCTCATCCAGGGGGTGGCGCACGGTGACCCGGTACACCTTGGGGACCTTGCGCTTGGGAGAGGAAAGGCTGTGGATCAGCTGGCCGTCGTCGGTCATGATCAGGAGGCCGGTGGTGTCCTCGTCCAGGCGACCGACGCTCTGGATGTCGCGCTCCACGAACTGTGACGGCAGCAGGGTGTAGATGCCGGGATGGTGCTTGGGCTTGCGGGAGCATTCGTAGCCCGCAGGCTTGTGGAACAGCACCACGGCCTTCTCGAAATAGGGCCATTCCTGCTCATCCACGGTGAACTTGAGGCCGATGGGGTCGATGTCCAGGAACGGGTCTTCGATGACCTGGCCCTGGATGGCGAAGCGGCCGTGACGGACGAGGCTGCGGCAACCCTTGCGGGTACCGAACCCCTGCTGCTGGAGGAGTCGTTCGATCTGCATGCTGCGATGTTACCACCGGGCCGACCGGGTGACAGGTGGCGGCAGGGCAGGCAAAATCCGGCCCATGAACTTCGAACATCTGGTGCAGATCAACGACCCGGCCAATCCCATGCTGGAATCCCTGAGCCGGGAACAACTCTGGCGCGGCCTGTGGCAGCGGGTGGAAAACCCGATGATCTTCCTGCCCGGGCTGGAAACCTGCCACTTCCTGGAGCGGGACGAGCTGGTCCTGGTGCGGCAGCTGGATTTCGGCAATGCCTGCATCCGCGACCGGGTCACCTTCGCCGAGCAGCAATGGCTGCGCTTCGAGATCGAGCCCGGGCCCGGCCATGCGGGGGGCGTCCTCACCATCACACTGGAAGAGCCCCAGCCCGAGACCCTGTTCCTGCGCTTCAACTACAGCACCACCATGGCCCTGGACGGGGAGGATGGCCGTTACGCGGAATACGTGAAATCGGCCTACCGGGAGTCGGATCTGGAAACCGTCAGGGTGATCCGGCTGCTGCTGGCCGAAGGCTCCGTGCAATAAAACCGAATTCCCCGCCGGCCAGGACGTCTGGAGTAAGGCAGGGGCGCTGATCGCCTTGCCGCGTATAACCCGAAGGGTGCGGCTGCTTTGCACCCAAGGGCTTGTTTTTGCTTCCTCCGTGTTCTCCGGGCCGCTGTGGTTCGCATGAGGTTTTCAGGATAAATCCTTTATAATCCCGCCACTTCCGAGGAGCGCTGCGAGGTCGCCCCGATCCCAGGCTCGGAAACCATGGCCGCCAGGCCGTGGCCCAGATTCAACGGCGCTCACCTCTACAACCCTGCCGGGCGCAGGGGGTCAGGTGAGCCCTGCCAGGCATCCCACCCCTCCCCGGCCACAGTCCATCAAGGAGAATTACTGTGGCTGACGCTGTTTGCAACGCTCAAGATTACGTGATCGCCGACCTGGGTCTCGCCGACTGGGGCCGTAAAGAAATCCGCATCGCCGAAACCGAAATGCCGGGTCTGATGGCCATCCGCGAGGAATACGCCAAGACTCAGCCCCTGAAGGGCGCGCGCATCACCGGTTCCCTGCACATGACCATCCAGACCGCGGTGCTGATCGAGACCCTGACCGCCCTGGGTGCCGAAGTGCGCTGGGCTTCCTGCAACATTTTCTCCACCCAGGACCATGCCGCCGCCGCCATCGCTGCCTCCGGCGTGCCGGTGTTCGCCGTCAAGGGTGAATCCCTGACCGACTACTGGGATTACACCCACCGCATCTTCGAGTGGAAGGATGGCGGCTACAGCAACATGATCCTGGACGACGGCGGCGACGCCACCCTGCTGCTGCACCTGGGCGCCCGGGCCGAAAAGGACCTGTCCGTGCTGGACAACCCGGATTGCGAAGAAGCCACCGTGCTGTTCGCCTCCATCAAGGCCAAGCTGAAGACCGACCCCACCTGGTATTCCACCCGCCTGGCCCAGATCAAGGGTGTCACCGAGGAAACCACCACCGGCGTGCATCGCCTGTACCAGATGCATGCCAAGGGCGAGCTGAAGTTCCCCGCCATCAACGTGAACGATTCCGTCACCAAGTCCAAGTTCGACAACCTCTACGGCTGCCGTGAATCCCTGGTGGACGGCATCAAGCGCGCCACCGACGTGATGATTGCCGGCAAGATCGGCGTGGTGCTGGGCTACGGCGACGTGGGCAAAGGCTGCGCCCAGTCCCTGCGCGGCCTCGGCGCCACCGTCTGGGTCACCGAAATCGACCCGATCTGCGCCCTGCAAGCGGCGATGGAAGGCTATCGCGTGGTCACCATGGAAGACGCCGCCACCATGGGCGACATCTTCGTCACCACCACCGGCAACGTGGGCGTCATCACCCATGACCACATGAAGGCGATGAAGAACAACGCCATCGTGTGCAACATCGGCCACTTCGACTCTGAAATCGAAGTCGCCAGCCTGCGCCAGTACACCTGGGAGAACATCAAGCCGCAGGTTGATCACATCATCTTCCCGGACGGCAAGCGCATCATCCTGCTCGCCGAAGGCCGCCTGGTGAACCTCGGCTGCGCCACCGGCCACCCCAGCTTCGTCATGAGCAACTCCTTTGCCAACCAGACCCTGGCCCAGATCGAGCTGTACACCAAGACCGGCGAATACCCGGTGGGCGTCTATGTGCTGCCCAAGCACCTGGATGAAATGGTGGCCCGCCTGCACCTGAAGAAGATCGGCGCCCATCTGACGGTGCTCAGCCAGGCCCAGGCCGACTACATCGGCGTGCCCGTGGAAGGCCCCTACAAGCCTAACCACTACCGCTACTAAGCCGGGCGGGGAGCGTCTTCCCGACGCTCCCCGGTGCTTTCCATGTCCATGAACTCCTTCCACAGCCGCAAGTCCCGGCCCGCTCCGGTGGTTCGGGACAAGGCGCGGCCGGCCCGGCTGGGCCTGCGTCTGGATCAGGCCCTGGTGGACCAGGGTCTGGCGCCTTCCCGCAGCGTCGCCCAGCGGCTGATCGCCAGCGGCGGGGTGAGCTGGGAGGGCCGGGTGCTCTCCAAGCCTTCCCAGGAGGTGCCCGCCGACGCCCGCCTGGAGGTGGTGCCCGACGAGGCGGAGCGCTACGTCTCCCGGGGCGCCCTGAAGCTCGAAGGGGCGCTGCGCTCCAGCGGCGTCCAGCCCCAGGGACTGAACTGTCTGGATGTGGGCCAGTCTACCGGCGGCTTCACCGACTGCCTGCTGCAGGCCGGGGCCGCCCGGGTGGTGGGCGTGGATGTGGGCCACGGGCAACTGCATCCCCGCCTCCAGGCCGATCCCCGGGTGCAGGCCCTGGAAGGCATCAACTGCCGCGCCCTGGACGCAGCCGACCTGGGCGAGGCCATGCCCCCCGGCGGTTTCGACCTGATCGTGGCGGACGTGAGCTTCATTTCCCTGACCCTGATCCTGCCCCGGCTGCCGGCGCTGCTGGCCCCTGCCGGGCAGATGCTGCTGCTGGTGAAGCCCCAGTTCGAAGTGGGGCCCGGCGGCCTTGGCAAGGGCGGCCTGGTGCGCGACCCAGCCCTGTACGCCCAGGTGGAGCAGAAGCTGCGACAATGCTGCGCAGGCCTGCAACTGGAAGTGTCGGGCTGGTTCAACAGCCCCATCACCGGCGGTGACGGCAACCGCGAATTTTTCATCTGGACCCGACATGCAGACTGAACTGTCCATCGAATTCTTTCCCCCCCAGACTCCGGAGGGGGCCGCCAAGCTCCAGGCCGAACGGGCCCGGCTGGCTGAACTCAAGCCCACCTTCTTTTCGGTGACCTACGGCGCCGGCGGTTCCACCCAGGCCCGTACCTTCGCCACCGTCAAGGAAATCGCGGCGGAAGGCCATCAGGCCGCGCCGCATCTGTCCTGTATCGGTTCCACCAAGGCCGGCATGCGGGACATCCTCGCCTACTTCAAGGCCGAGGGCATCCGCCGCATCGTCGCCCTGCGCGGCGACCTGCCCTCGGGCATGGCCGATCCCGGCGAGCTGCGCTACGCCAACGAACTGGTGGAATTCATCCGCGCCGAAACCGGCGACTGGTTCCACCTGGAAGTGGCCGCCTATCCCGAGTGGCACCCCCAGGCCCGGAGCCCCCGGGACGACCTGCAGAACTTCGCCCGCAAGGTGCAGGCCGGGGCCGATTCGGCCATCACCCAGTATTTCTACAACGCCGATGCCTATTTCCATTTCGTGGACGAGGCCCGGGCCCTGGGGGTGGAGATTCCCATCGTCCCCGGCATCATGCCCATCGGCAGTTTTTCCAAGCTGGCCCGCTTCTCGGATGCCTGCGGCGCCGACATCCCCCGCTGGATGCGCAAGAAGTTCGAGAGCTACGGGGATGACGCGGACTCCATCCGCGCCTTCGGCCTGGACGTGGTGACCGAGTTGTGCCAGCGCCTGCTGGCCGGCGGCGCCCCGGGCCTGCATTTCTACTCCATGAACCAGGCCGGGCTGACCACCGAAATCTGGCGGCGTCTGCAAGGCTGATGTCGTGAGCTTCAACCCCATCCCGGATGCGGCCCCCGAGGAACTGGAAGACATCTTCCGGACCCTGGTGGACAACGCCTTCACGGCCATCTACATCATCCAGGATTGGCGTTTTGCCTATGTGAATCCCCGTACGGCCGATTTGCTGGGCTACAGCCGGGCGGAACTGCTGTCCGGGGAAATTCCCCTGGAGCAGCTGGTGGCCGGGGAGGATTGGGAGCTGGTCCAGACCCGCATGCGCCAGCGGCTGGCGGGGGGCGCCCCGGAGGCCCGCTACCGCTTCCGGGTCCGGCGGCGGGATGGCCGGCTCCTGCCGGTGCAGATCTTCAGCTCTTCCATCTGCTTCCGGGGCCGGCCCGCCCTGCTGGCTACCCTCATGGATCTCACCGATCTGCTGCAGATGGAAGCGCATCTGGCGGAACAGCTCCATTTCATGGAGCAGCTCCTGGATGCCATTCCCAGCCCCATCTTCTACAAGGGCATGGATGGCCGCTACCTGGGCTGCAACCAGGCTTTCGCCGAGACCCTGGGGCAGGACAAGGCCGGCATCGTCGGCCGCAGCGTGTACGACCTGGCCCCGGCGGATCTGGCGGCCCGCTACGCGGCGGCGGACCGGGAGCTGCTGCAGGCGGGCGGCACCCAGAGCTATGAAACCCAGGTCCAGTACGCTGACGGCCGGCGTCGGGACATGCATTTCTACAAGGCGGTGTTCCGCCACCAGGACGGGGAACCCGGGGGCCTGGTGGGGGCCATGCTCGACATCACCCGCCTGAAGCGCAAGGAAGCGGCCCTGGAGCTGGCCGAGCGGGTGTTCGACGCGAGCAGCGAGGGCATCCTGATCACCGATGCCGACGGCCGCATCCTGCGCACCAACCGGGCTTTCTGCGACATGACCGGTTACAGCGAGGCGGAAGCCCTGGGCCAGACGCCCGCCTTCATCAAGTCCGGCCGCCACGACATGGCCTTCTACAGCGCCCTGTGGCAGCAGGTGTTCCTGGAGGGGCGCTGGCAGGGGGAAATCTGGAACCGGCGCAAGGACGGGGAAGTCTATCCGGCCTGGCTGTCCATCTCCGCCGCCCGTAACGAGACGGGGCAGATCACCAATTTCATCGGCATCTCCACCGACATCTCGCGGCACAAGGAAGCCGAGGCCCACATCAACCGCCTGGCCTATTTCGACACCCTCACCGGCCTGCCCAACCGGGCCCTGCTCCAGGACCGCCTGGATCAGGCCATCGCCCTGGCCCGGGCCTCCCGCCAGGGGGAGCGGCACGTGGTGGTGATGTTCCTCAACCTGGACCGCTTGAAACACGTCAATGATTCCCTGGGCCATGCCAGCGGCGACCGGGTGATCCAGATCATGGCGGAGCGGCTCACGGGCCTGCTCGGGCCCCAGGTCACCGTGTCCCGCCACGTGGGGGACCAGTTCGCCCTGATCTTCACCGAACTGCCGGGCAGCCGGGCCGCCGCCGCCATGGCCGAGCAGCTGCTGCAGACGGTGCAGGCCCCGGTGGAGCTGGGGGAGCAGCAGTTCTCCCTGACCGCCAGCATCGGCATCAGCCTGTTCCCCGGCGACGGGGAGGATGGCGCCGCCCTGCTGCGCAATGCGGATGCCGCCCTGCACCATGCCAAGCTGGCCAGCCGGGGCAGCTTCCAGTTCTACCGGGACGAGATGAACGCCGCCTCCCTGGAGCGCCTGGTGTTCGAACAAAGCCTGCGCCATGCCCTGGAGCGGGGTGAGCTGGAGCTGTTCTACCAGCCCCAGTTCGAGCTGGAAGGCGGGCAGCTGATCGGCATGGAAGCCCTGTTGCGCTGGCGCCATCCGGACCTGGGCCTGGTGCCGCCGGATCGATTCATCCCCCTGGCCGAGGAAACCGGCTTGATCGTCCCCATCGGCCGCTGGGTGCTGCAGGAAGCCTGCCGCCAGGCCGCGGCCTGGAGCCGCTTGTTCGCGGCGCCCCTGCGCATGGCGGTGAACCTCTCCGCCACCCAGTTCGTGGCCGAGGACCTGGTGGGCGTGGTGCGCCAGGCCCTGGAGCAGTCGGGCCTGCCCCCGGCCCAGCTGGAGCTGGAACTCACCGAATCCACCCTGATGGGCAATGCCGACCAGGCCACCGCCACCCTGCGGGAACTCAAGGGCCTGGGGGTGCTGCTGGCGGTGGATGATTTCGGCACCGGCTATTCCAGCCTCGCCTACCTGCGCCGCTTCCCCCTGGATACCCTGAAGATCGACCGTTCCTTCGTGCTCGACATGGAGCGGGACGCCAACGCCGGCGCCATCACCCAGGCCGTGGTGGCCCTGGGGCGCAGCCTGGGCCTGATCACCGTGGCCGAAGGGGTGGAGACCCAGGCCCAGGAGGCCATCCTGAAAGCGCTGCACTGCACCGTGGGCCAGGGCTATCTGTTCAGCCGTCCCATCCCCGCGGCCGAGCTGGAAAGCGCCATCGGTGCCGGGCGCTGGCCCCTGCCGGCGCTCCCACAGCTCCCCCCGCTCCCCTAGGCCGGTTGCTCAGAAGGGCTTGTTCACCATCAGGTAGAACACCACGGCCATGGCAAAGAAAGCCGGGTAGCCCAGCCACTCCCAGAAGCGCGCATAGCGCCAGTAACGTTCGGGCAGGGGCTGGCCGTCCTGGCGGGCCACCAGGGCCATGTCCCGCAGGCGCAGTTGCAGCCAGACCACCGGCAGCCAGCAGGCGCCGGCCAGCAGGAACAGGGCAATGGAAGTCAGCACCCAGCCGGTGCCCAGGTTCCAGCCCCCCTGCTGCATCAGCCACAGGCCCGAGAGGGGCTGGAAGATCACCGCCGGGGTGGTGAACCAGGTATCGGCCCGCACCACCAGGCGGCTGACCTCGGCGATGGCCTCCACGTTGCGGCTGCGGTTGCAGAAGAACAGGTAGAAGGCGGTGCCGAAGCCGGTGCCCACCATGGCGACGGAAGACAGGATGTGCAGCCACTTGATGATCAGATAGGTGTTCATGGTCTTTGCTCCTCGGCGAGTAGTTGAACGAGCAGGGCCGCCACCGCCAGGTTCTTCAGGATGGGGCCGAAGGGGTGCAGCAGGAATGCCGGCAGCTGCCAGGCAATGAGGATCGTGTAGGCGCCCACCAGGGCCAGCTGTGCCCACCACAGGCGCCGTCCGGGGCGCAGCAGGGTCAGGAGGCCCAGCCCGGCATCGAGCAGGGTGGCGCTCCCCAGCACGGCCAGGGCCAGGCTGCCCTGGAGGCCGAAGGGGGCGAGCAGGGCGAGGCTGTCCTGGAGCGGGTAGAGCCCGGCGGACAACAGGGCGGTGCTGAGCCAGATGGCCGCCAGCACGCCGCGCAGCAGCAGGGGCCGCCAGCAGGCCAGGGATTGCTGCAGCAGCTGGGGCGCGGCGGCGGCCGGGGCAAAGGCTTCCGGGTCCCGCAGGGGCCGGCCCAGCAGGGCGGTGGCCGGGGCCGGGTCCCCCAGGTTGCCGGCGGCGAGCATGCGCCAGCTGTCGGCAGAGAGCAGGGAGCCGGGAAAGAACCCCGCCACCCGGGCCGCCAGGGGCATCAGCCATGCGGGCAGGGGCAGGCAGGGGGCGCTGGCGAGTCCCTGCAGGCGCCGGTAGGTCTGCAGCCAGTCCCGGTAACTCAGGGCCCGGGGGCCGGGCAGTTCCAGCACCCGGGTGGGGCCGGGGGGCTGTTCCAGGCAGGCGAGCACCGCGGCGGCCAGATCATCCACATGCACCGGCTGCACCGGGCCGGCGCCCCCGGGCAGGGCCAGCAGCGGCAGGCTGGCCAGGGCCAGGAAGAAGCGGCTGGAGGCCCCGTCCGGGGCGAACACCAGGCCCGGGCGCAGCACCGTGGCGCCCTGGGGCAGGGCCGCGATCAAGGCGGCGTCGGCGGCCCGCTTGCTGGCCAGGTAGGGGGGCAGGCCGGCTGCATCTCCCTGGCCCAGGGCGGAAATCTGCACCACCCGGGTGATGCCGGCCCGGGCGCAGGCGGCGAACAGAGCCGCCGGTGCCTGGTGATGGATGCGCAGGTAATCCCCGGCCCGGGTCTCGCGCAGGATGCCCACGGCGTTGATCACCGCGTCGATGCTCGCCAGGCGGGGCAGCCAGGCTTCCGGACTCAGGTCGCAGCGGTAATCCAGGGCCAGGTCCCCGGGCAGGCGAGGTCTATGCACGCCGCGCACCACCCGGTGACCGGCCGCCTCCAGTTGCCGGCCCAGGTGGCGGCCGAGCATGCCGTCGGCGCCGCAGAGCAGGATGTTCATGATCTTTCCTCCCGGTCCTTGGGAATTTGGCGCCAGAGCACCCAGGCCACCACCGTGAGCACGATCAGCAGACCATTGACGGTGATGCTGGCCATGGCGTGCAGGGTATCCAGCCCGTCCGCCAGGGAGCGCCAGCCATCGGCCCGCATCAGGGCCAGGGCCGTGGGCCCGAGCATCAGGAACAGCTGCACCAGGCGCACCCAGATTCCGGCCCGTTCGACGCTGCCGCACAGCTCCGTGAGCAGGCGCTCCAGGGTGGGGTTCAGGTAGCGGGCCACCAGGAAGCCGGCCAGGGGCGGCAGGGTCAGGGCCAGGAGCAGCAGGGAGGCTTTCATGATCCGCTCCCCGGGCGTTGGCAGACGTCCCCGTCGCAGACCGGGGTGAGGCGGGCGAAGATGCCCCCGAAGCGGCGCGACAACTGCACCCGGTGGCGGGCGAAGCAGCGATAGGACGCTTCCGTGATGCAGGCGAGTCCGGGCCAGCGGGTCGGGGCCACCAGCCAGCCCAGGCCGTTGGCGGCCAGGGCCAGGCGGAACACTTCCGGCCCCTCGACGATGCGGCCGTCAGCCCGTCGGGCGGTGATGCGGGCCAGCAGTTCCGCCTTGCTGCGGCCGTAGGGAGTGGGGTCGAAATCGGCGCCGCTGATGTCGATGAAGCGCAGGCGGCCGTGCCGGTCGTGGCGCCGCAGATGGGCCACGTCGAAGCGGCAGATGGCGCATTCCCCGTCGTAGAGGAATTCCATGGGATAGGCCTGGGTGTCCATGTTCCGTCCTTTCTATCTGTAATTTCAGTAAAAACAGAAATAACTGCTGCCAAAAAAGGGCGGCAAGGCCGCCCCGCCGGGAGTGCCGGGCTATTCGCCCCGCACCAGATTACGAATCTTCGCGCCCATCTTGAGCACCTTCATCAGGGTCTCCGGGTCCTGGCGCAGCATTTCGTCGGCCCACACCGTGAGCACCCGGATGAACTCCCGGGTCTCCTCGATGCGCTTGCGGACTCCGGGACTCTCCTTGTCCAGCTCCGGGCTGGCCAGGCATTCGCCCAGCACCGCCAGGGTGGGCTCCACCTCCCGCTGCTTCCTGCCCTCGACGATCAGCTTGAACAGTTCCCAGACATCCTTGGACGTCTCGAAATGGTCGCGCCGGTCCCCCAGCACATGCACCACCCGCACCAGCTTCCAGGAGAGCAGCTCCTTGAGGCTGTTGCTGACGTTGGAGCGGGCCACCGACAGGGTGTCCACGATCTCGTCCGCGGCCATGGGCTGCTCGGCCAGGTAGAGCAGGGCGTGAATCTGGGCCACGGTGCGATTGACGCCCCAGCGGGCCCCCATTTCCCCCCAGTGGAGGATGAAGCGTTCGGTGACAGGTGTGAGTTCCATGGCGTGACTATAGATGTTCACAAATTTCTGTCAAGACAGAAATTTGTGAACTATCGCTTCAGGCTCACCAGCAGCACCCCGGCCAGCACCAGGCCGGCGCCCAGCATCTGGTGCAGGGACAGGGTTTCCCCCAGCCACCACCAGCCGAAGAAGATGGTGGCCATGGGGCCGATGGTGCCGATCAGCACCGAGCGGGAGGCGCCGATGCGGCGGATCGCCGCCGACTGCATGAACACCGGCAGGATGGTGGAAAACACCGCCATGGCCGCGCCCAGACCATAGACCTGCCAGGGCAGGATCAGGGCCTCCAGGGGCTGGCTCAGGGCGAAATGGGCCAGGGTGCCGGTGGTGGACACCAGCATGCACAGGGCGGTGAAGCGGGCGCTGCCCAGGCGGGCGATCATGGGGCCGCTGCCGCTCAGATACACCGCGTAGGTGAGGCTGGAGGCGAACACCAGTCCCGCGCCCAGCCAGACCGCATGCCCTTCGGCGGCCAGATCCAGGTCGTGGGCGAAGGCCAAGCCGATGCCGGCGTAGGAGAGCAGGATGGCCCCCAGCTCCCGCCGCTGCAGGGGGCGCTTGAACACCAGCACGGCGATCAGCACCGTCAGGGTCGGGTAGGTGTACAGGATCAGCCGCTCCAGGGCTGCGGTGATGTACTGGAGCCCGAGGAAATCCAGGATGCTGGCCCCGTAATAGCCGGCCAGACCCAGGCCGGTGAGGATCAGCCAATCGCGCCGGGTGAGGGGCGGCGCCGCCTTGCTGGAATGCCAGCCCACCCAGGCGAACACCGGCAGGGAGAGCAGCATGCGGATGGCGAGCAGGGTGACGGCGCTCACGGGCCAGGCATAGGCCAGCTTGACGAAGATGGCCTTGAGGGAAAAACCCAGGGCGGCCAGGAGGGCGAGCAGGATGCCGAAACGTTCGGCGGCGGGGTTGGGCTGGCCCATGGACGGCTCCATTGTGCAGAGGCGCCCATTAGGCCTGGGGCGCAAGCCCGCCACAATTGCTAAGATGCCACTCCTGCGTTCGTCAGAAACGAAACCTCCCATGTCCCTGCGTTACGACCTCACCGACCTGAGCCTGTTTGTCGCCATTGCCGAAGCGGGCAACCTGACCCGTGCCGCAGAGCGGGTGCATCTGGCACCATCCTCGGCCAGCCACCGGCTCAAGCTGCTGGAGGAAAGCCTGGGCACATCCCTGTTCGAGCGCCGGGCCCGGGGGCTCAGCCCCACCCCGGCGGGTCAGGCCCTGCTGCGGCACGCCCGCCAGGTGTTCGCCCGGCTCGAACAGATGCACGCGGAACTGGCCCCCTTCGCCCGGGGCGTGCGGGGCCAAGTCAGCCTATGGGCCAACACCCATGCCACCCACACCTTCCTGCCCGACGACCTAGCGGAATTCCTGCGCGCCCATCCCCAGGTCAGCGTCAGCCTGGAAGAACACACCAGTCCGGACATCGTCCAGGCGGTGGCCAAGGGGGAAGTGGAACTGGGGGTGGTGGCCGAGTCCCCGGGGGAATCGGTGCTGGAAGCCGGGGTGCGGCTGCTGCCCTACCGGCAGGACCGGCTGGTGCTGGTGGTGCCCGCCGCCCATGCCCTGGCGGTGCGGGCCGGGGTCCGCTTCGCCGAGACCCTGGACTATCCCTTCGTGATGCTGCACGCGGGCTCAGCCATCCACCGCTTCACCCTGCAGGCGGCAGCCACCCTGGGGCGGCCCCTGGACGTGCGCATCCAGGTGCGCAGTTTCGACGCCGTGTGCCGCATGGTGGGGGCCGGGGTGGGCATCGGCCTGGTGCCCCGCTCGGCCCTGGCCGGCCTCAGTCTGCGGGAACCGCCGGGGCTGGTGGAGCTGGACGAGCCCTGGGCCCGCCGGGACCTGCAGCTCTGCGTCCGGGACGAGGCCGCCCTCTCGGGCTTCGCCCGGGAGCTGCTGACGGCCCTGGCGGCGGCGGGGCAGCGCCCGCCCGCCGCGCTCAGCGACGCCGGGAGCTGCCGCCTAGGATGGAGCCCAGCACCCCGCGGATGATTTCCCGGCCCACCTGGGAGCCTATGGCCCGGGCGGCGGATTTGGCCAGGGCCTCCACCACGCCTTCCCGGCTGCTGCTGCGCCGGGAGCCGGAGGCGGGGCTGCCGCCGCCGAACAGGTCGCCCAGGCCATCGAGCATGCCGCCCGGCTTGTCCGGGTCGGCGGGGGCCTGGGGCGTTTGCTGCTTGCTCTGGGTCGAGGTCGGGGCTGCGGCGGCGGCCTGGCCCTTGAGCTTTTCGTAGGCGGATTCCCGGTCCAGGGCCTGTTCGTAATGGCCGTAGAGCAGGGAGCCCTTGATGGCGGCTGCGCGTTCGGCCGCGTCCAGGGGCCCGATGCGGGAGGCAGGCGGCAGGATGAAGGCCCGTTCCACCATGGTGGGCCGGCCCTTTTCATCCAGGAAGGAAACCAGGGCCTCGCCCACCCCCAGCTCGGTGATGGCCGTGGCCGCGTCGAAGGCCGGGTTGGCGCGCAGGGTTTCGGCGGCGGTCTTGACCGCCTTTTGATCCCGGGGGGTGAAGGCACGCAGGGCGTGCTGGACCCGGTTGCCGAGCTGGCCCAGCACCGTGTCGGGCACGTCCAGGGGGTTCTGGCTGACGAAGTAGACGCCTACCCCCTTGGAGCGGATCAGCCGCACCACCTGCTCGATCTTCTCCAGGAGCGCCGCCGGCGCCTCGTTGAAGAGCAGGTGGGCCTCGTCGAAGAAGAACACCAGCTTGGGCTTCTCCAGGTCCCCGGCTTCCGGCAGCTGCTCGAACAGCTCCGAGAGCATCCAGAGCAGGAAGGTGGAGTAAAGCCGGGAGGACTGCATCAACTTTTCCGCCGCCAGCACGTTGATGACGCCGCGCCCGTCCGCGTCGGTCTGCATCAGGTCGTTGATGTCGAGCATGGGCTCGCCGAAAAACAGGTCGCCGCCCTGTTCCTCCAGGGTCAGCAGGTTGCGCTGGATGGCGCCGATGGAGGCGGCCGAAACGTTACCGTATTCGGTGGTGAAATCCTTGGCGTTCTCGCCCACGTGCTGGACCATGGCGCGCAGGTCCTTCAGGTCCAGGAGCAGCAGGCCCTGGTCGTCGGCGATCTTGAACACCAGTTGCAGGACGCCGGCCTGGGTGTCGTTCAGGTTGAGGAGCCGGGCCAGCAGGATCGGGCCCATGTCCGAGATGGTGGCCCGCACCGGATGGCCGCTCGTGCCGAACACATCCCAGAACACCGTGGTGCAGGCTTTGGGCTGCCAGTCTTCCACCCCCAGGGATTTGAGCCGTTCCTCCAGCTTGGGGGAGGGCCGGCCCGGGGCGCCCAGACCCGACAGGTCCCCCTTCACGTCGGCCATGAACACGGGCACGCCGATGTTGGCGAAGCGCTCGGCCAGCACCTGCAGGGTGATGGTCTTGCCGGTGCCGGTGGCGCCGGTGATCAGGCCGTGGCGGTTGGCCAGGGCGGGCAGCAGGGCGATGTCCAGGTCCTGGTGCCTGGCGACGACGAGGGGAGCGGTCATGGGCGTCTCTTCGGGAATAAGGAATGCCGGGGATTCTACCAACCCCGGTTGTACGGAAGATGGGTCGTGGCGTTTCCCTCTGTCGGTTTCGCGACAGGCCGGGGCCTCAGGCCGGCGGGTTGTGCACCGCGCTCAGGACTTCCGAGACGTACTCCCCCCGGGCGGTGGAATTGTTTTCCTGCTGGTGGGTTGCGCACCAGGCGGCGAACTGTTCCGGGTCGATCTGGCACTCCAGGGCCATCACGCCGGAGCGCTGGAAATTGCGCCGGGCCGCCACGGCCATGGCTTTCCACTTCTCGAAGCTGTCTTCGAAGCACTCCGGATCGGTGGCCGTGGCCTTGACCTGGGCCCAGGTTTCCGGGGTGTACCAGGTCACGCCGATCACCAGTTGCTGGCTGCGCTTCTTGGCCTTCAGGCTTTGGTACAGGGTGGGTTTTCTCATGGTGGAGGGAATTCCGCAGGGGAAAAAGGCGGGGCTCAAGCAACAAGCGCACCCGGGACGCTCCCCGGCGGCCCCACGATGGCCTGACGAGAAGCCCGGCGGCGGGTAAAATCCCGCTTTCTTTGTTTAATTCAACCAGGGAACCACCATGGCCGGACACAGTAAATGGGCCAATATCCAGCACCGTAAAGGTCGCCAGGACGAGAAGCGCGGCGCCGCCTTCTCCAAGATTGCCAAGGAAATCACCGTGGCCGCCAAGATGGGCGGCGGCGACATCAGCTTCAACCCGCGCCTGCGCGTCGCGGTGGACAAGGCCAAGGGCGTGAACATGCCCAAGGACAAGATCGACACCGCCATCAAGAAGGGCACCGGGGAACTGGAAGGTGTCGATTACGTGGAGGTCCGCTACGAGGGTTACGGTATCGGCGGTGCTGCGGTGATGGTGGATTGCCTCACCGACAACAAGACCCGCACCGTGGCCGAAGTGCGCCACGCCTTCAACAAGTACGGCGGCAACATGGGCACCGACGGCTGCGTGGCCTTCCAGTTCAAGCACTGCGGCCAGATGCTGTTCGCCCCCGGCACCGACGAAGCCGCCCTGATGGACGCGGCCATCGAAGCCGGCGCCGAGGATGTGGCGACCAATGACGATGGTTCCATCGAGGTGATCACCGCCCCCACCGACTTCATCGCCGTCAAGGACGCCCTGGAAGCCGCCGGCTTCAAGCCCGAGTTTGCCGAGGTGACCATGAAGCCGGAAGGCGAAAGCGAACTGGCCGGCGACGACGCGGTGCGCATGCAGAAGCTCCTGGACGCCCTGGAAGGCCTGGACGACGTGCAGGAGATCTACACCACTGCGGTGATGGACGAGTGATGTCCGCAAGGACTCCCCGCAGGGCGGCGCTTGGCGCCGCCTTTGTTTTTTCTGGCGGGAGCTGCTGAATGCAAGCCCTGTTGCCCCTCCTGTTCGTCTTCCTCTGGAGCACCGGCTTCGTCGGGGCCAAGTTCGGCCTGCCCTATGCGGAGCCTCTGACCTTCCTGCTCTGCCGCTATGCCCTGGTGGTCACCCTGATGCTGGTGATCGTCGGCCTGACCCGGGCGCCCTGGCCCCGGGAGCCGCGCCAGTGGCTGCATATCGGTGTCTCCGGGGTGCTGGTGCATGGTTTTTACCTGGCCGGGGTGTTCATGGCCATCCGGCACGGTCTGCCGGCCGGGCTGACGGCCCTGGTGGTGGGCATGCAGCCCCTGCTTACCGCCCTGGCTGCCGGCGGTCTGCTCGGCGAAAAGGTGGTGCCGCGCCAGTGGCTGGGCCTGGGCCTGGGCTTTGTCGGGGTGGGGCTGGTGGTATCCCACAAGCTGGGGGATGGCCTGGGGGCCCTGTCCAGCCAGTTCCTGCCGGCCCTGGTGGCCCTGCTCGGGATTACCGTCGGCACCCTGTACCAGAAGCGTTTCTGCGCCCGTTTCGACCTGCGTACCGGGGCGGTGCTGCAGTTCGTCCCGGCGGCCCTGCTCACCCTGCCGGTGGCCCTGGCGACGGAAACCATGGTGGTCCAGTGGAGCGGGGAATTCCTGTTCGCCCTGTTCTGGCTAGTGCTGGTGCTGTCCATCGGCGCCATCAGCCTGCTCAACATCCTGATCCGCCAGGGCAGCGCCGTGCATGTGGCCCGGCTCTTCTACCTGACGCCGCCCACCACGGCCTTGATTGCCTGGGCCCTGTTCGGCGAGACCCTGGGGGTCCTGGCCCTGGTGGGCATGGGGCTGGCGGTGGCCGGGGTGTATCTGGCCCGGGGCCAGGCATGACGCGGATCCTGGGCATAGATCCGGGGCTGCGGGTGACCGGCTTCGGGGTGATCGAGAAGGCGGGCAACCAGCTCAGCTACGTGGCCAGCGGCTGCATCAAGTCCAAGGAGCAGGACAGCCTGCCCCAGCGCATCGCCACCCTGTTCAAGGGCATCAGCGAGGTGATCGCCACCTACCAGCCGGATGAGGCGGCGGTGGAAATCGTGTTCGTGAACGTCAATCCCCAATCCACCCTGCTCCTGGGCCAGGCCCGGGGCGCCGCCCTGTCGGCCCTGGTGCACGGCGGGCTGCCGGTGGCGGAATACACGGCCCTGCAGGTGAAGCAGGCGGTGGTGGGGCACGGCAAGGCGGCCAAGGAACAGGTGCAGCACATGGTGGTGCGGCTCCTCAACCTGGGCGGCACGCCGACGGCCGATGCGGCCGACGCCCTGGCCTGCGCCATCTGCCATGCCCACGGGGGCCTGGGCGGCATGGCCGGGCTGGGCAAGGGCGCCTATCGCGTCCGTAACGGTCGCCTGATAGGATGATGCCATGCAGAGCGCCGAACCTACCCTGAACAGCTTTTCCAATCCCGTTGCCAAGTACCTGGCGGCGACCCGGCCCGCCTTCCTCAGCGTCACCCTGGTGGCCTGCCTGATCGGCCTGGCCACGGCCCATTTCAGCGGCTTGCCGCTGCAGCTGGACAAGGCCCTGGTGACCATCTTCTTCGCCCTGGTGGCCCACGCCGGGGTGAATGTGATCAACGACTACTACGATGCCTTGAACGGCTCCGATGCCGCCAACCAGGAGCGAGTCTTTCCCTTCACCGGCGGCAGCCGCTTCATCCAGAACGGCCTCCTCAGCCTGCGCGGCGCCGCCTGGTTCGGTTATGCCCTGCTGGCGGCGGTGATTCCCGCCGGCCTCTGGCTGATGCAGGTTTCCAGCGCCGAGCTGTTCTGGGTCGGCCTGGCCGGCCTAGGGGTGGGCTGGGCCTATTCGGCGCCGCCCTTCAAGCTCATGTCCCGGGGGTTGGGAGAACTGGCCATCGTGGCCGGCTGGCTGCTGGTGGTGGTCGGCACCGACCTGGTCCAGCGCGGCAGCGTCGCCCTGCTGCCCTGGCTGGCCGGGCTGCCCTACGCCCTGCTGGTGGCCAACATCCTTTACATCAATCAATTCCCCGACCTGAAGGCCGATGCCTGCGCCGGCAAGCGCACCCTGGTGGTGCGCCTGGGGCCCGGGGAGGCCCGCTGGGGCTACCTGGGCGTGGCCACCCTGGCCTACGGGCTGATCCTGTTCATGGTGGGGCGCAGCCTGCTGCCCATCTACGCGGCGGCGGGGGCCTTTGCCCTGCCGTTTTCCTTCCATGCGGCCCGGCAACTGCTGGCCCATGCCTGTCATCCGGCCCTGCTGGTGCCCGCCATCAAGCTCTCCATCCTGGCGGCCAACCTGGGCGGCCTGCTCCTGGCCGCCGGCCTCTTTTTTGCGACGCCCTCCCCATGATCGGACGCCTTAGTGGCCGCCTGGCCGAAAAAAATCCCCCCCAGCTGCTGATCGACGTGGGCGGCGTCGGCTACGAGGTGGATGTGCCCATGAGCACCTTCTACAACCTGCCGCCCCTGGGCGAGCCGGTGACCCTGTTGATCCACCATGCGGTGCGGGAGGACGGGCACTTCCTCTACGGTTTCGGCAGCGCCGGGGAGCGCGCCGCCTTCCGGCAGCTGCTGAAGATTTCCGGGGTCGGGGCCCGCATCGCCCTGGCCGTGCTGTCCGGCCTCTCGGTGGATGATCTGGCCAGCGCCGTGGCGCGCCAGGAGGCGGGCCGGCTCACCAAGGTTCCCGGGATCGGCAAGAAAACCGCCGAGCGGCTGCTGCTGGAACTGAAGGGCAAGCTGCCCGAGGTCGGGGGCGGCGCCCCCCTGGCGGCCGGCAGCGCCCCGGGGGCGCCCGACGACGACGTGCTCAACGCCCTGCTGGCCCTGGGGTACAACGAGAAGGAAGCCCAGGGCGCCATCAAGGCCCTGGCGCCGGGCCTGTCCACTTCCGAAGGCATTCGCCAGGCCCTCAAGTCCCTGGCCCGGTTCTGAACCCCACCCCGCGAGACCGCCCATGATCTTCGATCCCAAACGCCTGGCCCAGATCAGCCTGATCACCCTGCTCATCCTGGGCTGTCTGCTGGTCGTCTATCCCTTCCTGGCGGCGGTGCTGTTCGCCGCCGTGGTCTGCATCACCACCTGGCCCGCCTATGCCTGGCTGCACCGCCGGCTCGGGGGGCGGGATACCCTGGCGGCTTCCCTGATGACCCTGCTCCTGATGCTGGGCATGGTGCTGCCCACCGTCTTCCTGGCCGCCGGCCTGGGGGATGCGGTGCACATGCTGGTGGAGAAGATCCGCCCCTGGCTCAACGACGGCATCGGCGAGCCTCCCGAATGGCTGGTGCGCCTGCCCCTGGTGGGGCAGCAGATCGTCGATTACTGGCACCAGCTGGCGGACAGCCGCGACGAGCTCATGAACCTGGTACGCCGGGCCTACGAGCCGGCGCGCCAGGCGGCCCTGGCCAGCATCGGCCTGGTGGGTAACGGCATCCTGCAGCTGGTGCTGGTGATCTTCATCGGCTTCTTCCTGTACCGGGACGGCCAGTCCCTCACCGAAATGCTGGGCCGTGCTGCCCGGCGCCTGGGGGGGGAGCTGGGCATGGAGATGCTGCAGCTGTCCCGGGCCACGGTGACCGGGGTGATGATAGGCATCGTCGGCACTGCCCTGGCCCAGGCCATCGTGGCCCTGCTGGGCTTTCTCATCGCCGGGGTGCCCGGGGCCATCCTGCTGGCCATGGCCACCTTCTTCCTCTCCATGATTCCCGTGGGACCGCCGCTGCTCTGGGGCGGTGCCGCCTTCTGGCTGTACGAGCAGGGCGAGATCGGCTGGGCCATCTTCATGGTCGTCTACGGGGTGCTGGTGATCAGCAGCGTGGACAACTTCGTCAAGCCCATCCTGATTTCCCGGAGCGCCAGCCTGCCCATCCTGCTGATTGCCCTGGGGGTGTTCGGGGGCATCCTGGCCTTCGGCTTCATCGGCATCTTCCTGGGCCCCACCCTGCTGGCCCTGGCCCACGTGCTGTTCCTGCGCTGGATGCGCCAGCCGGAAACGGAAGAAGCGGTCTGAAGCCATGATAGAAACCGACGATCTCGCCGCCGCCCCCGGGGCCGAGCGGCTCATCGCCCCCCAGTCCAGGTCGGCCCAGGAGGAAGCCCTGGAACGGGCCCTGCGCCCGAAGCGCCTGGCCGATTACACGGGCCAGGAGAAGATCCGCGAGCAGCTGGAAATCTTCATCCAGGCAGCCCGGAACCGGGGCGAGTCCCTGGACCACGTGCTGCTTTTCGGCCCCCCGGGCCTGGGCAAGACGACGCTCGCCCACATCCTGGCCCAGGAAATGGGGGTGAGCCTGCGCCAGACTTCGGGCCCGGTGCTGGAACGGGCCGGGGACCTGGCGGCCCTGCTCACCAACCTGGAACCCCATGACATCCTGTTCATCGACGAAATCCACCGCTTGAGCCCGGTGGTGGAGGAAATCCTCTACCCGGCCATGGAGGATTACCAGATCGACATCATGATCGGCGAGGGCCCGGCGGCCCGCTCGGTGAAGCTGGACCTGCCGCCCTTCACCCTGGTGGGCGCCACCACCCGGGCCGGGATGCTCACCAATCCCCTGCGCGACCGCTTCGGCATCGTCGCCCGGCTGGAGTTCTACACCCCGGCGGAGCTGCAGCAGATCGTCAGCCGCTCGGCCCACCTGCTGAACGCCCCCATGGACCCGGAAGGAGCCCTGGAAATCGCCCGCCGCTCCCGGGGCACGCCCCGCATCGCCAACCGGCTGCTGCGCCGGGTGCGCGACTACGCCGAGGTGAAAGCCAACGGCCACATCACCCGGGGCACGGCGGATGCGGCCCTGGCCATGTTGGATGTGGACCCGGTGGGCCTGGACCTGATGGACAGGAAGCTGCTCTCCGCCATCATCGACAAGTTCGGCGGCGGTCCGGTGGGGGTGGACAACCTGGCGGCCGCCATCGGCGAATCCCGGGACACCATCGAGGACGTGCTGGAACCCTACCTGATTCAGCAGGGCTACCTGCAGCGCACCCTGCGCGGGCGCATGGCCACCCCGGCCATCTACCGGCACATGGGCCTGCAGGTGCCCGGGGGCGTGGGCCTGAGCACGGATCTCCTGGACGGCATCTGAGCCTGGATAATCCCGGCGCCAAGTAAAAAGCCCACCCCGGAAGGAGTGGGCTTTTTTACGGGTGCTGCCGGGGCGTTGGCCTGTGTCGGCTCAGAGCAGCTGGAAGGCCAGGATCGCCACCAGGGTGGGGGGCACGGCGGCCACGAACAGGCCCAGGGGATTGACCGAGCCTTCGTCGAAATGGCCGCGCAGGATGGACATGCCGGCCGGGTTGGGAGCATTGGCGATCACGGTCAGGCCGCCGCCGGTGACGGCGCCGGAGACCAGGGCGTACTTGAATTCCTCGGACAGGCCTTCCACCAGGGAGCCCAGGTAGGTGAGGGCGGCGTTGTCGGTGATGGCGGTCAGGGCGGTGGCGCCGAAATAGATGGTGGTGGCGTTCATCTGGGTCAGCATCGGCTGCAGCCACCAGGATTGCTGGCCGCCCAGGACCACCAGGCCGGCCAGGAAGAAGGCCACCATCAGGCCTTCACGTAGGATCAGGCGTTCCTGGAACTGGGGATAGGCGGTGGCCAGGCCCATGAACAGCAGGAAGATGCCCAGGAACACCGGGGGATGGTGGGAGAAGGTCACGATCAGGCCGAGCAGGAACAGGTGGATGGCCACCATCAGGGCGGGTACTTCGGCCTTGCCGCTCAGGGCTTCGGCCGGGAGGCGGCGCAGTTCCTTCTGGAAGATCAGGGTGGCGATGCCGGCGTTGACGAACACCGCCAGGGCCGACTTCCAGCCGAAGTGGGAGAGCATGTGCCAGCTGTCCCAGCCCCAGGTGCTGGCCACCATCAGTACCGGCGGGGCGGCGAAGTTGGTCAGGGTGCCGCCGATGGAGACATTGACGAACAGGGTGCCGATGGTGACGTACATCAGCTTGCTGGAGAGTCCCTTGCTGTAGAAGCGGTCGCGCAGGATCAGGGCGGCCAGGGTCATGGCCGCCGGCTCGGTGATGAAGGAGCCGAGCAGCGGCACCACCCCCAGCACGGTGAAGTAGAAGGCCACGTTGGCGGGCAGGGGCACGAAGCGGGCAATCATGCGCACCAGGCCGGAGGCGAACTGGAGGACGGACTTGCTGGCCGCCACCACCATGATGGCGAAGACGAACAGGGGCTCCGTGTAGTTGCGTGTGTCCAGGTATTCCACCGCTGTTGCCTTGCCCGCGGCAAAGCCCATGAACAGGATCAGGACGATGGCCCAGAAGCCGAACACGGCTTCCACCTCGGCCAGCAGGTGCCAGAGGCCCGCATGGGTGGGCCGGGTATGGGCCAGGTGCTCGAAGAACTTGGTGGAAAAGGTATGCAGGATGGCGATGGCGAAGATCGCGGCGCCGACCATTTGTATTGTCGTGGGGTTCATGGCTGTTCTCGGACGGAAAAGGGAAGAAGGACCGAGCCTGGATAGCAAGGAGCATTCCCAGGCAAAGCAGCCGCAAGGAAGAGGAATTTGTCGGTTTTCATACAAAACAGGACCCCGCCGGACCAGGGGCCGGGCGGGGTGTTGTCGTGTTGTCTACATGGATGGCCCGGAAAGGGCCCTGATCATAGCAACTGGAAGGCCAGAATGGCCACCAGGGTAGGTGGCAGGGCCGAGATCAAGAGGCCCAGGGGATTGACTGAACCCTCGTCGAAATTCCCCCGCAGGATGGACATGCCGGCCGGATTGGGTGCGTTGGCGATCACGGTCAGGCCGCCGCCGGTGACGGCCCCAGCCACCAGGGCGTACTTGAATTCCTCGGAAAGGCCTTCCACCAGGGAGCCCAGGTAGGTGAGGGCGGCGTTGTCGGTGATGGCGGTCAGGGCGGTGGCGCCGAAATAGACGGTGGTGGCGTTCATCTGCACCAGGATCGGTTGCAGCCACCAGGCCTGCTGCCCGCCCAGGACCACCAGGCCGGCCAGGAAGAAGGCCACCATCAGACCTTCGCGCAGGATCAGCCGTTCCTGGAATTTCGGATAGGCGGTGGCCAGGCCCATGAACAGCAGGAATACCCCGAGGAAGACCGGGGGATGGTGGGCGAACACCACGATCAGGAACAGCAGCAGGATGTGGATGGCCACCATCAGGGCGGGCACGTCGCCCTGGCTGGCGGGGGCGCTGATGCTGATGCGGCGCAGCTCCTTCTGGAAGATCAGGGTGGCGGTGGCGGCGTTGATCAGCACGGCGATGGTGCTCTTCCAGCCGAAATGGGAGAGCATGTACCAGCTGTCCCAGTTCCAGGTGGCGGCCACCATCAGCACCGGCGGCGCGGCGAAGCTGGTCAGGGTGCCGCCGATGGAGATGTTCACGAACAGGGTGCCGATGGTGACGTACATCAGCTTGGAGGAAATGCCCTTGCTGAAGTACAGCTCCCGCAGCATCAGGGCGGCCAGGGTCATGGCGGCGGGCTCGGTGATGAAGGAGCCCAGCAAGGGCACCGCGGCCATGATGGTGAAGTAGATGGCCACGGGTCGGGGCAGGGGCACGAAGTTGGCGATCATGCGCACCAGGCCGGAGGCGAACTGGAGAATCGATTTGCTCGCTGCCACCACCATGATGGCGAAGACGAACAGGGGCTCCGTGTAGTTGCGGCTGTCCAGGTAGCCCACGGCCTCGTCCTTGCCCACGGCAAAACCCATGAAGACCACCAGGACGATGGCCCAGAAGCCGAACACGGCCTCCACCTCGCCCAGCAGGTGCCAGAGGCCCGCGTGGGCAGGCCGGGTATGGGCCAGGTGTTCGAAGAACTTGGTGGAGAAGGTGTGGATGATGGCGACGGCGAACAGGATCGCGCCAACGATCTGGAGGGTGCTGGGGTTCATGGGCCGGGGGGTGGAGGTCGATGACGGCCCCTAGGGTAACGAAGAAGCTGTTATTTGTACAAAAGTGTTCCTGATGGCCGCCTTGCCCGGTTTTATGTCCCGCTCCGGCGGGATAGGGAAAGAGGGGCTTCCGGGGCGGTCCTGCGGCAGGGCCCCGGAAGCCCGGCGGGAGGTTCAGCAGATCCGGCAGGCGGTCTCGAAATCCAGGCGGGGCCCCCGGGGGTGGAGTTTTTCCGGCTGCCCCCGGCCCAGATTGCAGAGGAAATTCACCGTATGCCGGCCGTCGGGGAAAAAGGCCGCATCCACGGCGGCCGCATCGAAGCCCGACATGGGGCCGCAATCCAGCCCCAGGGCCCGGGCGGCGAGGATCAGGTAGGCGCCCTGCAGGCTGCTGTTGCGCAGGGCGGTGCTGGCGGCCAGCTCCGGGTTGCTGGCGAACAGGGGGCGGGCGTCGTAGGCCGGGAACTGCTCCGGCAGTTGGTCGTAGAACTGCCGGTCCTGGGCGATGATCACCGTCACCGGGGCCGCCAGGGTCTTGGCCACGTTGCCCGGAGACAGGGCCGGCTGCAGCCTGGCCTTGGCTTCGGGGCTGGTGACAAACACCAGCCGGGCCGGCTGGCAGTTCATGGAGGTGGGGCCCCACTTCAGCAGGTCGTAGAGCTGCTCCAGGGTGGCCCCGGGAATGGGATCGGGGTGAAAGCCGTTGTGGCTGCGGGCGGCGGTGAACAGCTGAGCCAGGGCCGCGTCGTTCAAGGGGGTCATGGTGGTGCTCCGGTGGGTTGGCAGGGCTGGCCCCGCCAGGGCGGGGCCGGGATGGCGGGATTTATTCCCGCACGGCTTCCACGGCGATGTTGAGGGTGACCGTGTCGCTCACGTGGGGGGCGTACTTGCCGGCGTTGAACTCCGAGCGTTTCACGGTGGCCGTGGCGTTGGCGCCGCAGGCTTCCTTCTTCAGCATCGGATGGGGCATGCACTGGAAGGAGGTGATTTCCAGGGTGACCGGCCGGGTGACCCCCTTCAGGGTCAGCTGGCCGTCCACGCTGGCGAGCTTGTCGCCGCTCCAGTTCAGTTTGCTCGACTTGAAGCTGGCGCTGGGGAAGTTGGCCGTGTCAAAGAAATCCGGGCCCTGGATGTGCTCGTCGAACAGGGGCAGCCCGGTGTTTACTGCCTTCATGTCGATCTGCACGTCGACGCTACCGCTCTTGGCGGCCCGGTCCAGGACGATCTTGCCGCTGGTCTTGCCGAAAGTGCCCTGCTGGGTTGAATAGCCGAAGTGGCTGTAGGAGAAGCGGGGGTAGCTGTGGGTCGGGTCGATCACATAGGTTTCCGGGGCGGCCAGGGCGGGAACGGCCAGGGCGGCGCCCAGAGCGAGGAAGGCGAGTTGGCGGTGCGGTGCTTTCATGGTTTTCTCCATTGGGGTTGGGGTTGGGGTTGGGGAGGGATGATCATTTGCCCGGAGTGGCCAGCAGTTGCAGGCGCACATCCACCTGGTCGGCGACGATGCTGGTGTCGCCCCAGGGGCCGGCGCCGACGCCGAATTCCAGGCGCTTCAGGGGCAAGGTGGCGGTGAACACGGCCCGGCCGGCTTCTTCCTTGACCTGGAAGGTGGCGACCACCTCCCGGGTCTGGCCCTTCAGGTTCAGGGTGCCGCGTACCTCGTAGCGCTGCCCTCCCAGGGGGCGGACCTGGGAAGAGACGAAGCGGGCGCTGCCGAACTGGGGCAGGTCGAACCACTGCTTGCCGGCCACTTCCGCATTGGCCTCCGGGGAGCCCGCGTCTATGCTCGCCAGGTCCACGCTGAAGCTGGCGCTGGCCTGCTCGGGGCGGGCCGGGTCAAAGCGCAGGCGGGCATCGAAACGCTTGAAATGGCCGGGCACGGGGACCCCCATCTGCTTGAAGGTGAATTCCAGCTTGCTGGCAGCCGGCTGGACCTGGCTGTATTCCACGGCCTGGGCCGTCGGGGCGAGCAGGGCCAGGCCTGCCAGAAAGACCAGGGCCGGGGCGTAAGGTTGCGGACGGATCATGATGTTCTCCGGAAAAGAGGATGGACGGTGGGCAGGGGCGGGGCAAACTCAGGGACGGGGGCCGGGCAGCATGCGCGCCAGGGTGCCGTCCCGGTCCACCCAGTGATGTTTCAGGGCGGCGGCCAGGTGCAGCAGCACCAGGATGGCCATACCCCAGGCCAGCCCCTGGTGGGCGATCTGAAATAGCCGGCCCAGGGCCTCGTCGCGGCCCACCAGGTCGGGCAGGGGCAAGAGGCCGAACCAGACCACCGGAAAGCCCTTGGCCGAACTCATCAGCCAGCCGGCCAGGGGCACGGCGAACAGGAGCAGGTAAAGCAGGGCATGGGTCAGGGCGGCGATCTGCAGCTGCCAGGCGGGGCCGGGCAGGGGCGGCGGCGGCCGGTGGGTCAGGCGCCAGGCCAGGCGCAGGACGGCCAGCAGCAGCACGGTCATGCCCACCCACTTGTGCCAGGCGTAAAGCTGCAGCTTGGCCGGCGACAAGGGCAGACCCTGCATGTAAAAGCCCAGGGGCAACAGCGCCAGGATCAGGGCGGCCATGAGCCAGTGAGCCAGGATGGCGGGGCCTCGGTAGCGGGTTTCAGCAGACATGCGCAAACTCCTTCAAATGGTCGGATTCCAGGGCGTCGGCGCCCCAGAGATAGGCGTCCATGGCCAGGCCCCCGTGGCTGAACCCGGGGCTGAAGCGCCAGGGCGGCGTGTCAGCGCCGGCCCCCAGGGCCACGAACAGGGGATGCAGGTGCTCCTCGCTGGGGTGGGCTTCGGCCCCGTGCGGGGCGCTGCGGCGGTAATCGAGCAGGGCGGCGGTTTCGTTCCGGGCCAGGCGTTCCCCGACCCAGTCGGCGAAGGCTTCCGCCGGCCCGTAGGGGGTGGCCGTGGGCGACCAGGACAGCCAGCCGAAGTTGTGGGTCAGGGCGCCGGAGGCCAGGATCAGCACCCCTTCCTCCCGCAGCGGCGCCAGGGCCCGGCCCAGCTCCAGGTGCCAGGCGGGGCCGGCGGCCGGCTGCAGGGCCAGTTGGCAGACCGGGATGTCCGCTGCCGGGTGGAGCAGGCTCAGGGGCACCCAGGCCCCGTGGTCCAGGCCCCGCTCCGGGTCTGTGGTCGCCGGGATGCCGGCCGCAGTCAGCAGGGCCGCGGCCCGTCCGGCCAGTTCCGGAGCCCCGGGGGCCGGGTACTGGCAGCGGTAGAGGGCCTCGGGAAAACCGTTGAAGTCATGGAGGGTGGCGGGCCGGGTCGTGCTTCCCAGGCGCGGCTGGCGGCTGCCCCAGTGGGCTGATACCGCCAGGATCGCCGTGGGGCGCGGCAGGGCCAGTCCCAGGGCCTGCCAGAGGCGGCCCGTGGCACCCGGCTGCAGCAGCAGGTCGGGGGCGCCGTGGGAGACGAACAGGACAGGTTGGCGGGGCATGGAGGCAGCCTGGGCAGTGGAGATGGCTGCACTGTAAGGGGCTCTGCCGGCTTAAAATAGCTGCCAATGGAGAATTCATTGTTGCTGAAAGTGGAATGATGGACCGTTTGCTGGCGATGGAAACCTTTGTGCGGGTGGCGGAAGCCGGCAGCTTTGCTGCCGTGGCCGAGCGCCTCAACCTGGCCCGTTCGGTGGTGACCCGGCAGATCGCCGCCCTGGAAGCGCACCTGGGGGTGAAGCTCCTGACCCGCAGCACCCGCAGCCTGCATCTGACCCCCGAGGGGGCCGCCTACCTGGAAAAATGCCGCGACATCCTGGGCCTGGTGGCGGCGGCGGAGGGGGATCTGGCCGGGGAGCGCCAGGCCCCCCGGGGCGTGATCCGCATGTCCCTGCCCATGAGCCTGGGCCTGCGCCGGCTGATGCCCCTGCTGGCCGACTTTGCCGGCCTGTACCCGGAAGTGGAGGTGGTGCTGGAGTTTTCGGACCGGCGGGTGAACCTGGTGGAGGAGGGCTTCGACCTGGCCCTGCGGGTCAGCACCCGGCTGGACCCGGGCAGCGTCGCCCGGCGTCTGGGGACCAGCCGCATGGCGGTGGTGGCCGCACCTGCCTACCTGGAGCGCCACGGTCACCCGGCCCGGCCCGAAGCGCTGCTGGAGCATCAATGTCTGGGTTACACCCTGGCGCCCCAGTCGAGCTGGACCTTCCTGATCGATGGGGTCTGGCGCAGTGTGCCGGTGCGGGGCCGCTTCCAGGCCAACAACGGCGATGCCCTGCTGGAGGCGGCGGAACGGGGCCTGGGCATCACCTGCCAGCCCACTTTCATCACCGCCGAGGCGGTGCGCGCCGGGCGGCTGCTGCAGCTGCTGCCCGATTTTCCCCTGCCCGAACTGGACATCCACGCCCTGTTTCCCGGGCACCGCTACCTGCCCCACCGGGTGCGGGTGCTGGCGGATTACCTGGCCGAACGCATCGGTTCGCCCCCGTTCTGGGAGCGGGCCTGAGCGCCGGAGGGCAAGCCCGTGGCGGGCCGGGAAAAATCGGCGCTTTCTGCAGTGCAACAAATCATTACAATTAGGCCCTTTTCCCCTGGGGTAAAATTCCCGGCCATGAAATACGAGCCCAAAGCCAACGCTTTCTGCATTCCCGTGCGGGTGTATTACGAGGATACGGATGCGGCTGGCGTCGTGTATTACGCCAATTACCTGAAATTCTTCGAGCGCTGCCGCACCGAGTGGGTGCGTACCCTGGGCTACGACCAGTCCGAACTGGCCCGGGACCACGCCATCGTGTTCGTGGTCGGCAGCGTCAGCCTCCAGTACCTGAAACCGGCCCGCCTGGACGATCTGCTCAGCGTCGGGCTGGAGGTGGAAAAACTGGGCCGGGCCCAGGTGGTATTCCGCCAGCACGTGCGCCGGGGCGATGAGGAACTGGCCACCGCCACCGTGCAGATCGTCTGCGTCGATCCCCACAAGATGAAATCCACGGCCATTCCTGACTGGCTGCGGCAAAAACTGGAGTCCCTGCAATGAACGTCACCCAGGATATGTCCATCCTGCACCTGATTCTCCAAGCCAGCGCCGTGGTCCAGGCCGTGATGGCCCTCCTGGCCGGGGTCTCCTTCATGTCCTGGTACTACATCTTCATGAAGTGGTTCGCGGTGCGGGATTCGCGCAAGAAGACCGAGACCTTCGAACGGGATTTCTGGTCCGGGGGCGACCTGAACAGCCTCTACAACAGCGCCGTCAATGACCGGCACCACGCCGGCAGCATGGAGCGCATTTTCGAAGCCGGCTTCCGGGAATTCACCAAGCTGAAGGGTCAGAAGGGCCTGGAGGCCAGCGACGTGATCGACGGCTCCCGCCGGGCCATGCGCGCCACCTACCAGCGCGAGCTGGACGCCCTGGAAGCCCACTTGGCCTTCCTCGCCTCGGTGGGCTCCGTCTCCCCCTACATCGGCCTGTTCGGCACCGTCTGGGGCATCATGCATGCCTTCCGGGCCCTGGGTAACGTGGGCCAGGCCACCCTCTCCTCGGTGGCCCCCGGCATCGCCGAAGCCCTGGTGGCCACGGCCATCGGCCTCTTTGCCGCGATTCCCGCCGTGCTCGCCTACAACCGCTTCTCCCATGACATCGACCGGCTCGCCACCCGTTACGAATCCTTCATGGAAGAGTTCTCCAACATCCTGCAGCGGCAGATGAGATAAGCCATGCGCCGCGCCCGCCGCCTCAAGAACGAAATCAACGTGGTGCCCTACATCGACGTGATGCTGGTGCTGCTGGTCATCTTCATGGTGGCCACCCCGATGATGCAGACCGGCTCCGTGGATCTGCCCAGCGTCGGGCAGGCCAACACGCCGCCGGAAAATCCGCTCAAGGTCAGTGTCGGCGCCCATGGCGACCTGACCCTGCTGGGCAGCAGCGGCAAACCCCGGACTGTGGACAAGGGGGAGCTGGCCGAGCTGCTGCGCCAGGAGCAGGAGAAGAATCCCGAGGCCGCCGTGCTGGTGGCCGGCGACAAGAAGGCCAGCTACGAATCGGTGCTGGCGGCCCTGGATGAGATCAAGGCCCTGGGCTTCAAGCGGGTGGGCCTGGAAACCACGCGCAAATGATCCAGCCCGCACACCAGGAACCCGGCAAGGGCAAGGCCCTGGCCCTTGCCATCGCCGTGCACCTGCTGCTGGCGGTGGCCCTGTTCCTGGGGGTGCAGTGGAAGACCGAACAGGCCGCCGTGGAAGTGGAGCTCTGGTCCCCGGTGCCGCGCCAGGCCACCTCCCTGCCGCCGCCCCCGCCGCCGCCGAGGGAGCAGCCCAGGCCTGAGCCCAAACCGGAACCGAAGCCCGAGCCCAGGGTGGAACCGAAACCGGAGCCCAAGCCCGTGGTCAAGCCCGACATCGCGGTGAAGAAGGAAGACAAGAAACCGGAACCCAAGCCCAAGCCGGAACCCAAACCCGAGCCCAAGCCCGAACCGAAAAAGCCGGAACCCAAGCCGGAAAAGAAGCCCGAGCCGAAAAAGCCCGAGCCTCCCAAGGACCCCTGGAAGGACCTGCTGGAGCAGGAAAAGCCCAGCCGCACCAGCACCGAATCCCAGACCAAGGCCAGCCGGGAAGAGCAGCTGCGGGCAATGGCCGATGCGGACCAGAAGGCGGCGGGGCGCAAGAGCGCCGAGAGCACCTGGGTCGGCAAGATCGTCGGCAAGGTGCGCGGCAATGTGGTGCTGCCCCCGGGCATCCAGGGCAATCCCGAAGCGGTCTTCGAAGTCACCCTGCTGCCCACCTGCGAGGTGATCGGTGTGCGGCTCAAGCGCTCCAGCGGCAACGGGGCCCTGGATGCCGCCATCGAGCGGGCCCTGCTGAAGTCCTCGCCCCTGCCCAAGCCCGATGATCCCGCCGTGTTCCAGCGCATCCTGGAAATCAAGTACCGCCCCCATGAACAATGACTTTTCCCCCGGGGCGGCCCCTGTATAATCGCCGGACTTGAAAATGCCCTTGAAGAACATGAACTTGCCCAACACCCGTCGCCTGGCGACCCGCCTCGTCGCCACCGCCCTGCTGTGCTGGGGCAGCCTGGCCCAGGCCCAGCTTTCCATTGAAATCACCGGTGCCGGTGCCAACCAGATTCCCGTGGCCATCGCCGATTTCGGCGGTGATGCCGGTTCCGGCCGCGCCCTCACCACCGTGGTGCGCGGCGACCTGGAACGCAGCGGCCTGTTCAAGCTGGTGGATACCGGCGGCGCCGCCCTGACCGAAAGCTCGCCCATAGACTTCGGTGCCTGGAAGGCCCGGGGCGCCGACGCCCTCTCCGCCGGCAGCCTGGGACGCAGCCCCGATGGCCGCATGGAAGCCCGCTTCCGGCTCTATGACGTGAATCGCCAGAGCAACCTGGGCGGTGCCGCCTACCTGACCGCCACGCCCCAGCTGCGGGCTGCCGGCCACCGCATCGCCGACTACATCTACGAAAAGCTGACCGGCGAGCGGGGCGTGTTCTCCACCCGCATCGCCTACGTGCTCAAGTCCGGTGGCCGCTACGAGCTGCAGATCGCTGACTCCGACGGCCAGAACGCCCAGACCGCTCTGGTTTCCCGGGAGCCCATCATCTCCCCGGCCTGGTCCCCCGACGGCAGCCGCATCGCCTACGTCTCCTTCGAGAACAAGAAGCCCATCATCTTCGTGCACTCCCTGGCCACCGGCAAACGCCAGGTGGTGGCCAACTTCAAGGGCTCCAACTCGGCCCCGGCCTGGTCCCCGGACGGCAGCCGGCTAGCCATCGTGCTCACCAAGGATGGCAGTTCCCAGGTCTACACCATCGGTGCCGGCGGCGGCTCCCCGATGCGCCTCACTTCTTCCGCCGGTATCGATACCGAACCCCAGTTCTCTCCCGACGGGGCCTACGTCTACTTCACCTCCGACCGGGGCGGCAGCCCCCAGATCTACCGGGTCTCCGCCAGTGGCGGCAGCCCCGAGCGGGTCACCTTCGAGGGTAGTTACAACGTTTCGCCCCGTCCTTCTCCCGATGGCAAGAGCCTGGCCTTCATCGCCCGCCGCGAAGGGCGCTTCCAGCTGGCCATCATGGACCTGTCCAGCCGCCAGGTGCAGGTGCTCTCGGATTCCTACAAGGATGAGTCTCCCAGTTTCGCCCCCAACAGCCGCATGATCGTCCTGGCGACGGAAGTCGGCGGCCGGGGAGTGCTGTCGGCGGTTTCCGCCGACGGCCGCATCAAACAGCGTCTGTCGGTAGCGGCGGGCGATGTACGGGAACCCGCCTGGGGTCCTTTCACCAAATAACTAAAACCTTGCAGATGGAGCAAAACCCATGAAAAACAGCATCAAGATTTCCCTGGCCTCCGTGGCCGTAGCCCTGGCTCTGACCGGTTGTGGCACCACCGGCGACGGTGAGGGCGGCGCCCCCGTGGAAAACCGTGATCCCAACGCCGGCGTGGCCCGTGTCGATGTTGCCGACGCTAAGGGCACCAAGCTGCCCGCCGTGCTCACCGATCCCAAGAGCATCCTCTCCAAGCGCAGCATCTACTTCGCCCTGGACCGTTACGACGTGTCCGAGCAGTACCGCGCCCTGGTCAATGCCCACGCCAAGTTCCTGGTGGAAAACCGTCAGTTCAAGATCCTGATCCAGGGCAACACCGACGAACGGGGCAGCCGCGAGTACAACCTCTCCCTGGGCCAGAAGCGCGCCGACGGCGTGAAGCAGATGATGGTGCTGCTGGGCGTGCGTGAGGACCAGATCGAGTCCGTCAGCCTGGGCGAGGAAAAGCCCAAGGCCGAGGGCCATGGGGAAGAAGCCTGGGCTGAAAACCGCCGGGCTGACATCCTCTACGTCGGCGAGTTCTGATCATGCTGCGCCGCCCGGTACTGCCCGCAGTCCTGCTGTGCACCCTGCTGGCCGCACCGGCGGCCCGGGCGGGCCTCTTCGATGACGCGGAGGCCCGTCAGCAGGTCATCGACCTGAAGAAGCATACGGAAGAAAAGCTCGATACCCAGGCCAAGGGCCAGCTCGAACTCGCCACCCAGATCATGGGCCTGCGCGAGGAACTGGCGCGCCTGCGGGGTCAGCTGGAAACCCTCACCTACGAGAACGAACAGGCCAAGAAGCGCCAGCAGGATCTCTACCTGGACCTGGACGGGCGCCTGCGTAAGCTGGAACCGGCCGCTCCTGGCGCAGCTGCGGCCCCTGGTGGCGAAGGTGCCGGTGCCGCCCCCGGCGGTGCTGCCCGGTCTGCCGATCCGGTAGCCGAATCCAAGGCCTATGAAAGCGCCCTGAACCTGTTCAAGGCCGGCAAGTACAAGGAGGCCGCCAGCGCCTTCGAGAATTTCGTGGCCGAGCATCCCAACAGCGACATGGCGCCCAACGCCCAGTTCTGGCTCGGCAATTCCTGGTACGCCCAGCATCAGTGCAAGCAGGCCATCGATGCCCAGCTGGTGGTGACCACCCGCTGGCCCGATTCGGTCCGGGCCCCCGATGCCATGATCGCCATAGCCAACTGCCAGCGGGACTGGGGCAACGTGGCCGCGGCCAAGCGCACCCTGGGCAACATCGTCGAGAAGTACCCCAATTCCCAGGCGGCCGCCCAGGCCAAGCAACGGCTTGGCAAGTAAGCCGTGAACCTGCCTGTGATCACCAGGATCTCGCTGCGGGTCAGCGAGATCTTTTTCTCCCTCCAGGGTGAAGCCACCCGGGTGGGGCTGCCCACGGTGTTCGTGCGCCTCACCGGCTGCCCCCTGCGCTGCACCTGGTGCGACACCACCTACGCCTTCACCGGCGGCCAGAGCCTGACTCTGGACGAGGTCCTGGAACGGGTGGCGGCGTTCCCCTCCCGCCAGGTCTGCGTCACCGGGGGCGAACCCCTGGCCCAGAAATCCTGCCTGGACCTGCTCACGGCCCTGTGCGACTGGGGCTACGACGTTTCCCTGGAAACCTCCGGCGCCCTGGACATCAGCCCCGTGGATGCCCGGGTTTCCCGCATCGTGGACCTCAAGGCCCCGGGTTCCGGCGAAGTGGCGCGCAATCGCTGGGAAAACCTGGAATGCCTGGGGCCCCGGGACGAGCTGAAGATCATCATCGCTTCCCGGGAAGATTACGACTGGGCCCGGGCCCGCATCGCCGACCACGGCCTGCCTGGCCGCTGCCCCATCCTGCTGTCGCCGGCCCAGGGGCAGCTGGAGCCCCGGGAGCTGGCCGAATGGATCATTGCCGACGGTCTTCCGGTGCGTTTCCAGATGCAGCTGCACAAGCTGCTCTGGGGTAACATGCAGGGAAAATAGGCTCTCCGGAGGCAGCATGGAAACCAATCGTCGGCATTTTTCCCGCATCCAGTTCAACACCCCGGGCCGGCTGTTCTTTCCCGGCGGCGAATGTTCCGTCGAAGTCCTGGACCTGTCCCTCAAGGGGGCCCTGGTGCAGGCCGAAGTTCCCCTGGACCTGCGCGAGGGGCAGCGCTGCACCCTCCGGGTGGCCCTGGGGGCCAACGGCGAGGGCATCCGCATGGAAGCCCAGGTGGCCCACCGCCAGGGTCAGGAAACCGGCCTGCGCTGCGTCGAGATCGACCTGGACAGCATCACCCACCTGCGCCGCCTGGTGGAGCTCAACCTGGGTGATGAATCCCTGCTCAACCGGGAACTGGAATACCTGAGCCGGGGCTGAGTCAATCCCGGCAAGCCGCGGTTTTCCCGGCCTGCCAAAAACGTTATATTCCGCCCCCATCATGCAAGCCAAAGCTGTCGTTCTCCTCTCGGGCGGACTCGATTCCGCCACCTGCCTGGCCGAAGCCGGGCGTCTGGGCTTCGCCGCCTACTGCCTGTCCTTCGACTATGGCCAGCGGCACCGGGCCGAACTGCACGCCGCCGCCCGGGTGGCCGCCGCCCTGGGGGCTGCCGAGCACCGGGTGCTGAAGCTGGATCTGGCCCAGTTCGGCGGTTCCGCCCTCACCGACACCCGCCTCGATGTGCCCGTGGATGGGGTGCAGCCGGGCATTCCCATCACCTACGTGCCGGCCCGCAACACCATCATGCTTTCCCTGGCCCTGGCCTGGGCCGAGGTGCTGGGCAGCCGGGACATCTTTGTGGGCGTCAATGCGGTGGACTATTCCGGCTACCCGGACTGCCGTCCCGAGTACATCGCCGCTTTTGAAACCATGGCGAACCTGGCCACCAAGGCCGGTGTCGAAGGCAACAGGCTGAGCATCCACGCCCCCCTGATGCAGCTCTCCAAGTCCCGCATCATCCAGATGGGCCATGCCCTGGGTGTGGATTACAGCCTCACCGTGTCCTGCTACCAGGCCGACGACGCCGGCCGGGCCTGCGGCTGCTGCGATTCCTGCCGGCTGCGCCAGGAAGGCTTCGCCGCCGCCGGGCTGCCGGACCCCACCCCCTATCGGACCTGACCCCTGCCGGAGCGCTTCATGGACGCCGCAAGCAACGCCCTTTCCCACGACGCCATCCTCTGGCTGGCCTTTGCCGCCGCCTTCCTGTTCGGGCTGATCGGCCAACGCACCCACTTCTGCACCATGGGGGCCATCTCCGACATCGTGAACATGCAGGACTGGAGCCGCATGCGCCAGTGGCTGCTGGCCATCGCCGTGGCGGTCCTGGGCAGCGCCGCCCTGCATGCCCTGGGCCTGATCGACCTGGACAAGAGCATTTACCGGGGCGCCAACTTCACCTGGCTGGCCTACATCGTCGGCGGCCTCACTTTCGGAATCGGCATGGTGCTGGCCTCCGGCTGCGGCTCCAAAACCCTGATCCGGGTGGGGGGCGGCAACCTGAAATCCCTGGTGGTGATGCTGGTGCTCGCCATTTCCGCCTATGTCACCATGCGCGGCATCCTGGGCGTGTTCCGCGTCAATGTGCTGGAGCAGGCGGCCATCACCCTGGATGGGGGGCAGGACCTGCCCAGCCTGCTGGAAGCCGCCCTGGGGCTGGCGCCAAGCACGGCCCTGGCCCTCTCTGCCTTGGTGCTGGGGGGCGGGCTCCTGGCTTTCGTCCTGGCCCGGCGCGATTTCTGGACCCTGGACAACCTGCTGGCCGGCCTGGGTACCGGCCTGCTGGTGGTGGCCTGCTGGTATGTCAGCGGCCACCTGGGGTATCTGCCCGAGGACCCGGAGACCCTGGAGGAGGCCTTCATCGCCACCAACTCCGGACGCATGGAGTCCCTCACCTTCGTGGCGCCCCAGGCCTACACCATGGAACTGTTGATGTTCTGGTCCGATGCCAGCCGCAAGGTCACCTTCGCCATCGCTTCGGTGCTCGGGGTCATCTGCGGTTCCGCCGCCTACGCCCTGGGGAGCCGCAGTTTCCGCTGGGAAGGCTTCCGGGATGCGGAAGATACCGCCAACCACCTGATCGGCGCCGTACTCATGGGTTTTGGCGGCGTCACCGCCATGGGCTGTTCCGTGGGGCAGGGGATCACGGGAATTTCCACCCTGGCCCTGGGCTCCCTGCTCACCTTTGCCGCCATCGTCCTGGGCGGCTGGCTGGCCCTGAAATACCAGTATTGGCGGCTGATGAATTCCGAAGCCTGATTTTTAAGGGCTTTTGCAGTTTTCCGCATTGACGGGGGGGCGCCCTGCTCCTATAATCGCGGACTTTTCCGGTTCCGGGTCGGTAGCTCAGTCGGTAGAGCAGCGGACTTTTAATCCGTTGGTCGCGAGTTCGAATCTCGCCCGACCCACCAAATAATCGGAAAAAGTGTTGCAGCAAACGCGCAGGTTCTGTATCATGCGCGCTCTCTCGCAAGCATCTGCTTCGAGATGGGTTGTTAGCTCAGTTGGTAGAGCAGCGGACTCTTAATCCGTAGGTCCACAGTTCGAATCTGTGACAACCCACCAAAATTCAATGGCTTAGCCTACGGGCTAGGCCATTTTCATTTGGGAGCGTGAGGAAAACGTGGGGAAAGTAATGACCTTTCCCGTACTTCCCTTGGGCCCAGACTCAGGACTCTTCGGTGTTTCCGGCGGTGTTTCAATCCGCGCTGCCGCCAAGGCCAAATGCTCCGTGGCGTATTTCGCGTAACGATCCACCATCTGCCGCGACTTCCAGCCGCCCAAATCTTTCAGTTCATCACAAGACGTTCCCGCCTGGCGATGCTGGAAACCCATGTTCCTGCTGTTCCCAGCAGGTGACGAGTACCCTGCAGCCGGGCAAGGCGGTGCTGCCCTATCGTTTAGTTTCCCTGATTTCCGGGGGGCCATATATGTAGTGTTATGCCACATGCAGTACCTCTCGAATGACTTGGCCCAAGAGTTCTTCATCTTCGGCAAGCTCACGATACTGCTGATATGGCAACTGCCCGTCGTTTAGTTGCTTCTCGAAAAAGATCTTCAAACGCCACTCGTCGGGGTTGGGCTTGTCGAAGTCAAAATCGATGCCACCGACATCCGGTGTTTTGAAGAGGTCTACGCCTATGCCATGCGTACGGATAAACCAAACCGTTCCGGGGACCTGGTGAATTCCCCGCCTTTCGGGGCGTAGGATTTCTTGCGGGTCAGTTAGCCCGAACGCGCTAGTTAAGAGCACCTTTGCCCAGGCCATATTGGCATGCCAGAGCGGAATCAAATTGCGAACGAGTTCAAGGTGAGTAGGATTCATGGGGCATAACGTGGAGGTCACCGGTGCTGCGCGGTTTTATCGCGCAGTGTCCGGTGGTCCGCAGGGTTATGCCTCAGTTGATCGGTATGCATGACGCACCACCTGCGCAGGGTTTGCAGTCGGCAGACTCTCGGTAGCTTGTTGCCAGCTCGACCAAAACCCGCCGACTTTGCTGAACATCAGCACCTTCGGGCACCTGCGCAACGAAGTAGTTGACGGTCTGGCGACCCAGAAAGTACACAACGAGTTCGGCTCCTCCGTTGGCATAACCCGTGAAGGCCCACAACTCGCCTTTGGCGCCAGCCTTTGTGGCAATGGTTTCGGCCTTCTTGGCCTTTATGCGCTGAGACGCGGCCTTATACATAGACAACACTTCTTTAACTTGGGCGCGAATTGGATCAGCAGCCTGCCGCGCTTGCGACGAGGGGCGCGTGTAGATGGCAACATCGGCCGAAGCCCATGTCGTGCCCGCGGGATAAAAGACCATTGGTACCCCTTGGGAGGCAAGCGCTCGATTGTCCATAACCCATCCATGCGGCGCTTCGAAGTAGTAGCAGTGATCAGCTCCGTGCGCGTATCCCTCCTGCGCAAGTGCTGCGGATGAAGTGAAGAACAACGAAACGATGATGACTAGCGTGGCTCGCATGGCTTCTGAGGCATAACGAAGCTGTAGAAAAAGTATCTTCATGCCCGGATCGTGCCGTGAACCAAATGGAATATCAAGGCTCCAATGTGCACAAAGACGCTTCACAATGGTGGCTTAAAAGCACTTTCCCTTGGTCCGCTCTTGGCCGATTGCTGACCGTGATGAAAAAACCGCCTTTCGGCGGTTCTTGGCGAGGATTGGCGGGCTAACGAATTGATTTGTAAAATATAAATCAGGGTTTCTTAATCCGTAGGTCACAGTTCGAATCTGTGACAACCCACCAGAATTCAAACGGCCTCCAGCAATGGAGGCCGTTTTGCTGTGGGCGTCCGGTCCCTGCCGGGGCTGGCTCACCAGCCCCCCAGTCCTGGTTTACAGCTTGAACTGGCGCACCACTTCCTGCAGGCTGGCGGCGCGGCTGGAGAGGCTCTGGGCGGCCGTGGCCGACTGGCGCACGGCGATGCTGTTGGTTTCGCTCATGTTGGCGATCTGCTCCACGTTTTTGGCAATCTCGGTGCTGGCCGAGGACTGTTCCCCCAGGGCGATGGAGATATCCGAGACGGAGTTGATCACCTGGGCCGAGGAGCTGTCGATGGTGGCGATGGCTTCGCCCGCCTTGCCGGCCAGCTCGATGCTGGAGTGCACGGCCGTCACCTGGTGCTCCATGCTGGCGACCGCCTGACCCGTGCCGGAAGTGATCTTGTCGACGATGCGGGTGATGTCCTGGGTCGAGGCCGAGGTGCGTTCCGCGAGCTTGCGCACCTCGTCGGCCACCACCGCGAAGCCGCGGCCCTGTTCCCCGGCCCGGGCTGCTTCAATGGCGGCATTGAGGGCCAGCAGGTTGGTCTGTTCGGCAACTTCCTTGATCAGGCCGACGACGGAGGAAATCTCCCGGGTGTGGTGGCCCAGTTCCCGTACCACCTCGGCGGCGGCGGAGACGGAGCTGGCCATGTCCTGGATGTTGCCGACCACCTGTTCGATCACGGCCTTGCCTTCCCGGGAAGCCTGTCCGGAAAGTTCGGCCATGTGCCGGGCGTCCCCGGCCGAGTCGGAGACGTGGGCGATGCTCACGGTCATTTCTTCCACCGAAGCGGCCATGGAGGAGGCGGCCCGGGATTGTTCCTCGCTGGCTTCGGCGATGCTGCCGGCGTTGCCCGAGAGCTGTTCGCTGGCGGTGGCGATGTGCTGGGAGCTGGTGCCGATGGTGTCGATCATCTTCCTGAGTTGCTCCACCATGTAGTGGAGGGAATGCAGCAGGCTGCTGTCGTCCCCGGGGCGCAGCTCGATGCGGACCGACAGGTCCCCATGGGCCACCCGGGCCAGGGTGGCGCTGGCGTAGGCCGGTTCGCCTCCCAGCTGGCCCATGACCGAACGGTAGATCAGCAGGCCGGTGGCGGCACCCACCAGGAGGCCGATGATCACCAGGATCACGGTCAGCACGATGGCCTGGTTGGCCGTGGCCGAGGCTTCCCGGGAAAATTCCAGAGCCTCCTTGAGCTGACGCTGGGCCATTTCATCAAGCAGGGTGCCCAGGGCGTTGGAGGCGGGCAGCATGGTCTTGTAATGGCGCTCGTAATCCGCCATCAGGGCGGCGAACTCCGCCGGGCCGGCGCTCTTGAGCTGCTCCACCGTGGCATCAAGAGCGACGTAGGTCTTGCGCCAGTTGTCCAGAGCTCCCAGCAGGGCGGTGTACTGGGCCTGGGCTTCAGGGCTCTCCCGGGGCAGGGCAGCCAGTTCCCCCTGCAGACGGTCTATGGTGTTCCAGGAGGCCTGGCGTTCCTTGCTGATCCGGGTCAGCAGTTCCTGGGCGTCCTGGGAGTGTCCCTTGAGGGCCAGCAGGTTGAGGGTCTGGGCCCGGATGCGCAGCCGTTCCAGGTTGATGTTGCCGTAGGTGGCGGTGGCGGGCAGGCGCCGGTCGGCCAGCTCGGCCACGTCCTGCTTGGTCTGGTTTTCGCTGAAGACGGCGAAGGAGCCGACGATCAGCAGTACCACCAGCGTGATGCCGAAGCCAAGGATGAGCAGGGTGCTCAGGCGCAGATTTTTCATTCTCGAGTTCTCCCGTGAGGTCTTTTCTTGTGAATCCTGCAGTCGTCCTGGCCGGGCAAGCGGTTTGGGGCGGAGCGGCCGGCGGGGCGTCGGGACGATTCGTCAATATATTCGCAATAGTCGATTATCGATAGGGCCAGCAGCCTTGAATGGAGCCCGTTCCCGGCTCCTGCTAGCATGGGCGGGTGAGCCTTTACCAAGACCTTGCCGCCCAGACCGCCAGCCTGATCACCCAGGGCATCCTCCGCGCCGGGGAGCGCCTGCCATCGGTGCGCCAGGTGTGCCGCAGCCATGGGGTAAGCCCGATCACCGTCACCCAGGCCTATCACCTGCTCGAAAGTCAGGGGCTGGTGGAGGCCAGGCCCAAGTCTGGCTACTTCGTGCGCGCCCGCCTGGGCCTGCCGGAACCCCACATGACCCGGCCTGAGTCGGTATCCACGGCCCTGCAGGTGAGTGACTTCATCTTCCAGATCCTCGACAGCGTCAGGGACCCGGCCATCGTGCCCCTGGGTTCCAGCTTTCCTTCCCCGACGCTCTTTCCCTTCGACAAGCTGGGCCGGCATCTGGCCAGTGCCGCCCGCCGCTTCGACCCGGCCTCCACCCTTTCCGACCTGCCTCCCGGCAACGAGGAACTGCGCCGCCAGCTGGCCCTGCGCTATCTGGCCCGGGGGGCCCAGGTGTCGCCCCAGGAGATCGTCATCACCTCGGGGGCCATGGAGGGCCTCAACCTCTGCCTGCAGGCGGTGACCCGGCCCGGGGACCTGATCGCGGTGGAATCCCCCACCTTCTATGCCGGCCTCCAGGCGGCCGAACGGCTGGGGCTGCAGGTGGTGGAAATTCCCAGCCATCCCCGGGAAGGAGTGAGCCTGACGGCCCTGGCCCGGGTTCTGGAGGAGCACCCGGTCAAGGCCTGCCTGTTCATGCTCAACTTCGCCAATCCCACCGGCAGCCAGGTGACGGACGCGGCCAAGGCCGCCCTGGTGGAATTGCTGCGGCGCCACCAGGTTCCCCTGATCGAGGACGACGTCTATGGGGAGCTCTATTTCGATCCCCGGCCTCCGGCTTGTAGCAAGAGCAGCGACACGGACGGGCTGGTGCTGCACGTGTCCTCCTTTTCCAAGTGCCTGGCCCCGGGCTACCGGCTCGGCTGGGTGGCCGCCGGACGCTATGCCCGCCAGCTGCAGCGGCAGAAGCTGGCCAGTAGCCTGGCCACCACGGTCCCGGTGCAGATTGCCCTGGCCGACTATCTCAAGCACGGCGCCTACGAAGCCCATCTGCGCCAGTTGCGCCAGCGCCTGGCGGTCCAGGAAGCGGCGCTGGCCGCCGGAGTGGCCCGCCATTTTCCGGAAGGCACCCGCCTGGCCCGGCCCCGGGGCGGCTATTTCCTGTGGCTGGAGCTGCCGGAGGCGGCGGATACCCTGCAGCTCCTGCAGGATGCTCTGGCCTGCGGCATCAGCATCGCCCCGGGGCCGATCTTTTCCCCGCGGCGGGAGTTTGCCAATTACCTGCGCCTCAACTTCGGCCATCCGGATCGGGAAGCGCGTCAGGAGGCTGCCCTGGCAACCCTGGGGCGGCTGCTGGCCCGGCAGTTGCAGGGGGGATCTGTGCCTATGAAAAATACGCTGATCTGAATCTGTTCCTGTCTGGCCCCCGATGATTTACTGGCGGCCATCATCAGACAGGAGCCAGGACATGGGAGCAAGCGGCAGCAAGGCCAGGGAAGCACGGGTGGAGTTCTACCGCCAGAAAGGGAAAATCCACGCCAGGGCCGTCCAGGGGCCTTTCAACAGCCTGCGCTGGGCCCTGGTCTGGATCACCCAGGGCATCTTCTTCGGGGCCTGCTGGCTCCAGTGGGAGGGGCCCGAAGGCCTGCGTCAGGCGGTCCTGTTCGACATCGCCCACGAAAAGCTCTACCTGTTCGGCCTGGTGCTCTGGCCCCAGGACGCCCTGCTCCTGGCCCTGGTGCTGATCCTGGCGGCCACCGGCCTGTTCCTGGTCACCGCCCTGGGCGGCCGGCTGTTCTGCGGCTTTGCCTGCCCCCAGACCGTGTATACGGCCATCTTCACCTGGCTGGAGGCCCGGGTGGAAGGCGATCACTTGGCCCGCCGCAAGTTGGACCAGAGCCCCGCCAGTGCCCGGAAATGGCGGCTGAAATCCCTCAAGCACGGCCTGTGGCTGGGCTTTTCCCTGGTCACGGCGATTACCTTCGTGGGCTACTTCACCCCCATCCGGGAACTGCTGCCGGCCCTGGCGCAGTTCCAGGTCGGCCCCTGGGAAGCCTTCTGGCTGCTGTTCTACGCCGCCTTCACCTATGTCCAGGCGGGACTGGCCCGGGAGGCCGTCTGCCAGCACATGTGCCCCTATTCCCGCTTCCAGGGGGTGATGTTCGACCCGGCCACCCGCAACGTGGCCTATGACCGGCAACGGGGCGAGCCCCGCCAGGCGGGCCGTCAGGCTGGCGGTGACTGTGTCGATTGCGGCATCTGCGTCCAGGTCTGCCCGGTGGGCATAGACATCCGCGACGGGCTGCAATACCAGTGCATCAACTGCGGTCTGTGCATCGATGCCTGCAACCAGGTCATGGACAAGCTGGGCCTGCCCCCGGGTCTGATCCGCTTTGCCTCGGAGCAGGAACTGGCCGTTCCCGCCGCGCCCCGCCCGGCGCCCCTGCGGCCCCGGGTGGCGGTGTATGGCAGCCTGTTCCTGGTATTCGTCCTGCTCGGCGCCTGGACCCTGGCCGAACGCTCCCTGGTCCTGGTGGACGTGCTGCGGGACCGTCATGTCCTGATGCGGGAAACCGCCGACGGCCGCATCGAGAACGCCTACACCCTGAAGCTGATGAACCTGGACGACACGCCGCGCACCTACCGGATTTCCGTGGCCGGTCTCCCTGGCCTGGAACTGGTGGGTGAACGGGATTTCGAAGTGGCCGCCGGAGGCATCCGGCCCGTGTCGGTAACCGTCGCCACTGCTGCCGGCCAGCACCCTTCAGGAGCGCAACCCATCCTGTTCCAGGTCGCCGCCCTGAACGCCCCCGCCACCCGGGCAGAGGAAAAAAGCCGCTTCATGCTGCCGTGAGGGGCGGGGGCCTGGGGGCTGCTGGTGGGTAAGAAGCGGACTCTGGCTAAAGAGTACCTGCTCAGACTGAGTCACCCTCGAAGTAATCCGAGTCGACCCGCTTGATTTCGAAGCGACTGACTGGAGATACCCCGACGTTATGGTCGACCATCAGGGCTGCCAGCTGTTCGCCCCCGATGAGGATGATCTTCGAAGGAATGATCCCCGCGTACTCCTGTGCTTCTCGGGAGAAGCCGGAAGTTGTGATGAAGACCCCCTTGTTTGCACGCTGGCCTTGAAGGGCTCCGGCGAATTTCTGGATTTCCGGGCGGCCGACGGTTCCCTCCCAACGTTTGGCCTGTACGTAGATCACGTCGAGGCCGAGCTTGTCTTCCTTGATGATCCCGTCAATGCCGCCATCGCCGCTTCTGCCTACCGCCTTTCCTGCGTCCCGGCGCGAGCCTCCATAGCCCATGGCGACCAGCAGATCGATGACCAGGCGCTCGAAGAAGGCAGGCGTGGCGGCCTTTACCTGCTCCAGTACTTCTGCTTCCAGATTGCTGCGCAGCCGCTGATAGGCTTGCGAGAACAGCTCCTCTGGTGTGGCCTCGGGTACTGTCGATGCAGGAGAGAGAGGGGCCAAAGTCGTGGGGAGATCGGGCTGCAACCCGCCTTTCTCCTCACTCCGCCGCGACCTGAATGCGCGAAATTCCTCATAATTTTCAAGCGTGGAGGCGTCGATCAGGTCCGGATTGGTTCCGAGAAGCTCCGTTCCCCGCAGCGTGATCCGGAAATAGCCGCGTCGGGTTGTATCGATCAATCCTGCCTGTTTGAGATAGGTTTTGGCCCACCCGACCCGGTTGTCGAACATGGGTGCCGTACCGCTGGGAAGCATCGTGGCGCGCTCTTGATCGGACAACTGGAACTCGGCCGCCAGCTGCTCGACCGCATCGCGGAAACGATGCTCGCTGCCGTCAGCAGCCAGGCGCAAGAGCGGCAGCATCAGGGTCTGATAGTCGGGAATGGACATGATGAAGTGGAGATGGACGTGTGTTTATGAATTCAACATTGATGGTGCACTGGGGATGGTAGCCGAATTTCCATGCTTAACCGTGGGGGAGGGAGTCGTGATCTGAAATAGGGTCCGCCCAGGAGAGCGCTGGGCGGGCAGCAGAAGGCTGGATCGTAACCTGCTCTTTCGAGCAGAAAGCAAAAAAGCCAACCGGCTTCGGTTGGCTTTTTATTTTACAGATCAACGACCTGAGAGAATTCGATGTGGAGCGGGCGATGGGAATCGAACCCACGGCTCTAGCTTGGGAAGCTAGGGTATTACCATTATACGACGCCCGCTCTGGGCCAATGGCGGAGGCATCGGCGTGAAGCGAAGGCGGATTGTATGCTGCCTTGGCTCCGGGTTCAATGGTCAGGCAGGCAATTTTTAGGCCTGCAATTGCCGGTAGCGGCCACCGTGGAAGAGCAGGGGAGGGATGCCGGGATTGGCTTCGAAGCGTTCCACGTGGCCCACGAAGATCAGGTGGTCGCCGCCGGGGTAGTGGAATTCGTTGCGGATCTGAAAGCTGGCGTGGCAGCCGGGCAGGAGGGGGGCGCCGCCCAGGCCGGGGGTCCAGGGAATGCTGGAGAACTTGTCTTCCTGGCGGGTGGCGAAGTGGTTGGAGAGGGCTTCCTGCTCCAGGGCAAGGATGTTCACCGCGTAGTGGCTGGCGCGCTGGAAGCCTTCCAGGTTGGGAGAGCTGGTGGCCAGGCTCCACAGCACCAGGGGCGGCTCCAGGGAGACGGAGCTGAAGGAATTGATGGTCAGCCCCATCAGGGCGCCGTCGGGCCCCTGGGCGGTGACCACCGCAACTCCGGTGGCAAAGCAGCCCAGGGCATTGCGGAAGGCGCGGCTGTCGAAACCGGCGGGGGTGACGGGCTGATCCGGAGGCAGTACGGTGGCGGTCATGGCGGGGGGGCGAAAAAAAGCGCGTATTATCCGCCCCTTAGCGAAATGTTGTCGACCTATGGATGCAATCACCGGGGCCTCTGCCCCGTCCTTTTCCGCCCGGGTGGTGGCCTGGCAGCGCCAGGCCGGGCGCCATGACCTGCCCTGGCAGGGCGGGCGGGACCCTTATCCCATCTGGCTTTCCGAGATCATGCTGCAGCAGACCCAGGTGAGCACGGTGCTGGGCTACTTCCAGCGCTTCCTGGAGCGTTTTCCCCATGTGGCGAGCCTGGCCGCCGCGCCCCAGGAAGAGGTTCTGGCCCTCTGGGCCGGTCTGGGCTACTACGCCCGGGCCCGCAACCTGCATGCCTGCGCCATCCGGGTGGTGCAGGAGCATGGGGGGCGCTTTCCGGACACGGCGGCGGGCCTGGCGGCCTTGCCGGGCATAGGCCGGTCCACGGCCGCGGCCATTGCCGCCTTTGCCTACGGGGAGCGGGCAGCGATCCTGGACGGGAACGTGAAGCGGGTCCTGTGCCGGCATTTTGCCGTGGAGGGGGTTCCTGTGGGGGCGGTGGAAAAAAGTCTCTGGAGCCTGGCCGAGACCCTGCTCCCGGCTTCTCCCGAGATGGGCGCCTATACCCAGGGGCTGATGGATCTGGGCGCCACCTTGTGCTTGCGCCGCAATCCCCGCTGCGGGCCCTGTCCCCTGGCGGCCACCTGCCTGGCCCGGGCCCAGGGCCGGCAGGACAGCCTGCCCACCCCCAAGGCGGCCCGGGCCCAGCCCCGGCGCCAGGCGGTGTTCCTGCTGCTTACCGATGGCCGGGAAATCCTGCTGCAGCGGCGGCCTTCCGCCGGCATCTGGGGCGGTCTGCTGGCCCTGCCCGAGGGGCTGGACCTGCTGCCCCGGCTGGGGCTGGCGGACCGGGAGCTGCTGCCCCTGGCGCCCCGGGAGCATGTGTTCACCCACTTTCGCCTGGAAATCCAGCCCCTGCTTTGCCGGGTGGAACATCTGCCGGCCTTTGCCGGGGAGCCGGGGCTGGTGCGCCTCCCCCTGGAGGAGGCCCGCCAGGCCGGGGTGCCGGCGCCGGTGGCGCGCTTGCTCGACGAGCTGGCCTGAATGGCCTGAAGCCGGCAGGCCTCCGGCCGTTCAGTTCTCGGTTGCCGCGGCTTCGCCCCAGCGGGCCATCAGGGTGTGGGGCACCCGCAGTTGGTCGAGGATGCGGGCCACGACGAAATCCACCAGGTCCTCCACCCGCCGGGGGTGGTGGTAAAAGCCGGGGCTGGGCGGCAGGATCACGGCGCCGGCCCGGTTGAGGCGCAGCATGTTTTCCAGGTGGATGGCGGAGAAGGGGGTTTCCCGGGGGACCAGGACCAGCTTCCGGCCTTCCTTGAGGACCACGTCGGCGGCCCGCTCGATCAGCTTGTCCGCCAGGCCCTGGGCGATGGCGGCCAGGCTGCCCATGGAGCAGGGGCAGATCACCATGGCGTCGGGGGGGTTGGAGCCCGAGGCCACCGGGGCGAACCATTCCTCCCGGCCATAGACTTCGAGGCAGCCGGGCAGGTCCGGGTAGCGGGCCAGCAGCATGGCCCGGGCCTCGGCGGGGCGGGCCGGCAGCTCCAGTTCCAGTTCCTGGCGGGCCACGATCTGGGCGGCCTGGGAATAGAGCAACTGCACCCGCAGGCCGGCGCCCAGCAGGCATTCCAGCAGGCGCAGGCCGTAGGGCAGGCCTGAGGCTCCGGTAAAGGCGAGACAGACGGTTTCAGGGACGGGATTCATGGGGGGCTTCCTCGGGAAATTCCTGCAGCAGGCGGCAGACCACCAGGCCGTTGATGATGCCGAACACCAGGGCGGCCAGGGCAAAGACCGGGACCAGGCGGAACAGGCCGTCGTGGGGGATCAGCCAGACCCGGGCCAGGGCCAGTTGTCCGGCGATGTGGGCGAAGCTGGCCAGGAGGCTCCAGCTCACCGGCCCGAACAGTCGTCCGGGTAGCCAGCGGGCCAGGGCCAGCACGGCCAGGCTGGTGATGGCGCCGGTCAGGCTGAGAAAGAAGCCGGGGGCCAGGAACTGGCCCAGGAGCAGGCTGCCGGCCACGACCCGGAGGCCGCTCACCCAGGCGGCGGCGCTCCAGCCGTAACGGGCCAGCACCATCAGGGTGACGATGTTGGCCAGGCCGGGCTTGACCCCGGGCAGGGGCATGGGAATGGCGGCGTCTACCAGGGAGAGGCCCACCGCGGCGGCGGCCAGGCGGGCGATGCGCACGTCGTCGGCGCCGACCTTGAGTTCAGTAACTGAGGGAGTCATAGGGGGATTGGCTGCCGGTAATGGCGAGGCTGACCCGGTTGGGGGCGCAGATGGCGATTTCCCCGGCCTGGGAGAGCCAGCCCTGGCGGACGCAGTACTGACGCAGGCCCGGGTCGGCGGCCACCCGGGCGCGCCCTTTTTCCACCTGGATGCGGGTCGGGCCCAGGGGGCCCGGGACGACGATCTCCCGGGGTTTGTCCAGGGCCACTTCCATGAAGACCTGGCCTTCCAGGCGCACCACCGCCTTGTCCCCCTGGCCGCCCTGCCAGAGCAGGGGAAAGCTGGCGGCTACTCCCAGGGCAGCGCCCAGGGCCAGCAGCCAGTCCCCCGGGCGCAGCAGGCGCAGCCAGGTCATGGGCCGGGGCTCAGCCACCCTGGCCGGCCAGGGTCCGGTGCCGGACCAGGACCCGGGGGGCCTGGCCGTTGAACTGGCGGCCCAGCCATTCGGCCAGATACACCGAGCGGTGCTGGCCGCCGGTACAGCCGATGGCCACGGTCAGGTAGGCCCGGTTGTCCTTCTGGTAGGCGGGCAGCCAGGTGGCCACGAAGCGGCGGATGTCCTCGCGCATCTGCAGCACCTGGGGCTCGGCTTCGAGGAACTGCACCACCGGCTCGTCCTTGCCGGTCAGGGGGCGCAGTTCCGGGTCGTAGTAGGGGTTGGGCAGACAGCGCACGTCGAACACTAGGTCCCCGTCCTGGGGCAGACCGTGCTTGAAGCCGAAGGACTGGAACAGCAGGGTGAGTCCCTCGTTGATGGGGGCCTCGGTGGCCTGGAGCACCCATTCCCGCAGGGCGGCGGGTTTCAGGTAGGAGGTGTCGAGGCGGTGGCCCAGATCGGTGATGGGCTGCAGCAGGCGCCGCTCCTCACCTATGGCCTCCATCAGGGTGCGGGTCTCGGAGCCCAGGGGGTGGCGTCGGCGGGTTTCGGAGAAACGCTTGATCAACACCTCGTCCTGGGCGTCCAGGAACAGGAAGGTGAGCTTGTGCTCCCGCTCCTGGAGCCGCTGGATCCGTTCCGGCAGTTTGTCCATGCCGCCCCCGGAGCGGGCGTCGATGGCGATGGCCGCCCGGGCGACGCCTTCGTCGTCGAGCAGGTTCACCAGCACCCCCAGCATCACCACCGGCATGTTGTCCACGCAGTAATAGCCCCGGTCTTCCAGCACGCGCAGGGCCACGGATTTGCCGGAGCCGGAGAGGCCGCTGATGAGGACGAGTTCCATGGGGAGTGAATGCCGTAGTCGGGAAGGTGCACCATAGCGAAGCACCGCTTCCCGGGCAAGGCGAGGCATAATGAAGGGCCTGTTTTGCTGCTGCCGGATACCCATGAAACTGCTCGACATTCCCTTCCTCGCTGAACTGGCCGCCCTGCGTCGGGACATCCACGCCCATCCGGAACTGGCTTTCCATGAGCAGCGGACCGCCGACATCGTGGCCCGGGAACTGGAGCGCTATGGCCTGGAAGTGCATCGGGGCCTGGCCCGGACCGGGGTGGTGGGCCTGCTCAGGGCCGGCTCCGGCCGGCGCATGATCGGTCTGCGGGCCGACATGGACGCCCTGCCGCTCAACGAACTGAACGAATTTCCCCATCACTCCAAGCACCCGGGCCGCATGCATGCCTGCGGCCACGACGGCCATACCGCCCTGCTCCTGGGGGCGGCCCGCTATCTGGCCGAGCACCCGGATTTCGACGGTACGGTGGCCTTCATCTTCCAGCCCGCCGAGGAAGCCGAGGGGGGCGCGGCGGTGATGATCGAGGACGGCCTGTTCGAGAAATTCCCGGTGGAATCCGTCTATGGCCTGCACAACTGGCCCGGGATTCCCGTGGGCGAGATGGCCATCATGCCAGGGCCGGTGATGGCCGGCACCTGCGGCTTCGAGGTCACGGTGCGCGGCCACGGCTGCCATGCGGCCATGCCGCACCAGGGGGTGGATACCATCGTCGCCGCCAGCCATCTGGTCCAGGCCCTGCAGACGGTGACGGCCCGCAACCTGCATCCCTGCGAGTCGGCAGTGGTCAGCGTCACCCAGTTCCACTCCGGTTCCGCCTGGAACATCATTCCCGAAGAGGCGGTGCTGCGTGGCACCATCCGCAGCTTCAAGCCGGAGGTCCAGGAGCTGGTGGAGCGCTCTATCGAGCGCCTCTGCAGCGGCGTGGCCTCCGCCTACGGGGCCCAGATCGGGGTGAGCTTCGAGCACCGCTACCCGCCCACGGTGAATACGGCCCCCGAAACCGAAGCCTGCCGCCGGGCGGCACGCGGCTTCCTGGGCGAGGACAAGGTCCAGATCGATGCCCTGCCTTCCATGGGGGCCGAGGACTTCGCCTACATGCTGCGGGAAAAACCGGGCTGCTATGTCTGGCTGGGCAATGGTCCGGGAACCGGCGGCTGCACCCTGCACAATCCTCATTACGACTTCAACGACGACGCTCTGCCGGTGGGCATCACCTACTGGGTGCGGCTGGTAGAGCAGCTCCTGGGGCGCTGATCCTCCGCGGTTCATGGCGACGTTTCATCACTGTTACATAAATATATTTGTATAAAAAAGATTGTCGTAACTATAATTCGGAGCCATTGAACCCGTGTCCGGCAGCGCCAGCCCATTGGCGCCCCAGTTGCACGCCGCCGGACCCCAAGAGAAGGAGAAAGCCATGAATGCCCATGTGCGTCCCCGGCTCCTGCAGGCTCCCGCAGCCGGGCAGTTTTCCCACCAGCCTTTCCAGGTCTACACCCAGCGGGATCTGGAGCGGATCGCTCCCCTGAGCCAGCTGCCCGCAGCCTTCCGCTTCGACATGCAGGTGGTGTCCACCGTCTTGCCTTTCCGGGTGAACCAGTACGTGATCGACGAATTGATCGACTGGGAGCGGGTGCCCGACGATCCCATCTTCCAGCTCACCTTTCCCCAGCGGGGCATGCTCGAACCCCACCATTTCGACCTGATCGCCGATCTGCTCCGGGGCGGGGCCGAGCCGGCCCTGATGCAGGAGGCCGTGGCCCAGGTGCGGGCCGAGCTGAATCCCCACCCGGCCGGGCAGATGGAGCTCAATATGCCTACGGACGAAGCGGGCAACCGCCTGGAGGGCATCCAGCACAAATACCGGGAAACCGTGCTGTTCTTCCCCTGCCAGGGGCAGACCTGTCATGCCTACTGCACCTTCTGCTTCCGCTGGGCCCAGTTCGTGGGGGACAAGACCCTGCGTATTGCCAGCAGCGAGTCCGCCGCCCTGCTGCGTTACCTGCGCAGCCATCCGGAAGTCACCGACCTGCTCGTCACCGGCGGCGATCCCATGGTGATGAAGACCAAGCATCTGGCCACCTACCTGGAGCCCCTGCTGGCGCCGGAGTTCGACCACCTCCAGACCGTGCGCATCGGCACCAAGGCCCTGTCCTTCTGGCCGCACCGCTTCCTCGGGGCCGAAGACGCCGATGATCTGCTCCGGCTTCTGGAGCGGCTGCAGCAAGGGGGCAAGCACGTGGCCTTGATGGCCCACTTCAATCACTGGCGGGAGCTGGAAACCCCGGCCGTGCGGGAAGCCATCCGCCGCCTGCGCGATACGGGGGTGCAGATCCGTTGCCAGGGTCCCCTGGTGGCGCACATCAACGACGATCCCCAGGTCTGGCGCCGCCTGTGGAATACCCAGGTCAGCCTGGGGCTGATGCCCTACTACCTGTTCGTGGAGCGGGATACCGGGGCCAGGAACTACTTCGAGGTGCCCCTGGTGCGGGCCTGGGAAATCTATCGCCAGGCGGTGCAGGGGGTTTCCGGCCTGGGGCGCACGGCCCGGGGACCGAGCATGAGCGCCAGCCCCGGCAAGGTGGAAATCCAGGGGGTGACCGAGGTGGCTGGGGAAAAGGTATTCGTGCTGCGCTTCATCCAGGCCCGCAATCCCGAGTGGGTGCAGCAACCCTTCTTTGCCCGTTTCGATCCAGAGGCCACCTGGTTTGACCAGCTACGCCCGGCCTTCGGGGCGGAGCAGTTCTTCTTCGAGCAGTGATTGGCCTGTTGGGGCATCAGGAGGCCGGCGCCCGGAGGCTGGCCTCTTCATTTTCCGCACCCCCGTGGATGCCGGCGGGTTCATGGACGATGCCCGGGCTCTCCAGCGGGGGGCGGCCGCAGCCCAGGCAATAGCCGGAATCCGGGTCCGGCGTGCAGATGCCGACGCAGGGGTAGAGTTCTTCGCTGTCCATGGGGCCTCCTTACAAACGGAAACAAAGGGTGGAGTGGTGGAAATAAGTGCCTTACAACTGGCGTCTTAAATGGAGTCCGTCACAAGACCAAAGTTCAACAGGAGAAAACCATGAACACCACCCGCAAGATCATTGTAACGACCCTCGCCGCAGCCGCTATCACCCTGGGGGCTGCCGGTCCCGCCCTGGCCTACAAGGGCGACTGCGGTCCCATGGGTCACGGCTGGGATGACGGCCCCAAGGCCGAGCGCATGAAGGAACGCATGCAGGCCCGCCAGGATGCGCTGCACAAGAGTCTGAAGCTGACGGAGGCCCAGGAACCTGCCTGGAAGGCCTTTACCGACAAGGCCGGCCCCAAGGCCGACTGGAAGCGTCCGGACCCCGAGGCCATGGCCAAGCTCACCGCTCCCGAGCGCATGGAAAAGATGCTGGAGATGTCCAAGCAGCATCAAACCCTGATGACCGAGCGCCTGGAAGCCATGAAGACCTTCTACGCGGTGCTGACCCCGGAACAGAAGAAGGTTTTCGATGAGCACCACGCCGGCTCCCGCCGGGGTGGGCAGGGCAAGCGCTGATTCCCTTGGGGATAGGCGCCAGGAGTCCGGCGGCCTAAGCGCTGCCGGGCTCGCCGGTCCGGGGATCCCCTTCCTCGCGTCTCCGGGCCACGACGGCCAGCACCGCAAGGCGCTGGCCGTCGTCCATTTGTGACCAGGCGGCGATTTCCTCAAGACTGCGCCAGCAGCCCAGGCAGTAGCCGTTGTCGGGGTTCAGGCGGCACAGGCCGGTGCAGGGGGAGGCTACTGGCATGCCGGCACCCCTGATGCCTGGCTGCGCGCCACCCGGGAAGCGCTTTCCCGGCCCAGCTGGGCCGTGATGAACTGGCCGGCGGCCAGCAGTTTTGCCATATCCACCCCGGTGTCCACACCCAGACCCTGGAGCAGGTAGAGCACGTCCTCGGTGGCCACGTTGCCCGCCGCGCCGGGGGCGTAGGGACAGCCGCCCAGGCCGGCCACGGCGGTGTCGAAGGTGCTGAGTCCGAACTCCAGGGAAGCGTAGATGTTGGTGACGGCCATGCCCCGGGTGTCGTGGTAGTGGCCGGCCAGGCGGCTGAGCGGCACCCGCCGGGCGCAGGCTTCCAGCATGGGCAGGATGCTGCCCGGGGTGCCCACCCCTATGGTGTCGCCCAGGGATATCTCGTAGCAGCCCAATTCCAGCAGCTCGCCCGCCACCGCCGCCACGGTCTCGGGCGTCACTTCCCCCTGATAGGGGCAGCCGGCCACGCAGGAGACGTAACCCCGTACCGGAATTTCCAGGGCCTGGGCGGCCGCAGCCACCGGCGCCAGGCGTTTCAGGCTTTCGCGGATGGAGGCGTTGGTATTCCTGCGGCTGAATTCCTCCGAAGCTGCGGTAAAGATGGCCACCTCCGTGGCGCCGGCTTCCAGGGCCGTGTCGAAGCCCTTCAGGTTGGGGACCAGCACCGGGTAACGCACCCCGGGCCGGGGCCGCAGACCCTGCAGCACGGCGGCTCCGTCGGCCATCTGCGGCACCCAGCGGGGAGAAACGAAGGCGGCGGCCTCGATGCGGGTGAGCCCCGCGTCCGCCAGCCGTTCTATGAGTTCCACCTTGGTGCTGGTGGGAATGGCCTGGGCGATGTTCTGCAGGCCATCCCGGGGCGAAACCTCCACCAGTTGTACCCGGGCGGGCAGATGCGGGAAACGGGCTTGTAAGGGTGGTGTCATTATTCCTTCCCGGGCCTGTGGTAAGTTGACCGGGATTTTACGCGTACTGTGCTGCATGAACCCTTCTTTGCCCCTGGTCTTTCCTTTTGCCGCGCCACCTCCGCCCGCCACCTGGCTGGAGCTGGATGAGGATATCCGCTGGCTGCGCATGCCGCTGCCCTTTGCCCTGGATCACATCAATCTCTGGCTGCTGCGGGACGGTCCCGGCTGGGCCCTGGTGGATACCGGCTATGCCCTGCCCGAGGTGAAGCAGACCTGGGAAGGGATACTGGCGACGCTGGACGCACCCCTGACCCGCATCATCGCCACCCATTTTCATCCCGACCATCTGGGCCTGGCCCGCTGGCTGCAGGAGCGGACCGGGGTGCCGCTCTACATGACCGCCGGGGAATACCTGACGGCCCATGCCATGTGGCATGAAGTCGGGGGCCACGGCCCGCAACCCATGCTGGAACAGTTCCGCAGCCACGGGCTGGGGGCGGCGGGGCTGGCGGCCCTGGCGGAACGGGGCAATGCTTACCGCAAGGGCGTGGAGGGGCTGCCCGTCACCTATGAACGGCTGCTGGAAGGGGAGCTCCTGTCCCTGGGCGGACGCTCCTGGCGCATCATCTGCGGCCAGGGCCATTCCCCCGAACATGCTTCCCTTTACTGTGCGGAACAGGGCGTGTTAATTTCCGGCGACATGCTGCTGCCCAAGATAAGCACCAATGTCAGCGTCTTTGCCGTGAATCCGACGGCCGATGTGCTGGGGCTGTATCTGGCTTCCCTGCAGCGCCTGCAGGCCCAGGTGCCGGAGCCGGCGCTGATCCTGCCCTCCCATGGCCTGCCCTTCCGGGGCCTGGGGCAGCGGGTGGCGGAGCTGCTGGAACATCATGAGACGCGGCTGTGTCTGCTGGAAGAGAACTGCGCTGTTCCCAGGAGCGCCGGGGATCTGCTGAGCACCCTGTTTCCCCGCCCCCTGGATACCCATCAAACCATGTTTGCCATGGGCGAGGCCATCGCCCATCTCAATCATCTGGAAAAGGCCGGCCGGCTGCAGCGCAGTACCGGTGCCGACGGCAAAATCCTTTACCTGCGGGTCTGACCCGCCAACCAGGAGCTCCAACCCATGTCCCAACAGAACGCAGAACAGGATCAAACCCTGCCCAATCCCGCAGAAATGGCCAAGACCTACGCCGAAGTGGCCCAGCGGGCTTCGCGCATCCTCACCCATTTCATGGAGAAGAAGGCCAAGGACGGCATTGCCGCTCCCAACGACGAGCTGGGCGTGGCCCGGGCTTTCATGGACATGTCGTCGCGCCTGCTGGCCAACCCCTACAAGCTGGCCCAGACCCAGATGAACATGATGTGGGACTACTTCTCCCTGTGGCAGCACACCACGCTGAAGATGCTGGGCATGCCCATCCAGCCGGTGGCGGCGCCCCGTAAGGATGACAAGCGCTTCAAGGACGAGGAATGGGAACAGCACTTCCTGTTCGACTTCATGAAGCAGTCCTACCTGATCACCGCCCGGCACCTGCATGACACGGTCTGCTGTGTGGATGGCCTGGATGAAGCCACCCAGCAGAAGGTGAATTTCTTCACCCGCCAGTACATCGATGCCCTGTCCCCCTCCAACTTTGCCCTTACCAATCCCGAAGTGTTCCGGGAAACCGTGAAGTCCCACGGCCAGAACCTGATCAAGGGCCTGGACAACCTGCTCCAGGACATGGAAGCCGGCGAAGGTCAGCTGCGCATCCGCATGACCGACACCAATGCCTTCGAACTGGGCAAGAATGTGGCTACCACGCCCGGCAAGGTGGTGTTCCAGAATGACCTGTTCCAGCTGATCCAGTACAGCCCCACCACGGAAAAGCAGTACAAGAAACCCTTCCTGATCGTGCCGCCCTGGATCAACAAGTACTACATCCTGGACCTGCGCGAGAAGAACTCCATGGTCAAGTGGGCCACCGACCAGGGCCACACCACCTACATCATGTCCTGGGTGAACCCGGACGAGAAGCTGGCCCACAAGAGCTTCGAGGACTATCTGCTGGAAGGCTCCCTGACCGCCATCGACAAGGTGTTGGAAGACACGGGCGAGAAGCAGCTGAACATGGCCGGCTACTGCCTGGGCGGCACCCTGCTCATGAGCACCCTGGCCTACATGGCCGCCAAGAAGGACAACCGGGTTGCTTCCGCCACCTTCTTCACCACCATGCTGGACTTCTCCGAGCCCGGCGAGCTGGGCATTTTCCTGGACCGCGGTGCCGTGGCCGGCCTGGAGGAGCGCATGAACGAGCGGGGCTATCTGGAAGGTTCCGAGATGGCCACCACCTTCAACCTGCTGCGCGCCAACGACCTGATCTGGTCCTTCGTGGTGAACAACTACCTGATGGGCAAGCAGCCCTTCCCCTTCGACCTGCTGTACTGGAACAGTGATTCCACCCGCATGCCGGCGGCCATGCACAGCTTCTACCTGCGCAACATGTATCTGGACAACAAGCTGAAGGAGCCGGGCGGCATCACCCTGGACGGGGTGCCCATCGACATCCGCAAGGTGAAGACCCCCTGCTACTTCATCTCCACCATCGAAGACCACATCGCTCCCTGGAAGAGCACCTACATGGGTGCCCGTCTGCCCGCCGGTCCGGTGCGCTTCGTGGTGGGCGGCTCCGGCCACATCGCCGGCATCGTCAATCCCCCGGCCGCCAACAAGTATGGCTACTGGATCAATGACACCAAGACCCTGCCCGAAAGTCCGGAAGACTATCTGGCCGGCGCCACCCAGTATGGCGGTTCCTGGTGGACCAACTGGCATGAGTGGGTTACGGCCCTGCCCGGTGGTGCCGAACAGGTTCCGGCCCGCCAGCCGGGCACCCGCGCCCTGCAGCCCCTGGATGATGCGCCTGGGGCCTACGTGAAGCTGCGCCTGGATACCATGAAGAAGGCCGACTGATCCTGTAACGGATCCGTGTCATCAGGAAGGGGCGCCGTGGCGCCCCTTTTTTTCACTCCTGCTTCGCCGTGTGGCGCAGGCTGAGGGCTACGGACAGGGTGAGGATGGCGGCGATCACCCCCAGGGAGATGCCGATGGGAATCTTGATCCATTCCACGATCAGCATCTTGGTGCCGATGAACAGCAGGATCGCGGCCAGGCCGTATTTCAGCAGGGCGAAACGGTCGCCCAGGTCGGCCAGCAGGAAGTACATGGCGCGCAGGCCGAGGATGGCGAACAGGTTGGAGGTGAGCACGATGAAGGGGTCGGTGGTGATGGCGAAGATGGCGGGAATGCTGTCCACCGCGAAGATCACGTCGGAGATTTCCACCAGCACCAGGGCGAGCAGCAAGGGCGTGGCATGGCGCACACCGTCGCGCGTCACGAAGAAGCGCTCCCCTTCGAGCTTTTCCGTGATCGGGTAGTGGTTGCGCACCCAGCGGATCACGGGGTTCTTGCCCAGGTCCGGGTCATGCTCGGCAAACCACAGCATCTTGATGCCGGTGACGATCAGGAAGGCGCCGAACAGGTAGAGGATCCAGTGGAATTCCTGGATCAGCCAGCTGCCCGTGAAGATCATCACCGTACGCATGACGATGGCCCCGACGATGCCGTACAGCAGCACCCGGCGCTGCAGTTCCAGGGGCACGGCGAAGAAGGAGAACACCATCATCCAGACGAAGACGTTGTCCACCGCCAGGGATTTCTCCACCAGGTAGCCGGTGAGGAACTGGGTGGCCTTTTCGTTGGCGATGGCAATGCCGGCCGTGTCCTTGAGATACCACCACAGTCCGGCGTTGAAGAGCAGGGCGGCGCTGACCCAGGCCACGGACCAGCCGGCGGCCTCCTTGAGGGATACCTTGTGCTGCTTGCCGCCATTGAAGAGAAACAGATCCGCGGCCAGCATGACCACGACAATGAGGGCGAATACCCCCCACATCCACCAGGTTCCTACGGATTCCATGAGTACTCCAGAAAAGGAAAAAACGGTCTGCGCCGGAAGGCCCAGGCCGTTTTCTTGGCGGGGCGCCCTGCCTTGCAGCGGCAACCGAAGTTGCCCGGCGCGACCGGGCGGTACCCGGGCTGACGATGCGGCGGCAAAAAGGGAATCCCCTGAGTGGGCCGGAGTTTAATCGGCCTCATCTGTGGGCGGGGCCGGTAAAAATTTAGCTTTTGTCAGCAATAATCTGGCCCCGGGGCGAGGTCAGCGGCCATAATGACGCGCTGATTCACACCCGCACGCGCAAGGGCGTGCAGAAAAATGGAAGTTGCCCTACTGCTGGTCCTGGTCATCCTCAATGGCCTGTTTGCCATGTCCGAAATCGCCCTGGTCACGGCCCGCAAGGCCAGGTTGCAGAAATACATCGATGAGGGCGACACGGCGGCCAAGGCTGCCGTCAAGCTGGGGGAAGACCCCACCGCCTTCCTCTCCACCATCCAGATCGGCATCACCTCCATCGGCATCCTCAACGGTATCGTCGGTGAGGCCGCCCTGGCCCAGCCCTTTGCCCTCTGGCTACAGGGCCTGGGCGTAGACAGCGATGCCTCCGGCTACCTGGCCACCGGCCTGGTGGTGCTGACCATCACCTATTTTTCCATCGTGCTCGGGGAGCTGGTGCCCAAGCGCCTGGGCCAGTTGAGCCCGGAAGGCATTGCCCGTCTGGTGGCCCGGCCCATGACTTGGCTGGCCAGCATCTCCCGGCCCTTCGTGCGCCTGCTCTCCGGTTCCACCCACCTGGTGCTGCGGCTGATGGGGGTGCGTGACAACGGCGCGCCCAAGGTCACGGAGGAGGAAATCCACGCCATGCTGGCCGAGGGGTCCGACGCAGGGGTCATCGAACGCCAGGAGCACCAGATGGTGCGCAACGTGTTCCGCCTGGACGACCGGCAGATCACCTCCCTGATGGTGCCCCGCAGCGAGCTGGTGTACCTGGACGTGAACGCCCCCTGGGATGAGAACCTGCGCATCATCGAAACCTCCGAGCGCTCCCGCTTTCCCGTGGTGCGGGGCGGGCTGGACAACATTCTCGGGGTGATCAACGCCCGGCAGCTGCTCACCGCCAGTCTCCGGGGTCAGGTGCCGGATCTCACCCAGGGCCTGCAGTCCCCGGTCTATCTGCCCGAGAGCCTGACCGGCATGGAGCTGCTGGAGAACATCCGCGCCTCCGGGGTGCAGCTCACCTTCATCATCGATGAGTACGGCGAGGTCCAGGGCATCGTCACCCTGCAGGACGTGATGGAAGCCATCACCGGCGAATTCAAGCCCAACCGGGCCGAGGATGCCTGGGCGGTGCAGCGGGAGGATGGCTCCTGGCTGCTGGATGGCCTGATCCCGGTGCCGGAGCTGAAGGACCGGCTCGATCTGAAACATGTGCCGGAAGAGGAAAAGCAGCGCTACCACACCCTGAGCGGCATGCTGATGCTGCTCCTGGGCAAGGTGCCCCAGACGGCGGACAAGGTGGAATGGGCCGGCTGGTCCCTGGAAATCGTGGACATGGACGGCAAGCGCATCGATAAGGTGCTGGCGGCCCGCCTGCCTGAACCCGAAGACGAGCTTCCGGTGGAAGGGGAAACTCCGGCGGCCTGAAGCCGCCGGCTGGCCTCAGGGGCGCAAGCCCCGCAGGCGTTCGATGAACCCGGCCAGGGCCGGGGGCGGCCAGTCGATGGCATCCAGGAGGTTCTTGATAGCCAGGCCCAGTTCCGTGTCGCCCTCGATGGAGAGCTGGCGGTTGAAGAACAGGGTGTCCGGGTCCTCCTGGCGGGTGAGCAGCTTCAGGTAGGCGTGCAGTTCGCCCCGGAAGCAGACGTCCGCCGGGACCTTCTGCCAGAGGGGCTGGAACAGGCCGTTCCGGCAGGTGAACAGGGCCTCGGTGCCGCCATCTTCCACGGCCACCAGCAGGGTCCGGCCTTCGCACAGGCTGCGGGCCTCCTCCGGCAGCACGCCGAGCCTGGCCGCCGTGTTCAGGGCCAGGCAGAGGGACACTGCGTGGGGCCATTGGGGTAGGCGCTGGTTCATGGCCTTGAGCAGGCCGGGCAGGTGAAACTCGGGTACGGCGGGCAGTCTCAGGCCCGGAAGCCGGGCCGGCAGGGTGAAGGTCATGGCTGGATTCCTTGGTTTTCAAGCTGGATGCCGGGCTTGCCGTGCCAGTAGCCGTCGCAGTAGCCGGCCGCACCGGCGAGGCTGTTCCAGTCGGGCTGGCTGGCCGGCGGCTGGCCCCGGCGGGCGGCGTCGAAGGCGGCGATGATGGCGCCCATGTCCCCTGGCTGGGGCGAGAGGCGGATGGCCTCGATGCCCAGCTCCACGAACTCGGGCACCTGGGCGAGCAGGTTGTAGGTCTGGGCCGACATGGTCTGGATGCCGTTGATGGTGAGGAAGGGCTGGCCCTCCCGGGTCTTCATCAGCAGGCCTTCCGGGTGTTCCAGGCAGCGGAACTGGCAGTCGTCCTTGTTCAGGTCGTAGTGGCGGGCAGTGAAGCAGCGGGCCGAGAAGGCCAGCGGCAGCTTGCCGAAGGCGAACACCTCGGTGGCGAGGCCGGCGGGCCGGCTCTGGTGCAGGCTGGCGATCATCTCCCGGGAAGCCTCCAGGGGCGGCACCCAGCCCACGGCACCCTGGCTGGCGAACCAGGCCAGGGTGGCTTCGTTGTAGATGTTCAGGTGCGGGCCGCAGATGAAGGGTAGCTGCCGTTCCCGGGCCAGGCTGACGGCCCCCAGGTCGTTGGCTTCCACCGTGAGGCGGCCCTCGTCCAGCAGGCGGCGCAGGGCTTTCAGGTCCGATTCCGATTCCAGCAGGGCCTGGGCGGCCAGCACCACTTCCTTGCCGGCAGTGCTCAGGTCCCTGGCCAGGCCCAGCCAGTCGGCGGTACGCAGCTGCTGGCGGCGGGAGCAGACCACTTCTCCCAGGTAAATCCGCTCCAGGGCCGGGGTGTCGGCCATGACGGCGTAGAACTCCAGCACTTCGGCCTTGGGCCAGAACCAGAGCAGGGGTCCGAGGGAAAGTTTGGGGGTCATATCAGGCGCTTGCGGAAAAATGCAGGGTAGCGGCCCAGGCCGTGGCTGCAGACACGGAGAGGGCGGCGGGGGCGGAACGGGGCCGGGAGCATGGTGCGGCAGCTTCTAGCGCCAGGGTCGGTTGTAGGCGCCCAGGGTGGCCTGCTGGCCTTCCGAAACCTTGGCCAGATCGGCTTGCCAGGCAGGATTCACCCGGTAGCTGCTGCTGCCGGCCTGGTCCAGGGCAGCGCGCAGGGCCCGGGTCACCTGGGCCACATAGGTGGGGCTGCGCTGGCGGCCTTCCACCTTGATGGCGGCGACGCCGATCTTGAGGATCTGAGGCAGCACCTCGAGCACGTTGAGGCTGGTGGGTTCTTCCAGGGCGTAATAGGTGTCGCCGCGCACGTCGAAGCGGCCCTTGCACAGGGTCGGGTAGCCAGCGGATTCCTTGGGCGCGAAAGTGTCGATGAGGATGCCGTTCAGGCGGGCGTCCATGTGCTCGCCGGCGATTTCACCGGCCTGGGCGCCACGCTTTTCCCAGCGCACATATTTGGCCGGGGAGCAGGCGCCGACGGTGTTGGGCGATTCGCCGGTGGCGTAGGAGGAAAGCCAGCAGCGCCCCTCGTTCATGACGCAGAGGCTGCCGAAACCGAATACCTCCACTTCCACCTCGGTGTTGTTGATAACGTGCTCCACCTGGGCCAGGGTCAGCACCCGGGGCAGCACCACCCGGCGGATGCCGAACTCCCGACGGCAGAAATTCACGGCTTCGTAGTTGGTGGCGGAGCCCTGCACCGAGAGATGCAGGCGCAGTTCCGGATGCCGCTGCCGGGCGTAGGCGAGCAAGCCCACGTCGGCCAGGATCACCGCGTCCACGCCCATTTCCGCCGCTGCGTCCACGGCCCGGTGCCACTCGGCGATGCGTCCGGGTTGGGGAAAGGTGTTGATGGCGATCAGCACCTGGCGGCCGCGCTGGTGGGCGTACTCGATGCCGCTGCCCAGGGCCTTGTCGTCGAAGTTGAGGCCGGCGAAGTTGCGGGCATTGGTGGCGTTCTTGAAGCCGGCGTAGACGGCGTCGGCGCCGTGGTCGATGGCGGTCTTCAGGGCCGGCAGGCTGCCGGCGGGACAGATCAGGTCCGGGGTCATGGCTGTGCCTTCGCGAGGAAGCGGCGAGTATAGCCAGGCGCCCCGCCCATGCCTTGACCTTGGTCAAAGGCCCGGGACGGGGTCAGCGGGTGACGATGGTGGGGGCGTACCCCAGGGCGACGCGGATGCGCTGGGCCATGCGTTCGGCCTCGGCCCGGCTGGGGTAAGGGCCCAGGTGCAGGCGGTGGATGTTGCCGGCCCGGTGGATCTGGATGGGATCGCTGAGCCAGTCCAGGTCCCGGGTCAGGTGGTTCTTGAGATTTTCGGCATTTTCGGCGCTGGCGAAGGCGCCCAGCTGCAGGAAGATGCCCCGGGCCGGCAGTGCGGCGGGGGGGCTCTCCCGCTCCTCCTCCAGCAGGCGGCGGAACATGGTGTCCATGTCTTCGCTGTTGCGCGGGGCTTCAGCGCTGCGGGGCGGCGGGGTCACGGCGGCGTAGGTGGTGTTACCCATCTCCCCGGGGACGATGCTCTCGACGATCACCCGGCTGCTGCCCTGGCCGATATAGCCCAGCTTGTGGGCCGCGGTGTAGGACAGGTCGATGATGCGCTCGGCGTGGAAGGGGCCCCGGTCATTGACCCGCAGCACCACCGCCTTGCCGTTGGCGGGGTTGGTGACCCGCACGTAGGATGGCAGGGGCAGGGTGGGGTGGGCGGCGCTCATGGCGAACATGTCGTAGGACTCGCCGGTGGACGTCTTCTGCCCATGGAATTTCTTGCCATACCAGCTGGCGATACCTTCCTGGCGGAAGGGGCGGACCTGGGTCTGGGGCACGTATTCCTTGCCCAGCACCACGTAGGGGCGGTTGGCCCACTTGTGCAGGGGTTCCCAGCGGGGCTCTGCGTCGGGAATCTGATCCAGGTTCTCGGGCACCCAGTCGGCGGGGCCGTCATCCTTGTAATAGCCGCCGCCCCGCTTGCCGGGCACCATCCGGACGCTGCCGCCGGCCTTGGCCTCGGAACGGCTGCCCGAGCTGGGCTGTTCGGGGGTGCTGCCGCAGGCAGCCAGCAGGAGCAGGAGGGGGAGAACCCCCAGACGGTAGGGGAAAGCGCTCATTTCTTTACCAGCATCCGGTGGGTGTGGATGCTCATCAGCATGCCCACCCCCAGCATCAGGGTGACCAGGGCGGTGCCGCCGTAGCTGATGAAGGGCAGGGGCACGCCCACCACCGGCAGGATACCGGAAACCATGCCCATGTTCACGAAGGCGTAGATGAACAGCACCAGGGTGATGGAGCCGGCCAGCAACCGGGAGAACAGGGTGGGCGCGGCGGCCGCGATCATCAGGCCACGGCCGATCAGGAGGATGAACAGGAGCAGCAGGATGCCGTTGCCCAGCAGTCCCCACTCCTCGGAAAAGACGGCGAAGATGAAGTCCGTATGCTTTTCCGGAATGAATTCCAGGTGGGTCTGGGTGCCTTCCAGCCAGCCCTTGCCGAAGGGGCCGCCGGAGCCGATGGCGATGGTGGACTGGATGATGTGGTAGCCGGCGCCCAGGGGGTCTGAGCTGGGGTCCAGCAGGGTCAGGACCCGGCGCCGCTGGTAGTCGTGCAGCATGTTCCAGGCAAAGGGCAGGGCGGCGCCAGCAGCGGCGCCCAGGCCGAACATGATCTTCCAGGGCAGGCCGGCCAGGAAGATCACGAAGAAGCCGGCCGCTCCCACCAGGAGCGAGGTGCCCAGGTCCGGCTGCTTGAGGATGAAGACGATGGGCAGGAGCAGGATGCCGGTGGCGATGGCAAAGTGCTTGAGCTTCAAGACCGACTCGTACTTGTGGAAGTACCAGGCCAGCATCAGGGGCATGGCGATCTTCATGATCTCCGAGGGCTGGATGCGGACGAAGCCCAGGGACAGCCAGCGCCGGGAACCATTGACCACGATGCCGAACAGGGCCACCCCCACCAGCAGCACCAGCCCGGTCAGGTAGAGGGGCACGGCAAAGCGCATCAGTTTCTGGGGCGGGGTCTGGGAAACGGCCACCATGATGCCCAGGGCCACGGCCATGTTCACCAGCTGGTTGTCCAGCTTGGCGAAGCCTCCGGAGGCCGTGGCCGAGTAGATGGTGAGCAGGCCGAACACCATCAGTACCAGGATCACCAGCAGCAGGGGAATGTCCAGATGGGCAAGGATCTGCCGGGCCCAGCGTTTAATCCTGTCCATGGCCATTCTCCAGGGCTTGTTGCGGGCCGTCCTCGGGGGCCTCCACCTCCGGGGCGGGGCCGCCGGGGAGTTTGCCGAGCAAGTAGTAGTCGAACACCTGGCGGGCGATGGGGGCGGCGGAGGCGGCGCCGAAGCCGCCGTTTTCCACCATCACCGCCACCACGATCCTGGGCTGTTCCACCGGGGCGAAGGCCACGAACCAGGAGTGATCGCGCAGGCGCTCCTTCACCTGGCCGGCCACGTATTTCTGGCCCTTGAGGCTGAAGACCTGGGCGGTACCGGTCTTGCCGCCCGACTCGTAGGGGGCACCGGCAAAGGCCCGGGCGCCGGTACCTTCCTTGTTCACCCCGGCCATGGCCCGCTTGATGAAATCCACGTGTTCGGGCTTGAGGGCAACCTGCCGCACCGGCTGGGGCTCCACCTTGCGTTCCTCGCCGCTGGAAGGGTCCTGGATGGTGTTCACGATGTGGGGGCGGAACACCCGGCCATAGTTGAGCACATTGGCCAGGGCGTGGGCCATCTGCAGGGTGGTGTAGGCGTTGTAGCCCTGGCCGATGCCCACGGAGATGGTTTCCCCGGCATACCATTTCTGGTGCTCCCGCTTCTTGAAGCGGCGCTGCTTCCACTCCGGCGAGGGCAGCACGCCGGTGGCTTCTCCGGGGATGTCGATCTCGGTGCGGCTGCCCAGCCCCAGGCTGCCCATGAAGCGGGCGATGTTGTCGATGCCCATGTCGTTGGCCAGCTGGTAGTAGTAGGTGTTGCAGGAGACGACGATGGATTTCCACATGTCCACCATGCCGTGGCCGCCCACCTTGTCATCCATGAAACGGTGATTGCCGAAGTTGAAATAGCCCGGGTCGGCAATGGCCTGGGTGGTGGTGCGCTTGCCCTGGGTCAGGGCAGCCAGGGCCATCAGGGGCTTGAAGGTGGAACCCGGGGGGTGGGCGCTGTAGATGGCCCGGTTGAGCATGGGCTTGTCGGGGTTGTTGTTGAGCTCGTCCCAGTCATCGAAACGGATCCCGTCCACGAACAGGTTGGGGTCGAAGGCGGGGGCGGAAACCAGGGCCAGCACCGCGCCGTTACTGGGGTCCAGGGCCACCAGGGAGCCCCGGCGGGTGCCGAAGGCCGCTTCGGCCACCTGCTGCAGCTTGGTATCCAGGGTCAGGGTCAGGTTGTTGCCGGGAATGGGAGGGGTGTGGGACAGGACCCGCACGGCGCGGCCGCCGGCATCCACTTCCACCTGCTCGTAGCCGGTGGTGCCGTGCAGTTCGAACTCGTAATGCTGCTCCAGCCCGACCTTGCCGATATGCTCGGAACCCTTGTAATTGGCGGTGTGGCCGTTTTCCTCGATCCACTCCACGTCCTTGGCATTGATGCGGCTGATGTAGCCGATGGCGTGGGCCGCCAGGGTGCCTTCCGGATACTGGCGGAACAGCCGGGCCTTCACCTCGACCCCGGGGAAGCGGTAGCGGTTGGCGGCAAAGCGGGCGACCTCCTCGTCCGTGAGGCGGGTCCGGATGGGAATGGACTCGAAATTCTTCGACTCTTCCAGAAGCCGCTTGAAGCGGCGCCGGTCCTTGACCTGGATTTCCACGATTTCCGCCAGGCCGTCTATGGTTTCCTCCAGCCCCAGCGTCTTGGCCGGGGTGATTTCCAGGGTGAAGGCGGAATAGTTGCGCGCCAGGATCACCCCGTTGCGGTCCACGATATTGCCCCGGTTGGGCACGATGGGCACCAGGGAGATGCGGTTGCTCTCGGCGCGGGTGGTGTAATACTCGTGCTGCAGCACCTGCAGGTAGAAGAAGCGGGCGAACAGCAGGGCGAACAGTAGCAGCACCCCGGCCCCGGCAATCAGGACGCGGCTGCGAAAGCGCTCCAGATCCTGTTCGTTGTGGTGGAAGTCGCCCATGGCCAGTCAGCCGCTCAGATGGGGCGGTTCTCGTCCCGCTCCACGGGCCGGTACTGGGGCGCCAGCAGCAACAGGGTGATGGGGGCCCAGAGCAGGGTGGTCACCAGGGGGGAGAGCAGGAATTCCCAGCCCGGGAAATCGCCGCCCGCCATCATGCGGATCAGAAGCTGGATGCCCTGGGCCAGGACGAACAGGGGCAGCACGTGCAGGGCCTGGAGGCTGAGGGGGAACCAGAGCATGCGCCGGGAGAGGCTGGTGGCGCCATAGCTGAGCAGCACGTAGGCCAGGGCATGCTGTCCCAGGGCGGCCCCGTCGGCCACGTCCATGGCCAGCCCCAGGACGAAGGCCCAGCCCATGCTGACCTTGCGCCATTCCCGCACGCTCCAGAAGCAGAGGACCAGCATCACCCAGTCGGGCATGGCGGGCCACTGGCGCGTGGGCAGCATGTTCAGGAGCAGGGCCAGGAACAGGCTCAGGACGATGAACCAGGGGCGGACTGGCTGCAGGATGCGGGAGGATTTGTGGCTGGCTTGCATGCTCAGTTTCCGGCGCGGGCGGGTTTGGCGGCAGGTTTGCCGCTTTCGGCTTCCGGTGCCGGGGGCCGGGGGGGCAGGGGCTCACGGGGGTGCAGGACCATCACCACGGTATGACTTTCCACGGCGGCGAGGGGGGCAGCGATGATGCGCGCAAAGGCATAGGCGCTGTCACGCTCCACGTGGATCACCTTGGCCACGGGGAAGCCGGGCAGGTAAACCCCGTCCAGGCCGGAGGTCACCAGCATGTCGCCCACCTGCACGTCCGCATTGGCGGGAATGTACTTGAGTTCCACCTGGCCATTGCCCAGGCCGAAGGTCACCGAGCGTTGTCCCGTGCGCTGCACCTGCACGGGTACGGCCTGGTTCTTGTCGGTTACCAGGGTGACCTCGGCGCTGAAGGGGAACACCCGGGTGATCTGGCCGATGATGCCGCCCTCGTCGATGACTGGCTGTCCGGGGATCAGGCCTTGCTGCTGGCCCTTGTCCAGATATACCCGGCGGGCAAAGGGGTCCCGGGCGGTGTAGAGGATACGGGCGGCCTGGCCGGCGGCCTTTTCCCGGCTCTGCAGGGCCAGCAGCTGGCGCAGGCGCTCGTTCTCGGCCTCCAGCTGTTCCAGGCGCAGCAGGGTTGGGGCGGCGGCCAGCTGGGCTGCCTGCAGGGAACGGTTCTCCTCCTGCACGCTTTCCAGGGTGAGGAAGTAGTCGGACCCTTCGGTGAGCATCCGTACCGGCGCCTGGGCCAGGCGCTGCAGGGGGTCGGTGCTCAGGGAAATGGCCTGGCGCACGATATCCAGGGCGTGGAAGCGCAGGTCCAGGACGAACAGGGCGATGGAAAAGGCGACGTAGAAGCTCAGCAGCGCCAGGGGGGCTGGTCCGCGCTTGAAAAACGGGGGGGGAGCGTGGTCGAGGACGGCCACGATGTCTCAATCCGGTCGGCTGTAAACGGAAAGCTGCCGGGCGGACAGTGCTGCCGTCGCCCGGTGCCGCTTCATGAACTTACTCGGAGGCAAAGATGGAGTCGATCTTGTCCATCTTTTCCAGGGCCAGGCCGCAACCCCGGGCCACGCAGGTAAGCGGATCCTCGGCCACGATCACCGGCAGGCCGGTTTCTTCCATCAGCAGACGGTCCAGGTCGCGCAGCAGGGCGCCGCCGCCGGTCAGGACCATGCCCTTCTCGGCGATGTCGGCCCCCAGTTCCGGCGGGGTCTTTTCCAGGGCGGATTTGACCGCGGACACCACCTGATTCAGGGGGTCGGTCAGGGCTTCCAGGATTTCATTGGAGGAAATGGTGAACTTGCGCGGGATGCCCTCGGCCTTGTTGATGCCGGAGACTTCCATTTCCTTCACCTCGGCGCCCGGGAAGGCGGAGCCGATGGTCTTCTTGATGTTCTCGGCGGTGTTCTCGCCGATCAGCATGCCGTAGTTGCGGCTGATGTAGTTGATGATGGCCTCGTCCAGCTTGTCGCCGCCGACCCGCACGGAACCGGAATAGACCATGCCGCCCAGGGAGATCACGCCCACCTCGGTGGTGCCGCCGCCGATGTCCACCACCATGGAGCCGGTGGCATCGGCCACGGGCAGGCCGGCGCCGATGGCGGCCGCCATGGGTTCCTCGATCAGATACACCTGGCTGGCCCCGGCGCCGATGGCGGATTCGCGGATGGCGCGGCGTTCCACCTGGGTGGAGCCGGAGGGCACGCAGATGATGATGCGGGGGCTGGGGGAAAACAGCTTGGACTCGTGGGCCTTCTTGATGAACTGCTTCAACATCTGTTCGGTGACCGTGAAGTCGGCGATCACGCCATCCTTCATGGGCCGGATCACCGTGATGGAGCCGGGCGCCTTGCCCAGCATCTCCTTGGCTTCGCGGCCGACGGCCTGGATGGTTTTCTTGGCGTTGGGGCCGCCTTCGAGCCGGATGGCGACGACGGAGGGTTCGTCCAGGACGATGCCGCGGGCACGGGCGTAGATCAGGGTATTGGCGGTGCCCAAGTCGATGGCGAGATCGTTGGAAAAGTAGCTGCGGAGTAGGCCGAACATTCTGTGTAAATCCTGCTGGGGATGCGGCAAATAAAGCTTTTATGATACCTTATAACGTTTTAGCGCATAACACTTTTTGCATTGCAGCAGCGGTGTGGAAGGTCCCTGTGCCAGCCCTGTTTTCACCCAGCTAGTCCATTCCGGGAGCGCGCCATGTCGCTGAGTCTTTCCGAGGTGCAACGCATCGCCCATCTGGCCCGTATCGAGGTCAGCGAGGCCGAGGCGGAGACCTCCCGCAACCACCTGAACGGGATTTTTTCCCTGATTGAAGCCATGCAGGCCGTGGACACCTCGGGCGTGGAGCCCATGGCCCATGCCCAGGACCTGTCCCAGCGTCTGCGCGAGGACCGGGTCACCCACCTGGATGAGGATGGCAGCCGCCGGGCCGCATTCCAGGCCGTGGCACCCGAGACCGAAGCCGGGCTCTATCTGGTGCCCAAGGTCATCGAATAATCACTGAATGAAGAGGAGCGGCAGCCTCCGGGCTGCCCCAGGACCATGATTCACGCCAGTCTCAAAGAACTCGCTGCGGCCCTGGCCGCCAAGTCCATTTCCAGCGTCGAGCTGACCCGGCTCTACCTGGACCGCATCGCCCGCCTCAATCCCTCCCTCAATGCCTTCGTCACCCTGGACGAGGATCGTAGCCTCGCGGCTGCCCGGGCCGCCGATGCACGCATCGCCGCCGGCCAGGCCGGGCCCCTCACCGGTATTCCCATTGCCCAGAAGGACATCTTCTGTGCCCAGGGCTGGCGCACCACCTGCGGCTCGAAGATGCTGGAGAACTTCATCTCCCCCTACGACGCCACGGTGATCGTCAAGCTGGAGCAGGAAGCCGGCATGGTCTCCCTGGGCAAGGTGAACATGGATGAATTCGCCATGGGTTCCTCCAACGAGACCTCCTGGTTTGGCCCGGTGCGGAACCCCTGGGACCAGACCCGGGTTCCTGGCGGCTCCTCCGGCGGCTCTGCTGCTGCCGTGGCAGCGGCCCTGGCGCCGGTGGCCACGGGTACCGATACGGGCGGCTCCATCCGCCAGCCGGCCGCCCTGTGCAACCTCACCGGTCTCAAGCCGACCTATGGGGTGGTGTCCCGCTACGGCATGATCGCCTTTGCCTCCTCCCTGGACCAGGCGGGCCCCATGGCCCGTTCTGCCGAGGATTGCGCCCTGATGCTGAGCGCCATGGCTGGCTTCGACGAGAAGGACTCCACCAGCCTGGAGCGCCCCGCCGAGGATTACAGCCGCTGCCTGGGCCAGCCTCTGAAGGGTTTGAAGATCGGCCTGCCCAAGGAGTTCTTTGGCGAGGGCTGCGGCGCCGAGGTGATGGCCGCTGTCCAGGCCGCCATCGGCGAATACCAGCGCCTGGGGGCCGAGGTGGTGGAAGTGAGCCTGCCCAATTCGCATCTCTCCGTGCCCGCCTACTACGTGATCGCCCCGGCCGAGGCCAGCTCCAACCTGTCCCGCTTCGACGGGGTGCGCTATGGCTACCGTGCCCCCGAGTACAGCGACCTGAACGACATGTACAGCAAGACCCGGGCTCAGGGTTTCGGCGCCGAGGTGAAGCGGCGCATCCTGATCGGCACCTACGTGCTCTCCCACGGTTATTACGACGCCTACTACCTGCAGGCCCAGCGCATCCGCCGCCTGATCGCCAACGATTTTGTCGAGGCCTTCAAAGAGTGTGACGTGATCCTCGGGCCCACCAGTCCTTCCACCGCCTTCAAGCGGGGGGAAAAGGCGGCGGATCCGGTGCAGATGTACCTCTCCGACATCTACACCATTGCCGTGAATCTGGCCGGCCTGCCCGGCATGTCCCTGCCCTGCGGCTTTGACGGCCAGGGGCTGCCCATCGGCATGCAGCTGATCGGCAACTATTTCGATGAAGCCCGGCTCCTCAATGTGGCCCACGGCTATCAGCAGGCCACGGACTGGCACCGGCGTACCCCGGCAGGCCTGGAGTAATCCCGATGCGCAAGCCATTGGCGGTGGTCCTGCTCCTGCTTCTGGGCGCTTGCGCCCAGGTGCCGCCGGAGCCGGCCAGCTCGGAAGCGGCGCCGGAGCAGCCAGCTCCCAGGGAGGAGCGGATGGAATCCCAGCCCCTCAAACATTTGAAGGGGCGCAACATCAAGCCCCAGCCGACCCGGCCCTTGAACGTGAAGTCCAGGTGCACCCACAGGGACGCCGTGGGCACGCGCACCAGCCTGAACCTGCAGGTCAAGGAGGCCGACGTGAAGACCTTCGACGCCCGGGTGGATATCCCCAAGCGGGGTGCCTGCCGCTTCAACCTGAAGCAGTTCAGGCAGGTGGCGAAGCTGCCCAACGTGCTCCTTGAGGCGGCCGATGGTTCCGGCTGTACCGTGCGCATGTGGGAACAGGGCCCCCGGGTCACCATCGCCTTCAACAAATGTCCGGCCTCCTGCGAAGGGCAGGCCTTTGATTATCTCTGGCCGATCATGGTGGAAGCCAAGACCGGCCGTTGTTTCTGACGGGAATGAACATGAGTCAGTGGGAAGTTGTCATCGGTATCGAGACCCACGCGCAGTTGGCTACGGTCTCCAAGATTTTTTCGGGCGCTTCCACGGCCTTCGGGGCGGCCCCCAACACCCAGGCGGCGCCGGTGGATCTGGCCCTGCCCGGCGTGCTGCCGGTGCTGAACAAAGGTGCGGTGGAATGTGCGATCCGGTTCGGCCTGGCCGTGGATGCCCAGGTGGCCCGGAAGTCGGTGTTTGCCCGCAAGAATTACTTCTATCCGGACCTGCCCAAGGGTTACCAGATCAGCCAGTTCGAGCTGCCGGTAGTCCAGGGCGGCCATGTGACCATCGTCGTGGGCCAGGGTGAAAAGTCCTACGAGAAGCGGGTCAACCTGACCCGGGCTCACCTGGAAGAGGATGCGGGCAAGTCCCTGCACGAGGATTTCCACGGCAAGACCGGCATCGACCTGAACCGGGCTGGCACGCCGCTCCTGGAGATTGTCACCGAGCCCGACATGCGCTCGGCCGATGAAGCCGTGGCCTACGCCAAAGCCCTGCACGCCCTGGTGCGCTGGATCGGCATCTGCGACGGCAACATGCAGGAAGGCTCCTTCCGCTGCGACGCCAATGTGTCCGTGCACAAGCCGGGCACCCCCTTCGGCACCCGTCGGGAAATCAAGAACCTGAACTCCTTCCGTTTCCTCAAGGAAGCCATCGAGTACGAGGTTCGCTGGCAGATCGAGACCCTCGAAGACGGCGGCAGCATCCAGCAGGCCACGGTGCTGTTCGACCCGGCCACCGGGGAAACCCGGGCCATGCGCAGCAAGGAAGACGCCCACGACTACCGCTATTTCCCCGATCCCGACCTGCTGCCCCTGGTGATCGGGGAGGACTGGGTCGAGCGCACCCGGGCTGCCTTGCCGGAGTTGCCCGAAGCCAAGAAGCAGCGCTTCATGGCCGACTACGGCCTGTCGGCTTACGATGCCACGGGTCTCACCGCCTCCCTGGAGACGGCGGACTATTACGAGGCCTGTGTGGCGGCAGCCGGCCAGGCCAGCGCCAAGCCCTGTGCCAACTGGGTGATGGTGGATCTGGCCGCCCGTCTCAACAAGGAAGGGCTGGAACTGGGGCAGTCCCCGGTCAGCGCCGTCCAACTGGGCGGTCTGGTGGCCCGGATCGCCGACAACACCATCTCCAATGCCATCGCCAAGAAGGTGTTCGAGGCCCTGTGGGCCGGAGAAGGAAGCACTGCTGACGAGATCATCGAGAAGCAGGGGCTGAAGCAGATCACCGACTCTGGGGCCATCGAGAAGCTGGTGGACGAGGTGCTGGCCGCCAATGCCGCCAATGTGGCCGAGTTCAAGGCGGGCAAGGAAAAGGCTTTCAACGCCCTGGTGGGGCAGGTGATGAAGGCTGCCAAGGGCAAGGCCAACCCGCAGCAGGTAAACGACCTGCTGCGCGCCAAACTGGCGGGTTGAGTCTTGGGGTGGGCCCAGGGGCCCCGGGTTCCCGGGGCGCCTGGCTTCAGTGTCTGGGGCGGCGGGACAGCTGGATGTAGCGGCGCCGGTCTTCGGCGTATTTCACCCGGATCTGGGCCAGTTCCTTCTGTTTGGCCTCGATCAGCTCGGTCTGGGTCCTGATTTCCGTGTCTTCGTCCCGCAGGCCCTTGGAAACCTCTATGGGCAGGCTGCGGTTGGGATAGAACTCCGCTTCCTGCTCGAACTTGAGGCGCCGTTTCTTTGACTCGGCGACCTTGGCTTCCGCGTTGGCGATGGCGTTCTTCACATCGGCCTCGACCCGGGCCTGCATGCGGTCGATATCTTCCAGGCTGGAATAGGTTTCCAGCAGGGCCTGGTCCTTGCGCCGCTGTTCCCGGGCGGCGGCTTCGGCCAGTTTTTCCTGGCGGGCCTGTTCCGCAGCCAGGGCCTTTTCCTCGGCAGTGGGCGGTGGGCCCACCTCCCGGACCAGGATGCCCTGCTGGTTGTATATCTTGTGGGCGCGGCCGATGCACTGGGGCGGGATCACGTCGCCGCAGGCCCGGCGGCCTGCGCTGTCGGTGCAGCAGATGAACTCCCCCCCAGGCCGCACGGCAGGCGTCTGGGCCAGGGCGCCGCTGCCGGCCAGCAGCAGGAGCAGCAGGGCGGGCAGGGATTTAGGCGAGCGCGACACCATATTGACTCCGGTAGGCGGCGACGGCCTCCCGGTGGGCGGCGAGTTCCGGATGCCCCTGGAGAAAGCCCATCAGATGTTCCAGGTTGGCCACGGCGATGACGGGCAGGCCGTAATCCCGTTCCACCTCCTGGACTGCAGAGAGGTCGCCCTGGCCGCGTTCCATGCGGTCCAGGGCAATGGCGACGCCGGCTGGTTCGGCCCCGGCGGCACGGATCATGTGTACAGATTCGCGTACCGAAGTGCCGGCGGAGATGACGTCATCGACGATCAGGACCCGGCCGTTCAGGGGGGCGCCCACCAGGGTGCCCCCTTCGCCGTGATCCTTGGCTTCCTTGCGGTTGTAGGCATAGGGAAGGTTGCGGCCATCGGCAGCCAGGGCCATGGCAATGCCGGTCACCAGGGGAATGCCCTTGTAGGCGGGGCCGAACAGCATGTCGAAGCCGAGCCCGCTGGCCTGAATGGCTTTCGCGTAGAATTGGCTCAGCCTGACCATGGACGCGCCGTCGTTGAACAGCCCGGCGTTGAAGAAATAAGGGGACAGGCGTCCAGCCTTGGTCTTGAACTCCCCGAAACGCAAAACCTGGCGCGCGACGGCGAATTCGATGAATTCCTGACGAAAATCCATGGTCCTCCGATAACTTTCACGTTTTTTTCTAGTAGGCCCACATGTTACGCATCATCTCCCTGAATCTCAACGGCATTCGTTCTGCATGGAACAAGGGGGCCGAATCCTGGATCCGCAGCGTTGCTCCGGACGTCATCGCGTTCCAGGAACTGAAGGCCCAGGCCGGGGACCTGTCCGAAGCCATGCTCCGGCCTGAGGGCTACCATGCTTATTACCATTACGCCGAAAAGAAGGGTTATAGCGGCGTGGGCCTGTGGTGCCGGGAAAAGCCCCTGAATGTGCAGGAAGGGATAGCCGTGCCCGAGTTCGATGCGGAGGGCCGTTACCTGCGGGCTGATTTTGCCGACTATTCGGTGATTTCCCTGTATGTCCCCTCGGGTTCCTCGTCCCCCGAGCGCCAGGAGGCCAAGTTCCGCTTCCTGGAGGTGTTTCGCCGGCAGTTGCAGGCCCTGAGTGATGAAGGGCGGCCCATGGTGATCTGCGGCGACTGGAACATTGCCCACCAGGAGATCGACCTGAAGAACTGGAAGGGCAACCAGAAGAATTCCGGCTTCCTGCCCGAGGAGCGGGCCTGGTTTTCCCACATGCTCGACGTCCAGGGGTGGGCCGATGTGTATCGCCGGCTTTACCCTGAGGCGGGGGAGAGCGCCTACACTTGGTGGTCCAACCGGGGACAGGCCTGGGCCAAGAATGTGGGCTGGCGTATCGACTACCAGATTGCCACCCCGGACATGGCGGTCCGGGCCCGGGCCGGCCAGGTTTACAAGGACAGCCGCTTTTCCGACCACGCGCCCCTGATCATTGATTACAGCTGAATTATCCTGTCATGGGCCTGCAATTGCGTTGGCGGGCCTAAAAAGCTAACCTGTAGCCGTTTCCCCACATCATTCAATAGAAGAGGTTCTCCATGTCCCAAATCAATACCGCTTCCACCGCATCCAAGGAAAAGCTCGTTGCCGACATGAAAGTCGTGATCGCCGATGCCGAAGAAATCCTGAAGAGCACCGCCGACGTGGCCGGCGAGAAGATGGCCAGCATCCGCGGCAAGATCGAAGCCCGCCTCAAGGACGCCAAAGTGCGCCTGGAAGACGCTGAAGCCGCCCTGGTGGACAAGACCAAGGCCTGCGCCCGCGCCACTGATGATTTCGTCCATGACCAGCCCTGGAAGGCTGTGGGCGTGGCCGCCGTTGTCGGCCTGGCCCTGGGTGTGCTGATCGGCCGTCGCTGATCGATGTCGGATAAGGCAGCTCCCGGATTGTTCCGGTCCCTGAGGAATCTGCTCGGGGATCTGGTGGATGTGGGCCGGACCCGTCTGGCCCTGCTCGCCAACGAGGTGGAAGAAGAGAAGATCCGCCTCGTGGGGGTGCTGGTGCACAGCATCCTGGCCCTGGCCTGCCTGATCATCGGGGCGGTCCTGCTGGTGGCTTTTCTGGTGCTGCTGTTCTGGGAACAACGCCTGCTGGTGATGGGCGTTTCCTGTTTCCTGTTCCTGGCCGCCGCCCTGGGCTTTGCCCGGCGCAGCCAGATGGGGCTGGCCCGGGGGTCAGGCCTGTTCAAGGCCAGTCTGGCCGAGTTGCAGGCGGATGCTGTCAGCCTGCGTGCCGGAGCCCGGGATGAATCCCCGTCTGCTTGAGCTGCGGGAGCAGCGCGGTGCCCTGCGGGCCCGCTGTGCTGCCCAGCGGCATGCCCTGGCTGTGCATGGAGAGGCCCTGGAGCGGGTGTGCTCGGTGGCTGACCGGCTGCGGGCCGGGCTGCACTGGGTGCGGCAGAATCCTGCCGTGGTGGGCGTGGCCGCCACGGCTCTCGTGTTGATGAAGCCTTCCCGTGCCTGGCGCTGGGGGCGGCGCGCCCTGTGGGCCTGGCAAGGCTGGCGCGCCCTGCGGCAACGCATCCATTCCCTCTGATTCCCGTGCAGCCTCCCGCAGATCCGGCCACTGCCGTGACCTCGCGTCTGCCCTCCTGGTGGCGGCAGCTGCTGCTCATCCAGCGCCGGGAACTGGGGCACACCCTGGCGGAGCTGGCCGCCTTGCGGGGTTTCATGCCCCTGCTCATGAAGGTGCGCAACGGGGGCCACTGGACGCCAGAGGAAAAGGAAATCCTCTTGGCGCACCTGCGCCGGCTTTCCCGTCTTTCTCCCTATTTCATGCTGTTGCTGCTGCCGGGATCGGCCCTGCTGCTGCCGCTCTACGCCTGGTGGCTGGACCGGCGCCGCCTGAAGCGCTGAAACCCGGGCTCAGCCTTCTTTCCTGAGGGGCTCGTTCCAGGGGGCTACCTTGGGCAGCAGCAGCATGCCTGGCACCGCCAGCAGGGTACAGAACAGGAAGAAGTCAAACCAGCCCAGGGATTCCACCAGTACCCCGGCGGAGGCATTGACGACGGTGCGGGGTACGGCAGTCAGGCTGGTGAACAGGGCGAACTGGGTGGCCGTGTAGGCGGGGTGGGTGGATCGGGCAATGAAGGCGGTGAAGGCGGCGGTGCCCAGCCCGACCCCCAGGTACTCGGCGGAGATCACGGCGGCCAGGGCCCAGCGGTTGAAGGCGGTGATTTCCGCCTGGGGGCCGATTCCGGCCAGCCAGGCGAAGCCCAGGATGGTCACCAGCTGCACCAGGCCGAACAACCACAGGGCCCGGTTGATGCCGATCTTCACCATCCACAGTCCGCCTATCATGCCGCCGATCACGGCCGGCCAAAGGCCCGCATGCTTGGCGATCAGGCCGATGTCGGTCTTGCTGTAACCCATGTCCAGATAGAAGGGTGTGGACAGGGCCGTGGCCAGGGAATCACCCAGCTTGTAGAGGAACAGAAAGGAAAGAATCAACAGGGCGCTGCGCCATCCCTTGCGGCTGATGAATTCCTTGAAAGGCTCCAGACAAGCTTCGCGCAGATTCTTGGGGCGGCTGAGGACCGGGGGTTCCTGGACCATTACCGCCATCACCATGCCGGGAATCATGAACAGGGCGGTGATCCAGAACACCTGGTTCCAGGGCAGTAGGTCGGCCAGGATCAGGGACAGGGAGCCCGGGACCAGGCCGGCGACCCGGTAGGCGTTGACGTGTACCGAGTTGCCCAGGCCCAGCTCCTCTTCCGCCAGGATTTCCCGGCGGAAGGCATCCAGGGCGATGTCCTGGGTGGCAGAGAGGAAGGCGAGCAGGGCGGCCAGGGCGGAAATGAGCAGGATCTGCTCCCGGGGATCGAAGCCCCCCAGGCTGCCGATGGAGAGCAGCAGGCCGACCTGGGCGATCAGCATCCAGCCCCGGCGTCGTCCCAGGGGCGGGGTATAGCGGTCCAGCAGGGGGGCCCAGATGAATTTCCAGGTGAAGGGGAACTGGATCAGGGCAAAGAAGCCTATGGTCTTCAGATCCACCCCTTCGCTGCGCAGCCAGGCGGGGACCAGATTAATGAGCAGATAGAGCGGCAGGCCGGAAGCAAAGCCCGTGAAGATGCAGATCAGCATCTTGCGGGTGAGCAGGGGAGCGAGCCAGGCAGGTGGGTTCATGGGTTGGGCAGGGAAAGAGGGTGCGGCGATTATACGTGCTCGGGCAGGGCTGACGTCCTTGCCTGGCCGTGGTTCGGGACTGCCTCTTTACCAGCCTTTACACCGGGATTTTTGGGGGGTGACCGGCTGGGAAGCCCCTGTTGGCGCGGGGGGGTATATTACCAAGGGGCTATGGAGGACGGCAGGCGTTGCGCGCCATGGGATGACGTGCTAAAAAAGAGGCCCTTCCAGGCGATATCCATGGTTTTCTCCTTCTTCAAAAAATCCGGCGAAAAAATGCCAGAGCGGGCTTCAGCCCGGCCCAAGGGTGAGTCATTGCCCGTGGCCGGGCCGTCCGGGGCGCCTGCTGCAGGGCCCGTGACGGAGTCTCCGGCCGGGGTGGATGAGGATTGGGATCTTGATTTTTCCATCGCCAGCACCCAGCCCAATGGCGGCTATGGCATAGAAATCCACGAAGAAACGGACCCGTACGCCGAAATCGGCGAACACGCGGCGATTCTCTATGCCAACGGCCAGGATGCCGCGGCCCGGGCCACCCTGGAGTCTTCCATTCAGGGCAACGGCGAACCCGGGGCCGTCAAGCTCTGGGCCATGCTGTTCGACCTGCTGCGCCTCAAGGGCGAGCGGGCTGCATTTGACGCCCTGGGCCTGGAATTTGCCCGGGTCTGCGAGCTGTCGCCGCCTTCCTGGGACCTGGAGCCGGTAGTCAGCAAGCAGGTGCAGCGTGCCGCAGCGGGAAGCGTGGTGCTGCAGGGCGTGATGGCGGGTGATGATCCGGTATTCGACGGCCTGTTGCTGGCCCTGAGTGAAGGCCAGAACCGCAGCCTGGACCTGGGGCGTCTGGCGGGCCTGGACACCGAAGCCAGTGCCAAGCTGGCCCGGGTGCTGCATCAGGCCCGGCGTCGCGGACTGTCCTGGGAGCTGGCCGGAGCCGAGGGGCTGGCCAGCCGCCTGGCCAACCGGACGGTGGCGGGGCAGGCCCAGGAGGAGCCCCTCTGGCTGCTGCTGCTGGAACTCTTCCAGTACCTGGGTTGGGAAACCCAGTTCGAAGAGAAGGCTGTGGATTACGCGATCACCTTCGAGGTGTCGCCTCCCTCCTGGGAGGCGCCCCGGCATCCGGTGGCGCCCAAGGTGGAGCTGGCGCTGGTGGAGGAAGACGACGCCGAAACCGTTCCCGAGGCGGCCGCCCTGGAGGGCGAGATTCTGCAGGGCAATCTCAAGGAACTGGCGCTGCACCTGAAGCCCGAGGAAGAGTGCCGTCTCGATTTTTCCCGGGTCAGCCGTCTGGATTTCGTCAGTGCCGGCGCCCTGGTCAATCTGCTCAAAACATCCGATGTAGGTCCGGTCGTGATCTATCATCCCAACCGTCTGGTGGCCGAGTTGATGCGCGTCATGGGTGTCGACCAGGTGGCCCGGGTCGAACTTTCCAAACACTGAGGTTTTTCATGGAGCAATACCACGGCACCACGATCCTGTCGGTGCGGCGGGGCAATGTCGTCGCCATTGGTGGCGACGGCCAGGTCACCCTGGGCAATATGGTCATCAAGCAGACCGCCCGGAAGATCCGGCGCCTGTACCAGGATCGCATCCTGACCGGCTTTGCCGGTGCCACGGCCGATGCCTTCACCCTGCTGGACCTGTTTGAATCCAAGCTGGAGAAGCACCAGGGCAACCTGATGCGCAGCGCCGTGGAGCTGGCCAAGGAGTGGCGCACCGACCGCATGTTGCGCCGCCTGGAAGCGATGCTGATCGTGGCCGACCGGGAGCGCACCATGGTCATCACCGGCAATGGCGATGTGCTGGAGCCGGAGCAGGGCGTTGCCGCCATCGGTTCCGGCGGCGCCTATGCCCAGAGTGCTGCCCGGGCCCTGCTGGAAAATACCGAGCTGTCTCCCGAAGAAATCGTGCGCAAGTCCCTGGAAATTGCCGGGGACATCTGCATCTACACCAACAAGAACTTCATTCTGGAGGTGCTGGAAGCATGACCACCATGACTCCCCAGGAAATCGTCCACGAGCTGGACAAGCACATTGTCGGTCAGGCCAATGCCAAGAAGGCCGTGGCCATTGCCCTCCGGAACCGCTGGCGACGGGCTCAGGTGGGAGAGCCCCTGCGTTCCGAGATCACCCCCAAGAACATCCTCATGATCGGTCCCACCGGGGTCGGCAAGACCGAGATTGCCCGGCGGCTGGCACGGCTGGCCCATGCGCCCTTCATCAAGGTGGAGGCCACCAAGTTCACCGAGGTGGGCTACGTGGGTCGGGACGTGGATACCATCATCCGCGACCTGATGGAAATTGCCATCAAGGAGCAGCGTGAAAAGGCCATGGCTCAGGTGCGGGTACGCGCCGAAGATGCCGCCGAGGAGCGGGTGCTGGATGCCCTGCTGCCCCCGGCCCGCAGCGCCGGATTCTTTGCCGAGAATGCCCCGGCCGAAGATAACGGCACTCGGCAGAAATTCCGCAAGAAGCTGCGGGAGGGGGAGCTGGACGACAAGGAAATCGAGATCGAAGTGGCCCTGCCCGCCATGCAGGCGGAAATCTTCGCCCCGCCGGGGATGGAGGAGCTCACCAATCAAATCCAGGGCATGTTCCAGAACATGGGCGGTGGCCGCAAGAAAAGTCGCAAGCTGAAGATCAAGGAAGCCCTGAAGCTCCTGACCGACGAGGAAGCCGCCAAGCTGGTGAACGACGAGGAGGTGAAGCTGGAGGCCCTGAAGAACGTGGAGCAGAACGGCATCGTCTTCCTGGACGAGATCGACAAGGTGGCCAGCCGCGGCAATGCCCAGGGGGCCGACGTTTCCCGCCAGGGGGTGCAGCGGGACCTGCTGCCCCTGGTGGAGGGCACCACGGTGTCCACCAAGTACGGCATGGTGAAGACCGACCACATCCTGTTCATCGCTTCCGGGGCCTTTCATCTGGCCAAGCCCTCCGACCTGATTCCGGAACTCCAGGGCCGTTTCCCCATCCGGGTGGAGCTCGATTCCCTGTCCGTGGCCGATTTCGAGTGCATCCTGACCCAGACCGATGCCTGTCTGACCCGCCAGTACCAGGCCTTGCTGGAAACCGAAGGGCTGCAGCTGGGATTCGGCGAGGATGGCATCCGCCGCCTGGCAGAAATCGCCTTCCAGGTGAATGAGAAGACCGAGAACATCGGCGCCAGGCGTCTCTATACGGTGCTGGAAAAACTCCTGGAGGAGGTGTCCTTCAGCGCCGGCAAGGCCGGGCTGGAGCAGGTCCATGTGGACGCTGCCTATGTGGACGCCCGCCTGGGAGACCTGGCGGCGGACGAGGATCTGTCCCGCTATGTGCTGTAGGGGCCATCCCCCTTTTCGCCCAAGAAAAAGCCCGGGATTTCCCGGGCTTTTTCCATTCCTGCCAGAGGTCGCCCCTTAATCGGGCAGCTTCTGCTCCAGGGCGTAGAGCTCGGCCACGGTTTCCCGGCGGCGGATGCAGTGGATCTTGTCGCCATCCACCATCGCTTCGGCAGCCCTGGGGCGGGTGTTGTAGTTGGAGCTCATGGCCATGCCGTAGGCGCCGGCCGACATGACCGCCAGCAGGTCGCCGGGCGCCACGGCCAGGGCCCGGTCCTGGCCGAGGAAGTCGCCGGTTTCGCATACCGGGCCCACCACGTCATAGACCGCCGTCTGACTACCCGGCTGCCGCCGCACTTCCTGGATTTCGTGCCAGGCCTCGTAGAGGGCGGGGCGCATCAGGTCGTTCATGGCCGCATCGATGACGGCAAAGTTCTTGCCTTCCCCGGGCTTGAGGAATTCCACCCGGGTCAGCAGCAGCCCGGCATTGCCTACCAGCCTGCGTCCCGGTTCGAGGATGATCTTCAGGCCCCGTCCCTGGAGCCGATCCAGCAGGGGGCGCAGGTAGCTGTCCACGCTCGGCTCGCTGTCCTGCTGCCGGTAGCGGATGCCCAGGCCGCCGCCCAGGTCCAGGTGGTGGATGGGGATGTTGCGGGTAGTCAGGGCGTCCAGCAGCTGCAGGACCCGTTCCAGGGCTTCCACGAAGGGACTGGGGTCCAGGAGCTGGGAGCCGATGTGGCAGTCGATGCCTTCCACCTGCAGATGGGGCAGGGCGGCGGCCTTTTCGTACAGGGCCAGGGCGTCCTCGATGGGAACACCGAACTTGGCGGTCTTCAGGCCCGTGGAGATGTAGGGGTGGGTCTTGGGGTCCACGTCCGGGTTGACCCGCAGGCTGATGGGCGCCTTCTTGCCCAGGCGGCAGGCCACCAGGTTGAGGCGCTCCAGTTCGGCGGCGGATTCCACGTTGAAGCAGAGGATGCCGGCGTTCAGGGCCTGTTCCATCTCGGCTTCAGTCTTGCCGACCCCGGAGAACACCACCTTGCCGGCATCGGCGCCGGCCGCCAGCACCCGTTCCAGCTCACCGCCGGAAACGATGTCGAAACCAGCACCCAGGCGGGCGAAGAGGTTGAGGATGGCCAGGTTGGAATTGGCCTTGACCGCGTAGCACACCAGACTGTTGGCCCCGGCCGGGTGGCTCGCCAGGACCCGCTGGAACGCTTCCAGATTGGCGCTCAGGGCGCTACGGGAATAAACGTAGGTGGGGGTGCCGAAAGCCGCCTCGATCTGGGCGAGGGGAATCTCTTCTGCGTACAGTTCATTCTGCCGATAGGCGAAGTGGGGGGTGCCGACAGTGTTCATTTCTGGGGTTCCGGGGGCGTGCTAACATGGTCCGGCTGGCTGGCGGACAGCTGGCCGAGCAGGGGTGCCGATGCGGGGCCGGCAGGTTTTTCCAGGGCGCCTTTGGCGCCGCAGGCGGCGCACAGGCAGAGGATGGCCAGGGATGTGATCAGACGACGCATCATGGTGAGGTGAATAGACAGGCAGAGGATGTTAGCACAGCATGGATGAGCGGGAATTTGCCGAGCGGGCCGAGCAGATGCTGGCCCATATCGAGAGGGTTCTGGAGGGTGTCGATCAGGGGCTGGATTACGAGGTGGCTCCAGGAGGCATCCTGGAGATCGAGTTCGAGGATGGCAGCCAGGTGATCATCAACCGCCACATGGCGGCCCGGGAAATCTGGGTGGCGGCCAGGAGCGGTGGCTTCCATTTCCGTTGGGATGGGGCGGACTGGGTCGATACCCGTAGCGGGAAATCCCTGTTGTCCTGCTTGGGGGAAGTGCTCTCCAGCCAGGCTGGTGTGCCGATCATCTTTCCGGGCTGTTAAGCCGCGCTTTCGCACATGAACAAAAGCCCGGGACTTCCGGGCTTTTGTTCATGTGTCAGCTCAGTCGCTGGGGAAAGGATCCACCGTCGGCTTGGGGGGGGGCTGCACCGGTGGCTCGTGGGCAGGGAGCCCTTCTTCCTGGGCTGGATCGGGGCGGGCCGGCGGGGTGTTCTCGCTGTAGAAGATGTCTCCCTGGGCGGTAGCAATGCCTTCGGGCTGGGGCAGTTGCTGCTCGGGTACCCCTTTCAGGGCTTCCTGCATGTAGGCGATCCAGATGGGTAGCGCCGTGAAACCGCCGGTTTCCCGGCTGCCCAGTTTGCGGGGCTGGTCGAAGCCTACCCAGGCACAGCCCACAACGGTCTGCTGGAAGCCGCAGAACCAGGCATCCAGATAGTCGTTGGTGGTGCCGGTCTTGCCGGCCAGATCATGCCGTTTCAGGGTGGCGGAGGCTCTGCCTGCGGTGCCATAGATGGTCACATCGCGCAGCATGGAGTACATCAGGTAGGCATTGCGGGGGTCAATGGCGCGCAGGTTTTCGTCCCCGGCCTGGGCAGGCGTGGCCTGGGCCAGGACGCGTCCGCCCTGGTCGCGGATTTCCTTGACCACGTAGGGATTGATCCGGTATCCGCCATTGGCAAAGACCGCGTAGGCCGAGGCCATCTGCCAGGGGGTGACGGAGCCGGCCCCCAGGGCCATGGTCAGGTAGGGCGGGTGGCGCTGGGCATCGAAGCCGAAGCGGGTCACGTAGTCCTGGGCGTAGGCGGGGCCCATGGCTTGCAGGATGCGGATGGACACCATGTTCTTGGACTTGGCCAGCGCGGTGCGGAGCTTCATGGGGCCGTCGTACTTGCCGTCGTAATTCTTGGGCTGCCAGGCCTGGCTGCCGGTGACGTCGGAGGAGATCACGATGGGTTCGTCGGCGACGATGCTGCCCGGGGAGAAACCTTTTTCCAGTGCGGCGGAATAGATGAAGGGCTTGAAGCTGGAGCCGGGCTGCCGCCAGGCCTGGGTCACATGGTTGTACATGTTGCGGTTGAAGTCGAAACCGCCTACCAGAGCCCGGATGGCGCCATCCTTGGGGTGGGTCGCAACGAAGGCGGCTTCCACTTCGGGCAGTTGGGCAATCAGCCAGTGCTTGTCCTGCTTGATCACCCGGATCACGGCGCCGCGACGGATTTTCTTGGCGACTGGGGCCTTGTCATCAAGCATGCGGGCGGCGAACTTGAGCGGTTCCCCTTCCAGGGTGATGGTTTCACCCCCGCGGATGTAGGCCTTGATCATCTTGGGACTGGCTTCCAGGACGACGGCTGGTAGCAGATCCTCGGTGGAGGGAAATTCCTGCAGGGCCACATCCAGGGCTTCTTCCATATCGTTCCCCATCTGCTTCAGGTCGATATAGGCTTCGGCTCCCCGGTAACCCTGGCGCCGGTCGTAGTCGAGCACGCCCTTGCGCAGGGCCCGGTAAGCGGCTTCCTGCTCATCCTTGCTGATGCTGGTAATGACCTGGAGGCCGGCGCTGTAGACCTCATCAGGAAAGCGTTCGGCGGCAATCTGTCTGGCCATCTCGGCCACATATTCGGCGTGCACCGGGTATTGTCCGGCGTCACGCTTCACTACCAGGGTTTCCCCAAGTGCGGCTTGATACTGCTCTTCAGTGATGAAGCTCAGTTCGCGCATGCGCTTCAAGACGTACTCCTGGCGGATCCGAGCCCGTTTCGGATTGACGACCGGATTGAAAGCCGAAGGGGCCTTGGGCAGACCTGCCAGCATGGCGGCCTCGGCCACGCTGATCTTGGCCAGGGGCTTGCCAAAGTAGATTTGTGCAGCCGCCGCGAAGCCGTAGGCACGCTGGCCGAGGAATATCTGGTTGATATAAAGCTCGAAAATCTGATCCTTGCTGAGATTGTGCTCAATCTTGAAGGACAGCAGGGCCTCGTACATTTTTCGCGTAAGCGTCTTTTCCGAGCTCAGGAAAAAGTTGCGGGCGACCTGCATGGTGATGGTGGATGCGCCCTGGCGCTTGCCTCCACCGATGAAATTGGCATAAGCTGCGCGCAGCACGCCGAGGGTATCCACTCCGCCGTGCTGATAAAAACGCTCATCCTCGGCTGCCAGGATGGCCTGTTTCATCACTTCCGGAACCTCCTGAATCTTGACCACGGCCCGACGTTCTTCGCCGAACTCGCCGATCAGGTGCCCGTCGCTGGTGAATACCCGCAAGGGGACCTTGGGGCGGTAATCGGTCAGAACTTCAAGGCTGGGCAGGTTGGGATAGGCGAGCACCAGGATGATCAGGATGATCGCGATCCCCATCGCGGCGAGGCCAAAAATGAACAGGAGAGGGTAGAGTATGAAACGCAGGGCGGCAGGCATGACGGAACCGTCAGAAGTTATGGCAGCGGCGGATTATACGCTGCCCACTCTAAGACAAATAAATTGCTTTACACTGTCAAGGGTTGTTGCTAGGATTTAACGTGAATTATTGGTTGTTAATGTAACTTCCGATTTTTAATAGATATTTTCGGGGGTCCGGTGCGCTTCGATCTGTCCTTTTTCAATCCCAAGGCTCGCTCCTTGCTCGGGTTGGATATTTGTTCTTCGGCTGTGAAGATGGTGGAACTGTCTTCTACTGGTCGGGACGAATTCCGCGTCGAGCGTTACACCATAGAAGTGCTTCCCAAGGATGCAGTTGCCGACGGCAACATTGCTGACCTGGAAGCGGTTCAGGAAGGTGTGCGACGCGCTTGGAAACGTATGGCGACTTCCACCCGGAATGTGGCCATGGCCCTGCCTGCTTCTGCTGTTATTTCCAAGAAGATCATCGTGCCCGCAGGTATGCGGGACGATGAACTGGAAGTGCTGGTGGAATCCGAGGCGAATCAATACATTCCCTTCTCCATTGACGAGGTCAATCTGGATTACCAGGTGATTGGCCCGGCTCCGTCCGCTCCCGACGAGCTTGAGGTCCTGATTGCCGCGTCCAAGAAGGAACGGGTCGAGGACCGCCTGGCCGTCGCCGAGGCGGCCGGTCTGAAGGTGCTGGTCATGGACGTGGAGTCCTATGCGACGCTATCCGCGTTCGAGCTGGTAGCCCGGCAGTTGCCCATGGATGAGTCCGCTCCGATCGTGGCGCTGGTGGATGTCGGCATGAACGTCATGAAGCTGACGGTGCTGCGTAACGGTCAGCAGGTCTATGCTCGGGAACAGGCCTTTGGCGGTGGTTTGCTGACCCAGGACATCGTGCGGCGGTACGGCATGAATTACGGGGAAGCCGAGGCAGCCAAGCGAGCAGCCAATCTCCCTGAGGACTACGAGTCTGAATTGTTGCCCCAGTTCATGGATAACCTGGCACTGGAAGTTTCCCGGGCGCTTCAGTTCTTCTTCACTTCCACCCAGTTCAACAAGGTGGACCATATCGTGCTGGCGGGGGGCTGCGCTTCCATTCCCGGCATCGATGAACTGGTCGCCACCCGTACCCAGGTCAATACGATCGTTGCAAATCCTTTTGCGGGAATGATGTTGTCGGATCGGGTAAGGGCGAAGAATTTGCTGGCAGATGCCTCTTCCCTGATGGCTGCCTGTGGCCTGGCTCTGCGGAGGTTTGATCCATCATGATTCGTATCAACTTGCTTCCCCATCGGGAAGAAGCGCGCAAAGCGAGACGTCAGCAGTTTTATACCATTGCCGCAATGATGGTTGTGCTCAGTGGGTTGGTGGTTTTCCTCGGATATACCATCATCGATGGCTATATTCAGCATCAGGAAAGTAGAAATACCTTCCTCAAGAGCGAGATAGCTGTGCTGGATAAACAGGTTGAGGAAATCAAGCGTCTCAAGGAACAAAGCCAAGCCTTGCTGGATAGAAAGAATGCCATCGAGTCCTTGCAAAAAGACAGGGGTGAGACGGTATATCTTCTGAGTGAGCTGGTTCGGCAAACACCAGAGGGAATTTACCTGAAAGGCCTGAAGCAGGCAGGGGCAGTGGTGACCGTGAATGGATATGCGCAGTCGAATTCACGGGTTTCAACCTTGATGCGGAATATTGAGGCCTCTGAATGGATGGAGGCGCCAAAATTGATCGAAATCAAGGCGGTGATGGTTGCTGGTCGACGTTTGAATGAATTTTCCATGGATTTCCGCTTGGTCAGAGCTAATCCTGCGGCAGACCAGGCTGCCAATGGGGCCAAAAAAGATGTAAAAAAAGGGAGCGAAAAGCCATGAAGCTACCTGTGTCTTCTTCATCGAAATTCGATTTTCAGCAGCTCTCTGAAGACTTCAAAAGGCTGAGTAATAACGATCCTGGGACTTGGCCTTTTGTTCCCAAAGTTACTGTCTTGGTGGGGGTCTTTGTGGCTATTACGGCCTTGGGAGGATATTTTCTGTGGCTGGATCAATTTGAACTTCTGAGTCAGGCTGAAACGAAAGAGGCCAAGCTGAAAGAGGAATTCCTCGAGAAAAAAAGGCAGGCTGTTAATCTGGATTTATATCGCCAGCAGTTGGAAGAAATCGATAAGTCTTTTGGTGCGCTCTTGAAGCAGCTACCAAACCGTAACGAAGTAGAGTCGCTGCTGGTGGAGGTTAACCAGGCGGGTCTTGGTCGTGGGTTGCAGTTTGAATTGTTCAAACCTGCAGCAGAGGTCGTCAAAGATTTCTATGCTGAACTTCCGATCAATGTGAAAATTAACGGTGCTTACCATGATTTGGGGGCGTTTGCTGCAGATGTGGCGAAACTTCCGCGAATTGTTACTCTGAATAATATAAATATAAATATGCCGGGGGGTAAGGATGGGGGGGCTCAGAATTCTGGTCGCTTGGTTATGGATATGCAGGTCAAGACTTTCCGCTACCTTGATGAAGAGGAGATAGCGAAGAGGCGCCAGGAAGAAAAAGATAAAGCCAAGGGAGGGAAGAAAAAATGAAAAAAATCTCTTTGGCTTTGGTAGTTCTTGCCCTATTCGGCTGCGGCGGGGCTGAGCATGAGGAGTTGCAACAATGGATGAACGATTCTGCTAAGGATATGAGAGGCAGGATTCCTCCTTTGCCTGAAATAAAGCCTTATGAGGCTGCTCCTTATGTAGTGGATTCGATGCTGGACCCCTTTAGTTCAGCAAAAATCGAGCCGGAAAGCAAGGGGCGTCGAGGTGCCGGAAAGGGAGGTGCGTTCCAGCCAGATTTCGAGGCTAGGGAGATGCGCAACAGCATTATGGAGAAATATCCGCTTGAATCCATGCGCATGATTGGTTTCATGAACATCAACAAGCAGCCTATGGCTGCGATACAGGTTGATCAACTGGTCAAGCAGGTCAAGGTTGGTGACTATATCGGCCTGGATTTTGGTGTGATCACGAAGATTACCGAGCAGGAAATCGAGATTCGCGAAGTGGTTGAAGATTCCAGTGGTGACTGGTCTGAGAGAATGAATACCCTGCAACTGCAGGCTAAGGAGGGCAGCAAATGATGGCTTTTAAAAAACTTATCCTCATTGCCACTTGGCTGTTTGGTGTGGCAATCGTGTCTACCTCGGTCATGGCGCAGGAGGGTAACCAGATTGAGGCTATCAACATTGCCCGCCAAGGCGGCGCAGTTGTTGTCAAAATCGACTTGAAGGAAGCCATTGCTAATCCGCCAGCCGGCTTCAGTATTGCCAATCCTTCCCGCATCGCTTTTGACTTCACCGGTGTTGCCAACGGCCTGGGGAAAAGCAGTCAGGCCGTGAATGAAGGGGATCTGACCAGCTTCAACATCGTCCAGGTGGGGCAGCGTACTCGTCTGGTGCTGAACTTGGTGCGCAGTCTCAATTATTCGACCCGTATTGATGGCAAGGCCTTGTTTGTTTCTTTGACACCCATGGCAACCGCAGCTCCTGATGGCGGCAAGGTGACTCATTTCACCAGTGATCTTGCCTCCAAGGGATTGCACGGGATTCAGGATATCTCCTTCCGTCGCGGCCAGAATGGCGAGGCCCGGATTGCTGTGGACCTTACCGACGCAGGTACAGCCATCGACATCAAGCAGCAGGGCAAGGCGTTGGTGGTGGAGTTCCTTAAGACCACCTTGCCGGAAAACCTGCGTCGCAAGATGGATGTCACGGATTTCGCCACACCCGTCACTTCTGTGGTTACGGAAGACAAGAACGGCAATGTGCGCATGGTGATTACCCCCAAGGGCTTGTGGGAACACAATGCCTACCAGACCGAAAACCAGTTTGTGGTTGAGGTCAAAGCCATTGTCGAGGATCCCAACAAGCTGATTCAGGGTACCAAGATTGGCTACCAGGGGCCGCGCATCAGCATCAACTACCAGAATGGCGATGTTCGGGCACTGCTGCGGTTGATGGCCGAAGAGCTGGGGCTGAACGCAGTGATCAGCGAAACCGTCACCGGAACTACCACCCTGGTATTGAAGGATGTGCCAGCCGATCAGGTGATTGACATCATCTTCCAGCAGAAGGGGCTGGACATGCGTAAGAACGGCAATGTGATCCTGATTGCCCCGCGCGACGAACTGGCCACCAAGGAAAAGTTGGAGTACGAGTCCCGGCAGCAGCTGGAAGAGTTGGAGCCCCTGAAGACGGAAACCTTCCAACTTAATTACCATCAGGCAGAGGCCTTCAAGAAGATACTTACGGACAAGGAGCAGCGCATTCTCTCCAAGCGGGGAAGCGCGGTTATCGATCCTCGTACCAATATTATCTTCATTCAAGATACTCCGAGCCGCTTGGATGAGCTGCGTCACATCATCGCCAAGGTGGATATCCCCATGCGCCAGGTCGTGATTGAGGCCCGGATTGTTGAGGCTACAGACCAGTTCGCCCGGAATCTGGGGGCCAGGCTGGGCATCTTCCGGTATGGCGGTAAAAACCATGCCTATGGTGGCGATAACATCGACATGAACAAGCTGAATGGTTTTGTTGAGGGGGATGCCACCTTGCCAGGCCTGAATCAGGTTAACTTGCCGGCAAGTACTTTCAACAGCGTCAACCCGTCCGAGTTTTCCTTCATCTTGTTCAACTCGGCTAAGACCCGTTTCCTGAATTTGGAGATTTCCGCCCTGGAAGCTGACCTCAAGGGCCGGGTGGTGTCCAGTCCTCGAGTCATGACCTCAGACCAGGTGGAGGCACTGATCGAGCAGGGGGTGGAAATTCCCTATCTGGAAGCATCCAGTTCCGGTGCCACCAGTGTGTCCTTCAAAAAGGCTGTGTTGTCTCTGCGGGTGACGCCGCACATCACGCCGGATGGCAAGGTTTCCATGCGCTTGAAGGTAAACAAGGATTCCCGCGGTGAGACCATGGCAGGTGGGGTTGCCATCAACACCAAGAAGGTGGAAACCAATGTCCTGGTGGATAACGGTGGCACGGTGGTGATCGGGGGGATTTATGAGCTCACGAGCCGCGACGACGTGAACAAGGTGCCACTGCTGGGAGATATTCCCTTCCTGGGCTTTGCTTTCCGGAATACCTCCAAGACCAATGAGAAGTCCGAGTTGCTGGTCTTCATCACGCCGAAGATTGTCAACGAGACGCTTTCGGTGCGTTAAGCGAGCTTCCTGTCCGAAACGCAAGAGGGCCTTCTGGCCCTCTTTGCCTTTGGGGGCGCTGGAATGGGCATGATCAGATAGAATCCGGCCTGTGAAAGAGAACTCAAACATCTATCTGGTCGGCCTGATGGGGTCAGGCAAGACGACCATAGGCAGACAGCTCGCCAAACGGCTGGGGCGTCCATTCCTGGATTCCGATCATGAGATCGAGGCCAGGACGGGGGTGGGAATTCCCACCATCTTTGAAATAGAGGGGGAGGCCGGATTCCGGCGGCGTGAAACCCAGGTGATCGCCGAGCTGGTGCATGAGGCGCCCATCGTGCTGGCCACCGGCGGGGGGGCTGTTCTGGACCCGGAAAATCGCCGTGCTCTGCATGATCATGGTTGGGTGGTGTACCTGAACGTGCCTCCCGTACTGCTGTGGGGGCGGACCAGAAACGACCGCAACCGCCCCCTGCTGCAGGTTGAAGACCCGCTGGCCAAGCTGGAGTCCCTCTACAAGTTGCGGGATCCCCTTTACCGGGAGGCAGCTCACTATGTAGTGGATGGCGGCCGCCTGGCGCCTTCCGCCATCACCCAGTTGTTAGTCAAGGAATTTGCCAAGAGATGCGTACCCTGAAAGTCGAGCTGGCCGAGCGCAGCTATCCCATTCACATTGCCCGGGACCTCCTCGATCAGCCCTCATTGCTGGCTCCCCATCTGCGCGGGAAATCCGTGGCCATCGTGACCAACACCACGGTGGCCCCCCTTTACATGGCGCGCCTGCGCCGTTCCCTGCAGGCCCTGGGGGTGCAGCCCCTGGAAGTGGTGCTGCCGGATGGTGAGCAGTTCAAGGACTGGCAGACCCTGAACCTGATCTTCGATGCCCTGCTGGGGGCCCATTGCGAGCGGGGTACGACCCTGATCGCCCTGGGTGGCGGTGTGATCGGCGACATGGGGGGGTTTGCCGCTTCCTGCTATCAGCGTGGCATGCCCTTCATCCAGGTCCCCACCACCCTGTTGTCCCAGGTGGATTCCTCCGTGGGGGGGAAGACGGCTATCAATCACCCTCTGGGCAAAAACATGATCGGTGCCTTTTACCAGCCCAAACTGGTGCTGGCGGATATCGGCGCCCTGTCCACCTTGCCTGCACGGGAATTGCAGGCGGGGCTGGCGGAGGTGATCAAGTATGGTCTGATCCGGGATCAGGAGTTCCTGCTCTGGCTGGAGCAGCACATGGCGGGTTTGAGGGCCGGAGATCAGGCCCTGCTGGAAGAGGCGGTCTATCGTTCCTGCTGCCACAAGGCAGAAGTGGTGGCGGCGGACGAACGGGAGCAGGGGGAGCGGGCCTTGCTCAACCTGGGGCATACCTTCGGGCACGCCATTGAGACCGGGTTGGGTTACGGGGTGTGGTTGCATGGCGAGGCGGTGGCCGCAGGTACGGTCATGGCAGCCAGGCTGTCGGCGCTGCTGGGCTGGCTGCAGGAAGAAGATGTGCAGCGGGTGGAGCGGGTCCTGCTTGCAGCAGGGCTGCCGATCCGCGGGCCCCGCCTGGGGGCTGAGCGTTATCTGGAGCTGATGCGCCACGACAAGAAGGTCCAGGACGGCCGTCTGCGCCTGGTGCTGCTGCAATCCGTGGGCAGGGCGGTGGTCAGCGATGCCGCCAGCGAAGCCCAGATTCTGGCTGCCGTCGAATCCTGCTGCGCCTGATCGGAGCCCGAAGCGCGAGGATGCCCGCGCAGGCAACAGTGTGTTGCGGAATCTTGAAAAGTCAGGGGTTTGGCGTTATATTTCGCCGCTTTCCCTAAATTTCGCGAGCCGGTGATCCGGCTTTTTTTTGCGTATTTACGCGTTTGGCGCGCGAGGTTGCCGAAGATGAATGAGGAATCAAGAGTGATGGCGGCTGTACCTGAGCAGCAGGGTCTTTACGATCCCGCTAACGAACACGATGCTTGTGGCGTGGGTTTTGTGGCTCACATGAAGGGGCAGAAGAGCCACAGTATTGTGGAGCAGGGCCTGCTCATCCTGAAAAACCTGGACCACCGGGGCGCCGTCGGCGCCGATCCTCTGCAGGGGGACGGGGCCGGTATCCTCATTCAGATTCCCGACCTGTTCTACCGGGAAGAAATGGCCAAGCAGGGGGTGAACCTGCCGGCCGCCGGTGAGTACGGTGTGGGCATGCTGTTCCTGCCCCGTGAGGCTGCTTCCCGCCAGGCCTGCGAGGCCGAGATCGAACGCAATGCCAAGGCCGAAGGCCAGGTGATTCTGGGTTGGCGCGATGTGCCCGTGAATGGCGACATGCCCATGTCGCCCGTGGTGCGCGCCACCGAACCCGTGATCCGCCAGGTGTTCGTGGGCCGCGGTCCCGACGTGCTGACCACCGACGCCCTGGAACGCAAGCTCTACATCATCCGCCGCCGCAGTGCCAATGCCATCAAGTCCCTGAAGCTGAAGCACGGGGGCGAGTTCTACGTGCCTTCCTTCTCGGCTCGCACGGTGAACTACAAGGGCCTGCTGCTGGCCGACCAGGTTGGTGTCTACTACGACGACCTGCAGGATTCCCGCGTGGTTTCCGCCCTGGCCCTGGTGCACCAGCGCTTCTCCACCAACACCTTCCCCACCTGGGATCTGGCCCATCCGTTCCGCATGATCGCCCACAACGGCGAAATCAACACCGTGCGTGGCAACGTGAACTGGTTCAAGGCCCGGGAGCAGGCGATTTCCTCGCCCCTGATGGGTGACGACCTGAAGAAGATCTGGCCCCTGCATTATCCCGGCCAGTCCGACTCCGCCGCCTTCGACAACGCCCTGGAACTCCTGGTGATGGGCGGTTATTCCCTGACCCACGCCATGATGCTGATGATTCCCGAAGCTTGGGAAAAGCACACCACCATGGACGAGAACCGGCGCGCCTTCTACGAATACCATGCGGCCATGATGGAGCCCTGGGATGGCCCCGCTGCCGTGGCCTTCACCGACGGCCGCCAGATCGGCGCCACCCTGGACCGCAACGGCCTGCGTCCGGCCCGCTACCTGGTCACCGATGACGACCTGGTGGTGATGGCTTCCGAATCCGGCGTGCTGCCGATTCCCGAAAGCAAGATCGTCAAGAAGTGGCGTCTGCAGCCCGGCAAGATGTTCCTGATCGACATGGACAAGGGCCGCATCGTAGACGACAAGGAGTTGAAGGACTCCCTGGCCTCCTCCAAGCCCTATCAGGAGTGGATCGAGAAGATCCGCATCAAGCTGGACGAAGTGCCTGCCGCCGTGGAGCAGCGTGAAGCCTGCCCCGCCACCCTGCTCGACCAGCAGCAGGCCTTTGGCTACACCCAGGAAGACCTCAAGTTCATCCTGGAGCCCATGGCCAACAATGGTGAAGAAGGCACGGGCTCCATGGGCAACGACAGCGCCTTGCCGGTGCTGTCCGCCAAGCCCAAGCTGCTTTACAGCTACTTCAAGCAGTTGTTTGCCCAGGTGACCAACCCGCCCATCGATCCGATCCGGGAAGAGCTGGTGATGTCCCTGGTGTCCTTCATCGGTCCCAAGCCCAACCTGCTCAACCCCTACGAGATCAATCCGCCGATCCGCCTGGAAGTGGCCCAGCCCGTGCTGAGCGCCGGCGACATGGAAAAGATCCGTCATATCGGCAAGTACACCGAAGGCAAGTTCAGCTCCTACGAGCTGGACATCTGCTACCCGGTGGCCTGGGGCAAGGAAGGCATTGAAGCCCGTCTGGCCTCCCTGGCGGCTGAAGCTGTGGACGCTGTGCGTCAGGGCGCCAACATCCTGATCATCTCCGACCGCAAGATGGGCAAGGACGCCCTGGCCATTCCCGCCCTGCTCGCCACTTCCGCCGTGCACCAGCATCTGGTCAAGAAGGGGCTGCGCACCTCCACCGGTCTGGTGGTGGAAACCGGCTCCGCCCGGGAAGTGCACCACTTCGCCCTGCTGGGTGGCTACGGCGCCGAGGCCGTGCACCCCTACCTGGCCATCGATACCTTGCGCTGCCTGGCCAAGGGCGACGCCGAGAAGGCCGACAAGTACGTCAAGAACTTCGTCAAGGCGGTGGGCAAGGGCCTCTGCAAGGTCATGTCCAAGATGGGCATCTCCACCTACATGTCCTACACCGGGGCCCAGATCTTTGAAGCGGTGGGCCTGCAGCAGGCCTTCGTGGAGAAGTACTTCACCGGCACCCCCTCCAAGATCGAGGGCATCGGCGTGTTCGAAGTGGCCGAGGAAGCCATTCGCCTGCACCAGGGCGCTTTCTCCGCGGATCCCGTGCTGGCCAACATGCTCGATGCGGGCGGCGATTACGCCTTCCGCATCCGCGGCGAAGAGCACATGTGGACGCCGGACTCCATCGCCAAGCTGCAGCACGCGACCCGCTCCAACAAGTACGAGACCTACAAGGAATACGCCAAGCTGATCAACGATCAGACCAAGCGTCACCTGACCCTGCGCGGCCTGTTCGAAATCAAGCCCGTTGGCGCACCCGTGCCCCTGGAAGAAGTGGAATCCGCCAAGGAGATCGTCAAGCGCTTCGCCACTGGCGCCATGTCCCTGGGCTCCATCTCCACCGAAGCCCACTCCACCCTGGCCATCGCCATGAACCGGATTGGCGGCAAGTCCAATACCGGCGAAGGTGGCGAGGATGCCAAGCGCTTCCTGCCCCTGAAGGCGGGTCAGACCCTGTCCGAAGTGATCGGTGCTTCCCGCATCGAGCGGGACTACACGTTCCAGGATGGCGACTCCCTGCGTTCCGCCATCAAGCAGGTGGCCTCCGGCCGTTTCGGTGTCACCACCGAGTACCTGGTGAACGCCGACCAGATCCAGATCAAGATGGCCCAGGGCGCCAAGCCCGGTGAGGGCGGCCAGCTGCCCGGCCACAAGGTGTCCGAGTACATCGGCTTCCTGCGTCACTCCGTGCCCGGTGTCGGCCTGATTTCGCCTCCGCCCCACCACGACATCTACTCCATCGAGGATCTGGCCCAGCTGATCCACGACCTGAAGAACGCCAATCCGGTGGCCAGCATCTCCGTGAAGCTGGTGTCCGAAGTGGGCGTGGGTACCGTGGCCGCCGGGGTGACCAAGGCCAAGGCCGACCACCTGGTGATTGCCGGCCACGACGGCGGCACCGGCGCCTCGCCCCTGTCTTCCATCAAGCATGCCGGTTCCTCCTGGGAACTGGGCCTGGCCGAAACCCAGCAGACCCTGGTGCTGAACCAGCTGCGCTCCCGGGTGCGGGTCCAGGTGGATGGCCAGATGAAGACCGGCCGCGACGTGGTGATCGGCGCCCTCCTGGGTGCCGATGAATTCGGCTTCGCCACCGCTCCCCTGGTGGTGGAAGGCTGCATCATGATGCGCAAGTGCCACCTGAACACCTGCCCCGTGGGTGTGGCCACCCAGGATCCGGAACTCAGGAAGCGCTTCTCCGGCCAGCCCGAGCACGTGGTGAACTACTTCTTCTTCGTCGCCGAGGAAGTGCGCGAACTGATGGCCCAGATGGGCATCCGCAAGTTCGACGACCTGATCGGCCGTTCCGACCTACTGGAAAAGCGCGCCGGTATCGAGCACTGGAAGGCCCAGGGCCTGGATTTCGGCCGCGTCTTCCAGCAGCCCGCCGTGCCCGCCGAAGTGGGGCGCCTGCATACCGAAGTTCAGGATCACGGCCTCAACAAGGCCCTGGACCTGGAACTGATCAAGCAGGCCCAGCCCGCCCTGGAAAAGGGCCAGAAGGTCAGCATCGACCTGCCGGTGAAGAACGTGAACCGCACCGTGGGCACCATGCTCTCCGGCGAGGTGGCCAAGCGCTACGGCGCTGCCGGCCTGCCCGACGACACCATCCACATCAAGCTGACCGGCACCGCCGGCCAGAGCTTCGGCGCCTTCCTGGCCAAGGGCATCACCCTGGAACTGGTGGGTGAAGGCAACGACTACGTGGGCAAGGGCCTCTCCGGCGGCCGCATCGTCGTGCGTCCCCACCCCGACTTCCGTGGTGATTCCGCTGGCAACATCATCATCGGCAACACCGTCATGTATGGTGCCACCGAAGGCGAGGCCTTCCTGGCTGGTGTCGGCGGCGAGCGCTTCTGCGTCCGTAATTCCGGTGGTACTGCCGTTGTCGAAGGCACCGGCGACCACGGTTGCGAGTACATGACCGGCGGCACCGTGGTGGTGCTGGGCATGACCGGCCGCAACTTCGCTGCCGGGATGTCCGGTGGCATCGCCTACGTGCTGGACGAGGACGGGGCTTTCAAGGACCGTTGCAACCTGGCTCAGGTGGCTCTGGAACAGGTGCTGCCCGCCAGCGAGCAGGCCGGCCCCTTCCACAATGATCAGGCTGACGAAGCCCAGCTGAAGGCGCTGATTTCCCGCCATGCAGAAGCCACCGGCAGCGCCCGGGCCAAGGCCCTGCTGGCCGACTGGGAATCCAGCCGCAGCAAGTTCGTCAAAGTTTTCCCCCACGAATACCGCCGCGCCCTGACCGAACTGGCTGCGGCTGCACAGAAGGAGGCCGCATAACATGGGCAAGCCGACTGGATTTCTCGAATTCGACCGTCGCGAAGAAGCTTACGCGCCCGTCGAGGAACGCCTGACCCACTACAAGGAATTCGTCCAGACCCTGTCGGACGAGGACGCCAAGGTTCAGGGCGCCCGCTGCATGGATTGCGGCATTCCCTTCTGCAACAACGGTTGCCCGGTGAACAACATCATTCCCGACTGGAATGATCTGGTCTATCGCGGCAACTGGCAGCAGGCCCTGGAAGTGCTGCACTCCACCAACAACTTCCCCGACTTCACCGGCCGCATCTGTCCGGCCCCCTGCGAAGCTGCCTGTACCCTGGGCATCAACGCGGCGCCCGTGGGCATCAAGTCCATCGAACATGCAATCATCGACAAGGGCTGGGAAATGGGCTGGGTGCAGCCCCAACCCGCCGCCGTCAAGACCGGCAAGAAGGTTGCCATCGTCGGTTCCGGTCCTGCCGGTATGGCGGCTGCCCAGCAGCTGGCCCGGGTTGGTCATGATGTCACCGTGTTCGAGAAGTCGAGCCGTATCGGTGGCCTGCTGGGCTTCGGCATCCCCGACTTCAAGCTCAACAAGTCGGTGATCGACCGCCGCGTCGCCCAGATGGAAGCCGAAGGCGTGGTCTTCAAGACCAAGGTCATCGTCGGCGACAAGAACATCCCGGCCGGCATTAACAACGATGCCACCGAGACCGTTTCCGCCGCACAGCTGAAGCAGGATTTCGATGCGGTGATCCTGGCCGCCGGTTCCGAAGTGCCCCGTGACCTGCCCGTGCCTGGCCGTCAGTTCAAGGGCGTGTATGCCGCCCTGGAATTCCTGATTCCCCAGAACAAGGAAGTTCAGCAAGGCATCAAGAATCCCATCAACGTCAAGGGCAAGCATGTGGTGGTGATCGGCGGCGGTGATACCGGGTCCGATTGCGTCGGCACCAGCTACCGCCACGGTGCAGCGTCCGTGACCCAGTTCGAACTGATGCCGGCCCCCCCCGAACAGGAAAACAAGGCCCTGACCTGGCCCTACTGGCCCCTCAAGATGCGCACTTCTTCCTCGCACAAGGAAGGCGACACCCAGCGGGAGTTCGCCGTGGCTACCAAGGAATTCATCGGTGATGCCCAGGGCAACGTCAAGGCCCTGAAGGCTGTGCGCGTCGAATGGAAGGACGGCAAGATGAGCGAAGTGGCCGGTTCCGAATTCGAGCTGCCCTGCGATGCCGCTTTCCTGGCCATGGGCTTCGTGAATCCGGTCGGCAGCCTGCTGGATGCTTTCGGTGTGGAGAAGGATGCCCGGAACAACGCCAAGGCGACGACTGATGGCGAAGGCTGCTATCAGACCAGCGTCGCCGGCGTTTATGCAGCCGGGGATGTGCGCCGGGGCCAGTCCCTGGTGGTCTGGGCGATCCGCGAAGGCCGCCAGTGTGCCCGGGCGGTGGACGAGTTCCTCATGGGAGCCTCGGTGCTGCCCCGTTGATGGGTCCTGACCATCCGCAATAACCCCGTCGCCTCCTCACGGACGACGGGGTTTTTCTTTGGGATCAGGGCCGCTTGTGGCATATTCGGCAAAACAAAGGGAGGACGATAAATTGGATCTGCAACAGTCTCTACAGGTGACATCCACCTTGGGTCAATTCGACAGCCATCTGCTGCTGGCCCTGCTGGTCATGGTCGTTACCGGGGTCCTGGGCGGTCTTGCCAACCATTATCTGGCCGAGCGCCAGCCAGGCGCAGGGCGTCAGGACTGGCGCCGTTACCTGGTGTTCGGTGTGGTCACCGCTCTCACGGCCCCCTTGCTGCTCAACATGCTCTCCAGCAACCTCCTCGAGGGGGCCCGCACCCGTCCCGGGGAGCTCTATGTCTTTGCCGCCTTCTGCATCATCTACGTGGTGGCGGCCCGGCGGCTGTTCGAAAACCCGGCCGCCTTCTATCAGCAACAGCTGACCCAGATGCAGGAGCAGTTCCGGCGTGAGCTGGAATACCTGCGCCGGGAGCAGGAACTGCTGCGTCAGCGCCTGGAGGCGGCACCAGTGGTGGCTACCCCCGTGGAGCCCGTGCCGGAGAAGGAAGAGGTCCGCAATGATCCCCGGGAGGTGGTGACCTACAACGACGTGGAGATCCTGCGGGCCCTGGCCGACGAAAGTTATGTCTACGGCAACCTGGCCGCCCTGACGGAAAAGACCACCCTGGGACGGGAACTGATCAGCCAGCGCCTGGCCGTGTTGAAGAATGTCGGCTTGATCGATACCCGCATCAACGACAAGAACGTGCTGCACTGGGTGATTTCCCCCAGGGGGCGCCAGGTGCTCACCGATATCCTCACTGGCCAGGACGACGGCAAGAAGGTCGCCTGAGCAGCCACAACACCGAAACAGAAACAGTCATGTCCCTGAATATCGTCATCCTGGCCGCCGGCCAGGGTAAGCGCATGTATTCCCATCTGCCCAAGGTGCTGCATCCCCTGGCCGGCAAGGCCCTGCTGCGGCATGTGGTGGATACCGCCCGTAGCCTCCAGCCGGCGCGGCTGGTCGTGGTTTATGGCCATGGTGGTGAAGCGGTGCGCCAGAGTTTTGCTGGAGAGTCCCTGGAGTGGGCCCTGCAGGAGCCGCAACTGGGGACTGGGCATGCCGTTGCTCAGGCCCTGCCGCTTCTGGATGAATCCCTGCCTACCCTGGTGTTGTATGGGGACGTGCCTTTGGTGCAGCAGCAGACGCTGGAACATCTGGTGCATCAGGGGGCCCGGGGACTGGGCCTGCTCACGGTGAGGCTGGAGCAGCCCCAGGGTTACGGCCGCATCGTCCGCGATGCCGCTGGCGCCGTCACCGCCATCGTGGAAGAAAAGGATGCGACGCCGGAGGAACGCCAGATCGACGAGGTCAACACCGGCATCATGGTCCTGCCCGCGGGTGTCCTGGCGGGCTGGCTCGCCAGCCTGTCCAACCACAATGCCCAGGGGGAGTACTACCTGACCGATGTGGTGGCCAAGGCAGTGGCGGCAGGGTTGGCCGTGCGTACTGTCCATCCCACCGGTCCCTGGGAGGTGCAGGGGGTCAACAACAAGCAGCAGCTGGCGGAGCTGGAGCGGGCTTACCAGTTGCGTCAGGCCGGAGCGCTGCTGGAGCAGGGGGTGCGTCTGGCCGATCCGGCCCGCCTGGATATCCGGGGCGCCCTAGTGTGCGGCCGCGACGTGAGCATTGACGTGGGCTGCATTTTCGAAGGTCGGGTGGTGCTGGAGGAGGCCGTGGAGATCGGGCCCTACTGCGTCATCCGTAACGCGACCGTGCAGGCCGGGGCGCGGGTCGCCGCCTTCTCACACATTGACGGTGCCCAGGTGGGTCCGGATGCGGTAGTGGGGCCCTATGCCCGGCTGCGTCCGGGATCGGTCCTGGCGGAAGGCGCTCATGTGGGCAACTTCGTGGAAATCAAGAACAGCCAGATCGGTTCCCAGTCCAAGGCCAACCACCTGGCCTACGTGGGGGATGCGGACGTGGGGGCCCGGGTCAATATCGGCGCCGGCACCATCACCTGCAATTACGATGGGGCCAACAAGTTCCGCACCGTGATCGAGGACGATGCGTTCATCGGCTCCGATACCCAGCTGGTCGCTCCGGTGCGGGTCGGCAAGGGCGCCACCCTGGGGGCGGGCACGACCCTGACCAAGGATGCGCCTCCGGGGGGGCTCACGGTTTCCCGGGCGCGCCAGACTTCCGTCAGCAACTGGAAGCGGCCGGAAAAAAACAAGGTTTAGGAATACTCATGGATATCTGGTTCACCCTATTCGTCCTGCTGGTCGCCCTGTTCGCAGCCGCCGGATTCGCCCTGCTGCTGGTGGGTTACATCGACACTCTGCCGGCAGCGATTGCCCACGGCTGGCGCTGGGCCGTGCTGGTACTGGCGTTGCCCGTGGCCGGGCCGTTCATCTTCTGTTTCAAGCACTGGGATGTCTGCGCCAGGACCGGTCGCCAGATCATCGCCGGCACCGGGCTGGTACTGATTGGCCTGGCCCTGCTTTATGGCTGGGGCCCGCATTTTGCCGAGCGCATCATCGCGGGCATTCCGAACAGCTGAGATATTTCCGGAGGTTCTGCCATGCTCTGGCTGCGTTCTATGCTTCCCCTGTGCCTGTTCCTGAGTCTGCCGGCCCTGGCCGAGGAGTCCGGGACTCTGCAACTGGCTCCCGGTCTGGCTGCCAGTCCGGAAGTCCTGCGTCCGGGGCAGTGCGTGCGCTATCAGGAGGGGGGTACCGGTTTTTTGGGGCGAACGCCCATGTACTGGCTGGAGGGTGAGGTTCTGGAGGCCCGTCATGAAGCCCGCTCCCTGCTGCCTTGTTCCCGCCAGTGGCTGGAGCCGCCCCGAAGCAGGGAGTCGCTGCTGGAACGGGAGGCGGCGATGCCCTGCCTGCGTCAGGAGGGGGCTGCTCCTGTGAGTACGGAACTGGCTTTGGTGCGAATCCGGGTCCAGCGTTGGGAGACTCCCTGGGACAAGGTTGCGGCCACCCGGGGGCGTCTGTATCGGAGCCACTATCTGGCCCAGCCGCTGGCTGAAGGGGCTGAGCTGGAAATCAACGGGGCCCTGTTGAGCCCCTGCGGGCAACCTTAACTTCCGTCCTTCTTGGTTTTTTTCGCCGCAGCCTTAGGGGCCTCCTGGGCGGCTGGGGGCGGGGGGTTGGCGGCGGCACCTTGCTGCAATTGATCCTGCAACTGGTCCTGCATCTGCTGCATCAGGTTCCAGGGCCACAGGGCCGCCTGTTGCAGGGTTTCACCCACGGTGGGGCCGTCCTGGGGCGTTGCCGGCTGGTGCCCGGCAGCAGCCTGGCTGCTCATCTTGCCCATGGCTTGCACGGCGGTAAGGGTGGCCTTCTGCATTTCCAGTCCCTGAATGGTCATCTGCAGCATGGAAAGGTTCATGCGCAGCCAACCTTCCACGGCCTTCAGGTCGGTGATCCGTTTTTCCAGTTCATCGGTATCGAAGGTGGGGGTCACCATGCCGGGCAGGGAAAAACCCATGTTGCCCCACATTTGCCGCACGAATTCCATGGGGTCGGGGGTTTGCTCGTTGGCCATCTTATGCTCCTGATCTAGGCGGGTCGTCGCCTATATTAGCCGAGAAGCAGCGCGGCGGGGCTGGCAGGGAAACGGCAAAGTGTTAGAGTATCGTCATAAGCATAAGAAAGTGTGATGAGGCCATGTTGAAATTCCTGATTGTTGAAGATCATGCCCTGGTACGGGAGGGGCTGGTGCGTGTCCTGCATCAGCTGGACAGCGAAGTAAGCGTCGTGGAAGCCGCCAGCGGCGACCAGGCCCTCGCGGCTCTGGGGCAGGACGAGGATGTGGATCTGGTGTTGCTGGATCTGGCCTTACCGGGGATGGATGGCTTTGCCTGCCTGGATCTACTGCGTCAGCGTCACCCTTCGATTCCCGTCGCCATCCTGTCCGCTTTCGACGATCCGCCGACGGTGAACCGGGTGCTGGCCAACGGGGCCTCCGGCTTCATCCCCAAGGCCTATTCGGGGGAAGACCTGATCAAGGCCCTACGGGTGGTGCTCGCGGGACACATCTTCAGGCCCGATGGCACGGCTGCCCCCGTTCTGGGGGACGAAACCCCGGTGCTGCCCAGCACGGGCGGCGTGAGTCCGGAGGAGTGCGGCCTGACCGAGCGCCAGGGGCAGGTGCTGGGGCTCATGGCCAAGGGCAAATCGAACCGGGAGATCGCCCAGCAGCTGGGACTTTCCGAAGGCACCGTGAAGATTCACGTGACCGGGGTATTCAAGGCCCTGGGGGTGTCCAGCCGCACCCAGGCCCTGGTGATGGCCGCCCGTTACGGGATCAGGCTGTAATTTCCTCTTCCAGACGCCGCAGCAGGGCCCGCAGCCGGGCCGGGCGCAGCGGTAGTACCAGCTTGTGGGCTGCGGGGGGCGCGTTCTCTTCGCCGGCGCAAAGCACCACCAGGGGCAGGGAGGGGTGCTCCCGGGCCCGGGTTTCGGCTTCGTTGGCGGTGGTCAGCAGGATTTGCGGGGGTTGGTCGGCCAGGTAGCCCAGGGTGACCGGGTAGCCCCAGTTGCGGATCAGGGTTGTCGCTTCGCCCAGGGCTTCCCCATTGCCGAGGACGCAGATCCTGGGGCTGATGCTGCTGGGGCTGGGCAGGTTGCCGGGGCTCACCTTGCGTTCGCCGGCGTCACCCAGGGGCAGGCTGAAACGGAAGCAGGTTCCCCGCCCCAGCTGGGAGATCAGCTCTATCCTCACGCCCAGGGCCCGGGCCAGACGGTCCACGATGGATAGTCCCAGGCCCAGGCCCTTGTGGGATTCCCGGGCGGCATTGTTGATCTGGTAGAACTCCACGAAAATCGCCTGCTGATGCTCGGCCGGAATGCCGATGCCGGTATCCCGGACCTCCACCAGCACGGCCCCATTGCGGCGCCGGGCTGAGACCAGGATGCCGCCCTTGTCCGTGTAACGGATGGCATTCGACACCAGATTGGCGAGCAGGCGTTCCAGCAAGGCCGCGTCGGAATAGACGTGCAGCCCCCGGTCCCGCAGGCGCAGATTGAGCCCCTTGGCCAGGGCCGCCCGGTCGAAGGTGGTGCCGAGCCGGTCAAAAACTTCCTTGACCGGATGATGGCGCAGCTGGGGCGTGATCCCGGCCACATCGAGGCGGGACAGGTCCAGCAAAGAATCCAGCAGCTCGCTCAATACCTCCGTGGACGACTGGATCTGCTGGGCCAGCTGGGGCAGATGCTCGTTGCGCTGCAGACGGATCTGGCGCTGCAGGTCGGAGGCGAACAGGGCCAGGGCGTGCAGGGGCTGGCGCAGGTCGTGGCTGGCGGCGGCCAGGAAGCGGCTCTTGGCGGCATTGGCGCGCTCGGCTTCCGTCTTCTGCTGTTCCAGGCGCCAGGCTGATTCATGCAGCTGGGTTTCCAGGGCTTCCCGCTCCTGGCTCAGCTGCCGGTTGTGGAGTTCCTGCTCCCTCCGCCGTTGATACAGCAGCCAGCCGCCCAGAAGCAGGACGCCCAGGCAGAGCAGCGCCAGAATGCCGAAATCCCGGGCGCGCCGGTACCAGTGCTGGAGCAGGGCCGACTCCGGCACCAGGGTCAGGACTCTGAGGTCGGGAAAGCCGCTGACATTGGCTTCGATGACGATCCAGCCATCGCGCCGGTCCGGGGTATCCGCGTTGGGGCGCTGGCGCAGGGCGCCGTTGGCGAGCACATCGCTGACATTGGCACCGATCATCGGCGACTGCTGGGACAGGTCGGTGGGGCGGCAGGAGGCCACGATACGCCCCTGGGTGTTGACCAGGACCGATTCAAAATCGTCGCTGAGCCGCACCGACCAGCAGAAATCCTGGAAATAAGCCGGCTCGATGGCCGCGAACACCGCACCGTTGAATTCCTGCCGGGAATTTTTCAGGCGCCGGACCAGGGCGTAGGTATAGCGCCCGGAGTTGCGTCCGATGTAGGGGCCGTACATGGCAAAGTCGGCCCCTCGCTCCAGGGAGGTGAAGTAGGGCCGGTCGATGACGTTGATGCGGGTGGCTGGGAACTGGGTGGAGGTGAAAATCTGGTAACCCTGGCGGTCGAAGATGGCCAGGTCCCGCAGCTGCGGCAGGGAGCGGGTATGGCGGGTGGAGAGGTAGGTGAAGCCGGTTTCCGGGCTCCAGGACTCCCAGCGGCTGTTGCCGGACAGGTCACCGGCCAGCTCCCGCAGCAGGATGTCTACGGACTCCAGGGAGCGGGCCGTATGCTCGGCGATCAACGCGGTCAGGTGGGTGACCCGCTGCCGGCCAGCTTCCAGCTCATGGCTGCGGCTCAGGAGCAGGTCGCCGAGAAAGCCGCCCAGGATTAGGAGGCTGATGGCCAGGATCAGTGGGGCCAGGAAGCGGGAGGGGCGAAGCGGGGAGGCCAAGGCAGTCACCCGGGAATGCGATAAATGTAGAGCCGGTCCACCGGGCTTCCGGCGGGGCCGGCCAGGGATTCGGGCACCTGCCCGGGCACGGGGAAGGCCTTGCTGATGAACAGGCTGCCGGGGCGCATTTCCTGGCAGGCCTTGCGCCAGAGGGCGGCCATGGGGGCGGGGGACAAAAAACAATAGACCGCCTGATAGGGGGCCAGTCCGTGCTGCCACAGGTCGCCCCAGTGCCAGTTCTTGATTTTCCCCCGGGTGCGCAGCCAGCCGGCGAGCCAGGGCAGGGGCGCATTTTCGATGCCGTTCAGGTGCAGGTCCGGACGCTGGCGGCCCAGGGGCAGCAGCAGGCTGCCAATACCGGCGCCAATGTCCAGCACCCGGGCTTGCCGGGGCAGGAGCGCAGCCAGTCTGGCGGCGGTACTGGCGCCGCTCAGGTAAAGGGGTATCTGGCCTGATGCGGCACCCCGGAAGACCAGGAACAGGACCATGAACATGCCCAGATACCAGATAGGCGATATCTGCAGCTGCAGGGCGGCCCAGAGCAGGGGCGCGAACAGGAGGTGGATGGCCTGCCACCACCAGGGCTGGCGTGTGAGCCTGGCGGCTGCGAATGCGGCTGCACCTATGGCAGCGGCAACCAGGGCCCAGTCCCAGGCGGCCGCCCGCAGATAATAGTAGGGCCAGGCCAGACTGAAGATCAGAAGGGCGGCGGCGGCCTGCAGGGAGAGTTGGCGGTGGTGGGCGGACATGACAGGGAGAAGGAAATTGGCGCAATTCTAATCGCAAGCCCTGGATTTTGCCGGAGCTGCTGCTATAATGCGCGCCGCTTCCAAAATCTTGTTGACAGTGTTCAGGTCGATCAGGATAATGCGTCGCTTCTGTTTGGAGGGGTTCCCGAGCGGTCAAAGGGATCAGACTGTAAATCTGACGGCACTGCCTTCGAAGGTTCGAATCCTTCCCCCTCCACCAAGTTAATGTTGATCTGAGTAGTGGGTGTAGTGACGCGGGTGTAGCTCAATGGTAGAGCTGAAGCCTTCCAAGCTTAAGACGAGGGTTCGATTCCCTTCACCCGCTCCAGGTCGCTGAAGATTGCCCATGTGGCTCAGTGGTAGAGCACTCCCTTGGTAAGGGAGAGGTCGGCAGTTCGATCCTGCCCATGGGCACCATCGCCTGCTTGGCGTCTGAATTTCTTTCTATTTGATTTGGGGAGTTGTGATGGCTAAGGAAAAATTTACGCGGACGAAGCCGCACGTAAACGTTGGCACGATTGGTCACGTGGACCATGGCAAGACCACGCTGACGGCTGCGATCACCACGGTGCTGTCCCGCAAGTTCGGTGGCGAGGCCAAGGCCTACGACCAGATTGACGCTGCGCCCGAAGAAAAGGCCCGCGGCATCACCATCAACACCGCCCACGTCGAATACGAAACCGAGAACCGTCACTACGCCCACGTGGACTGCCCGGGCCACGCCGACTACGTGAAGAACATGATCACCGGTGCTGCCCAGATGGACGGCGCCATCCTGGTGTGTTCCGCCGCTGACGGCCCGATGCCCCAGACCCGTGA
>NZ_AUCH01000009.1 GCF_000429665.1 Azovibrio restrictus DSM 23866
CCGATGCCGACCCAGGCATCCCGGGCATTCAGCTCTCCGGCTCCGCCGCTCACATCAATGCGCTGCTCGCCAATGCCACCTTCTCCGCTACTGCCGCTGGCGCCGCTTCCATTTCCTTCTCCCTCTCCGATGGCACTGCCCCTCCCGTCACCGCTTCCTACCTCCTCAGCGCTTCTTCCGGTGGAACTCCCGGGGGGGACCCCGGTAACGGTAATCCCGGCGGCGGCGACCCCGGCGGCGAAACAACCGATGATGGGGACGATGTCCCCGATACCATCGAGGATGATGTCCCGGCTCTGCCTCCCTCTAATGGCGCCTCACCCGTCGCCGGCGACGGTAACGGCGACGGCATCAAGGACAGCTCTCAGGCCAGCGTCACTTCCCTGACCTTCCTCGATACCGATACTGCCGTCAGCAATCCCGGCAATGCCCCTACTACCTATGTCTCTCTCGTCGCCGATTCCAACAGCGGCATCCCCAATAATCAGTCCGGCGCCACCATCACCCACATCGCCCAGCTCGATGCCCCCGCCTCCCTCCCTTCCGGCGTCCAGATGCCCCTCGGACAAATCGCCTTCTCCGTCGACCTCCCTGCCTCCGGCATCACCGAAACCTTCAGCCTCTTCGTCGATGCCGACTCCGGCATCAACAGTTACTGGAAGCAAAACACCGACGGTATCTGGGTCGATATCGCCTCACAGGTCACTTACATCGGTAACAAGGTCCGCATCGATTTCAGCATCACCGATGGCGGCCCCTTCGACAAGGACGGCATCGCCAACGGCGTCATCGTCGACCCCGGCGCCCTCGGCGTCGCATCCCGGCCTCTGCCTACCACCGCTCAACTCGTCACCGGCCTTTATGTCGGCTACTACGATCGTGCCCCCGATGCCGAAGGCCTTGCCTACTGGGTCAGTCAGATCGACCAAGGCACAGCTTCCCTCGATGACGTCTCTTCCCTCTTCTCCTCTCATCCCAGGTTCGCCCAGGAGTATGGCTCTCTCTCCGATGCTCAGTTCGTCGCCGCACTCTACGAGAACATCCTCGGCAATACCGGCGACGCCGAGGGCCTTGCCTTCTGGCAGAACCAGCTCGCATCCCTTTCCAAGTCCCAGCTCGTCACCCAGTTCGTCTACAGCTCCCTTAGTGCCGATCTATCTGCCGCACTCCAGAACGGCGACCTCTCCCAGAGCGAGTTCCTCTCCGCTTATCAGCGCCAGTCCCTCTTCGACAACCAGGTCGATACCGGCCTTGCATTCGCCGACCTCGGCAGTCTCACCGTCCCATCCCATGATGCCAACCACCTCGGCGACGATGTCGCCTATCTCGCCGCCATCCGCGTCCTCGAAAACATCTCTTCCGACTACGCTTCCTTCTCCGATATCTCCGTCACCCTCGCCGGACTACACAACAATCCAGATGCCATGAATATCATCATGGCCTAACCCCCCCTCTCACACCCCCCCGCCTGGCCGGCGGGGGGGGCAAGGACTGTCACACCAAAATTCCAGCGAGCTTGGCCTCACTCCCCCATCAGCAAGAAGGGGTTGATGCCGATGCGCTGGTAGTTTTCCTCGCTCACCAGGATGTCCAGGGCCAGGCTGGCCAGGTCGTCGGCGATGGGGTCCAGGCCCGGGGCCTTTTTCTCCACCAGAAGTTTCAGGTAGCTGCGGCAGCCGTCGCAGGTTTCGGCCTGGGCGCCGCCCTCCTGGCCGTCTATGGATTGATAGCTCAGGTCCTTGGCGTCGCCGCAGCTGACGCAGGTGGCCCGCACGTGGTGCCAGGCCGTGTGGCAGAGACCGCAGTGGAGATGGCGCTGGCCTTCCACTTCGGCGCCACTGTGGATGACGCCGGCCACGGGGGCGCTGCCGCAGACGGGGCAGGCGCGGGCGGTGGCCGTGGCGGCGATGCTGCCCGGCGTGAGGCTGGCCGCATGGCGGCTCCAGGCCAGTTGCAGGGCCGCCATGGCGAAGGGAGCGTGGATCATGTCCGCCGCCCCCAGCTGGCCGCCGATGATGCGGCCCGCCAGGGCCTCCTGCTCAGCCGCGCAGCTGCCGGCCAGCGCGGCCCGGGCCGCTTCGGCGGTTTGCGGCAGCCGGCCCGCCAGCTGTTGCAGCAGGGCGGCCAGGTCGTGGCGCCATTGCTGTTCGGGGCTGTCGGCCTGGGCCGGCTGGGTGGCCACCAGGTGCTGGGCATCATTCAAACAAGCCACGAAACCCATCCAGTCTTCCAGGGGGTTCCCCGGAGCCAGCTGCCGCAGGCGCCCGGCCCGGGCCTGGAACAGGCGGCCGGGATCGGGCAGGCGCAGGGGCACCGGGGACTGGCCGGGGACTAGGCCGGCGGCTTCCATGGCGGCAGCGGTGTCATCGGAGGGGTGCAGGGACATGGGTGAATCTCCAGGAAAAGGGGGCCGGAGCTTCCGGCTCCGGGCAAAGGCGGAACGATAGCAAAAAACGGGCGCGCCCTGCCTGCGGCGCCAGCAGGGGCGGCGGCCGCTCCAGCCGGCTGCCCGACCGGGCCATTTTGTCCCGCCTCCTGGACAAAATGGCCCGGTCGGAACCAGGGTTGGCGGGAATATCCCTTGCAGCAACAAGGATTCAGCCCGTGGCATGGAACCTGCCTGTAGGGCGGCTCAAGCCGGGGAGAAAGGGGCTTTCCACGGCCCCCGAGGGGCAACAGGAATCCCGGCAGGTTCCGCACATAAGGGAGGTTTCATGCAAGTCACTAGACGGCAGTTTTTCAAGGTCTCGGCCGCAGGTCTTTCTGCTTCCAGCCTGGCTGTCCTGGGTTACGCACCCGGCACGGCGCTGGCCGATGTCCGCCAGTACAAGCTCAACCGCGCCACCGAGACCCGCAACAATTGCACCTATTGTTCCGTGGGCTGCGGCATTCTGATGTATAGCCTGGGCGATGGCGCCAAGAACGCCACGAAGAAGATTTTCCACATCGAGGGGGACCCGGACCATCCGGTCAGCCGCGGCTCCCTCTGCCCCAAGGGCGCGGGCCTGATCGACTACATCCATAGTCCCCAGCGCCTCAAGTATCCCGAGGTGCGGGAAGCCGGCAGCAATGAATGGAAGCGCATCTCCTGGGACGAGGCCATCGAGCGCATCGCCCGGCTGATGAAGGATGACCGGGACGCCAACTTCATCGAGAAGAACGAGAAGGGCCAGCTGGTGAACCGCTGGACCACCACCGGCATGTTGGGCTCCTCCGCCGCCAGCAACGAGACCGGCATCCTCGACGTGAAGTTCGCCCGGGCCCTGGGCATGGTGCACCTGGAAAACCAGGCCCGCCTCTGCCATGGCCCCTCCGTGGCCGGCCTGGCGCCCTCCTTCGGGCGCGGTGCCATGACCAACAACTGGGTGGATATCAAGAACGCCAACGTGATCCTGGTGATGGGCGGCAACCCCGCCGAAGCCCACCCGGTGGGGTTCAAGTGGGCCGTGGAAGCCAAGATCAAGAACAACGCCTACATGATGGTGGTGGACCCCCGCTTCAACCGCAGCGCCGCCGTGGCCGACTTCTACGCCCCGATCCGGGCCGGCGCCGATGCCGCCTTCCTGCTCGGCATCGCCAACTACCTGCTGGGCAACGACAAGATCCAGCACGAGTACGTCAAGGCCTACACCAACGCGCCCCTGATCGTGCGCGAGGATTTCAGCTTCGAGGAAGGCCTGTTCAGCGGCTACGACGCCGAGAAGCGCAGCTATGACCGCTCCTCCTGGGCCTACGAGCTGGGTGCCGACGGTTATGCCTTGCGCGACGACACCCTGCAGCATCCGCGCTGCGTCTTCAACCTGCTCAAGAAGCACGTGGAGCGCTACACGCCGGAGATGGTCAGCAGCATCTGCGGCACCCCCAAGGAAGACTTCCTGCACGTCTGCGAGAAGCTGGCTGCCACCTCGGCACCCGACAAGACCACCAGCATCCTCTACGCCCTGGGCTGGACCCATCACGTGGGCGGCTCCCAGATCATCCGCGCCTCGGCCATCGTGCAACTGCTGCTGGGCAACATCGGTATGCCCGGCGGCGGCATCAACGCCCTGCGCGGCCACTCCAACGTCCAGGGCTTCACCGACCTGGGCGTGCTCACCACCATGCTGCCCGGCTACCTGACCCTGCCCAACGAGAATCAGGAATCCCTGAAGACCTACCTGGAGCAGCGCACCCCCAAGACCCTGGTGGACAAGCAGATCAACTTCTGGAAGAACACCCCCAAGTTCATGGTCAGCTTCCTCAAGGGCATGTGGGGCGAGCATGCCACCGCCGAGAACGAGTGGGGCTACCACTGGCTGCCCAAGTGGGACCGCAGCTACGACGTGATGGCCTTCGTCGAGCAGATGGCCAAGGGCAAGGCCAACGGCTACCTCATCCAGGGCTTCAACGTGATCGCCGCCGCCGCCTCTTCGGGCAAGGTGCGCGAGGGCCTGGCCAAGCTCAAGTACATGGTGGTGATCGACCCCCTGCAGACGGAAACCTCCTCCTTCTGGCAGAACCACGGAGAGTTCAACGAGGTGAACCCGGCCGAAATCCAGACCACCGTGTTCCGCCTGCCCTCCTCCTGCTTTGCCGAGGAAACGGGCTCCATCGCCAACTCCGGCCGCTGGCTGCAATGGCACTGGGCCGGCCAGACGCCTCCCCACGAAGCCTGGCACGACGGCAAGATCCTCGGCACCCTGCTGATGAAGCTGCGCGAACTCTATGCCAAGGAAGGCGGCGTCTGCCCCGAGCCGCTGATGAACGTGGACTGGCATTACCACGATCCCAAGGACCCGCATCCGGAAGAGGTGGCCAAGCAGATGAACGGCTACGCGCTGGCTGACCTGTTCGACGACAAGGGCAACCAGATCGCCAAGAAGGGGGACCTGCTCGCCAGCTTCGCCCACCTGCGCGACGACGGCACGACCACCAGCCTGTGCTGGATCTACACCGGCCAATGGACCCAGGCCGGCAACATGATGGCGCGCCGGGACAATACCGACACCGGCTTTGGCAACACCCCGGGCTGGGCCTTCGCCTGGCCGGCCAACCGGCGCCTCTTGTACAACCGCGCCTCCGCCGACCCGGCCGGCAAGCCCTGGGACCCGAAGCGCCAGTTCCTGAGCTGGGACGGCGCCAAGTGGAGCGGCGCCGACGTGCCCGACTACCCGATCACGGCAGCCCCCGGCAGCGGGGTGAGTCCCTTCATCATGCTCCAGGACGGGGTGGGCCACCTGTTCTCCCTCGGGGCCATGACCGACGGGCCCTTCCCCGAGCATTACGAGCCCGAGGAAAGCCCGATCCCGGCCAACCCCCTGCACGAGAAAAACGGCCAGAGCCCGGTGGCGCGCATCTTCAAGGATGACAAGCCCAGCTTCGGCAGCCGGGAGGAGTTCCCCTACGTGGCCACCTCCTACTCGATCACCGAGATGTTCCGCCACTGGACCAAGCACGCCCGCCTGAACGCCATCGCCCAACCCGAGCAGTTCGTGGAGATCAGCGAAAAGCTGGCCGCCAAGAAGGGCATCAAGGCCGGCGACCTGATCAAGGTCTCCAGCAAGCGCGGCTTCATCCGCGGCAAGGCCGTGGTCACCAAGCGGGTGATGACCCTGCAGGTGGCCGGTCAGGAAGTGGAACAGGTGGGCATTCCCGTGCATTGGGGCTTCGAGGGCACGACCCGCAAGGGCTTCCTGGCCAACACCCTGAGCCCCCGCGTCGGCGATGCCAACACCCACACCCCGGAATACAAGGCCTTCCTGGTCAATGTTGAAAAGGCTTGAGGAACAACACCATGTCCATGCAATCCCAAGACATCATCCGGCGCTCGGCCACCTCCGGCCTGACGCCGCCCCCCCAGGTCCGCGACCACAAGCTGGAAGTGGCCAAGCTCATCGACGTGTCCATCTGCATCGGCTGCAAGGGCTGCCAGGTGGCCTGCTCCGAATGGAACGACATCCGCGACGAAGTGGGCCACAACCACGGGGTCTATGACAACCCGGTGGACCTTTCCGCCAAGAGCTGGACCGTGATGCGCTTCGCCGAGCACCAGGACGAAGGCGGCCGGCTCCAGTGGCTGATAAGGAAGGACGGCTGCATGCACTGCGCCGACCCGGGCTGCCTCAAGGCCTGCCCCTCCCCCGGCGCCATCATCCAGTACGCCAACGGCGTGGTGGATTTCCAGTCCGAGCAATGCATCGGCTGCGGCTACTGCGTCGCTGGCTGCCCCTTCAATGTGCCGCGCATCAACAAGGACGACAACAAGGCCTACAAGTGCACCCTGTGCTCGGACCGGCTCGCCGTCGGCCAGGAGCCTTCCTGCGTCAAGACCTGCCCCACCGGCGCCATCCAGTTCGGCACCAAGGAGGACATGAAGCAGGTCGCCGCCCAGCGCATCAAGGACCTGCAGGCCCGGGGTTTCAAGAACGCCGGCCTCTACGACCCGGAAGGGGTGGGCGGCACCCACGTGATGTACGTGCTGCACCACGCCGACCGGCCCGAGCTGTACAGCAACCTGCCCAAGGACCCGCAGATCAGCACCACCGTCAGCCTCTGGAAGGGCATGTTGAAACCCCTGGCCACCATCGGCATCGCCGCCGCCGGCCTGTTCGGCTTCCTGCACTACACCACGGTCGGCCCCAACCGGGCCGAAGAGGAGGACGAGCATGAACAACACGAAACCGAAGAGGTGAGCAAATGAAGGAACAGCTGATCCAGCGCTACAGCGCCGCCGAACGCATCAACCACTGGGTGGTGGCCTGGTGCTTCATCTTCCTGGCGATTTCCGGCCTGGCCTTCTTCTACCCGGCCTTCTTCTGGCTCACCGGCATTTTCGGCACGCCCCAGCTGGCCCGCATCGTCCATCCCTTCATCGGGGTGGTGATGTTCCTGGGCTTTGCCCGCCAGTTCTTCCGCTACTACCACCACAACTTCATCAACAAGGAAGACGTGAAGTGGATGAAGGCCGTGGGCGAGGTGATGAAGGGTAACGAAGTGGGCGACATCGGCCGCTACAACGGCGGCCAGAAGGGCATGTTCTGGCTGATGGTGGGCTGCATGGTGGTGCTGATGGCCACCGGCTTCATCGCCTGGCGTCCCTATTTCGCCGGCCTGTTCCCGATCCCGGTGATCCGCCTGGCCCTGCTGCTGCACGCCAGCGCCGCCCTGGCCCTGATCGCCGGCATCATCGTGCACGTCTATGCGGCCATCTGGGTCCAGGGCACGATCCGCGCCATGGCCGAAGGGGTGGTCACCCACGCCTGGGCCAAGAAGCACCATCCCCGCTGGTTCCGGGAAATGACCGGACGCAAGTCCTGAGTCCCATCCGGCAGGCGGGGCCTCCGGGCCCCGCCACCTTCAGCTGAACTCCGCACTGGACAGACCATGAATCTGGAATCCCGCAAGCTGCTGCCCCAGGAGGGCTACGACGACGAGGCCGATACCGGCGAATACGCCACGGTCTGCCGCACCACGGTATTGCGCCTGGATGGCGGCGAGGCCGACACCTGCGACGATCACGTGGTGGAAGAGGTCCCGGTGGCCCTGGTGTACAACGGCATTTCCCACGCGGTGATGCTGGCCACGCCGGACAATCTGGAAGACATGGCCCTGGGCTTTTCCCTGACCGAAGGCATCCTGGCAAGCCCGGGCGAGCTGTACGGCATCGAGCTGGTATCCGGCTGCCAGGGGCTGGAAGTGCACATGGAAATTTCCTCCCGCCGCTTCGCCGCCTTGAAGGAGCTGCGCCGCAGCCTGTCCGGGCGCACCGGCTGCGGTCTGTGCGGGGTGGAAAGCCTGGCCGCCGTGGCCCGGCCCTACCGCCCCCTGCAGCGAGGCCTGCTGCTGCCAGCCGGGGCCGTGGCCCGGGCCCTGGGCCAGCTGCCGGACTGGCAGCAGTTGCACCGGATCACCGGCGCCGTACATGGCGCCGCCTGGGTGGATGGCCTGGGTCAGATCCATGCCCTGCGGGAAGACGTGGGCCGCCACAATGCCCTGGACAAACTGATCGGCTGGATGGCCAAGCACCGGATGGACCCGTCCAGCGGCTTCGCCCTGGTATCCAGCCGGGCCAGTTACGAGATGGTGCAGAAGTGCGCCACGGCGGGCATCGGCTGTCTGGTGGCCATTTCCGCGCCCACCGGTCTGGCTGTGCGCATGGCTACGGAAGCAGGGCTGACCCTGGCCGGCTTTGCCCGGGGCCAGCGCCTGGTGGTCTATAGCCACCCGGAATATCTGGCCGCTGAAGGCGTGAGCGCCTCCCGTCCCCTGGGGCCCTGCCAGGATGACGTGGCCCAGGAACCCCTGCCCCCCAGGAGCGGCGGCCGCACCCTGATGTGAGGCAGGAGCGGTCCTAAGCCGCCAGGCTGGCCAGATCGGCCAGCCTTTTTTCGTCCACGCCTTCCACCCGCAGCACCTTCTGCCGGGAAGTCTGGCCGCTCTTCAAGCTCACCGCGGCCCGGGGCAGCTGCAGCAGTTCCGCCACGAAGGCCACCAGGGCCGTATTGGCCTTGCCATCCACGGGAGGCGCGGCCAGGCGTATCTTCAGGGCCTCCCCGTGCAGGCCGGCGACGCTGCTCTTCTTGGCGCCGGGCTGGATGTGCAGGGAGAGGCAGAAAGCCCCGTCCCGGTCCTGACGGTACCAGCTGCTCACAGATACATCAGCAGCAGTTGCAGCAGCAGGATCAGCGCCAGGGGCGAAAGATCGATGCCGGAGATGGGCGGAATCAGGCGCCGGAAGGGCGCCAGGAAAGGCCGGGCCAGCTGGCTCACGGGAGCGGCGATGGGGGAATAGGGATTGACCCAGGACAGGACGGCCTGGAGGATCACCACCCCCATGACGATATAGACGAACAGGCGCAACAGGCCCCGCACTGCCAGCATCAGCAGCATCAGGACCATGCCGAAGCCGTCGGCGCTCAGGACGGCGCTGGAGAGGGACAGGATCAGCCCCGCCAGCAGCAACTGCAGCCACAGGGCGGCGATCAGGCTGGCCCAATCCACCCCGCCCACTCCGGGAACGATGCGGCGCAGGGGCTTGACCGCCCAGTTGGTGAGCTTGACCACGAAATCCCCCAGCTGCCCGGAGAAGGACACCCGGCCCCACTGCATCATGAAACGCAGCAGGAACAGGGTGCTGAAAAATCCCACCAGGGCATTGGCCAGGAACAGCAGCGCCTCCATCACGAGGCTCCCAGCTGCTGCGCCAGCTCCCGGCCCCGGGCCTCGGCGGCCTTGGTGCCGGCGACGATGCCGGCAGCCACGCCCTGCTCCTGCATCACCTTCAGGGCCGCTTCGGTGGTGCCGCCCTTGGAGGTCACCCGCTGGCGCAGGACGCTGGCAGGATCAGGGGAACCGGCCGCCAGCCGGGCCGAACCCAGGGTGGTTTCCAGGGCCAGGAGACGCGCCTGCTCGGCGGAAAAGCCCAGCTCCAGGGCAGCCTGCTCCAGGGCCTCGATGAACAGGAAAAGATAGGCAGGGCCGCTGCCGGAGATGGCGGTCACCGCATCCATCATGGCCTCGTCCTCCACCCACAGGGTGGTGCCGGCGGCCTGCAGCACCCGCTCGGCCGCCAGCCGCTCGTTCAGGGCCACATCGGGCAGGGCGCACAGACCAGCCACCCCGGCGCCGATCAGGGCCGGCGTGTTGGGCATGGCGCGCACGATGCGGCGGTAGCCCCCGAGCCAGCGGGACAGGGTGTCCAGGGTCAGGCCAGCGGCGATGCTGACCACGATCTGGTGCTGCAGCCGCCCGCTCATGGGCGCCAGGGCCTCGCGCATCTGCTGGGGTTTCACCGCCAGCACCAGGAGTTCGCAGGCCAGGGCCTGGGCGCCGGCCTCGGCCAGACAGGTGACTCCATAGCTGTCCGCCAGCTTCTGACGCTGCTCGGGCAGCAGCTCCACCACCTGGATGTCCGCCGGGGCAAAGCCCTGCTTGATGAGGCCGCCGATCAGGGCCTGGGCCATGTTGCCGCCGCCGAGGAAAGTAATCTTCATGGGGTGTTTCTCGCTCCGAAAATGGCTGTGCCCACCCGCACCAGGGTGCTGCCTTCCAGCACGGCAGCCTCCAGGTCGTGGGACATGCCCATGGACAGGGTATCCAGCGCCAGCCCCCCGGCCTGCAGGGCAGTCAGCAACTGCCGCAGCTGGCCCAGGGGAAGCCGCTGGGTTTCTAAATCGTCGGCCGGGGCCGGGATGGTCATCAGCCCCCGCAGGCAGAGACGCGGCAGGGCCGCCACCGCCCGGCACAGGGCTTCCACCTGGTCCGGGGCGCAGCCGCTCTTGCTGGCCTCGCCGGACACATTGACCTGGACACAGACCTGCAGGGGCGGCAGATGTTCCGGGCGCTGCTCGGAAAGCCGCTGGGCCACCTTGAGCCGGTCTATGGAGTGAACCCAGTCGAAATGCTCGGCCACCGGCCGGGTCTTGTTGCTTTGCAGGGGCCCGATGAAATGCCAGACCAGAGGGGCGTGGTCAGCAGGCAGCAGCTGTTTCAGGGCGAGAATCTTCTCCACCCCTTCCTGCACGTAGTTTTCGCCGAAATCCCGCTGCCCGGCCAGGGCCGCCTCCAGCACGTCGCCGGCCGGCTTGGTCTTGCTCACCGCCAGCAGGGTCAGTTCCCCGGGCTGGCGCCCCGCGCGCCGGGCGGCCTGCTCCAGGGCCTGGCGTACGGCTTGCAGGTTGGCGGGTATTGCGCTCATAATCGTCTGGAATTAAGTAGGCTTTTCCAGTATACCGCCCATTCTTCCCCAAGGACGAAATCAGGACCTTTCATGGACATCACCGAACTGCTGGCTTTCAGCGTCAAGAACAAGGCTTCCGACCTCCACCTTTCCTCCGGCCTGCCCCCGATGATTCGGGTCCACGGGGATGTGCGCAAGATCAACCTGCCCCCCATGGAACACAAGGACGTGCACTCCATGGTGTACGACATCATGAACGACGGGCAGCGCAAGATCTACGAAGAAACCCTGGAATGCGATTTTTCCTTTGAAATCCCCAATCTGGCCCGTTTCCGGGTCAATGCCTTCGTGCAGCACCGGGGCGCTTCCGCCGTGTTCCGGACCATTCCTTCCAAGGTGCTGACCCTGGAAGACCTGAACTGCCCGCGAATCTTCAAGGACATCTCCGAGTACCCCCGGGGCATAGTGCTGGTCACCGGGCCCACGGGCTCGGGCAAGTCCACCACCCTGGCGGCCATGGTGAACCACATCAACGAAAACGAGTTCGGCCACATCCTCACCGTGGAAGACCCCATCGAATTCGTGCACGAGCCCAAGAAGTGCCTGATCAACCAGCGGGAAGTGGGGCCTCATACCCTGTCCTTCTCCAACGCCCTGCGCTCCGCCCTGCGGGAAGACCCGGACGTGATCCTGGTGGGCGAAATGCGCGACCTGGAAACCATCCGCCTGGCCATGACGGCCGCGGAAACGGGCCACCTGGTGTTCGGCACCCTGCACACCTCCTCGGCCGCCAAGACCATCGACCGGATCATCGACGTGTTCCCGGCGGCGGAAAAGGAAATGATCCGGGCCATGCTGTCCGAATCCCTGCGCGCCGTCATTTCCCAGACCCTGATGAAGACCAAGGACGGCAGCGGCCGGGTGGCGGCCCACGAAATCATGATCGGCACCCCCGCCATCCGCAACCTGATCCGCGAAGCCAAGGTGGCCCAGATGTATTCCGCCATCCAGACCGGCCAGGCCCTGGGCATGCAGACCCTGGACCAATGCCTGATCGACCTGGTGCGCCGCAACGTGGTCTCGAGTTCCGAGGCCCGCAGCAAGGCCGCCAACAAGGATGCTTTCCCGGCCTAAGCACGGCCCCACCACATTCAACCGGAGCTCCACAGGATGGAACGCGATCAGGCCCTAAAATTCATGCACGACCTTCTGCGCTTGATGAGCAGCAAGAAGGGTTCGGACCTTTTCATCACCGCCGGCTTCCCGCCGGCCATCAAGATCGACGGCCGGGTCACCCCGGTATCGAACCAGGTGCTGACCACCCAGCACACGGCGGAACTGGCCCGCTCGATCATGAACGACCGCCAGGCGGCGGAATTCGAAGCCTCGAAGGAATGCAACTTCGCCATCTCCCCCACCGGGATCGGCCGCTTCCGGGTCAACGCCTTCATCCAGCAAGGCCGGGTCGGCGTCATCTGCCGGACCATCAACATGACCATTCCCACCCTGGACGACCTGAACCTGCCCCCGGTCCTGAAGGACGTGGCCATGACCAAGCGCGGGCTGGTGATCTTCGTGGGCGGCACCGGCACCGGTAAGAGCACCTCCTTGGCCGCCCTGGTGGATTACCGCAACCAGAACAGCTACGGCCACATCATCACCATCGAAGACCCCATCGAATACGTGCACGAGCACAAGAACTGCATCGTCACCCAGCGGGAAGTGGGGGTGGATACCGATGACTGGGGTCCGGCCCTGAAGAACACCCTGCGCCAAGCCCCCGACGTGATCCTGATGGGGGAAATCCGCGACCGGGACACCATGGATTACGCCATCGCCTTTGCCGAAACCGGCCACCTCTGTCTCGCCACCCTGCACGCCAACAGCGCCAACCAGGCCATCGACCGGATCATCAACTTCTTCCCCGAAGAGCGGCGCTCGCAGCTGCTCATGGACCTCTCCCTCAACCTGCGCGCCCTGGTCTCCCAGCGCCTGCTGGTGAAGAAGGATGGCAAGGGCCGCATCGCCGCCATCGAGATCATGCTCAATTCGCCCCTGATTTCCGACCTGATCTTCAAGGGCGAGGTGCACGAGATCAAGGAAATCATGAAGAAATCCCGGGAACTGGGCATGCAGACCTTCGACCAGGCCCTGTTCGACCTCTACGAAAACGGCATGATCAGCTACGAGGACGCGCTGCGGAACGCCGACTCCCTCAACGACCTGCGCCTGCAGATCAAGCTGCACGGCAAGGAATCCGTGGACCGGGACCTGACCGCCGGGATCGGCCACCTGGCCCTCACGGAAGAAGCCAAGGAACAGCAGGGCATGTTCTGACCCGGCACCGCCGCCGGCCAGCAAAAAGGGAGGCGCCGCCTCCCTTTTTCACGTCTGCCGGCCAGGCCGGAAGGCGAACCTTACTCCCCGTCCCGGACCTTGCGGTTGCTGCCGGCCACCAGCTCGATTTCGTACAGCCGGCATTCCAGGGCGCCGTTGAAGAGCGGCGTCTTGCGCCGGGGCTTCAAGCGCAGCAGTTTCGGGAAACGGGTATCCGCCGTGAAGAAGCAGGCGGTCCAGCCGGCGAAGTTGCGCTTCAGGGTGGCGCTCATGGCCGGGTACAGCTCGGCCAGCTGATCCAGCTCGCCGATCCGCTCTCCGTAGGGAGGATTGGCCACCAGGATGCCCTCGGGCGCCGGCGCCGCACAATCCAGAAAATCCTGCTGCTCCACCTGCACCACGCCCCCCAGGCCCGCCTGCTGCAGGTTGCGTTTGGTGGCTCGCACGGCCCGCTCGTCCAGGTCGCTGGCCCAGATTTGCTGGAAGGAGGCTTCCTGCACCCGGGCCAGGGCGGCATTGCGGATTTCCAGCCAGACGTCGCGCTGATAGTGCTTCAAGGCCTCGAAGCCGAAACGCACCCGCTCCAGGCCCGGAGCCCGCTGCAAGGCCATGCAAGCGGCTTCCAGGACAAAGGTGCCGCTGCCGCACATGGGGTCCAGCAGGGGCGTGCCCGGCTGCCAGCCGGACAGCTTGAGGATGCCCGCCGCCAGGTTCTCCTTGAGGGGGGCCTCCACATTGGCATGGCGCAGGCCCCGCTGCCACAGGGGAGCGCCGGAAGTGTCCAGGTACAGGGTGCAGTCCCGCTCGGTGAGGAACACCTGGACCCGCACATCCGGCTCCCGGGTGTCGATGCTGGGGCGTTCGCCCACCTGGTCCCGGAACCGGTCGCAGAGGGCATCCTTGACCCGCAGGGTGACGAAATCGATGCTCTTCAGGGGGCAGCGGATCGCCGTGGTCTGGACCCGGAAGGTGCGGAACACATCGAAATGCCGCTCCCAGGCCAGCTTCAGGGCCAGGCGGTAGATGTCCTCCTCCCGTTCATAGGGCGCCCGGGCCAGGTACCAGAGGATGCGGGTGGCCAGGCGGGATTCCAGATTGGCCCGGTAGCAGGTGGCCCATTCCCCCTTGAACTGGACCCCGCCCGGCACGACCCGGACATCCTGGGCGCCGACGCCCTGCAGCTCATCGACCAGCAGGGGCTCCAGGCCCCGGGGACAGGTGGCGAAGAATTTTTCCATGAAGATTCGCTCAGAAAGGTTTCAGGACCACCAGGAACACCACGGTGAACAGCACCAGCACCGGCACCTCGTTGAAGAAGCGGAACCAGACGTGGTTGCGGGCATTCTGCTGGGCCTGGAACTTGCGCAGCAGCTGGCCGCAATACAGGTGATAGGCGATCAGGAACACCACCAGCAGGGTCTTCACGTGCAGCCAGCCTCCGGCAAAATCGAAGCCGAACCACAGCCACAAGCCCAGAACCACGGCCAGGACGCCCAGGGGCGTCATGAACCGGTAGAGCTTGTGGGCCATGAGCAGCAGGCGCTGTTCCTCGGCCTTACTGCCTTCCGGCACCATGGCCAGGTTCACGAAGATGCGCGGCAGGTAAAAGAGCCCGGCAAACCAGGCCACCACGAAGGAAATGTGCAGGGCTTTGAGCACGAGCAACATGGAACGATCCTCTCAGTCAGGGTTAGGGGACAAGGCCGCCAGACCGGCCGCCACGGTGGGATAGCCAAGGCGCAGGCCCAGTTCCGCCTTGATGCGGCGGTTGCCGATGCGGCGCGACTCGGCCATGAAGGAAAGCTGCAGGGGCGACAGGTGCGCGGCCAGGTCTGCCCGGGCCAGGCGGGGCGGCCGGGGCAGGCCGCAGGCATCGGCCACAGCATCGAAGTAATCCCCCATGGGCAGGAGACTGTCATCCACCACGTTGTAGCAACGGCTGGCACCGCCCCGGAACAGGGCAAGGCAGCAGGCCCGAGCCAGGTCTTCGGCGTGGATGTGATTGCTGAACACATCGTCGGAGCGCGCCAGGACCGGCAGGCCCATCCGCAAGCGCTCCAGGGGCAGGCGTTCAGGGGCATAGATACCGGGTGCCCGCAGGATCAGCACCGCCACCCCGTTGCGGGCGCCCCAGCGGCGCAGCTGCTGCTCCGCATCCACCCGGCGCCGGGCCCGGCCGGAATCCGGCCGGCAGGGGCGGGTCTCGTCGATGGCAGCGCCGCCGCAATCGCCGTAAACCCCCGTGGTACTGATGTAAACCAGGCGCCGTGGTAGACTCCGACCCCGGCTCAGGGCCGCCAGCAAATGGCGGGTCCGGGTATCCCCAAGCCCTTCCCGGGGCGGTGGCGCCAGATGCAGGACCCGTTCCGCCAGCCCGCCCAGACGGATCAGACTGGCCGGATCGTCCAGATCACCGAATACGGGCTGCACCCCCAGGCGCCGCCAGGCATCCGCCCCCGCCTCATGGCGCAACAGGGCGGACACCCGGAAGTGCCCCGTGAGCCAGGAAGCGGCGCGCCGGGCCACATCCCCGCTGCCGACGATTAACAGTCTTTGCACGGCGGCATTCTAGCCCATCCGTGCCCGGACCAAGGGACCAGAGCACAACATGAGCTATCAGATCACCGTTCAGCCCAGCGGCGCCAGCTACAGCGCCGAACCCGATGAAACCCTGCTGGATGCGGCCCTGCGCCAGGGCCTGAGCATGCCCTACGGCTGCAAGGACGGCGCCTGCGGCGCCTGCAAGGGCACCGTCCAGAGCGGCACCGTGGACCTGGGCCGCTACCAGGCCCACGCCCTCACCGCCGAAGACATCGCCGCCGGCAAGGTGCTGTTCTGCTGCGCCCGGCCCACCAGCGACCTGAGCATAGAAAACCGGCAGATGATCCGCATGGGCGACATCCAGGTGAAGGTCATGCCCGCCCGGGTGGAAAAGCTGGACAAGGTGGCCCCCGATGTCATCGAACTGCATCTGCGCCTGCCCGCCAGCGAGAAATTCCAGTTCTACGCGGGCCAGTACATCGACTTCCTGCTCAAGGACGGCAAGCGGCGCAGCTACTCCCTGGCCAGCGCTCCGGAAAAGGAAGGGGTGCTGGAACTGCACATCCGCCACGTGCCCGGCGGCCTGTTCACCGACCAGGTGTTCGGCACCATGAAGGTGAAGGACATCCTGCGCTTCGAAGGCCCCCACGGCGGCTTCTTCCTGCGCGAGGAAAGCAGCAAGCCGGTGATCCTGCTCGCCTCCGGCACTGGCTTCGCCCCCATCAAGTCCATCGTCGAACACGCCCTCGCCCAGGGCAGCAGCCGTCCCCTGCACATCTACTGGGGCTGCCGCAAACAATCCGACCTGTACATGAACGCCCTGCCCGAAGACTGGGCCGGCAAGTACCCGCACGTCCAGTACACCCCGGTGCTCTCCGAACCGGAAGCCGGCTGGACCGGACGCACCGGCTTCGTGCACCAGGCCGTCATCGCCGACTACCCCAGCCTCGCCGGGCACCAGGTGTACGCCTGCGGCGCCCCGGTGATGATAGACGCGGCCCGCAAGGATTTCCTCGCCCAGTGCGCCCTGCCCGAAGAGGAGTTCTACTCGGACGCCTTCACCTTCTCGGCCCCGGGCAAGTGATCCCGATTTGAGGCCCAGCAAAAAGCCCGGCTGCGTGCCGGGCTTTTTGCTGGGAGAGGGTTGCTATCCATGCGACGGGATTTGATCATGGTTTTCTCCGCAAGCGCATCGAATCGGTTTCAGGGTTCCGCCGTCGGCGCGGGCTGCCGGTTTTCCCGGCAAGCCCCCGCCGATTCTCACAGCTAGCCTCAATACTCGTGCCGCCGCCCCTTCGCCTTGCCGGCGGCGCGCTGGATGGCGCAACCCGGCTCGCGCTCGTGGGTGCAGTCGGCGACATCGGCACCCGCGGTAGGAGGCCAACCCCGCACTAACTGCCGCCAGGTCTTGTCGGCGTGCGAAGACGCGGAAAAGGGGACTGACTCAGCTCCCTAAACATCTCTGCGCGTCCTTGGCGTGCTCTCCCTATCCTTGGAAAAGCCTCGGGAGGCCGTTTTGTCATTCTTTTCTTGCCCGGCTATCGATGATGAATTCATAATATGCCATTGTTTTTGCGGCACTGCTGCTCGGTTCGCCAATCCTCATGGCCGGGGGCTGCGGGGTCATCGACGCGAAACCCAGTAGCATCCCAGGGGCACGGCGATCGCGACTTTCGACAAGAATGGCCGTTATCCGACCGATTCCCATGGCAGGCATGCTGCCATCTACTTGAGCCATGATGCGAGCGGGATTCGGGTGCTCGACCAGTGGAACAAGCAGGCGAGGTGCTGGAACGGGTGATTCGTGTCAACCAGCCGGAATTTCCGCGCAGCAATGCAGCGATCCATTTTTACGTGATCGAGTGAATGATGAAGCATCAAGGAATGATCCTCCTGCTCACGGCGATGGCCTTGCCAGGCGCTGGCGCGGTGGCGGGCGAATTGCGGATCGACTGTCCGGAGAGCGTCGCCGCGCTCGAGTCCCTGGACGGGGCAGGCGAGGCGTGGCGGGTCGAAACCGATCTCGGGAAGCGCGGCAAGTTTCTCGATTCGATCAGCGTCTTCTCCGGGCCGCCAGCGGAAATGGCCAGCCTGGTTCCCGACCGGACGCGCCGCAAGAAGCAGTTGCGGACCTCCACCTGGCAGTTCGCCGCGCCGTCGACGGCCGCCTACTGGGTGGCCTGCACCTATACCAACAGCACGCTGCAACTGACCCGGCAACTGCCGAGCGGGGTGCGGCGCTGCGAGCTGGGCGAGCGTCTGTTGCCGAACGGCGTCAGGCTCGGCATCGACGGCATGAAGTGTGAACTCGATTGAAACCCATGCCGTGCCGGCTCGCTGGCGCGGAAATCCGGACAAGGAAGACAGGCATATGCGGGCGAGCGGTGGAACATGGCGACGGAGATTGGCCGGTGGATTGCTCCTCGGGTTGGCGGGGACGATGGCCCAGGCGGCACCTTATCTGCAGATCGGCGAAGGTCATCTGGCCTATGTCTATCGCTGGTTGTTGCCCGATGGCACGGTCCTGAAGCAGGGGATGACCGACAAGCGGGGGCGGGCCAGCCTGGTTGCCCGGCCTGGCGTCACCGACTACGTGCTGGAAACCATGTGGGGCATCTATCGGGTCAAGGTGCCGGAACAATGCTGGAAGGCGAAAGCGGACCAGTTCGCGGCCTGCATCCAGGTATCCGAACGCGAGGATAGCGAGGAGCAGAAGCGCCAAGCGGCAGCCAGCGCCCGCGCGGCCGAGGCGCAACGGGAGTTGCGGCAGGCGCGTGCCGAATGGGTGGAGAAGGAGATTTCGCCGGCGCAGCAGGAGCAGGTGCTGCAGGAAGCCTTGCGCGAGCAGTATTCCTGGGTGAATACGCCGGCGGCGCGTTTTCCCGAGGCGGACTTTGTCTGCCACTCGCTCGATCTGCCGCCGCCGTCGGCGGAAGCGGCGGAATGGTTCGATCTGGCACTGGGCAAGCCGCGCGGCCAGGGGCAGGAGATGGCCTACGTCGAGGCGGCCACGCGGGGCCACTGGCGGGCCGCGGCGCGCCTGGCGAGTTCGGCCCTGGACGACGAAGACTGGGAGGCGGCGCAGCCGGTCATCGCCTGGTTGCTCAAGCACCAAATTCCCTCCGGCTACGCCAAACTGGCCGAGCTGCTCGCCGCCACCTCGGCTTACGACGGCGCGCCGGTGGCGGAATCGACGCAGTCCATGGTCACTTCCCTGCGCTGGCGGGCGGCCCAACTGGGCGACCCGGTGGCGCTGGCGGCGATGAGCCGCCATTTCGCGCGGCAAGGCCGGACGCAACTGGCGGACGAGTTGCTCGCCTGCGCCCAGCGGCAGAATCCCGACATCCGCTGAGACGGGCAGGAAAATGAACCCGGCCAAGGTCGACCGCGCCAGCGTGCGCAAATTCACCGACCTGCCCAATGTCGGGCCGGCGCTGGCGGCGGATTTGCGCTTGCTCGGCTATGCGTCGCCCGGCGAACTGGCCGGGCAGTGCCCGTTCGCGATGTACCGGCGCCTGTGCGAAATCACCGGCCAGCGCCAAGATCCCTGCGTGATCGACGTCTTCATGTCGGTCGTCGACTTCGTCGATGGCGGGCCGCCGCGCCCCTGGTGGGAATTCACGGCGCGGCGCAAGGCCCGCCTGGCGACCTCGTCCTGAACCGACGCCCCTATTCGTCCAGCCCAAACACCCACAGCGCGTCGCATTGCGCATCAAGTCCGGCGGGAAAAGGGTGGGGAAAGGGGAAAAAGGGGTCTGGCTCGCTTTATCAATTCCGTCCGCCTCGCCCAGGGCATTCTTTACCGTGGCGCCGGCCTCGACATCGTCTGGCAGGACCTTGTTGCGATGACCGCCATCGGCGCAATCTTCTTCGCCATTGCGCTGGCCAGGTTTCGCGATACGGTGACGTGGAATCAAGGCTGAGAAGGGCGCGTGAAGCGGCCGCCGCCAGCCGCGAGCAAGCACTTGACCGGCCGATGCCACCGATTACGACGAAGCGGCTGGAAGCGTGACATGTTCCACAACCGCATCGAATCGGTTTCGGGATCCCGCCGTCGGCGCGGGCTGCCGTTTTCCCGGCAAGCCCCCGCCGATTCTCACAGCTAGCCTCAATACTCGTGCCGCCGCCCCTTCGCCTTGCCGGCAGCGCGCACCAGCTTGCCGAAGGCCCGATCCTTGTCGCGTTTCTCGTGCAGGGGCATCTCGTGAAACGCCGATTCCCGCAGCAACTTCTGGTAGTTGCGGAAATGCTCGGCGTCCATTTCACCCTCGGCGATGGCGCGCTGGATGGCGCAACCCGGCTCGCGCTCGTGCGAGCAGTCGGCGAAGCAGCAATCGGGCGCCAGCGCCCGGATGTCGGCAAAGCTGTCGGCGATGCCCCCGCTGACATCGAGCATGCCCAGTTCGCGCATGCCCGGCATGTCGATCAGGCTGGCACCGCCCGGCAACGGGATGAGCTGGCGGCGCGTGGTCGTGTGCCGGCCTTCGCCGGACTGGCTGACTGCGCCGGTCGCCAAACCCTCGTCGCCGAGCAGCCGATTGACCAGCGTCGTCTTGCCGACCCCGGACGAGCCAAGCAGGCAGCAGGTCTGGCCAGGCTGGATCAGCTCGCGGATGGCCGCCATGCCCTCGCCGCTGACATTGCTCAGCGCGACGATGCGGGCGACGATGCCGGCCTGGCGGATCTGCGCGATGAGCTGCTCCAACTCCGCCGCGGCGATCAGGTCGGTCTTGGTCAGCACAACGACGGGCTCGATCTTCCCCTCGCTGGTCAGCACCAGATAGCGTTCCAGCCGGCGCACATTGAAATCGAAGTGGCAGGACTGGACGATGAAAGCCAGGTCGATATTGGCGGCGATCATCTGGAACTCGACCGCGCTGCCCGGCCGCTTGCGGCGCAGGAAGGAGCGGCGCGGCAGCACCGCCAGGATGCTGGCGTGGGCGCCGCCGTCGTGCATCCTGACCCGCAGCCAATCGCCCACGCAGGGCAGGTCGACGGCGGAAACACTGGTGTAGGCCGCCCGGCCGGTGAGCCGGGCCGGAATTTCGCCGGCGGCGACATGGATCAGGTACTGGTCACGGTCGACCGCCGTCACCCGGGCAATCGCCTCGTCCGGGCCGCAAGGCACGGCGGGCGGCGCCCCAGTTTCCCGACAGTCGGCAGCAGAAAAAGTGGATGGGTCGGCCGGCGCGGACAAAGGCGCGGCCATCGGTTTGGAAATCGTCATGTTGGTCTTCCATTGGCGTCATTTGAACGAACAGAAACGGCAAACCACCAGCGGGTGGTCTGCCCGGTCTTTCGATCCCGATAACCTCAATTCCCTGCGGCAGCAGGGATCGGGGTTATCGGATGACGGCAAGCTCCAACATCCAAACCTCTATCAAGTCAGGCGCGCCAAAACGGACAACGCCGGGCGCATGGTAGCCAGGGGGCGGGGGGAAGGCAATGAAGATGGACAAGCGAAGGCATGCAATCGAGAAGCTGTCTGCAATTTCACGACACAAGCACCGCAGGCGATTCGCGGCAGAATTTTCTACAAGGAGAAGTTATTCAATAAATCTGAAGCTGACCCCAATGGTTGTACATGCGAGAACTAACGACGAAAGGGGCATGCCTCAAATTATCGATGCATCCCGCCTAAATGCTCGGCGACGACTGGTACACTTTGGGCGACTGGGGCATAGAGCCGAGAAGCACAAAACGCAAAAGGGGCTAGCTCACATTTCCGGGAAAGAAAGCATTTCGACGCACATAGCATGCCTGTGCAGTGGTCGATTGTCCGCTAATGCGACGAGAGGGGCCTAGCTCAGATTATCGCTCTTTCCGCCGACGATACCGCAGCAGGAGGGGTAATGAAACATCCGGTACGCTGGCCAGCCCGACTGGTTTGCACTGTGGCGCTGGCGATTCTGGCAGCTCTGATCGGACTAAGCTGGCCGGATCTCGAAATTGGCCTGGCGCTTGAGCAATCGCCATTGGGCTGGCTTCAGGCTGCCTGCCTAGTGGCATGCGCATCGGTGACAGGAACACTGGCCTGTCAGAGTGAAAGGCGTGAGGCCGCAGGCTGGTGCCTGATTGCGCTAGCCTTTTTGGCAACTGCACTCGATGAACGTTTCATGGGACACGAGCGCCTTCAGGAATGGTTGTACTACGCTTGGTTAAAGGATATCGAGGGTGGATTGCGCTGGGCGCAGTCGGTAATGGGTGTGTATGGTCTGGCTGGACTGGCTCTGCTGGGCTGGCTGAGGCTGCACATGGACGCACAGGCACGGCGATGGGGTGTGGCGGCAGTGCTAGTCGGTTTGGCGGCAGTAGCCATGGATTTGACCTTCGAAACAGTAACGGCGCAGGTGCTTGAGGAAGTACTGGAATATTTGTCCGAGACCTTGCTACTGGCCGGATTATTTACCGAGGCAGGCATTCGGGCGTACCGGCCGCGCTGATGCGGGCGAGTTGCCCCTGCTCCGGCACGGCGGTTTCTATAATGGTGCCCCAAGCGGTCCCAAGGATTGGCGGTGTTTCTTTTTCCCGTTGAGGGTATTTTCTCCATTGGAACTTCTTGGCAGAAACAGTGAGCATTGGCAGACGCATGTCCGGCCAAGAAACTGTCAATTTGCTGTGCATGGCAAGTAGATAGGGATCGGAATCCGGCTCAGGCTTCAGTCGCTCGATAATGGCTGCACTGGCGCGAACCTCCTCTGGCAAGAAGAGAATGGCCCAGATGGCCGGCCTTAAACCGGCGCCAGCTTCCAGTTCCAGCCAGCCTCCGCCGAGGCAGGGATCACCGGTGTGCAGACTGGTCAGTCTTGCCGCAACCAGCCCCTGCGGGGTAACAAGCCAAACCGGGATGTTGGTTTTGGCGAGAATGGGTAACGGCTTTACGCTATCGAGCGGCTTGCTTGCATCCAGGGACAGTTTCAGTGGCAAACCGCGCTGGTAAGCCCAAGCCACAAGTACTTTAAGGGAATTCTCCTGCGTGCGGGAAACACGGATGCGCGTATGGCCATCGTTTTCCACATATTGTGCATGGTCGCGCACCGCCGGCCCCGCCCAAGCCATCGCTGCGAATTCGAGTTCGGTGTAAGCGGACTTCTCGGGTTCGTACCATGGTGAGTACTGCCAGCGCAGAGGGCGCACTGGCCGCTTGGCAGCCCCACCCTGTAGCCCAAGTTGCTGCACGCGACGAACCAACGCTTCGGTCAACCATTCCGGCACACTTCGCTCACTAGCGACAGCGTAATTAGTGATTCGGATACCAAGCAAATCCAGATCACCGTCGTAAGGGTTTGCCATCGTGCCATATCCCCAGCGTAATGCTGGCAACAATTGAGACAGTGGATAATCCAGTTGGTCGAGCGAAATGGCTGCCACGTTGTCCAGAAGCCGCTGACGGTGCTTATCCGGAAAGGCAATGGCTTTTAGTTGCTCTTCGCCCGACTGACGCGGTAGCGGGGCTAACAGGGAGCTTTGCCAAAGCTTGCCAAGCTGTTGCGCAACTTCATCGTCGCCTGCCTTTGCCGGCAGCACCAACAGCACTCCAGTCAGCATAAGAACCCTGGAAAACAAAGACCGCCTCATGTGCAAGTTACCAGGTTGTACAGCGACAGCGAATGCCAGCGGCCATTCTCGTTAACCTCCAGCTGATAGATATTTTGCTCATACCAGCCGGCAACCGGGCGCAAATACCAGCCCCGCCAGGCGGAGCCGGATGCACCAGCCAGCTGTGGGAAATTCCGTTGGCTGACCGAGTGATCCTCTTTGATCGTGGTCCGCAAGTCCACTACCCCGTCACCGTCAAGATCAATTTCAGCCTGGATGCGGTGACTGAAAGTCGTCTCGTCGGAATACAGCGGTTCAAGCCAGGTGCGCCGCTTCAGCGTAACTCTGGCCTGCGCCGGGTCTATCGGCACGCTGCTGATGAAGGCCGCGTGCAGCGTACCTGCGACAGGTTCAGGAAAAACAAGCTCGGCATTGGTCGCTTCGCTGCCGTCCGAGCAGCTACCCCCACCATAGCTGACCTTGCGAAGCTGCCCGCGTACTAATCCCTTATCGGTCACTCCCCAGACCGGCAGAGCGGTAGCCAACGTAACAAATTCGAATTTCCCATCCCAGCCGGTTTGCATCCGGGAAAGGTCGCCAGATGAGTCTTCACGCTGGAAAGTGGTACTGACCGCCGCGCGATGTACTTTGGCCATTTCGAAGACATCAGCGAGGGACGCAGCACTGTTTCCGTCGAACTTTATGCGATACCCAACGCCCTGGCCTAAAGGCATTTTGAAACGCCCAACGAGCGGCCCTCCTGCCCAGCCGACAGCCCAGCGTTCGTCATGGAAAAAGGAGCGCTCAGCCTTCTGGGAAAGCCGAGATTGTTCTGTATAACGCGCCGCCTGGCGCGCCTCCAGTACTTCACCCAAGGTTGCCGTGATGGCCCGGCGAACAAGGGGAGTGCTACCAGACGAGAAATCCGCCGTTAGCGCCTTGCGCATCGCGCGCAACTGTTCCGCGCGCGCTTTATATAAGGCCTCGAGCTTTCCCGGCATGGGCTTGAGGCTATGTGCCGGCAACCAGGTAAGCCCCGCCAGCAATCGCTCGTAATCAACATAGGTGCGAAGGGAAGGCGAGAGGGCGAAGTGCTTTTCGAACTGCTGGAACAATTGCTCGAAGATGCGCTGGAATTCGACCGGAGATTTTTCATAAGCCCAGCCCCAATCGACTGATTCGCTGGGCAAATCATGCCGGGAACGAGCCGCCAACCGGTTCAGTTCGAGAATGAGGTCGGCTGTTTCTGTTTCTATGGCGGCCAACGTCAGAGCCTGGCGGGCAAGGTACTGGCAATCCGTATAGCCAGGCCGCTCAAGTGCTGACGCTGTAATCTCGCACCAACGGCCGTTGCTATTACGCAGGGTGACCGCTTGGTTGATCTTCAGGCGTGCCTGCACGGGGGCGCCCACAGACGGTTGAGCACGCACGTTGAGCGTAGTCGCGTTGACATAACGAATGTCCTCCACAGCAGCGCCGACTGGCTGTACCAACAGCAAAGCAAGCAGCCATGGCAGCTTGTCCGCGACCTTATTGAGAGCCATAAAATGAATCGTTTTGCTGAAATGTACGGATAATCGGAAAAGCGCGAAGATTGGCTCAGCGCCTTTACTTATGCCAGTATCTTGAGGCTAAAAACAGCTGTCAAGAATGTTCTTGAAGGAACCCATCAAACCGAGTGCCATGGGGCCATGCTCTTTTTTCGGGGACGAAAGCATTTAGTACGCTAAGCATATCGGTACCGGAATCGACTGTCCGTGCCGCTGCCCGGACCGCCCCCGGCGGCTACCGGGCAGTGCAATCGGCTACTTCAACGGCAGATAGATGTCCGTCAGCAGATCCGCTTCCGCAGTTTGCGGGAGCAGATTCAGATATTGAAAATACAGCGGAAAGTCGCGCAGTTCCTCGCCGCTTGCCGGTAGCCACTCGCGATACAGCGGGTAGATGCTTTCGCCGATGCGGGTATGCGAGCCGACATGGCGCACCCGCGCGCAGCGGCCGCCGGGAATGTGCTTGGTGACGACGCCCTGCGCATTGGGCGGCACCTCGGCCTGCACTTCGCCGGCAATGTCGAAGCGGAATTGGTCCGGCGGCGTCGTGTCGGGGTTGTCGTAGGCGATGCCGAAGGTACGGCTGCGCTCCTTGGGCGACAGCCCGCTTTGCTGCCGCCAGGCGATGAACTGGCCGACCGATTCATTGACGCGTTCGGCCGGGCCGCGGTGCTCGTACACGGCAACCGCCGTGGGGGTGAAATTGACGATTTCGACCTGCATGTTTCTGGTCCTTTCCGGGATACGGAATCGATAGCGCTCGTGCCACGAGACCCAATCCGGCGCTTTGCGGAATGCGGAAGGCGATTTGCCGAAGACATTCCGGAAGGCGCGGGAAAACGATTCCGGGCTTTCAAAGCCGGCCTCCAGCGCGATGTCGATCACCTTCACCTTGCGATTGAAGGCCAGTTGGTAGCTGGCCCGCCGCAAACGCAGCAGGAGAACGTAACGACCGACGCTGGCGCCGACAAAGTCGGCGAATTGCCGGTGGAAATGGAATTTGGAAAAGTTGGCGACCTGGCTCAGTTGTTCCAGGTCCAGGTTTTCATCGAGATGGGCCTCGATGTAATCCAACACCCTGCCCAATCGTGCCGCGTAGGCCTGCGCCCTGGTTTCGCTCATCGTCTTTCCTCTATCCACGGTGGCACTATGCGCGACGCCGTGGCGGAAATCCTGACGCCGATTGCTCTATATCCCCGCCGCCCTCGCCCGCGTTGCGCGGCATGCAGCATAACTGGCTCGGCAAGCCGGCAAGCCTTGGATGGCTTGCGAACCTGGGCCACTTGGATCCAGACGTGGACGCATCGCAACAAGGCCGTCATCGCCGACTCCCCCAGCCTCGCCGGCCACCAGGTCTACGCCTGCGGCGCCCCGGTGATGATAGACGCGGCCCGCAAGGATTTCCTCGCCCAGTGCGCCCTGCCCGAAGAGGAGTTCTACTCGGACGCCTTCACCTTCTCGGCCCCGGGCAAGTGATCTGAGTTTGAGACCCAGCAAAAAGCCCGGCTGTTTGCCGGGCTTTTTTTGACTGCAACAGCAGCGGAAAGGCAGCAAGCTGGTTGGACCGCTCACTGCCCAAGCGCCCCTTGCATGCGGAACGCCCTGCAGATAGCAAGGTATTACCGGTGACGCGCCCGTGCGGCAGGCGGGGTGCGCCCCTCGATGTGGCGGAAAGTGATCCGCCCCTTCGTCAGGTCATAGGCGGACATTTCCAGGGACACCTTGTCGCCCGCCAGCACGCGGATGTGGTTCTTGCGCATCTTGCCGCCGCTATAGGCCACCAGCGTGTGGCCGTTGTCCAGGGTGACGCGAAAACGTGAATCGGGCAGCACCTCCATCACAACGCCTTGCATTTCAATGGGTTCTTCCTTGGCCATGGTCGTTTCTCCAGGGGTAAGTCATCAGGACAAGCCCGAAGGAAACAGGGCTCTGGGTAAAAGTTTTCTCGAACTTCCGGGGCGACTCACAGCCCCCCGGAACTTCTTTTCTGGCGTGTGCCCATCGGGCACCCGTCATTCAGTGGGGGCGAATCCGTAGTAGGAGCCGTAGGCCGACGGTGCCGGCGCGTAGGCGGCGACCTTGATCGCATCGGCCAGGGTGACCTGATTGGTGAGGCCATCGACTCCGTCCGCCTCCTCCTGCCACCGCGCTTCGACCTCCTGGTCGCTCAGGCCGTCGAGCTGGAGGTTTCTGTCGAACCGTTCCGAGCGGTATTCAAAAGCCGTGTCATGGGCGATGAACAGGGTATGGGGACAGGCGGTGATGTGGGTCTCGTCCACTGGATCTGCACCCATGACCCGAGTGCCACAGAAAGGGCAATGGACCGGGGTGTAGTAGAAGGTCTTGAGCTCGGTACGCTGAATGGCATTGCTCATGCTGTACTCCGTGTCGTTTGAGACGGCTTGCCCTGAATGCTGCCAGCCCGCCCGCCTCGTAAGGTTTATCGCTGTGTTGCCGGATAGCAACGAAGGTCGGAATGGGACAGACCGGCCAGTTCGCCAACGACTCGATTGACCCCTTGTCCCAGGAGCCACCAGGCGTCTCCATAGGGCAGGACGGCAATGCGCGCGTCGGCACAGAGCTTTTGAGCTATCGCTCTTTGTTGTTCTAGATTCATTGATTTTCTTGCTGGGTGTGCATGGGAATCGGTGTGACTCGATTCCACTCCCCTGCCAACCTTCAGGCTGGCCAAGGGGGACAAGCGGCTGCATGGATGCAGCCGCCCGGGTTGATGCGGTGCGATCAGGCGACCTGGATGTTGCTGGCCTGCTTGCCCTTGGGGCCGGTCGTGATGTCGAAATTGACACGCTGACCTTCAGCAAGGGTCTTGAAACCCTGGGATTGAATCGCAGAAAAGTGGGCGAAAAGATCTTCGCCCCCGCCGTCGGGGGTAATGAAGCCGAAACCTTTGGAATCGTTAAACCACTTGACGCTACCTGTTGCCATATCTTGAATCTCCGAAAAATGACGGGGCAAAGCCCCTGGGTGGGGCGAGATCAAGAGGGCGAGGTAAAAATGGGGGAATGCGACCGCAGAAACGCGGGTACTAGACCAACAAGATAACAACACAATCAGAAATCGCTGCGGTGCACAATACGCAGGATTGCGCCACAAAGCAAACGAAATCTGGAATTCCCGAAATCTCCGTGCCCACGGGCCCGGCGTGAATACGCCGGAACCCGGGGTCCCCGGCGTATCCGGCGCTCATCCAGCCACAGAAATCTGCGGAGAAAAGCCGGACCTCCGCCCCCGGCAGCTGCGCCGGAAGTCCCGCCTTCACCCGCAGCAGCTGAGGCTCAGCCCTGCAGCATCAACCCCGCGTGTTCCCGCATCAGGTGGAATTCGATCTTGGGGAAGCGTTCCCGGGTCAGGTCCAGGTCGAAGCGGGAGGTCATCAGGCAGGTGGGAGCTTCGGCGGCGTCCAGGAACATCTTGGCGCCATTGGCGTGCACGAAGCGGTTCAGTTCCACCGGGTCCGGGCAGGTGACCCAGCGGGCACCGGCGTAGTTGGCGGCGCCCAGGCGCACCTCCACCCCGTATTCGGTCTTCAGCCGGTGGGCCACCACTTCGAACTGCAGCTGACCGATGGCGCCCAGGAGCATCAGGCTGCCCATCATGGGCTTGAAGACCTGGATGGCGCCTTCTTCCCCCAGTTCCTGCAGGCCCTTGTTGAGCTGCTTGCTCTTCATGGGGTCGGCCAGCTCCACGGTGCGGAACAGTTCCGGGGCGAAGAAGGGCAGGCCCGTGTATTGCAGCAGTTCGCCTTCGGAGAGGGTGTCCCCCAGCTGCAGGCCCCCGTGGGTGGTGATGCCGATCACGTCGCCGGCAAAGGCCTCATCCACCCGGTCCCGGCGCTGGGAGAGGAAGGTGACCACGTTGGTGGGGCGCATTTCCTTGTTGGTGCGGCGCACCTTGAGGCGCATGCCGGGCTCGAACTTGCCCGAGCAGACCCGCAGGAAGGCGATCCGGTCCCGGTGGGCCGGGTCCATGTTGGCCTGGATCTTGAACACCACGCCGGAGAATTTTTCCTCCTCGGGCTTCACTTCCCGGGACAGGGCGAGACGGGGACCGGGAGCCGGGGCCAGGTCCACCAGGGCATCCAGCACTTCCTGGACACCGAAGTTGTTGATGGCAGAACCGAAGAACACCGGGGTCTGGCGCCCGGCCAGGAATTCCTCCCGCTCGAAGGCGGGCATGGCTTCCCGCACCAGTTCCATTTCCTGGCTGGCGGTGGCGTACTCGGCGCCGAAACGGGCGGCCAGGGCCGCCGTGTCGGTGCCGTCGAGCATTTCGTCCTCGTCGGAGCGGCGGTCCTCACCGGGACGGAACACCCGCATGGAGTCGTTGCGCAGGTTGTAGATGCCGTGGAAGCGTTTGCCCTGGCCGATGGGCCAGGCCAGCGGCGCGCAGGGCATGCCCAGGGTAGCTTCGATTTCGTCGAGCAGGTCCAGGGGGTCCCGCACTTCCCGGTCCAGCTTGTTGATGAAGGTCAGGATGGGCGTATTGCGCGCCCGGCAGACCTCGATCAGGCGCAGGGTCTGGGCTTCCACCCCGTTGGCGGCGTCGATCACCATCAGGGCCGCGTCCACGGCCGTGAGCACCCGGTAGGTATCTTCGGAAAAGTCCTGGTGGCCCGGGGTGTCGAGCAGGTTGATGACGCAGTCCCGGTACTCCATCTGCATCACCGAGGAGGCCACGGAAATACCCCGCTGCTTTTCGATTTCCATCCAGTCCGAGGTGGCGTGGCGGCTGGCCTTGCGGGCCTTGACGCTGCCGGCGATCTGGATCGCGCCTGCGAACAGCAGCAGCTTTTCGGTCAGCGTGGTCTTACCCGCATCCGGGTGGGAGATGATGGCAAAGGTGCGGCGGCGGGCCACTTCCTGGGCGATGGGGGACACGAGCACTCCTGGCAGCAGCAGGCCAAGTGCCTGATGCATCGCAACAAAAACGCGGAATGATACGGAGCCGGAGGTTTCCCGGCAAGCTGCCGCAGCGGGGACCGGCGGCGCCCTTGACTCAGGTCAAGCCCTGGAAAGGCTGCCCGGGGCAGACTGGTGCCCTTTTCGCGCCTTTTCCCAACCCTTTGAATGCATAAGGAAAGCCTCATGAACGGATTCCGCATCGTCGTGATCGGTGCCGGTGAAACCGGAACCCCCCTGCTCAAGCAGCTGTTTACCGCCCCCTACGTCCAGGTCCTGGGCGTGGCCGACCTGGACCTGAGCCTGCCCGGCATCGCCCTGGCCAAGGAGCACGGGGTGGCCACCACCAACGACTTCATGACCCTGGTGAGCAAGGGCAAGGAAGTGGACATCATCATCGACGTGACCGGCGCCCCCAAGGTGCGCGAGACCCTGCGCAAGTACATGGTGGATACGGGCAACGACCACACCCTGATCATGCACGAGCGCATCGCCCTGCTGATGATGTCCCTCTCCGCCGGCCAGCTGGTGACCGGCAAGCACGACAAGCTGGAATACAACTGAGCCCCCGGGGGATCACTCCCCCAGATAGGCCGCCCGTACCCGGGGATCGGCCAGCAGTTCGGCGGAGGGGCCCGTGTGGCTGATGCCGCCGCTTTCCATGACGTAGGCCCGCTGGCTCACTTCCAGGGCCAGACGGGCGTTCTGCTCCACCAGCAGGATGGTCATGCCCTGGGCCGCCACGGCCTGGATCACCTCGAAGATCTTCTGCACCATCAGGGGCGCCAGGCCCATGGAAGGCTCGTCCAGCAACAGCAGTTTCGGCCGCCCCATCAGGGCCCGGCCGATGGCGAGCATCTGCTGTTCGCCGCCGGAGAGGGTGCCGGCCAGCTGTCCGGCCCGTTCCCGAAGGCGGGGAAAATGGCCATAGACCTGCTCCAGATCCCGGGCGATTTCCGCTCTGTCGTTGCGGATGTAGGCGCCCATCATCAGGTTCTCGGCCACCGTCAGGCGGGGGAACACGCCCCGGCCTTCCGGCACCAGGGCGATGCCACTGCCCAGCACCTCATGGGCGGGCAGGCGGGTGATGTCCCGGCTGGCGAAATGCACGTCACCGCCAGCCGCATCCAGCACCCGGGCGATGGCTTTCAGGGTGCTGGTCTTGCCGGCGCCGTTGGCGCCGATCAGGGCCACCATTTCCCCTTCGCTGACGTGGAAGGTGATGCTCCTGACGGCCTGGATACCGCCATAGGCGACCCGGAGTCCGGTGACTTCAAGCATTTTCGGGCACCTCCCCCAGATAGGCTTCGATCACCCGTTTGTCCTTCTGCACCACGGCGGGCACGTCCTCGCAGATTTTCTGGCCATAGTCGAGCACCGCCAGCCGGTCGCACAGGCCCATCACCAGTTTCACGTCGTGTTCGATCAGCAGCACCGTGGTGCCATCCTTCCTGATGCCTTGGATCAGCACCTTGAGTTCTTCGGTTTCGGCCCCGTTCATGCCGGCGGCCGGCTCGTCCAGGCACAGGAGCTTGGGTTCCGTGGCCAGGGCCCGGGCGATTTCCAGGCGGCGCTGGTCGCCGTAGGAGAGGTTACGCGCCAGGTCACCGGCCCGGTCGGCAATGCCCACGTAATGGAGCAGCTCCTCGGCCCGGCGGCGGATGGCGGCTTCCTCCTCCCGGGTGGCCCGGTTGCGCAGGATGGCGCCGAGCACCCCGGTGCGGGTACGCACGTGGCGGCCCACCATGACGTTCTCCAGGGCCGTCATCTGGCCGAACAGGCGGATGTTCTGGAAAGTCCGGGCTATGCCCCGCACGGCGGCCTTCTGGGGCGCATCGGCCTGGAGGGGCTGGCCGTCGAAGGTGAAGCCGCCCCCGTCAGGCACGTAGAGGCCGGTGAGGCAGTTGAAGAAGGTGGTCTTGCCTGCCCCGTTGGGACCAATCAGGCCGTAAATCTCGCCCCGGCCTATGGTCAGGGACACATCGGTGAGGGCCTTCACCCCGCCGAAATGCTTGCACACCCCCCGGGCTTCCAGCAGCAATTCGCTCATGCCTTGCCCTCCTCGCCCGCCAGCAGTTCCCGCTTGCGTTCCCGGGAAGGCCACAGCCCCTGGGGCCGGAAACGCATCACCAGCACCAGGGCCAGGCCGAACACCAGCATGCGCAGGCTTTCCGGGTCCACCAGGACCTTGCCGAACAGGGCCTGCTGGGCCGGCACCACGCCAAAACGCAGGGCCTCGGGGAGGATGGAGAGCAGCACGGCCCCCAGAATCACGCCAGGAATATGGCCCATGCCCCCCAGCACCACCATGGCCAGAATCATGATCGATTCCATGAGGGAGAAGCTTTCCGGCGAGACGAAGCCCTGCATGGCCGCATACACGCCCCCGGCGATGCCGCCGAAACTGGCGCCCATGGCGAAGGCCAGCAGCTTCATGTTGCGGGTGTTGATACCCACGGCCTTGGCTGCCACCTCGTCCTCCCGGATCGCCTGCCAGGCCCGGCCGATGCGGGAATGCTGCAGGCGGTAGTTGATCAGCACCACCAGCACGCACAGGGCCAGCAGCAGGTAGTAGTACTTCTGCGGCCCCACCAGGGTGTAGCCGAACAGCTCCGTGCGGCCGGACAGCTTGAAGGCGCCGAAAGCGACGGGGTCGATCAGGGTGATGCCCTGAGGCCCGTTGGTGATGTTCACCGGAGCATTCAGGTTGTTCAGGAAGATGCGGATGATCTCCCCGAAACCCAGGGTGACGATGGCCAGATAGTCCCCCCGCAGACGCAGGGTGGGGGCCCCCAGCAGCACGCCGAACAGGCAGGCCAGCAGGGCGCCGATGGGCAGGATCACCCAGAAGGGCAGGTGCAGGCCGAAATGGGGGCTGGCCAGCAGGGCCCAGGTATAGGCGCCCACGGCATAGAAGGCGATATAGCCCAGGTCCAGAAGCCCGGCAAAACCCACGACGATGTTGAGCCCCAGGGCCAGGAACACGTAGAGGATGGCCAGGTCCAGGATGCGCACCCAGGCCTGGCCGCCCAGCATGGCGACGACGGGTAGAGCCAGCAGGATGGCGCCGCCGGTAAGGGCCAGGAATGCCGTGTGCCGGGGCAGGCGCAGCAGCCAGTGCAGAAAGGGATGTCTCATGCCCGTTCCCCCGTCTTTTCACCGAACAGGCCCGAGGGGCGGAACATCAGCACGCCGATCAGTACCACGAAAGCGAAGATGTCCTGGTAATGGCTGCCCAGGAAGCCCCCGGTCAGGTCGCCGATGTAACCGGCCGCCAGGGCCTCGATGATGCCCAGCAACAGGCCACCCAGCATGGCGCCCCCCAGGTTGCCGATGCCGCCCAGCACGGCGGCGGTGAAGGCCTTCAGGCCCAGCATGAAGCCCATCTGGTAGTGGGCGATCTCGTAATAGGCCCCCACCATGAAGCCGGCCAGGGCGCCCATGGCGGAGCCGATGATGAAGGCGGCGGCGATCACCCGGTTCACATTCACCCCCATCAGCTGGGCCACGGGCAGGTTCTGGGCCGTGGCGCGCATGGCCATGCCCAGCCGGGTGCGGTAGATGAGCAGCAGCAGACCGGCCATGGACAGTCCGGCCAAGACCACGATCAGGAGCTGCACATTGGAAAAATGGGCCCCCGCCACTTCGTAGGACACCTTCTCGATGATGGGCGGAAAGCTCAGGTAATTGCGGCTCCAGATGATCATGGCCAGGTTCTGCAGCACGATGGACATGCCGATGGCGGTGATCAGCGGCGTCAGCCGCGGCGCGTTGCGCAGGGGCCGGTAGGCGATGCGCTCCAGACTCCAGCCCAGGATCATGCACACCAGCATCGCCGCCAGCAGGGCCAGCACGGCCGCCAGCCCCATGGGCACCCCCAGGCCGAGGAGTATGCCCAGGACCGTGATGGACACCATGGTGCCTATCATCACCACTTCCCCGTGGGCGAAATTGATCAGCCCCATGATGCCGTACACCATGGTGTAGCCCAGGGCCACCAGAGCATAGATGCTGCCCTGGACAATGCCGTTGATGAGTTGCTGCAGGAAAGTATCCATGCCTATGGCTTAGTCCGGTAGACATGGAAACGGCGCCTAAAGGCGCCGTTTCCATGGGTTGAGGCCGATGCTTACTTGGCCGGGGCGGGAGCAGCAGGGGCTGCGGCTGCCGGAGCCGCCGGGGCCGGAGCTGCCGCCGGAGCCGCAGCAGCGGGAGCAGCAGCAGGTGCCGCGGCAGCCGCCTCAGCCGGGGCGGCCGGAGCAGCAGCCTCGGGGGCCGGAGCCGGGGCAGGGGCACCCAGGGTTTCCAGGTATTCCCACTTGCCTTCCTTGACCTGGTACAGGGAGATGGCGCCATCCTTCAGGTCGCCGTGCTCGTCGAACTGGATGGAGGCCGTCACGCCCTGGTAACTGGTCTTGGGCAGCTCGGCCAGGTACTTGGCGGGCTCCACGGAGTTGGCCCGCTTCATGGCGTCAGCCACGACCATCACGGCATCGTAGACGTAGGGGGCGTAGAGCTGGATTTCCTGGCTGTACTTGGCGGTGTACTTGGCCTTGAAATCGGGACCCTTGGGCATGTTGTCCACCGGCAGACCGGGCAGGGAGCAGAACTGGCCTTCGGTAGCCTCGCCGCCCAGCTTGATGAACTCGGGAGTGCAGCCGCCATCACCGGTGAGGAACTTGGTCTTGAGGCCCAGCTCCTTCATCTGCTTGGCCATGGGACCGGCCTGGGCGTCCATGCCGCCGAAGAAGACCAGGTCGGGCTTCTTGGACTTGATCTTGGTCAGGATGGCCTTGAAGTCGGTGGCCTTGTCGGTGGTGTACTCGGTGGTCACCACCTTGATGCCGGCGGCTTCGGCAGCCTTCTTGAACTCGTCGGCCAGACCCTGGCCATAGGCGGTACGGTCGTCAACGATGGCCACCTTCTTGATGCCCTGCTTGGCGGCGAACTCGCCCAGGGCCTTGCCCTGCTGCACGTCGTTGGCGAAGACGCGGAAGGCGGTGTTGAAGCCTTGCAGGGTGTAGGTGGGATTGGTGGAAGCGCCGGAAACCTGGGGAATGCCGGCATCGAAATAAATCTTGGAGGCCGGGATGGTGGTGCCGGAGTTCAGGTGGCCGATGACGCCACTGACCTTCTCATCCACCAGCTTCTGGGCCACCACGGTGCCTTGCTTGGGATCGGCCTGATCATCCTCGGAGAGCAGCTTGAAGGTGACGATGGCGCCGCCGATTTCCAGCTTCTGGGCGTTCAGGTCTTCGATGGCGAGCAGGGCGCCGTTCTCGTTGTCCTTGCCCAGGTGGGCCTGGGGACCGGTCATGGGGGCCACATGCCCCAGATTCACGGTGATTTCGGGCTTGGGCGGCGGCGCCACGGGGGCGGGAGCAGGCGGCGGCGGGGGCGGCTCTTCCTTGCCGCAACCCATCAGGGTGACGGCAGCAGCCAGGGCAAGCATGATTCCGGGAAAACGAGAGGTGGTCATTCAGCTTCTCCGCATGGGTAGGTCAGAAAGACCCGATTCTGGAAACACCCCCCGCCCTTGTCAAGCCGCGCGCATAAAAAAAGCCGGCCCGAGGCCGGCTTCTGCTGCGACAGGACAGCTTACTTCTTCAGGGACAGGACCCAGGTGACCAGCTTCTTGGCTTCGTCGTCGGTCACGTTGTTAGGAGGCATGGGCACGGGACCCCAGACGCCGGAGCCGCCCTTCTTCACCTTTTCAACCAGCTTGGCGGCATCGGCAGCCTTGTACTTGGCAGCCACGTCCTTGTAGGCGGGGCCAACCAGCTTCTTGTCGAGTGCGTGGCAGGACATGCAGTTCTTGGCCTTGGCCAGGGCTTCATCAGCATGGACCTGACCGGCCATCACGATACCAGCGGCGGCCATCATGGCTACGTAGATTGCTTTCATTACTCTCGCTCCGTTTATGGGTGGGTTAAACAGCGTTGGGATGTTAATTCAGAAGCCCGGCCTTGGAAACCGGCAGGAAACCATTTCTGCAATACTTGTCGGCTCCGTAGGGAAATAACGACACTCCCCCACGAAAGTTGACAGCCCCGGCGCCTCAGGGCGCACGCTCCATGCCTAGCATGGCCAGCCCCAGAAGGATGAAGGTGCCGCCGAACAGAAAGTTGCGCCAGCGGGCCAGACGGGGGGACTGGAACCAGGGCTGCAGGTGGGCCGCCAGGGTGGCGTACCCCCCCATCACCAGGGCATCCACGCCGCACATGGTGACGGCGATCAGGAGGTACTGCCAGACCAGGGGACGGGCCGGATCGATGAACTGGGGCACCAGGGCGGCCATGAACAGGACCGCCTTGGGATTGGAGAGATTCACCAGCACTCCGCGCCAGACCAGCCCACTGGCGGGCCAGACGGCACCGGTCTGCTGGGCCTGGACGGAGGCCATCCAGGCCGCCCGCCACTGGGCCAGCCCCAACCAGACCAGGTAGGCGGCCCCGCCCCAGCGCAGGATCTGGAAGGTGGTCTCCGAGGCGGCCAGGAGCGCGCCCGCGCCCAGGGCCACCACCGAGAGCTGCAGCAGCAGGGCCAGCTGCAGCCCCAGCACCAGGCGCCAGCCGCCCCGGCTGCCCTGGGCCAGTCCGGCGTTCATGGAAGCCACCGCCCCGGGTCCGGGGCTCAGGGAAGCCAGGAGATTGACGGCGAAGAAGGTCGCCCAGAGATGCAGATCCACAGAAAGACAAGGGCGGACACCTGGTCCGCCCTCCTCGTCCGGAAAGCCCGGATCAGGCCCGCTTGACCTGGGTGAGGTCGCGCACGGCGCCCCGGTCCGCCGAAGTGGCGAACAGGGCATAGGCCTGCAGGGCCTTGGATACGGGCCGCTCCCGATTCACCGGCTTCCAGGCGGCATCGCCCTTGGCCTCCATGGCGGCCCGGCGGGCGGCCAGGTCGGCATCACTGACGGCGAGGCGGATGCTGCGCCCGGGGATGTCGATCTCGATGGTGTCGCCCTCTTCCACCAGGCCGATGGCACCGCCGTTGGCCGCCTCGGGGGAAGCGTGGCCGATGGAGAGGCCGGAGGTGCCGCCGGAGAAACGCCCGTCGGTGAGCAGCGCGCATTCCTTGCCCAGGCCCATGGACTTCAGGTAGCTGGTGGGGTAGAGCATTTCCTGCATGCCGGGACCGCCCTGGGGACCTTCGTAGCGGATCACCACCACGTCGCCAGCAACGATCTGGCCCGCGAGAATGCCTTCCACGGCGGCATCCTGGCTCTCGAACACCCGGGCCCGGCCGGTGAACTTGAGGATGGACTCATCCACCCCGGCGGTCTTCACGATGCAGCCCTTTTCGGCGATGTTGCCGTACAGCACCGCCAGGCCCCCATCCAGGGAGTAGGCGTTGGCCTTGTTACGGATGCAGCCGTGGGTGCGGTCCAGGTCCAGCTCCGGCCAGCGGCGGTTCTGGGAGAAAGCCACCTGGGTGGGCACGCCGCCCGGGGCTGCCTTGTAGAACTCCAGCACATCGGGGCTGGCGGTCATGGTCACGTCGTAGGTGTCGATGGCTTCGCCCAGGGTCTTCATGTGCACCGTATGGACGCTGCGGTCGATCAGCCCGGCCCGGGACAGCTCGGCCAGGATGGCCATGATGCCGCCGGCCCGATGCACGTCCTCGATGTGGTACTTGTCGGTGGCCGGGGCCACCTTGCACAGGCAGGGCACCTTGCGGGAGATGCGGTCGATGTCGGCCATGGTGAAATCCACCCCCGCCTCGTGGGCGGTGGCGAGCAGGTGCAGCACCGTGTTGGTGGAGCCGCCCATGGCCACGTCCAGGCTCATGGCGTTCTCGAAGGAGGCCTTGGTGGCGATGGCACGGGGCAGCACGGAGGCATCGTCCTGCTCGTAGTAACGCTTGCAGAGTTCCACGATCAGGCGGCCGGCGCGCAGGAACAGTTCCTTGCGGTCCGCGTGGGTGGCGACGATGGTACCGTTGCCGGGCAGGGACAGGCCCAGGGCCTCGGTCAGGCAGTTCATGGAGTTGGCGGTGAACATGCCGGAGCAGGAGCCGCAGGTGGGGCAGGCGGAACGCTCGATGGCATCCACTTCTGCGTCGGAGACGTGGCTGTCGGCAGCCTTGACCATGGCGTCCACCAGATCCAGCTTGATCACCTTGTCGCCGCCGGGCTGGTGCACGGTGACCTTGCCGGCTTCCATGGGACCGCCGGAGACGAAGATGGCGGGAATGTTGAGGCGCATGGCGGCCATCAGCATGCCCGGGGTGATCTTGTCGCAGTTGGAGATGCACACCAGGGCGTCGGCACAGTGGGCGTTGGCCATGTACTCGACGGAATCGGCGATCAGGTCCCGGGAGGGCAGTGAATAGAGCATGCCGCCGTGGCCCATGGCGATGCCGTCGTCGATGGCGATGGTGTTGAATTCCTTGGCCACGCCGCCGGCTGCCTCGATTTCCCGCGCCACCATCTGGCCCAGGTCCTTCAGGTGCACGTGGCCCGGGACGAACTGGGTGAAGGAATTGACCACGGCGATGATGGGCTTGCCGAAATCGCCATCCTTCATGCCGGTGGCCCGCCACAGGGAACGGGCGCCAGCCATGTTGCGGCCATGGGTGGAGGTGTGGGAACGGTATTGGGGCATGGAATCCTCCTGATGCGGGCACGCGGGCCCAGAAAACAAGGGAAACGATTCTAGCCGACTCCAGCCTTCGGCCCTAGGGGGCAAACGCAAAAGCCCGGGCAAAAATGACGGAGGCCGGCTGATGCCGGCCTCCTGCGCCCCTAGAGATATACCGGTCAGACCCGGAAGAAGGCCTTCACCAGCCGCTCGGAGAGCTGATCCTCGGTGAACTGCACCTCGTTGGGGGGATACAGCTCATCTTCGATGATATCGAACCCGACCTCCTTGGCCAGTTGCCGGAGTTCCTTGATCTTCTCGCAGGCCTTGAGCTTTGCCTGCAGTTCGCTATCGGCCCTGGCCTTGTCGGCAAAAGCCTTGATGTCTTTGACAGCCATGTGGATATCCATAAGTTGAGGTTGAACACTGGGCTCCCCGACACCACGACCCCTCACGATACCGATCGGGAACCCAATGACCATTCTAACAGAGTGGTTATTGGGATTCGCGCTTCCCTTTCTGGAGGAAAGGGGCCCGGGCTTGCATGCCCGCAAGGCGAAACCCATCATCATGGAGGTTAGAATGGCTCATTTTTCCGCCCCAGCCCTCCCATGCTCATCCACCCCCAGTTCGACCCCGTCGCTCTCTCCCTCGGCCCCCTGGCCGTGCGCTGGTACGGTCTCATGTACCTGCTGGCCTTCATCCAGTTCTGGTGGCTGGGCCGCAGCCGCATCCTGGGCCGCCCCGGGACGGGCTGGGACCTGGAGCAGCTGGATGACCTGCTGTTCTACGGCGTCCTGGGCGTGGTGCTGGGCGGCCGCCTGGGCCAGGTGCTGTTCTACGAGCCCGGCTACTATCTGGCCCATCCCTTCGAAATCATCGCCGTCTGGAAAGGCGGCATGAGCTTCCACGGGGGCTTCCTGGGCGTACTCGCCGCCATGGCCCTGTGGGCCCGCAAACATGGCAAATCCTGGCTGACCACCACCGATTTCATCGCCCCTCTGGTGCCCCTGGGACTGATGGCCGGGCGCATCGGCAACTTCATCAACGGCGAGCTCTGGGGCCGGGTGGCCGATCCCACCCTGCCCTGGGCCATGATCTTTCCCCAGGCCGGGGACGGACAGCCCCGCCACCCTTCCCAGCTCTACCATGCGGGACTCGAAGGGCTGGCCCTGTTCCTCATCCTGTGGTTTTATTCACGCAAGGAAAGACCGGCGGGCGCGGTTTCCGGGGCCTTCCTGATCGGCTACGGCCTGTTCCGCTCCCTGGTGGAGTTCTTCCGGGAACCCGACCACGGCATCTTCGGCCAGTCCTACACCGTCAGCATGGGCCAGTGGCTGTCCCTGCCCATGATCGCCGCCGGCATCTTCCTGATCTGGAAGGCCTACAAGAACCACAAGGAGAGCGCATGAGCCAGAACCTGGTAACCCGGGGCCTGAAGAAGGTCCAGGGCTTCCTGAGCAAGCCCAAACACCCCAAGCCCCTGGACGAACGCGCCCTGCAGAAAATCCGGGCCCAGCTGCAGGAATGCGCCAGCGGCATCGGCGGCGAAGTCTCGGCCCGGCAGCGGGCCACCCGTCTGGGCGAAACCTACCTGGCCCTGGACGAGGCCGGCCGGCATGCGATCCTGCGCCTGATCGCCACCGAATTCGGCCCCGACCCGGCCCGGGTAGCCAAGGCCCACGCCCACTACCAGGAAGCCCTGGGCACGCCCGGGCAGTGGGAAGCGGAAGCCCGCCTGTGGAACGCCCTGCGCTCACCGCGCACCCGCATCCTCACCCAGTTCAACGCCCTGCCCCAGGGGGTGCGCTTCCTGGTGGACCTGCGCGTGGACCTGCTGCGCCTGCTCCATGACGATCCGGAACTGGCCTCCCTGGACCGGGAGCTGGAATACAGCCTCTCGGCCTGGTTCGACGTGGGTTTCCTGGAACTGCGCCGGATCACCTGGAACTCCCCCGCCGCCCTGCTGGAAAAACTGATCCAGTACGAGGCGGTGCACACCATCCACTCCTGGACCGACCTGAAGAACCGCCTGGATTCGGACCGGCGCTGCTACGGCTTCTTCCACCCGCGCATGCCCGACGAACCCCTGATCTTCGTGGAAGTGGCCCTCACCGACCACCTGGCCGGCAATGTCCAGGAACTGCTGGACGAACACGCCCCGGTGTTCGACACCCGGGCCGCCGACACCGCCATCTTCTACTCCATCTCCAACACCCAGGACGGCTTGCGCGGGGTTTCCTTCGGCAATTTCCTGCTAAAACGGGTCATCGACGACCTGCAGAAAGACCTGCCCCAGCTGCAGCAGTTCGCCACCCTGTCGCCCCTGCCCCTGCTGCGGCGCTGGGCCGAAAAGACGCCGGAGGCCTGGACTCAGGCCTTCCTGCCCGGCGACCTGGAGCGGATCGCCAAGCTCACCGAACAGGCACCGACCCTAGACAACGTGCGCCAGGTGCTGGCCGGCCGGGAATGGATAGAGCAGCCCCGGCTGGTAAGGGCCCTGCAGGCCCCCATGACCCGGCTGGCGGCCCAGTACCTGCTCACGGCCAAGGCCAGGGACCGGCTCTACGACCCGGTATCCCGCTTCCACCTGGGCAACGGCGCCCGGGTCGAACGACTCAACTTCCTCGCCGACACCTCGGACAAGGGCATGGCCCAGTCCTTCGGGATGATGGTCAACTACCTCTATGCCCCCGAGGCCATCGAGGAAAACGTGGAAGCCCTGCTACGCGCCGGGGTGATCGCCGCCAGCAGCAGCGTCCGCCATGCCGCCAAGGCCGGCAGCCGCTGAGAACTGGAAGGAAACGCCCCCATGACAAGGCCCGTCTCGGGCCTTAGAATGCCCGCTCCCGTAATTATGAATTAGAGGAATCCCATGAGCAGCGCACGTCCCTTCAAGGTACTCGGTATCCAGCAGATCGCCATTGGCGGCCCCTCCAAGGAAAAGCTCAAGACCCTGTGGGTGGAAAAGCTGGGCCTGGAAGTCACCGGCACCTTCCAGAGCGAACGGGAAAACGTGGATGAGGACATCTGCGCCATGGGCACCGGCCCCTTCAAGGTGGAAGTGGACCTGATGCAGCCCATGGACCCGGAGAAGAAACCCGCGGTGCACGCCACCCCCCTGAACCATGTGGGCCTCTGGATCGACGACCTGCCCAAGGCGGTGGAATGGCTGAGCGCCAACGGGGTGCGTTTCGCTCCCGGAGGCATCCGCAAGGGCGCCGCCGGTTTTGACATCTGCTTCCTGCACCCCAAGGGCAACGAGGAATTTCCCATTGGCGGCGAAGGGGTGCTGATTGAGCTGGTCCAGGCCCCCAAGGAAGTGGTGGATGCCTTCGCCAAGCTCGCCGGCTGAGCCCCTGCCCGATCTCGATACCCTGCGGGCCCGTTACCAGAAGGGCCTGCTGGCCTGGCTCCAGGCCCCGGAATCCGGGGCCGGCCTGGCGCCCATGACCGCCGCCCTGGCGGCCCTGCCGCCCCACCCCCTGTGGGATGCGGCCCTGACCCTGCTGCAGACCATACAGGAAGGCCGCCTGCCTCCCCGGGTCGAATACCGCCGCCTGGCCGGACGGGTGGACCAGGCCCTGCGCAAGGCCTCCGCCAGCCAGCCGCCGGACGCCACCCTGCTGCCCGAACTGCAGGCCCCCCTGGCCCAGCTCGACCCGCCGCCCCAGGCCCCCATGGAAGCCCTGGTGCCCCGCAGCCCCCTGGCGCCGACCCTGGCCGCCACGGCCGCCATCCTGCCCCTGATGGCCCAGTCCCGGGAGCCCCGCTTCACCGGGGAACAGCGCCAGGCCTGGGATGGCGCCGCCCCCTTGCTGCTGGAAACCTGGGCCCGGCGCAGTGCCGACTGGGGCCCCTTGCGCCGGGCCGTGTTCAAGCTGCTGGAAGGCGCCCTGCCCCTGGGCCATCCGGCCCCCCTGCGCCTGGCCGAGGCCCTGGCCTGCGCCACCGATCAGCTCGAAAGCACGCCCCCCGGCCCCCGCCTCCTGGCCGCCCTGAGCGCCACCCTGGAGCTGCTGGCAGAGCCGGACTTTCTCGAACACCCGGCCATGGAACAACGGGTAGCCCAGCTGGTGCCGCGCCTGGAAGGCGCCGACGACAGCAGCCCCTCGGTCACCCTGGAAACCCTGTTCGCCCAGGAAGCCCTGGAGTGCGTCGAACATCTGCACCAGGCCCTGGAAGCCGTGCCCCCAGACCTGGAGGCCCTGGCCCAGGGCCTGGCCCAGCTCAGGGAGGCGGCCGAGCACGGGGAACGGGCGGAAATCGCCAACTGGGCTGCCCGCCTGGACGCCCTGCTGCCCCATTTCCTGCCCCAGCAGCTGGATTACGGCACCGGACGGGTGCTGGTGCAGCAGTTCGTGGCCAGCCTGGAGGAATGGATCAGTTCCGGCACGGCCGTGCGCCAGGAAACCGCCAGCGCCATCAACACCGCCCTGGAACGGCTTGCCGCCAGCCTGCCGGGCTAAGCCCCCTTGCCCCCGGCCTCCCCGGGTAGTCACACTCGGTTTCATTTGCAACAAAAGTAGATGCTATCCTCTGGCCTGCCCTGGCGCCCCTGACGCCAGCCCCAATCCCATGGAGCCATGACGCTTAGCGCCCTGATCATCGCCCCCTTCATCGGCAGCCTGGTGGCTGCCTGTCTGCCCGCCAACGCCCGCAACCGGGAAGCCTGGCTGGCGGGCGCCATCGCACTCGCAGGATTGCTGTTTACCGGCTGGCTGTTCATGCAGGCCGACCCCGGGGAGGTGCTGTACGAACGGATTGCCTGGGTCCCCGCCCTGGGACTGGAATTCGTGCTGCGCCTGGACGGACTGGCCTGGGTCTTTGCCATGCTGGTCCAGGGCATCGGCCTCCTGGTGGTGCTCTACGCCCGCTACTACATGTCGCCGGCAGACCCGGTGCCCCGTTTCTTCTCCTTCCTGCTCGCCTTCATGGGCTCCATGCTGGGGGTAGTCCTGTCCGGCAACCTGGTGCAGCTGGTGGTGTTCTGGGAGCTCACCAGCCTCACCTCCTTTCTCCTGATCGGCTACTGGCACCACCGGGCCGATGCCCGCCGGGGGGCGCGCATGGCCTTCACCGTCACCGCCACCGGCGGCCTCTGCCTGCTGGCCGGGGTGCTGCTCCTGGGCCACATGGTGGGCAGCTACGACCTGGATGCGGTACTGGCGGCCCGGGAGCTGATCATCACCCACGAGCTGTACCTGCCGGCCCTGATCCTGATCGCCCTGGGCGCCCTCACCAAGAGCGCCCAGTTCCCCTTCCATTTCTGGCTGCCCCACGCCATGGCGGCTCCCACCCCCGTGTCCTCCTACCTGCATTCGGCCACCATGGTGAAGGCGGGGGTGTTCCTGCTGATGCGCCTGTGGCCGGCCCTGGCGGGAACCGAGGCGTGGACCTGGATCATCGCCGGGGCCGGCACCTGCACCCTGCTGCTGGGCGCTTTTGCCGCCATCTTCCAGCGCGACATGAAGGGGCTGCTGGCCTATTCCACCATCAGCCACCTGGGCCTGATCACCACCCTGCTCGGCATCGGCACCCCCCTGGCTGTGGTGGCCGCCCTGTTCCACACCCTCAACCACGCCACCTTCAAGGCTTCCCTGTTCATGGCCGTGGGCATCATCGACCACGAAACCGGCACCCGGGACATGCGCATCCTGCGCGGCCTGTACCGGCAGATGCCCTATACGGCCACCCTGGCCATCGTGGCCAGCGGCGCCATGGCGGGGGTGCCGCTCCTGAACGGTTTCCTCTCCAAGGAGATGTTCTTCGCCGAAACCCTGCTGGTGGGCGGCGACAGCAACTGGTGGATGTCCTACGCGGCCCTGGCGGTTGGGGTGTTCGGGGTGATCTATTCCCTGCGCTTCATCGCCGTGTTCTTCGGCAAACCCGATCAGCCCCTGCCCCGGGAACCCCATGAGCCGCCCCGCTGGATGCGCTTTCCGGTGGAGCTCCTGGTCCTCACCTGCCTGGTGGTGGGGGTGGTTCCCGCCATCAGCATCGAACCCATCCTGCACCAGGGAGTGGTGGCCATCCTCGGGGAGGCCACGCCCCAGTACGACCTGGCCGTCTGGCACGGCTTCAACCTGCCTTTGCTGATGAGCTTCCTGGCCCTGGTGCTGGGGGCCTGGAGCTACCAGCTGCTGCGCCGACGCTTCAACCTGCGGCAGCGGGAACAGGCGCCCCTGATCCATCGTTTCAGCGGCGCCCAGGCCTACGAGAACACCATGCTGGCCATCAGCCGGGCCGCCGATTTCATGCTCCGCCACCTGGGCACCCGGCGCCTGCAGCCCCAGCTGCTGGCCATGACCCTGGCCCTGCTGCTGGTCCCGGCCCTCTTGGTCGGAATGCTCCCGGGACTGCTGGCCCCAGCGCCCCACCCGGCCGATGCCTTCTTCGTCATGCTCTGGGTCGCCGGCGGCGCCTGCGCCCTGGCCGCCGCCTGGCAGGCCAAGTACCAGCGGCTGGCGGCCCTGGCCCTGGCGGGGGGCACGGGCATCGTCACCTGCATCACCTTCCTCTGGCTCTCGGCCCCCGACCTGGCCCTGACTCAGCTGATGGTGGAGACCGTCACCACCATCCTGATCCTCCTGGGCCTGCGCTGGCTGCCCCCCCGCCTGCGCGACGCGGGCCCCGCCGCCGCCCCGCCCTGGCCGGTGCGCCTGCGCCGCAGCCGCGACATGCTGCTGGCCCTGGGCGGCGGCCTGGGTCTGGCCCTGCTCAGTTACGCGGTGATGGTGCGCCCCATGCCCGACAGCATCGCCAGCTTCTTCCTGGAAAAGGCCCGCTCCGAAGGGGGCGGCAGCAACGCGGTAAATGTGCTGTTGGTGGATTTCCGCGGCTTCGACACCATGGGCGAGATCACCGTGCTCGCCATCGTGGCCCTCACCGTGTATGCCCTGCTGCGCCGCTTCCGCCCGGCGGCGGAAAGCATCGCCATCCCGGCCCAGCAGGCCAACCCCGTCGATGCGGCGACGCGCCAGCCCCCGGCCGAACAAGCCAACAGCGGCTACCTGCAGGTGGCGGGCATCTACATGCGCCTGCTGCTGCCCTTCATGGGCATCACCGCTGCCTATTTCTTCCTGCGCGGCCACAACCTGCCCGGCGGCGGTTTCGTCGCGGGGCTGATCTTCTCGGTGGCCATCATCGTCCAGTACATGCTGGCCGGCGCCACCTGGGTGGAAGACCGGCTGCATCTGCGCCCCCACCGCTGGCTCGGCTACGGCCTCTGCATCGCCTGCGCCACGGGCCTGGGGGCCTGGGCCTTCGGCTATCCCTTCCTCACCAGCCACACGGCCCACGTGGAACTGCCCCTGCTGGGCGAGCTGCACCTCCCTAGCGCCTTCTTCTTCGATCTGGGCGTGTTCGCCACCGTGGTGGGCTGCACCATGCTGATCCTGGTGGCCCTGGCGCACCAATCCACCCGCAGCCACCGGCTGCCGGAAAAGGCGGACCCCGCCCGGGAGGCCCGCTGATGGAACTCGTCATCGCCATCGCCATCGGCCTCCTGTTCGGCTCCGGTATCTGGCTGATCCTGCGCCCCCGGACCTTCCAGGTCATCATCGGCCTGATGTTGATGTCCTACGCCGTGAATCTGTTCATCTTCGTCATGGGCCGCCTGGCCATCGACAAGGCCCCCCTCACCCTGGCCCCCGGCGCCCCCAACCCCGGGGACTACGCCGATCCCCTGTCCCAGGCTCTGGTGCTGACGGCCATCGTGATCGGTTTTGCCACCACGGCCCTGTACCTGGTGATCATGATCGGCGCCCGGGGCCTGACCGGCACCGACCACGTGGACGGGGAGGAGAGCGAGGAATGAACGCCCTGCCCTGGACCCAGCAACTGATCCTGGTGCCCATCCTGCTGCCCCTGCTGGCCGGCGCCCTGCTGATCCCGGTGAATGAGGCCCGGCACAACCTCAAGTTCGCGGTGAACCTGGGCTGCAACCTGGTGCTGCTGCTCTCCGCCCTGATCCTGCTCGGGCTTTCCGACCAGGAACTGTGGCCCGGCCACCTGGGCGTGTATCTGGCCGCCAACTGGATGGCCCCCTTCGGCATCGCCCTGGTGGCGGACCGGCTCGCCGGCCTGCTGCTGCTCCTCACCGCCACCCTGTCCCTGGCGGCCCTGGTGTTCTCCAGCCAGGGCTGGAGCCGCATCGGGGTGCACTTCCACTCCCTGTTCCTGTTCCTGCTGATGGGCATCAACGGGGCCTTCCTCACCAACGACCTGTTCAACCTGTTCGTCTTCTTCGAGGTGATGCTGGCCGCCTCCTACGGCCTGGTGCTGCACGGCTACAACACCACCCGCATCCGGGCCGGCATGCAGTACATCGCCATCAACCTGGTGGCCTCCCTGCTGTTCCTGATCGGCATCGCCCTGATCTACGCCAGCACCGGCACCCTCAACATGGCCGACCTGGGGCCCCGCATCGCCGCCCTCTCCGCCGCCGACCTGCCCCTGCTGCAGATCGGCGCCGCCATCCTGGCCTTGGCCTTCCTGACCAAGGGCGCCATGTGGCCCCTGGGCTTCTGGCTGCCCACCACCTACGCCGCCGCCTCGCCCCCGGTGGCGGCCTTGCTGGTGCTGATGACCAAGGTGGGCATCTACGCCCTGATCCGCATCTGGTCCCTGGCCTTCGCGGCGGGACCGGCCGCCGGCTTCGGGCTGGATGCCCTGTTCTGGGGCGGCATCGCCACCCTGGTGTTCGGCACCCTGGGCATCCTCGCCGCCCAGGAACCCGGACGCATGGCGGGCTACGCCGCCATCATCTCCTCGGGCACCTTGATGGCCGTGTTCGGCCATGGGGATCCCCAGCTGCTGAGCGCAGGCTTCTACTACCTGCTCGGATCCACCCTGGCCACCGCCGCCTTCCTGCTGCTGGTGGGTCTGACCGAACGCATCCGCAGCCCGGGGGCCGCCCTGCTGGCCCTGACCATGGAGGCCTTCGCCATCGACGAGAAACCCGAGGAACCGGTGGGGGTCGGCATTCCCGCCGCCCTGGCCTTCCTGGGGCTGGCCTTTGCCGCCAGCGCCCTGGTGATCACCGGCCTGCCGCCCCTGTCGGGCTTCATCGCCAAGTTCAGCCTGTTCCATGCCCTGCTGAACGGGGAGGCGGGCATTTCCCTTCGGGACTGGACCCTGATGATCCTGATCCTCTGTTCCGGCCTGGCGGGCATCATCGCCCTGATGCGCTTCGGGGTGCGCACCTTCTGGGCCTCGGGCGCCGTGCAGCCGCCCCGCCTGCATCCCACCGAGGCCGGGCCCGTGACCCTGCTCCTGGGGCTGTGCGTCGCCATGACCGTGCTCGCCGGGCCGCTGCTCGCCTACCTGGAACGGACCACCCGGGACCTGGGCCAGGCCGGCAGCTACGTAGAGCAGGTGCTCTCGACCCCCGCCGTGCCCTCGCCCCCACGGGGAGAAGCCCCATGAAGCGCCTGCTGCCCTCGCCCCTGCTCTCCCTGGTGCTGCTCTTCACCTGGCTGCTTATGAACCAGAGCCTGGAAGTGGCGCACCTGCTGCTGGGGACCCTGCTCGCCATCATCGCCCCCCTGCTGGCGCGGCCCCTGCAGCCCCACGGCTACGCCCGCATCCGCCGTCCGCTGGCTCTGCTGCGCCTGCTGGCCCACGCCAGCGTGGAAGTGCTGCGTTCCTGCTTCAACGTCAGCCGCATCATCCTGTTCGCCCGCCCGGAGGGCCTGAACTCCCAGTTCATCCGCATTCCCCTGGACATGCGTAGCCCCCACGGCCTGGCCCTGCTGGCCGGGATCATCAACCTGACGCCGGGCACGGTCTGGGTGGAAGTGCTGCCCGACAGTCACGAATTGGCCCTGCATGTGTTCGACCTGCACGACGCCCAGTGGTGGATAGACACCATCAAGGGGCAGTACGAGGTCCCCCTGATGGAGATTTTCGAGGGATGACGCCATGACCAGTCTGCTTCCCCTGGCCCTGGGCTTCGCCATGAGCTGCGTCGGCCTGGGCATCCTGTTCTGCACGCTGCGGCTACTGATCGGCCCCTCGGCCCAGGACCGGGTGCTGGCCCTGGATACCCTGTGGATGTGCTGCATGCTGCTCTGCCTGCTGCTGGGCATGCGCTTCGGCAGCATGGTCTATTTCGAAGTGGCCCTGCTGATCGCCCTGCTGGGCTTTGCCTCCACCGTGGCCCTGGCCAAGTTCCTGATGCGCGGGGAGATCATCGAATGAAGCCCCACCCGGGAGGATGTCGCCATGCATGAACAAGCCTGGGAACAGCTGCCCCTGTGGATCAGCCTGCCTGTCTCCCTGCTTCTGGTGCTGGGCGGCTGCATCGCCCTGATCGGCTGCCTGGGGCTGCTGCGCCTGCCCCACTTCTACCAGCGCATCCACGGCCCCGCCATCACCATCACCCTGGGGGCCGGCTGCATCCTGATCGCCTCCATGCTGCTGTTTTCAGCCCTGGAAACCCGGCCAGTGGTGCATGAACTGTTGATCACCCTGTTCGTGCTCCTGACCGCGCCCATGGTTTCCATGCTGGTGATGCGCGCCGCCGTGTACCGGGACCTGCGCAAGCGCCGGGCCCGGCCAGGAACGAAAGACGGGGAAGACGAGGTGTACCCGGTGACTCAGACCCAGTCCCGGGGCGACAGGTAGCGCTCGTACAGTTCGGCTTCCGGGGTGCCGGGCTCCGGCCGCCAGTCATAGCGCCAATGCACCACCGGCGGCATGGACATGAGGATGGACTCGGTACGCCCCCCGGACTGCAGGCCGAACAGGGTGCCCCGGTCGAAGACCAGGTTGAATTCCACGTAGCGGCCGCGCCGGTAACACTGGAAATCCCGCTCCCGCTCCCCGTAGGGCAGCTCCCGGCGCCGGGCCAGGATGGGCAGATAGGCCTGGGTGAAGGCCCCGCCCACGGCCCGGGTCAGGGCAAAACAGCGCTCGAAGGGAGTCTCGCCCCCCTCCCCGGCCTCGTTCAGGTCATCGAAGAAGATTCCCCCCACCCCCCGGGGCTCGTTCCGGTGCTTGAGGAAGAAATACTCGTCGCACCAGCGCTTGTAGCGGGCATGGACCCCGGGCCCGAAGGGCTCCAGGGCTGCCTTGCAGGTGCCGTGAAAATGGCGCACGTCCGCCTCGAACGCGTAATAGGGAGTCAGGTCCATGCCGCCGCCGAACCACCAGACCGGCGCTTCGCCTTCCTTCGTCGCCACGAAGCAGCGCACGTTCATGTGCGCCGTGGGGCAGTAGGGATTTTCCGGGTGCAGCACCAGGGAAACCCCCATGGCCTCCCAGGCCCGCCCCGCCAGTTCCGGCCGATGGGCAGTGGCCGAAGCGGGCAGCGACTTGCCGGTAACGTGGGAGAAATTCACCCCGCCCCGCTCGAAACAGCCGCCCCCTTCGATCAACCGCGAAACCCCGCCGCCCCCTTCGGGGCGCTGCCAGCTGTCGGTCAGGAAGGGCTGGCCGTCGAAGGCCTCCAGCTCGCCGACGATATCGGCCTGCAGGGTGGTGAAGAAATCTTTGAGTTGTTGTGTGTTCATGGGGGGTTGGGGTTGTTGCCGGAGGGGGGATTTTAGGGGGGAATCGGCCAGGTGGGGTGGGGCTGGCGCGGGGGCCGGGTTCCACCATTGCCCGGCGGTTAATTTTGGAGCAGCGATGCGGATAGATTTGAGCGGCGCCTATCGACCGGATTTGGAAAGCAGTCGTTCAGGAACGTTTGACGTGAGGGCCTGCCGGGGCCGAACGCGGAGGGAACCCAGCGCGCTGCTTTTGGGCCGTCCCTCTCGACTGAATTTTTAGGCAAATATCAAGATTCTCCGAACTTCATCCAGAGCTTTGGAAGCTTTTGATTGCAGAGTTCTGGATCATCAAAATCCCAACCCTCACCAGCAGGCTCTTTGGGATGCTCGTATTCCTGCGACGGCATATCAGTTCCAGTAACTTCTTTGTATGCCCGCGCGGCTGCATACCCGAAATCTTCATTTGGAATGTATCCATCATCCGAATCACTGGCAAAAGCAACGAGCGAATCAGGATCATTCAATGCCTCTTCAAAAATACTGCGACCTCTTGAAATGAGGCCGTACCTGAAGTCAATAAATCCATCATCCGAACAACCGCCATCAATCAAATAGGCCGCCCCCCAAAGATCCCATCGATATGCTTCGGAGAAGAATTTATCAAACAGGCGTTGATATTGAATAATCTGTTCCGGGCTGATTGCAGCCAAGCGCTCTTGAACTACTTCTGCCGCGCTTTCCGGAGGTAAACCCACGTTCAAAGCCCAGAATTCATTTGTATCCATGATCTTTTCTCAAAGTGCGAATGTGTCGGGAAAATTTGCCTAACGAATAGCGTTTATCCGCCGACGCGAACGAGTTTTAAGAAGGGATGAAGTCATATTGAAAAATAGGAAAAACAGGGGTCAGAATCCAATTATTCGCTGCTGGCAGACGCCCACCGATCCAAGCTGCTGCTTGAGACGCTAGAAAGCTGGCTTTTGATTGTTAGCCGCGTTGTTGTTCATCAAGCCGCCCTTTGCTGTAATAGTTGATGAAATCTCGCATGACCGAAGAAAGCTCAACCTCGGAAACAATTTTCCAGAATTTCCTCTCGCCCAGCATCACCGAAAAATATTCGATGATTTTTTGTGCGGCATTGTAATGACCTGCGGCCAACCACTTGCGGAGCAAGGCCTCAATTTCTTTTACCGGAAGTTGTGATGACTGGACAAGAATCAGCGCCAAGGGGTAGTTAATCGCCCAAAGCCGAGCAATGAAATCGACCCGTTCCTCTACCGCAATTTGCCTTAGCCACTTCTTCAGCTCGGCCTCCACCTGAGCGATAGCAGGGCGCCTCGAAAACTGCTCAGGGGTAAATACGGGCAACGAATCCATATGGCTAGTTTGTTGAAAGCGAAAGATTGCCGGAGTTCGAAACCCGAAGAGAACCTACAAGTGTAGCCGGCAGGTTGTGTCGCTCGGCCACTGTGAAAAATAGGCAATTAAAAAACAGGGGGCAGACCCCAATTATTACGGCCTTGCCCAGCGAGTTTTTTTGCGTAGATGCCATATGGGACACCGTGGATTGGTGGCGCTTCACGAACGAACTCAAACCCCATGGATTGGTACATCGGAAGTGCCACAGACATGATGGCGCTAGTATGCAGGCCGAACACCTCGGCTCCATCACACAGAGCCTTTGCAATACAAGCGTTGGCAAGTGCGCGGCCAATACCTTTGCCGCGTGATTCTGGGCAAACAACGAGCATTCGCATGACAGCCCATGTGCTCGGGAAAAACGAACTCTTTGGAGCCTCGGGACCAAGGTACGCAACTGCACCCATGACTTTTTCGCCGGATGCCGCAACGATAATCTCGCCCGTTTCCGCCAGCGAAGACATGCATGCGATTTTTGCCCTGAAGCCTGGCCAGTCTTCGTATTGGTGAGCGAACTGCTCGAACGCGGCAACACCAAGTGCATTGACAGCATAAATGTCAGTTAGCTGAAAATCGCGCAGACTTATCGAGCACATGAGTTGCCTAACGAATGAAATGGACTTCCCCGTCCCGAAAATAGTAAAAATAGGGGTCAGACCTCAATTATTGCTAGCGTGGGGCAGAGGGTGCCATACACCTACATAACTTCGATCAATACGCTCTGTTTAGTTAGCATGGCGCTCAGTGCGGAACGAACGCGAGGATGCTTACTTGAACTGCTGTTCATACCGAGCCACATGCTCAGGAAATAGTTGCTCATAGAGAGGATAGGAAATACCAAGAACGTTGAGTTCAATGAAGCCTTCTCCCACTTGTTCTGAGTAGTCCAATATTCCGACTCCCGCGCAGATGATTGTTTCATTGTTTGGCGTTCTGACGCTGAGGCCCAGCTTGGTTTGATCGGCATGGTTTTCAATGCACTGCCGTTGAATTGTCGAGTAGCCGTCGGAAGGTATGAACTGACCAAATGCAACGCCCATCGGTGGATCTCCGCTCTCAAGCTCGGAGTAACCGACAAGCAAATCTCCGCAATAGACATCGAAGGTGGGCATGATGTGAAAAATAGGGGGCAGACCACAATTATTACTTTGGTCAGGCGACAGGCCTGGTTCCGTGCTTGATGCGGGGCGGTGGGTGTTTGCTGAACCGCCAGGTTCCGCCGTTGCCCGGCGGTCAATTTTTGGAGCAGCGATGCGCATAGATTTGAGCGGCGCCTATCGACCCTAAGCCGCCCGTCGACGTTATGAAATGCGGACGCTCAACGTTTTGCTTAAAGGAGTCGCAAGACGGGTGGGTTTCCAGCAAAGCTGCCCCCAGATGATGCGATCGTTAGGCGCGAACTCAAGTTAGCCGCGCAGCTAGCAAGTCCACGCAGTACGGGATATCGTGGTCCTTGAGAAACACTTTCCCAAGCGTGTTCGCCAATCCAACCATTGGGACATCCTCGATGATAATCGGAAGAATATAGGTGTCCGGACGCTTCTGCCCGGCAGACTTTCCTATTTCGAATTCGAATCGAGTCCAATCCTTTTCTGGGTACTTCGAGGAAATGAAGATCACCATATAGAGTGCATCGTTGGCGTAAATATCAGCAAGCTTCTTCTGCAAGTCCACGCCCCATAGCTGCGCTTGGTGGTTGAAATCGTAAAAAGGAAATATCCCCTTTTCCTCCAACTTCTTGACGAACTCAAGGACCACTGGCCTGTCTTCGCCGGCAAAGGAAACAGCTACGTCCCAAGGATACTCATCATTTCTAATGTGAATCTTGCGACGCACATCATCAAGGTTCAAAAGATTTAAGTAGAAACGGAACGTAGGATCTTCAATCGAGATTGACTTCCCTTTTCGATACATAATGACATCGTCAAGCCTTGAATCCTGAATCACATCACCGAGATAGTTGAGGCAGTTGTAGTACGAAGTCGACTTTTGGTTTTTCTTCTTCGGGTCAGCAATCGGTGCGACTATGGTCCTATACAGATACTCTGTAGGAATGTCGGAGCGTTCATCATTCGCTATAGCCGCAACGATATCGAAGTAGGTGTTATGGACCGACTTGGCTTGCTGTTTTCCCTTAGACAGAGAGACTATCTTGTCAAAATACTTGTGCTCAAAGATACGCAGGACTTCCTGCTTAATGTTGGCAATTGTCTCGTCTACTTCTTGCTCGTGGCCTTCGTCTTGGGTCTTCTCTATCCCGTGTTTGATGCATGCGGTACGGCAGATGGCTTGAACAACGGACGGAATGCCCTTTGATCCGATTGCTGTTTCGGCAAGGAAGCGCTCGGAAAACTTGATCCGAAGGTGACTAGCTCCCTGTGTCATTAACTTGTGGACGAAATCTTCGCCTTGAGTTCTGAGATCGAAGACATCATTTCGAATGCCAAGTTCTGAGTCATTTCCCGCTAGATCGCGGGCGCTAGAGGCGATGCCAATCAGGACAAAACGGACACTCTTTTCGTGCCATAGTTTGAGGTCCGCAGACAGTCCCTCCTTCACGGGCTCAGATAGGTGGTGAAAATCGTCAATGACCACTAGTCGCTGTGACGCTAGGTACGGCGTGGTTGCGTCGTATGTCGGGTCGACACCCAACATTGCGCCGAACATCTCCAAATAGTTCGTGTGATTTTTGAATTCGCGCCCATTAACCAAAAGGATGTCCGTCGGCCGTATCTCCAAGTCTCTTAGGACCTTATGAACTACGGTGGTCTTCCCGGAGCCGGAAGCGCCAGCAATCGTGACGTGTTTCCCTTTGGCGCGGAGTGCCGACTTTATGAATGGGTACTCCTTCGGATCGACGTAGGTATATTCGGGAAATGCAGCCTCATTAAAAACTGCCTCAAGGTCGAGAACCGGCGTCGCAGAAGTCATAATTTTCGCTCTTATTGGAAGAAGGGCATACATGCCTTCGGATGGAATAGGCCATTAAGCCCGCATACTGCCGATAACTGAGCAGAATATCAATAAGGCATATGATAGAAGTGTTCCGGCTGGCCGCTTTGTAAAGTGCCTTGCTTGCGACCGCTCCTGGCCGAATGCCGTCAAATTTTATTGAAAACAAGGCATGAGGTAACCCATAGCCGGCTGCAATGACTTCGGCAGCAATGAACCCCTGCTGTTCAGAAACAGGCGGCCACGCACACATAAAAAAACCGGCACCCGGGCAATCACCCCAGTGCCGGTTCGCAGGCAGACGGCGCAGCTTAGCGGCTGATGGCCCGGTAGCCGATATCCTTGCGGTACTGCATGCCGTCCCAGCTGATGGCGACCAGGGCCTCGTAGGCGCGCTTCTGGGCCAGTTTGACGTTCTCGCCCAGGGCGGTAACGCACAGCACCCGGCCGCCGCTGGTGACCACCCGGCCATCCTGCTCGGCCGTGCCTGCATGGAATACATGGCAATCTTCACCGAAGCGGTTGCCGGCGGGCAGGCCGCTGATCACGTCGCCCTTCTTCGGGGTATCCGGGTAGTTGGCGGCGGCGAGCACGACCCCCAGGGCCACGCGGCGGTCCCATTCGGCCTCCACCTGGTCCAGGGTGCCGTCGATGCCGTGCTCCAGCAGGTCCACGAAATCCGACTTGAGGCGCATCAGGATGGGCTGGGTTTCCGGGTCGCCCATGCGGCAGTTGAATTCCAGGGTCTTGACCGAGCCGTCCTTGCCTATCATCAGGCCGGCGTAGAGGAAGCCGGTGAAGGGGATGCCGTCGGCGGCCATGCCGCGTACCGTCGGCAGGATGATTTCGCGCATGGCCTTGGCGTGGATTTCCGGGGTGACGCACGGTGCCGGGGAGTAGGCGCCCATGCCGCCGGTGTTGGGGCCCTGGTCGCCGTCGAAGATGCGCTTGTGGTCCTGGCTGGAGGCCAGCGCGAGGACGTTCTTGCCGTCCACCATGACGATGAAGCTGGCTTCCTCGCCGTCGAGGAAATCCTCGATCACGACGCGGGCGCCAGCGTCGCCCAACTTGTTGCCGGACAGCATGTCGTCGATGGCCGCGTGTGCTTCTTCGAGGCTCATGGCGACGACGACGCCCTTGCCGGCGGCGAGGCCGTCAGCCTTGATGACGATGGGCGCGCCTTGCTTGTCCACATAGGCGTGGGCCGCGGCGACGTCGGAGAAGGTCTCGAAGCCGGCGGTCGGAATGTTGTGACGGGCCATGAAGCGCTTGGCGAAATCCTTGGAGGATTCGAGCTGGGCAGCTTCCTTGGTGGGGCCGAAGATCTTCAGGCCGCGGGCCCGAAAAATATTGACCACACCGGCGGCAAGAGGAGCTTCCGGGCCGACCACGGTGAGGTGCACCCCGTTCTGTTCGGCAAAGTCAGCCAGCGCCACCGGATCGGTGATATTCACGTTTTCCAGCTCATCTTCCCGGGCCGTGCCGGCATTGCCCGGCGCCACATAAACCCGTTGCAGGCCCGGCGTCTGCGCCAGGCGCCAGGCCATGGCGTGCTCGCGGCCGCCGGAACCAATGACCAGTAGTTTCATGGAGAAATCCTTATTTTTGTTACCTGCACCACTGCTTTTCGCAGGGAATACCGTCGTTATTGCCATCCATTTTGGTGCCAGGACAATGCTGAAGAAACCACGTTGCTTCAGCGCAAGATGTCATTTGGGAGCAATGCGTACGGCCATCGCAGCTATAACTACTACTTGCTGCTGTATCCAACTGTTGCCCAGCAACAGGAAGGGTATCGCCAGCCCACGCTTCCTGCTTGTCCCGAAATTTGCCATAGGTTTGCCATCCTATGGCTCCAATAATCAACAAAACGACCAGCTTCCTCATCGCAGTAAATTAATGCCTGAAGTGGCGAGCACCAGTAAACACCATGGCGATGCCGTGTTCGTCGGCCGCGGCGATGACTTCCTCGTCGCGCATGGAGCCGCCCGGCTGGATCACGGCGACGGCGCCAGCTTCGGCGAGCACATCCAGGCCGTCGCGGAACGGGAAGAAGGCGTCCGACGCCACGACCGAACCCTTGAGCTCCAGGCCGGCGTTCTGGGCCTTGATGCAGGCGATCTTGGTGGAATCGACGCGGCTCATCTGGCCGGCACCGACGCCCAGGGTCATGCCGCCGCCGCAGAAGACGATGGCGTTGGACTTGACGAACTTGGCGACGCGCTCGGCGAAGAGCAGGTCTTCGATCTGGCGCAGGGTGGGCTGCACCTTGGTCACCACCTTCAGGTCCTTGACCTGGGCGGTGAAGTCATCGGCGGTCTGCACCAGCAGGCCGCCGCCGACGCGCTTCAGTTCCAGCTTGTTCAGGTCACGGCCCAGGGGCACGACCAGCACCCGCAGGTTGGCCTTGGCGGCCAGGGCGGCCTTGGCTTCGGCGGTGAAGGAGGGGGCAATCAGCACTTCGACGAAGTGCTTGCGCTCGTTCATGGCTTCAACGACTTCGATGCCCACTTCGCCGTTGAAGGCGATGATGCCGCCGAAAGCGGAGGTGGAATCGGTCTGGAAGGCCTTTTCGTAGGCGCCGAGCAGGTTGGCGTCGATGGCCACGCCGCAGGGGTTGGCGTGCTTGATGATGACGCAGGCGGGGGTGTCGAAGGCCTTGACGCATTCCCAGGCGGCGTCGGAATCGGCGATGTTGTTGTAGGACAGTTCCTTGCCCTGCAGCTGGGTGTAGTTGGCGATGCTGCCCGGCAGCGCGATGGTGTCGCGGTAGAAGGCGGCTTGTTGGTGCGAGTTTTCGCCGTAGCGCAGGGTTTCGACGCGGTCGAAGGCCAGTTGCAGCTTGGCCGGGAACACGGCCGGGATCGGCGCGGCGGCTTCCGGTTGGGCTTCCGCGCCTTCGTCGAGGCCGGTCAGCCAGTTGGCGATCATGCTGTCGTAGCGGGCGGTGTGCGTGAACGCCTTCTTCGCCAGGTTAAAGCGGGTGCCGAGTTGCAGGGCGCCGCCGTTGGCCTTCATTTCGTCGAGCAGCGGGGCGTAGTCAGCCGGATCGGTGACGATGGCCACACCAGCGTAGTTCTTGGCCGAGGAACGGACCATGGCCGGGCCGCCGATGTCGATGTTCTCGATGGCGTCGGCCAGCGTTACGCCGGCCTTGGCGATGGTGGCGGCGAAGGGGTAGAGGTTCACGCAGACCAGGTCGATCATCGGAATGCCGTGCTGTTCGATGGTCGCCATGTGTTCGGCGAGATCACGCCGGGCGAGGATGCCGCCATGCACCTTCGGGTGCAGGGTCTTGACGCGGCCGTCGAGCATTTCCGGGAAGCCGGTGTAGTCACCGATTTCGGTGACGGCGAGGCCGGCGTCGCGCAGCATCTTGGCGGTGCCGCCGGTGGACAGCAGCTTGACACCCTGGGCGGCGAGGCCCTGGGCGAATTCGAGAACACCCGTCTTGTCGGAGACGGAAATCAGCGCTTGCTTGATGGTCATGGCGTGAGTCTTCAGATCAGTTGGAATTCGGTGAGTTTCTTGCGCAGGGTGTTGCGGTTGATGCCGAGCATCTCTGCTGCCTGGGTCTGGTTGCCGCCGGCCTGTTTGAGCACCACTTCAAGCATGGGCCGCTCGACGCTTTTCAGGACCATGTCGTAGATGGCCGTGGGCTTTTCCCCGTCCAGATCGCGGAAATATTTTTCCAGGGCCCCCAGGACGCAGGCCGCGATGTCTTGTTGCTGGCTCATGCTGCCAGTTCCTCCTCTGCTTCGTATTCGAGATGTTCGGACCGCTCTGCCAGGTGGTGGAAGAAGTCGTTCACTGCCTGCTGCTGCAGGTCTAGGTCGGGCAACTGGTTCATGGCCTTCCGGAAGGCGGCCGAACCAGTGAGGCCCTTGGTGTACCAGGAGATGTGCTTACGGGCCACCTTCACGCCCGTATCTTCCCCGTAGAAAGCGTACAGCTCCTGCAGGTGGCCCATGAGGATGGCGTGAATTTCATCCACCCGGGCCGGGGCCAGCTTTTCACCGGTCTTCAAGTAATGTTCGATTTCCCGGAACAACCAGGGCCGGCCCTGGGCGGCGCGGCCTATCATCACCCCATCGGCCTTGGTGTAGTCGAGCACGAACTTGGCCTTCTCGGGGGTGGTGATGTCGCCGTTGGCGATCACGGGGATGCGGATTTCGGACTTCACCTGGGCGATGGTGTCGTACTCGGCCTCGCCGGTGTACTGGTCGGCCCGGGTACGGCCGTGGATGGCCACGGCGCGGATGCCCGATTCCTGGGCGATGCGGGCGATGGTGGGAGCGTTCTTGTTCTGGCGGTTCCAGCCGGTGCGGAACTTCAGGGTCACCGGGGTATCGGGGACGGCGCCCACCACGGCTTCCAGAATGCGCGCCACCAGGGCTTCGTCCTGCATCAGGGCGGAGCCGGCCATGACGTTGCAAATCTTCTTGGCCGGGCAGCCCATGTTGATGTCGATGATCTGGGCGCCGTTGTCCACGTTGTGGCGGGCCGCCTCAGCCATCATGGCCGGGTCGGCCCCGGCGATCTGCACGGAAATGGGCTCCACTTCCCCGTCGTGATTGGCCCGGCGTATGGTCTTGGCGCTGCCGTACAGGAGCGAGTTGGACGTAACCATCTCGGACACGGCCAGACCCGCGCCCAGCTGCTTGCAGAGCTGCCGGAAAGGCCGGTCGGTAACGCCCGCCATGGGGGCGACGAACAGGTTGTTGCGCAGGGTAAAGCCGCAGAATTCCATCAGGATGGCGCCGGTGATGCAGGTGGGGAAGGGGGCGGATTGTACCCCAGCGGGCGCCTAAAAAATAGTCAGAAACCCTTCAAGCAGAAAACCCCGTTTGAACCCCCAAGACCCGGATAACACCGGAGGAAGCCCCTGCCCGGGGCGGCGACCCACTCCGGCTATCGGGTCAGGCGGGCTTGCCTGGCCCGATAGCCACAGGGGCGAGGATTAGGTTTAGTCCCGGTAGCTGACCCGCTCGAAGTCCGCCCCGGACTGCAAGCGCCCCACCAGCCGCAGACGCCGGCTGCTGCCGTCGTAGAGCTCCAGCATCTGCTCCCCCTGGGTCTGGTAGAGCCCCACGGGCAGGACCAGGCTGGGGGGAGCCCCCAGAGCCTCCATGCCCGGCAGCAGGAAGGCGCGCTGGAAGAAGGCCTGGCGCCCCTGGGAGCGGACGGCCACGGCCCGGGGCCTGCCGGGCAGCAGGGTCAGCCCCACCATCAGGCTGCCGTCCTGGCACTGGATCAGCCACTGGACCTGGGCCAGGAGGAAATCGCAGCCATCGTGGGGGCGCAGGGTCAGCAGCTGGCCGTGGGCCACCTTGGCGAACGGCGGCTGCAGCAGCAGGCGGAAGCCGGTGGGGGAATGATCCAGCAGGAGCCCCGCATGGGCCGGGGCCAGCTCCTGGTCCCAGAGCAGGAAATCGATGTCTTCCCGATTCCAGTTCACCCCGCCATCCGCCCTGATCAGGGCATGAATCTGCTGCAGCCCCATGCCCACTTCGACCACCCCCGAATCCATGGAGCGGGGAAAGCGGCGCCCCAGGGGGCGCGGGAACCAGGCCTTGAGCAGGTGATGACGCAGGGTTTCCAGACGCTGCCGGTCCAGCTCTCCCAGCCCCGGGGGCAGCAAGGCCGAGTCCCGGCCGCTCTGCTTGAGCTGGCAGATGAGCTCGGTGCATTCCAGGACCCGGTAGCGCCCGGCCTCACCCTCCAGCTCGGACAGGAACTGCAAGGGCAGATCCGCCTGCAGATCCACCAGGGCATGGGGCAAGCCGCCCTGATCGGCCCCCAGGGGCTGCAGACTCACCAGGGGCGCCCAGTGGTCGGCCAGCATCCAGATCAGGTTGAAATCCCCCAGGCTGCGCCCGTAGGGACTGGCCAGATCCAGCAGCAGCAGGGTCACATAGGCATCGATGCAGCGCTGGCTGCGCCCTTCGATCTCCGCCAGGGGCTTTTCCACCCGGGCTTCGGCCACGCCCAGGGCCTCGGCCCGGGCATAGAAGTCATTAGCCTGGCGCCAGAATCCTTCGGGCAGCTGGCGCCGGGCCAGGAAGTGGTCCCGGCCACAGAGGGCCAGGTAATGCAGGCAGCGGTGCAGGAGGCTGGCCACCCGTTCTTCCTGCAGCCGGGAATCCAGCTGCTCCCCGAGCACCCGACCGAGACAGGCGCCATAGGCATCCACCACCTTCTGCCAGATGCCGGAACCGCGCCGGAAGTGGGTTTCTTCATCCTCGTTGAGCTGCAGGGCCTTGCCCTGATAGAGCCTGGCCTGGGCTTCGCGCACGAAATACAGGGGTTCGGCCGCATGTTCGAGGAGCACGAACAGGGGTTCGGCCCCCAGTTCGGAATGCAGCAGGCCATCCAGGAATCCATGCAGCAGCACCTCGGCCCGGGGCGGGTCCCCCAGGGGCAGCTGCGCCAGGAAATCCAGGCCCTCGTCCAGGTCGCTGAACAGAGGATCTCCCGGGGGGGTATCGATGGCAGGCAGGGCTTGGAGCATGGTGTCGGCGGGTGCAAACCCGGGGAGCAGGAATGGACCGATGCTAAACCCATGCAAAGCGACTATGCAATATGGCTTTCTGCCTATGCACCAGGCCCCAGGCCGGATTCAGGGCCAGGCCCGGGCGCCCCAGATCATGCGCCGTGCCACGAAATCCCGGGCCGGCGGCAGCAGGTCCAGGGCCAGCAATCCCAGCCCCCGGACCCAGCGCAGGGGCGGCAGGTTGTTGGAGAACAGGCGCACCACCTGGTCGGTAAAGAAGGCGCCACCGCTCCGGTCCAACCTGCGGCTGGCGGCATAGGCGGCCAGGGCGGGCGCGGCACCGGGATCGTCGCCCCCGGCGAACAGGCATTCAGCCAGCTGCCAGGCGTCCCGCAGGCCCAGGTTGAAACCCTGTCCGGAAACCGGGTGCAGGGTCTGGGCGGTATTGCCGATCCAGACTTCGCGTCCCTGAACCAGTTCGCGCCGCTGGCGCAGGGCCAGGGGAAAACGATCGCGCCGGCCCACGGCGGTGAAGCCGAAGCGGCTGCCGAACTGCTGCGCCAGGGCCAGGAGGAAGGCTCCGTCATCCAGAGCCATCAGGGCATCCGCCTTGGCAGGGGGCACGGTGAACACCACCGAGAAGCCCTGCTCCAGGGGCAACAGGGCCAGGGGGCCGTCCGGGGTGAAGCGTTCCCAGGCCCGGTGACCATGGGGCTGGTCCGGAATGGCATCGCAGATGATGGCCTGCTGGCCGTAATCATCCACCTGCACGCCGGGGTCATCCCCGGGGGTGCCCTCCGCATGGACCACCAGCCGGGCGCGGATGCGCCGGGTCTGCCCCTGGCGTTCCAGGGTCGCCACGGCTCCGTCGACCTCGGGCTCCAGGCTGACCAGCCCCGTTTCGTCCAGGCATGCACAGGCGGGCAGTTCCCCCACCCCAGCCTGCAGGCGGGCGGCCAGGTCCTTGTAGCGCACCACGTAACCCAGGGCCGGCAGGCCGTATTCGGCCCGGTCCATCAGGGTGCGGCCAAAGCCGCCTTTCTGGGAAACATGGATGGTCTCGATGGGCGTGGCGGCCCGGGCCGGCCAGGCGTCCAGGGTTTCCAGCAGCTGGCGCGCCCCGTGGGACAGGGCCAGGGCCCGGGGGTCGGCGGCCTGGGCGGCCAGGGGCCGCTTGTCCACCAGGGTCACCCGCCAGGGGCTGTCCCGGAGCGCCAGGGCCAGGGTGGCCCCCACGGGGCCGGCGCCGATGATCAGGATGTCCGTCTGTTCCAGTTCAGCCATGGGCCATGACCTCCTCGATTTCCGCCACCGTCTTCGGGGCGCTGGTATAAACCCGGCAGCCCTCGGGAGTGACGATCACGTCGTCCTCGATACGGATGCCGATGCCGTGCAGGTGTTCCGGCACATCGGCCCCGGGGCGGATGTAGAGACCGGGTTCCACGGTCAGCACCATGCCCGGGGCCAGGGGCATCCAGTCCTCGCCGGACTTGTATTCCCCCGCGTCGTGCACGTCCAGCCCCAGCCAGTGGCCGGTACGGTGCATGTAGAAGCGCTTGTAGGCGCCGGATTCGATGATCCCGTCCACGCTGCCCGTGAGGAGCTGCAGGTCCGCCATGCCCTGCACCAGCACCCGCACCGCCGCATCATGGGGCGCCATGAACCCGGCTCCGGGCCGGGTGGCGGCGATGGCGGCGGCCTGGGCCGCCAGGACGATCTCGTAGCAATCCTTCTGGGCCGCGCTGAAGCGGCCATTGACCGGGAAGGTGCGGGTGATGTCGGCGGCGTAGCCCTCCAGCTCGCAGCCCGCGTCGATCAGCACCAGACTGCCGTCGGCGAGCAGCTTGTCGTTCTCCACGTAATGGAGGATGCAGGCGTGGGCGCCGCCAGCGACGATCGGGTTGTAGGCGTGGGCGGAGGCGCCCCGACGGCGGAATTCATAGGTGAGCTCGGCTTCCAGCTCGTACTCGGCCAGGCCCGGCCGGCAGGCGGCCATGGCCCGGGCATGGCCGGCGGAGGCGATGTCGGCGGCCCGCTGCATGATCTCCAGCTCCGCCTCGTCCTTGGTGAGGCGCATGGCGTCGAGGACCTGGCGCAGGTCATGGATGGCCGTGGGCGGCCGCTTGCCGGCCCGGGCCTGGCTGCGCACCGCGTTCAAGGCCTGGCCGATGCGGGCGTCCCAGTCCGGATCATGGCCCAGGGCGTGCCAGAGGACGGGACGGTCCGCCATCAGCTGCGGCAGCTTCTCCTCCAGGCTGGTGATGGGCCAGGCTTCGTCGAAGCCGAAGGCCAGCCGCGCCGCCTCGGGACCGTAACGGAAACCGTCCCAGATTTCCCGCTCCTCGTCCTTCTCCCGGCAGAACAGGATGGACCTGCCGCCCGCCAGCACCAGCACCGCCTCGGGCTCGGGAAAGCCGGTCAGGTACCAGAAATAGGAGTCGAACCGGTAAGGGTGGTGGGTATCCCGGTTACGCACCTGCTCCGGGGCCGTAGGAATGAGGGCGATGCCATCACCTACCTGCGCCAGGAGGCGTTGGCGGCGGGCAAAAAAATGGGCGTGTGTCATGAAGTTTTGTGGTCCGCAGCGTGTTCTTGCTCGGACGTGACAGGCGTTGAAATTTGATCGGGTTGCAACAACTCAAGCACTCCGTTTTGACTGATGACCAGCGCCGTGGCTGTTTGGCGGGCAATTTCCCGGGCGCGCAGCGCGGCGCGCTGCATCGCACCAACGGAAAGACGCAGGTCTTCATCCAGGGCAGTTTCAATCGAGGCTCGGTTCATGGGGTTTTTTCGCTCCAATCCAGCAGGGTGGGAGTCAAGCCGCTGTTATCGTAAAGCATCCAGGCATCGACCCGAGGCGCGTAATGGTGATGAAAGTTTTCCAGGCCGGCGTGATAGCGACGACGGATCACCGGCTCGGGAATATGGTGCCCACCCTGGCGAACCCGTTGCGCAACCCGGGCGACAGCCTCCTCCGGACTCTCGAGACGCAGGAATATGAGCTTGACGCGATAGCCTGCCGCCTGCCAGGCGCTGATGTAACGCAAGTAAATGCGCCCCGACAGGGTCGGTTTCAAAGGCAAAGCTTGCCCGCGCCGCAAAATGGCGGGCCAGCCCCTGCAGCATCAGGCGGGCCGCCGGCAGGGCTGCAGATTCGGGAGAAAAAGGGGCAAGCCCTGCTGCAATCAAGTCTGCATTGACGAAAACAGGGCAGCTGGCCTCATTGGGCAAAAACTCCCGGGCAAAAGTCGTTTTCCCCGCCCCGTTTGGCCCGGCAATGATCAGGACTCGTGGCGCCCGGCTCACCGCGCACACACCGAAAACCTCCGCAGAGGTGCCGCTCCGCAGACAACATCCACCTGGCGCCGGCTCGGGGAAATCATTTTGAAAGCAGCTCTTGATCGAGCTCCCTCAGCCGTTCCGGCGTGCCCACATCCACCCAGCGGCCCCCGTGCCGTTCGCCGCTCACCTGGCCCGCGTCGGCGGCTGTCCGCAGCAGGGGCGCCAGCTTGGCGGGTTGGTCCGGGTCCAGGCCGGCGAACAGGGCCGGGACATAGATGCCGATGCCGGCAAAGGTGAGGCGGCCAGCCTCCTGGTTGCCCACCCGCCCATCCACCAGGGCGAAGTCGCCGGCCGGGTGGTGGGGAGGGTTATCCACCAGCACCAGGTGCGCGAGCCGGCCCTGCATGTCCAGGGCCAGGGCGGCGGCCGGGTCCCAGTCGCAGAAGATGTCGCCATTGAGCACCAGGAAGGGCTCATGCCCCAGGAGCGGCAGGGCCCGGGCGATGCCGCCGGCGGTTTCCAGGGCCCCCGGGGGTTCAGGCGAGTAGCGGATATCCAGGTCCCAGGCGCCGCCGTCACCGAGGGCGGCGGGAATCTGCTCCCCCAGGTGGGCGTGGTTGATCACCACCTGACGGCAGCCGGCCCGGGCCAGGCGCTCCAGGTGCCAGACGATCAGGGGTTTGCCGCCCACGGGCAGCAGGGGTTTGGGCGTGTGGTCGGTGAGGGGCCGCATGCGTTCGCCGCGGCCCGCTGCCAGGATCATGGCGCGCATGTGTGGGCTCAGAAGGTCAGCCCGGCTTCCAGGGGCTTGTCTTCCAGTTCGTCCAGGAGGATCAGCAGGGGCTTCAGGGCGATGTAGCGCCCCGCCACCTTGCGGGCATAGCCGATGAAACGGGGCAGGTCGGTGCTGTAGTTTTCCTTGCCGTCCCGGTACTTGAGGCGGCAGAAGATGCCCAGCACCTTCAGGTGGCGCTGCAGGCCCATCCACTCGTAGGCCTGCCAGAATTCGCCGAAATCCTCGGGCACCGGCAGGCCGGCGGCCCGGGCCTTTTCCCAGTAGCGCACCACCCAGTCGATTTCCTGCTCCTCGTCCCAAGAGATGAAGGCGTCCCGGAACAGGGAAACCACGTCATAGGTGATGGGGCCATAGACCGCGTCCTGGAAATCCAGCACGCCGGGCACCAGGCTGGCCTCGCTCTCCACGACCATCAGGTTTCTCGGCATGAAGTCCCGGTGCACGAACACCCGTGGCTGGGCCAGGGCAGAATCCACCAGCAGCTGGAAGGTGTTGTCCAGGGTCTGGCGCTGCTTGTCAGTAAGCTCCCGGCCCAGGTGGCGGCCGATGTACCACTCGGGAAACAGGTTCATCTCCCGGCGCAGCAGGGCCTCGTCATAGGGGGGCAGCACGTCCGGGCGGGAGGCCAGTTGCCAGCGCACCAGCACGTCCAGCACCGGACGCATCAGGGTGTCGGCCAGGGCCGGCTCGGCGTTGAAGGCGGCCAGGTAGCCGATGCGCCCCAGGTCGGTGAGCACCAGGAAACCGCTCTCCAGGTCCTCGATCTCCACCTTCGGGCCATGGATACCGGCCTCGGCCAGGAGCCCGGCCACCTGCACGAAGGGGCGGCTGTTCTCCTTGTCGGGCGGCGCATCCATCAGGATGCGGGTGCTGCCGTCCGGCAGGGTGAGGCGGAAATAACGGCGGAAGCTGGCGTCGGCGGAGGCCGGGGCGATGCCGATTTCGGCACCGGGATACAGGGGGGCGACGCGGGCGGCCACCCATTCTTGCAGTTGTTTGTCGCGGGACATGTGGACCGGAAGGGTTCGATGTAAAATGCTGCGATTCTAGCACCGGGCAACGCCCGTTCTGCCCCAGGCCCACGCTCCCTGCCCTGAACCTTTGCCCATGACCGGACATCCCCGCCGCCGCCTCGCCCTCCTGCTCGCCTGCCTGTTTTCCGGCGGCCAGCTGGCCCAGGCGGCGCCCTCGATGGCCTCCAGCCTCTCCCTCACCAGCCCCCAGCCCGAACTGCCGTCCGGGGACGAGCCTTCGCGCCTGGTCCCCGTCATGCCCGACCGGCTGCCGGACCGCTTCCGGGACCAGGCCGTAGCCGCCCCCCTGGCCCTGCGCCAGAGCCGCAGCCTGCAGGCGCCGCCCCCGGGGCAGCGCCCCGCCCAGATCAGGCTGGCCAGGGCCGGAGACAGGAAGAAAGACAAGGAGAGCCGGCCCTCCTTCATCATTGCCGACCGGATCGAGGGCCAGACCGACACGGCCACCCGGGCCGAAGGCAATGCGGAGCTGCGCAAGGCCGACACCCTGCTGTTTGCCGACAAGCTCACCTACCGCCCCCTGGAAGACGAAATCGAGGCCGAAGGCCAGGTACGCCTGACCCAGGAAGGCGCCGAGGTGAGCGGCCCCTACCTGAAGCTCAAGCTGGCAGACCAGGTGGGCTACTTCGACCAGGCCGAGTACCAGATCAGCCGCATGGTCAGCAACACCAACAACGAGAATTCCCCAGCCCCCGGCCTGGCCACGCCCCTGCCGGCCCTGCCCCAGCGCCTGAGCACCGCCTACGGTCAGGCGGAACGCATCAATTTCGAGGGGGAGAACCAGTTCCGCATCGAACAGGGCACCTACTCCACCTGCAAACCCGGGGAGATGGACTGGTTCGCCAAGAGCAGCGAGATCAAGCTCGATTACGACCGCAACCGGGGCGAATCCAGCCATACCGCCGTGTATTTCAAGGACGTGCCCTTCATCTACACGCCCTACCTGGATTTCCCCCTCAACAACCAGCGCAAGTCGGGGATCCTGGCTCCCTCCTTCGCCTCATCCACCCGTACCGGTTTCGACTTCTCGATTCCCTACTACTGGAACATCGCCCCCAACTACGACGCCACCTTCACCCCCCGGGCCATGGTCAAGCGCGGGATGCAGCTGGGCACGGAGCTGCGCCACCTGGGGGAATACAGCAACACCGAGGCCCAGTTCGAGTACATGTCCCGGGACAAGGAGTTCGGCGACCGGCGCTATGCCTACAGCCTCAAGCACGCCCAGGCCCTGGGCTACGGCTTCAGCACCAGCATCAACTGGAACGGGGTTTCCGACGACGACTACTTCACCGACCTGTCCTCCCGGGTGGTACAGACTTCCAAACGGCAGCTGCCCAAGGAATTCAACCTGGGCTATGGCCAGGCCTGGTGGAGCGCTGGCCTGCAAACCCTGCGCTACCAGACCCTGAACCCCAGTGACAAGGATGCCATCAACCAGCCCTATTTCATCGAACCCCGCATCAACTTCAATGCCCGGGTGCCTGAATGGAACGGACTGGACCTCCAGGCCATCGGCCAGTACACCAAGTTCACCCATCCCACTGCCGAGCAGGGGGAGCGCACGGTCTTTTACCCCCAGCTGTCCCTGCCCTACATCCAGCCGGGCTACTACATCACCCCCAAGATCGGCGTGCATGCCACCCGCTACCAGCTCTCCCAGCGGGCCGAGGGCCTGCCCGACAGCCTGCAGCGCACCCTGCCCATCTTCAGCCTGGATGCGGGGCTGATCTTCGAACGGGACACCGAGCTGGCGGGCAGCAACTGGACCCAGACCCTGGAGCCCCGGCTCTACTACCTGCACGTCCCCTACAAGGATCAGAGCCGCTACCCCCTGTTCGACACCAGCCTGGCCGATTTCAATTTCAGCCAGATCTTCAGCGAGAACCGCTTCAGCGGCTATGACCGGGTGGCCAACGCCAACCAGCTCACCGCCGCCCTCACCAGCCGCCTGATCGATCCCAGCACCGGGGCGGAACGCCTGCGGGCCATGATCGGCCAGCGCTACTACTTCTCTGACCCCAGGGTGGGGCTGCCCGGGGAAACCCTGCTGCAGGACAAGTTCTCCGACTTCCTGGCCGCCTTCTCCGGCCAGGTGGCGCCCAAGACCTATGTGGACATGGCCTGGGAGTACGACTTCAACCGTTCCAGCAACGAACGCTTCTCCCTGGGCGCCCGCTACCAGCCGGCCCACGGCCAGGTGATCTCCGCCGCCTACCGCTACAACCGGGGCGCCGTGGAGCAGAACCAGGGCACCATGGATCAGATCGACCTGGCAGCTCAATGGAACCTCTCGGGCCGTTGGCACGTGGTGGGCCGCTACAACTACGCCTTCGACAGCTCGCGGCTGGTGGAAGGCATTGCCGGGCTGGAATACAACGCCGGCTGCTGGGTCGGCCGCTTCGTGGCCCAGCGCCTGGAGTCCACCGCCGGCTCCCCCAACACCAGCTTCTTCTTCCAGCTGGAACTCAACGATTTCGGCCAGATCGGCTCCAATCCCATCCAGATGCTGCGCCGCAGCGTTCCCGGTTACAGCAAGATCAACGAACTGCCCTCGGGCAGCCTCCTGAGTGACGAGTAAACCCATGCGCAAACCCCTCAGCACCGCCCTGTTCCTCCTGGCCGGCCTGCTTGCCGCCCCCCAGCTCCAGGCCCGCTCCCAGGTGGTGGAAGCCGACCGGATCGTGGCCGTGGTCGGCAGTGACGCCATCACCTTCTCAGAGCTCCAGGCCCGGCTCCAGTCGGCCCTGGCCCAGCTGCAGCGCCAGGGCACGCCGCTGCCCCCTCAGGAGGTGCTGGAACGGCAGATGCTGGAACGCATGATCATCGACCGGGCCCAGCTCCAGGCGGCAGCGGAACTGGGACTGCGGGTGGACGACCAGCAGCTGGAACAGACCATTGCCCGCATTGCCGCCAACAACAAGCTGACCCTGGCCCAGTTCAAGGCCGCCCTACAGAAGGACGGCATCCCCTACGCCCGGTTCCGGGAAGAAATCCGCGATGAAATCACCATCTCCCGCCTGCGGGACCGGGAAGTGGACAGCCGCCTGGTGATTTCCGACGCCGAGATCGACAACTTCCTGACCCAGGCCGGGACCTCCGGCAAGCTGGAGGAGTACCAGGTCGCCCACATCCTCATGCGCGCCCCCGAATCGGCCAGTCCGGAGCAGCTGCAGAAGCTCAAGACCAAGGCGGAAGGGGTGTTGAAGCGCATCCGCAACGGTGAGAACTTCGCCGAACTGGCCGCCGCCTATTCCGACGCCCCCGACGCCCTCCAGGGCGGCAACCTGGGTTGGCGCACCCTGGACCGGATGCCCGGCATGTTTGCCGAAGCCGCCGCCAAACTGCAACCGGACGGGGTCAGCGAACTGCTGCGTTCCCCCAACGGTTTCCACATCGTCAAGCTGGTAGCCAAGCGGGGCGGCGACAAGGCCGACGGCGGCGTGCGCCAGACCCGGGCCCGGCACATCCTGATCCGGGTCAGCGAGGTGGTTTCCGAAGCCGACGCCCGGCGCCGCCTGGAAGACCTGCGCGAACGGCTCAAGCATGGGGAAGACTTCGCCGAACTGGCCCGCCTCTATTCCCAGGACGGTTCCGCCGCCAAGGGCGGAGAACTGGGCTGGGTCAATCCCGGCGACACGGTGCCCGAATTCGAACGGGGCATGGATGCCCTGCAAGAAGGGGAAGTGAGCCCGGTGATCCAGTCCCCCTTCGGTTTCCACATCATCAAGGTGGAAGAGCGCCGCACCCAGGACATGAGCCAGGAAAAGCAGCGGCTGGCCGCCCGCCAGGCCCTGCGCGAACGCAAGATGGACGAGGCCTATCAGGACTGGCTGCGTCAGCTGCGCGACAAGACCTACGTGGAATACCGCCTGGAAGAACAATGACCCGCCCCCTGATCGCCGTCACCTCGGGGGAACCGGCGGGCATCGGCCCCGACCTCTGCCTGCGCCTGGCGGAAACCGACTGTGGTGCCCACCCCCTGGTGCTCTGCGACCGGGACCTGCTGGCGGCCCGGGCGGCCCAGCTCAAGCTGCACGTGGCCCTGCGCGACTATGTGCCCGGCCGCGCCTACCTGCCCGGGGTCCTGGACGTGCTGCACCGCCCGCTGGTGGCGCCCTGCCAGGCCGGCCACCTGGATCCGGCCAACGGCCCCTACGTCCTGGGCCTGCTCAACGCCGCCCTGGGAGGCTGCCTGCATGAGGAATTCGATGCCATGGTCACCGCCCCAGTGCATAAGGGAGTGATCAACGAAGCCGGCATCCCCTTCACCGGCCACACGGAATACCTGGCCGAAAAAACCCGCACCCCGAAAGTAGTCATGATGCTGGCCGGCGACACCGGCCGCGGCCCCCTGCGGGTGGCCCTCGCCACCACCCACCTGCCCCTGCGGGAAGTGGCCGACGCCATCACCCCGGCCAGCCTGACCCAGGTGATCCGCATCCTGCACAAGGACCTGCAGCGCAAATACGGGCTGGCCACCCCGCGCATCCTGGTCACCGGCCTCAACCCCCACGCCGGCGAAGGGGGGCACCTGGGCCGGGAGGAACTGGACGTCATCGCCCCGGTGCTGGAACAGCTGCGCCAGGAAGGCCTGCAGCTCATCGGCCCCCTGCCCGCCGACACCCTGTTTACCCCGCCCATCCTGGCCCAGGGGGACGCAGTGCTGGCCATGTACCACGACCAGGGCCTGGCGCCCCTCAAGTACGCCACCTTCGGTAAGGGCATCAACGTCACCCTGGGGCTGCCCGTCATCCGCACCTCGGTGGACCACGGCACCGCCCTGGACCTGGCCGGCAGCGGCCGCGCCGACCCGGGCAGCCTGTTCGAGGCGCTCCGGGAAGCCGCCCGGATGGCCCAATGCGCCCCGCGAAAGACTTCATGAAATCAGACAAGCACCGCCCCCGCAGCCCCTCCGCCCAGGCAGGCCACGCGCCGCGCAAGCGCTTCGGCCAGAACTTCCTGGTGGACCGGGGCATCATCGCCGCCATAGTCCAGGCCATAGACCCCCGCCCCCAGGACACCCTGGTGGAAATCGGCCCCGGCCTGGGGGCCCTCACCGAACCGCTGATGCAGAGGCTGGAGCATCTGCACGTGGTGGAAATCGACCGGGACCTGATTGCCCGCCTGAAGAAACTCCACAGCCGGGAGCGCCTCACCATCCACGAAGGTGACGCCCTGGCCTTCGACTTCGGCAGCCTCGGCCCCCGCCTGCGGGTGGCCGGCAACCTGCCCTACAACATCTCCACCCCCCTGCTGTTCCACCTGGCCTCCTTCGCCGAACAGATCTGGGACATGCACTTCATGCTGCAGAAGGAAGTGGTGGAACGCATGGTGGCCGCACCGGGGGATTCCGCCTATGGCCGCCTGTCCGTGATGCTGCAGTACCGCTTCTACCTGGACTGGCTCATCGACGTGCCGCCGGAAAGCTTCGACCCGCCGCCCCAGGTCCAGTCCGCCGTGGTGCGCCTGATGCCCAAACCAGCCGCCGAACTGGAAGCCCGGGATCCGGACTGCCTGTCCCGAGTGGTCAGCGCCGCCTTCTCCCAGCGCCGCAAGATGCTGCGCAACACCCTGAAGCCCCTGTTCAGCGACACCGAACTGGAACAGCTGGGCATCCCCCTCACCAGCCGCGCCGAGGAACTCCCCCTCTCCAGCTTCGTGGCCCTGGCCAACCTTCTGGCCGCCCGACAGCCATGAAAAAACCCGCCATCAGGCGGGTTTTTTCATGGCAAGAAGAAAAACTTCAGTCCTTCTTCAGGGGGCAGGTGTTCAGGCCCAGGAGGGGATACAGGGGGCACCAGCCCATCAGGCCGGTGGCCAGGGGGACGATGCCGATCCAGGCCCAGATGGGGCCGCCCAGGGCTGCGGCCCAGACGATCAGGGCCAGGCCCACGACGATGCGCAGGATTTTGTCGATACCGCCAACATTGGGTTTCATGCAAGACTCCTCGGAAAATGGGTTGGGAAGCTGCAATGTACGCGCCGGCCTGCACCATGGTCTGTAACCTGGGTTACAGAGCCCGATCCTACTTCAGCTTGCCCCGCACCACCCGCACCCGGGTTGCATCCTTGATGCTGACCTGGCCACCGTTGCCGCTCAGGTTGCCGCAGGTGCAGGCCGCCTTGATGTGGGGCACGGAACTGACGATGCCGGTGCAATCCAGGCATTCGTAGTAGATGTCACCGCCGGTGGGCAGGGCATCGGGGGCCGGTGCCGGCTCCAGGGCGTAGAAATTGTAGATCTTGCGCATGTCGATGTTGAGCATTTTGTCCCCTCCTTGTTGAATTATTCAGTGGCCGTCCAGTTCCGCCGCCAGGCGGAACTGGCGGTTGGCCGCCTCGGTCTCCCCCAGGCCATCGAGCAGGCGGGCCAGGGCCAGATGCCCGGCGCGGCTGGGGCCCAGGGCCAGGGAAGCTTCCAGATAGCTCCTGGCCTTGCCCCACAGCTTCTGGCGTTCGCACATGCGCCCCAGGGCCAGGAGCAGCCGGCTGTCGTCCGGATGCTGCAGCAGCCAGGCGTCAGCCCTGGCGATGCGGGCCGTCAGGGCCCGGCCTTCGGCACAATCCAGGCGGCCGTAGAGATCGGCCAGTTCCGGCGACCATTCCGGGCCGGACAGAGCCTCTTCCACCAGACCGGCGGCCGCATCGTCCTGGCCCAGGGCCTGCAGGCTCCGGGCCGTGGCCAGAACTAGGCGCGGGTCCCGCTCTTCCCGGGGCAGGGCCTGGAAATACTCGAGCAACTGGGCCCCGTCCCCCTGGCGCTGGCGCAGGGCTTCCTGGTGGGTCTTGCGGCGGATTTCCCGGGCCGGCTCCGGCTGCAAGCCGCCCCGCTTTTCCAGCTGGCGCAGCAGCTTCAGCACGCCGGCCACATCCCCCAGCCCCTGGCGGGCGCGCAGTTCCAGGCGCAGGGCGGCGATGTGGCGCCCATGCTGTTGCTGCAACTGCTGCAGATGGGTGAGGGCGAGCTGGAAATCCCCCAGCTCCACGGCCATCTCCGCCCCCAGCATCAGGGCCGCCGCTTCGCTGCCGGGCGCCGCTTCCCGGGCCCGCTGCAGCCAGAGCTCCACCTTTTCCGCCTCGCGCATGCGCTGGGCGGCGCGGGCCGCGATCAGGGCTGCCGTACCCGGAGCATGGCCCGCCTGCCAGGCGGCATCGGCCCGGCGCAGGGCATGACCGAAACGGCCTTCAAAGAGCAGGCGGATGGCCTCTTCCAGCACCCGGGCCACCTGCTCCCGCTGCCGCTGTGCCCGGTAGGCCCGGGCCCGGGCCGGCAGGCCCAGGGTCAGCCCCAGGCCGCGCACCAGCGCGTAGCCCAGGGTAAATAGCAGCAGCAGGCCGAGCACCAGCAGGTTGAGGCTCAGCTCCACCCGCCAGGGAGGCAGCACCAGGAGGGCGAAACCGTCGTTGTGGCGGGCCAGCAGGGAAGCCGCCACCGCCAGGAAAGAGAGGCCAAGGAACCAGAACAGGCCGCGCATGGGCTTACCGCTTTTCCCGGCCGGCCTTGAGGGTCTGCAGGGCAGACAGGCTGTCGTTGAGGCTGGGGAATTCCACCGCGATGTCGGTGGCGGAAAGCTGCTTCAGGGCCGCCAGGGCCGCCTGCACGGATTTTTCCTCGGTGTTGAAGTACTGCTCCAGCCAGCCGTGGGCCACCTTCAGTTCGTTGCGGAAGGTCCACTGGTCCCGGGAGAGCAGGGCCAGCCGGGCGTTGAGCAGGCGCAGCTTGATGTTCTCGCGCAGGATCAGGCTCTGGTCCACCGACAGCAGCACCGGCTCCTGGCGGTCGAAGCGCTGGATGCGCACCAGCCCTTTCAGCTCCTGCCAGCCTTCCTGCAGCAGTTTCGCCCACCAGGAGGCCGGCTCCTGGGGCGCGCCATCGGCGGCCGGCGCCTTGCTGCGGGGTAGCAGCTCCATGGCCAGGGGCAGCTTGTCCACCCCGACGATGACATTTTCCAGGCGCAGGTTCATGCCCGGCACATCCACGAAGGGAGTGGCCCGCAGACGCTCCAGGTCCCGGGCCAGGGTGCGCCGCAGGGGCAGAAACTGGGGCCGCTCCAGACGCGCCAGGCGCTCGTCGGCGGCCTGCAGGGCGAGGATGGCGGCCTGGACGTTGCCGGACAGCTGCAATTGCTGCACGGCGATGTTGATGCCCTGTTCCGCCTCGGCCAGCAGGGCGTCGTCCCGGCTGATGGCGGCTTCCTGGTAGAGCCCCCGCAAGGCGTCGGCCTGTCCCTGGAATTCCCCCAGGCGCGCTTCCAGGGCGCCGTACTTGCGCTGCAGTTCGGCCGTCTGCTCCATGGCCTTGCCCACCAGGGTGGCGCTCTCCTTCACCGTCTGCTCACTCTCGGCCAGGCGCCGGGCCAGTTCCTGCTGGGTGTCGGCAAGGCGGGAACGGGTTTCGAACCACTGCCAGAAAGCCAGGCCCAGCACCGCCAGCACCACCCAGAACCAGGGGTTGCGCCAGAAGGGCAGACGCGGCGGACAGGGAGCAGGCAGGGGCACGGGAAATTGGGAAGATTCACTCATGATTGCGGCCAATTATAAGCGCACAGTCCGGCTAGCAAACCGGCATCCGCGGCCTCCGTCAACACCACCCGGGTAAACCCGGCGGCGCTGGCGCCGGCGGCAATGCGGGCATGGGGCACGAACAGGGGCAGGTCCAGCAGGCGCTGGCGCGGCCCGGCTGCGGGCACCAGCGCCAGGAGATGGGCCAGGGCCTCGCTGCTGGAGAGGATCAGGGCATCCAGGCCGCCCGCCTCCAGGCGGGCGAGGAATTCCCCGCTCCCGGCGCCGGGACCGCTGCGGCTGTAGCAGGCCAGCCGCTCCACCCGGGCGCCCCGGGCGGCCAGGGTATCCCCCAGCAGTTCCCGGCCGCCATTGCCGCGCAGGATCAGCACCCCCTGGCCCGCCACCTGGGCCGGAGCCAGCTCAGGCAGTTCCAGCAGGGCTTCGGAATCGAAGCGGGTCGCAGGACAGAGGCAGGAAGCTATGCCCGCCGCTGCCAGGGCCCGCACCGTGCCCGGCCCCACGGCCACGGCCTGCAGGGTGGGCGGCCAGGGCCTACTGGCCAGCAGCGTCGGCAGGGCGTACTGGACGGCATTGGGGCTGACGAACACCGCCAGACGGAATTCCCCGAGCCGGGCAGCCACCTGCTCCAGGGGCGCCGGATCGGGGGCGGGCCCGATTTCCAGCAGGGGAAACAGCAGGGGCAGGCCGCCCTGGGCGGCGATGGCATCCGCCAGCTCTCCCGCCTGCTGCCGGGGCCGGGTGACGACGATGACCCGGCCCTGCAGGGCTCCGGAGCCGGCGGCCGGGCGCACTCCGGTCATGGGGTCCCGCCCGCCGGGGCCGGGAGAAAAGGCGCCCGCATGGGGAAATGTCCTACTTGCAGGCGGCCAGGCTGGCCAGGATGGCATCCGCCCCCTGACGCCGCAGCTCCTCGGCCAGCTGACGGCCCAGGGCCTCGTCGGCGGCGGGGTCGCCGCGCACCTCGCCGCTCACCATGCGGCTGCCGTCCGGGGTGGACACGAAGCCGCGCAACCAGAGCTGGCCCTGGTCAAGGATGGCGTAGCCTCCCAGGGGGACCTGGCAGGAGCCTCCCAGGGCCCGGGAAAAGGCCCGCTCGGCCTTGACGCAGTGGGCGGTTTCCGGATCGTTGAGGGGAGCCACCCAGGCGACCGCGTCGCTCCGGCCCGCCAGCACCTCGATGCCCAGGGCGCCCTGGCCGGGAGCCGGCAGGGACTGCTCGGGGGTGAGCACGGCCTTGATGCGTTCCTTGAGCCCCAGGCGGATCAGGCCGGCAGCGGCCAGGATGATGGCGTCGTACTGACCTTCGTCGAGCTTCTTCAGGCGGGTGTCCAGGTTGCCACGCAGGCTCCGGATCTCCAGCTGCGGGTAGCGGGCCCGCAGGATGGCTTCCCGGCGCAGGCTGGAGGTGCCGACCACGGCCCCGGCAGGCAGCTCGTCCAGGCCGGCATATTTGTTCGAGACAAAGGCATCGCGGGGATTTTCCCGGGCGGAAATGACGGGCAGCAGGAAGCCCTCGGGCATCTCCATGGGCACGTCCTTCATGGAATGCACGGCCAGGTCGGCCCGGCCTTCCTGCATGGCCACTTCCAGCTCCTTGATGAACAGGCCCTTGCCGCCGATCAGGGCCAGGGGCCGGTCGAGGATCTGGTCGCCCTGGGTGGTCATGCCCAGAATGACAACCTCGGCACCGGTATGTAGAGTGGAAAGGCGGGCCTGGACGTGCTCGGCCTGCCACATGGCGAGGCGGGACTCCCGGGAGGCGATGACGATGCGGGAAGGAGAGGACATTTGCGCGAAACCCTGAAAAGAAGAGGATGGCTGGCCGCCCTGGGCGCTGCCGCAGCCGGTCTGTGGGGGAGCTGGATTCTAGCATGGCCCCTGGCAGCCGCTGCCGCCGGGCCCGAGGCCCGCCTGACTCCGGCCGCCGACCTGCAGGCCGAGGCCCGGGCTGCCGCCCATAGCGGTTTTCCCCTGGTGCTGATGTTCAGCCGCCAGGACTGTCCCTACTGCATCACCGTGCGCCGGGACTATCTGGCGCCCCTGACCCGGATTCCCCGCTTCAAGCAGGTGCTGGTGCGCCAGATCGACCAGGACCGGGATACCCCCCTACGGGATTTCCAGGGCCGCCCCACCACCCACGCGGCCTTTGCCGCCAGCCAGGGCATCCGCCTGGTGCCGGTGGTGAGCTTCCACGGCCCCGGAGGCGAGGCGGTGGCGGAGGCCATCGTCGGCGCCCGCCTGCCGGATTTCTATCAGAGCTACCTGGAAAACGCCCTGACCGGCCAGCCCTGATCAGGCCCCGGCCTGCTCCCGGGCCACGGCCCACTGGCGCCGGCTCACCGGCAGCTTCTCGGGCAGGTCCCGCAACAGGGCCCAGCCATAGGCGTCCCCATCCTCCTGGGCCCGCTCGAAGCCTGCCAGGGCCAGACGCGCCACCAGGGCCCCCCGGTGCAGGCGGATGAAACGCTCGGGATACTCCTCCTCCAGGTGGGTGAGGGTCTCGTCGAGCACGTATTCCCGCTCCCGGGTGCGGGCCGTCACGTACTTCAGGTCGGCCTTGAAATACAGCACCTCGGCCACCGGCACCAGCAGCAGCCGGCCCCGCTCGTGACAGGGCAGATGGCTGCGGCCGCCGCGCAGGCGCTGCCCCAGGGCCTGGAGCCGGGTCGCATCCGGCCCCGGGCGGCGCAGCCTGGCCTTGTCCAAGGCAGCCTGAAGACGCTGGGCCCGCACCGGCTTGAGCAGGTAATCCACCGCATCCAGCTCGAAAGCCTGGACCGCGTGGTTGTCGTAGGCGGTGGTGAAGATCATCGCCGGCACCTGCTCCAGCCCCGCCAGATGCCCGGCCAGCTCCAGCCCGTCCATGCGCGGCATGTGGATGTCGGCCAGAACCACGTCCACCGATGCCTCTCCGGCATGGTTCTGCAGCCATTCCAGGGCCGCCAGGCCATTTTCCGCCTCGCCCAGGACCCGGGTCGGACAGACCGGGGCCAGATCCTCCAGCAGGGTGCGCAGGCGGACCCGGGCCAGGGGTTCGTCATCGACGAGCAGCAGGTTCAGGGGCTGGGTTTCTTGCAGTGACGGCATGGCAGTTCGATGGTGACTTGGTAAAGGGGGCCGCTGGGACCGTGCTCCAGACGGGCTTCCATATCGTAGTACAGGGCCAGACGCTCGCGGATGTTGCCCAGGGCCATGTGGTTGCCCCGCCCGGAAGCGCCCTCGGCGAGGGGATTGCTGATGTGCAGCACCAGGGTTTCCCCCTTCATGTTCAGTTGCACCCGGATCTCGCCGCCCCTGGCCGAGGGTTCGATGCCGTGGTGCACGGCGTTTTCCAGCAGGGGCTGCAGCATCAGGGGCGGCACCAGGGTTTCCAGGGGCACCGCATGCACCTCCCAGGACACCTGCAGCCGCTCCCCCAGGCGCAACTTTTCCAGATCCAGGTACTGGCGCCCCAGGGCGATCTCGTCGGACAGGGGCACCAGCTCCCGGGGCTCCCGCATCAGGGCACGGAACAGCTCGGCCATCTCTTCCAGGGCCGTTTCGGCCCGGCGCGGATCGCTGCGGATCAGGGCCATCACCGTGTTCAGGGAGTTGAACAGGAAATGGGGGCGGATGCGGGCGTTAAGGGCCTGGAGCCGGGCCTCCTCGACCCGGGGCGAGAGGGCCCGGGCGCGCAGCTCGAAATAGAGCAGCAACAGCCAGGCCGCCCCCAGGGCCAGGAGCAGGGTCCGCCCCAGAGCGTCCAGCCCCCCTTCGGTGAGCCCCAGGAAGCGCCAGGCGTCCCAGAGCAGGGCGGCGCTCAGCGCCGCCAGCAGCAGCACCAGCCCCTGGCCGATGCGGGCCGGACAGCGCCAGAGCAGGTCCCGACCCAGGGCCAGCAGACCCAGGTTGAGGAGCAGCAGGGGCTCCACCCAGGCGGCGCTTTCCACGAAGGTGGGCAGCCAGCCCTCCAGGCCGCGGGCGTGGATCAGGGCGCCGGCCAGGGCCAGGCCGTTTATGCCCAGCATGACCCGCAACAACACGCCCAGATTGCGCCAGTCCGGCAGGGGATGCCCCGCGTTTTGCCGTATACTGCTCACGATTCAGGCACCTCGGTTTGCCGCCTCTTTTTTCATCCCGACATTCTAGCCGCAAGCATCCCTATAGCATGACAACTTCGCAAAGCTCCCAATACACCTGGGCCGGCCGTTTCTCCGAGCCCGTTTCCGACCTGGTCAAGCGCTACACCGCCTCCGTGGATTTCGACCAGCGCATGTGGCGCCAGGACATCCGCGGCTCCCTGGCCCACGCCAGGATGCTGGCCAAGCAGGGCATCATCGCCGCCCAGGACCTGGCCGACATCGAACGGGGCATGGCCCAAGTCTGGCAGGAAATCGAATCCGGCCAGTTCGAATGGTCCCTGGACCTGGAAGACGTGCACCTCAACATCGAGAAGCGTCTCACCGCCCTGGTGGGTGACGCCGGCAAGCGCCTGCACACGGGCCGCTCCCGCAACGACCAGGTGGCCACCGACATCCGCCTCTACCTGCGCGACGCCATCGACGACATCGTCACCCTGATCGGCCAGTTCCAGGCCGCCATCGTCGCCCTGGCCGAGCGGGAAGCCGCCACCCCCATGCCCGGCTTCACCCACTTGCAGGTGGCTCAGCCGGTCACCTTCGGGCACCACATGCTGGCCTACTTCGAGATGTTCGAGCGGGACAAGGAACGCTTCGGTGACTGCCGCAAACGCACCAACCGCCTGCCCCTGGGCGCCGCCGCCCTGGCCGGCACCACCTACCCCATAGACCGGGAATTCGTGGCCGCCGAACTGGGCTTCGACGGGGTCTGCCTGAACTCCCTCGACGCGGTGTCCGACCGGGACTTCGCCATCGAATTCTGCGCCGCCTGCGCCCTGTTCATGACCCACATCTCCCGCCTGTCGGAAGAGCTGGTGCTGTGGATGAGCCCGCGGGTGGGCTTCATCCAGATCGCCGACCGCTTCTGCACCGGCTCCTCGATCATGCCCCAGAAGAAGAACCCGGACGTGCCGGAACTGGCCCGGGGCAAGACCGGCCGGGTGTACGGCCACCTGACGGCGCTGCTGACCCTGATGAAGTCCCAGCCCCTGGCTTACAACAAGGACAACCAGGAGGACAAGGAGCCCCTGTTCGACGCGGTGGACACGGTCACCGACACCCTGCGCATCTTCGCCGACATGATGGGCGGCATCACCGTCAAGGCCGAGGGCATGCTCCAGGCCCTGACCCAGGGCTTCGCCACCGCCACCGACCTGGCCGATTACCTGGTCAAGAAGGGCCTGCCTTTCCGGGACGCCCACGAAGCCGTGGGCCACGCGGTCAAGGCCGCCGAGCAGAAGGGTGTGGACCTGCCTCAGCTCTCCTTGGCCGAACTGCAGGCCTTCTGCCCCCAGGTGGAGGCGGACGTGTTCGCCGTGCTCACCGTGGAAGGGTCGCTGGCCTCCCGCAACCACATCGGCGGCACCGCCCCCGAACAGGTCCGGGCCGCCGTGGCCCGGGCCCGGCAGCGTCTTGGCTAGGACCGCCTCCGCCCAGAAGAAACTGGGCAAGTATGAACTGATCCGGGAACTGGGCCGGGGCTCCACCGGCATCGTCTGGCTTGCCGCCGACCCCTTCGCCCAGCGCCAGGTGGCCATCAAGGTGGCCACCCCGGAAATCCTCAAGGACCCGGTCAAGGGCCGCCTCTACACCCACCTGTTCCTCAACGAAGCTTCCCTGGCCGGCAAGCTCAATCATCCCCACATCGTGCAGATCTACGATGCGGTGGTCACCGACAAGCTCTGCTACATCGTCATGGAGTACGTGGCGGGCAGCACCCTGGAAACAGTCTGCCAGCCCGGCCACCTGCTGCCCCTGGACCAGGTGGTGGAAATCGGCTTCAAGTGCACCCGGGCCCTGGAATTCGCCTTCCGCCTCGGTATCACCCACCGGGACATCAAGCCCGCCAACATCCTCCTCACCCCCGAGGGGGACATCAAGATTTCCGACTTCGGCGCCGCCCTGGTGAACCACTCGGACCGGACCCAGGTCTCCGGCGTCGGCTCCCCCGCCTACATGTCGCCGGAACAGGTTCAGGAAGAACCCCTGGACCACCGCACCGACATCTATTCCCTGGGAGTGGTGCTCTACGAGCTGCTGGCCGGGCAGCGGCCGTTCCAGGCCAGCTCCGATTACAACATGATCTACCAGATCATCAACAGCACCCCCACCCCGGTGGAGCAGTTGCGCCCGGACATCCCCGCCGCCCTGGCCCGGATCGTCCGGCGGGCCATGGCCAGGGAGCTGGATCAGCGCTACCCCAGCTGGGCCGAGTTCTCCCGGGATCTGGCCGAGGTGGCCAGGGAGGAACTCTCCGGCCCCAGCCAGAACTTCCCCGATGCGGAAAAATTCGACTCCCTGCGCCGCCTGCCCTTCTTCCGGGACTTCTCCGACGTGGAGCTGTGGGAAGTGCTGCGCTTTGCCGACTGGTCCCGGGTCAAACCCGGGCAGCGCATCATCAGGGATGGGGAAAAGGGCAACTTCTTCTGCTTCCTGGTCCAGGGGGAGCTGACCGTCACCAAGCAGGGCAAGATGCTGAACCTGCTCACCCCCGGGGACTGCTTCGGGGAAATGGCCGTGTTCAGCCCCCACCGCCGCACCCGGGGTGCCGACGTCACCGCCCTCACCGAAGCCACTCTGATCAGCATCCGCGGCGAGGCCCTGTCCCGGGCCTCGGAAGCCTGCCGCATGCATTTCTACCAGGCCTTCCTGCTGGTCCTGGCAGAACGCCTCAACCTGGCCAACCAGCGGCTGGCGGCGTTCTAGGCCACAAGTCGCCTAAGCAGAAGGTCAAGCATGGAGTTGTCCACCATTTCCTCCCATGCGGGCAATACCCTGGTCGGATGCACCTGCAAGCTGATGTCGGAAGGGTAAGGTACAGGCACGCCGTGCGCCGGCCGCAGTGTAAGATCGCCGATCCCTTTCCCGGCCTTTGACCCCGTTTTCCATGTCCCAGCGTTTACCCGAAGCAGATTCGAGAACCGACGAGGGCCTGATGCTCGCCTACCGGGACGGCGACGCGGCGGCGTTCGAGGTCTTGTACGGACGCTGGCGGCGGCGTTTGTACCGTTATCTGACACAGCAATGCGGGCAAGCAGGGGTGTGCGACGAGCTGTTTCAGGACATCTGGCTGCGCGTGGTCAATGCCCGCGCCCAGTACGAGCCGACCGCGCCCTTCCAGGCCTGGCTGTTCCGCATCGCCCACAACCGCCTGATGGACCACTGGCGCACGACGCGGCGGACACCGGTCGAGGCGCTGACCGAAGCGGATGACGAAGATGCCGACCGGCTCGCCACCCTGCCAGCGCCGGACGATTGCCGGCCGGAGCAGCAGGCCGAGCGCAAGGCGCTGGCCGGGCACCTGGTAGCGGCGGTGCGCGCCCTGCCGGACGCGCAGCGGGAGGCCTTCCTGCTCGCCGAGGACGGCGGCCTGAGTCTGGAGGAAATCGCCCGCATCACCGAGGTCGGGCGGGAAACGGTGAAGAGCCGCTTGCGCTACGCGATGGGCAAATTACGACAGGAGTTGGCGAAATGGCGATGAAACCGGACGACCAGGAAATCGGCGCCCTCTACCGCGAAGGCGGCGACGACGCGCCTTCCGCCCAGCTCGACGCCGCCATTCTGCAAGCGGCGCGCGCCGCCGTGGCCCGGCCCGCCGCAACCGCCGGCTGGCGCCGCTGGCGTCTGGGCCTGCCGGTTTTTGCCTCGGTACTGATGGTGGCCATGCTCGGCCTGTTGCTGCGTCCGCAAGCCCCGGATGCGCCGGGAATCGGCCCGGTCGCACTGAACGAAGCCGCGCCGCCGGCCGCGACAGCCCGGGGGCTAGAAAGCCCGGCCCAGGAGCCGGCGCCCGCCGCCACAAATCCTCCGGCCAGCGCCCCCTTACCCGCCGCCAGCCAGACGCGCACGGCCGAAGCTGCAATACCCCAAGCCGCCGCCAAGATCAGCGCACCGATGGCCGAGCAGGAAGAAGCGCGCTCGTCGCCCCCCACGGCCCGCGCCCCGGCCGAATCCCGGATGACGGCAACGGCCGATGCCGCCGCTCCGCTGCCGGAAAAGACGGAAAATGTGGAGAAGGCGGCAACGGCCGCCCCGGCCGCTGCACTCGCCGCCCCCGCCCGTCAGAGCGCCCCGGCGCAAGCCGTGCGACCGGCCGGCGAATGGCTGGCGGAGATCCAGAAAATGCTCGATCAGGAACGCATCGACGAAGCCAAAGCCAGCCTCTCAGCCTTCCGCAAGACCTATCCGGACACGCCGCTGCCGCCGGGCATACGCCAGCGCTTGCAGCCGTAGAAGCTGCGCCTTCCCGCAGCAGGCTCGGTTCGCCGCTGACTGGCCTGCTTGCAACCCCTCCCGGCCTCCCCTTGTCAGGGGAGGAGAAAACCACGGGTACCTGGGCCAAACTCCCTCCCCTGACAAGGGGAGGGCTGGGGAGGGGTTGGCGACTGACCGGTGATCGCGGATCGCTGCCAAAAATATTTTTCACCGCTTAACCCCATTCGTTTTCAGCCAGCGTTTTACCGGGCGTCTTTCCAACCACACAGGATGCCTATCATGAAAAAGCTGCTTGGCCGACTCGCCGCCACCCTTGCCCTCTGCACCGCCGCCGCCACGGCGACGGCCGCTGTTTACGCCGATATCCGCATCATCAACCGCAGTACCGGCGAAACCCTGCCGATCTACCGCCACCAGGGCCAGCTCTGGGTGGCCGGCAAGCCCGGCGACCGCTACGCCATCCAGGTCAGCAACCGCTCGGGCGGCCGCCTGCTCGGCGTGGTTTCGGTCGATGGCGTCAACGTCATCAGCGGCGACACCGCCGCCACCAACCAGCGCGGCTACGTGCTCTCGCCCGGCGGCTCGGTGGATATCGCCGGCTGGCGCAAAAGCGATCAGGAAGTCGCGGCCTTCTACTTCACGGCGCTGGACAACTCCTACGCGGCGCGCACGCGCCGCCCGGACAACGTCGGCGTGATCGGCATCGCCGCCTTCCGCGAATACCAGCCGCCGGTAGTGATGAACGAAATGGCGGCCGATTCGGCCGAGGTCGCAAGACGCAGTGCGGCGCCTGCCGCCGCCCCGATGGCCAAGGCGGAAAGCCGGCTGGGCACGGGGCACGGCGAACGCATCCATGCGCCGGTACAAAGCGTCGAATTCCAGCGGGCCAGCAGCACGCCGGACGAGATCATCACCGTGCGCTACGATTCCTACGCCAATCTGGTCGCCCGCGGCATCATTCCCGCCCCGCGCCGCCAGCCGGTACCGAACGCTTTCCCCGGCAACTACGTGCCCGATCCGTCCTGAACGCTTTTTGCCCGCCTCAGCGGGCAAAGCCTTGCCCATCAAGCGCCATCCGCCGGCCCCCGCCGGATGGCGTCAGCCACGTCAGGAAGACGGCCAGGGCACGTTCACAGCAAGGAGCTGGCGGTGAGGCAGTGCAAGGCGCCGCGCGCTGTACAGCGCTGCAGCAGCAAGCAGCAACGCCGCAATGCGCCCCGCCAGACCCTTGCCTTCGGGTTTGCCGTGGCGGGCGGTCGCCGGCCTTGCTTGGCTCGGGGATGGAACAAACACTCCCCGCGCCTTACCGCCCATCCCGCCGGCTACTGTGAACGCGCCCTGGTTTTCAGACGCCCGGTTTCTGCTGCTGCAGTTCCCGCAGTTTGGCGTACTTGATGAAGCTGTTGCCGCAGCCGATGGCGATGTGCACCAGACCCGGCAGCCCGTCCCGGAATCCCTGGCGCAGCAGGTAGAACTTGCAGAAGCGGAACAGGGGGCTGATCAGAAGGTGCAGCCAGCTGGCCCGCTTGCCGGCAGCAAAGGCCCGCTCGGCGGCCAGGGTGGTGTAGTCGTTCTGCTTGGCCAGATAGCGCTCCAGACGCTCGGCCGAATCGTGCAGCAAATCCGCCCCCAGGCGGCCGCAACGGGCGCCTTCCTGGAGCACCACTTTCTCATGCACCGGATCGAAGGACCAGCGCCCCTGGCGCCGGTCGAAAAGGCGCAGACTCCAGTCCGGATAGCCCTCGCCATGGCGCAGGTAGCGCCCCATGAAGCGGTTGCAGCGGGGAAACTGCCAGGCGGCACAGGCCGGCTGCACCAGAGCCGCCTGGATCGCCTGGGCCAGCTCCGGCGTCAGCTGCTCATCCGCATCCAGGCACAGGACCCAGTCATTGGCGGCCTGCTCCACGGCGTACTGCTTCTGCCGCCCGAAACCCAGCCACTCCTGGAAGATCACCCGGGCCCCCAGCTCCCGGGCCAGGGCCACCGTGTTGTCGCTGCTGCCCGAATCCACCACCAGCACCTCGGCGGCGAAGGGCACGCTGGCGATGCAGGCCGGCAGCTGCGCCGCCGCATCCTTGGTGATGATCACCAGGGACAGGGGCTCCGGGCGGGGGGCATCGGCCAGGACCTGTGCCCCGGGCGGTTCAGGGTCGGCGGCGATGGCGGCAGGGATGTCGGGGCTGTCGGACACGGTTCGCTATAATGCAGGCCTTCGAAGCCGCCATTCTAACCTCATGCCCGGCACCAGCCGTCCTCTGCGGAACATCCTGCTGATCAAGACCTCCTCCCTGGGAGATGTGATCCACAACCTGCCGGTGGTCAGCGACCTGCGCCAGCAATTTCCCGACATCCGCATCGACTGGGTGGTGGAAGAGAGCTTCGCCGCCATTCCCCGCCTGCATCCGGGCGTCGGCGAAGTGATCCCGGTGGCCCTGCGCCGCTGGCGCAAACGGCTCTGGTCTCCGGCTACCTGGAAGGAAATCGGGGCCGCCCGGCGCCAGCTGGGCGCCAGCCGCTACGACGCCATCCTGGACACCCAGGGGCTGCTCAAAAGCGCCCTGATCGCCCGCCAGGCCCAGGGCCCGCGCCTGGGCCACAACCGGGATTCGGCCCGGGAGCCCCTGGCCAGCCGCTGCTACGATGCAGCCTTCTTCGTGCCCAAGACCCTGCATGCGGTGGAGCGCAACCGGCGCCTGGCCGCCGCCGCCCTCGGCTATTCCCTGAGTCCGGAGCTGGACTACGGCATCGCGCCCCCCCGGCAAGGCATCAGTGGCACCTCGGCGGTGCTGCTCAGCGCCACCAGCCGGGACGACAAGCTGTGGCCGGAAATGCATTGGGTGAACCTGGGCCGGGCCCTGGCCAGCCGCGGCCTCACGGCGCTGCTGCCGGGCGGCAACGCCAGGGAACGGGAACGGGCCCGGCGCCTGGCCACCCAGATCCCTGGAGCCCAGGCCGTCCCGGCCATGGGCCTGGCCGACCTGGCCGCGATGCTGGCCCACGCCCGCCTGGTGGTGGGGGTGGATACCGGCCTGTCGCACCTGGCCGTGGCCCTGAACACCCCCACCGTGGCCCTGTACACGGCCACCGACCCGGGCCTCACCGGGGTCCTGGGCCAGGGCTGGCACCGCAACTTGGGCGGCCGGGCCCAGGTGCCCTCGGTCCAGGAAGTACTCAATCAGCTGGCCCCCCTGCTGCCCCCGGGAAACTGAGATGAACCTCCCCTCCCCCACGCCCGGCAGGCCGTAAGCCATGGCCCGGATGCTCTACTGCCTGCTGCTCTATCTGGGCGCGCCCCTGGTCTGGCTGCGCCTGCTGTGGCGCAGCCGCCGCCAGCCCGAATACCGGCAGCACCTGGGCGAGCGCTGGGGCTTTTTCGGTCAGCCCCCGGGGCCGGAACCGCTGATCTGGCTGCACGCCGTGTCGGTCGGCGAAACCCGGGCCGCCCAGCCCCTGATCCAGGCGCTGCTGCAAGCCTGGCCCGGACACCGGCTGCTGCTCACCTGCATGACCCCCACCGGCCGGGCCGCCGGGGCCGAACTCCTGGGCGACGATCCCCGGGTGCTGCAGGCCTACCTGCCCTACGACTACCCGGGCGCCATGGCCCGCTTCCTGGATCATTTCCGCCCCCGCCTGGGGGTGCTGATGGAAACGGAGATCTGGCCCAACCTGATGGCCGCCGCCGCCCGGCGTCAGCTGCCGGTGGTGCTCGCCAATGCCCGCTTGTCCCGCCGCTCGGCCCGGGGCTATGCCCGCATCGCCGCCCTGGTGCGCCCGGCCCTGGAACGGCTGGCCGCCGTGGCAGCCCAGAGCGAAGCCGACGCCAACCGCCTGGCCCTGCTAGGCGCGCCCCGCATCAGCATCTGCGGCAACCTGAAATTCGACGTGAGCCCGGCCCCTGCGGCCCTGGCGCTGGGCGAGACCTGGCGCGCCGCCCTGGGCTCCCGCCCGGTCTGGCTGGCGGCCAGCACCCGGGAAGGGGAAGAAGTGCTGCTCCTGGAGGTACTGGAACGGCTGCAGCGGCCGGAGCTGCTGCTGGTCCTGGTGCCCCGCCATCCCCAGCGCTTCGAGGCCGTGGCCCGCCTGGTGCGGGAGCGGGGGCTGCGCCTGGCCTATCGCAGCCAGGGGCTGCCGGGAGCGGAACACCAGGTCTGGCTGGGGGACAGCATGGGGGAAATGGCGGCCTATTACCGGCTCGCCGACCTGGCCTTCGTGGGGGGCAGCCTGCTGCCCCTGGGCGGTCAGAACCTGATCGAGGCGGCCGCCTGCGGCTGCCCGGTGCTGACCGGGCCCCACACCTTCAACTTCGCCCAGGCCAGCGCCGATGCCGTGGCGGCAGGCGCAGCCCGGCAGGTTGCAGATGCCGGGGAACTGGAAACGGTGCTGGGAGAACTGCTGGATGCCCCCGCAAAACGGGTGGCCATGGGACAGGCGGGCCGGGACTTCGCGGCGGCGCACCGGGGTGCGACGGCCCGCACCCTGGCCCTGATCACTTCAGCAGGGCGTTGATTTCCTGCAGGTCGGGTTCATCCAGGGAGCCCACGGCCCCCTTCAGACGCAGGCGGGCCATCAGGGTGTCGTGGTAGGACTTGGCCAGGTCCCGGCGGGTGACGAACAGTTGCTGCTCGGCATTCAACACGTCGATGTTGATGCGCACCCCCACCTCGTAGCCCAGCTTGTTGGATTCCAGGGAAGCCTTGGAGGAAGCATGGGCCGCTTCCAGGGCCTTGATCTGGGCCAGGCCGTTCACCACCCCCAGGTAGCTCTGGCGGGCGCTCAGGGCTGCATTGCGGCGGGCTGATTCGAGGCTGGACATGGCCGCCGTGTAGCCGGCCGCCGCTTCCCGGGCTTTGGAGGAGACATAGCCGCCCTGGTAAATGGGCACGTTGAGCTGCAGCCCGATGCTGTTCACGTCGGTTTCCACCCGGGCGCTGCCGCCCGAGCTGGAGATACCCTTGCTGCGGCCGCTGCTGGCCACCAGATCCAGGGTGGGATAGTGGCCGGCGCGGGCCTTTTCCGCTTCCTTGCTGGCGATTTCTGCATTGTGCTGCTGGATCTGCACCGCCACGTTGTCCTTCTGGGCCGCTTCGACCCAGGGGTCCATCCGGGCCGGCTGGGGCGGCAGGATGGGCTTGCTGGTATCCAGGGTGGCGAGGCTTTCGGGCACCTCGCCGATGATCACCCGCAGGGCCTCCCGCTTCACTTCCAGGTCGTTGGCACTGGAGATTTCCTGGGCCGTGGCCAGGTCGTAGCGGGACTGGGCTTCGTAGGTATCCACCACGGTGGAGGTCCCCACCTCGAAATTCTTCTTGGCCTGCTCCAGCTGCTGGGCGATGGCCACCTTCTGGGCCTCGGCCGCCTGCAGGTTCACCTGGGCGTTGAGCACGTCGAAATAGGCCTGAGCCACCCGCAGGATCAGGTCCTGGCGGGCCTGGACGAACTGGGCCTCGGCCAGGGCCACGGCCAGCTTGCCCTGGTCATAGGCCACCCAGTTCTGCCAGCGGAACACGGGCTGGGACAGGGACAGGGTGTAGGCATTGCTGTTGTACTGGCGCGCCGTGCTGACCCCGCCGCTGCTGATGTCGTTATCGTTCCAGGCGGTGTTGCCCGACAGGCTCAGGCTGGGCAGCAGGCCGGACAGGCCCTGGGGGCCCTTTTCCCGCCCGGCATCCAGGTTGGCCCGGGCCGTGGCGAACACCGCGTCGTAATCCTGGGCCTGCCGGTAGACCTGCAGCAGATCGACCGCCAGGGCGGGCGTGGCGGCCAACAACAGGGGCAGGAGCCAGGATGTCTTCTTCATTTTTGCCTCATCAATAACGTTTCATGGCCGGATCCACCGTCTGGGCCCAGGTATTCACGCCGCCGGAGAGGTTGTACACCTCCCCGAAGCCCCGGGACTCCAGGAACATGCCCACCTGCATGCTGCGACCGCCGTGGTGGCAGATGCAGACCAGGGGGGCATCCGGCTGCAGCTCCTGCAGGCGCAGGGGCACGCTGGCCATGGGCATCAGGGTGCTGCCGGGAATGTGGCAGTACTCGTGTTCCCAGGCCTCGCGCACGTCCAGCAGCTGGGGAGCGGGCCGGCTTGCATCGGCGAGCCAGGCCGCCAGTTCCGGGGCACTGAGATGACGCATCAGAAGCTGAAGGCCGGCTCGGCGCAGAAGTTTTCCAGCATCGGCACCACGGTTTCGAACATGTTGACCGTGTTGTAGATGCCTTCGGCGGTGCAGGTCACCAGCTGCGCCCGCATCACCGGCGCCGTGCCGACGATGGCGGCCAGCCGGCCACCGACGCGCAGCTGCTTCAGGATGGCCTCGGGAATGGCGGGAACGCCGCCGGAAATCACGATCACGTCGTAGGGCCCCCGGGCCGCCAGGCCCCGGGCGCCGTCGGCGGTTTCCACGGTGACATTGGTGATGCCGGCCCGGGTCAGGTTGCCCCGGGCCACGTCGGCCAGCTCGGCGTTGATTTCCACGCTCACCACATGCTCCGCCTTGGCGGCCAGCAGGGCCGCCATGTAGCCGCTGCCGGTGCCGATCTCGAGCACCTTGTCGGTGGGCTTGACGCTCAGTTCCTGCAGCAGCCGGGCTTCAACCCGGGGCGCCAGCATCACCTGGCCCTGCCCCAGGGGCAGCTCCAGGTCCACGAAGGCCAGGGACTTGCTGGCGGCAGGCACGAATTCCTCCCGCTTGACGGTAAACAGCAGGTCCAGCACGGACTGATCCAGCACCTCCCAGGGGCGGATCTGCTGCTCGACCATGTTGAAGCGGGCTTGCTCGATGTTCATAGGGGTCTCCAAGGCGGAAATATTAGCACGATCTAATATACGGATTCTGGTAAAGCCGGATTATAGCGCAGCCGCCTCCGTTGCCGCCCCAGGCCCCGGGACCTTGTACCAGGCCGCGTAGAGGGCCGGCAGGAACAGCAGGGTGAGCACGGTGGCCACCAGCAGCCCCCCCATGATGGCCACCGCCATGGGCCCCCAGAACACCTGGCGGGTAAGGGGCAGCATGGCCAGGATGGCCGCCGCCGCCGTGAGCATGATGGGTCGGCAACGACGCACGGCGGCACCGACGATGGCCTCCCAGGCGGGCTTGCCGGCCTGCTCGTCCCGTTCGATCTGATCCACCAGGATCACCGAGTTGCGCATGATCATGCCGAACAGGGCGATCACCCCCAGGTTGGCCACGAAGCCGTAGGGCGCATTGAACAGCAGCAGGGCCAGGGCCACGCCGATCAGCCCCAGGGGGGCGGTGAGCAGGACCATCACGGTACGGCCCATGCTCTGCAGCTGGATCATCAACAGGGTAATCACGGCCAGGAGCATCACCGGCATCACCGCCTTGATGGAGCTTTCCCCCTTGGCCGACTCTTCCACCGAACCGCCCACCTCGATCCGGTAACCGGCAGGCAGGTTGGCCTCCAGGCTGCGGATGCCGGGCAGCAGATCCCCGGTGATCTCGGCCGGCTGGCGCGAAGCCCGGCCCTGGTCGCGCACGTCGGCGCGCACCGTCAGCACCGGCAGCCGGTTGCGGCGCCAGATCAGGGCGTCCTCCAGCACCGGCACCAGCTTCACCACCTGGACCAGGGGGATGCTACGCCCGTCGGCCAGATGGATGTCCAGGTCCTGGAGCTCGTCCAGGCTGCCCGCCTCGCCGGGGGCCGCCCGCATCACCACATCCACCAGCCGGTCCCCCTCGCGCAGCTGGGTCACCGTGCGCCCCTGGAGCAGGAACTGCAGGAAGGAGGAAAGCTCCTGGGCGGAAATCCCCAGGGCCCGGGCCCGGTCGTGATCCACCTCCAGGCGCACCCCCTTGGCCATCTCGTTCCAGCTGAAATTGACGTTGTGCAGATGCGGATGGGCCCGCATCAGCTCCGCCACCCGGGCCGCCATGTCGCGCAGCTGGGCCGGGTCCTCCCCCATCACCCGGAACTGCACCGGATAGCCCACCGGCGGCCCGTTCTCCAGCCGCAGCACCCGCAGCCGCACGCCGCTCCAGGCGGCATCGGCAAAGGCGGCCTCGAGCTTCTGCTTCAACCGCTCCCGGGCCTCCAGGCCGCCCGTGGTGATGACGAACTGGGCGAAATTGTCGTTGAACAGCTGCTGGTCCAGGGGCAGGTAGAAGCGGGGGCTGCCTATCCCCACATAGCTCAGGAAGAACTTCACGTCCTCGCCCCCGGCCTGGCGCAACAGCGCCTCCACCCGGCTGGCCTCCTGGCTGGTGGCCCGCAGGGAAGCCCCTTCGGGGAGCCACAGGTCCACCAGCAGCTCGGGCCGGCTGGAGGCCGGGAAGAACTGCTTCTGCACCGCCGTGGCGAACACCCCCATGGACAGGACGAACACCACCAGGGTGGCCGCGATGACCCGCCAGCGATGCACCACGCACCAGGTCACCAGGGCCCGGAAGCGGCGGTAGAAGGGTGTGTCGTAGATGTCTTCCTCGCTGTGGCGGCTGGCCCGGGCCCGGAGTTTTTCCGGGTTCAGGAGCCGGGAACCCAGGTAGGGGGTGAACACCACGGCCACCACCCAGGACACCAGGAGGGCGATGGTGACCACGGCGAAGATGGAAAAGGTGTATTCCCCGGCGGCGGAACGGGCAAAGCCCACAGGCATGAAGCCCGCCGCCGTGATCAGGGTGCCGGTAAGCATGGGAAAGGCCGTGGAGGTGTAGGCGAAGGTGGCGGCCTTGAAGCGGTCCCAGCCCTGCTCCATCTTCACCACCATCATTTCCACGGCGATGATGGCGTCGTCCACCAGCAGCCCCAGGGCGATGATCAGGGCCCCCAGGGAGATGCGCTGCAGGTCGATGCCGAACACCGCCATGAACAGGAAGGTCACCGCCAGCACCAGGGGAATGGACAGGGCCACCACCGCCCCGGTGCGCAGCCCCAGACTGAGGAAGGAAACCGCCAGCACGATGGCCACGGCTTCCCCCAGGGACTGCATGAAGAGCTGCAGGGAAGAGGCGACGATTTCCGGCTGGTTCGCCACCTGGTGGATGTCCAGCCCCAGGGGCAGCTGCGCCTGGAAGCCGGCCACGGCCGCAGACAGGTGCTCGCCCAGGCGGATCACGTCGCCGCCCCGGGCCATGACGATGCCCAGGCCGATGGCCTCCCGGCCGTTGTAATACATGCGCGGCTCCGGGGGATCGGCGAGGCCCCGCTGCACCCGGGCCACGTCCCCGAGCCGGAAGCTGCGGCCCTCCACCACCAGGGCGATGGCCTCGATGGCTTCGGGGGACTGGAAGTTGCCGGGCACCCGCAGGCGCACCCGGTCCTGGGCGGTCTCGAAGTAACCGGCCGCCGTCATGGCGTTCTGGCGGGCCAGCACATCGGCCACGGCCTGGACCGAAATGCCCAGGTTGGCGAGCTTGGCCCGGGAAAAGTCGATGTGGATCTTCTCCCCCTGGACGCCGATCAGCTCCACCTTCTTCACGTCCGGCACCTGGTACAGGACCTTGGCCAGCCGGTCCGCCTCCCGGCGCAGGGCGGCCAGATCGAAGCCGTCCCCGGTGAGGGCGTAGATGCTCACCATGGTGTCCCCGAACTCGTCGTTGGCAAAGGGTCCCAGAACCCCCTGGGGCAGGTTGCCGGCCATGTCCCCCAGCTTCTTGCGCACCTGGTACCAGGAATCGGGCACCGCCGCCTTGGGGGTGTAGTCCTTGAGCTCCACGAACACCATGGACTCCCCGGGCTTGGAATAGGAGCGCAGTACATGAACCCAGGGGGTTTCCTGGAGCTTCTTCTCGATGGCCTCGGTGACCTGCTGTTCCACCTCCCGGGCGCTGGCCCCGGGCCAGAGGGTGCGCACCACCATCACCTTGATGGTGAAGTCCGGGTCTTCCGCCCGGCCCAGCTTGAAATAGGACAGGGCGCCGGCCAGCATCAGCACCACCATCAGGTAGAGCACCATGGACGGATGGTGCAGGGCCCAGGCCGACAGGTTGTAACGCCCCGGGTGGTATTTCATGGGCGGCGTTCCTGGGGCTGGATCTGTTCCCCGGGCGCCAGCTTGTGGGCCCCCGCTACCACCACCCGTTCGCCGCCCTGCAGGCCGCCGCCGATGCGGGCATAGCCTTCCTCCCAGGCCAGCACCTGCACCGGGCGCAGGCTGACCTTGTCATCCTGGCCCACCACCCACACGGCGGGCTGGTCCCCCTGCTGGAAGATGGCGCCGCCGGGCAGGCGCAGGCCCGCGCCCGGCATGTCCACGCTGACGGTGGCGCTCATGCCCAGCTTCAGGGCCGGGTCGGCCGATTCGATGCGGACCCGGACCGGATAGGTCCGGGTGGCGGCATCGGCCACGGCGCCGATTTCCCGGATCTGCCCCGGGTAGTCGCGCTCCCCGTCAGCCCACAACCGCACCTGGACCCGGTCCCCCACCCGCAACTTGCCCATGCGGGATTCAGGCAGGTCGAAGGCCGCCTCGGGCTGGTCGGGGCGGGCCAGGCGCAGCACGGTCTGGCCCGGGGCCACCACCTGCCCCACTTCCGCCTCGACCCGGGCAATCACCCCGTCCTGGTCGGCCAGCAGATCCGTGTAGCCGCGCTGGTTGCGCGCCAGCTCCGCCTGGGCCCGGGCCGCCTTGAGGGCGGTTTCCTTGCCGTCCAGGGCTGTCTGGCTGACGAAGTTCCTGGCCTTCAGGGTGCGGTAGCGCTCCGCCTCGGCCTGGGCCAGGCTCAGCTCCGCCTCCACCGCTGCCAGGTTCAGGGCCTGATCGGCGGGGTCCAGACGCGCCAGCACCTGGCCGGCCCGAACCGGACTGCCCACATCCACCAGCCGCTTCTGCAGCTTGCCCCCCACCTGGAAGGCCAGGGGGGCTTCGGTACGGGAGCGGATGGTGGCGCTGTAGCGCTGCTGCCCCTGACCGCCGTCATCCGCCACCCCCTGGACCAGCACCGGGCGGGGCGGCAGGGGAGGCGGCGCCTCCTGGCCGCAGGCGCCCAGCAGCCAGGGCAGGGTCAGAAGCAGAGGCAGGGAAAATCCTGAAGAAGGTGGCTTGATCATGCGGTGCTCCCGGGCTGGCGCAGCAGCCCCTGCAAGAGCAGATCCAGATGGGTCTGCAGGTAGAGGCCGGGCTCGTGCTGGGGCATGTCCCCCAGCACCCCGTGTATCGAGTGACGCCAGATGGTCAGCATCAGCACCGGCGCCAGCACCAGGTCCACCGCCGTGGCCAGGGGCATGGGGCGGAATTCGCCGCTGTCCATGCCTTCCTGCAGCACCTGGGCCAGCAGCCTGCGGCCCCGGTTGATCACCTGCTCATGGTAGAAATGCACGACCCCGGGAAAGTTGCGGGCCTCGGCGATGATCAGCTTGGGAATGCCCCCGTAGGGGGTGGCGCCCACCAGCTCCCACCAGCCCAGGACCAGGGCCCGCAGCAGTTCGGCCCGGCAGCCCCGGTGGGCGGCGATCATCGCCTCCCCCTCTTCCAGGGTGGGCAGGATGCCCTCCCGGACCACCGCTTCGAACAGGGCTTCCTTGTTCTCGAAATAGAGGTACAGGGCCCCCTTGGAAACGCCGGCCAGACGCGCCACATCCTCCAGCCGGGTAGCGGCAAAACCATTGTCCACGAACAGGCGCAGGGCGGCCGCCGTCAGCTCGGCCGGACGGGCTTCCTTGCGGCGCTGGCGCGGCCGGGGGGACGCGGCGGGAACAGGGGGAGAGGACATGACGGGGCAGAATTACTGACTCAAAAGTCAGTAATTCTGCCCCGGCCGGCAGGCCCGGTCAATCGTTCGGGCGGGAAGACTTGATCAGCCGCCCCTGGAGCGGCTGCAGGGGCCGGGCATTATGGGGATGGAGACGGGCCAGGATGGCGTCCTGATCCGGGGAAATCTGCAAGGCTTGCTGCAGTACCACCCAGATCACCCCTTCACTGCAGGGCGGCGTGGTCAGGGACCCCATGTAGGTGTGATAGCCCCGCTGCTCCGGCAGCAACTGGTTCAGGTCTATGGTGGCAGCAGGAGGCGTCACCTCCAGGCCCGGCTCCAGGGGCAGGTAGTTCCACAGGGTCTGGATCAGCGGATGGGGCTGCCCCAATTCCAGCAGCACCGCCACCACCAGGCGCTCGCCGTCGAAGGCCTGGTGCTCCAGATGCACGCCCACATCAAAACTGCGCCCGTTGATGCGCTCCTCGGCCGGCCGGTGGAAGACGATGCGCTCCAGCTCGTAGTTCTTGCCCAGCAGGCTGAGCCGGTTACCGTCCACCCGGACCTGGATGCCATGCCCGGTGTCACTGATGGCGAAATGGGAGGGGCGATAGTCGAAGGCTATGGGTTCCAGATCCACCCCTATGCCGTCGCGGATGTCGATGGGGGACTGGCGCGTTCCCTCGCTGCACAGGGAGTAGCCGGGCTGCACCCGGGCCCAGTGTTCGGGACCGCCCGGCCCCGAGTAGGCCCAGCTGGCGGGCCGGGGCGGCTCGGGCATGACCTCCAGGGCCGGCTTGGCCTTGCTGCGCGGGGAAGAACCCCTGGCATAGACGGTCTTGGTACTCCCGCTCACGGGCTTGCCCGTGACCGTCTTGATGGCCTCCAACTGCTTGCGGATCATGGCCTCATTGGACTGGCGCAGGGCGGCGGCCGCAGCGTTGGCCTGCTCGGCCACCTTCATCGCCTGCCCCCGGCTGCCGGGAGGACGGCAGACCTCGCGCAGCACCTTGTCGTCCAGAGTGCCGCTGCGCACGGGCATGAAGGCGGCATCCTTCATTTCCTCGTCCCGCAACACTTCCTCGCTGGCCTTGATGAAGCTGCGCCGGATGGTGGCGCCGGCCCGCTGGCTGCAGTCGTAGCGGGTGGTGGTCTGGATGAACTTGTAGCTTCCGCCGCTACGGGCATCGACGATTTCCTTGTCCAGCACCAACCGCCCGGTGGCCAGCACCTTGCCGTCCTTTTCCCGCTGGATGCTGGCCGTATCCACCTCGATGGAACGCCCCTTGTCGCTGGCAATGGGCCGCCAGATGCTGGTCGCCAGGGCCGGAGCAGCGGCCAGCAGGAGGCTGGCGGCCAGTCCCAGGACGAGGGGTGATTTGATGTTCATGGTCATGGTGCGATTCCGGAGCACGAATATTCCTTTTCGGCAGCTCGGGCAAATACTTGATGCTCCAGCCCAGACGGGGCGCCGTCCCGGGCAGGAATCATTGCGTAAACATGGCCTTTACAGTAACTTCGGCCCCCTCGTTAGGGGTGCGCCGCCGGTCAGCCGGCAGCGCTGAGACAGACCCTTCGAACCTGTACGGGTCATGCCGGCGTAGGGAAACGAATCGGGGTGCCCGAACTTTCCTCCTTCCCTGCGCGTCTGAAACAGTTTTCAGCCCGTCCCCGCCCGCTTTGCCGCAAGGAAGACCATGAACGCCAACGACCAATTCATCGCCGCCGCCGCTCAGGTGGACAGCGCCGCCGTCCAGCCCCTGCCCAACTCCCGCAAGATCTACGTGCAGGGCTCCCGGCCGGACATCCAGGTCCCCATGCGGGAAATTTCCCAGGACGACACCCCCACCGGCTTCGGCGGCGAGAAGAACCCGCCCATCTACGTCTACGACTGTTCCGGCCCCTATACCGACCCCAACGCCAAAATCGACATCCGTTCCGGCCTGCCGGCCCTGCGCCAGCAGTGGATCGAGGAGCGGGGCGACACCGAGGTGCTGCCCGACCTGACCAGCGAATACGGCCGCATCCGCGCCGCCGACCCGGCCCTGGACGAACTGCGCTTCCCCGGTCTGCATCGCAAGCCCCGCCGCGCCAAGGCCGGCGCCAATGTGAGCCAGATGCACTACGCCCGCAAAGGCATCATCACCCCGGAAATGGAATACGTGGCCATCCGGGAAAACCTGAACCGCCAGCAGTACCTGGAAAACCTGAAGAACTCCGGCCCCCAGGGCGAGAAGATGGTCAAGCTGCTAACCCGCCAGCACAAGGGCCAGGATTTCGGCGCCGCCATTCCCCAGGAGATCACCCCGGAATTCGTGCGTTCCGAAGTGGCCCGGGGCCGCGCCATCATCCCCAACAACATCAACCACCCGGAAAGCGAGCCCATGATCATCGGCCGCAACTTCCTGGTGAAGATCAACGCCAATATCGGCAACTCCGCCCTGGGTTCTTCCATCAGCGAGGAAGTGGACAAGATGACCTGGTCCACCCGCTGGGGCGGCGACACGGTGATGGATTTGTCCACCGGCAAGAACATCCACGAAACCCGGGAATGGATCATCCGCAACAGCCCCGTGCCCATCGGCACCGTGCCCATCTACCAGGCCCTGGAGAAGGTGAATGGCAAGGCCGAGGAGCTGACCTGGGAAATCTTCCGCGACACCCTGATCGAGCAGGCCGAGCAGGGCGTGGACTACTTCACCATCCACGCCGGCGTGCTGCTGCGCTACATCCCCATGACCGCCAACCGCATGACCGGCATCGTCTCCCGCGGCGGCTCCATCATGGCCAAGTGGTGCCTGGCCCATCACAAGGAAAGCTTCCTCTACACCCATTTCGAGGACATCTGCGAAATCATGAAGGCCTACGACGTGGCCTTCAGTCTCGGTGACGGCCTGCGTCCCGGCTCCATCTATGATGCCAACGACGAGGCCCAGCTGGGCGAGCTGGAAACCCTGGGCGAACTCACCGACATCGCCTGGAAGCACGACGTGCAGACCATCATCGAAGGTCCCGGCCATGTGCCCATGCACATGATCAAGGAGAACATGGACCTGCAGCTGAAGCACTGCAAGGAAGCCCCCTTCTACACCCTGGGCCCCCTGACCACCGACATCGCCCCCGGCTACGACCACATCACCAGCGGCATCGGCGCCGCCATGATCGGCTGGTACGGCACCGCCATGCTCTGCTACGTCACGCCCAAGGAACACCTGGGCCTGCCGGACAAGAACGACGTCAAGGAAGGCATCATCACCTACAAGCTGGCCGCCCACGCCGCCGACCTGGCCAAGGGGCACCCGGGCGCCCAGATCCGCGACAACGCCCTGTCCAAGGCCCGCTACGAGTTCCGCTGGGACGACCAGTTCAACCTGGGCCTGGACCCGGACAAGGCCAAGTCCTTCCACGACGAGACCCTGCCCAAGGAATCGGCCAAGGTGGCCCACTTCTGCTCCATGTGCGGCCCCCACTTCTGCTCCATGAAAATCACCCAGGACGTGCGCGACTTCGCCGCCCAGCAGGGCATCGGCGAAGCCGAGGCCCTGGAGAAGGGCATGGAGGTGAAGGCAGTGGAATTCGTGCAGAGCGGGGCGGAGATTTACCGCAAGATTTGATCTCCCCGGCAATGGCATTCCGGACAGGCGGCCATCCCGGCCGCCTGTCCGCTTCAGGCATCCAAGCCCTCAGCGCAGGGAAACTCCCGGGGCAGGAAAATCAATTTTCCTCAGTACCTCCAGTCCTTTGGGAACCCCCGGATTCTGGGGAGTGCGGAACTCCCAGACGGAACCATCTCGTTTGACGGCAACCGCGTAGGCGTCGTAGCCGCTGCCGACCGGGAACAGCTGCGTGAAACCCTTGCCCAGATCAGCAGGAGCCTGGGTAAAGATTTCATTGCGGCTCCACCCACTGGAATGCAGCCAGTTTCCCCAACCCACCAGCTGCCCATCCTGCTTCAGGGCCAGAACGATGACATCATCAGGAGGGCGAGGAAAGTCTCCCGCATATCCCACGGCCACTGCTTCCTTGTAACCACAACCCAGCGGCTCCATCCGGGTCCGCCTGCCCCGCTGGTAGCTTGCCCAGAGGCTGCCGTCTTCCTTGACTCCGACGGCGTACATGTCTGCGGCCCAGTGGATGGAAATGTAGCCCGACCCGATGTTCTTCGGGCCCCGCTCCTGGCCACTCTCCGCATAGTCCACGGCTTTCAGGGACTCTCCCCAGGCCCATAAGGAACCATCGGCCCGGAAAGCCATGTCCACGTTCTGACCGGTCAAACGGGAAAACCCGCCTCCCATGCGCAACCAATGCTCTGAATCGGGAGCCGGCACATCCTCCCGCGCGCCCCCCCAGACCCAGAGGCTGCCGTCCCGCTTCAGCATCTGCAACTCCTGATGCGTTCCGCGCCCGATCTCGACAACACCGGTCGCCACCGTGAAGGGAGAGACCGGCGTCCGCACACTCCAGAACCCCAGTGTTCCGTCACGCCCCACGGACCATAGTTCCCCGTCCCGGTCCGCCAACGCCCGGGATTGATGGAGCGAGAGGTTGAGCCGCACCGGTTTCTGGCCATCGGAACAAGCTCCGCCAACCCAACTCACCAGAGTCCCATCCTTGAGCACTCCGACTACACCAGAAAACCTGGCGGCATCCATCCTGGCAACCTGGGCGCCGATGATGATGGGCGGCGGCTTGTTGCGCCAACTGGCATCCCAGCACCACAGAGCGCCACTGCTATCCAGAAGCAGGGTTTCATCGTTGAACCTTCGCACATCAATGACCTTCGCCTTTCCTGCCGGAGGATTCCCGGCAACGGAATCCTGCTTGCAGGAAAACTCCTGAGAGCCAGGTTCCAGAACATCTCCTTCGCCTAACAGCAGGCTCCGGCCATAGTCATTGAGCAAGGGGCGCAGTTCTTCCAGGGAGTAGCTCTGGACAAACGGGCGCCCGGATTTCCCCTCACGACTGTCGCGACAGCTCCAGATTGTCCAGAAACGCCAGCGCCCATCGGCGTCCGGCTCCATGCCCCAGTAGCGACTCCAGTCCCTTTCGGCATCCGCCCTGGCGCAATGCATGAGGAAATCCCCGTCCAGACTCGACGAAGGCTTGCAATGGACCCCGTTGCGCTTGCAATCCGGACTGACTTCCAGCTGCTCCTGCCGGACGATGTTCCAGCCTCGTTGCAACTTCGCCGAGCGGAAGCGTTTTGCCATGGTTTTCGCTCCTGCGGGAGTCAGCAGATCAGCTGCCTCAACCCTGCGCCCGTTCCACAGGTCGAAAACTTCCTTGCTTTCTCCCGAACTACAGGAAGAACCGCAGCCGGCTGAATAAACGTTCAGCACCAGGATCCGGCCATTGTTGATCATGGTGGAGAAACGGATTTCATCCGGCGAGCTGCGCTCACGGCTCCGGTACTCCTCCAGCAAACCTGGCAGCCCATCATCCAGATGCTTGGGTGCCGCCACATCAAAAAAGCCACCGAATATCTGATCATTGATCAGACGTCCCACTTTGGGTGGATCGGTTTCCACAAAGGGAATGGAAAAATCTGGATAGTTTCTCGCCCCCTTGGGCTGGGCCATGCCAAGCTCCAGGGCTCTGACCACGGTGGATTCCGGCCTGGGATAATTTGGAGAACACTGGGATACCAGCCCCAGGAGGAAGGCATTGCGTTCCCGGTAAGCATCAGCCGCCAGACTTGCCTCCGGAGCCCCCTTGCCGGGAATTTTCCTCAGCCCGGCAACCCATTTCCTTTGCGTCGCCCGGACATCCAGCCCCTCAAAAAGCGAGGGGCAACGGGTCTCCAGGTAATCGTAGGAAAACCCCAGTTCATCATCAGCACGCGATAAATCCGGATTTCCGCAGATCAATTTCTCCACCGGCAGCCGTGCCCGGGCGCAATCGAAACTGGCTGCATGCCCCAGGGATGCGCCCAGGAGCATCAAGAAAACCAGTACACCCTTCATCGACCACCTCCACAAGACGAGAAAAACCCAACAGCAGGAACCCCATGCTGACAGATTCACACGGAATATTCATGCCACAAACCGGAAAACATCCTCCCGCCCGTGAGCAGAAGCTCACATCCACTTTCGTGAGTAAGCTCCGCTAGGGATGCCCCCTTCCAGGCACCCCCTTTGTCGTCACCGTTCTTCGTTGATATCAGGAATGGCCTACCATGCTCCCTTTCCCACCTCACTCCCCACCCATGAAATGCCTGATTGTCCATGCCCATCCGGAACCCCGTTCCTTCAGCTCGGCCCTCAAGGAAGCCGCCCGGGAAACCCTGAGCCTCCAGGGACATGAAGTGCAGCTTTCCGACCTCTACGCCATGGGCTTCAACCCGGTGGCCTCGGCTGACGATTTCCTGGAACCGGCCAATCCGGATTATTGCGTCTATGCCCTGGAACAGCGGCATGCGGTCCAGCATCACAGCCTGAGCCCGGACATCCAGGCCGAACTGGACAAACTCCTGTGGTGCGACCTGCTGATCCTCAACTTTCCCCTGTACTGGTGCTCCACCCCGGCCATCATGAAGGGCTGGATCGACCGGGTGTTCGTCTCCGGCCTGGTCTATGGGGGCAAGCGCTTCTACAACCGGGGCGGCCTCGCGGGCCGGCGGGCCCTGGTCAGCGTCACCCTGGGCGGCCAGGTGCACATGTTCCAGCCCGAGGGAATACACGGCCCCTTGCCCGAACTGCTGAAGCCCCTGCTGCAGGGCACCCTGGCCTACGCCGGCTTCCAGGTACTGCCGCCCTTCATCGGCTGGCACATCCCCTACCTCACCGATCCGGAACGGAGCCAGATTCTCGAACAATGGCAACAGCGCCTGAGGCACCTGGAACAGGACGTTCCCCTGCCCATGCCCAGCCTCCAGAACTTTGACGAGCAACTGCGCCCCCGCAAGACCTGAACCCCGCCCACGCGAGCCAGAAACCGCACTTTCTGCGCCACCCCGGCAGAAGCAGGCTAAAATCCGGCCCCATGGAAAGCGTCAATCTCACCCACCATTTCCTCATCGCCATGCCGGCCATGGTGGATCCCTACTTCAACCGGACCCTGGTCTACGTCTGCGAGCACAACGAGCAGGGGGCCCTGGGGGTGATCGTCAACCGGCCCATAGACCTGACCCTGGCGGGCCTATTCGAGAAGGTGGAGCTGGAACTCAAGGTCGAGGAGCTGGCCCGGCTGCCCGTGTATTTCGGCGGCCCGGTGCAGACCGACCGGGGCTTCGTGCTGCACCGGCCCCGGGGCAGCTGGCAATCCACCCTGCGGGTGAGCGAGGAAATCGGTCTCACCAGCTCCAAGGACATCCTCACCGCCATCGGCGCAAGCGGCGAACCCCGGGACATCATCATGACCCTGGGCTATGCCGGCTGGGGCGCCGGACAGCTGGAAAACGAGCTGTCCCAGAATTCCTGGCTGACCGTGCCCGCCGACGCCCAGATCCTGTTTGCCATGCCCCCCGAGGAACGTCTGCCGGCGGCCATGCAGAAGCTGGGCATCAGCTTCTCCCAGCTTTCCGACGTGGCGGGACACGCCTGAGCGGATGGGCACTGTCCTCGCCTTCGATTACGGAGAAAAGCGCATCGGCGTGGCCGTGGGCGAAACCGCCCTGGGCCAGGCCCATCCCCTGGAAGTGATCAAGGCCGGCAGCGAAGCCGAGCGCCTGGCCGCCATCACCCGGCTGGTGAAGGAGTGGCAGCCGGAGCTGCTGGTGGTGGGCCGCCCCACCCACGCGGACGGCACCCCCCACGAGATGACCCTCCGGGCCCACGCGTTTTCCCTGCTGCTGGGAGGCCATTTCGGCCTGCCGGTCCAGGAAGCCGACGAGCGGCTCACCTCCCGGGACGCGGAAACCCGCCTGCGGGAAACAGGCCGCAACGCCAAGAACATGAAGCCCCTGCTCGATGCAGTGGCTGCCCAACTGATCCTGCAAACCTGGTTCGATTTCCCCCATGACCCTACCCCCCTTCCCCCTGCCTGACGCCGAAGCCCAATGCCGGGCCCTGGCCGACCTGATCCGGCCCCGGCTGACGCCGGACACCGCCCTGGTGGGCATCTACAGCGGCGGCGCCTGGATTGCCGAGCGCCTGTCGCAGCTGTTGCAACTGCCGGAAGAAGCCGGCCTGATCGACATCTCCTTCTACCGGGACGATTTCGCCGAGAAGGGCCTGCATCCCCAGGTGCGCCCCACCCAGATTCCCTTCGATGTGAACGGCCGGCGCCTGATCCTGGTGGATGACGTGCTGTACACGGGCCGCACCACCCGGGCCGCCCTGAACGAACTGTTCGACTATGGCCGCCCCGCCGCCGTGGAGCTGGCAGTGCTGGCCGACCGGGGCGAACGGGAACTGCCCGTGGCCCCCACCTACTGCGTCTGGAACCTGGAACTACCGCGCCAGACCTGCCTGACCCTGGGCCGTGACGAAACCGGCCTGCTCTCCTGGAGGGTTGAAGACCATGCATAACCCGCAGCTCAACAGCAACGGCGAACTGATCCACCTGCTCTCCATCGAGGGCCTGCCCCGGGGCATCCTCACCCACATCCTGGACACGGCCGCCTCCTTCCTGGGGATCACCGACCGGGAAGTGAAGAAGGTGCCCCTGCTGCGCGGCAAGAGCGTCTTCAACCTGTTCTTCGAGAACTCCACCCGCACCCGCACCACCTTCGAGATCGCCGCCAAGCGGCTCTCCGCCGACGTGCTCAACCTGGACATCACCCGCTCCTCCACGGCCAAGGGGGAGACGCTGCTGGACACCATAGACAACCTCTGTTCCATGCACGCCGACATGTTCGTGGTGCGGCACGCCTCCAGCGGTGCCCCCTACCTGATTGCCGACCACCTGAAGCGGGTGGGCCGGGACGACATCCACGTGGTCAATGCCGGTGACGGGCGCCACGCCCACCCCACCCAGGGCCTGCTGGACATGTACACCATCCGCCACTTCAAGAAGAACTTCGAGAACCTGCGGGTGGCCATCGTCGGCGACATCCTGCATTCCCGGGTGGCCCGCTCCGACATCCACGCCCTGACCACTCTGGGAGTGCCGGAAGTCCGCGCCATCGGCCCCCAGACCCTGCTGCCCACCGACCTGGGGCGCATGGGGGTGCAGGTCTACCACGACATGAACGAAGGTCTCCGGGACTGCGACGTGGTGATCATGCTGCGCCTCCAGAATGAACGCATGAACGGCGCCCTGCTGCCCTCGGCTGGCGAGTACTTCAAGCACTACGGCCTGACCCCGGCCAAGCTGGCCCTGGCCAAGCCCGACGCCATCGTCATGCACCCGGGCCCCATGAACCGGGGGGTGGAAATCGACTCCGCCGTGGCTGACGGGCCCCAGGCCGTCATCCTCGACCAGGTCACCTTCGGCATCGCCGTGCGCATGGCGGTCATGAGCATACTGGCAGGGAATTAAAGATGAAGATTGCAATCACCAACGGTCGCCTGGTGGACCCCAAGCACCAGATCGATGCCCGCCAGGACCTGTACCTGGCCGACGGGCGGGTGGCCGGCGTCGGCCAGGCTCCCGCGGGCTTTCAGGCCGAGCGGGAAATCGACGCCCGGGGCCTGGTGGTCTGCCCCGGCCTGATCGACCTTTCGGCCCGCCCGGGCAAGCTGGAAACCGAACTCAAGGCCGCCGTGGCCGGCGGCGTCACCACCCTGGTCTGCCCCCCCGACCTGGACCCGGTGCTGGACGAGCCCGAGCTGGCCGAGCGCCTGGTGCGCCAGGCGGCGGACCTGGGGCTGGCCCGGCTGCTGCCCCTGGGCGCCCTGACCCAGAACCTGGAAGGAGAGCGTCTGGCGGAAATGGCCGGCCTGCGCCAGGCCGGCTGCATCGCCTTCTCCCAGGGCAAGCGCCCGGTGCTGGACACCCAGGCCCTGCTGCGCGCCTTCGAATACGCCGCCACCTTCGGCTACGCCATCTGGCTGCAGCCCCAGGACTACTACCTGTCCCGCAACGGCTTCGCCCACGACGGTGAAGTGGGCAGCCGCCTGGGCCTCACCGGCATTCCCGTCAGCGCCGAGACCGTGGCCATCGCCACCTACCTGACCCTGGCCGCCGACACCGGGGTGCGCCTGCATCTGCGCCGCCTCTCCTCCGCTGCCGGCATGGCCATGGTGGCCAAGGCCCGGGCCGAAGGCGTGGCCGTCACCTGCGACGTGGGGGTGCACCACCTGCACCTGTCCGAGCACGACATCGGCTTCTTCGACACCCACGCCCGCTTCGACCCGCCCCTGCGCAGCCTGCGCGACCGGGACGGACTCTGCGCCGGGGTGGCCGCCGGCACCGCCGCCCTCTGTTCCGACCACACTCCCCTGGACCAGGACGACAAGCTGGTGCCCTTCGGTGAAGCCAAACCCGGCGCCACGGGCCTGGAACTGCTGCTGCCCCTGACCCTGAAATGGGCTGCCGCCGCCAAGCTGCCCCTGAACGCCGCCCTGGCCCCGGTCACCAGCGCCCCCGCCGCCATCCTGGGGCGGGACGACCTGGGCCACCTGGGCCTGGGAGCCCAGGCCGACATCTGCCTGTTCTCCGCCGAAGAGCCCTGGCGGGTCACCCCCCACAACCTCAGGAGCGCCGGCAAGAACACCCCCTTCCTGGGCTACGAGATGGCGGGCCGCAACAAGGCCACCCTGGTGGCCGGCCAGGTGGTATTCGACGCCCTCTGAGCTCCGGGGCCTGGCGCCGCCGCGATCCGCCCGGGTCACGGCGGCCCCGGGCCTGAGCCCGCTGCCCCCGGCCCGGGGAGGCCCTCGGCCCGGGCTATAATCGGCCCGCTCCTTACCTCCCGTCCTCGCCGCACGCAGCCCATGACCCAGCCGCCCCAGCCTCCCGCTTCCTCCGCCGGCGCCGCCAGCGAAGCGCCGATCAAGCCCTCGGTCCTGGTGGTGGACGACGAGATGGGCATGCGCAATTTCCTGGCCCGCACCCCGGCCCTGCGCAGCTGGCAGGTGGAAACCGCCGAAAGCGCCGAAGCGGGGGCCGCCCGGCTGGCGGCCCAGCACTTCGACCTGATCATTCTGGACATCGCCCTGCCCGGCAAGTCGGGCCTCACCTGGCTCAAGGAGCTCAAGGCCGCCGGCTTTCCCGGCGACGTGATCCTCATCACCGCCTTCGCGGACATGGAAACCGCCATCGACGCCCTGCGCGCCGGGGCCTCGGATTTCGTCCTCAAGCCCTTCCGCATCGACCAGATCGTCAATGCCATCCAGCGCTGCTTCGAACGCACCCGCCTGTCCCGGGAAAACTTCCTGCTGCGCCGCCAGCTGGCGGCCCGGGACGGGGAGCGGGACGACATCATCGGCAGTTCCGAGCAGATGGGCCGCCTGCGCGCCCTGGTGCACCGCATCGCCCCCACCCCCTCCACGGTGCTGATCCAGGGGGAATCCGGGGTCGGCAAGGAACTGGTGGCCCGGGCCCTGCACCAGCTTTCGCCCCGGGCCGACCGGCCCTTCGTGGCGGTGAATTGCGCCGCCATTTCCGCCGAGCTGATCGAATCGGAACTGTTCGGCCACGTGAAGGGCGCCTTCACCGGCGCCAAGGATGCCCACAACGGACTGTTCTACTACGCCCACGGGGGCACCCTGTTCCTCGACGAGATCGGGGAATTCCCCCTGGGCCTGCAATCCAAGCTGCTGCGCGCCCTGGAAGAGCGGCGCATCCGCCCGGTGGGCAGCCAGCAGGAAGTGCCCGTGGATGTCCGGGTGGTGGCCGCCACCAACCGCAACCTGAAGCACGAGGTGGAACAGTGCCGCTTCCGCCAGGACCTGTTCTACCGCCTGGAGGTGGTGACCCTGACCGTGCCCCCCCTGCGGCAACGCAGCGGCGACGTGCCGGAGCTGGCGGCCCTGTTCATGGACCGGCTGTCCCTGCAGCTGGGCATTCCGCCCCTGCTGATCACCCCGGAAATCGCCCGGGCCCTGAGCAGCCATGCCTGGCCCGGCAATGTGCGGGAACTGCGCAACTTCATCGAACGCTCGCTGCTGTTCGGCGAGTTCCCCCTGGACACCCTGGATGCCGGCCCGCCCCAGGACAGCGGCCGTCAGCCCCCTTCCCTGCTCCTGGCCGAGGTGGAAAAACAGCACATCCTGGCGATCCTGGCCCAGAGCAACGGCAACAAGGTCCGGGCAGCGGAGCTGCTGGGCGTGTCGCGCAAGACCCTGGACCGGAAATGCGCTGAATGGAGCAGCTAGCCCGGCCCGGCCCCATCGGGCGGCTGCGGCAACGGCTGGCCAGCTCGGTCCGCCTCAAGCTGCTGGCCCTGGTGCTGGCCCCCCTGCTGCTCGGGGTACCCCTGCTGCTGCTGATCGTCTGGATCTGGGGCACCCATGGCTACGACCAGCTGCTGGTCAACAAGGTCAGCTCCGACCTGGTCACCGCCCGCCAGTATTTCGACCGGGTCCAGCACAGCGTGCGCATGGACCTGGAAGGCTTTGCCGGCTCCCAGCGCCTGGCCCTGGCCCTGGAACAGCCCCCGGGCCCGGCCAGCGAAACCCTGCTGCGCAGTGCAGCCCAGGCCCAGGGCCTGGACTACCTGCTGCTGCTGGACGCCCAGGGCCGGGTGCTGGCCGGCAGCGCCACCCTGCAGGGCAGCGACCGCAGCGCCCTGGCCGTGGTCCACGAAGCCCTGGCCGGGCGCAGCCTGCAGGGGCTGGAAGTGTTCTCCCCGCACCAGCTCCAGGCCCTGGACCCGACCCTCAGGGAACGAGCCCGACTGGAGCTGATGCCCACCCGGCACGCCAGCCCGACCCCCATGCAGGTGGAGGAACGAGGCCTGATGATTCAAGCCGCAGTGCCCATCCTCGACCTGGAGGGCAAGCTCCGGGGACTGCTCGAAGGCGGCGTGCTGCTGAACGGCAACCAGGGCATCGTGGACCGCATCAACACCATCGTCTACCAGGAAGCCTCGCTACCCCTGGGCAGCCAGGGCACCGCCACCCTGTTCCTGGGCGATACCCGCATCGCCACCAATGTGCGCCTGTTCGAAGGCCGGCGGGCCCTGGGCACCCGGGTCTCCCAGGCCGTGCGTCACAAGGTGCTGGAGCAGGGTCAGGTCTGGCTGGGCTCCGCCTTCGTGGTGGATGACACCTATGTGTCCGGCTACGAACCCCTGTTCAACCTGGCCGGAGAGCGGATCGGCATGCTCTACGTGGGCTTCCTCGAAGCCCCCCTGCAAACCGCCCTGCACAGCGCCCTGGCCGGGCTGTTCCTGCTGTTCCTGGTGGTTTCCGGACTGGGCACCCTGACCGCCCTGCGCTGGGCCCAAACCATCTTCCGCCCCCTGGAGCGCATGAACCGGGTCATGGCCCGCATCGAAGCCGGAGAGGAAAGCGCCCGGGTCGGCCCCACCCGGAGCCGGGACGAACTGGGCCACCTGTCCCGGGCCTTCGACCACCTGCTCGACTCCCTCGCCGCCCGGCGCACGGAAATCCAGCGCGCCGCCGACGAGCTGGACCGCAAGGTGGCCGAGCGCACCGCCGCCCTGGAAGAGGCCAACGCCACCCTGCGCCGGGCCCAGCAGCAGCTGGTGATGAACGAAAAGCTCACCGCCATCGGCGAACTCACCGCCGGGGTCGCCCATGAGATCAACAACCCGGTGGCCGTGATCCAGGGCAACCTGGACCTGCTCGAAGACATCCTGGACGAACACGCCGCCCCGGTGCAGGAAGAAATCAACATCATCCACGCCCAGACCCAGCGCATCCGGGCCATCGTCACCCGGCTGCTGCAGTTCGCCCGGCCCGGGGACTTCGCCGGCTATGCCGAAGCCACCGACGTCAACAGCGTGGTGGCCGACTGCCTGGTTCTCACCCGCCACAACCTGAACCGGGCTGACGTGCAGGTGATCACCCAGCTCGACGCCAGCACCTCCGTGGAAATGAGCCGGGGCGAACTGCAGCAGGTCCTGATCAACCTGATCATGAATGCCATGCAGGCCATGCCCGGCGGCGGCACCTTGACCGTCAGCAGCCGCGACCAGGCCAGCATCCGGGAAGACGGTGACGGTAGCGACACCGACGACGCCCCCGGCGTCATCGTCCAGGTCCGCGATACGGGCCAGGGCATCGCCCCCGGCGACATGGACCGCATCTTCGACCCCTTCTTCACCACCAAGAAACAGGAAGGCACCGGCCTGGGCCTTTCCATCAGCTACGCCATCATCCAGCGCTACGGCGGCCGCATCACCGTAGACAGCATCCCCGGCGAACACACCACCTTCACCCTCTGGCTACGCCAGCAGGCCCGCTACACCGAACAAGCCTCCGCCCCCATGTTCGCCGCCCGCTTCCTGAAGCAGGGGGAGTAACGACCGGGGCAGGGGCCGCCCGACCGCCACCACGCCCGCCAGACACCCGGCGATACAACACGTAGCGACAAAGGCCCGAACAAACAGGCCGCATCCCTCGACATGCCCCCCGCCCGGGCCCTATGCTCACGTGCTGAAAAACAAAAGCCCGCCTGTTGCTCGGAGCAGCCGCTCCGACAGAGTCATCCCCAAAAACGAGACGCCTAGTATTGGGAACGAGAGCGAGCTCCATGCAGTGCAGCCCCTCATCCCTTACCCGTCATGACCAGAATCTTCGTCTACAGCCTTCCCGAATATCTTCGCCCCTGGAAGCTTGCCACGCTGGCAGTCGGTGTCCTGCTGCTCATCCTTGGATCGTTTTATACCCCGGCGCCTGATTGGGATATTCCCATCAGCCTGATCATGGCCTTCTTCACCTACCTGACCGCCCCCTGGAGCATGCGCGTTCTTCTGGAGCGGCAATGGCGCTACTGGCCGGCCATGCTCTTCGCGACCTGGTTCTCGGTGGACGGTTGCTACGCGCTCTATTGGTACTTCAGGGAGCCTGCGGTGCTTGCCCTCATGCGGGATGTGAATTTCCCTGCCTCCCTGTCCCTCTACGGCATGTGTGGCGTGATCTGGCTGTATCGCGGCAGCTTGCAGGACTTTCACGCCGAGCTGCGCAGCCAGCTCAAGCCGAAACCTTCGGAGAAGCGATGAAACCGGGAAGCCAACTGGATGGCCGGGACGCTCCCCGCCGCCACTCCCGCCATCAGGGAACCGCTCCGGAGCAGCGCAAGCAGCCGGTTCGCCCCCCCTCATTCAAACAAACAGGAGACTCCCCCATGGACATCCCGCGCATCTTCAACATCACCGAAAGCGCCCACCGCATCCACAACCCCATCACCCCCGACAAGCTCGCCAGCCTCGGCGCGGCGCTGCGCCTGGAAGCCGGGACACAGGTACTGGATCTAGGCAGCGGCTCCGGGGAAATGCTGTGCACCTGGGCCCGGGATCACGGCATCGTCGGCACCGGCGTAGACATGAGCCAGCTATTTACCGAGCAGGCCAGACAGCGGGCCGAAGCCCTCGGCGTGGCCGACCGGGTCAGCTTCATCCACGGCGACGCTGCAGGCCATGTGGCCCATGAGCCGGTGGATGTGGCCGCCTGCGTCGGCGCCACCTGGATCGGCGGCGGTGTGGCCGGGACCCTGGCGCTGCTGGCCCGCAGCCTGCGCCCCGGGGGCATGATCCTGATCGGCGAACCCTTCTGGCGCCAGCTGCCGCCGACGGAAGCCGCGGCCCAGGGCTGCCTGGCCCATGGAATCTCCGACTTCCAGCTCCTGCCGCAGCTGCTCGCCTCCTTCGGCAACCTGGGTTACGACGTGGTGGAGATGATGCTGGCCGACCAGGACGGCTGGGACCGCTATGAGGCCGCCAAGTGGCTCACCATGCGCCACTGGCTGGCCGCCAACCCCGACGACGAGCTGGTCCCGGTAGTGCGCGCCCAGCTGCACAACGAACCCGTGCGCTACGCCACCTACACCCGGGAATACCTGGGCTGGGGCGTGTTCGCCTTGATGCAGCGCTGAGACGCAGCACCTTCTTCGCAAGTTACCTACGGGCGCTCCAGAATAACCGGGTCCATCTCAGAAAGAAGTCCTGGCTTTTATCCCATCGACGCTGACGTAAGCCTGAGCTGGCCTTGCACCATGGCCCCTGACAGCCCATACCGATTTCCGGCAAACTAGCAAAATGCCACCTGCCACGACAGCTCCCCGATGACCTTCGCCTTTCCGGACAATCCCGCCGCCGGTCCCTGGTTGCTGGCGCTGGCCGGGGCCATCTTCGTCACCCTGGTGGTCTGCGTGCCCCTGGGCATCCGGCTGTCGCGCCGGTTTGCGGCGACCATCGCGGCGGCCCTGCCGCCGGATTTCGACAGCTACCAGGCCATGCCCTGGCGCTTGTACCGGCTGGAGCACGGCATGGCCCTGATCGCCATCGGGGCGGCCCTGGTGCTGTGCCTCTGCATTCTCCTGTCGTCCCTGGCCGGGGTGTCCAACGGGCCGTTCTTCTACGGGGCCCTGCTGCTGGTGCCCCTGCCAGGCATTTCGGTGCTGCTGCAGCTGAGCCGCAAGCAGTGCCGGCTGTGCGGCAGGCCTCTGGCGGTGTACTTCCGGGAAGAACCGGAGCGGGAAACAGCAGAGCGGGTGCATTTCTGCAGCCACTGCCGGATACGGGTACCCTAGGCCGGACGGGACACGCAGACAGATTTCCCCCCCGTCATCGGCGCTTGATGTGATAATCGTTGTCGATTAAACAAAAGCGTCAGCCCATCCCGAGCCCTTTCCGCCGGGAGTCCGACTGAGCCGGCTGAAAATGAAAGATCGGCGCCAACATCCCCGTTATCCCGCCCGCTGGCGGGTCATCATCCACTGCCACTGCCATCGGGACATGCAGCAGAAAGCCTTTGACGGGCTGACTTCGGACATTTCCCTGGGCGGCATGTGCATCCACTCCTCCCACAACCTGTGCACTTCCCGGGAAATGGATCTGACCCTCCTGGTGCCGCCTCTGCAGGTGGGCGGCAAGCACCATCAGCTGAAGATTCGGGCCAGGGCCAACCATACGGTGCTGGTGGGGGAGGCGGACGTATTCCGCACCGGCATCCAGTTCGTGGGCATCAGCGAGCCGGACCGGGAGTGCCTGAAACACCACCTGGAAACCCGCTTCGGCTTTTACCCCATCGGCGGCCTGCCTCAGGCCGAAACCGCTGCCGCCCCCTGAAAGCCCTGTTCCATGCGCTGGTTGCCCCTGCTGTTGCTGCTTTGCTGCGCCCCCCTGCGGGCCGAACTCCAGGCCCAGGCCGTGCCCGGCGGCGTGGCCCGCCTGGAGCTGGGCCCCGCCGGCGAGCCCCGGCCCCAGCTCTGGCTCGGGGAACAACCCTTGGCCGTGGTGGCTCGCCAGGGCCGCTGGCAGGCATTGGTCGGCATTCCCCTCGATACCCCGGCCGGCTCCCTCACCCTGCGCCAGGGCCCCAGCCCGGCCCAGGGCTCGCCCCTGGTGCTGGAAGTCCGCCCCAAGGCCTACCCCACCCAGCACCTGCGCCTCAAGAACAAGGGGCAGGTGGAGCTATCGCCGGAAAACGAAGCCCGGGTGGCCCGGGAGCATGAGGAAATCCGGCAGCTCAAGCAGCATTGGCGGGATACGCCCTACGTGGATACCGATTTCGCCCTGCCCGCCGATGGCCGGGTTTCCGGGCATTTCGGGGTCCGCCGTTTCTTCAATGGCCAGCCCCGGGCGCCCCATTCGGGCATGGACCTGGCCGCCCCCCGGGGCGCACCGGTGCGGGCTGCTGCCGGCGGCAAGGTGCTGGCCGTGGCCGATTACTTCTTCAATGGCCGTTCCGTGTTCGTGGACCATGGCCAGGGCCTGATCAGCCTGTACTGCCACCTGGACAGCATCGCCGTGCGTCCCGGCCAGTGGCTGGAGAAGGGGGAGCCGGTGGGCAGCGTCGGTTCCACCGGGCGCTCCACCGGCCCGCACCTGCACTGGACCGTGGTCCTGAACGGCACCAACGTGGATCCCGCCCTGTTCGTCCAGCCGTGAAGCGGCGCTCCGGCATGGTTCCTTAACACAACTGCGGCATAATCAGCCCTTGTTCATCAACCAACCCAGGAGCACAGCCCCATGAACGCCCAGAACGGCTACGACATCGAAGACCTGCAACCCGGCATGAGCGCCAGCCTGGCCAAGACCATCACCGACGCGGACATCGTGCTCTTCTCCGCCGTGTCCACCGACACCAACGCGGTGCATCTGAACGAGGAATTCGCCAAGACCACCATGTTCGGCGGTCGCATCGCCCACGGCATGCTCACCGCCGGCCTGATCTCCGCCGTGCTGGGCAACCGCCTGCCCGGTCCCGGCACCATCTACATGGGCCAGACCCTGAAGTTCAAGGCCCCGGTACGCCCCGGCGACACGGTCACCGCTACCGCCACCATCAAGGAAGTGATCGTGGAAAAGAAGCGTTGCATCGTCGAAACCGTATGCACGGTCAACGGCAAGGTGGTGCTCGAAGGCGAAGCCACCATGATGTGCACCAGCCGCGCCGCCTGAGCCCTGCTTCCGGGGCGTAAGCCCTTCGTAAGCCAGACGCTGACACAATGCCGGGATGCCCCCATCCCGGCCCCTTTCTCCCCGCCTCGCCATCACCCTGATCGTACTGGCCCAGCTGTTCGGAACCTCCCTCTGGTTCTCCGCCAACAGCGCCGCCGATGACCTGATCCAGGCCTGGGGCCTCAGCCTCGCCGACCTGGGCAGCCTCACCAACGCCGTACAGGCAGGCTTCATCTGCGGCACCCTGGGATTTGCCCTCACCGGCCTGGCCGACCGTTTCCCTGCCAGCCGCATCTTCGCCCTGTGCGCCCTCCTCGGCGCCGCCGCCAATGCCGCCTTCGCGCTTCTGGCCAGCGACATGGACAGCGCCCTGCTCCTGCGCTTTTGCGTCGGCCTCAGCCTCGCGGGCATCTACCCCCTGGGCATGAAGATGGTGGTGAGCTGGGCCCCGGAACAGGCCAGCGCCACCCTGGCCTGGCTGGTGGGCATGCTCACCCTGGGCACCGCCCTGCCCCACGGCATCCGCATGGCCGGGGCCCACTGGCCCTGGCAGGAAGTGATCCTGGCCGCTTCCGGCCTGGCCCTGCTGGCGGGCGTCCTGATCTTCCGGCTGGGAGACGGCCCCCACTTCCGGCGCCGCCCCGATGCCCCCCGCCTGCGCCTGGGCCAGGCCCTGCTGGCCTTCCGCCAGCGGGATTTCCGGGCCTCGGCCCTGGGCTATTTCGGCCACTGTTGGGAGCTGTATGCCTTCTGGACCCTCACGCCCCTGCTGATCGTCGAGAGCGGCCTGGACCGGGCGCTGGGCTGGGGCGTTTCCGGCCTGGCCTTCCTCATCATCGGCAGCGGCGCCCTGGGCTGTGTCCTGGCGGGCCAGCTGTCCCGGCGCATCCCCGCCGGGCGGGTGGCCGCCGGCGCCCTGGCCCTGTCCGGCAGCTGCTGCCTGCTCTATCCCTGGGCCCAGGCCCTGCCCGCCGGCCTGCTGCTGGCTTTCCTGCTGCTCTGGGGCAGCACGGTGATCGCTGACTCGGCCCAGTTCTCCGCCCTTTCCGCCCGGGCCTGCGGACCAGAGGTGGTGGGCAGTGCCCTGGCCCTGCAAAACAGCATCGGCTTTGCCCTGACCATGGTCTCCATCCACCTGGCCATGGACCAGGCCCTGACCTGGGGCACCCAGGTGGCCTGGCTGCTGCTGCCCGGCCCGCTCCTGGGCCTGCTCGGGCTGCGCCCCCTGTGGCGTCGTCAGGCTTAGTTGTTGGTGTTGGCCTGCGGCAATGCGAAAATGGCGCCCTTCTTGCCATCACCGCCGCCACGCCTCCCTTCATGCCCGATCTTGACGTAACCCGACTTGGCCAAGTATTCACTCCCGCCCAGGTCGTGGACTGCATGCTCGGCCTGTGCCGCAACTCCGGGCGGGTGCTGGAACCTTCGGCGGGGGACGGGGCCTTCCTGAGGGAACTGCAGGCCCGGGGACGGGATTGCACCGGGATCGAGATCGATGCCCGGGTGGCCCCCGAAGGCTCCCTGGTGCGGGACTTCTTCAGCTACCCGCTCAAGGAGCAGTTCGACACCATCATCGGCAATCCCCCTTACGTGCGCTTTCAGGACATTCCTGCACGCACCCGCCGGCGCCTCAAATCGCCCCTCTTCGACGGGCGCAGCAACCTGTTCCTGTTCTTCATCGAAAAATGCGTGCGCCACCTGAAGCCGGGAGGTGAACTGGTGTTCATCGTGCCCCGGGAGTTCATCAAGCTCACGGCGGCCAAGAAGCTCAATGCCTGGCTCTACAGCCAGGGCAGCATCACCGATTTTCTCGAAACCGGGGACAGCAGCATCTTCGGCCCCTATGTCCCCAACTGCGCCATCTTCCGCTTCGAGAAGGGGCGCATGGAGCGGACCCTGCACGACGGCCGCCGGTTCACCCAGGTGGATGGGCAGCTGATGTTCCTGCGCGAGGATTACAGCCTGCCCCTGGCCCGCTTGTTCGAAGTGCGGGTGGGCGGGGTGTCCGGAGCCGACGACATCTTCACCCACCCGGAGGGCAATCTGGAGTTCGTCTGCTCCCGCACCGTGGATAGCGGCGAGACCCGGCGCATGATCTACGGCCTGCGCCATCCCCACCTGGAGGCCCACAAGGAGCGGCTGCTGGCCCGCCGGGTGCGCACCTTCGATGAGGAGAACTGGTGGCATTGGGGCCGGGCCTATCCCCTCAACGAGCGGCCGCGCATCTACGTGAATGGCAGAACCCGCCGGCCGGAACCCTTTTTCCTGCACGACAGCCCCCATTTCGACGGCTCCATCCTGGCCCTGTTTCCCACCAACCCAGCCCTTTCCCGCCGCGACCTGATCCAGGCCGTGGTGATGCTGAACCGGGAGGTAAACTGGGAAGAACTGGGCTTCGTCTGCGACGGCCGTTTCCTGTTCACCCAGCGCAGCCTGCAGACCTGCCTGCTGCCCGGGAGCTTCTCCCGATTTCTCGCCAAAGAAGACTGATCATGACCTTCATCGCCTCCCTGGCTGCCGCCTGGCAGAAAAACGACTCCCTGCTCTGCGTCGGCCTGGACCCGGACCCGGCCAGATTCCCCGCCCACCTGAAAGGCCGGGACGATGCCATTTTCGAGTTCTGCAAGGGCATCGTCGATGCCACTGCTGACCTGGTGTGCAGCTTCAAGCCCCAGATCGCCTACTTTGCCGCCCGCCGGGCCGAAGACCAGCTGGAAGCCCTGATCGCCCACATCCATGCGAAGCACCCGGGCATCCCGGTGATCCTGGACGCCAAGCGGGGCGACATCGGCAGCACCGCCGAACAGTACGCGGTGGAATCCTTCGAGCGCTTCAAGGCCGACGCCATCACGGTGAACCCCTACATGGGCCGGGATTCGGTGGAGCCCTACCTGGCCTGGCCGGACAAGGGGGTGATCCTGCTCTGCCGCACCTCCAACCCGGGGGGCAGCGACCTGCAGTTCCTCGACGTGGGCGGCGGGGAAAAGCTCTTCGAACGGGTGGCTCGTCTGGTGGCTACCGAGTGGAACACCACCGGCCAGTGCGCTCTGGTGGTGGGCGCCACCTTCCCGGCGGAAATCGCCCGGGTACGTGAACTCACCGGCACCCTGCCCCTGCTGGTGCCCGGCATCGGTGCCCAGGGGGGTGACATCGAAGCCACGGTGAAGGCCGGCAAGACCCTGGGCGGCACCGGGCTGATGATCAACTCCTCCCGGGCCATCCTCTATGCCGGCCAGGGCGGGGACTACGCCGACGCCGCCCGCCAGGCCGCCCTGGAAACCCGGGACGCCATCAACCGCTACCGCTGAAGCAGCTCCAGCCCCAGCAACAAGGGCCTTGTCCCCGGGAGGAGACAAGGCCCTTGTGCATGGCGGAGTGGCCTGCTGCCGGGATCAGGTCAGATCGAAGCGGTCGGCGTTCATCACCTTGGTCCAGGCGGCGATGAAGTCGCGGACGAACTTTTCCTGGTTGTCGTCCTGGGCGTAGACCTCGGCGTAGGCGCGCAGGACTGAGTTGGAGCCGAAGACCAGGTCGGCCCGGGTGGCGGTGAACTTGGTGGCGCCGCTGTGGCGATCGACGATGGCGTAGCTGTTGCGGCCCGTGGGTTTCCAGGTGTAGGCCATGTCGGTCAGATTGACGAAGAAGTCGTTGCTGAGCACGCCGACCCGCTCGGTGAACACGCCGTGCTGGCTGCCGCCGTGGTTGGCGCCGAGGACGCGCAGGCCGCCGACCAACACGGTCATCTCGCTGGCGGTGAGGCGCAGCAGCTGGGCCTTGTCGAGCATCATTTCTTCCGGCGTCACCACGTAGTGGGTCTTTTGCCAGTTGCGGAAGCCATCGGCCAGGGGTTCGAGCACCTCGAAGGATTCCACGTCGGTCATGGCCTGGGTGGCATCGCCACGGCCCGGGGCGAAGGACACTTCGACCGGGAAGCCGGCGGCCTTGGCGGCCTGTTCCACGCCCACATTGCCGGCCAGGACGATGACGTCGGCGATGCTGGCGCCGGCCTCAGTGGCGATCTTTTCATAGACCGCCAGCACCTTGGCCAGGCGGGCCGGTTCGTTGCCTTCCCAGTCCTTCTGGGGGGCCAGACGGATGCGGGCGCCGTTGGCGCCGCCCCGCTTGTCGGAGCCCCGGTAGGTGCGGGCGCTGTCCCAGGCGGTGGCCACCATTTCGCCGATGGAGAGGCCGGCGGCGGCGATCTTGGCCTTCACCGCGGCCACGTCGTAGTCCCGGCGGCCGGCGGGGATGGGATCCTGCCAGATGAGGTCTTCCTGGGGCACGTCCGGGCCGAAGTAGCGGGCCTTGGGGCCCATGTCCCGGTGGGTCAGCTTGAACCAGGCCCGGGCGAAGGTCTCGGAGAAATAGGCCTGGTCGTCGCGGAAGCGCTCGGCGATCTTGCGGTATTCCGGGTCGAACTTGAGGGCCATGTCGGCGTCGGTCATGATGGGCTTGCAGCGGATGGTGGGGTCTTCCACATCCACCGGCATGTCCTCTTCCTTGATGTTGATGGGCTCCCATTGGTGGGCGCCGGCGGGGGACTTCTGCAGCCACCAGTCGTAGCCGAGCAGCAGCTTGAAGTAGCCGTTGTCCCACTGGGTGGGGTTGGTGGTCCAGGCGCCTTCGATGCCGCTGGTCACGGTGTCGCGACCGATGCCGCGGCTGCTGTGGTTGTTCCAGCCCAGGCCCTGTTCTTCCAGCTCGGCGCCTTCCGGGGCGGGGCCCAGGTTGGCGGCGCTGCCGTTGCCGTGGGCCTTGCCGACGGTGTGGCCGCCGGCGGTGAGGGCCACGGTTTCTTCATCGTTCATGGCCATGCGGGCAAAGGTGGTGCGCATGTCCCGGGCGGTTTTCAAGGGATCGGGCTTGCCGTCCACGCCTTCGGGATTGACATAGATGAGGCCCATCATGACGGCGGCCAGGGGGTTTTCCAGGTCCCGCTCGCCGGAGTAGCGGCTGCCTTCGGCGCCGGTGGGGGCCAGCCATTCCTTCTCGGAACCCCAGTAGATGTCCTTTTCCGGATGCCAGATGTCTTCCCGGCCGAAGGCGAAGCCGAAGGTCTTCAGACCCATGGATTCATAGGCCATGTTGCCGGCCAGGATCATCAGGTCGGCCCAGCTGATCTTGTTGCCGTATTTTTTCTTGATCGGCCAGAGCAGGCGGCGGGCCTTGTCCAGGTTGGCGTTGTCGGGCCAGGAATTGAGGGGGGCGAAGCGCTGGTTGCCGGTGCCGGCACCGCCCCGGCCGTCGGCGATGCGGTAGGTGCCGGCGGAGTGCCAGGCCATGCGGATCATGAGGCCGCCGTAGTGGCCCCAGTCGGCCGGCCACCAGGGCTGGCTGTCGGTCATGAGGGCCTTGAGGTCGTTCTTCAGGGCAGCCACATCCAGCTTCTTCAGTTCTTCACGGTAGTTGAAGCCGGCACCCATGGGATTGGTCTTGGCATCGTGCTGGTGCAGGATGTCCAGGTTCAAGGCCTTGGGCCACCATTGCATGGGGGCATTACCGGCCGCCGTGTTGCCGCCGTGCATGACCGGGCATGTGCCGGTCCGGGTTGCATTCTCGCTCATCTCCATCTCCTGTCTTGGTGGGGTTGTTCCGCTGCTGCATCGGGCCGGGGCCGCGATGACTGATGCCGTGGCACTACTCTAGGCCAGGAAAAACATGGGGACCAATCATTTAAGGCAAACGACCCCATAACCTGCGGCTATGGGGTCTGCGAGAGGAGATAAATTCCGGCAAATAAGGCCGGGGAATCAGTGACCGGGACTGTCGTCCGGATGCAGATGGAACAGCCGGGAGGCCGCCTGTTGCAGCTCCTGGCGGCTTTCCGCGTCGCTCAGTTGCAGGGCCTGGGTGGGGGCGTGCAGGAACTTGTTGGTAAGCCGCAGGGAGAGCTGCTCCAGGACCTTCTCCGGCGGGTCGCCGGCGGTCAGGCGCTTCATGGCGTGATCCAGCTCATGGCGACGGTTGCGTTCGGCTGCATCCCGGAGGCTGCGGATCAGGGGCACCGTATCCCGGGACTCCATCCAGTGCAGGAAGCTGTCCACCTGGGTGTCGATGATGGCTTCCGCCTGGATCACGGCCGCCTGGCGCGACTCGATGCCACTCGCCACCACCTGGGCCAGGTCGTCCACGGTGTAGAGGAACACGTCGTCCAACTCCCCCACCTCGGACTCGATGTCCCGGGGCACGGCCAGGTCCACCATGAACATGGGCCGGTGCCGCCGGGCCTTGATGGCCCGTTCCACCATGCCCAGGCCGATGATGGGCAGGGGGGAGGCGGTACAGGAGACCACGATGTCGTACTGGCCCAGGGTATCCGCCAGTTCGTCCAGGCGGATGGCGTGGCCGCCGAAGCGATCGGCCAGGACCCGGCCCCGCTCCACGGTCCGGTTCGCCACCGTCACCTGCTTGGGCTGACGGGCGCAGAAATGGGTGGCGCAGAGTTCGATCATTTCCCCGGCACCGATGAACAGGATCTTCTGGCTGGAAACGGATTCGAAGATCCGCTCCGCCAGTTGCACGGCCGCCGCCGCCATGGAGACGGTATTGGCGCCGATGGCAGTGCTGGTGCGCACTTCCTTGGCCACGGCAAAGGCCCGCTGAAACAGCTTGTGCAGATGCATGCCCAGGGTGCCGGCGTTCTCGGCCAGGCGTACCGCATCCTTCATCTGCCCCAGGATCTGGGCCTCGCCCACCACCATGGAGTCCAGGCCGCTGGCCACCCGGAAGGCGTGGCGCACCGAGTCCCGGGGAGAAAGGGTATACAGGAAGGGCTTGATGGCCTCCCGCTCCAGGCTGTGGTACTCGGCCAGCCATTCGGCCGCCGCCTCGGGCTGCTCCGTGGCGCAGTAAATCTCGGTGCGGTTGCAGGTGGAGAGGATGGCGGCCTCGCGCACCGGTTTCTGCCGGGTCAGCGCCGAGAGGGCCTGGGGCAGGGTTTCCACGTGGAAGGCCACCTGCTCACGGATGGCCAGGGGAGCCGAGTGGTGATTGATGCCGAGGGTGAAAATTGCCATGGAGTTGCCATTCAGGGGGTGGGCAATTATATCACCCGCGCCGGCCCCTCCCTGTGGCTAGGCCGGCGTCTACGCGCTATCATCCGCCCCTGACCCAAATCCGTGCCTGGAATCCCCCACCATGAACCGCCCCAGCCGCTCCACCCTGGCCCTTTCCCTTGCCGCCCTGTTCCTGGCCGCCTGCGCCGCCGCGCCCAGCAATGACGGCAAGGTGGTTCCGCCCACCGCCTTCAAGGTGCATCCCGCTCTGCTCGGCCAGCCGGTGCCCCCGGAGCTGCAGCCCGCCGGGGCCGGCACTGTCGCCACGGTAGTGGCCGACAACGCCCAGGGCGGCACCATGCGCATGGATGGGGAAGGCCTGCGGACCCAGCGCAGCGTCTACTTCGACTTCAACCAGCACGACCTCAAGGCCGACTTCCAGCCCGCCCTGGCCGCCCACGGCCGCTACCTGGCCGAACATCCCAAGGCCCGCATCCGGGTCGAGGGCAACGCGGACGAACGGGGCTCCGCCCATTACAACAAGGTCCTGGGCATGCGCCGCGCTCACTCGGTGAAGAACGCCCTGCTGGCCAATGGCGCCAAGGATGCCCAGGTGCGCACCATCACCCTGGGCGACACCCGTCCCAAGCTGAAGGGCCAGGACGAAGCCTCCTGGGCGGAAAACCGCCGGGCCGACGTGGTCTACGAAGTGGAAAAATGAAGGCGGTGGCCCGCCCCATGAAAAACCCCGGTCCAGGCCGGGGTTTTTGTTTGTCCGGAGGCGGTCTCAGGCGAACAGGCGGGCCAGCTCCACGCCCGGGTCCGGCGCCCGCATGAACGCTTCACCCACCAGGAAGGCATGGACATTCCGGGCCCGCATGGCCTGCACATCCCCGGGCGCCAGGATGCCGCTCTCGGTGACCACCACCCGCTCGGCAGGAATCCGGTGCAGCAGGGAGAAGGTGTTCTCCAGGCTCACTTCAAAGTTGCGCAGGTTGCGGTTGTTGATGCCGAGCAGGGGGGTCTGCAGTTGCAGGGCCGCGTCCAGCTCGTCGCCGTCGTGGACTTCCACCAGCACCCCCATGCCATAAGCCTGGGCCTGGGCTTCCAGGGCCTGCATCTGGGACAGGGACAGGCAGGCGGCAATGAGCAGGATGCAGTCGGCCCCCATGGCCCGGGCTTCGGCCACCTGGTAGGCATCGACGATGAAATCCTTCCTGAGCACCGGCAGCGCGCAGGCCGCCCGGGCGGCCTGGAGGTATTCCGGACAGCCCTGGAAGTACTGCCGGTCGGTGAGCACCGAGAGGCAGGCGGCCCCGTGGGCCGCATAGCTGCGGGCGATCTCGGCGGGCCGGAAATCGGCCCTGATCACGCCTTTGGAAGGGCTGGCCTTCTTGATTTCGGAGATCACCGCAGGCTGGCCGGCGGCAATCCGGGCGCGGATGGCGCCCACGAAATCCCGGGGTGCGGCCTGGGCAGCGGCTTCGGCTTCCACCTGGGCCAGGGGCTTGAGCGCCAGGGCTGCGGCGATCTCTTCCCGCTTGGTGGCAACGATCTTGTTGAGGATGTCCGCCATCACTGCCCCAGCTTCTGGGTTGCCTGGACAAAGGCGTCCAGCCTGGCCCGGGCAGCGCCGGACGCGATGGCTTCCCGGGCCTTGGCGATGCCTTCAGCGATGCTGCCGGCCAGGTTTGCCACATAGAGGGCGGCCCCGGCGTTGAGACAGACGATGTCCCGGGGCGCGCCGGGCTGATTCTCCAGGGCGGCGAGCATCATCGCCTTGGACTCGCAGGCACTGCCGACCCGCAGGTGCCGCAGCGACATCATCGGCAGGCCGAAGTCTTCCGGATGCAGCTCGTATTCGCGCACTTCCCCATCCTTCAGTTCCCCCACCAGGGTTGCGGCGCCGAGGGAGATTTCGTCCAGATTGTCCTTACCGTGCACCACCAGCACCCGCTCGGCGCCCAGGCGCTGCATGACCCGCACCTGGATGCCGACCAGATCGGCATGGAAGACCCCCATCAGGGTGTTGGGCGCCCCGGCCGGATTGGTCAGCGGGCCGAGGATGTTGAAGATGGTGCGCACCCCCATTTCCCGACGCACGGGGGCCACGTGCTTCATGGCGCTGTGGTGGTTGGGCGCGAACATGAAGCCGATGCCGCAAGCCTCGATACAGGCAGCCACCTGCTCCGGCCCCAGATTGATGTTGGCCCCCAGAGCCTCCAGCACGTCGGCGGCCCCGGAACTGGAAGAGACACTGCGCCCGCCATGCTTGGCCACCTTGGCGCCAGCGGCGGCCGCGACGAACATGGAGGTGGTGGAGATGTTGAAGCTGTGGGCCGCATCGCCGCCGGTGCCGACGATATCGACGAAATGCCGGTCATAGGGCACCTGCACCGGGGTAGCCAGTTCCCGCATGACACTGGCAGCAGCGGCGATCTCGCCTATGGTCTCCTTCTTCACCCGCAGGCCACTGATGATGGCGGCGATCATCACCGGCGACACCTCACCGGACATGATCTGGCGCATCAGGGACACCATCTCGTCATGGAAGATCTCGCGATGCTCGATCACCCGTTGCAGGGCAGCTTGCGGCGTCATGGCTTGTGCTCCTCGAGGAAGTTGTTGAGCAGGTCGTGGCCCCGCTCGGTGAGGATGGATTCCGGATGGAACTGCACCCCCTCCACGGCCAGGGTTTTGTGGCGCACCCCCATGATTTCCCCATCCTCGGTCCACGCCGTGATCTCCAGGCAGTCGGGACAGGTTTCCCGCTCGATGGCGAGGGAATGGTAGCGGGTGCAGGTGAGCGGGTTGGGCAGGCCCTTGAACACGCCCAGGTCCTTGTGATGCACGGGCGAAACCTTGCCGTGCATCAGCTGCTTGGCGTGCACGATCTTGCCACCGAAGGCTTCGCCAATGGACTGGTGCCCCAGGCAGACCCCCAGCAGGGGAATCTTGCCAGCGAATTCCTTGATGGCCGCCAGGGAAACCCCGGCCTGGGCCGGGGCGCAGGGCCCCGGGGAAATCACCAGGTAATCGGGGCGCAGGGCGGCAATCCCCTCCAGGGTGATGGCGTCGTTACGGAACACCCGCACCTCCTGGCCCAGCTCACCGAAGTACTGGACCAGGTTGTAGGTGAAGGAGTCATAGTTGTCGATCATCAGCAGCATGATGGAAACCTTTCACCACAGAGGCACAGAGACGCAGAGAAAACATGGGTTTTCATAATTTCATCCTCTTGATGCCGTCCTTCAATACCGGGACATTGAAGTTGAGCAATAAGCCCAGGGAATAACCGCCCAGCTTGAGATAAGTCAGCAACTGAGCTTCGTGCAGCGGCAATAGCTGCTCCACGGCTTTCAATTCGATCACCACCGCCTGTTCCACCACCAGGTCCAGCCGATAAGCGGCATCCAGGCTGAGTCCTTTGTAATTCAGGGGAAGCCCCAGCTGGCTTTGAAAGTGCAGTCCCCGCAAGCCCAGTTCGAGCGCCAGGCACTCCTGGTAAACAGACTCCAGCAAGCCGGGACCCAATGCCCGGTGAACCTCGATCGCGGCACCAATGATTTGCTCCGTCAGAGCGTCTCTCGGTGTCTCCGTGTCTCTGTGGTTCATGGTTTTAGTCCAGCCGCGTATCGAGGCCGGCTTCTGCCAGTTCGGCGGCACGGAGCACGGCCCGGGCCTTGTTGCGGGTTTCTTCCCATTCGGCGTCGGGGTTGGAGTCGGCGACGATGCCGGCTCCGGCCTGCACATGCAGCTTGCCGTCCTTGAGCACGGCGGTGCGGATGGCGATGGCCACGTCCATGTCCCCATGGAAGCCCAGGTAGCCGACGGAGCCGGCGTAGATGCCGCGCTTCACCGGCTCCAGCTCGTCGATGATTTCCATGGCCCGCACCTTGGGCGCGCCGGAGACGGTGCCGGCAGGGAAGGTGGCCTTGAGCACGTCCATGGCATCCAAGCCTGGCTGCAGCCGGCCTTCCACGTTGGAGACGATGTGCATCACGTGGGAATAGCGCTCGATGCTCATGTTCTCGGTGACCCGCACGCTGCCCACCTGGGCCACCCGACCGCAGTCATTGCGCCCCAGGTCCAGGAGCTGCACGTGCTCGGCCCGTTCCTTCTGGTCGGCCAGCAGTTCGGCGGCCAGGGCCTCGTCTTCCTCGGGCGTGGCGCCACGCTTCCGGGTCCCGGCGATGGGGCGCACGGTGACCTTCTGCGTTTCGCCCTGGTGCTCCAGGCGCACCAGGATTTCCGGCGAGGAACCCACCACGTGGAAATCCTCGAAATCGAAATAGAACATGTAGGGGGACGGGTTGAGGCTGCGCAGGGAGCGGTACAGGGCCATGGGACTGGCGCCGTAGGGCTTTTCCATGCGCTGGGACAGCACTACCTGCATGATGTCCCCTTCGGTGATGTAGTCCTTGGCCTTGAGCACAGCGGCCTTGAAGGCTTCCTCGCCGAAGGTGGACACGGCCGGGGCCGAAGCGGTCGGAGTCTCCACCGGTACGGATACCGGCTGGCGCAGCCGCAGCAGCAGTTCCTTGAGGCGCTTCCGGGCCTGCTGGTAGGCGCCTGGCACCCCGGGCTCCGCATAGACGATCAGGGTCAGCTTGCCGGACAGGTTGTCCACCACCGCCAGCTCTTCCGAAAGCAGCAGCAGGATGTCGGGTGTGCCCAGGTCGCCGGCGCTGGGTCCCTGGTTCAGCCGGGGCTCCACGTAGCGCACCGTGTCATAGCCGAAGCAGCCTACCAGGCCGCCGGTGAAACGGGGCAGACCAGAAGACGGGGGCGCCTTGAAGCGGGCCATGAACTCGGCGACGAAATCCAGGGGATTCACGTCCTCGGCCTGTTCGGCGATGCGCTGCCCGGTGAGCACCAGCACCCGCCGGCCATAGGCGCTGATGCGGGTGGGGGCGGCCAGGCCGATGATGGAGTAACGCCCGAAGCGCTCGCCCCCCTGCACGGATTCGAGCAGGTAGGTGTAGGGGCCGTTGGCCAGCTTCAGATAGATGGAAAGGGGGGTATCGAGATCGGCAAAGGTCTCGAGGCTGACCGGGATGCGGTTGTAACCTTGCCCGGCCAGGGCATTGAATTCTTGTTCAGTCATGGAAAGCCTCGCAAAAACGGAAACGACGAAGGGGTGCTGCGGGTGCTGCGTACAGGTTGCCTGCCGGAAACGGCTCGGCGCAGGATCACGGACGCCAGAGGCGCCAGCTATGCCGGGGTTGCCAGGTACGCAGGTTCGTCATGTTCTTGAGGCTGTCTCAGTTCGGAGGTACGGAGAGAATCAGATCAGGGATCGGGCCTGCCGCAGGGCGGCAAGCAGGTCGGATACTAGCGCATCGCAATCGGCACTGTCCACCGGCTTGCCCTCGGTGTAGCCGTAGGGCACCAACCAGGCCAGACTGCCGGCGGCCCGGGCGGCCGCCACATCGTTGAGGGAGTCACCGATGTGCAGATTGGCCTCGGGCGCCACGCCCAGGGCCTCGCAGGCATGCAGCACCGGCCCCGGATGGGGCTTCTTGTAGGGCGTACTGTCGCCGCAGACGTAAAGCTGGAAATAGGGGGCCAGGCCGGTCATTTCCATCAGGGGTTCCGTGAAGGCCAGGCTCTTGTTGGTGACCACCGCCAGGGGCAGACCGGTCTCCAGCCAACCCTGCAGCCCCTCCACCACGCCCGGATAGGGCCGGGCGGCCCGGCCGTTTTCTTCCTGGTAGAACTGCCGGAAGAACTGCACCCCGGTCTGCACCGCCTCGGGGGCCGGCGGCGCATCCCAGGTCAGGCACTTGGTGACCAGTTCCTCCATGCCCCGCCCGACGAAGTTGCGGATCTCGGTCTCGCTGCGTTCCGGCAGGGCCATGGCGCGGAACATCCGGTTACAGGCCACGGTGATGTCCAGGGCCGTGTCCAGCAGGGTCCCGTCCAGGTCGAAAGTCACGGATTGCAGTTTCATGCTCAGACCTTTGCCAGTTCAGCCCGCAGGGCGCCGATCACCGAATCGTAGCGGTGCGGGTCGCTATCCCGGCCCGCGCCATAGACGGCAGAGCCCGCCACGAAGGCATCGGCCCCGGCCCGAGCGATCTCGGCGATGTTGCTGACCTTGACGCCGCCATCCACTTCCAGGCGGATGTGCCGGCCGCTTTCCCGTTCGTAGGCATCGAGCCGGGCCCGGGCCTGGGCCAGCTTGGCCAGGGTGGCGGGGATGAAGGACTGGCCGCCGAAACCGGGGTTCACGCTCATCAGCAGCACCAGGTCCAGCTTGTCCATCACATGGTCCAGGTAATGCAGGGGGGTGGCCGGGTTGAACACCAGGCCGGCCTGGCAGCCGCTGTCCCGGATCAGGCCCAGGCTGCGGTCCACGTGCTCCGAGGCTTCCGGATGGAAGGTGATGATGTTGGCCCCGGCCTTGGCGAAATCGGGAATGATGCGGTCCACGGGCTTGACCATCAGATGCACGTCGATGGGCGCCTCGGTGCAGGGCCGGATGGCCTCGCAGACCAGGGGGCCGATGGTGAGATTGGGGACATAATGGTTGTCCATCACGTCAAAATGGATCCAGTCAGCGCCGGCGGCGATCACCTGGGCCACCTCCTCCCCCAGTTTGGCAAAATTGGCCGACAGGATGCTGGGGGCGATGAGAAAGTCCCGGCTGGGCATGGAGATTTCTTTCAGGAGGTGAACAAGCCCGCTATTCTAACGATCCATACTCCTCCCCAAAACCCAAAAAAACCAATTCACCCCCCCAGAGCCCGACCATGAGTGACAGACACAACATCCAGGTGAGCGTGCGCACCCAGTTCCTCCCCGACCAGTCCGACGGAGAAAACGGCCGCTACGTGTTCGCCTACACCATCACCATCCGTAACAGCGGCACCCTGCCGGCCCAGCTGATCTCCCGCCACTGGATCATCACCGACGGCAACGGCCGGGTCCAGGAAGTCAAAGGCCTGGGCGTGGTAGGCAACCAGCCCCTGCTCAAACCCGGGGAAAGCTTCGAGTACACCAGCGGCTGCGTCCTCGACACCCCGGTGGGCACCATGGGCGGCAGCTACCAGATGGTGGCCGACGACGGCAGTCCCTTCGAGGCGGAAATCCCGGAATTCGTGCTGGCCATGCCCCGCACCCTGCACTGAGCTTCATGAGCCTGCGCTTCACCTACAGCTGCTTCGCGCCCCTGTACGACACCCTGGTGGAGCGGGCCACCCGCTCCCTGCGCCAGGACAGCCTCGCCCACCTGCCGGCGTCCCCGGGCCGGGTGCTGCTGGCGGGCCTGGGCACCGGCCTGGACGCCCCCTGGCTGCCGCCCCAGCATGAGTACGTGGGCCTGGACCTGACCCGGGCCATGCTGCAAAAAGCCCTGCCCCGGCTGGTGGCGCACCGTTTCACGCCCCTGCAGGGGGATGTGCACGCCCTGCCCTTCGCCGACGCCAGTTTCGACCACGCGGTGCTGCACCTGATCCTGGCCGTGGTGCCGCGCCCGGAAGCCTGCCTGCAGGAAGCGGCCCGGGTGCTGAAGCCCGGCGGCCGGCTGCTGATCCTGGACAAGTTCCTGCGCCCCGGCCAGAAAGCCCCCCTGCGCCGCCTGCTGACGCCGGTTTCAGGCCGCCTGGCGACCCGCCTGGACGTGGTGTTCGAAGAAGTACTGGCCCGGACCCCGGGCCTGGAGTTGGAGGAAGACCAGCCCGCCCTGGCGGGAGGCTGGTTCCGGCGCATCCGGCTGAGAAAGAGCGATCAGCTGCGGTAATCCGCGTTGATCTTCACGTAGTCGTAGGAGAAATCGCAGGTGTAGACCCTGGCGGCGGCGGCGCCCCGGCCCAGGTGCACCCGCACGGTGATCTCGGCGTTGGCCATGATGGCGGCGCCCATTTCTTCCTTGTAGGCCCCGGCCCGGCCACCCAGCTCGGAAACCAGGGCCGACTGCCCAGCGGCTTCCAGCCACACCTTGACCCCGTCCACATCCAGATCGGCGATGCCGGCGTAGCCCACGGCAGCCAGGATGCGGCCCAGGTTGGGGTCGGAGGCGAAGAAGGCGGTCTTTACCAGGGGGGAATGGCCGATGGCGTAGGCCACCTGACGGCATTCGTCCCGGTCCTTGCCCCCTTCCACCGCCACGGTGATGAACTTGGTGGCGCCCTCCCCGTCCCGGACGATGGCCTGGGCCAGCTCCCGGGCCACATCGATCAGGGCCGCCTTGACCTCGGCCCAGCCGGCTTCCTGGCCGGAGGCAAAGGCAAGCTCGCCCTTGCCGGTGGCGATCATGATGAAGGAGTCATTGGTGGAGGTGTCGCCATCCACGGTGATGCAGTTGAAGGACTCGTCGGCGGCTTCCTTCACCAGCGCATCGAGCAGGGGCTGGGCGATGCCCGCGTCGGTGGCCATGAAGCCCAGCATGGTGGCCATGTTGGGCTTGATCATGCCGGCCCCCTTGGAGATGCCGGTGACGGTCAGGGTCTTGCCGGCCACCTGCAACTGGCGCGAGGCGGCCTTGGCCACCGTGTCCGTGGTCATGATGGCGTGGGCGGCGGCATGCCAGTGGTCGGCGGCGAGGTTGACCTTGGTGGCAGGCAGACCAGCCACCAGGCGCTCCACGGGCAGGGGTTCGAGGATCACGCCCGTGGAAAAGGGCAGCACCTGGTCGGCGCCGATGCCGAGCAGCTGGCCCACGGCGTTGCAGGTGGCCTGGGCCGCCTGACGGCCGGGCTCGCCGGTGCCGGCGTTGGCGATGCCGGTGTTGATCACCAGGGCACGGATGCCCGGGCCTTCGGCCAGGTGCTTGCGGCACAGCTGCACGGGGGCGGCGCAGAAACGGTTGAGGGTGAACACACCGGCCACCGTGGCCCCGGCTTCCAGCTCGATCAGGGTCAGGTCCTTACGGTTCTTCTTGCGGATCTCGGCCTCGGCCACCCCGAGGCGGACGCCGGCGACGGGATGCAGGGCTGCGGGAGCGGGAGTGGCGTAATTCACAGGCATGGGAAACTCCAGAACAGTTGAAAGGGGATACCAAAAACCTCATTTGAACCACAGAGGCACAGAGAAAAACCAGGCCTTGCTTCTGCAGGCTACCTCACCGCCCGGACAGGACAAGGCAAGGGGATGAAGCCTTTAGTTTTTGCCTTTTGCCGCACCTCCGGGGCCCTGTGGTGAGGAATCAACCTAAAAACCTCACCACAGAGACACAAAGACACAGAGAAGTTCAAAAAAACAATGGCTTGCATCATCTTCTGCGCTCACCTAGAAAGTGACCTGGCCTTCCAGGACAAGTCTTTGTTTTTCCTCGGCGTCTCTGTGCCTCTGTGGTTTAACTGAGGTTTTAAGGATCAAGGATGATTCAGGAAAGCGGGTCCAGAAGGAAAAACGGCGCCCTGCCGGACGCCGATTTTTCCAGGACCAGGATATCAAGCCAGCTTTCCGTGACAGTGCTTGTATTTCTTGCCGCTGCCGCAGGGACAGGGGTCGTTGCGCCCCACCTTGGGCTCACCCTGGGCCGGCTGGGGCTTGTCCCCGCCCTCTTCCGGCTCGCCCAGGGCCTCGTCGAAACCGGCGTGGTGGTACTGGACGTTCTCCACCTCGGCGTGGGGCGCCGCCTCTTCCACGTCGGCCTGGGAGCGGATCTGCACGGTGACCAGCACCCGGGTGACTTCCCGGCGGATGGAATCGAGCAGCCCTTCGAACAGTTCGAAGGCCTCGCGCTTGTATTCCTGCTTGGGATTCTTCTGGGCGTAACCGCGCAGGTGGATGCCCTGACGCAGATGGTCCAGGGCGGCCAGGTGCTCGCGCCAGTGGGTGTCCAGGCTCTGCAGCATCACGTTGCGCTCGAACTGGTGGAACACCTCGAGGCCCACCTGATCCACCTTGCCGCTGTAAATCTCGTCGGTAAGCTTGATCAGCCGGCTCAGGATTTCGTCATCGGTGATCGTGGGTTCCTGGCTGACCCACAGGGCCAGGGGAACTTCGATCAGGAAGTCGCCGGCCAGGGCCCGCTCCAGCCCGGGGATGTCCCACTGCTCTTCCACGGATTCGGCCGGGACGAACTGGCGGAACAGCTCCTCCAGCACCCCGTGGCGCATGGCGGTGATGGTTTCGGAAATATCCTCGGTTTCCAGCAGTTCGTTGCGCTGGGCGTAGATCACCTTGCGCTGGTCGTTGGCCACGTCGTCGTATTCCAGCAATTGCTTGCGGATGTCGAAGTTGCGGCCTTCCACCTTGCGCTGGGCAGACTCCAGGGAACGGGTCACCAGGGGATGCTCGATGGCTTCCCCCTCGGGCATCTTCAGGCGGTCCATGATGCCGCGCAGCCGGTCGCCGGCGAAGATGCGCAGCAGGGGGTCTTCCAGAGACAGGTAGAAGCGGGAGGAGCCCGCATCCCCCTGGCGGCCGGCCCGGCCCCGCAGCTGGTTGTCGATGCGGCGGGATTCGTGCCGCTCGGAAGCGATGATGTGCAGGCCGCCAGCGGCGAGCACCTGGTCATGGACCTTCTGCCACTCTTCCTTCATGGCCGCGATGCGCTGGGCCTTGTCGGCCTCGGCGAGGCTCTCGTCCTCTTCCACGGCCGCGATCTGCTTCTCGATGTTGCCCCCGAGCACGATGTCCGTACCCCGGCCCGCCATGTTGGTGGCGATGGTGATCATGCCGGGGCGACCGGCCTGGGCGACGATTTCGGCTTCCCGGGCGTGCTGCTTGGCGTTGAGCACCTGGTGCGGCAGCTTTTCCTGGTCGAGGAGCTTGGAGAGCAATTCGGAAGCTTCGATGGAGGTGGTGCCCAACAGCACGGGCTGACCCCGGCCATGGCATTCCTTCACGTCGGCGATGATGGCCGTGTGCTTCTCCGCCGCCGTCTTGAACACCTGGTCGTTGTGATCCTTGCGCTGCATGGGCCGGTGGGTGGGGATCACCACGGTTTCCAGCGCGTAAATCTGGTGGAACTCGTAGGCTTCCGTGTCGGCGGTGCCGGTCATGCCAGCCAGCTTGCCGTACATGCGGAAATAGTTCTGGAAGGTGATCGAGGCCAGGGTCTGGTTCTCGTTCTGGATCTTCACCCCTTCCTTGGCCTCCACGGCCTGATGCAGGCCGTCGGACCAGCGCCGGCCCGCCATCAGGCGACCGGTGAATTCGTCCACGATGATGATCTCGCCGTTCTGCACCACGTAGTTCTGGTCCTTGTGGAACAGGGTGTGGCCCCGCAGGGCGGCATTCAGGTGATGCATCAGGGTGATGTTGGAGGCCTCGTAGAGGCTGCGGCCGTCGGACAGCAGGCCCAGGTTCACCAGGATCTGCTCGGCGTGCTCGTGGCCCTCCTCGGTGAGGTGCACCTGATGGCCCTTTTCATCCACCCAGTAATCGCCGGGAGCATTTTCCTCGGCGCAGCGGCTCAGCATGGGCACCACGGCGTTCATGCGGATGTACAGCTCCGTATGATCCTCGGCCTGCCCGGAGATGATCAGGGGGGTGCGGGCTTCGTCGATGAGGATGGAGTCCACCTCGTCCACGATGGCGTAATTGAGGCCCCGCTGCACCCGCTCACCGGCCGAATAGACCATGTTGTCGCGCAGGTAGTCGAAGCCGAATTCGTTGTTGGTGCCGTAGGTGATGTCGGCGGCGTAGGCCTGCTGCTTGGCTTCGTGGTCCATCTGGGACAGATTCACCCCGACCGTGAGCCCCAGGAAGCGGTGCAGCCGCCCCATCCATTCCGCATCGCGGCTGGCCAGGTAGTCGTTCACCGTGATGACATGGACCCCCTTGCCGGAAATGGCATTCAGGTAGGAGGGCAGGGTCGCCACGAGGGTCTTGCCTTCGCCGGTGCGCATTTCGGCGATCTTGCCGTAGTGCAGCACCATGCCGCCGATCAGCTGCACGTCGAAGTGGCGCATGCCCAGCACCCGCTTGCCGGCCTCGCGCACCACGGCAAAGGCTTCGGGCAGCAGGTTGTCCAGGCTTTCACCCTGACCATGACGCCGGCGGAATTCGTCGGTCTTGGCCCGCAGGGCTTCGTCGGAGAGGGCGGCAATGCCCGACTCCAACTCATTGATGCGACGCACGGTCTGGGAGTACTGCTTGATCAGCCGGTCATTGCGGCTGCCGAAAATTTTCTTGAGAAGGCCGGAAATCATCACTTAACGCGCAAGGCGTCCCTAGGCACCAAAGGGCTGATTCTAACATGATGAAAAATTGCCACCGCACCGGTGGAAATGAATCTCCCGATCCGGGGCTGCAAGGGCTTCAGCGCCCCCGGCTGGCCAGCAGGGTGCCCAGGAACACGGCCGGATCCAGGGCCGAACCGTTTTCCTTGACTTCGAAATGCAGATGCGGCCCGGTGGAGCGGCCAGTGGTCCCCAGGGTCCCCAGCTGCTGGCCCCGGCGCACGGGGGTGCCCACCTGGACGCTCATGGAGGAGAGGTGGGCGTAGCGGGTGATCAGCTCGCCGCCGTGGTTCACTTCCACCAGATTGCCGAACTCCGGGTGGTAGGACGCATTGACCACCACGCCGCCGGCGGCGGCCAGGATGGGGGTGCCATGGGGAGCCACGAAATCCAGGCCTTCATGGATGGCCCGGCCCCGCCCGAAGGGATCAACCCGGGGCCCGAAGGAGGAGCCCAGGCGCGCCCCGCCGGCCACGGGCAGGGTGGTAGGCAGGAACTCCCGCCGCACCATGGATTCCCGCATCCGGGTTTCCACGGCAGCCAGGGCCAGGGATTTGTCCTGGATCTGGCTGGCCAGGCGATCGATCTCCTGACGCAGGCTGTCTTCACTCAGGGGGGCGGGGATGAAAGGCCCCCCCTGGGGCTCGGCCTTGGCGCCCTCCCGCTTCTTCCCGGCAGCCACCCCGGTCTTCTCCGAGAGGCGCTGCCCCAGGCCGTCCAGCTGTACCATCTGGGCCTGCAGCTCCCCGACCCGGGCAGCCAGCACCTGCAGATTGCCCTTGACGAACTGCTCGGTCTGGCGGGTTTCATGCTGCTGCATGGAGAGCACCAGATCCTGGATCACCGGCAGGCGCAGCTGGATGCTGAGCCAGGAGAGAATGGCGGAACCAAAGAACACGGCGGTCAAAAAAAGGCCAAACACTGCGACAATATGTTTGACCCCGATGGTGATCGTCTTGGCCGTGGAAAAACGGCTGGAAACCAGAATAATCTGCACGGGCTTATCTCCTATGCTCACACCCGAAAAACTGCTCGAACGTTCGGACCAGACCGCCCAGGTCCTGGCCCATGCCCGCCTGCTGGTCAGGCTGGGGGAACGCTTTGCCGCATCAGTCCCGCCCGGGCTGGCTGAGCACGCCCGGGTAGTCAATTACCGATTGGGGACTATCGTTATCCACGCCGCCAATGGCGCGGTTGCCGCCAAGCTCAAGCAGATCAGCCTGCGCCTGCGAGACAGTTTTGTGAAAATCGGTCTGGAGTGTAACCAGATAGAGGTGAAAGTTCAACCCATCCAAAACCACGAGCAATCAACCACTTCCACGGTGAAGCTGATCTCGCGGGAGAGCGCCATGGGACTTTCGGCCTGCGCCGCCGCCATGCCGGAGGGCTCGCCCCTGGCCCGGGCCCTGCTGCATCTGGTGCAGCGGGCCGCTATAAGGGAATGAGCGCCACCCGCTCCAGGAACAGCAGGGCGAACAGGATGAGTGCGAAGACCAGGCCGTATTTGAGCAGCCGGAACGACAGCTGCAGGTAGCGGCGCTCCCCGGTGAGGGCGTAGGCGAGAAAGCCCACCCCCACGGCCACCACCAGCAGCACGGCGAGGATGCGCAGGATGTACATGGATCCCGCCCGACCTGGCTCAGGCGGCCTGGGCCAGCCAGCGCCGCACCCGCTCGGGGGCGGCTTCCGGCTCGGGGAAGGTGACGAACTCCCAGGCATCCCGCTGAACCAGCAGAGCCCGGGCCAGGGCATTGTTGAGGCCGTGCCCCGACTTGTGGGCGGTGAAGCTGGCCAGCAGGGGATGGCCGATCAGGTACAGGTCGCCGATGGCGTCCAGAATCTTGTGTTTGACGAACTCGTCGCCGTAGCGGAGCCCGTCGCCATTCAGCACCCGGAACTCGTCCAGGACGATGGCGTTTTCCAGGCCGCCCCCCAGGGCCAGCCCGTTTTCCCGCAGCCACTCCACTTCCTGCATGAAACCGAAGGTGCGGGCCCGGGCCACCTCGCGCACATAGGACTGATCGGCAAAGTCGATCACCGCCCGCTGGGCGGACTTGTCGATGGCGGGATGGTTGAAGACGATGGAGAAATCCAGGCGGTAGCCGTCGTAGGGATCGAAGCGGGCCCACTTGTCCCCGTCCGTGACTTCCACGGGCCGGGTGACGCGGATGAAGCGTTTGGGCACCGGCTGCTCCTCGATGCCGGCCGACTGGATCAGGAACACGAAAGGTGCGGCGGAGCCGTCCAGGATGGGCACTTCCGGCGCATCCAGGTCCACCCAGAGATTGTCAATGCCCAGCCCGGCCAGGGCCGACATCAGATGTTCGATGGTGCCCACCTTGACCTTGCCATCGGGGCCATCCCGCTCGAGGCAGGAACACATGCGGGTATCCCCCACCAGCAGGGCGGAGGCGGGAATATCCACCGGTTCGGCCAAATCCACGCGACGAAAGGCGATGCCCGTATCCGGAGCGGCCGGACGCAGGGTCATGTTCACCTTGACGCCGCCATGGAGGCCAACGCCGGAAGCGCGGATGAGGGACTTCAGGGTTCTCTGCTTGAGCATCTTGCTGCCTGGAAATGCGGGCCCGACAAGGGGCGGGGGGACGGGCATTCTAACATGAAGGCCCATCCCCTCTTGCAGAGGCGAAGTGTGACCGGCGCGGTCAGTCAGCCTGCTTGCGCAGGAAGGCGGGGATGTCGTAGCGATCCACGCCGCTGTTTTCCAGCGCTTCCACGGTGACATTGCGCTTTCTGACCACCGCCGGGGTGTTGGCCATCTCGTTGTAGTCGATGGCCCCCCCCATGACCATGCCGTCGGTCCCGGTGGCCTGCAGTACCGGGGTGTTGATGACGGTGAAGGTCTGCTGCTTGGCCGCCTGGCCCAGACCCGTGGCCACCACGGTGACCCGCAGCTGGTCGCCCATGTTCTCGTCGTAGACGGCACCGAAGATGATGTGGGCGTCTTCCGCCGCGAAGGCCCGCACGGTGGCCATCACTTCGTTGACTTCCTTCATCTTCAGGGCGGAACGGGCGGCAGTGATGTTCACCAGCACGCCCCGGGCGCCGGACAGGTTGATGCCTTCCAGGAGCGGCGAAGCCACGGCCTGTTCGGCGGCGATGCGGGCCCGGTCCTGACCGGCGGCCACGGCGGAACCCATCATGGCCCGGCCGGTTTCACCCATCACGGTGCGCACGTCTTCAAAGTCGACGTTGACCAGGCCGTGGTTGGTGATGATTTCGGCGATGCCGCCCACGGCGTTCTTGAGCACGTCGTCGGCCGCCTTGAAGCAGTCATCCACGCCCGCGTCGTCGCCCATCACTTCCATCAGCTTGTCGTTCAGGATGACGATCAGGGAATCCACGTGCTTGGAGAACTCGGTGATCCCGGCTTCGGCATTCTTCATGCGCTTGCCGCCCTCGAAGGAGAAGGGCTTGGACACCACGCCCACGGTGAGGATGCCCATTTCCCGGGCGATCTCAGCCACCACGGGCGCTGCACCGGTACCGGTGCCGCCGCCCATGCCGGCGGTGATGAACGCCATGTGGGCGCCTTCGAGCTGAGCCCGGATGGCGTCTTTGTGGATTTCCGCCGCGCTCTTGCCGGCCTCGGGCTTGCCGCCCGCGCCCAGCTTGCCCAGGGCCAGCTTGGTGGCGGCCTGGCTGCGGCTGAGGGCCTGGGAATCCGTGTTGGCGGCGATGAACTCCACCCCCTGGACCCCTTCCCGGATCATGTGTTCGACGGCATTGCCGCCCGCTCCCCCGACACCCACCACCTTGATGATGGTATCGAGCTCGTCTTTCTCGATGATTTCAAACATACGCGCCTCCGCTGCAAAAAAACGTTGATGACTAGGAATTAAAAGTTCTTTTCGAACCAGGACTTCATGCTGGAAAAGACGTCCTTGACGGAACGCTTCTCCTCAACCTTCTGGCCCCGGCGTCGCTGGGCCTGGGCCTCCAGCAACAGGCCGTAGGCCGTGGAAAAACGGGGGTTCTGCACCACGTCGGCCAGGCTGCCCCGGTACTTGGGCGTGCCCTGGCGCACCGGCATGTGGAAGATTTCCTCGCCCAGCTCGATCATGCCGGGCATCACCGAAGCGCCACCGGTGATGACGATGCCCGAGGACAGCACGTCCTCGAAGCCGGCCCGGCGCAGCTCGTGCTGGATCAGTTCGTAGAGCTCCTCCACCCGAGGCTGGATCACGTCGGCCAGGGCCCGGCGGGACAGCTTGCGGCTGGGCCGGTCATCCACCCCGGCCACTTCCAGGATGTCCTCAGGGTCGGCCAGCTGGGACAGGGCGCAGCCGTACTTGCACTTGATGTCTTCCGCGTCCCGGGTCGGGGTGCGCAGGGCCATGGCGATGTCGTTGGTGATCTGGTCGCCGGCAATGGGAATCACCGAGGTGTGGCGGATCGCCCCCTGGGTCCACACGGCGATGTCGGTGGTGCCGCCGCCGATGTCGATCAGGCACACGCCCAGATCCTTCTCGTCCTCGGAGAGCACCGCATAGCTGGAAGCCAGGGGCTGCAGCACGATGTCGTTCACTTCCAGGCCGCAACGGCGCACGCACTTGACGATATTCTGGGCCGCCGAGACGGCGCCGGTGACGATGTGCACCTTCACTTCCAGACGCATGCCGCTCATGCCGATGGGCTCGCGGATGCCGTCCTGGCCGTCGATGACGAATTCCTGGGTGAGGATGTGCAGGATTTCCTGGTCGGCGGGAATCGGTCGGGCCCGGGCGGTCTCGATCACCCGGTCCACATCCGCCGGGGTCACTTCCTTGTCCTTGATGGCCACCATGCCATCCGAGTTGAAACTCTTGATGTGGCTGCCGGCGATGCCCGTATACACGTCACGCACCTTGCAGTCGGCCATCAGCTCCACCTCCTGGACCACCCGGGAGATGGTATGCACGGTCTCCTCGATATTGACCACCACCCCCTTCTTCAGGCCGCGGGAATCCTGGGAGCCCATGCCGATCACGTTGAGCCGCCCTTCCCCGGTGATCTCGGCCACCAGGGCGACGATCTTGGAAGTGCCGATGTCCAGGCCGACGATCAGGTCCTTGCTTTCTCTGCTCATTCTCTACCTCTGTGTTCCGGAAGCGTCCCCGCCGGGTACAGGGCGAAGCCGTTGGGATAACGCAAATCCACGGTTGCCGGCCGCGGCTCCCGGCCCGCCACGGCGGCGGGATAAATATCGACGAAACGCTGCAGGCGCAGGCTGGCCGGAGAACGGCTCTGCTCCCGCCCCAGCTCCAGGCGCATGCCGTTGTCCAGCTTCAGCCCCAAGGCCAGCCGGGACGAGAGGCTCACGGCCACCGGTTTCAGCTGCAGGGGCGCCAGTAACTCCAGGGTTTCCCCGTAGCGCTTCAACAGCAGGGGCGCCGTGCCCGAGGGGCCCTTGAGGGTGGGCAGCTCCAGCCCGGCCCCGTCGGGAAGGCTGGCGGCAAAGGTCTCCCCGAAGGAGTTCACCCATTCGCCGCCGGTATCCCCCCAGCGGGCCACCGGCTGGTGCTCCTCCAGGCTGACCACCAGCCGGTCGGGCCAGACCCGCCGCACCATGGCCTTGCGCACCCAGGGCAGCGCCTCCAGGGCATCCCGCACCCCGTCCAGGGACAGGCTGAGGAAGTTGCCCCGCACCCGGCCCTGCAGGGCCTCTTCCAGTTCGGTCGGATGCACGTGCTGCAGGGGCGCTTCCAGCACCACCTCGCGGATCGGCGCGAAAGGCATGCGCAGCACCCAGATGGCCAGGGCAGCCATGAGCATGGCCGCCCCTGCCGCAAACAGCAGGTCCGCCAGGGTGTTGAGCAGCTGGGGTCGGTGCCACATTCATCGTTCTCTTCAGTCCCGTCCCGCCAGGGAGAGCACTTGCAATACCAGTTGGTCGTAATCCATGCCGGCCACCCGGGCCGCCATGGGCACCAGGGAATGGTCGGTCATGCCGGGGGAGGTGTTCACCTCCAGGAAGTAATGCCGGCCGGCCTCGTCCATGAGGAAGTCCACCCGGCCCCAGCCCTTGCCGCCCAGGACCTGGAAGGCTTTCAGGGCGCCGGCCTGGATCTCGGCCTCCTTTTCGGCCGACAGGCCGCAGGGGCAGAGGTAGCGGGTGTCGTCCCGGAAGTATTTGGCGTCGTAGTCGTAGAAGGCCGTGGTGGGCTCGATCTTGATGATGGGCAGGGCCCGGTCGCCCAGGATGCCTACCGTGTATTCGCCCCCCATGACCCCGGCCTCGGCAATCACCAGGGGATCGTGCCGGGCAGCTTCCTGCCAGGCGGCGCGCAGACCGCCCTCGGTGGTGACCATGGAGACCCCGATGGAGGAGCCTTCGCGCACGGGTTTCACGAACAGGGGCAGGCCCAGCTGCTCTTCCACCTCGTCGAAATGGGAGTCGGCGCCCAGCATCGCGTACTCGGGCACGGGCAGGCCGGCGGCCTGCCAGATCAGCTTGGTGCGGAACTTGTCCATGCCCACGGCGGAGGCCATCACGCCCGGGCCGGTGAAGGGAATGCCCATCAGGTCCAGGGCGCCCTGGATGGTGCCGTCCTCGCCATAGCGGCCGTGCAGGGCGATGAAGGCCCGGTCATAGCCCTTGAGGGCGTCCAGGGGCTGCTCGGCGGGATCGAAGGCATGGGCATCCACGCCCTGGCGCTGCAGGGCCGCCAACACCCCGGCACCGCTTTTCAGGGACACCTTGCGCTCGGCGGAAGTCCCGCCCATCAACACGGCCACCTTGCCGAATTTCTGCTGCATTTCATTCATGACTGAATCACCTTTGCTGGCACGCCGCCGATGGAACCGGCGCCCATGGTCAGGACCACGTCCCCATCCCGGGCCACTTCCCGGATCATTTCCGGCATCTGGCCGATATCCTCGACAAACACGGGCTCCACCTTGCCGGCCACGCGCAGGGCCCGGGCCAGGGCCCGGCCGTCGGCGGCCACGATGGGCTGCTCCCCGGCCGCATAGACATCGGCGAGCAGCAGGGCATCCACCCCGGAGAGCACCTTGACGAAATCCTCGAAGCAGTCCCGGGTGCGGCTGTAGCGGTGGGGCTGGAAGGCCAGCACCAGCCGGCGCCCCGGGAAAGCGCCCCGGGCAGCAGCCAGGGTGGCGGCCATTTCCACCGGGTGATGGCCGTAGTCGTCTACCAGGGTGAAGCTGCCGCCCTCGGGCAGGGCCACTTCCCCGTAACGCTGGAAGCGCCGTCCCACCCCCTTGAAATCGGCCAGGGCCTTGATGATGGCCTCATCCGCCACCTGCACCTCGGTGGCCACGCCGATGGCGGCCAGGGCGTTCAGCACGTTGTGCATCCCGGGAATGTTCAGGGTGATGGGCAGGCGCGAGGTGCTGCCATTGACCCGCACCGCGTCGAAATGCATCTGCCCTCCCTCGGCCCGGATGTTCTCGGCGTAGATGTTGGCTTCCGGCGTCAGGCCGTAGCGCACCACCTGCTTGGGCACCTGGGGCATGATTTCGCGCACGTGGGGATCGTCCTGGCAGAGCACCGCCACGCCGTAGAAGGGCAGGCGGTTAAGGAATTCCACGAAGGCCTGCTTCAAGCGGCCGAAGTCGTGCCCGTAGGTCTCCATGTGGTCCGCGTCGATGTTGGTCACCACCGACACCACCGGGGACAGGTAGAGGAAGGAGGCGTCCGACTCGTCGGCCTCGGCCACCAGGAAATCCCCCTTGCCCAGGCGGGCATTGGCCCCGGCCGCATTCAACCGGCCGCCGATGACGAAAGTGGGATCCAGCCCCCCTTCCGCCAGGATGCTGGCCACCAGGCTGGTGGTGGTGGTCTTGCCATGGGTGCCGGCAATGGCGATGCCGTGCTTGAGACGCATCAGCTCCGCCAGCATCTGGGCCCGGGGCACCACGGGAACCTCGGCCAGACGGGCCGCCACCACTTCCGGGTTATCCGGCTTCACGGCGGTGGACACCACCACCGCATTGGCGCCGACGATGTTCTCTGCCCCGTGGCCGATGGCCACCCGGATGCCCAGGCTGGAGAGCCGCTGGGTGGTGGCCGTGGTGGACAGGTCGGAGCCGGACACGGTGTAGCCCAGATTGACCATCACCTCGGCGATGCCGCTCATGCCGGAACCGCCGATGCCGACGAAATGGATATGTTTGACCTTGTGCTTCACTTGGCGATCTCTTTACAAACTTGAGCCACGTCCCGGGCTGCATCGGGACGGGCCAGGGCCCGGGCCTTGTCCGCCATCTCCCGCAGCTGGCCGCGGCTGTAATTGCCGATCAGGGCCACGGATTCCGGCGTCAGCTCGGTCTGGGGCAGCAGGAAGGCGCCGCCGGCCAGGGTGAGGAAACGGGCATTGCCGGTCTGGTGGTCATCCACCGCATGGGGGAAAGGCACCAGGATGGCGGGCACCCCCACGGCGGCCAGCTCGGCCACGGTCAGGGCTCCGGCCCGGCAGATCACCAGATCGGCCCAGCCATAGGCACCTGCCATGTCATCCACGAAACTGACGCAGTGGGCCTTCACCCCGGCCTCGGCGTAATTGCGCTGCAGGGCCTCCAGGTGCTTTTCCCCGGCCTGGTGCACCACGTGGGGACGCACGGAAACGTCCATCAGGGCCAGCCCCTGGGGAATGACCTCGTTCAGGGCCTGGGCGCCCAGACTGCCGCCCACCACCAACAGGTTGAGGGGACCTTCCCGGCCCGCCAGGCGCTCGGCGGGAGGCGCCACCCGGGCGATTTCCTCGCGCACCGGATTGCCCACCCAGCTGCCCTTGGGCATGACTTCCGGGAAACCTGTCAGCACCCGGTCGGCGACCCGGGCCAGGACCCGGTTGGCCAGGCCCGGCACGGAATTCTGTTCATGGATCACCAGGGGAATGCCGAGCAGGCTGGCCATCATGCCGCCCGGGAAGGTGACGTAGCCGCCCATGCCCAGCACCACGGCCGGGCGGATGCGGCGCAATTCCCCCAGGGCCTGGGCGAAGCCCCGGATCAGGTTGAAAGGCAGCAGCAATTTGCGCATCAGCCCCTTGCCGCGCAGGGCAGCAAAGCGCAGGGGCACCAGTTCGAAGCCGTGCTGGGGCACCAGACGCGCCTCCATGCTGCCCGGATTGCCCAGCCACAGCACCTTCCAGCCCTCGTCCCGCAGCAGGTGGGCCACCGCCAGGGCGGGGAAGATGTGGCCGCCGGTGCCGCCGGCCATGATCAGGATGGTTCGGTCGGGATGCCGGCTCACAGCTTGGCCCCCCGCATCAATTGCCGGTTTTCCCAGTCCACCCGCAACAGGATGGCCAGGGCGACACAGTTGGCGAGGATGCCGGAGCCGCCGAAACTCATCAGCGGCAGGGTCAGCCCCTTGGTGGGCAACAGGCCCATGTTCACTCCCATGTTGATGAAACTCTGGACCCCGATCCAGATGCCGATGCCCATGGCCACCAGGGCCGGATACAGGCGTTCCAGCTGGACGCACTGGCGCCCCACGGCGAAGGCCCGGTGCACCAGGATGGCAAACAGGCTGACCACCAGCAGCACGCCGACGAAGCCCAGCTCCTCGGCGATCACCGCCAGGAGGAAGTCGGTATGGGCCTCGGGCAGGTAGAACAGTTTTTCCACGCTGGCCCCCAGCCCGACGCCGAAAAATTCCCCCCGGCCGAAGGCAATCAGGGCGTGGGACAGCTGGTAGCCCTTGCCATAGGCATCGGCCCAGGGGTCCATGAAGCCGAACAGGCGGTCGCGCCGGTAGGGGGAAACGATGATCAGGATGGTGAAGGCCGCCAGCAGGAACAGGAACAGGAAGGCGAACAGGCGCGCCTTCATGCCCCCCAGGAAGAGGATGCCCACGGCAATGGCGATGATCACCACGAAAGCCCCGAAGTCCGGCTCCTTCAGGAGCAGCCCCCCCACCAGGGCCATGGCCGCCGCCATGGGCAGGAAGGCCTGCTTCAGGTCGTGCATCACCTCCATCTTGCGCACTGTGTAGTCGGCGGCGTAGAGCACCGCGAACAGCTTCACCAGCTCCGAAGGCTGCAGGTTCACCACCCCCAGGGGCAGCCAGCGCCGGGCCCCGTTCACGTCCCGGCCGATGCCGGGAATGAGCACGATGGCCAGTAGCAGCACCCCCACCATGAACAGGTAGGGGGCCAGCTTCTGCCACACGGTCAGGGGCACCTGGAAGGCCACCGCCCCCGCCACCAGGCCGATGGCCAGGAACACCCCGTGCCGCATCAGGAAATAGCCGGCCTGATTGCCGAAAGCCCGGTTACCCTCGGCAAAGGCGATCGAGGCGGAATAGACCATCACCAGCCCCAGGGTCAGGAGCAGCAGGCTGCTCCAGAGCAGGGCCGGATCGATCTCGGCGATCTGGCGGCGGGGAGCGTTCAGGGCTTCGACGATCATGCCCCGGCCTCCAGTTTCTGCACTGCGGCCACGAAGGCCTCGGCCCGATGGGCGTAGTTGCGGTACATGTCCAGGCTGGCGCAGGCCGGCGAGAGCAGCACGCAGTCACCGGCGCAGGCCTGGGCCGCCAGCCAGCGCACGGCCGACTCCATGTCAGCACAGGACTGCAGGGGCAGGCCGCAGCCCTCCAGGGCGGCGGCTATGGCCGGCCCGTCCCGGCCGATCAGGGCCACGGCCCGGCCGTGCTGGGCCAGGGCGGCCTTGAGGGGCGAGAAATCCTGGCCCTTGCCGTCGCCCCCCAGGACGATGGCCACCGGCCGGCCCATGCCGGCGATGGCCGCCAGGGTGGCGCCCACGTTGGTGCCCTTGGAGTCGTCCACGTACAGCACCCCGGCGATTTCGGCCACCGGCTCCACCCGGTGCGGCAAGCCCTTGAAGGTCTTGAGGGCCGGCAGGAGCCGGGCAGCGTCCACGCCGATGGCGGCGCAGAGGGCCAGGGCCGCCATGGCGTTGGCGGCATTGTGCAGGCCCTTGAGGGGCAGCTCGTCGAGGCCGATCAGGCGCTCCTGCCCCAGCCAGATGGCCCCGTCCCGGAGCCCGTAATGACCGGCCCGGGGCGGCGGGTTGAGGCCGAAGGTGACCATGTCCGTGCCGCAGCCGCCCATGGACAGGCTCCAGTCGTCATCCCGGTTCAGCACCCGCAGGGGCCTGCCCTGGAAGATCCGGGCCTTGGCGGCGGCATAGCCGGCCAGTCCCTCGTAGCGGTCCAGGTGGTCCTCGCTGATATTGAGGACCGTGGCCCCCTGGGCGTGCAGGTGGTGGGTGGTTTCCAGCTGGAAGCTGGAGAGTTCCAGCACCCAGGCGGCGGGCAGGCGGCCGGCATCCAGGGCGTCCATCAGGGCGTCCAGCACCGAAGGGGAGATGTTGCCGCAGGCCACGGCGCTCACCCCGGCGCCATTGAGCAGATGGGCGGTGAGGGCCGTGGTGGTGGTCTTGCCGTTGCTGCCGGTGATGGCCAGCACCCGGGCTTCAGGCTGGTATTTCTCCAGGGCGTCCACGAACAGCTCCACCTCGGAAATCACCGGCACGGTGGCGGCGGCAATTTCCGGGGTGGACTTGGGCACGCCGGGGGACAGGGCGATGCAGTCGATGCCGGCAAAGGTTTCCGGCCGGAAAGGCCCGGCCACCAGTTCCGCTCCCGGGGCTTCCGCGGCCAGGCGCTGCTGGTTGGGCGGATTTTCCCGGCTGTCGGCGACCCGCAGCCGGGCCCCCTGGCGATGCAGCCACCTGACCATGGCCAGGCCCGACTCGCCGAGTCCGATCACCAGAAAATGTTTGCCCTTGAGTTCCATGTGCCTCTTACCGCAGCTTCAGACTGGCCAGACCGAACAGCACCAGGAAGATGGTGATGATCCAGAACCGGACCACCACCTGGGTTTCCTTCCAGCCGCTCTGTTCGAAATGGTGGTGCAGGGGGGCCATGCGCAGGATGCGCCGGCCCTCCCCGTATCTTTTCTTGGTGTATTTGAACCAGCTCACCTGGAGCATCACCGACAGGGTTTCCACCACGAACACCCCGCCCATGATGAACAGCACGATTTCCTGACGCACGATCACGGCGACGCAACCCAGGGCCGCGCCCAGGGCCAGGGCGCCTACGTCGCCCATGAACACCTCGGCCGGATAGGCGTTGAACCAGAGGAAGCCCAGCCCCGCCCCGGCGATGGCCCCGAGCAGGATGCAGATTTCCCCGGCCCCCGGCACGTAGGGCACCAGCAGGTACTTGGCATAGACGGCATTGCCGGCCACGTAGGCAAAGATGGCGAAGGCCGAGGCCACCATCACCGTGGGCATGATGGCCAGGCCGTCCAGGCCGTCGGTGAGATTGACGGCGTTGGAAGTGCCGACGATGACCAGGTAGGTGAGCACCACGAAGCCCCAGATCCCCAGCGGCAGGGCGACGCTCTTGAAGAAGGGCACGATCAGCTCGGTCTGGGCCGGCACATGGGCCGAGAAGGCGATGAACAGGGCGGCGCCCAGGCCCAGCACCGACTGCCAGAAGAATTTCCAGCGCGAGGCGAGGCCGTTGGGGTCCCGGTACACCACCTTCTTCCAGTCGTCGTACCAGCCGATGATGCCGAAGCCCAGGGTGACGATCAGCACCGTCCACACGTATTTGTTGGTCAGGTCGCCCCAGAGCAGGGTGGTGATGCCGATGGCGATCAGGATCAGTACCCCGCCCATGGTGGGAGTGCCCGACTTCACCAGATGGGTCTGGGGCCCGTCGGTACGCACCGCCTGGCCGATCTTCTTGGCCGCCAGCCAGCGGATCACCCGGGGGCCGGCGATCAGGGAGATGAACAGGGCGGTCATGGCCGCCAGCACCGTGCGTAGGGTGATGTAGTTGAAGACATTGAAGGCCCGGATGTCCTGGGCCAGCCATTGGGTCAGCAAAAGCAGCATCAGCGGTTCCCCCCGACAGTCTCGTTGCCGGCCAGCAGGGCCTGCACCACCCGCTCCATCTTCATGAAGCGCGAACCTTTCACCAGCACCGTGGTGTCCCCGTCCAGCTCGGGCAGCAGGGCCTGGGCCAGGGCTTCCGGGGTCTTGAAGTGCCGGGCGCCCTCGCCGAAATTGCGTACCGCCTGCTGGCTCGCCTCGCCCAGGGCGTAGAGGCGGTCCACCCCCATGCTCTTGGCGTAACCACCGATTTCATCGTGGTACTGGGCGCAGGCTTCGCCGATCTCGCCCATGTCACCCAGCACCAGGATCTGGCGCCCCACGGTGGAGGCCAGCACGTCGATGCCGGCGCGCACGGAATCCGGGTTGGCGTTGTAGGTATCATCCAGGAGCACCGCGCCCCGAGGGCCCGCCAGGCGCTGCAGGCGGCCCTTGACGCCGCTGAATCCGGCCAGGCCCCGGGCCACGGTATCCAGATCCAGGCCCATGGCCAGACCCACGCTGGCGGCGGCCAGGGCGTTGCGGGCGTTGTGGCGGCCCGAAACCTGCAGGGGAATGTCGCGGCTGCCTTCCGGGGTTTCCAGGGTGAGCCGGGTTTCCAGGCCGTGCAGTTTCACCCGCCCGGACACCCGGGCCGGCTGATCCAGGCCGAAATCCAGCTGGGGCCGCCCGGCATTGAGCTCCCGCCACAGCCCGGCGTAGGCATCGTCGCCATTGATCACGGCCACGCCCGTCTGCCCCAGGCCCTCGTAGATGGTGGCCTTTTCCCGGGCCACCGCGTCCAGGTCGCCCATACCTTCCAGGTGGGCCCGCTGGGCATTGGTGACCAGGGCCACCGTGGGCTGGGCAATGCGGGTCAGGTAGGCGATCTCGCCCGGATGGTTCATGCCCATCTCCACCACCGCCGCCTTGTGGCCCGCATCCAGGCCCAGGAGCGTGAGGGGCAGGCCGATGTCGTTGTTGAAGTTGCCCTGGGTGGCCAGCACCTGTTCCCCATGGGCGGCCTTGAGTACGGCGGCGATCATTTCCTTGGTGGTGGTCTTGCCGTTGGAGCCGGTCACCGCCACCAGGGGAATCGCGAAGCGGCGGCGCCAGGCCGCAGCCAGACGCCCCAGGGCGAGGCGGGTGTCATCCACCAGCAGGGCCGGCACCCCCGGCGGCAGCCCCGTTTCCCGGCTCACCAGCAGGGCGGCAGCCCCCTGGGCCACGGCCTCGGCCAGATAGTCGTGGGCGTCGAAACGCTCGCCCTGCAGGGCCACGAACAACTGTCCGGCACAGGGCTTCCGGGTATCGGTGGCGACGCCCAGCACCTCCCGGTCATTCCCGATCAGGCGCCCTTCCAGGGCCACGGCCATTTCCTTCAGATTCCAGCGCATTACGCTACCTTCCTGTCTTGTTGCCTGGCCGCCAGGGCCAGCCGGGCCTGCTCCCCATCCGCAAAGGGATGGCGTACTCCGGCGATTTCCTGATAGGGCTCATGGCCCTTGCCGGCGATCAGGATCACGTCCTGATCCGCCGCCGCAGCCACCATCCGGGCAATGGCCAGCCCCCGGTCAGCTTCCACCCGGGCAGCGGGGGCGCCGGGACGGATGTCCTCGATGATGGACATGGGGTCTTCGCTGCGGGGGTTGTCGCTGCTGATCCACACCTCGTCGGCCCCGGCCACGGCCACCTGGCCCATGAGGGGGCGCTTGCTCCGGTCCCGTTCGCCGCCGCAGCCGAACAGGCACCACAGGCGCCCGCCCCGGGCTGCCGCCACGGGACGCAGGGCGCCCAGGGCGTTTTCCAGGGCATCAGGAGTGTGGGCGTAGTCCACCACCACCAGGGGTTCCCCTACGCCGCCGTAACGCTCCATCCGGCCCGGGGGCGCCTGCAGGCCCCCCAATCGTTCCGCCACTTCCGCCACCGGCAGTCCCAGGTCCAGGAGCACCGCCGCCACAGCCAGCAGGTTGGAAATGTTGTAGCGCCCCACCAGGGGGGTGTGCACCGGCGCCTCGCCCCAGGGGCTCTGCAGCAGGAATTGCTGGCCGGAGGGACTGTCGCGCAGGTCCCGGGCCAGCACCAGTTGCCCCGCGGGAAGTTCAGCGCCATCCCCGGCGATGCTGTAGGCGAGCACCCGGGCGGCACAGGTCCGTTGCAGCAGCCGCCGGCCGAGGCCGTCGTCCGCGTTGATCACCGCCAGGCGCAGGCCGGGCCAGCGGAACAGCTTTTCCTTGGCGGCCCCATAGGCCTCCATGGTGCCGTGGTAATCCAGGTGATCCTGGGTGAAGTTGGTAAACAGGGCCGTATCCACCTGGAAGCCGTTCATGCGGCCTTCCTCGATGCCGATGGAACTGGCTTCCAGGGCGCAGGCCCGGGCCCCCTGCTGCAATTGCTCCGCCAGCAGGCGGGCCAGCATGGTGGCTTCCGGCGTGGTGAAGCCGGTGGGCACCAGGGCGTCGGGGAAGCCGGCGCCCAGGGTGCCGATGGCGGCGCAGGATCCCGGGTAGGCCCGGGCCAGCCACTGGCTGACGGTGGTCTTGCCGTTGGTGCCGGTGATGGCCAGCAGGTCCAGGGCGTTACTGGGCCGCCCCGCCAGTTCGTGGGCCAGAGGGCCGGCCAGGGCGCGCAGCCCGGTTACCGACAGCTGCGGCACCTGCCAGTCCGGATTCCAGGCGAAATCGCCGCCGGGTTCCCAGCACACGGCGGCAGCTCCCCGGGCCAGGGCCTGGGGAATGTAGGCGCGCCCGTCGGCCCCGTGCCCCGGATAGGCCAGGAACAACTCCCCCGGCCGCAGCAGACGGCTGTCATCCATGGCGCCAGTAAGCCCACCGGGCAGGGCCTGCAGCAGTTGTTGCAGTTCCATCACAGGCTGCCCTCCCTGGCACGTCCTTCGGCCACCTGCAAGGGGGCGTCAGGGGCGATCCCCATGGTGCGCAGGGTGCCTGCGGTGATCTGGGAAAATACCGGGCCCGCCACGGAGCCCCCGAAATACTTGCCGGATGAGGGCTCATCCACCATCACCGCGACGATGAAGCGGGGATCGGACATGGGCGCGATGCCCACGAAGGACGCCACGTACTTGCGCGCATAGACCCCGCCTTCCAGCTTGTGGGCGGTGCCGGTCTTGCCGCCCACCCGATAGCCGGCCACCTGGGCCTGGGGCGCCGTGCCGCCGGGGCCGGCCGCCATTTCCAGCATGGTGCGAATCTCCCGCACCGTCTGGGGTGAAAACACTTGCACGCCCCGGGCCGGCGGCTGCTCCAGGGCTTGCAGGGAGAGGGGCAGCAGGTCCCCGTCCCGGGCGAACACCAGATAGGCCCGGGCCAGCTGGATCAGGCTGACGGAGATGCCGTGCCCATAGGACATGGTGGCCTGCTCAATGGGCCGCCAGTGCTTCCAGGGCCGCAACCGGCCGCCCACCTCGCCGGGAAAGCCCAGGGCCGGCGGGGTGCCGAAACCCAGGGCATCGTACATTTCCCACATTTCCTTGGGGGCAAAGGTGGAAGCCATCTTCACCGTGCCCACATTGGAGGATTTCTGGATCACCTGGGCCACGGACAGGGCCCCATGGGGATGGGCGTCGGAAATGGTGGCATTGCCCACGGTGATGCGCCCCGGGGCGCAATCGATGATGCTGTCGAAACGGAACTTGCCCTTTTCCAGGGCCAGGGCCACGGTGAAGGGCTTCATGGTGGAGCCGGGCTCGAAGCTGTCGGTCACCGCCCGGTTGCGCAACTGGGGACCGGTAAGCCGGGAACGGTTGTTGGGGTTGTAGGACGGCCAGTTGGCCAGGGCCAGAATTTCCCCGGTCTTGGCGTCGAGCACCACGGCACCGCCGGCCTTGGCCTGGTTGTCCTGCACCGCCTGCTTGATGGCCGAAAACGCCAGGTACTGGATCTTGGAATCCAGGGCCAGGCGGATGTCCTTGCCATCCTGGGGCGGACGCATGCCGCCCACGTCCTCGACGATCTGGCCGCGCCGGTCCCGGATCACGCTGCGGCTTCCGGGGCGCCCCATCAACTCCGACTGGTAGGCAAGCTCCACTCCCTCCAGGCCCTTATCGTCCACCCCGGTGAAGCCGACGATGTGGGCCACCATGTCCCCGGCCGGGTAGTAGCGGCGGAATTCCTTGTTCTGGTGGATGCCGGGCAGCTTCAGGGCGGCAATCCGGTCGGCCGTTTCCGGCGGCACCTGGCGCTGCAGATAGACGAAATTCTTGTCGGTGGCCAGACGCCGGTTCAGTTCCTTCACATCCATTTCCAGCAGACCCGCCAGGGCCTTGGCCTGGACCGGCTCGAGCCGGGCGTCGGCGGGAATGGCCCAGATGGATTTCATGGGCGTGCTGATGGCCAGCAGATCCCCGTTCCGGTCGGCAATCTTGCCCCGGGAGGCCGACACTTCCAGATCCCGGCGATAGCGGGATTCGCCCTTGTCCTGCAGGAATTCATTGTTGATCACCTGCAGATAGAAGGCCCGCCCCAGGAGCAGCACGAACAGGGAGAGCAAGGCCAGACCGGCGAAACGGGAACGCCAGCCGGGCAGGGCCAGCTGCAGCAGGGGATTTTCGGTAAAGCGGTGGGCCCGGGCCGAACCGCGACGTCTGACCACCATCAGCGCCCCCCCGCTGCGGCGGCTGCCGCAGAAACACGGACCGGGGGCGGCACCACCATCTTCAGGCGCTCCCGGGCGATCTTCTCGATGCGCGGGTGGGTGGCCCAGGTGGACAGCTCCAGTTGCAGCTGGTCATATTCCACGTCCAGCTGACGCGCCCGCTCCTGCTCCGCCTCCAGGGCCTGGAACAGCTTGCGCGCCTTGTGCTGGGAGGTCACCGTACCCAGGGCGCAGCAGATGACGATCAGGAGCAGGACCATGTTGAAGCGCAGCATCAGAGTTTTTCCGCGACGCGCATGACCGCGCTGCGGGCCCGGGGATTGGCCGCCACTTCAGCGGCGGAGGGCTTCATGGCCTTGCCCAACAGGCGCAGCCGGGGCTGGGGCAGCTGGTCCGCCCGCAGGGGCAGGTTTTTCGGCAGGGCATCGGCAGGCGAGGCGGCATCACGCATGAACTGCTTGACGATGCGGTCTTCCAGGGAATGGAAGGAAATCACCACCAGGCGGCCGCCGGGCCGCAGCAGTTCCAGGGCCTCGGGCAGGGCTAGCGCGAGTTGGCCGAGCTCCTGATTGACGTGAATCCGTAGAGCTTGAAAGCTGCGCGTCGCCGGGTCCTGGCCGGGCTCGCGGGTCCGCACGGCTTCGCGTACGAGCGCGGCGAATTCACCTGTGGTTGCAATAGGCCGCTCGGCCCGAGCAGCCACAATCTTCTTTGCAATCTGGAAAGCAAACCGTTCTTCGCCATAATTTCTGATGACCTCCGTGATATCCCTGATTTCGGCTCGCGCCAACCAATCCGCCGCCGTCTCGCCGCTGGTGGTATCCATGCGCATGTCGAGGGGAGCGTCGTGGCGGAAGCTGAACCCCCTCCCACCATCATCCAGCTGGGGGCTGGACACCCCCAGGTCAAACAAGATCCCGTCCAGGCCGGCACAACCCGCCTCCGCCGCACCTTCGGCCAGCTCGGCAAAGGGACGGTGCAGCAGGGTGAAACGGGGATCGGCCAGGCCGCGCCCGACCGCAATGGCATCCGGATCCCGGTCCAGGGCCAGCAGGCGGCCCTGGGGCCCGAGGCGGGCAAGAATGGCCCGGCTATGGCCGCCGCGACCGAAGGTGGCATCCAGATAAACTCCGTCGGGTTTGACCGACAAAGCCTCCACCGCCTCCTCCAGCAGCACCGTTACGTGGGCGCCGCCAGGGGTCACAGGGAAATATCCTCAAAACCCGGCGGCGGCTCGTCGCTTTGCAGCGCCTCGAAAGCCAGTTCGTTCTGGCGCCGCCAGCCGGCATCGCTCCAGATCTCGAAATGACTTCCCATACCCACCATCCAGACGGTTTTTTCCAGCTGGGCATGCTCCCGCAACTCGGCAGCCACCAGCAGACGCCCGGCCGAATCCATGGCCTCGGTCCGGGCATTCCCCACCAGCACCCGCTTCAGGCTCTGGGCCCGGGCATCGAAGCTCGGAGCCTTGAGAATCTTGTCGCGGATCGGCTCCCAGGCCGGCAGGGGATAAAGCAGCAGGCAACGCTGGGGATGGGCGGTCAAAACCAGGGAACCTTCGGCGGCGGAGGCGAGCACCTCCCGGTGGCGTGCCGGAATGGCAAGCCGACCCTTCGCATCAAGACTCAGCGAGACCGCACCTTCGAACATTCTTCCCTAAACCCCCGTTTACCCACTTTGCACCACTCCTTCCCACTTTAAGACACCCCGCACCAGAGCGTCAAGGACAAAATTCCCGTTTTTTTTAGTCAAGACAAGGACTTAGAGACATTTCCTGAGAAATGTTAACAAAAAATAACCTATTAAAATCAATAGATCAGAAGCGGAAGTAAAAGTGCTTTGTAAAGAGTGTTGGCAAGTGGGATTTTTTAGCGGCCGGGCTGCCACGGGCACGCCATCAGCATCCGCACGAGTGCTGCGGATGGAAGTGGTGGGAAAAAGTGGAGGAGGTAAAAGACGAGCCTGGCGGCCCATGGAAAAAAGAAGGGGGAGTTGGCCGATAAGCCGGGTTCTGTGGAGGACTTGCGTCCCCTGGCAGCCATTCCTCTAGGCCCTGCATTGCTGCAGGGCTCAAGCAACCTACCCGGAAGCAGCGCGGGCCACGCCTGACGCTTCCCTATTTGGTCTTGCTCCGGATGGGGTTTACCGTGCCGGTCCTGTCGCCAGTCCCGCGGTGGGCTCTTACCCCGCCGTTTCACCCTTACCTGATCCCCATGCTTGCGCAATGGGGCCATCGGCGGTCTGCTCTCTGTTGCACTTTCCGTCGCCTTGGGCCTCGCGGCTTATAGCGCCCGGCCGTTAGCCGGCATCCTGCCCTATGGAGCCCGGACTTTCCTCCCCCCGCCAGACGGCGGGCAGCGGCTGCCTGGCCAACTCCCGGGGCGGATTATACGCCGGGAAGGAGGTTCCCGGCCCGGCGCCGGCCCGGACGGAACTGCCAGGCGTCGGCGTAATAGGCAGGATCATCGTTTTCCGCCACCAGGCCGGGAATGCCCAGGAGCGGCAGGGGCTGCAGTTCCCCCGGGGTCTGGTAGTGCCCGGCGGCCACCTGGGCGGCCAGCCAGGCATCCAGGTCCGCCCGCCGGGCCGCCAGGGATTGCCGCTGCCAGGAGGGCGGCACCAGACGCAGCACGGCCTTGGCCGTCAGCCCCCGGAAAGGGGCCAGCAGCTGTTCATAGGTGGCATGGCCGAAGACGTGGAACTCCATGGACGCCAGCACCTCCTGGCGTGCCTCCCAGAACAGGCGCCGCCACTGGAAACCGCGCAGCAGCTCCAGCAGTTCGGGACGGCTGCTGAGCACCAGGATGCCGCATTCGTCCAGGTGGGTCATGGCATCCCGGGCGCTGCCCCTGGCCCCGGGCTGGAGCTGGGCCCGGTGCCGGGCATTGAGGGCGGCCTTGGCCTGGGGAAAGGCCAGCCAGACCAGGCCGTTGAAATAGTCGTGCCAGTTGTCGGGCCGGGTTTCCACCCGTCCCGTACGCCAGATGCGCTCCTCGTAAGCCAGTCCGTCAGCGGCGGGGGGCACCAGTTCCAGAGGCAGCCCGGAGCCGCTCCGCAGGCCGGCATCCCGCACCCAGGCGGCCAGTTGCCCGGCATCCGGCACCTGCGCCGCGGGCCCCGGCCAGTTTGCCAGCCAGGGCGACAGGGTCTGGAACAGGCGCCCCAGAACCGGGGCTCCGGGCGTCACTGGGCCGACTGGGGAGCGGCCTCGTCCCTGGGGGTGGGAATGAAGCTGAACACCCCTTTTTTCAGGGCGAAGGTTCCCAACTGCGCGCCGAAGCCGCCCGGGGGGTCCTCGTCCATCCGGGCGAAGCCCTGGCAGGTCCGGGTTTCGGTCACGTACATGTTCTTGCCCACCTTGAAGATGTAGGTCCCCGGCCCGGGTTGCCAGAGTTCCACCTGGGCATTGGGACTGGCCTTCTGGATCACATGCTTGCGCTGGCAGTCGGGCAGGCGGGAGACCACCACCGCCAGCTCCACCTGCTTTTCCCAGAAGAAGTTGCGCTCCCGCACCACGGACAGGGCGTGCTGGGGACCATCCACCACGTAGGCGGCGCCGTCGTTGATGCAGGCCGCCAGCAAGGGCAGCAGGGCCAGGGACAACAAGGGCTTGAGGCGCATGGCAAGTCTCCCGGCAGGATTCAGTCCTGCAGCTTCCAGGTCAGGGTTTCCCCGGCCCGCAGGGGCACCAGGGTTTCGCCGGCCACATAGGGGAAAGAGGCCGGCACCGGCACGTTTTCCTTGACCAGGGTGACCCGGTCCGGATTGCGGGGCAGGCCGTAGAAATCGGGGCCATGGAAGCTGGCGAAGGCTTCCAGCTTGTCCAGGGCGCCGGCATTCTCGAAAGCTTCGGCGTAGAGCTCGAGGGCGGCGTAGGCGGTGTAGCAGCCAGCGCAGCCGCAGGCGGATTCCTTGGCGCCCCGGGCATGGGGCGCCGAATCGGTGCCCAGGAAGAAACGGGGATTGCCGGAAATGGCGGCTTCCACCAGAGCCTGGCGATGGATCTCCCGCTTCAGCACCGGCAGGCAGTACCAATGGGGCCGCACCCCGCCCTGGAAAATGGCGTTACGGTTGTAGAGCAGGTGGTGGGCGGTGATCGTCGCCGCCACGTTGGCGGTGGCCCCGGCCACGAATTCGGCGGCGTCCTTGGTGGTGATGTGCTCCATCACCAGCTTCAGCCGGGGAAAACGCTGCAGCAGGGGCTGCAGCACCGTGTCGATGAAGACCTTCTCCCGGTCGAAGAGGTCCACGGCCGGATCGGTCACTTCCCCATGGACCAGCAGGGGCAGGCCCAGGCGCTCCATTTCCGCCAGGGTGTCGGCGGCCCTGTCGATCCGGGTCAGCCCGGCATCGGAATTGGTGGTGGCCCCGGCCGGGTAAAGCTTGACCGCCTTGACGAAACCGGACGCCACGGCCCGGGCGATTTCAGTGGCCGGGGTGTTGTCGGTCAGGTACAGGGTCATCAGGGGCTCGAAGCTGAGGCCGGCGGGCAGGGCTGCCAGGATGCGCTCCCGGTAGGCGGCGGCCAGCTCGACCGTGGTCACCGGCGGCTTCAGGTTGGGCATGACGATGGCCCGGCCAAACTGGCGGGCGGTATGGGGCAGCACGGCGGCCAGGGCCTCGCCATCGCGCAGATGCAGGTGCCAGTCGTCGGGGCGGGTCAGGGTAAGTTGCATGGGAGTCTCGCGTACAGGAATCAGGGGGAATTCTAGCCCTTCAGGGCCAGGGCCTGCTCATAGAGGGCGTTCTTGGCGGCGCCGGTGATGGCAGCGGCCAGCCGGGCCGCCTGCTTGACCGGCAAACCATCGGCCAGCAGCAGGCGCAGCACCCGCTCCGCCTCCAGGTCCCGGCCATCATCCCGGCAGCCGGAGAGCAGCAGCACGAACTCCCCCTTCTGTCGGTTAGGATCGGCCTCCAGCCAGGAGAGGGCCTCGCCCAGGGGCAGGCTGTGCACGCTCTCGAACAGCTTGGTCAGTTCCCGGGCCACCACCAGGGTGCGCTCCGCCCCCAGGACCGCCGCCAGATCGGCCACGGTTTCCAGCACCCGATGCGGCGCCTCGTAAAACACCAGGGCATAGGGCAGATCCCGGAGGACCTCCAGGGCCTTCTGGCGCTGCCCCGACTTGCTCGGCAGGAAACCGTAGAACAGCCAGTGATCCTCCTCCAGCCCGGCCGCCGACAGGGCCGTGGCGGCGGCACAGGGACCGGGCAAGGGAATCACCCGGCCGCCGGCGGCCCGTACCCGGGCCACGATGCGGGCCCCCGGGTCCGAGATGGCGGGCGTACCCGCGTCGGACACCAGGGCCACCGCCTCGCCCGCCTCCAGCCGCGCCAGGATCTGCTGGGCGGCTTCGGCTTCGTTGTGCTCATGGGCGGCCAGGAGGCGGGCCTGGGACCCCAGGTGCTTGAGCAGGGGGCCCGAATGGCGGGTGTCTTCCGCCGCCACCCAGGGCACGGCCGCCAGGATCTCCCGGGCCCGCTCGCTGATGTCCTTGAGGTTCCCCAGGGGTGTGGGGACCACGTACAATGGCGCCAATTCTTTTGTCATGGAACGTCTCTATGGCAGATGCAGGCAAAGATACCACGGACGGCAAGCGGGCCGAGGCCCTGGCCGCCGCCCACCTGGAGGCCAGGGGGCTGCAGCTGCTGGCCCGCAATTACCGGGTCCGGGGTGGCGAAATCGACCTGGTGGCCCGGGAGGGGAGCTGCACCGTGTTCGTGGAGGTACGCCTGCGCCGCCACCCGGGCTTCGGCAGCCCGGCGGACAGCATCACGGCGGCCAAGCGCCGGCGGCTGATCCTGGCGGCCCGGCATTGGCTGGCCGCCCACGGGGAAAGCCCCTGCCGCTTCGACTGCATCCTGCTGACCCGGCTGGAGCCCGGTGCCATCGAATGGGTACGCCATGCCTTCGATGCGGACTAGTTTCCTGGCTGTCCTGGCCCTGCTCGTTCTGCCCGGTGCCGGCCCCCGGGCCCAGGAAGCTCAGGTGCGCCTGCTGGTGCAGGCTTCGCCCCTGGCCGGCAGCCAGTTCCACGACCTGGAGGCCCTGCGCCCCCGGCTGCGGGTGGGAGACCCCCTGACCCTGGTGCGGGAACCGGAGAATCCCCACGACCCCAGGGCGGTGCGGGTGGAATGGCAGGGCCACAAGCTGGGCTATGTGCCACGCAAGGAAAACCGCAGCGTGGCGGCAGCCCTGGACCGGGGGGATGTGCTGCGGGCCCGGATCGCCCGCCTGCGGGAGGACCCGGACCCCTGGCGGCGCCTGGAGTTCGAGATCTGGATGGAACTCTGAGGCCGGCAGCCCGGTCGGACGGAAAGCGCATCCCGGCCGGCCTGGCGAGTCTGTCGCCGCAACCCCTCAAGTCCGGCAGGCTGCTAGAATCCGCGTTTCCGACATTCCTGACGGACATGACCTTGCCATGGAGCCCGCCCCCATCCAGGTCATGGCCGTTGTGCTCTCCCCTCCCCCACGGGAACAGGAGGGCGCGTTGCCGGCCCCGGGGCCTGCACGCCAACCCCATGAGAAGAAAATGGATTTGATAGCCCGTGTCAGCCAGCATTTCGAGGACAGCGCCCGGACCAAACTGGAGTCCGTGGAGCTGCTGGCGGCCCCCCTGGCCGCCGCCATCGAGATCATGACCCATACCCTGATCAATGACGGCAAGATTCTCGCCTGCGGCAACGGTGGCTCCGCTGCCGATGCCCAGCACTTCGCTGCCGAACTGGTGGGCCGCTTCGAGGTGGAACGCCAGGAACTGGCGGCCATCGCCCTGACCACGGACAGCTCCATCCTCACGGCGGTGGGCAACGATTACGCCTTCAACCAGATATTTTCCCGCCAGGTGCGGGCCCTGGGGCGCCCCGGGGACGCGCTCCTGGCCATCTCCACCTCGGGCAATTCCGGTAACGTCATCGAGGCCATCCGCGCCGCCCACGACCAGGACATGAAGGTGATTGCCTTCACCGGCCGGGACGGAGGCCAGATCGGCAGCCTGCTGCGCGACGACGACATCCACCTCTGTGTTCCTGCCCAGCGCACCGCCCGCATTCAGGAGGTGCACCTTTTGATGATCCACTGTCTGTGCGATGGCATCGACAGTCTGTTGATGGGAGTAGATGAATGAACCAACCCCTCCTTCCCGGCCGCCGCTCCTGGCTGGCCCTGGCCACCCTGGGCCTTGCCCTGCCCGCCCTGCAGGGCTGTTTCGGCGTTGCCGTGGCCGGCGCCACCGTGGGCGCCCTGGCCGTTTCCGACCGCCGCTCCATCGGCGTGCAGACCGACGACGAGGCCATCGAGCTCAAGGCCGCCAACCGCCTGAGCAAGGAAATCCGCGACCGCAGCCACGTCAATTTCACCAGCTACAACCGCCGGGTGCTGCTCACCGGCGAAGTGCCGGACGAGGCCACCAAGGCCCGGGTAGCCGAGGAGACCAGCCGCATCGAGAACGTCCAGGGGGTCTGGAACGAACTGGTGGTGGGCGCCAACAGCAGCCTCAGCACCCGCAGCAACGATGCCTACGTGACCTCCAAGGTCAAGGCCCGCTTCATCGACGCCAACCAGTTCGGCGCCCATCACGTGAAGGTGGTCACCGAGGCCGGCACCGTGTTCCTGCTCGGCATCGTCAGCGAACGGGAAGCCAAGGCCGCCGTCCAGGTGGCCCGCACCACCTCCGGCGTGCGCCGGGTGGTGAACGTGATGCAGGTGATCAACGACGCGGAAGTGCGCCGCATCGACGCCAGCATCGCCAACTCCGCCAGTTCCACCGCCACCTCCTCCAGCAGCCAGTAAGCCGCGTCCATGGAGGCCGCCCCCCTTTCCCTGGCCAGCGTGGCCGGCGGCTTCATCGGCGGGATCGGCCTCTTCCTCCTGGGCATGCACATGCTCACCGAGGGGCTCAAGCTGGCTGCCGGCCGGGCCCTGGAGGACCTGCTCGGACAATGGACCTCAAGCCGCAGCCGGGGCCTGTGCACCGGCTTTCTCATCACCACCCTGGTGCAGTCCTCCACGGCCGTCACCATCGCCACCATCGGCTTCGTCAACTCGGGCCTGCTCACCCTGCGCAATTCCCTCTGGGTGATCTTCGGCTCCAACCTGGGCTCCACCATGAATGCCTGGCTGGTGGCCGCCCTGGGCTTCAACTTCAAGATCGACGCCTTCGCCCTGCCCTTCGTGGGCGTCGGGGCAGTGCTGATGCTGGTGGCCCGGGGCGCCCGCCCCAAGGCCCTGGGCCAGGCCCTGGCGGGCTTCGGCATCCTGTTCCTGGGCATCGACGTGCTGAAGGACGTGTTTTCCGGCCTGGGGGGGCATGCCTCCCTGGAGGAATTCACCCGGCCCGGCATGGCCGGCTATCTGATCCTGGTCGGCATAGGCACCGTGCTCACGGTGCTGATGCAGACCTCGGGGGCGGTGATTGCCCTGATCATCACCGCCGCCCAGGGAGGACTGATGAGCATCGAGGCGGCCTGCGCCATGGTCATCGGCACCAACATCGGCACCACTTCCACGGCCATCCTCGCCGCCCTGGGCGCCACCGCCAACGCCAAGCGGGTGGCCGCCTCCCACGTGGTATTCAATGTCATCACCGGCCTGGCGGCCCTGGCCCTGCTGCCCCTGTTGATCAATTTCCTCGAGGAAATCCAGGAGTTCCTGGCCCAGCCGGCCTCCCCGGCAGTGATGGTGGCCATGTTCCATTCCACCTTCAACCTGCTCGGGGTGGCCCTGATGGTGCCCCTGGACCCCTGGCTCATCCGCAGCCTGAGCCAGCGCTTTCGCAGCCGCCAGGAGGAAGCCGCTCAACCCCGTTACCTGGATCACAACGTGGTCAGCGTCCCCGACCTGGCCCTGCGTGCCCTGCGCCTGGAACTGGCCCACACCCAGGCCCTGGCCTGCGAGGGCCTGCGCCTGGCTGCGGCACCGGTTCCCGACGAGGCCCGCATCGCCCGCCGCCGGGACACCCTGGAAACCCTGGCCCTGGCCATCAGCGACTACATCCGCCGGATCAGCGCCGCCGCCCTGCCCGCCACCCTGGTGGAAGCCCTGGCCCGGGGCCTGCGGGTATTGCGCTACCAGCAGGCCACCAGCGACCTGAGCCAGCACGGCGCCGCCCTGCACGGCCATGCCACCGCCTGCGGCCTGGAACAGGTGCTGTTCCAGCAGGCCCTGGGCGCCCTGGCCGAAGCCTGCGACGGCAGCAAGCCCGAGTTCAGCCCGGCCGCCATGGAGCTGGCCCTGGAAAACACCGAGACGGCCTACGCCACCTTGAAGGAAGCCCTGCTGGTGGCCGGCGCCGCCGGCCACCTGGACATCCGCGACATGGAAAACCGGCTGCGCCAGGGCAGCCTGTACCGGCGCGCCGCCGAACAACTGGTCAAGGCCCAGCGCCACCTGCTCTCCCTGGAAGCCCCGGACGCCCACCCCCTGCCGGACGACCGCCTGGAAGCCATCCCCGGCTGAGCCCCGGAGCTACTCGCCGAGGAACACCACCTCAGTGCGGTTGCGCCCCGCCTCCTTGGCCCGGTACAGGGCCTGGTCGGCCCGGGCCAGGGCCATGCTGGCGCTGTCACCGGGGTGGGCCAGCAGGGTGATGCCGATGCTGGCGGTGATGTGTATCCCCCCCTTGCTGGTTTCCAGGGCCTTCTCCGCCAGCGTCTGGCGCAGACGCTCGGCCAGTTCCACGGCGCCCCCCACCCCGGTGCCCGGCAGCAGGGCCGCGAATTCCTCGCCCCCCACCCGGCCGGCCAGGTCGGTACGGCGCAGCAGGGACTGGAGCAGCAGCCCGAAACCCTGCAGCACCTCGTCCCCGACCCCGTGGCCATACTGGTCGTTCACCCGCTTGAAATGGTCCAGGTCCAGCATCAGCAAGGCCGTTTCCCCCTGTTCGTAACGGCTGATGCGGGCCATTTCCAGGTCCAGGCGCTCCAGGAAGATGCGCCGATTGGGCAGGCCGGTGAGGCTGTCCACGCTGGCCAGCCGCTGCAGCTCCCGCTCCTGGAGCTTCTGGGTGGTCACGTCCCAGAACACCCAGAGCCGTCCCAGCAGGCGCCCGTCCGCGGCGATGGGCTGGTAGTCCCGCTCCAGAACCCGTCCGTCGGCCAGCCCCAGTTCCCGGCCCAGCACCGGCTCCAGCCCTTCCCCCAGCTCCCGCAACTGCCACTCGAAATGCTCCGGGTGGCTGAAACGGCTGCGCACCCGGGCGATGCAGTTGCTGAAATTCTCGCCCACCACCCCTTCCGGGTGCTCCTCCAGGCCGAACAGGCGGCAGAAGGTGTGGTTCACCAGCACGATGCGGCGCTGGTCGTCCTCCACCAGCAGGCCCCCGGGGAAATGGTCGATGATGGCTTCCAGACGGGTGCGGGAGGCCTGCAGGGCTTCCCGCATCTGGTGCTGATGGGTGACGTCGAGCATGGTCCAGATCACGGCTTCGCCGCCGGGTTCCAGCCAGGTGCCGTATACGGAAATCCAGCGCTGACTGCCGTCCTTGCGGCGCAGGGGATATTCCTCCTGAACCCAGCCTTCGCGCCGCAAACGGGCGTAGGCCGGACGAAACTGCTCGTAGCTCTGGGCATCCACGTGCAGGCGGCTGAAACTCTGGCCCAGCAGCTCTTCCGGCCGGTAGCCGAACATTTCCGCCCCCCGGGCGCTGACTTCCAGGATGACCCGCTCCGGGGAAGCCACGAACACCCCGGCGGCAATATGGTCCAGCAACGCCGTCCGGTGCCGGGCCGCGGCGACCACGGCCTCCTCGGCCGCCACCCGGGCGCTGATGTCGGTCTGGGTCCCCACCACCCGCAGGGGCTCCGGCCCCGCAAACGCCACGGTCTTGCCCCGGGACTCCACCCATAGCCAGCTGCCGTTCGCCCGGCGCTGCCGGTAGGCCACCGAGAACCCCCGTTCGGAACCCAGGCTGTCCCGGACCTGCTGCCAGACCCGGTCCCTATCCTCGGGATGCAGCATCTCCAGCCATTTATCCTGGCTCACCGGGAAGGCCTGGTCCCCGTGGCCCAGCATCTCGAACCAGTGGGCATCGCAATTGATGCGGCCGCTCGGCACATCCCAGTCCCAGAGGCCATCCCGCACGGCGGCGAAGGTCAGGCGGTAACGGGCCTCGCTGGCAGCCAGGGCCGCCGCAGCCTGGGCCTGCAGCCCCAGGGCCCGTTTCTCACGCAGGAACAGCAGCGTGGTGGGCAGCAGCACGAACAGCAGGCCCGCCCCCAGGAACAGGGTCAGTTTGCGCACCTCCCGCTCCCACTCGCCCAGAACCTTGCCCCGCTCCAGGTGTATGGAGAGCAACAGGGGAAAAGCCCGCACGCTGCGCCAGGCGGACAGGGCCGGCACCCCGTCATGGCGGGCCCCCTCCAGGGTTCCCGCGCCGGTTTCGGCAAAGTCCGCCAGCCCCAGGTCCCGGGGGTGAGGCTGGCCAGGCACCTGGCTCTCCTGGCTCGAAAAGAGCAGCCGGCCATCGGCCAGGAGCACATCCACGCTGCCCTCTTCCGGGGTCAGGTGGGCTTCGATGTGATTCAGGAAATACCCCGGGTTGAGCGCTGCCACCAGGTAGGTGGAGGCGCTCACCGGCAGCGCCACGGGCAGCAGCCCCGAACCGCGCAGCGGCTCGTGGTCATGGAAATCCCGGCCTTCCAGGGGCGGCCCGAAACGCAGGGTGTCAGCGCCCCCCTCGCCGGGGTAAAAGCCCTCCAAGGAGAGTTTCTGCCCCAGGTTGCGGGAATCGCTGCTGGCGATGACTTCGCCATCCACCCCCACCAGGGACAGGGAGCGTAAGAATGGGGCATTGCGCAGGGCCCCCTGCAGGTGCTCCCCCAGATGTGCCTGGCCCTCGCCCCGGCGGGGCACCTGGTCGCGCAGGGTTTCCAGCATCAGCTGCACCGTCGTCAGGGTCTGGGCCAGACGATCCTCGAACAAACGGGCATGGGCAGCCGCCTGCTGCAGGCGCCCCTGGATGATTTCCCGCTGGATGCGCTGGGTGGTGTAGGTCAGCACCCCCAGCACCACGGCCAGCAGGAACAGGACGAACAGGATGTAGGCCCGGTCAGGGCTCAGGCGGGGCAAGGGAAGACGCCGCAGCATGGGCTAGTCCCGGACCAGGATGGCATCGAGCTGGTAGCGCCGGGCTGCCGCCTCCAGCCGGCCATCCCGCTTGATGGAGGTCACGAAGGCATCCAGCCGCAGCCGCCAGGGCTCGTCCCCCTGGGCCACGGCCCAGGCGTAGGAGGTCAGGTGATAGGGAGCCGGGGGCGCCACCAGCCGGGCCCAGTCCGTGAGCCCCAGCATGCGGCGGCTGAAGGGGTAATCGGTCATGAACACATCGGCCCGGCCGGATTCCACCTCCTGCTCCCGCCCGGCCGGGGTATCGGTCACCAGCAGGGTGGCCTGGCGCAGGCGCTCCCGCATCACCAGCTCATGCAGGGTGCCCCGGGCCACGGCCACCACCACCCCGGGCTGGTCGATGTCGCTCCAGTGACGGATGCGCCGGTTGCTGCGGGTGGTGATGGCGTAGATGTCGCTTTTCAGATAGGGCTGGGTGAAGGCCAGGCGCTCGGCCCGCTGGGGCAGGATGCCGATGGCGAACATGGCCACATCGCAGCGGTCCTGGTTCAGGTCATCCACCAGCCGGGCAAAGGAACTGTCCACAAAGCGGGGCTTTGCCCCCAGTTCCCGAGCCAGCTCCCGGGCCAGGTCCACATCCAGGCCGGAAAGGAGCTGGGTGCGGGGGTCGCGCCAGGAAATGCCGAAATAATCGGGCCAGATGCAGATGCGCAGCTCACCGCTCCGCCCCACCCGTTCCAGATGTCCCGCAGCCAGCAGGGGAGTGCTCAGGAAGAGGGCAAAAAGAATCAACAGCTTGCGCATACAGGAAATCCCGGCAGGGCCCCCATGACTTTAGTCGTAAAACTTGATTGTACTCAATGCTGCCAGGGAAGCGCGGCCCCGTCACCCAGGCCTTGCAGCAGCTGTTCCAGCGCTTCGGCCGGCAGGGGGCGGCTGAACAGGTAGCCCTGCAACTGGTCGCAGCCCAGGCGGGTGAGATAGCGCTGCTGGGTCTGGGTCTCCACCCCCTCCGCCACCACCGACAGGCCCAGGGCATGGGCCAGGGCGATGGTGGCCGAACAGATCACCGCGTCGTCCTCCCCCTGCTCGATGTCCTTCACGAAGGAACGGTCCAGTTTCAGGGTGTCGATGGGCAGCAGCTTCAGGTAGGCCAAGGAGGAATAGCCGGTGCCAAAATCGTCGATGGCCACCGGAACTCCCATGGCCTTGATTTCCTTCAGGACATTGATGGTGGCCATGGGATTGTCCATGGCCACACTCTCGGTGATTTCCAGCTCCAGGTCCCCGGGCCCCAGGCCATGGGCCGCCAGCAGCGCCCGGACCCGCTCCACGAAACCGGGCTCCAGAAGCTGCAGGGAAGACAGGTTCACCGCCACCCGGAAGGCCGGCAGGCCCGCGCTGTACCAGGCCCGCCGCTGCCGGCAGGCTTCCTCCAGCACCCAGGCGCCGAGGGGCAGGATCAAGCCGGTTTCCTCGGCAATGGGGATGAAACGGTCCGGCGGCACCAGGCCCCGCTCCGGGTCCAGCCAGCGCACCAGGGCCTCCACCCCCACCAGCCGGCCGCTTTCCGCGTCGATCTGGGGCTGGTAATGGAGCAGGAACTGTCCCTGCTCCAGGGCCTTGGGCAGGTTGTTTTCCAGGATCAGCCGTTCGCTGGCAGCGGCATTCAGGGCCGGCTCGTAGCACTGGATGTTGTTCCGCCCCCGGGACTTGGCGTGGTACATGGCCACGTCGGCATTACGCATCAGGGCGCCGCCATCCTCCCCATCCCGGGGAAAAAGGCTGATCCCCAGGCTGGGGGTGGTGTGCAGCACCCGGCCGTCGAGCTCGTAGGGCTGACGCAGGGCTTCCAGGACCTTCGCCGCCACCGCCTCCACCGGCTCCGGCGACTGGACTCCGGTCACCACCACCACGAACTCGTCCCCCCCCAGGCGGGCCACCACGTCGCTGCTGCGCACGCAGGCCAGGAGCCGCTCGGCCAGCTGGATCAGGAGGGCATCGCCGGTGTGGTGCCCCAGGGTGTCATTGATCAGCTTGAAGCGGTCCAGGTCCACGAAGATCACCCCGAGCATTTCCTGGCGCCGCCGGGCACCCAGCAGGGCCTGCTCCAAGCGCTCCTGCAGGCTGAGCCGGTTGGGCAGCCCGGTCAGGGCATCGTGCAGGGCCAGATAGCGGATGCGGTTTTCCGCCTCCTTGTGCTCGCTGATGTCGGTGAAACTGGCAATGTGATGGGTGATCTGCCCAGCCGCGTCACGCAGCACGGAAATGGACAGGAGCTTGGGATAGACCGCCCCATCCTTGCGCCGGTCCCACACCTCGCCCTGCCAGTGCCCCCGCTCCCGGATGCCGGCCCACATGCGCTGGTAATCCTCGGCCGGTGTGGCCCCCGCCGACAGCAGCCGGGGGTTGCGCCCCCGCACTTCCTCGAAGGAATAACCAGTGAGGGCCGTGAAGGCCTGATTCACCATGACGATGCGGTTCTCGTGATCGCTCACCAGGATGGCTTCGCCGGCATGGCGGAAGACCTCGCCCATCAGGTGCAGACGGGCCTGGTCCGCCTTGCGGGCGGAAATATCATGGACCACGCCGATCAGATGCAGGGGCCGCCCCTTCTCGTCCCGCAGGCACCCCACGGACAGCTCCACCCAGACCTCCCGCCCATCCCGGGTCAGGTAGCGTTTTTCCATCTGGTAGCTGTCCTGGTCGCCCCGGGCAATGGCTTCCAGATAGCGGACCTCCGTCGCCACATCATCCCCGTGGGAGAACTCGGCGATGGACAGGCCCACCATCTGGGCCGGGCTATAGCCCAGCAGGCGGGCATAGGCATCGTTGACCTCCAGCAGGCGCCCCTGGAAATCCGCCAGGGCGATGCCGGCGCTGGCCGTCTCGAAGATGCTGCGCTGCCTGGCCTCGCTGCGGGCCAGGGAGGCCAGGGCGGTCAACCGTTCCGCCGAAATGGCGGAAATCAGCAGGCAGGTCACGGCCAAGCTCAGGGCCAGCAAGCCCACGGTGAGCAAGGGGCGGGCATTACCCGCATGCACGAAGGGTCCCAGCTCATCCAGGGTACCCCAGGCAGCAACCCCCATCGTCAGGGGCAACAACAGGGCCACGGCCCGGGGCGGAAAACGCAGCGCCACCCAGGCCAGAGGCAGGATCAGCAGGAAATGCAGACCTGCCACCCGCTGCACCGGCGCATGGATGCCGAAGAACACCGCCAGGCAGAGCAGCAGGGCCAGGCCGGCCACCAGCAGCAGCTCCCCCCGGCGCCGGGGGGGCAACAGACGCCGGTCCTGCCACACGGAAAGGAACAGGGGAGCCAGCAGCAGCACGGCCGTGGCATGGGCCACCCAGCAGCGGATCCACAGCTCCCCCAGCTCATCCGGCTGCGCCAGCCCCCAGGCCAGCAGGCTCCAGCTGCCCCACAGACCGATCAGCGCCGGCGCCAGCAGGGCCCCGAAACCGATGAAGCAGACCACATCCCCGAGCCGGCACAGGGGCACGGGGGTGCCACAGCGGCGGCGGATTTCCCCGGCCGCCCAGAATGGCACCAGCGCACTGGCCAAAGACAGGGTCAAAGCTGGCAGCAAGGGCTGGCCCAGCACCAGTCCATGGGCAAGCAGCACCCCCAGGGCAACGCCCGGCAGGCAGCGCCAGCCGCCCAGCAGGGCGGCGGCCAGGGCCAAGGCCGCCCCCGGCCAGAAGGGCAAGGGCAGGAGACCATGACCATGGGTGAGCAGGACTACCCCTTGGGTCAGCCCCCAATAGCCCAGGGCCAGGGCCCCGTTCGCCAGCACCATGGTCGCGCCCCGTATCGCCAAACCGATGCCTCCTACTTAAGGGATAATCGAATCATTGCCGGATTCTACTGTCTTTGAGTAACAATAACGGTTTTCGTCCCGGGAGTAGCCCATGTCCGGTCAGCTGTTCATCGTCGCCGCCGCCTCCGGCGCCGGCAAAACCACCCTGGTGCGCCAGTTGCTGGCCCGGGAGCCGGACATCCGCCTGTCCATCTCCTACACCACCCGCGCCCCCCGACCCGGGGAGGAAAACGGACGGGAATACCATTTCGTCTCCGAGCCCCAGTTCCAGGCCATGATCGCCGCCGACGATTTTCTCGAATGGGCCCAGGTGCACGGCAACTACTACGGCACCTCGAAACGCTGGATCGTCACCGAACGGGCTGCAGGCCGGGACGTGCTGCTGGAAATCGACTGGCAGGGGGCCCAGCAGGTGCGCCGGGTGTTCCCGGACGCCATCGGCGTGTTCATCCTGCCCCCCTCCATGGAGGAACTCACCCGGCGCCTCACCGGCCGGGGCACCGATAGCGCCGAGGTGATCGCCCGGCGTCTGGCCGCGGCCAGAGAGGAGATGAGCCATGTGGGGGAGTTCGGCTATGTTATTATTAACGACGACCTGCAAACAGCGCTGTCGGATTTCGTTGCCGTCGTGCGGGCTACCCGTCTCCAGCTGGAAACCCAGCGCCTGCGCCATCCCGAGCTGTTTGCCCGACTCACCTGATCCTTCCTGGAAGCAAGAACATGGCTCGCATCACCGTCGAAGACTGCCTGAAGCACATCCCCAACCGCTTTGAAATGACCCTGACCGCCGCCCACCGGGCCCGGCAGCTGGCCTCCGGCTCCACCCCCATGGTGGAAGACGAGAAGGACAAACCCACGGTCATGGCTCTGCGTGAGATCGCCGTGGGCAAGGTGGGCAAGGAAGTCCTCAACCGCGGCCAGGCCTGAGTCTTGCGGCGAGCGGTGACCCATGGCCAGATCCAGTGTCCAGCCCTCGCCCCCTTCCAGCACGGCAAGCCCTGCCGCTGCATTGCGTTATGAATACCCGGAGGGCGACTTCTGCGCCCTCCGCCCCGATGACCCGGCTTACCGGGTCTTCATCGACAGCCTGGACTACCTGAGCCCCGAGGAGATCATCCGGGTCAAGGATGCCGTCTGTTTCTCGGACAAGGCCCACGAGCACCAGGTGCGCCTGTCCGGCGAACCCTACATCACCCACCCCCTTTCCGTAGCTGGCGCCGTGGTCGAATGGCGCATGGATGCAGACGCGGTCTGCGCCGCCCTGCTCCACGACGTGCTGGAGGATACCGGGGTCACCAAGGCCGAGCTGGCCCAGCGCTTCGGTACCGGCGTGGCCGACCTGGTGGACGGGCTCTCCAAGCTGGACAAGATCGAGTTCGCCTCGCACCAGGAAGCCCAGGCGGAAAACTTCCGCAAGATGCTCCTGGCCATGGCCCGGGACCTGCGGGTGGTGCTGATCAAGCTGGCCGACCGGCACCACAACCTGCAGACCATGTCCGCCGTGCGCCCCGACAAGCGCCGCCGCATCGCCCGGGAAACCCTGGAAATCTACGCCCCCATCGCCAACCGGCTGGGGCTGAACAAGATGTTCCGGGACCTGCAGGACACCTCCTTCAAGCTCATCCACCCCATGCGGGCCCGGGTCCTGGGCAAGGCAGTGCAGGCTGCCCGGGGCCACCGCAAGGAACTGCTGCAGCGGATTCTCGACAGCATCCGCGCCAAGATGAACGAGGTGGGCATACTGGCCCAGGTGTTCGGCCGGGAAAAGAGCCTGTTTTCCATCTACACCAAGATGGAGGAGAAGCACCTGTCCTTCTCCCAGGTGCTGGACATCTACGGCTTCCGGGTCGTGGTCAAGGACATTCCCACCTGTTACCTGGCCCTGGGGGCTCTGCACGCCCTGTTCAAGCCGGTGCCGGGCAAGTTCAAGGACTACATCGCCATTCCCAAGGCGAACGGCTACCAGTCCCTGCACACCACCCTGATCGGCCCCTTCGGCACCCCGGTGGAAGTGCAGATCCGCACCGAGGAAATGCACCACGTGGCCCAGGAGGGCGTGGCCTCCCACTGGCTTTACAAGGATGCGGAACACAGCGGCGCCGACCTGCAGATCCGCACCCACAAGTGGCTCCAGTCCCTGCTGGAGATGCAGAGCGGTGACTCCTCGGAGTTCTTCGAGAACGTCAAGATCGACCTGTTCCCGGACGAGGTCTATGTGTTCACCCCCAAGGGCCGCATCATGGCCCTGCCCCAGGGGGCCACGCCGGTAGACATGGCCTATGCCATCCACACGGACGTGGGCAACTGCTGCATCGCTGCCCGCATCAACCACGAGCTGGTGCCCCTGCGCACCGAGCTGAAGAACGGCGACGTGGTGGAGATCGTCACCGCCGCCCACGCCAATCCCAACCCGGCCTGGCTCAGCTACGTGAAGACCGGCCGGGCCCGAAGCAAGATCCGCCACTTCCTGCGCACGGTTCATAACGAGGAGTCCGCCGCCCTGGGCGAACGTCTCCTCAACCAGGAACTCAAGACCCTGGGGGTCGAGCCGCCGGAAATCCCCTCCGCCGCCTGGGAGCGGCTGGTCAAGGCATCCGGCAACCGCTCCATCAAGGAAGTGTTCACCGACATCGGCCTGGGCAAGCGCCTGGCGGCCGTGGCGGCCCGCCGGTTGCTGCTGGCGGAAGACGCGATTCCGGTCTCCGCCGCTCCCGACACCCTGGTGATCCGCGGCACCGAAGGCATTGCCATCCAGCTGGCAAAGTGCTGCCAGCCCATCCCCGGCGACCCCATCATCGGCTCCATCAAGAAGGGCCAGGGCCTGGTGGTGCACACCCACGACTGCCCGGTGATCCGCAAGTCCCGTTCCCACGAGCCGCAGAAGTGGATAGACGTGGAATGGGAACCCTCCCCGGGCAGCCTGTTCGAGGTGCGCATCGACGTGGAAGTGAAGAATGCCCGGGGGGTCCTGGCCCAGGTGGCCTCGGCCATCGCCGACTCGGGCTCCAACATCGAGAACGTCTCCATGGAAGGGGACCCGGAAAAACTATTCACCCGCCTGCATTTCAGCATTCAGGTGGGCAGCCGGGTGCATCTGGCCCATGTCATGCGCAATCTGCGCCTGATCCCCAACGTGGTGCGCATCGGCCGCCAGCGCTCGGAGGTGGAAGCATGAAGGTCCTGGTGCTGGGAGCCGGGGTGGTCGGCACGGCCAGCGCCTGGTACCTGAGGCAGGCCGGCTGCGACGTCACGGTCCTGGAGCGCCAGGGCAGCGCCGGCATGGAAACCAGCTTCGCCAACGGCGGCCAGATTTCCGTTTCCCATGCCGAACCCTGGGCCAATCCCCATGCCATTCCCCAGGCCCTGGCCTGGCTGGGCAAGGAGGACGCGCCCCTGCTGTTCCGCCCCCGTCTGGACCCGGAACTGCTGCGCTGGGGCCTCTCTTTCCTGGGCCACTGCCTGCCCGGACGGACCCGGGAAAACATCCGCGCCATCGTCAAGCTGGCCCTTTACAGCCGGGAGCGGCTCCAGGCCCTGCGCCAGGAGCTGGGCCCGGCATTCGGCGAGGCCTATGACTGCCTGGAAAAGGGCATCCTGCACATCTACACGGACCGGCAGGAGTTCGCCCGGGCCGTGGAGGCCGCCCGCCTGATGGGGGAATTCGGCCTGGAGCGCCGCCCCCTGGACGTGGACGGCTGCATCGCCATCGAACCCAGCCTGGCCGATGCCCGGCACCTGCTCGTGGGGGGCGACTACACGGCCTCGGACGAATCCGGCGATGCCCACCGCTTCACCCAGGCCCTGGCTGCCCGGACCGCAGCCGCCGGGGTGGAATTCCGCTACGGCTGCCCGGTGGCCAGCCTGGAGCTGGCGGACGGACGGGTGCGCGGCGCCCGGCTCCAGGACGGCAGCCTGGAGCGAGCCGACGCCTGCGTCCTGGCCCTGGGCAGCTACTCCGCCCCCTTCCTGCGCCCCCACGGGGTCCGCCTGCCCATCTACCCGGCCAAGGGCTATTCTGCCACCCTGGCCCTGGAAGCAGACAGCATCGCCCCCACGGTGAGCCTCACCGACGACGGCCACAAGATCGTCTTCTCCCGCCTGGGCCAGCGCCTGCGCATCGCCGGCACGGCGGAGTTCAACGGCTACAACCTGGAACTCAACCCGGTACGCTGCAAAGCCCTGGTGAGCCGCGCCCACAGCCTCTTTCCCGGTCTGCGCTATCAGGGGGAACCCCAGTTCTGGTGCGGCCTACGGCCCGCCACCCCGTCCAACGTGCCGCTCATCGGCGCCAGCCCCCTGCCCGGCCTCTGGCTCAACACCGGGCACGGCACCCTGGGCTGGACCTTGGCCTGCGGCTCCGGCGCCGCCCTGGCGGACCTGATCCTGGGCCGGCCCCCGGAACCCGACTTCCCCTTTTCCTGAAGCCCTTCCCATGTGGATGGACAGCCACTGCCACCTGGACGCCCCGGAATTCACACCCGACCGGGACCAGGTCTGGCTGGCCGCCCAGGCCGCCGGGGTGAGCCGAGCCCTGGTGCCGGGCGTGGAGGCCCGCAACTGGGAGGCGGTGGATGCCTGCTGCCATCGCTATCCGGGCTGCGCCCCCGCCTACGGCATCCATCCCCTCTATGTCATGGCCGCCTGCGAATCGGATCTGGAGCTGCTGGCCCGGCGTCTGGCGACCCATCCTCCGGTGGCGGTGGGCGAAATCGGGCTGGACGGTTTTGTGGATTCGGTGGATCCAGCCCGACAGGAATTCTTCTTCGTCCGCCAGCTGCAGCTGGCCCGGGATTTCGACCTGCCGGTGGTCCTGCACGTACGCCGGGCGGTGGATCAGGTCCTGAAGCAGCTGCGCCGCATCCGGGTGATGGGAGGCATCGCCCACGCCTTCAACGGCAGCCGCCAGCAGGCCGACGAATTCATCAAGCTGGGTTTCAAGCTGGGCTTTGGCGGCACCCTCACCTACCCGGGCAGTCAGCGCATCCGCCGCCTGGCGACAGAACTGCCGGCCGAAACCCTGGTGCTGGAGACCGACGCTCCGGACATCCCTCCCAGCTGGCGCCCGGGGGGCCGCAACGATCCGGCCCAGCTGCCGGCCATAGGCCGGGTCCTGGCAGAATTAAGAGAACAGGAAGAAAGCGTCCTGGCGGCGCAGCTGCGGGATAACACCCTGGCGGCCCTGCCTGGCCTGACCCGCTGGCAGCCTCTCAGTTCCTCATGAGGTGAGGGCTGCGCCGCCCTGACCTTCGAGGAACTGGGGCCCTTCGAACAGGGAGCGGATCAGCACCTTGTTCACCCCGGGGCGGTCCGGCACCGCGTACAGCACCGGGTTCAGCAGCTCCTCGAAAATCCCCCGCAGGCTGCGGGCCCCGGTCTTGTACTCATGGGCGATGTCGGCGATCTGCTGAAACACCGCCGGGGCCACGGAAAGCTCCACCCCTTCCTGGGCCAGGATGTCCCGGAACTGCCGGTACAAGGCGTTCTTCGGCTCCACCATGATGCGCACCAGCATCTCCTTGGAGAGCTCCTGGAGCCGGGCTACCACGGGCAGGCGGCCGGTGAATTCCGGAATCAGCCCGAACTCGAACAGGTCCGTAGGCTTCACCCGGCTGTTCAGGCGTTCCAGGATGTTCTCGTCGTCCCCGGCGGTGGTGGAGATGTAGCCGAAGCTGTGGCTGCGGGCCATGATCTGCTCCAGCCCCACGAAGGCTCCGCCGCAGATGAACAGGATGCCGCCGGTATCCATCACCCGCCCGTCCCGAAGGCGCACGGGAAAGCCCTCCATGATCTTGAGCAGGGCGTGCTGGACGCTTTCTCCCGACACCTGGCGGCCGCTCTCGCCGTGACCAGCCTTGAGCTTGTCCACCTCGTCGATGAAGACGATGCCCCGGGCGGCCCGCTCCAGGTCGCCCCCGGCCCGCTCCAGCAGCCGCTCCATGATCGCCTCGATTTCCTCCCCCACGTAGCGGGTCTGGGCCAGGGAGGTGGCATCGGCCGTGACGAAGGGCACTTCCAGCTGCCGGGCCAGGGTTTCGCAGAGCAGGGTCTTGCCGCAGCCCGAAGGCCCGATGATGAGCACATTGCTCTTGTCCATGGCCAACTGGCCGCTCCTGGCCATTTCCAGCTTGCGGTAGTGGGTGTAGACGGCCACGGCCAGGACCCGTTTGGCCTGCTCCTGGCCGATCACGTACTGGTCCAGGTACTGGACGATCTGACTGGGTTTGACGCGGGCGGGATCCATGAAACTCCTTTTTCAGTCCAGGTCTTCATCCGCCACGCAGGGCAGATCGATGAGTTGGTCCGGCAGGCAGGGCCGGGCATAGAGGAAGCCTTGCAGTTGATCGCAATCCAGTTCCGCCAGGCGCTTGCGCTGGATTTCCGTCTCCACCCCTTCGGCCACGGTTTCCATGGACAGGGCGTGGGCCAGCAGGATCACCGCCTGCACCACCGAGCGGCTCTCGGCTTCGCTGCCCAGGCTCTGGACGAAACTCTTGTCGATCTTGACCACGTCCACCGGGAAACGGGACAGATAGGAGAGAGAGGAGTAGCCGGTGCCAAAGTCGTCGATGGCGATACGGATGCCCTTGCGGCGCAACTGGGCGAAGATGCTGAAGGTCCGCTCCGGATCGTCGGCCAGGGAGGATTCGGTCAGCTCCAGCTCCAGGCAGCGGGGAGGGATGCCGGTTTCCTTGAGAATGTCGAACACCATCTCGGTGAAACCCGGGTTGCGCAGCTGCCGGGCCGAAACATTGACCGCCACCCGCTGGATGGGCAGTCCCGCCTGCTGCCAGGCCACCAACTGCCGGCAGGCTGTCTGCAGGCACCAGCGCCCGAGGATGTCGATGTAGCCGGTGGTCTCGGCCAGGGGAATGAAGCGGTCCGGCAGCAGCAAGCCCCGGGCCGGATGCTGCCAGCGCACCAGGGCCTCCACCCCCAGGATCAAGCCATTGCGGGTATCCACCTGGGGCTGGTAGTACAGGCGCAGCTCGTCCCGGGCCACCGCGTGGCGCAGGGCCGTTTCCAGCTCCAGACGCTCGAGGGAGTTCTCGCTGTCGCTTTCCAGGAAGAAACGGAAGGCGGAGCGCCCTGCGTCCTTGGCGTTGTAGAGGGCCACGTCGGCATTCTTGAGCAGGATTTCCGGACTTTCTCCGTCGGAGGGATAGACGGCGATGCCGATGCTGGTGGAGGTGAACACCTCCCGTCCATCCAGGTCGAAGGGAGTGTCGAACTCGCTCAGCATGCGGCTGGCCAGGCTGGCGGCATCCGCATGGGAAGAGATCTCCGGCAGCAGCAGGGCGAATTCGTCGCCCCCCAGGCGGGCCAGGGTATCCCCCTCCCGCAGCAGGTGGCTCAGACGCTGGCTGACGGACTTGAGCAGCACGTCCCCCGCCGCATGGCCCAGGGAGTCGTTGATGGATTTGAAGCGGTCCAGATCGAGCAGCATGATGGCCATGGGACGCCGGGTCCGGTGGGCCTGGTGCATGGCGTTGTCGAGCCGGTCATGGAACAGCAGCCGGTTGGCGAGCCCGGTGAGGGGATCGTGATAGGCCAGGTGGTGAATGTAGGCCTCAGCCTGCTTGCGCTCGGAAATGTCGGAGAACAGGGCGATGTACTGCAGCACCTGGCCGCACTCATCGCGCACCGCGGTGATGGACAGCCATTCCGGATAGGTCTCGCCGCCCTTCCTGCGATTGATGATCTCCCCCTGCCACTTGCCCTCGCTCTGCAGGGTGGCCCACATGCCCTGGTAGAACGCCCGGTCATGCAGGCCGGAACCGAGCAGGGAGCCCGGAGTATGCCCCCGGGCCTCGGCCTCCGTGTAGCCGGTGATGGCGGTGAAGGCCGGGTTCACCGACTGGATCAGGCCGTCGGGCCCGGTGATGGTCATGGCCTCGGAGAGGTTGTCGAACACCCGGGCCGCCAGCCGCAGCCGGGCTTCCGCCTGACGCTGGGCGCTCACGTCCCGGAACGAGGTGACGTAGCCGGCAGGGCCGCCGCTGTTGTCCAGGCGTGGCAGGGGGCCGCCCAGGAAGGCCACGGGAAGCAGTTCCCCATCCGGGCGCTGCAGCCATTCCTCTCCCTCGAAGGGCCGCCCGGCCGCCAAGGCGGCCCGGAAGGAGGAATCCTCGGCCCCGGCCTCGGGCAGGATGATGGCCACCCCCTGGCCCAGCAGCTCCCGCTCGGAACGCCCGAGCAGGGTCTCGGCCCGGCGGTTCACGAAATTGAGCACCCCCCGACCGTCAAAGCTGAGGATGCCCTCCCCCAGGTGGTCGGCCACGTTGTCCAGCAGGTTGTGGCTCCTGGTCAGCTCCCGGGCCGTGTGGCGCAGGCGCAGCATGATCAGCACCACGGCGGCGATCATGAACAGGGCAAAGATGGCCATCAGCCGCCGGTAATGCTCGGCCTCCGCCGCCGCCCGGGCATAGACCCGGGAATATTCAGCGTAGGCCTGCTCCATGTCCTGGGGAAAGCTGCTGCGGGAAATGCTGTGCATCAGGTTCTGCACCGGCAGGTGGTTGTTCACGATCACCTTGCCGTGGGCCGCCAGCAGGCGCCCCTGGGTGGCCGCCGGCTCGGGCCAGCGGCGGCTCTCGACTTCCAGCCGGTTGAGGCCGGCCAGGGTGAGGAAGATGTCCTTGGTCTGCTGCTCGTTTACGAAAATCAGCACATCCCGGGTCACCGAGTTCAGCAGGGCCACGGGGACCCTGGCCCCCGCGTCCCAGTCGGAATGGAGTTGGGTGGTGAGATTGACGAAGTGGTAAAGGGAATTCACCAGCACCGCATTCTGGCGGCGGAAATCATCCAGGGCCAGCTGTTTCCGGCCCCATTCCTCCCGGGCCGGATGCAGGGCTTCGGGCAAGCCCAGGCGCTCGAAATCCACCTGCAACTGGGCCAGCAATTCCTCCACCTGGTTGGCGGACAGGGACAGGCTGTCGTAGTCCAGCAACTGCCGGTGGCGCAGCCGCAGCACGTCCAGATTGATGCGGGTGTCCAGGGTCAGAGCCTGGCGCACATTGAGCTCCACCTGCACCCGGTCGTTGTCGCTGATGCGGGTGCTCAGGGCATAGAGGGAGATCAGCACCCCGGCCAGCACGGCCAGCAGCAGCCAGGGCACCAGGGAGCGCAGGGAGGACGGCAGTTTCATGGCAGTCTCTCTCCACTCAAGGTATGCAGGAACAGGACAATGGCCTTGACGTCCTCGGGAGGCAGCTCGACTCCCAGCTGGTAACGCCCCATCTGGGCCACGGCCTCATCCAGGGTGGCCGCGGAGGCATCGTGAAAATACGGCGCGGTCAGGGCCACGTTGCGCAGGCTGGGCACCTTGAACACATGCCGGTCCTCCTCCCGGCCGGTGACGTTGAAACGCCCCAGGTCCGCCGGAGAAATCTTCTGCTTGTCGGCGAAGTAATCCTGCATCACCCCGAAACGCTGGAACAGGTTGCCGCCCACATTGGCTCCCTGGTGACAGGCGACGCAGCCATGCCGCTTGAACAGCCGGTAGCCGGCCAGCTCCCGGGCATTCAGGGCGCTCGCCTCACCCAGCAGCCAGCGGTCCATGGGCGATGGCGTGACCAGGGAACGCTCGAACTCGGCTATGGCATCCTGGACCGCTGCCGCCGAAGGCGGGGCCTTGTAGAGGGCCACGAACTGGGCCTCCAGCTGGGCATCCGCCCGCAGCTTGGGCAATACCTCGGCCCAGGAGGAAGCCATTTCCACCGGGTTGTGGATGGGGCCAGCCACCTGGTCCACCAGGTTGGGGGAACGGCCGTCCCAGAACTGCCGGAAATTCAGGGCCGCGTTGAACACCGTGGGGGCATTGATGCTCCCTTCCCGCCCCCCCACGCCCAGGGAACGGGGGCGGTGGTCTATCCCCCCCCGGGACAGGTCATGGCAGGAGGCACAGCTGATGCTGTTGTCCCGGGACAGGCGGGGATCATGGAACAGGGTCCGCCCCAGGGCCACCTTCTGGGCATTCAGGTCCCGGGGCACCTGGATGGGCAGCAGCGGCTCGTCCAGGCGCACCGGCACCGCCCGGAAGGGCAGACTGGACTGGGCACTAGCCCGCTGGAACAGGTGGGGAGAGGGGAAGAGCAGCAGGGCCAGGCCCGTGAGCAAGGCGATCAGAAGCCCAACGCCCAACAACTTCTTGAGTATTGAGGCCTGGACCGAAGGGATCGCCTTGTCGTCAACCATGAGCGCCTGCGCCTACCGCGGGGATGATCTGCTCCCCATTTTAAGGGGAGGTCGGGATTTGATGAAAAATTACTGCCCGGAAGCAGGCAGCAAAAAGCCGCCGGGCTACAGGCCGGGCGGCTTTTTGCTGTGGTACGGGAAGCTTACTTGGCCTGGCCGACCAGGTAATCCACGGCGCCCTTGACCTCCTCATCGGAAAGGTTGGCCGCACCGCCCTTGGCAGGCATGGCCAGCTTGCCGCCGATCGCGGAAGCATAGAGGGCATCATTGCCGGTGGCGATACGGGGAGCCCAGGCGGCCTTGTCACCCTTCTTGGGGGCACCGGCAGCACCGGTATCGTGGCAGGCGCTGCAGACGGAAGCATAGACGGTGGGACCATCCTTGGGCCCGCTGGCGGCGGCATCGGCAGCACCGGCAACCTTCAGCTCGAACTTGGCCACGGGCTGGACACGGACCTCGGCATCCTCGCTGCTGCCGGCCACAGGCGCCATGTCACCCTTGATGGTGAAGGGAACAATGGCCACCATGAGCAGGATCGCTACGGCGACAGTCGCGTACATGATGGACTTGGACGAATTCTGCTGGTCGGCCATGCTGACTTCCTCGAGACGAAATTGACAAACCGCAATTATAGCCGCTCGCAACCCGCCGATGGATGAAATAATGGACTCGTTCCCATAAACCCAGTATGATTTCGCCTCCCCACGCGCCCGTAGCTCAGTTGGATAGAGTACTGCCCTCCGAAGGCAGGGGTCGGACGTTCGAATCGTCTCGGGCGCGCCAAAATTCAAGCGGTCTGCCAGATCTCTGGCGGGCCGCTTCTGCTTTGTGCTGCCAGTATGCGCGGCGGACTTCATCCCGCTCCCGCTCGGCGTTGGCCTGGGCAATCACTTCCAGCTCGTCAATCTCCAGCAGTTCCGCCACCCGAGCTGCCATGTAGTCGTCCATTACCCGTTTCTTGGTCCTGTACTGGCTGATCTGAGCCGTTGAACAGTCCAGCACGTTTGCCAGCTGGGCATCTGTTGCCAACTGGCAACGGGTCTTGATTTCATCCAGGAAAAGCAAGGTGTTCATTTGTGCGCCTCTGTCTCCATGAGGTCATTTAATGACCAGACGGGCCTATTCTCCCCACCTTGCTAACACTTGACAACTCACAGCCGTTAGTTATACCGTTCGCAAAACTAACGTGCGTTAGCCACTGCGGACAAACATGGCGCCCTCCCTCACCTCTTCAAGCCCTTCCCAGCCGAGCATTCCGCTCTTGCTCGTGTCGCTTGCGGGCAACCATGGCGCGGGCGACGTCGTGTCGAATGGTCTTGATGTAGGGCATGTCGCTTGTCTCGTAGACGATCAAGGGAATCCCCGCTTCTTCCAAAGCCGCCCGCTTAACCTCATCGGCCCGCTTTCGTTCCTCCAGTTCGTGGACGGCCCCGTTGAGTTCGATAGCGGCAACGATGGCGAAGTTATCCCCTTCCTTCCTGCAGACCAGGAAATCAACGCTCTTTCGCCCTATCTCGTTCAGCTGTGCATTCGCATCCCATCCCCTGATGTGGAGCATTTGGGAAACGCTCACCTGAGAGAAGACAACCAGCTGGGGCAAGGCGGCAACAAGTTCGTGATAGAGGGTGGCCTCTGTGTCGTTGAACAACAGGAATTTGTCCCTGTATTTCCCGCGTCGGCTCTTTTTGGCTGCGGGAGCAGCTGCCGGGGCTGTCCCCTGCATGAAGAATTTCAACTCTTCTTCCGGAACGGGAATCGGGGCCTGGCTATTCGAGCCGCTCTTCTGCTCTACCGGATCAGGCGTTTTCCTGGGTTCCACCCTCTGCTGATAAGTGGGGGCTCTTCCCCATTCCGTCCTCTTCGGCTTGAAAAACCAGCCAGCTGCGCCCGCCGACAAAGAAAACAGAAGCAGAGGCGGAACAATGTCCCCGTACCCGGGATATTTGAGGGTGATTCCCCGCTGCTCCAGAACTTCCTTCACCTCGCCGCTCTTCCACATGAGCTCGAAAATTTCCCGCTGTCGAGTCATGTTCCGCCGGCAGGTTCCTTTCAGTTCACGGTCTGTAATCGTTCCCTGGCAGGCCGGAGGCGCCTTGTAGATCGCTGCCCAAGCCCGCTCCTTCAAGGGTCGGAACGCTCCTGTTTTGGCAAAGCTGTTGTAGGTGACCAGGAGCAGAACAACCAGCAACCCCACTCCAAGCTTCAAAAACCTGCCCAGGGCTTTTCCGCTTGCCCCCTCCTCCTTCAACCAGAACCACACGGCAAGGCCAATTACAGCCATGACGACCCCCAGCATAAACAGGAGGTCGGACGGATTCGTCGGATTTTCCATGGGCAAGCTTCCTTGAAGTCTTTGGGCTTAGTTGAGAGTCACTATCAATGACGATTCTAACCCAACAGCATTCCACGTTCGCCGCCTTGCAGCCCTGGAGCCAGTAAATGCCGACCCCAAACTTCTCCCTGCTCCTGGGCGTCATCGACTTTTCCAAGGTCGTTATTGCCCTGTTGTCCATTTTCGCGGCCCTGGTAGCGGTTGCCTTTATCCAGAACGGCGCCGGAAAGCTGGTGGCCTTCGTCAGCTCAGAATATGAACGCAAGCACCCGGAGCGGGATTTCCAGCGACGCTTCGCACGTGAAGAACGCGCCCGCGTTGCAAAGCGGGAGCGCAGTAAAAAAGACCAGGACTACAAGAACTGGAAAGCGGCCCAGATGGGCCCCAGGATGCCCCGGGGGCGTAAGCCGACCAACACCGGCTTTGGCACCATGCCCAAAGGCCGCTGGAGAGGGCTGGACTGGTGACCTACGCCCACATCCCCCTATCTCGCCTCCGATCTGCCGTCGCCTTCTGTGCGGCGGTTTCCCGTCTGGCCTGGCAATTCCCTGGTGATGCCCTGCGCCCCTTCAACTGGCGCCGCCTCCAGTCCGGCCAGACCCAGGCCGACTTCCGCCGCTATGCCTTCGCCCTGCGCGAAGCACGGCCGGCGCCAGCTGGCGCCCTGACGCCGCCAACGGACCGCGGCACCGCCCGCAGCGCAGCGAGGACGGAGCCCCGGACCGGCTGGCGCTCGGAGGGGCGCCCATGACGCGCTGCTGTGCCCGCTGCTGCGCCTTCTGCACCTCGGCCCGAGCCATCCCGGCCAAGGACCCCTTGCCCCACGAGCTCCCCATGCTGGTGGGCTGCGTCATGAAGGGCCACAAGGTGCCCCCGGCGTCCTCCTGCCCCTGGCACTCCGTCGGCCCCCTGATCCACCCCTGCTTTACAGAGGTCCTCGGATGATCGTCGCCCAGATTCCCTATCACCACGTCCAGGCCGCATGCCGCAACAGCCGCGTCCTGGCCCATCGCCACCAGCTCCAGCCCTTCAACACCTGGCGCCTCCAGGCCCAAGGCACCTCCATTGCCTGGCTCTTCGAGCGGGCCCGTTTCGCCTTTGCCCGGGAGCCTTTCAAAGGCTTTTTGGGCAGGGCCTCCGGCACTGGTTTTTTTGATCAGCGGCGCAGTAGCACCGCTGATAAGTCTCGTTTAAGAGACTCTGCCCTTTAATCGCCATGGCCATCGACACCGTGAAACTCCGTTCCCCCGCCATCGATGAAGGCACGGCCTCATTCCTGGAGCGCCAGTGCATCCTGCGCCAGGGGGTGCAGATCCTGACCGGCGAAATCCTCTACGAAATCACCACCGGCACCCTGGAGGGCTCCTACGATGCCCGGATCATGTTCAAGGTCTGCCGGGAGGACTGGATCACCATAGGGGGCAAACCCCAGCAAGTCCCCTGTAAGCCCTATGTCCTGGTGGAATGCTCCCTGCACAAGTTCTTCCACGGGCAGAACGTCTACGGCAACCCCTGCAACTTCCCCCAGCTCTGCCGGCGCTTCATCGACGCCCTCGGCGAGATCATGGGCTCGGATCACGGCATGTTCCACGAGGCCGATAAATGGGAAGTCCGGCGGGTGGACTGGGCAGAAATGTTCCACCTCTCCCCAGCCGCCCAGCGGGAATTCTTCTGGTCCATGCGGGACGTGCACTTTCCCAGGCGGGCCAAGAAAGAAGCCCGCTATGACTCGGCCATTCACTTCCCCGGCAAGTTCACCACCGTCCGCATCTACTCCAAGGGACCGGAATTCAAGCTGCACGGTGAACCCGTCCTGCGCCGGGGCCTGGTCAAGTACCAACAGCTCCAGGACGGCCAGAACCCGGGGAAGGGGATAGACGGCCCCGTGCCTAAAAAAGTGGTGGCCGGCATGCCCCGCTATGCCTGGATAGAAACGAAGCTCCAGGCCCTCCAGCGCCTGGCCAACTGGCGCCTGCGCGCTGAAGTGCAAATCAATGCAGACAAGCTGCATCACGACTTCGGGGGACGTTACCCCCTCGTATCCGAAATCACCGACGCCTATCTGATCCAGATCTTCGAAGCCCAGATCTTCAAGCTCCTCAAAGAAGGAAAGACCGCCATGGAAACCGTCCGAACCTTTCACCAGGTCAAAGCCCGCCTTGATGCGGTCTACGGCGGGCGCTCCGCCAACAATCTCTTCTCGTTCTGGGTCCAGCTCGCCGAACTCGGCGAAGAACCCACCAAGCTCAATTTCTCCAAATCCCAGTTCTACAAGAACAGGGCCAAGCTCGTGGATGCCGGCGTCTCCTGGCACGCCACCGACGTCTTCATCCTGCCCCAGGACACCGCCCTGCCCAGGGACTTCCGTCCCCTCTCCGCCGACAGCCGGCGCTGTATCGGCCAAGTCTCGGCCAACTCGATCTTCAACTTCTGCCCGGTTCAACAACACGGCCTGATGAAGGCCGCTTAATCCCTGAAAGGAAGCCCCCATGGAAGCCGTCGCCTCACACCCCACCCAGAAGAAACCCACCACCCCTGCCGTGCAAATGGGGCAGGTCTACCTGGAAGGCCGGATTGCCTTCCGCCGTCGCATGCGCGGCCAGGAAGGCCCGTATTTCCTCTCTGTCCTCAAGATTCCCGCACAAGATCAGTTCTCCCACCCGGGCACCGTGGAAGTGCTCAGCCATGACTCCCTGGGCCAGCCCGGGGACGACTGGAAAGGCATCTGTGAAGTCACCGGCTACCCCCGCTCCTACGACAGCAAGCCGGACAAGGAAACCGGCGAAGTCACGCGGATTCATACCGCCGAAGTCCGCCTTCGGGTCCTGGAGCAATAAGCATGGCCACCTGTATTCAGTTCGACGCCAGCGGCTTTGCCGTCCTGGCTGCCGGAGAACCCAGCACGTGCACCGCCGTGCTGCTCTCCGGCACTGAATACGCCCAGATTCAAGCGGCCCAGTCGGCAGACATCAGCTATCCCCAGGCCGGCGCCGTCTTCTCCTTCTTCTTCGGATTCACCTTGGCGGCCTGGTACGTCGCCAAGAACGTTGGACTGCTCCTGGAAGCCGTCCGGCGGTTTTAGCTTTCGGCATCGCTGAAAGGGTCCAGGCCCCTTGCCTGGTTTGTATGGAGGAATCACCCATGAAACACGTAATGCTTCTTCTTCAATCCCTGGCGGCCCTGCCAGCCAAGATGGCCCGGTCCGCCCTGGCCCTCCTGACTGCGGGCCTTGCCCTGCTCGGGATCGCCGGCCCGGCCCTGGCCGCTGACCCGGTGGACTTCAGCGGCCTGACCAACTCCGTGGACTTCTCCTCGGTCATCGTGGCCCTGATGGCAGTCGCTGCCGCCCTGATGCTGGTCTACATCGCCTGGAAGGGCGCCAAGATGATCTTGGCCGCTGTCCGGGGCGGTTAATCGGTCGCGTCACGTTGCCCACTTTCGCATGCGAAACCCCGGCCATGGTTACTGAGCTCTGGTATCTCCTCTTTGCCTTCTGGGGAATCGTCTGCGGGTGGGCTGTCATTGAAGGGCTGAAATAACCCGGAATCTGGACAATTCCGGATCAACCCTCCAGATCCTTGCGGAAGGATAGGCCGGTGTTCCTGCGGGTGGAAACCGGCCCCTATAAGGGGTTACCAGGTGAGCTTCCACACCCTCCTACTCGCGCTCTTGCTGCTCCTCTCAGGCGCCAGCCATGCAGCGACTTACATCCTCAACGGCACCGGCAGCCGGGTCTGCTGCGGTACGAACTGCACGACAGCGGTCGCCCGTACCCTGCTGGGCTACCAGGCGGGGGACTGCACGGAAAGCAGTTCCGGCACGACTCGCTATTACTCGACCAATGCCAATTCCACTTCCAAATGCTCGGGCACCTATCTTGGCTTGCATGGCCAATCCACCGCCCCTTGCGGCACCTGCACCACCCTTGAACTCAAAGACGGCACCTGCGTTGCCGACCAGGCCGGCGCCGCTGCCGTGGGTAGCACCCCCTCGGCCCCCGGAGACATTCCCGGTACGGACGATAACGGCGAAGAAACGCCCCCGGTCTGCTCCCCAGGCGCTGGCCTGGGCAAACTGATCTGTAAAAACGGCTGGGTCTTCCAGTGTCAATCGGCGTCTTCCGTCGGCGCCACAGAACACAGTGCCGGGGAAACCTGCGCCTACGGCCCCTGCACCCGCACCACCAATCAATGCAACCCCTACACCCCCACAGGAGGCTGCCGCGAGAATGAACAGGCCATCGGCGCCGGCTGCCTCTGCGCCCCGGGTGCAACCCGGGTCAATGGCGTCTGCAAATACTCGGACCCCCCAAACGACGATAGCGGCAACACGGGAGGCACCGGCGGAACCGGCGGCAACGGCAATACGGGCGGCGATACCGGCGGCGATACCGGCGGCGACACCGGGGGAGATACGGGCGGCACGGGTGGCGACACCGGGGGCGGAGATAGCGGCGGCGGCAACTCGGGGGGCAGCAACTCGGGGGGCAGTAACTCCGGCGGCAGCAACAGCGGGGGCGGAAACTCCGGCGGCAACGGGGACGGGGAAGGCGAAGGGGAAGGAGACAGCGAAACCCCCACCCCGGAATGCCAGGAGGGCGAGGAGTGCAACGGCAATGGCATCTGTGAAGCCGGAGAAACCTGCAACGGCCTCCCGGGAGATACCAACGGCGACGGGGTCTGCCAGACCAATGAACCCTGCGGGGGCGGTAGCGGCAACCCCGTGGAATGCGAAGCCGGCCAGGAATGCAACGGTAACGGCATCTGCGAAACCGGGGAGGACTGCACGGTCCCTTCCGAAGATGACTCCGGCAATGGCAACGGCACCGGAAATGGGAACGGCAACGGGACCGGCACCGGCTCGGACTGGTGGAACAAGACCACCGGCCAGGGAGACCCCACGGTCCCCGATGGGGATGGCTTCGCCTCGGCCTTCTTCCCCGGCACCTTTGACAGCCTCCTGAACTGGGACCTGCCGGCCCATAGCTCTGTCTGCCCCGTGGGCCAGTTCGACGCCTTCGGCCAGAGCTTCCAGGTGGATTCCCACTGCACCCTGGTGCAAAGCCACTTTCCCACCCTCCGGGCTGCCTTCATCGTCTTCTGGCTGCTGGTGGCCGTGATGCTCGTCATGAAAGCCTGACCATGATTCCTGTCCTTACCATCTTCTCCCCCCTCCTGACCTACTTCCTCCGGGCCGTGGTGGTGAAGTTCCTTGTGTTCACCGCCGTCATCGCCCTGGTCACCTTCCTGGTCCCCTTCGCCGTGAAGTGGGTGGCCGGCTTCATTTCTCCCCAGGCCTTGAATGGTGCCTTCAGCGGCATTCCGGATGGGGTCTGGTACTTCGCGGACTTCTTCGCCCTGGACTACGGCTTGCCCCTGGTGTTCTCGGCCCTGGTGTCCCGCTTCCTGATCCGGCGCCTGCCGGTCATTGGCTAAGGAGTCCCCCATGACGAATCCCGTCCTCGATCTGGACAAGCACAACCGGACCTTCATCGACCACGCCCGGGATGCTGCCCGATGGTTTGGCGAAGGCTTCGTGGTGTTTGTTTCTAACGTCGCGGTGCTCGGCACCCATGACAAGGGCAGCGCCCAGGCTGAGGCCCGGGCCTGGTCGGAGAAGAACGGCCGGGAGAATGTCCGGATTCGTAGGATCAAAGTCTAATGTCCATCAAGCTTTATACGGGCCGGATGGGGAGCGGAACAACCTATGAAGTTGTTTCCGTCTTGATTCTGGGAACTGGTTTCCGAGCCGAAAGCGCTTACAAGGATCTTTGGTTGGCCAAACAGGTAGCCCGGGAGCATGTGGGCAGCACCCCTCGGGTTTTCGTCAAAATTCGTAGGATCAAAGTCTAATGTCGATCAAGCTCTATACGGGCCGCATGGGGAGCGGCAAGACCTACGAGGTGGTTTCCGTGGTGATCCTGGGCGCCCTGGCCCGGGGCCGGCGGGTGGTGTCCAATATCGCCGGGCTGAACTATGAAGCCATGCAGGCCGTCCTGGTGGAGTCCGGCGTTCCTGCGGACCAGGTGGGCCAGCTGGTGCAGGTCACCCATGCCCAGGTAGAAGAACCCCAATTCTGGCGCACAGATAAGGATGAAGCCGAAGGGGTGGATTCATTCATCCAGCCCGGGGACCTGGTCTGCCTGGATGAAATATGGCGCTTCTGGGAGGGCTTCGCCGGCCGCAAGATGCCCGAGCGGGTGATGAACTTCTACCGCATGCACCGGCACTTTGCCCACCCGGAAACCGGGGTGACTTGTGATGTGGCCCTGATCACCCAGGACCCCGGGGACCTGTCCCGCCGGGTCCGGGCGGTGGTGGAGGAAACCTACCGCATGGAGAAGCTAACCGCGGTTGGCATGTCCAGGCGGTACCGGGTGGATATCTTCTCCGGCTGCAGCAGCCGGCCCCAGTTCCTGCGCTCCTTGCAGCGCACCTATGAGAAGAAATACTTCCCCCTCTACAAGAGCCATTCCCAGGCCAAGGACGATAGCGCCGGCCCCCGGGAAGAGAACATCGACCAGCGGGGCAACATCCTGCGCGGGGCGCTCTTCAAGGTGGTCCTGCCCGTCATGGCCCTGGTGGGCATGGCCTCGGTCTATTTCGTCTGGTCCTTCCTGCATCCGGAGCCGCCCCCCAAGGCCAAGACCGCCCAGGCCGGGGCGGGCAAGCCTGCCGGCGCCACTACCCCGGCCCCGGCCGGCGCCGCGCCATTACCTGGGATGAACAGCCGTTTCCGGGTGGTGGGCTATGTGGCCCAGGGGAGCAATCCCCGGGTCTACCTGGCCTACGACGAAACCGACCGGGCCCGCATCTTCTACAAGCGCCAGGTGGTGGAGTCCCATAACTGGAAGATGACTCTTAAGGCGCCGGATGGGCAGATCACGGAATGGAGCGGCAGCAAGGGGAAGGGAGAGAAGACCCCATGAAGATCCGCGCCTTCTGCCTGGTGCTCTGCTTCCTCGCTGGCCAGGCCCTGGCCCAGGAGGGCCGGGACATCAGCATGCAGTTCTCGGAGATCCGCTTACCTGACCTGGTGCGCCTGCTCTTTACCGATATCCTCGGAAAGAACTACGTGCTGGACAAGGAGGTCCTGGAGTCTCCGGAAATCCTGACCATCAATATCAAGTACATGAGCCCGGCCCAGCTGGAAACCCACCTGCTGGAGATCATCCAGCGCCGGGGCTTCAAGGTGGATTGCCGGCAAGGGTTCTGCCATGTGGCCAAGCGTCCCGAGGCGGCCCAGGAAGCCCCCCGGGCTTTCTATGTCTATCGCCCCCGGCATCGTTCGGTGCCCTATCTCCTGGCCCTGGTGGGGCCTCTGTATCCGCCCCAGTCCTTCACCACCCAACGCCAGATTGACAACCCCGGCCCGGAAACCCAGAAGTCCGGCAGCACCGGCCACGAAACCGGGACCAATGCCACTTCCTTAATCGACAAGGGCAACCTGGATACCCTGGTCTATCAAGGCAGCCCCCAGGAGATCACCCGACTGGAAAGCCTGCTGCAGCAGCTCGACCAGGCGGCGGCGGAAGTGATCGTGAAAGCCTCTGTCTTTGAAGTCCGCCAGACCCGCCAGGAGAGTTCCGCCGTGTCCCTGGCCCTGGGACTGCTCAAGTCCGCCTCGGGCCTGGGCATCACCATCACCCAGGACACCAGCAACGGGAACGCGGTCAAGATCAAGGCCGGGGACGTGTCCGCCGTCTGGTCGGCCCTGAGCTCGGACAGCCGCTTCCGGCTCTTCAGTGCCCCCACCATCCGGATCAGGAGCGGCAACACGGCCAAGTTCATGGCCGGCTCGGAAGTGCCGGTGCTGGCCAGCACCACCACCACGACCACCGGCACGGTGCAAAGCGTGGAATACAAAAGCTCCGGGGTCATCCTGGAACTTACCCCCCAGGTCCGCCCCGGGGGGACGGAACTCCAGATCGCCCAGGAAGTGAGCAGCTTTACCGCCACCACCAACGGGGTGAACAACTCCCCGACCCTCTTGAAGCGAGAGCTGACCACCCAGATTACCGCCCACGATGAAGAAATCATTCTCCTGGGCGGCCTGGAAGAAACCACCCGCACCGACGGACAGTCCGGCCTCTCCTTCCTCCCCGCCTGGATGAAAGGCAGCTCAGAGGGGGAGGACCGGACCGAAATCATGATGATTCTTAACGTTCAGAGGATTTGAATATGGATACCTGCACGCTCCCCCCTGACTTCGTTCCCCAGGCCCTGGCGTTCCTGGAGACCTTCACCTGGTCAATATTTGGGTTGGGGGTTATTACCGCCGTTTTTGCGTTCCTGGTCTTCCATTCCCTGGATGCCTTCTTGTCCGCGTTCATCCGGCCCCGACTGATCCAAGCCCTGCGCCGTCGCCGTCGTGCACTTTCGCATGCGAAAACGGCGAAGCAGGGAACCCGGTTTAGGAACCGGCAACCGTTCCCGACAAACCACCAGCAGGCACCAGCCCCGCCTTTCCCCTGGCATGCTGACACCGACCATATGGTAATGGTATGGTGCCGCATATGGTCGCCGTCTACGCTCTCGCATATCTTCAAGCATTTGCCGAAGCCCTGCATTGGCTTATCTTCCGGCGTGATAGGTTGTCCAGGATATACGGCGCCCAGCCAGCTTATACGGCGATAACGCCGTCTACTTCACGTTAGGGGTCTCAATTCATCACAAGGAGAATTGTCCATGAAGGAAGACAAAGCGCAGTTTCCCGTTCGCATGTTCATTCGGCCGGCAGAGAGTTTCGGCGACCCCGAATGGTCACCTTTAAGCGAATCAGCGTCCCCTTCGTTTCATTACGAAATGGACTACGCGAATGTTCTTATCGCACTATTGACCTCGTTTGCCACAGTTGCACGCAAGGAACTTCACACAACACACAAATTGCGCTCCGTTCTCTGTGAACAATGGAAGGCTCAAGAGGCAGGTACCCCGTTTGATCTTAGAGTTCTGACAGAAGACAACAATGTTGCCCTGATCGTTTCCAAGCTGTGGCACGAACAGAATCGGCAGCAAGAGGTAGGGTTCATCTTTGGCTCCGAGGAACCCGCTGATGTTTTGGTGCGCCATGTCGGTGGGGCTTGGAACATCGTTGAAGTCAAGCCCCGTCCGAACATCCTTGTGTCGTCTCAGTCAATGCCTGCTGGATATCTCAGAGATACTGCCAAGACGATCTCTCATCGCTTTGCTGCTTTGACTGAAACACAGGATTATGTCCGCCACTTGTTCCAGGAAATTGAACGCGAGATTATTGTCCCGGAATCATCTCTTCGAGATATGAGCAGTTGGTTAAGAGCTAGTGCCCGTCGCGTTTCCCGTGAAGCAGATGCCTTTGACGAGCGTGCGAGAACACACCAGACGGAATTCCAACGCCGCATCCTTGCACTGGGTCGCAGTAGGGAAGGAGCGCCATCGTGACCAACCCAAAAGAGGCAGTGGGATGGCTAAATTTTGCGCTCAACCTGCGAGAGTCAATAACCTCCATTGAACAGTCGCTGTCTAAGTCCAAATCCGATGTTGACGGCATCCGAACGGAAATCATGCTTCTCGTTGAACGCCTTGAACATTTTGACGACCTGCTGTTGAGACTTGAGAGGCGAATAGACAGAATCGAGGATCGCACGCCGAATGTCGCGGTTGTTGCCGTCTCCCCATATCCAAGCACGAAAGAAGTCCCGAGGCTCACGAGCGATGACAAGTCGGTCGACCCCTAACCCTGCGTTCGAGGCGACCTGCGCGAAAAGCCGCGCAGGCGCCTCAACTCCACGTTAGAAGGCATGCGATCCATCGTCATTGATTGCGGCTCAGTTCAGTCGGAAGCTGATTTTTGGTCCGCATACGTTCGCACCGCCGAGCCAGAAGGTGCCGGCCACTTTGGCCGGAACCTTGATGCATTTTGGGACGGGCTAAACGGCGGTCCAGGTTGGCCCGGCGAGTGCCGGCTCCTGTTCATTAATACTTCGCCGCTCCACGCGTTTCGCGGCGGGAAATTTCTTGAGGTGTTGCGTGATATCGCCAGCCGATCTAAGGCCGTGGAGGTCAAATTTGAGTAAGCCTTCTAACCTTTCGCTGCAGCGGACGGCTTCGCCGCCCGCTGAGCTTGCACGTTAGGTCTCAATATGGCACCTCCTCCCCGCGTCACCAAAGCTGTTGTTCAAACCGAAGTGACAAGCTTCGTGGCAAACATAAATCGCGCTCGCGATCTCTATAGAAAGATAGCTCTTCACGGCTACACGGGCACTTCTGCTGCAACGTCAACCCGACTATCCAACCCGGATACGCGTGATGCCGCGCAATTCATCTTCTTTGAAATTGCTGCAAAGTTTGAAGACCACGCCAAATTCATGTTCCAGGTCGAAGTTCGGTCGCGACTTCAAGTTACTGCTACGCGAAGCGCCTTCGTAATGGGCGACCTTGATAATGGCTTGAACAACAAGCTTGGCTGGGGCAGCCCACAGCGGCTGAAAGAACGTGGACACAATCTGTTCGGTGCTAACTCGTTCTTCGGTGACCTCGTCAACAAACTTGGAAACCAAACCTACAAGACATTGGTTTCTGCTCACACGGTACGAAACCGTGTCGCTCATGACGGTGGGGCTGCGCAAACCAAGTTCGTGAAGCTTCTTGATGGAGATGGAATCCAAGCTGCTGAACGACAAGGTATGAGTATCGGCAGGTACCTTCGCGATTACCCAACGGCTGCAACTGCCGCAAATCGCAACTTCTTTTTGTACTTGGCGGCATATGAAGACTTTGCAACCAAGGCAGGTGCAGCATTGCCATGAGCCTGAGACCTAACATCACAATCCACCGGACCGTCAAAAAGCTGCGCATTTTGCCGTCCGGTGATTTTCAACGTTAGATTTTTAAACTAAAAGAGCAATTCAATGGAAAAGTTATTAGAAGTGCTTAACCCTCTAATACAATTTGTATTGGTATGTGTAGGGCTTTGGTACACGGTAGAAACTAGAAAATTAAGGCAGCAGTCCGAAAGACAATCGAAAGCAGCTTTGGGTCAAAAGCGGTTGTCAATAGCTCCCTATTTAGTAAGCGGACTAGTAAATCCGCTATCTGAAGATGAGGATGCAAGTGAATCAGGCGATAGCGCTGAGAGAGCCGAGCTGAAAAAAGCTATTGAAGATGCAAGGAAAAATGATGAATTGCTATATTTTGTCGGTGTTAGCAATCCAACTGACAAAGTTGCTATTCAGGTGGATATATATCTCTACGATAAAAATAAGAAAAGCTACTTATTAGGTGATACCGGACATCAAGTCTTGAGCAGTAAGGACCATGAAATCATCTCGGTATCTAGGCCATATATGACAGAGAGCGAAGTCACAGCGGAGATAAAAGCTGATCATGGCCTTCATGCCGAGTTTGCTCGTGCGGTCTCACAAAGAAAAGAAACCCATTCTGAAATTTATGTTCTTTACAAAGACATCGAAGGGTTCTCATATTTGGCGGCTCGTCAATTTAAAGAAGAAGATGACGGAGACATAGTGTATAGGCAGCAAAATTTCTTTTTTAGTGGGTTGGAGTGAAATCTAACCTTTCGTATATGGACTCCCCCGGAAATCAAGGAAACTGAACGATAGGTTTGGCAGCTGGAAAGCGCATGCAGTCGTATATCCGGCATCTGGTGTGG
>NZ_KE386938.1:0-14257 GCF_000429665.1 Azovibrio restrictus DSM 23866
TGCGCTTCACATACGCTCGGATGTAGGCCGCCGGCAGCAACTTCACCGGGATGCCCAGTCGATTGAGCCAGCGCCCCCAGTGGTGGGCGGAGCCGCAGGCTTCCATCACCACCAGCCCAATGCTCCGGTTCTGGAACCAGCGCTCGAACTGGTGTCGGGTCAGCCGCTGCTGCTCGACAAGCTTCCAATTGCCATCTGCAATAGCGATTTGGAATACACTCTTGGCCAGATCCACTGCAACGGTAGTAGCATGCATTTCGGACTCCTTTCGTCGAAACCCGATCCCCATCCCCATGAGCACCGGAGGCGCTTATTCCGCGCCAAAAAGACGGGGGAGTCCATCCCATCAGTCAACCGGACCGCCTGCAAGCTGCGCTTGCAGGTTCGCTCCGGCCTTCGGCCTCCGCCGGCCGGTTACGTCGAACGTTGGGCATCATCAGCCTAGAAACCAGGTGAGGTACTGAATTCTCGTGTGTTACACATGTCGTCAACCTTATTGCTGGAACTCATATGCCATACATCTGTTTTGAAGCGGGAGCCTTAACACCCGAGATAAAGCGCGAACTCATCCAAAGGCTCACTGAAGTCTCAGCGGAGGTCATGCGTATTCCGAAGGACTATTTTTTCGTGTCAATTCACGAACTCCCAAACGAAAACGTGGCGATCGCCGGAAAGGACGTTAATCAGCTTCGAGCAGAGCTTTCCGCGCAAAGGTCGGTAGAGTAATGCTCAGCAATCACGCCCAACCCTGCGCTCCAGCGGACCGCCTTCGGCGGCGGCTGAGCTAGCACGTTAGGGCGCAAAGCCGTGGAAACTGAGTCTCCTGAAAATATCGAAAAGTCCTCTAGTGGCTCTGAGCATCAAGTCGCCAAGTTTTTCCTCGCCATCTTGGCAATGGTATTGGTCATGATTTGGTCTGCTTTTTACAAAGGCCCAAGTGGCCAATCGTTTGACACCGAGGATTTCGTCGTCTTTTGGCTAAAGGAGCTAATTCTTCTTGTGTTTATTGTCATAGCTTTGGTTATCGGCGGCATTGGCTGGTTGCGGCGCCGTAGTCACCATCATCGTGGGGGTGACCATGCCCCCTAACATCCCGCTCGAGGCGCGGCTTCGCCGCTGGGACGCTCCGCCGGCAAGCCGGCTCCGCGCCCCTCACCTTGCACGTTAGCGTGCAAAACATGAACACCGCCCTCGCAGCGCAAATTGCTGAGTTTGAGCCGACGAATGGAAACTGGCTTGAACTCGAACGTTTATTCGAAAAAGCATTCGCCGAGAGTGATCCCACTGTTTACTACTCAGCCATCTTTAACCTCTTCGAGCGCTTCCCGGATCAAGATGGATCAGGCGTCTTCTGGTCGGCGCTTCACGGCATGGAGGCAACTGGTAGCTATGAGAAGGAGCTTGTGACTTTCTTTCGCAGGTATCCGTCAGAAATGACCAGAACAATGCTTATCCGTATGCGCAATGCGGGCGAAACGGAAGCCGCTGGTGTCCCAATTGATCTATTGATTGGAAAGCCCAAGTGATCGACATACCCGCTAATCGGGTAGCCAGAAGTTCTCTCCCCCGGCCCCCACACCACCCACTGTGCCAGTAGCTCTTACTGCTGACGCCATGCTGGATCGCCGTCTTCAGGCTGACGCCCAAGTCGTCCGGCAAATCTCCATGCTCGGCGGCTTCCTCGGCAGAAAAGGCGATAGCGAACCCGGCGTCAAAACCCTTTGGCTGGGTATGCAGCGTTTGCGAGACTTCATCAAGGGCATGGCGCATATGCAGGCCATTTACAATGCCAAATGAGTTGTGTGGAACGGCATGCTTTTAGGGATCACCTCAGAGCCTCCAGAACAGCCCCGGGGTTTTTCTCAATCACGTTCAGCAGAACCAGGGCCGGGCCCTGGGGGCTGCGGTCCCCTCTCTCCCAATGGCGCAGGGTGGCCACGGAAAAGCCGAAGCGGGCAGCAAACTGCTCCTGTGTCATGGCTACCCGCGTGCGTAGGGCCTTTACGTCGATAACCCGGGGCCGATACACCTGTGCAGCCCCGTTATCCCCGTGGGCATGGGCAATGGCTTCCTGTAGGCCCTGCCGGATACTCTCGAATGCCTTGCTCATCTTCATTCCTCCTGTTGCCAGGCTGCCAGCAGCAGCCCAACCAATTCTGCTAATCCGTTCCGTTCTGCCTTGTTGAGGTTTGCCCGCTCATTCTTGGCAAACATGGTCAGCAGGTACAAGGGGATGCGGTCACTGTGGAAGTAGTAGATCACTCGTACCCCACCACTCTTGCCACGGCTTCCCCTGGCCCACCTGAGCTTACGCACCCCGCCCGTACCCTCCATCAGATCACCACTGCAAGGATGGGCAGCGAGATAGGCCAGTACATCCCGCCGCTCACCATCCGAGAGAAGCCGTTCAGCTCGTCGGATGTACTCAGGGGTTTCAGCTACGGTCTGCATGGATTGATTCTAATCCATTGGATTAGTTCATGGAACACAAATAACGCCCACTGCGCGCGGTGGAGAGAGCCGCAAGGCAGAGCATCGCGCCGGGAAGTTCAAGCCACCGACATACCGCTGTGCGGGCCTGGCGCTGGGAATCGGCCCGCGTGCCGCTCTTCGCCTTGGAGGCATTGGCCGGCAGCTTGACGCCGTCGATAGCGAACATCTCGCGCCCGATCAGCCCCTGCCGGTCGCAGAGGTAGAGCACCTGGGCGAACAGCCGGGCGGTTTCCTCGCCCAGGCCGGAGACGAAGGCGGCCAGGGTCGTGAAGTGCGGGGCGGTATCGCCGCACAGGGCGATGAAGGTGACGTGTTCCCGGCACAGCCGCTCGATGCCCCGGCTGCTGACGACACCCCGGGCGTAGGCACAGAGGATGACCTGGAGCAGCATCCCGGGCGGGTAGGCCGGCGCGCCGTTCTGGTCGTTGCGATAGCGGGCGGCAAAACCGCCGTGGTCGATTTCATGTTCGAACAGATGATGCACCGCATGCTCGAAACTGCCCGGCAACAACTGCTTCGCCAGATCCATCGCCAGGAAGCGAGGGCTCGTGTCGATCCACTTGTAGCGCGCCATGCTGCTGCTCCCCAAACCCGATGCGCATTGGAACCTTGATATTCCATATGGTTCACGGCACGATCCGGGTATGAAGAGAATTTTTCTACAGCTTCGTTAGAGCGCAAAAACACATGGCGACCACGCTCTCCACGGACAAGAACGGTAAGCCGGTTCATATCGGATCGAAAGTTCGTCTCCTTTGCCTTTCCGGCAGCTGGCTCGACGAGTTGCCGAGCGAAGAAAAACAGGACGTTCTCTCAATGATTGGTGGAGTATTTGTGGTCGAGGAGATCGACGAGTACGGCCACCCGTGGGTGAGAAAGTCCTGGCCCAATGAACAAGAAGGCCGCTGCCATTCTCACTCCATAGCTCTCGACCCTCATGAGATGGAGCTCGTCGACAATGCGCTCTAACATCACATTCAAAAACGCTCCCTGCGGTCGCTCGGACGCGCCGCAAGCAGCGCGCCGTTTAATTCAACGTTAGCGGTGACATGCTGGCCTGCCCGCACTGTGAGCGCGAATGCATTGCCCGAGGCGAGTTCTTCCTCTCGTCTCGCCTCATTCCTAAGCGCTGCCCGAGCTGCGGTGGGCAGGTTGGAATTGAAGGCCCATTTTCCGGTTCCTACGTTGCGGCGCTTGAGTTTCTTCTCATCGGCAGCGCTGCACTTTTGGCGCATGCGCGGCCTCTTTCAACGGTCTTTGTTCTGCTCGTCGGCTGGTGCAGCTTAACTCTCATCTTCTCGCCGCTCGCTCCTCTTGCCGCAATTTCGCCGGCCCAGGTTTCGTCGGCTCGGCGCTCCGTAAAAGTTCTTGGGGTGGTCTTCGCAGTCATCGCTCTAATGGCGTGGCTCAATGCGTAAGGTCACCACCTCCCCTGCAGTCGAGCGGACCTGCGCGAAAAGCCGCGCAGGCCGCTCACTTCCACGGTAGAGCTCTCTATGCCATTGGCTCCCAAGGTCGTTCTACACTGCTCCTCCGGCTATCGCATGGAACTCGATGTATTGGTTGAGCAGTTCATCGCGGAAGGCGTGAAATTTGTAGGCGTCGTAGGGGCAGACTGCGCCCGTGTAGAAGACATCATCGATGAACTCGTGGTCGGAGATGGCTCCGATCCAAATCGCTTTTTACTCACATCGTCGCACCCCGATGAATCGCTGCACGACGCTATAGAGTTTGCGCGTTCGCTTTCGGAGGAATATCCCGGTGAACCACAAGTCATTGAGCTCTAATCTGGTAGCCAGTGGTTTCTCTCCCCCAGCCTCACACCACCCACCGTGCGGGTCCGCAGTGGGCGGTTCAACGAGATGAATTCATCCCCCGGCTTGCAACGGCATTGATCAGGACGGCCAAGGCAAAGAAAAAGGCCGGAAACCTTGATTTCTCTTGGTTTGCCGGCCTGTTTAGGACTGCTGTGGTACTGAATCTGGTGGGGCGGGGGCTACAAAACAAATCCACGCAGGCCGCAAAAATACTTGGTTATCTGAGTTTGAAATAAATCCGTACCCCCATTTATACCCCCACCAACTCACTGCTGCCGCCCCTTACTCGCCACCTCAGTCCCTCGCACGCACGACGTAGCCACCTTCATATTGTGCGCAGAATGTAGAGGGGCACTTGCAAGGCAGGCGGAGGCAGTTGATAAATTAAGCGCACGGCTGACAATAGCTTCCCCAAGGGTGAGAAGCACGGGGCTTTCACTCGCTCCATCTGATATCTGTACTGCTGATAACAGACCAAGCACGGCATGACCAAGCGATTCATTCATCGGTCTGCTTGTCTCACCATGGACAGACCGACTATTGCAGTGCCTCGCTTACAGCCTGCACGACGCGCCTGCGGGTGTAACAGGGTCGGTGTTTCCGTCGCATCCGGCCCATGCAGGCCATCTATCTATCGCGGCGATAGCGGATATGCTCGCGAAGAAAAGCCCCTGAAGGCTTGTGGCCGACAGGGGCTTGATGGATACCTGTCACTGACGGCAGCTTGATCGCACAGCATTGGTCGCGACGGTGACCAATGGTGCAGAGGGACTTCCTCCCATCCTCTGCCGTCGCAACACGCCGGATATCACTCACGGCGCACGCTGATCGTAAAGCTGCCAAACAGGCCCGATTTCTGACTCTTTCCGATTCGACCTTACACGCAAAACCCCTCGAATCGACTCACTGTTTTCTCTTCATACTTTGTCCCTCCCAGCCGCATACCACACCATGGAATCCGGAGCATCACTACTGGCAACTCCTCGGCCATTGCTGCCGTTCTGCCTCCCTGCTTGAACGACCGCAGTAGCACACAAAGGAGCCTGCGCAGTCTCTACAAATCCCGAAGCGACTCACACAGCAAGAACAACCCTGCCCTCAATGCTCCCTGACTCGCAAGGTCGATCCAGATGCTCAAACAGAATAATGTCATGATAATTTATGTCTATATCACCATGTGACCAGTCAAAGATTTAATTGAAAGGTGCAGAAACTTGGAAGCTGAACTATGGCAATGAATGTCGTTCATGTCCTTAAGAACAACGAAGCATTTGGCAAGTTGGAGTTTGGCACTGAGGGGGAAATTGCCAGGAAGCACCTGCTTATCGATCATATGATCGACGTGTCTGCTAGTTTTATTAGGCTTGCACAGTGTCGATCAATTCGACGTGCGCTGGAACGATCTGCAAGAAGAAAACTAACCGAACAGGACATTGAACGCCTTGCCGTGCTGGCATTCCTGCACGACATCGGTAAGGCAAATAGTGGGTTCCAGGCCAAGCGCTGGAAAACAAAAATTCCGCCAAGTTGGCCTGTGCAGATTACCGCGGGGCATGGGGTTGAGGCCGTCAAACTATTCCAAGTCGCAACTTCCGCCGAAGCTATCGAGCCCTTGATCGAAAAAATCTGTACTTGGGGCGATGCAGTCGATTCATTGTTGACCGCGAGCATCAGCCATCACGGACGGCCGATCAAGGATAGCCCAGGTGTCAGTTCGAGCATCTGGAAATCCCATGAAGGGAAATACGACCCTACTGTTGTACTGAAAGAAATTGCGTACCGCGCGCCAGAGCTTTACCCAAGCGCCTTTGATGTCGGCGGTCAGGCATTGCCGCACGCTCCAAGTTTCGGGCACCTGTTTGCTGGACTGGTTCAGTTGGCTGACTGGCTGGGATCGGATACACGCTTTTTCGAGTTTTCCGAAGCAGGCGAGAATCGCGCAGAAACCGCAGCATCCATGGCTGATAAGGCCATCACCAGCCTGGGACTGGATAGCGACAATTGGCGCGCCAAACTCGTTGCCTTAGCGCCAAGCTTTGCTGATGTTTTCGGCGGTTTCGATCCCCGTCCTGTCCAGGCAGCGATGAGCGATGATTCCCTCGGTCCTTTGGTCATCCTCGAATCAGAAACTGGCAGTGGCAAAACCGAAGCGGCGCTGTGGCGTTATGTTCATCTTTTCCGCTCTGGTTTGGTGGATAGCCTCTACTTCGCCTTGCCTACACGGGTAGCGGCGACCCAGCTTTATCAACGGGTGCAGGACACCCTGAAACGCTTGTGGCCGGAAAATCCACCCCTCGCTTTACGCGCGCTACCGGGCTACGTCGCTGCCGATGGCGAAGAGATAAAGGCCATGGCGAATTTCGAGGTTTTCTGGAACGACTCGCCCGACGATCAGAAGGCGCACCAACGCTGGGCCGCGGAAAACTCCAAGCGTTTCCTTGCCGCGCCGGTCGCGGTTGGCACCATTGACCAGGCGCTATTGGGCGCCCTGCAAGTTCGTCATGCGCATCTACGCCATGCAACACTTGCCCGCAGCCTGCTGGTCGTGGATGAGGTTCACGCTTCTGATGCCTACATGACGGTACTGCTGGAACGTTTGCTGAAAGCGCATCTGGGTTGTGGTGGGCATGCCTTGCTGTTGTCGGCCACGCTGGGTTCTAGCGCACGCAGTCGCTATTTGGCCTTGGCACCGACCGGGCGGTCAGGTTTGATCCCGAACATGTCGTTCGAGCAGGCTTGTGCCGTGCCGTATCCGGCAATTTCAGATTGTCATGGCATTCGGGCCATACCCGGAACAGGGCGCTCAAAGCGAGTGAATTGGAGCTCTCGTGACTGCATCGCAGCCCCTGAGAAAATCGCGCAATTGGCCATTGAGGCCGCTGCGCAAGGCGCCAAGGTGCTGATTATCCGCAACACGGTCCCGGCTGCTGTGGCCACGCTGAACGCACTGGAAAAGCAAGTTCCCGATCTGGCATGGCTGTTCAGCGTCAAAGGTGTGAGAACGCTGCACCACAGCCGTTTCAGCCGTCAGGATAGACCGGAACTTGATGCCGCCATCGAGCAGCAGCTAGGTAAAGCTCGGCCGGCAGGCCCCTTGATCGTTGTCGGTACCCAGACGCTGGAACAAAGCCTGGACATTGACGCCGATTTCCTTATCACCGATTTGTGCCCGATGGATGTGCTGTTGCAGCGGCTTGGGCGTTTGCACCGGCATGAAAACGAACGCCCGGAAGCTTTTCGCAAAGCCCAGGCCATTGTGCTGACGCCAGCAGGAAATGACCTCTCGCCCATGCTCGCCCGACCACAACATGGCTTGGGCCGTTTCCATAACGGTGGCGGGGTATATGCCGACCTGAGCATTCTTGAAGCAACGCGACGACTGCTGCTCGAAAAGCCGGAGGTTGTGATTCCTGAGGACAATCGCTATCTCGTTGAGGCGGCAACTCACCCGGACAAATTGCGCGCACTCGAAACGCAATTGGGTGAGGTTTGGCAAGGGCTGGCCCAGAAAATCGAGGGAGACACGGGGGCTCAGAAAGCCTTGGGCTATCTGCATTCGCTGGATATCGAGCAGGCGTTTGGCGAAGTCGAGTTTCCTCACGATGTGCAAGTCGCAACGCGTCTGGGGGCGCAAGACAGAGCGGCACGCTTTTTCGGCGTGATCGGTCCCTTTGGTTTCCCGCTCAAGGAACTGCCGATACGGCATTACCTGTTGCCAAAGGATTTGCCGCTCGATGCCGAGCCAAGCGATGTGTCCCGTCAGGACGATTGCATTATATTCCGTTTGGGTTCTGCTTCTTTTCGCTATAGCCGCTTGGGGCTCGAACGCCTCAAGGATGAATGAAAACCGCCGGAGGATACGCCGTGACACTACGCTACAACCTGCTGGATGAACCATTGATCCGAACTCGTCTGGTTGCCGATGGACAGCCCAAGTCTTTCAGTCTGCCGGCTTTGTTTGTTGCTTTGGCAAACGATGTAATACGCGATTTCCCAGCATTGCGACCACACCAGCGCCACCCGTGGCACGCCTTTCTGGTTCAGCTCGCGGCGATGGCTGTGCACCGGGCGGGTCGAGAGGAAATATTCGATACCGAGTCCGGTTGGAAAGAGGCTTTGTTGGGTCTGACGCCAGACGATCCGGATGGCGCTGCCTGGTGCCTGATTTCGCCACACGACCGGCCGGCTTTCATGCAGGCGCCGGTGCCGGGAGGCTCCGTCGATAGCTGGAAAAACCGGATTGAGGCGGCGGATGAATTGGACATGCTGGTTACTTCAAAGAACCACGATCTAAAGGCGGCAAGGATGCGGCGGGCTGAGGTCGATGACTGGTTAATGGCGCTGATCAGTCTACAGACGCAGGAAGGTTTTCTTGGCGCCGGGAACTACGGAATTTCTCGAATGAATGGTGGCTTCGCCAGTCGTCCAGCGATTGGGGTTGTTCCTCAAGGACATTGGGGATCACGTTGGAAGCGAGACATTCAGACCTTGTTAGCCAGTCGCGTTGCCATCGTCCAGCAGCAAGGGTTGCAAAGTATGGGGGGGGTCGGGTTGTTGTGGCTAGAGCCATGGAACGGCGAAAGCAGTCGTGCATTTTCGTCGCTAGATCCTTTTTACATCGAGATTTGCCGCCGCATTCGGTTGGAGTGTTCCGATGGGCAGCAGTCGATCTTTGCCATCTGTACCGGAAGCAAGGCTGCACGAATTGAGGCAAAAGAGCGAAACGGGATGACCGGTGATCCTTGGACCCCGATCGCTGTTGCTGAAGGAAAAGCGCTGACGATAAATGCTGAAGGGTTCCACTATCGATTGGCGGCCCAATTACTTTTTGGTGGTGAGTATTGTCGTTCGATTGCGCAAATGCCGTCGGTAACGGATGGCACCCAAGGACTTTTCGTTCTCGCACAGGGGGTGACGCGGGGGAAAGGTAAAACCGAGAAATACCACGAACGCCGAATCCCGATTTCTCCCAAAGTGCGACAGTTGCTGATTCAAAAACAGACGGATCGCCTAGGAAAAATTGCGGGCGAGCGGGTAAACGCCATTGGGCAGATTCGAAGTGTGCTCTGGACGGCGCTGGCTACCCTGTTCGATCAAGGAGCGCCTAAAGACAAGTTTTCTGACAGCGCCAAAAACAAGGCAAGTGATTTTGCTAAGCCGTTTGAACAAACCGAAGACGCCCGATTCTTTGATGCGCTGAATGCAGAAATCGAGTCAGATCAACCAGAAACCGAGCATTTGAACTGGTTGCTCTCCATGGCTTCTTCCGCCGAATCCATTTTGAAACGTGCCTTTGCCGCCGGACCTCAGTGCGGCGAGCAACGCTATCGCGCCCAAGCGGCTGCGCTGTCCCGTTTCCATGCCGGTTTGCGCAGCACGAAGACCCTACCGGTACTTGCCGAGTACTACCGCCAACAATCCACCAACAAGGAGCTTGCCCTATGAGCATCCATGATGCCGATTCATCGGAACTGCCTTTGCCCGAGGCGAATGCTGCCCCAAGGCAGGAAAGTCCGCTTGCGAAACTCGCCCATATCATTACCCAGGCTGCTCGTTTCAAAGGCGATGCGCATGGCCTGGATAACGGCGAGCGGGCGGCACTGGCCCGACTCGATCCGGATGCGGAGTTGCGCCCCCATCAGGTTGCGGCGCTTTCGCGGGCTTTGGTGTACGCCGGTTTTTCACCCGAGACCTGGCAACCAGAGACCTGGCAACGCTGGGGAACGATTGCGCATGGCATGGCGCTGGCAGGCCACGATGCAAGCCAGAGGCTGGGTAAACAACTCAGCGATGCGGATGTTTCCGAATCGCGTGTCACCAAGCTGCTGACCGCCCGCGGTGATGCCTTCCGCCAGCTTCTTCCCCGCTTGCTTCGTCTGCTCGCAAGCAAAGGCAAGGCACCGAACTGGTTCGATCTGGGCGATCTGGTGCTTCATCAGGGGCGCGATGAAGAGGCCGCCGAAGCCACGCGACTACGAATTGCCGGCAGTTACTTTTCTGCCGAAGCCAAGAAACCGAAGCACTAATTCACTTATTGGAGCCTGATCATGCAAATCCCGCGCTTTATTCAAATTCACACCCTGCACACTTACCCGGCAGCTCTGCTGAATCGCGACGATGCCGGTCTCGCCAAGCGCCTTCCCTTGGGGGACGCGGTTCGTACCCGGATTTCCTCGCAATGTTTGAAACGTCATTGGCGCGTAACCGAAGATGCCTTTGCCTTGGCGAATCTCGATGTGCCTATGGGCATTCGATCACGGGGTACGCTGGAGCTGATCGCCAAGCGTTTGCAGGAAAACGGGTTGAGCGCACCGCTGGCGCAGGCCGCTGCTGAAGCCCTGCGGGAAGGCGGATTGCTCGACAAAGGAGGCAAAGACAAGAAGGGTGAAGATGCCCTGAAAACCGGGCAGGCAGTATTGCTTGGCAAGCCGGAAATTGACTACTTGGTGAATTACTGCACTGAACTGGCAGCGGTTAATACCGATGAAAAAGCCTTGAAAACTGCAGTAGGCGAATGGCTGCAGGCTGAAAAGAAGAGTAAGAACCTTGAAGCCTTGAAGCATGGCAGCGGTCTGGAGTCAGCCCTGTTTGGTCGCATGGTGACCTCCGATTTGCTGACGAGTCGTGATGCAGCCGTCTTCGTCGCCCATGCCTTCACGGTGCATCAGGCTCAGGTTGAAAACGATTACTTCACGGTGGTGGACGACCTTCTTCAGGATGCTGGCGAGTTGGGTTCCGCCGGGATTTTCGATACCGAACTCGCCTCGGGGCTTTATTACGGTTATGTGGTAGTCGATGTGCCGCAGCTGGTACAGAACCTGGAAGGTATGGATTTCAAGAAGTGCTTTGCAGTTGGCGCATCTCCAGAACAGCGAGCCTTGGCAGCACGGGTTGTGCAAAATCTGCTTCACCTCATTGCCACAGTCAGTCCCGGCGCCAAACGCGGCTCGACAGCACCCTTCGATTGGGCGAAGTTCATGCTGGTGGAAGCCGGCGACTGGCAACCGCGCAGCTTGGCCGCAGCCTTTCACAACGCCTTGTCTCTGGAAGACAGCAGCGCGCCCATTCGGCAACGGGCGGTGGGTAAGCTGACTGCGGAAATCGCCGCCATGGATGATGCCTACGGCGCACCGCTGGCTCGTCGTTTCCTGTCTGTTGATCCCGTCAGTGTGCCGGGCGCCGAGCGCCTGAACCTGACCCAATTGGCCGATTGGGCTAAGGGAATTATCGAGCAAGGGGCTTGCTGACATGCCACGCCATCTTTTGATGCGCCTGGAAGCTCCGTTGATCGCCTTCGGTGGGGAAACCATCGACAAATTTGGCGTAATACGAGATTTTCCTGCGCTTTCCATGGTGACCGGCCTGCTGGCAAATGCGTTGGGGTATAGACGGGAGGAGAGCGGGTTGCATGAACGTCTCCAATCACGTTTGTTAATCGGAGCAAGATTGGACAGCGATGTTCAGCGGCTAACCGATTTCCAGACTGCGCAACTAGGCAAGGACGATTTGGGGTGGACTACATGGGGAACACCCGAGGGGAGGCGGGGTGGGCCAGATGCCTATTCCTCCCCGCACCTTCGTTACCGTGATTACCACGCCAGCCTGAACGTTCTTGTCGCACTACGTCTTGAGCCAGCGGCAGAGACACCAACACTGGATGATCTTGCCCAAGCGCTTGACCGCCCGGCGCGCCCCTTGTTTATCGGGCGGAAAACCTGTTTGCCCAGTCGGCGAGTGTTTGCCGGTTGGCAGGATGCAACGAACATTCTTGAAGCCCTGAAAGCCGTTCCGTTTCCCGATAGCCCTATCCGTTTGCGCTTGCAATGGCCGGACGGCGAGGGCGTTCTGCCGGGTGATCGCGTTCTGGATTTGTGCGATGAGCGCAATTGGTCCAGCGGTGTCCACGGTGGGTGGCGGCCCGTACGAGAAGGGGTATTTGATGCGCCGGGGGTGACAACATGACTTTTCAGTTATTGCGTTTGCAACCGGACCCCGCTGCCCTGGCACCGTGGGCCACGCGTCATGGTTTGCTGTCACCGGATGGTGATTTCGGCTATGCGCTGCACGCCCTGCTTTGTACCGCTTTCGGCGATTTGGCGCCGAAGCCCTTCCATTATCTGGGAGGGCGGCAGGGCTTGCTGGCTTATACCTCTGCCGACCTGGAAAGCTTGCGTTTGAACGCCGCGCTGGCGACTCCGGATGTGGCCCGTGCCTTGGGACTTGATGCGCTGGACGCGCGCCCATTCCCCACCGCTTGGAAAACGGGACAGCGCTTGGGCTTTGAGTTAAGGGTTCGTCCGGTCGTGCGTAGTAAGGAAGGCGGGGAGCGCGATGCCTTCCTGCACTCCATAAATCCTGCGGTCGACAGCGAAAAAGACGCAAAAAATGGAAGCTTGGCTGAGCGAACAGCGGTTTATACGGACTGGTTGGTCAAGCAAATGGCTGTCGAAGGTGCCGCCGAAATTGTCGAGACCCGGATGGAATCGTTCAAGCTCACGCGTGTATTGCGCAAAACGGGGAGCAGTGAAAACGGCAAACGAAAAACTGCCAGCATTAGCGGGCCGGATGTCGTTTTCAAGGGGCAGTTGCTGGTCGGTGATCCCGAGGCATTCAACCGTCTGTTAGCCAGAGGAGTGGGGCGACATCGCGCGTTCGGTTTTGGCATGTTGTTGCTCAGGCCAGCCAGCGCATGTTGAAAGGGCGACTCGGGCTGGAAACGGCCCGCGTTCCCCATGCGGATCGACATGGGTTGATCTGGCTGGAGCGCGGTGAACTTTGCGTGATCGATGGTTGCCTGCATTTCATGTCAGGCAAGGAATCGCTGACACCCCATGTGCTGCAGATACCGCATCAGGCGGTTTCGATGATCCTGCTCGGGCCGGGCAGTAGCGTGACGCATGACGCCCTGCGCCTACTGGCAAGACACGGAACCCTGATGGCGGCTGTCGGGCAGGATGGGGTTCGCACTTACACGGCGCCGCCATTGCTGCCTGACCGCTCCGACGTGGCTCGTCGTCAGGCCGAGCTATGGGGGAATCCACGTCGCCGCGTCAGCGTTGCGCGGCACATGTATGCCTTGCGCTTGGGCGAAATTCTGCCGCATCGTGATCTGGATACGCTGCGCGGCATCGAGGGGGCGCGGGTAAAGGCGATTTATCGTCTGATGGCGGATAAATACGGTATTCCCTGGGATGGTCGGCATTACGATAGAAATAATCCAGAGGCCACGGACATACCGAATCAGGCGATCAACCATGCGGCTACGGCCGTTCAGGGCGCCGCCGCCATCGCCGTTCAGTCGCTGGCTGCCATCCCTCAGCTTGGCTTTATCCACGAGGATTCCGGGCAGGCGTTTGTGCTGGACATTGCCGATCTGTTTCGTGACACGATCACGCTGCAAATAGCTTTCTCGGTGGCAAAAAAGGCGATCAATGGGGACCAAACCAGCATCGACCGCCTGGTCAGACGCGAGGCGTCTACGGTGTTTCGGAAGCAGGATGTCATTGCCAGCATGATCGACAAGATCAAACAGGTATTGCGGACGGAGGAAAGCGATGGCGCTGGTAGTGATAGTGACGCGTGATGTGCCTTATCGGTTTCGTGGGTTTCTGGCATCGGTCATGTTGGAAATTGCGCCGACGGTCTACATCTCGCCCCGAATGAATTCCGGCGTGAGGTCGAGAGCCTGGGAGACCTTGGAGAGCTGGTTTTCGGCCGAGCCTCAAGGAAGTGTTGTCATGGTCTGGCGGGATATGAATGAAACCGGTGGGGTTGGCATCAAGACCTTGGGTGAGCCTCCAAGAGAACTCGTAGAGGTAGATGGCCTTTGGCTGGTTAAACGAATGTTGTAGAGTGCTCTTTAAAAATTCGAATCACTTTTAATGTTTTCTTTTGTAGATCATAGGGCTATCTACAAGAGGTTCCCCCGCGTTCGCGGGGATAGACCC
>NZ_KE386938.1:14502-15386 GCF_000429665.1 Azovibrio restrictus DSM 23866
CGGTTCCCCCGCGTTCGCGGGGATAGACCCCGAGCAAAGAGTACGACGCTCACCTGTTCCGCGGTTCCCCCGCGTTCGCGGGGATAGACCCGAGCGGGGCGTGGCTGTTGATGTGCCGCTCGTGGTTCCCCCGCGTTCGCGGGGATAGACCCGAGGGTGGGAAGGAAAAGCCCGCGTCTTTCCTGGTTCCCCCGCGTTCGCGGGGATAGACCCTAATAATTGATTTAGTCATAGCTTGTTGTATTGGTTCCCCCGCGTTCGCGGGGATAGACCCTTGCGCAGTTTCAGCTTGAGCTATGCAAAGCTGGTTCCCCCGCGTTCGCGGGGATAGACCCATTAGTGCACTCAAAGCTCAGCGGGCGATTTAGGTTCCCCCGCGTTCGCGGGGATAGACCCTATAAGTTATTGTGGTGTTGTGATCTGGTATAGGTTCCCCCGCGTTCGCGGGGATAGACCCGTTCACGCCATAGACGCATTGGGCCCCGATAAGGTTCCCCCGCGTTCGCGGGGATAGACCCTTGCCGTGTACGGGTATCGGCGCAGCGGCCGGGGTTCCCCCGCGTTCGCGGGGATAGACCCCCGACGGGTCAAATCACCGCACCCGTCACCCAGGTTCCCCCGCGTTCGCGGGGATAGACCCACGGCGGGACTTTGCATCCATCGCCCAGCGCAGGTTCCCCCGCGTTCGCGGGGATAGACCCGCCCGCCTGATCGCCGCCGCTCCTGAGCTACTGGTTCCCCCGCGTTCGCGGGGATAGACCTTGAGGCTGCCGTGCTGGAGAAGCTGAAGCAGCGGTTCCCCCGCGTTCGCGGGGATAGACCCATCCGGCTCTATAGCGTTCTTCTTTTCGTTCAGGTTCCCCCGCGTTCGCGGGGATAGACCC
>NZ_KE386938.1:16677-178608 GCF_000429665.1 Azovibrio restrictus DSM 23866
GGTTCCCCCGCGTTCGCGGGGATAGACCCAAAGCTGATCCCACCAGAAGGCAAGACCAGCTGGTTCCCCCGCGTTCGCGGGGATAGGCCGCTTGGGGTCGGGTCCGGCTGTAGAAAAGCCAACATTGATTTCGATTCACAACTGAGCGGCAGCTGACTAGCGCATTGCTGCCGGATATACATCGGATGTCAACGACCGCTCAGGCCGAAATTCAGACGGATGACTCCGAAGTTGGCCTGTTTCGGTCTTACAGTGCGCAAGCTCATTTAAATGTTGTGTTTCGTTAGCAGTCCATGGGCTTCGGTTTTCGTGGCCGCCCGCCCTTGCGGCCATTGACCCGCGCCTGCTCCTTGCCTGCCGCTGTTTTTGGTCCGGTGGATAGGCCGCCATGCAGTTTGCAGCGCCCATTGCTGTAAAGGCTTTTGTGCTTGCATGGCGTTCCTTTGCGCGTCGTGGCCGAGCAGGTAAAGGAACAAAATTCCGGCGAGGAGTGGAATGGAACCCGGGGGAGCCCGAGTTCCCATCGGACATGCCACTCACTCAGACGCTGCTGCTGTTCGGCCCAAAGTTCCCGGTAACGACGTTGATGTTCGTTGCACATAGCCTGCTCAGCGCGTTTGCAGCAGGGATCGAATATCTTCGACGCGCCAGACGGTCGTGCGCGGGCCAAGTTTGACCGGGCTCGGGAAGCGGCCGCTTTTGCAGCCTGCCCACCAGCTGGAGCGGCTGACTGGAATGATGGGCGGAACTGGCGGGTTGGCCTTGGGGTTGCCAAGAATCTGGGGTAACCGGAGATAGCCGGTGGCGGGGAGAGGGTTATTCATCGCGTTTTCCTGGACCGTCGTGGTCGTCGTTAGTCACGGATGAATCGTAGAGGGCGAAATTGGACGTTCCGGAGCCGACTTTCCGAAACGCCCAAACGGCCTGTTTACGGGCTCAAAAAAATCGAGAAACAAGGATTGACGCGTAAACCGAGCTAACTCGATTTGGCCTTCAAAATCGCACAAATGCGCGGCTTGGTCAGGGTTTCTCCCGAAAAGTATTTGAAGGCGAGCATGAATCATGCGGTCGCGATTCTTGATTGCGGCGGCGCGATTTTTGGCTGAGCCCTTGGCCGCCACGCGGGCGCGCTTGATCCGGCCGGCCTGATCAAGCGGCATGCCTCAGGCGGCGCTAGTGATGCTGATGATCTCCGCTCCGGCTTTCAGCTTGTCGAGATAATCCGCCCACAGCTGCATCATTGCCTTGCGCTCTTGCAGGAATTTGGTGCGGTTGTAGGCCGTCCCCAAGGCATCCGGTACCTTGTGCGCCAGCTGGTGTTCGATCACTTCCGGCTTCTGGTGCAGTTCCTCGTGCAGGATCGTTCGCGCCATTGCCCGGAAACCGTGGCCGGTGATTTCGGTTTTGGTGTCGTACCCCATCCGGCGCAGTGCGGCATTAACGGCTGCTTCGCTCATGGATTTTTGCGGGTCGCGCCCCGGAAACACATGCTTGCCGTGACCGGTCAGCGCCTGCAGGTCTTTGAGGATTGCCAAGGCTTGCGTTGCTAGAGGCACGGAATGTTCCGTATTGGTCTTGGTGACGAAGTAGCGCCATTCCGCCCTGTCCAGATCAAAATCCGCCCACAGCGCCTTGCGCAACTCGCCGGGGCGCACGAAAAGCAAAGGGGCAAGCAGCAGCGCCGAGCGGACAACGAAGGTGCCTTTGAAACCATCGATGGCTCTGAGCAATTCCGCCACCTTGGCTGGTTCGGTGATGCTGGCGAAGTTCTTCTCCCGTGCTGGCGGCAATGCTCCACGCAAATCGGGGCAGGGGTCACGGTCTGCGCGCCCGGTGGCAATGGCGTAGCGCATTACTTGGGAGATATTGCCTTTTGCGCGATGAGCCGTATCGAGGGTGCCGCGATTCTCGATACGACGCAGAACATCTAGTATCTGTGGGGCGCTGATTTCAGCAATCGGTTTGCTGCCGAGCCAAGGAAAGACATCGTTTTCCAATCGCTTGATGATTTTATCGGCGTGATTGGAGACCCAAGTTTCCCGGTTTTTCTCAAACCATTCGCGAGCGATTACCTCGAAGCTGTTCGCGGCACGCATGACCGTGGCAGCCTTGACGGCTTTGCGGTTCTCACCGGGATCGACACCTGCCGCCAACAGTTTGCGGGCTTCGTCCCGTTTTCCGCGCGCCTCTTTCAAGCCAACGTCAGGATACACCCCGTGGGCGAGCAGCTTTTCCTTGCCGTCAAAGCGGTATTTCTGGCGCCAGTACTTGGTGCCGTTCGGATTAATGAGCAGGAACAAACCTTTCTCATCGGCCATCTTGATCGGTTTGTCGGCCGGCTTGGCATTGCGCACAGCGGTGTCGGTTAGAGCCATTGGGGGTACCTCTATCAGGAACTTCGTCGCATACCCCCTGTTATACCCCCATGTACCCCCGGTTTTCAATACTACCTATTGGACAACGTTGGACGCAAAAAAGGCCGGAAACCTCGATTTCTCTTGGTTTTTCGGCCTTCGTTGCACGACTTAATACAAGTATATGGTGGAGGCGGGGGGGATCGAACCCCCGTCCGCAAGCACTCTACAACGCGATCTACATGCTTAGTCCGGTCATTTGGGTTTTAGTCCTTGCACGCCGGCCGAACAGGCTTGTCTCAGACGATCTGCTAGATTTTCGTGTCCGATCACGCAGCGGAACCGGACCTTATCTGCTGTAAATGACTCTGCTGCTGGGTTGCCCCAGCCCGGCCCATCAGAAAACCGGTGCAGAGCTAGCCGGGTTTAAGCGGCCAGAGCGTAACGCTCGTCGTTGGCGTTTATAGATTGCCAGTGGTTTTACGAGGTAACTGTACCTCGGCATGCACAACGCTGCTTTGCAACCCACGTCGAAGCCAGGTCGCCCCCGTTGTGAAGGCTCAGATGGTAGCAGAAGCTGAAAGTTCAAGGGGAAATGTATTTCTGGCCGGCAGTGGTACTGATCTACATCATCGGCAGTTGACCTAGATCATCCCACGCCGCCCGGGGCGCCCCCTAGAATGCGGCCCGATGCTGCCCGAACTCCATTCCCTCCGCTGCCACCCGCGCCTGTCCGCCTTCCTGGCGTTGCTGGCCCTGTGCCTGCAGCTGGTGGCGACCGGGATCGGCACGGTCCATGCAGCCGAGCGGCTGGCCAACAGCAGTGGCGCCATCGAGATCTGTACTCCGGCCGGCATCGTCCGCATCACCGCCGACGGTACCGAATATCCGACCACCCAGCCCGGGGGCCAGCAATGCCCCTTCTGTGCTGCCGCAGCAGGCTCCCCGCCTCTGCTGGCCGTGGCCCTGTCCTTCTTCGTTTCCGGCTCGGCTCCGGCCGACTACTCCCCCCAGGCACCGGCAGACCTGCCGCCGGCTGCCCCTGACCAGCGTCACGCCCCCAACCGGGCTCCTCCCGCCTTCTTCGCCTGATCCATTTCCTTGGTGCGCGGCGGCCTCCGGCCCTGCGTAGTTGCCTGCCATGGTCGCCCCATGTCTGGCGCCTGTCCCGCGAAGAAAGTTTTCATGAAGACCTGTCGTCCCACGGCTCTGGGCCTTGCCCTGGCCGCTGCCTTTCCCTTCAACCTCCTGGCCCAGGAGACCCTGGACCCCGTCGTGGTCACCGCGCCGCCCATGAGCGCGCCCCTGGAGGTCAGCTTCGATCCCCGGGCGCCCCAGCAGCCCCTGCCCGCTAATGACGGGGCCAGCCTGCTGAAGACCGTGCCGGGCATGAACGTGATCCGCAAGGGCGGCACCGACGGGGACCCCATGTTCCGGGGCATGGCGGCCTCCCGCCTGAACATCCTGCTGGACGGGGAGCAGATTCTCGGCGGCTGCGGCATGCGCATGGACCCGCCCACCGCCTACGTGTTTCCCGACAGCTACGACCGGGTCACCCTGCTGAAGGGGCCCCAGAGCGTCACCCACGGCCCCGGTGCCTCGGCCGGCACCGTGCTGTTCGAGCGCCAGCCCACCTACTTTAGCGAACCCGGCTGGCAGGTGAAGGGCGCCCTGACCGGCGCCAGCTTCGGCCGGCACGAGGAGTTCATGGACGTGAAGGGGGGCACCACCCTGGGTTACGTCCAGGGCATCCTCACCCACGACCAGTCCGACGATTACGAGGACGGGGATGGCAACACCGTGCATTCCCGCTACAAGCGTCACAGCGCCACCGCCATCCTGGGGGTGACGCCGGACAAGGACACCCGCCTGGAATTCTCGGCCATCCGCAGCGACGGGGAAGCCGCCTACGCCGACCGGAGCATGGACGGCAGCAAGTTCGACCGGACCAACTACGGACTCAAGTTCGAGAAGGAACGCATGGGCGGCCTGCTCGACAAGGTGGAAGCCCAGGTCTACTACAACTACGTGGACCACGTGATGGACAACTACAGCCTGCGCAAGCGGGCTGCCAGCACCATGGCCATGGCCAGCAACCCGGACCGCAAGACCACCGGGGGCCGCCTGGCCTTCACCCTGCTGCCCTCCGCCAGCACCCAGCTGATCCTGGGGGCGGACCAGCAGACCAACATCCACACCCTGCGCAAGAGCGGCACCGGCGGCGAATTCGTCAGCTCCTACCAGGACCAGCAGCGCAGCGAGGACGCCCGCTTCGAGAACTACGGCCTGTTCGCCGAACTGACCCAGCAGCTGGGCAGCGCCGGCCGGGTGGTGGCCGGCCTGCGCAGCGACCAGTGGGAAGCCTGGGACAAGCGCCGCAACATCAGCATCGGCATGGCCAGCCGGGCCAACCCCACGGCCGGGGAAAAGCGGGACGAAACCCTCACCAGCGGCTTTGCCCGTTACGAACACGACCTCTCCCCGGCCAGCACCGCCTACCTTGGCCTGGGCCACAGCGAGCGGGCCCCCGACTACTGGGAGCTGTTCAATAAGGAAGCCGCCGCCAGCAACAACAGCAGCAGCCTCTCGGTGTTCAAGCAGGCCGCCCCGGAAAAGACCAACCAGCTGGACCTGGGCCTGACCTGGAAATCCGGCCCCGTGCAGGCCTTCGTCTCGGCCTTCTACAACCGGATCGACGACTACCTGCTGGTGCAGAGCAACTACGTCAAGCCGGCCCTGATGGGAACCGGCACCCGGACCACCACCGTGGTGCGCAACGTGGACGCCACCACCTGGGGCGGCGAAGCCGGCATCAACTACGCCTTCAACGCCCAGTGGAAGGGCCTCGCCAGCATCGCCTGGGTGCACGGGGAAAACGACACGGACGGCCACGCCCTGGGCCAGATGCCGCCCCTGGAAGGCCGTTTCGGGCTGGACTGGGACAACGGCAGGTGGTCCGCCGGCGCCCTGCTGCGGCTGGTGGCCCGGCAGGACCGCTACGCCCTGTACGAAGGCAACATCGTCGGCCAGGACCTGGGGGAAACCGGCGGCTTCGGGGTGTTCTCCGTAAACGGCGGCTACCGCTGGAACAAGGGCACCCGCATCACCTTCGGGGTGGACAACCTGTTCGACAAGACCTACGCGGAATCCATCAGCCGTAGCGGCGCATCGGTGGCCATCCTGGGCTACGAGCCCATCACCCGGGTAAACGAACCGGGCCGGAGCTTCTGGCTCAAGGCCCAGATCGCCCTGGACTGAAACCAACCCGCCCCCGCCCGCGGCGGGGGTCAGATCAGAAGGAGCCTGTCATGGGCAAGACCATCTTCAAGGCAGGGGAACGCATCTACGCCGCCGGGGCCCCCGGACTCGCCTGGCGGGTCCAGTCCGGCTCGGTGCGTCTGGACCGGATCATCCCCGACGGGGACCCCATGTTCGCCAACCTGGCCGTGGAAGGGGACATCATCGGAGCGGAAACCCTGATGTTCCAGCACTACACCTTCGAGGCCACGGCCCTGGCCGACTGCGTCCTGGTGCCCTGGCCAGAGGGCGAAGCCGCCCCGGCAGGGGAATCCCTGCTGGCCGCCCTGACCACCAGCGAAACCCGGGCCGCCGACGTGGTGGCCTTGCGCTGCGGCCAGGCCATGGAACGGGTCACCCGCCTGCTCTCCCTGCTCACCGGCGGACGCGAGCCCCAGCTGGCCAGCATGCCCCTGCCCTCCCGGCGGGACATGGCGGAAATCACCGCCCTCACCACCGAAACCGTGTCCCGGGTCGTCAGCCAGCTGCGCCGGGCCGGCATCCTCCCGGCCCATGAAAAACGGGGCCGGCCCAGCAAGTCCTGAAACCCTCATCCTGCAAGGAGCATCCCATGGAAAAGGAACAGCAATCCCCGGTCAGCAATGAAATGCCCGCCCTGCTGCTGGGCGCCGGCTTCGCCCTCGCCTCCCTGATCCTGGTGCCGGCCCTGGCCCAGCGGGTAGGCCTGGGCTCCAGCGTCACCATCGCCCTGCGGGCCGCGCTGATGCGGGCGGCAGGCCGCCTCTGAACATGGCCGGCAGCTTCCCCCTGGCGGGCCTCGCCCGGCTGCTCTGGCTGAGTGCCCTGCTGGCCCTGCTCGCCGGCTGCGACGCCAGTCCCCCGGCCGAGCGGCTGGCGGACGCCCTGTGGGCCGAACCGGCCGGGCTGGTGCTGACTTCCAGCCAGGGCCCCCAGCCCCTCGACAGCCTCAAGGGCAAGGTGCTGCTGGTGTCCTTCGGCTACACCCACTGCCCCGATGTCTGCCCGGCCAACCTGGGCGCCTCGGCCCAGGCGGTGACCCGCCTCAGCCCGGCGGAGCGGGAGCGGGTCCGCTTCCTGATGGTGGCCGTGGACCCGGCCCGGGATACCGCCGCCGCCATGGCCCAGTACCTGGCCTTCTTCCACCCGGACATGCTCGGCCTGGTGGCGCCGCCGGAACAGCTGGCCCGCATCGCCAAGGCCTTCAAGGCCATCTACATCGTCGGCCAGCCGGGGCAGAACGGGGAATACGCGGTGGACCACAGCGCCCAGACCTGGCTGCTCAACAGCCGCGGAGAGCTGGTGCGCAGCCTGGATTTCGGCACGCCCACGGAAGACATCCTCGCCGCCCTCAGGAAGCAGCTGGGGAGCCCATCATGAGCCTGCGCCCCTCCACCCTGGCCCTGGGCGGCCTGGCCCTGGGGCTGGCGGGCCTCCTCGCCACCTGGGCCGAAGCCGGGCTGCAGGCCCAAGCGCCGGACCCCGGGACCCCGGCCCTGGTGCGGGAGCTGGGGCTCACCGACCCGGCCCTGTTCACCGAGGCCCGCTACACCCGCCACCTGGCCCTGAGCGACCGGCACGCCCCCTTCCAGGATCACCCCCTGGGCTTCGACCATTTCCCCAGCGCCTCCCTGGTGGCGCCGCCCCGCCATGACTGACTGGTTCCACAAGCAACGCTACCTGATCGACTTCAGCCTCGCCGCCCTGGGCCGGCGCAAGGTGCGCAACCTGGGCCTGCTGGCGGCCTACAGCCTGCTGGTGTTCGTGCTCGCCTCGGTGATGCTGTTCACCCAGGGCCTGCGCCAGGAAGCGAAACGGGTCCTGGCCGAATCCCCGGAAGTGATCCTGCAGCGCCTGGTGGCCGGCCGCCAGGACCTGATTCCCCCCGGCTACCTGGAGCAGATCGGCCGCATCCGCGGCGTGCAGAAAATGGAAGCCCGGCTCTGGGGCTACTACTACGACCCGGTGGTCAAGGCCAACTACACCTTCATGGTCCCCGGAGAGCGGCAGATTCCCTCGGGGCAGCTCGTCGTCGGCCCGGCCCTGGCCCGGGAGCGGGGCTTGGTGGCGGGCAACCTGATCTCCTTCCGCAGCTATTCGGGCCGCCTGTTCACCTTCCAGGTGGCCGAGGTGCTGCCCCAGGCCAGCGAGCTGATGAGCGCCGACCTGGTGCTCCTGGGGGCCGAGGATTTCCGCGCCTTCTTCGATTTCCCCGCCGGCCACTACACCGACATCACCCTCTCGGTGGCCAATCCCAACGAGGTGCGCAACGTGGCGGCCAAGCTCGCGGCGGCCCTGCCCGATTCCCGCCCCATCCTGCGCGAGGAGGTGCAGCGCACCTACGCCTCCCTGTTCGACTGGCGCGAAGGCATGGTGCTGACGGTGCTGGCCGGGGCCCTGCTGGCCTTCGCCATCCTCGCCTGGGACAAGGCCTCCGGCCTCTCCGCCGAGGAACGGCGCGAAATCGGCATCCTCAAGGCGATCGGCTGGGAAACCGGCGACGTGCTGCGCATGAAGTTCTGGGAAGGGGTGCTGATCTCCCTGTCCGCCTTCCTGATCGGCTACCTGGCCGCCTGGGTCCATGTCTTCCACCTGGACGGGGCCCTGTTCCGGCCGGTGCTGCAGGGCTGGGCAGTGCTCTACCCCCACTTCCGCCTGACGCCCCAGGTGGATGGCCTGCAGCTGGCCACCCTGTTCTTCTTCACGGTCTTCCCCTACACCGCCGCGGTGCTGGTGCCCATCTGGCGCGCGGCGATCACGGACCCGGACGCGGTGATGCGCACATGATAGAAATCGCCGACCTGCACAAGGCCTTCAACCAGGGCCAGCACAACGAATACTGGGCCATCCAGGGGGTCAGCCTGAGCCTCGCCCGGGGCCAGGTGACCGCCTTCATGGGGCCGAGCGGCTCCGGCAAGACCACCCTGCTGTCCCTGATCGGCTGTCTGGCCCGGCCCACCAGCGGCCGCATCCGCCTGGACGGGGAGGACATCTCCGGCCTGCCCGAGCGCTTCCTCACTGAACTGCGGCGCCGGCATTTCGGTTTCGTGTTCCAGCAGTTCAACCTGATCAAGGGCCTCTCCGCCCGGGACAATGTGATGCTGCCCGCCTACCCCCTGGGCCTGCCGCACCGCCAGCTGACGGAACGGGCTGACGCCCTGCTCGCCCAGTTCCGCCTGGGCCACCGGGCCGATGCCCGGGTGGAATGGCTGTCGGGAGGCGAACAGCAGCGGGTGGCCATTGCCCGGGCCCTGATCAACGACCCGCCCATCCTGGTGGCCGACGAACCCACGGCCAACCTGGACACGGCCCTGTCCCGGGAATTCCTCGCCATCCTCGGGGAGCTGAGCGGCGCCGGACGCACCGTGCTGCTCACCAGCCACGATCCCCTGGTGCTGGACTCGCCCCAGGTGGAGCGGCGCGTGGCCCTGCGCGACGGCCGGGTGGTGGAAGCCTGATGCTGTTCCAGCCCGCCATCATCGCCCTGCTCCTGGCCGCCGGCCTGGGAGTGGCTGCCCTGGGCGGCGCCGCCCCCTTCGCCTGGCAGATCCTGCGCCGCTGGAATCTCGCCAGCGGCAGCGAAGGCCAGCTGACCATGGAGCGCCGCACCTACCTGTTTTCCTCCCTGGTGGCCCTGGTGCTGGGGGTGCAGCTGGCGGCCCTGCTGCTGTTCGTGTTCAACGCCGACCGGATGTCCGAGATGTTCGTGGGCGCCATGTGCGCCGTGGGCACCCTGCAGGTGAATGCCTGGGGCTTCCCCGCCCTGGTGGCCCAGATCGCCGTGTTCTTCGCCGCCAGCCAGTGGCTGCTCATCAACCACCTGGACAACCAGGCCCGGGATTACCCCCTGGTGCGCCTCAAGTACGCCCTGCTGCTCCTCCTGGTGCCGCTCCTGGCCCTGAGCTTCGGGCTGCAGCTGGCCTACTTCAAGGGCCTCCGGGCCGACGTCATCACCTCCTGCTGCGGCAGCCTGTTCTCGGGGGAATCCCGGGGCATCTCCGGGGAAATGGCGGGGGCCGACCCGCGCCTGGCCATGGGCCTCTACTTCGGCAGCCTGGGCCTGGCCGTCGCCGCCCTGGGCAGCTACGTCCTGCGCCCCGCCCCGGGCCGGGGCAACGGCCTGCTGGCCGGCCTCGCCAGCGGCCTGGTGTTTCCCGCCGCCCTCACCGGGATCATCTCCTTCCTCTCCCTCTACATCTACGAACACCCCCACCACCACTGCCCCTTCTGCATCCTCAAGCCCGAATACGGCTACCGGGGCTACGCCCTGTACCTGCCCCTGTTCCTGGGCTGTGCCGCCGGCCTCGGGGTCGGGGTGCTGCAGCTGTTCCGCCGCCGTCCCAGCCTCGCCGCCCTGGTGCCGCCCCTGGCCCAGCGCCTGGCCTGGGTGGCCCTGCTGGCCCTGGTGCTGTTCCTGGGCCTGTCCGCCGGCATGGTCTGGCAATCCAACCTAATCCTCCTGGAGCACTGATGCCCCGCCTGCTCAGCCTGATCCTTCTTCTCCTGGGCCTGACCGCCTGCGGCCCGGAAGCCCCCAGCCTCAACCTGGGCCAGCCGGCGCCTGCCTTTCACAGCCGCTTCCTGGCCGGTCAGGGCACTGATTTCCCCGCCGACTACGCCGGCCGCCCCCTGGTGATCCGCTTCTGGGCCGACTGGTGCCGCTACTGCGAGGGCGAAATGCAGGCCATCGAACAGGTCTATCAACGCCACAAAGACCGGGGCCTGACGGTGCTGGCCATCAACGCCGGCCAGGACAGCGCCACCGCCGCCGCCTTCGCCAAGAAGATCGGCATCACCTACCCGGTGCTGCTCGACGAGGATTCCGCCATCGCCAAGCAGTACGGCGTCGTGGGCCTGCCCACCACCTACTTCATCGATGCCCAGGGCGTGGTCCGGGCCAAGGTGGTGGGAGAGGCCAGCGAGGCCGTGTTCGAACAACAGGTAAAGGCCCTGCTGCCATGAATCCCCCCTGCGACCTCTGCGGTCTAGACACCGGACTCAAGCCCTTCCCCCTGCCCACCCCGGCGGGGGAGAAGCTGTTCTGCTGCGAAGGCTGCCGGGGCATCTACCAGATGCTGCACCAGATCGAAGAAGCGCCCCCACCCCCAGCCCCCGAATCCCCACCCAGGAGCCAACCATGATCGACCCGAAAGCCATAGAACAGGCCGCCCAGTGCGGCAGCATGCTCAACCATCCCATCGCCCAGGGCACCATGATGGCCGCCTCCGGCTTTGCCGCCAGCCGCCTGGTGCCGCCCCTGCCCGGACTCAACCTGCTGCGCAATCCCCTGGTGCTGCTGGCCGGGGGCATCGCCGCCGGCTACCTGCTGCACAAGTACGAGAAGGAGATCATCCAGTTCCTGGCCAAGAGCACCGGCATGGGCAAGGACTTCGTCCTGCACCAGAAGGAAAACCTGGAAGACCTGCTGGCCGAGGCCCAGGAAAAGGAAGCCGCCGCCGCTGTGCCCCAGGCTCCGGCCGCCCCGGCCGTCACGCCCCAGGGCTGAAGCCATGGACAGCGCTGCTGCCACCGCCCTGGCCCGGCAGATCCAGGTGCGCCACCGGGAGCCCGGCCACCTGCGCCTGGAGCTGCCGCCCGCCCTGCTGGGTTCCCTGCCCGAGCTGGAAACCGCCCTGCGCCGGGTCAGCGGGGTCTACCGGGTGCTGCCCGAAGGCAGGCGCCTGGCGATCCGCTTCGACCCGGGCCTGTGCACCGAAATCCAGGTGGCCCGGGCCCTCAAGGCTGCCCTGCTGGAACTGCCGGAATCCCTCGCCGCCAACCCCGCCAACCCCGAGCCGCCGACCGCCGCAGCGATGCAGCCTGGCCTGCCCGCCGGCCTCGGCCAGCTGGGGCAGCAGTTCGGCAGCCAGCTGCTGCCGCTGCTGAGCGGCACCGGCCGGGCCGCCCTGGGCCTGCTCCAGGAGCTGGGGCAGCGCCTGGGCCAGGCCGCCAGACCGGCGCCCACCGCCGCCCCGGGGCGCGATGCGGCCCAGCCCGCCGACACCGGCCAGAGCGCCGGCCCCGACCCTGCCAGCCACGACCTGGGCCAGCGGCTCCAGGGCCTGGTCCAGGGAGCCCTGACCGAGCGGGCGGCGATCAACTTTCTCAACGACATCCTCGCCTTCTACCTGATCAAGGTGCACTGGGACCTGATCACCCGGCGCTGGCTCAAGGAACCCCTGAAGTTCGCCAATGCCTGGCTGACCGTGTTCTACCTGGTGTTCCTGCTCGTCCGCTACCGCAAGCAGGCCCCCAAACCCTAGGACAGTCCCATGCGCCACCGCCATTTCCGTGTCGTGCACCGCCTCAGCCGGCGCCTGCGCCTGATTTCCCCGGCCCTGGAGAAACAGGCCGAGCGCTGCTACATCCTGGAAATCCTGCTGCGCAAGCACGGGGCCATCACCGGGGTGAGGAGCGTGCCGGACATCGGCTCCCTGACCCTGCACTACCAGCCCGAGGCCCTGCCGGAAGTGCGCCTGCTGGCCCTGGTGGATGCGGTGCTCGGCAACCTGGTGGCGGCCCCGCCCCGGCCGGCGGCGGCCCCCGCCCCGGCCGGCGACCAGCCCCTGGCCGAGTGTTCGGTGGCGGTGGAGGGCATGACCTGCGCCTCCTGCGCCCTGCTCATCGAACTCTCCTTCCAGCGCGACCCCCGGGTGGACAGCGTGCGGGTCAATTACGCCTCGGGCACCGCCAGCATCCGCGGCCGCCTGGACCGGGAAGCCGTGTTCGCCGGCATCGCCCGCCTGGGCTACGAGGCCCGGCCCATGGACACCCTGGCCCAGCGCCGGCTACTGGTGGAGCGGGAAAAACAGCACCTGCAGACAGCCCGCCGGAAGCTGATCCAGTCGGCCCTGCTGGCCGCCCCGGTGATGCTCACCGGCATGGCCATGCACCGGGACCCCCTGCTGCGCCTGGTGGAATTCGCCCTGTCCTCGGCCGCCCTGTTCGGCAGCGGCGGCGACATCTTCAAGAAGGCCTGGGCCCTGGCCGAACAGAAGCAGGCCAACATGGACAGCCTGATCGCCCTGGGCGCCGGGGCCGCCTGGCTGTACAGCCTGCCGGGGCTGGTGCGCCCCGCCCACCACGTCTATTTCGAATCGGCCGCCGGCATCATCAGCTTCGTCCTGCTCGGCCGCTACCTGGAAGAACAGGCCCGGGGCAAGGCCTCGGAAGCCATCCGCAAACTCATCGAGCTGCAGCCGGAAACCGCCTGCCGGGTGGATGCCGAAGGCCGGGAAAGCCAGGTTCCCCTGGACCAGGTGCAAGAAGGAGACCTGCTGCGGGTGCGGCCCGGGGAGCGGGTGCCCACCGACGGGGTACTGTTCCAGGGCAGCTCGGCAGTGGATGAGTCCATGCTCACTGGCGAATCCCTGCCGGTTGAAAAAACCCCCGGGGACCCGGTGGTGGGCGGCTGCATCAACGGCACCGGCAGCTTCACCCTGCAGGTGGGCGCCGTCGGCCCCCGCACGGTGCTGGCCGGCATCATCCGCATGGTGGACCAGGCCCAGGACATGAAACTGCCGGTGCAGAAACTGGCCGACCGCATCTCCGCCCGCTTCGTGCCCACGGTGGGGGCCGTCGCCGGGCTCACCTTCGCCGGCTGGCTGGCCGCCGGCACCCCGGCCGCCACGGCCCTGGCCCACAGCGTCGCCGTGCTGCTGATCGCCTGTCCCTGCGCCCTGGGTCTGGCCACCCCCACGGCGATCATGGTCGGTACCGGCCAGGCGGCCCGGCGCGGCATCTACATCCGCCGGGGCGAAGCCCTGGAAACCTCGGCCCGGCTCACCACCCTGGTGTTCGACAAGACCGGCACCCTCACCGAAGGCCGGCCCCAGGTCACCGACCTGGTCTGGGCCGAGGGACTGGACGCCGCCGCCCGCCACAGCCTGCTGGCCGCCGTGGCCGGGGCCGAGGGCCATTCGGAACATTTCCTCGCCCAGGCCATCGCCGCCTGGTGCCGGGAGCAGGGCATCGTCCCCGCCCCGGTACAGGATTTCACCGCCCTGCCCGGCCAGGGGCTCAGCTGCCGCCACCAGGGCCAGACCCTGCGGCTCGGCAACGCCGCCCTGCTGGAGGCCGCCGGGGTGGACAGCCGCCCCCTGGCAGCATCGGCCGCCGCCCTGGCCGAGCAGGGCAAGACCCCGGTCCTGGTGGCCCTGGAAGACCACTGCCTGGCCCTGTTCGCCATCGCCGACCGGCCCCGGCCCGGCGCCCGGGAAGCCGTGGCCCTGCTGCACCGCCTGGGTCTGGAAACGGTGATGGCCACCGGCGACCTGGACGCCGTGGCCCGGCACGTGGCCGACCAGGTGGGCATGACCCGGGTGGTGGCCCGGGCCACCCCGGCGGACAAGCTGGCCCTGATCCGCCGGCTGCAGGCCGAAGGCAAGCGGGTGGGCATGATCGGCGACGGCATCAACGACGCCCCGGCCCTGGCCGCCGCCGACGTGGGCTTTGCCGTGGGCGGCGGCACCGACATTGCCCAGGAAGCCGCCGACATCACCCTGGTGGGCGGCGACATCGCCCGGGTGGCGGCCGGCATCGAACTGTCCCGGCGCACCATGAGCATCATCCGCCAGAACCTGTTCTGGGCCCTGGGCTACAACACCGTGGCCATCCCCTTCGCCGCCGCCGGCCGCCTGACCCCGATGATCGCCTCGGCGGCCATGGCCTTGTCCTCGGTCTCGGTGGTCACCAACTCCCTGCGCCTGAAACGATGAACCTAAAAACCTCACCACAGAGACACAAAGACACAGAGAAGTTCAAAAAAACAATGGCTTGCATTGTCTTCTGCGCTCACCTAGAAAGTGACCTGGCCTTCCAGGACAAGTCTTTGTTTTTCCTCGGCGTCTCTGTGCCTCTGTGGTTTAACTGAGGTTTTAAGGATGAACGGCCTGGAACATGCCGCCGGTCTCGCCTACGGAGCCGCCTTCCTCACCGGCCTGCTGGGCAGCGGCCACTGCCTGGGCATGTGCGGCGGCCTGGTATCGGCCTTCTTCATGCGCACCCAGGCCCGGGGCCTGGCACCCCATCTGGCTTACCACGGGGCCCGGCTGGGCATCTACACCCTGATCGGCCTGGCCGCCGCCCTGCTCGGCGCCGTGCTGGTCAGCACCGGGCGCCTGGGCCTGGTGCAGGGGCTGCTGCAGATCGTCGCCGGCCTGGTGGTGATCCTCCTGGGTCTGGACCTGCTCGGCGTCTCCCCCTGGCGCAACACCCTGGGCTTCGCCCCCCTGGCCTGGCTGCGCCGCCAGTTCGGCCAGGCCACCCAGCGCGGCCCCCTGGTCGGCGCGGCCATAGGCGGCGCCGTCAATGGCCTGATGCCCTGCTCCATGACCATGGCCATGGCGGTGCAGGCCACCACCGCCCCCACGCCCGGGGACGGGGCCCTGCTGCTGCTGGTGTTCGGGCTCGGCACCCTGCCTTCCATGGCCTCCGCCTCCTGGCTGTTCGGCCGGCTCGGGGTCCGGGCCCGCAACTGGCTGCTGAAGGCCGCCGCCCTGACCGTGATCGCCCTGGGCCTGTCCACCCTGTGGCAGGGCAGCCGCTATTTCCTGGTCATGTACCGGCTGATTTTGTAGTCCCCGGGGTTCCCCGGTTCCCTTGATATCAACAACCTGAAAAGGAGCAGCAAATGGATCGTCGCAACATGCTCAAGACCTCCCTCCTGGGCGGTGCCGCCGCCCTGGTAGCCGGAACCTCCCACGCCGCCGAAGGCTGCAGCACCGACGGCACCCCGAACCAGTTCATCCCCAAGAAGGCGGCCGATGCCAGCCCCCTGGAAAACGAGCTGGAAAAATACGGCAAGTGCCCCTACTGCGGCATGGACCGCAAGGAACACAACAAGACCCGGATGCTGGTCCAGTATTCCGACGATCTCACCGACGGGGTCTGTTCCATCCACTGCCTGGCCCTGAGCCTGTCCCTCAACATCGACCGGGAACCCAAGAAAATCTGGGGCCCCGACTTCGCCGCCAGCACCGAACCCCGGCCCCTGGTGGAAGTGGACCAGCTCACCTACCTGATCGGCGCCGACCTGAAGCACGCCATGACCAAGCGCAGCAAGCATTCCTTCGCCTCCGAAGCCGGCGCCAAGGAATTCCAGGCCAAGTTCGGCGGCACCCTGGCCAAGTTCGACGAAGCCCTGGAAGCCACCTATCTGGACATGTCCAAGGATGTGGCCCAGATCCGCAAGAACCGCGCCGAGCGCCGCAAGCGCGCCATGGAAAAGCAGCACGGATGAGCGCCGGGACCCGCCTTCTGAGGGGTCTGCTGCTGGCCCTCTGGACCGCCGTCGCCGCCAGTGCGGCGCTGGCCCAGGGGGTCGTGGTGCCCAAGCCGGGGCCCAAGGACCTTTGCCCCGTGTGCGGCATGATCGTCTCCAAGTACCCCAACTGGGTGGCCACCGTGCTCTACAAGGATGGGCACGCGCACCATTTCGACGGGGCCAAGGACATGTTCAAGTACCTGCACAACCTGCCCAAGTACGCCCCCGGCCACCGGCCCGAGGACATGGCCCGCATCGCCGTCACCGACTTCTACGACCTGGGGAAGGTGGATGCGCGCACGGCCTGGTTCGTGATCGGCTCCGACGTGCTGGGCCCCATGGGCCATGAGTTCGTCCCCCTGGCCAGCCGCGAGGACGCGGCCGATTTCATGAAGGAGCACAAGGGCGTACGCACCCTGCGCTTCGATGAGATCACCCCGGCCCTGGTGGAACAGGTGGACCACGGCAGGTTCCGCTGACCATGTACCGTCTCAGGCAATCCGGCCCTGCCGCCCGGCGCCTCCAGTTACTGGGCGCCGGGCTGGTCGGCCTGGCCCTGCTGCTGCAGGCCCTGACCCTGTTCATCGGGGCCAGGCACTTTGCCGCCAGCCTGAGCAATGCCGACAGCAGCATCGAAATCTGCACCCCCGCCGGGCTCATGCGCATCTCCAGCCAGAGCGATGGCAGCGCTGAACCCCAGCTCCTGAACATCAAGGCCTGCCCCTACTGCGGCGCCGGCCAGTTCCTCTTTCTGCCCAGCCCCGAGCGGCTGCCCGGGCAGCTCGCCGAATTCCAGCCCCCACCCCTGCCGGCCGGCCTCTCCCGGCCGCTGCCCGCCCCCGACCAACGGCACGCCCCGCCCCGGGGCCCGCCTCCCGGCGCCTGAATCCTTGTTCCGGGGCGGCCTGCAGCCGCCCGCACCAAGACCTGCGGCAGGACGGGCTGTCCTGCTGCGCCTGATTCATCCTTAAAACCTCAGTTAAACCACAGAGGCACAGAGACGCCGAGGAAAAACAAAGACTTGTCCTGGAAGGCCTGGTCACTTTCTAGGTGAGCGCAGAAGACAATGCAAGCCATTGTTTTTTAACTTCTCTGTGTCTTTGTGTCTCTGTGGTGAGGTTTTTAGGTTCATGCCTCAAGACGAGATGGAAATGACCCTGCATGCCCCCTCCCCGGGCATTACCGGCGCCCCGGCCCAGACCCCTGGCGCGCCCCACCTCCTGCCCCGGCAGCCCGGCCAGATGCCCCCCTTTTTGCATCCGGGGCTGCTCCTGGCCCTGGGCCTGCATCTGGCCCTGCTGGCCTGGTGGGCCCTGGGGACGGCAGAACCTGCGGCCGCCCCCAGGCCCCGTCCTCTGCCGGTGTCGGTGTCCCTGATCCCCCCGGCCCCGGCCGCCGCGCCCCGGCAGCTCCAGGCACCAGCGCCCCTGCCGCCGGCACCGGTCACGCCGCCCCGCCCGGTCCCCACACCGGCCCCCAAACCGGCAGCCGCCCGGCCGGCAGCGCGGCAGCCGGCTCCGGCCCAGGTTCAGGCCCCGGCGCTGCCCAGCCCGGCCGCCCCCCGGGAAGCGGAAGCGGCACCCGGCCCGCTCAGCAGCACCCCGCCGGCCCCCGCCGCCGCCAGCAGCAGCGCCACGGCCGGCAGCAGCCAGGAGGCCGCCGTGAGCGCCCCCCGCTTCGACGTGGCCTACCTGCACAACCCCAAGCCCCCCTACCCCCTGCTGGCCCGCCGCCGGGGCGACGAAGGCCGCGTGGTGCTGCGGGTGCAGGTCAGCGCCGCCGGCCTGGCCGAGCAGGTGCAGCTGCACAGGAGCAGCGGCAACGACAGCCTGGACGAGGCCGCCCTGAACACCGTGCGGAACTGGCGCTTCGTGCCAGCCCAACGGGGCGACACCCCGGTGGCCGCCAGCGTCCTCGTGCCCATCACCTTCAAACTGGAAAACTGATATGCAAACCCTGGAATTCGCCCATCTCTGGAACAGCACCGACAGCATAGGCCGAGCCGTGGCCCTGCTGCTCTTCCTCATGTCCATCGCCAGCTGGGGAGTCATCCTCGGCCGAGCCTGGGATGTCTGGCGCCTGCGCCGCTGCCTGCCCGCCGCCCTGGCCCGGTTCTGGAACGCCCCCAGCCTGGAGACCGGCTACCAGCAGCTGCGGCAGACTCCCTGCGGCCGGCTGCTCGCCCCCCTGGCGGAAGCCACCCTGGAGCTGGACCCCGCCGCCCGGCGCCCGGATTACGACCACTCGGGCCAGCTCACCCGCAGCCTGCGCCAGGCCCTGACGGAAGTGACCATGTATCTGGAAAGCGGCCTCACCCTGCTCGCCTCCACCGCCGCCGTGGCGCCCTTCGTGGGCCTGTTCGGCACGGTCTGGGGCATCTACCACGCCCTCCTGGGCATCTCCCGGGCCAGCTCGGTACAGCTGGACGTGGTGGCCGGCCCCGTGGGCGAAGCCCTGATCATGACCGCCGCCGGCCTGTTCGTGGCCATTCCCGCGGTACTCGCCTACAACTTCCTGAACCGGGCCAACCGCATCCTGATGGCCGCCGCCGACGGCTTCGCCCACGACCTGCACGCCCAGGCCACGACGGGGGAAGCCTGGCGCCCCAGCGAGCCCCGGCGCCCCCGGGTGGTGGGAGGCTGAGATGGGTTTCGGCAGCTTCGAAGGGGAAGGCGTCCCCAAACTCAACGCCGAGATCAACACCACGCCCCTGGTGGACGTGATGCTGGTGCTGCTGGTGGTGTTCATCCTCACGGCGCCGCTCCTGGCCCAGGGCATCAAGGTGAACCTGCCCCAGGCCCAGGCCGCGCCCCTGGAGACCCAGCCCGACCCGGTGCAGCTGGGCATCCAGGCCGACGGCAGCCTGTTCTGGAACGGCCAGCCCCTGGCCGCCAGCGCCCTGCAGGCCACCCTGGAGGAAGCCGCCCGGCGCCAGCCCCAGCCGGAAATCCGCATCCAGGCCGACGAAACCACCCCCTACCGGGAGCTGGCCCGGGTCATGGCCGCCGCCCAGGGGGCCGGCCTGGTGAAGCTGGGCTTCGTCACCGAGAGCAGCGCCACCGGACGCCAGGACCATGAGCCAGCAACATCCCGATAGGCTGACCCGGGTCTTCCTCGGCGCCCGGGAAACCCTGCGCCAGTTCGTCAGCCGCCGGATCGGCCCGGAGGAGGCCGACGACGTGCTGCAGGACACCTGGCTGCGCCTTTCCCAGCACCGGGAGCAGGAGGACTGGCGCGAACCCCGGGCCATGCTGTTTGCCACGGCCGGCAACCTGAGCATAGACCGCTGGCGCTGGCAGCAGCGCCAGCAGACCCTGGTGACGGAGGAAGCGGGCTGGGAGCTGTGTCCGGACGAGCGGCCGGACCCGGCCACCTGCCTGGAACAGCGCCGCCAGGTGCTGCGCCTGGATGCGGCCCTGGCGGAACTGCCGCCCGCCTGCCGCCAGGCCTTCCTGCTGAACCGCCTGGAAGGCCTCAGCCACCGGGAAATTGCCCAGCAGCTGGGGATTTCGTGCAAAACTGTACAACGTCATATTGAAAAGGCCCTGGGCCACTGCCTGCAGCGCCTGGGCGATTGAACCTGGCGATTTAACCTAGCAATTGAACCTGGATTCCTTACCCCGAAGACCCGGAGCCAGGCTGGAACGCACGACCTTGGCCCCTGGCCTTGCGCAAGCCGGAAGCTGCGCCAGCCCGGGCCGCCTTTCCCCAGTGTTGGCTGTGTTTCTGGGAGGTATTAACCTAAAAAACCTCACCACAGAGACACAAAGACACAGAGAAGTTAAAAAAACAATGGCTTGCATTGTCTTCTGCGCTCACCTAGAAAGTGACCTGGCCTTCCAGGACAAGTCTTTGTTTTTCCTCGGCGTCTCTGTGCCTCTGTGGTTTAACTGAGGTTTTAAGAATTAAGGTTCGCCCTGCTGCCCGTCCCGGAACCGCCGCCCTGCCCATGAAACCGCCCGACACTCCCGCCGCCATCGAAGCAGCCGCCATCCGCTGGTGGACGGCCCGCCATGGGGGGCACTGGAGCCCGGCCCAGGAACGGCAGCTGAGCGCCTGGCTGGACCAGGACCCGGCCCATCGCCAGGCTTACCAGCGGGTCGCCCGGGTCTGGGAACTGGCAGGCACCCTGCCCACCCCGGCCGAACCTGCGGCCCCCCCATCGCCGCCCCCCCGGCGCGGACGGCGCCTGGAACTGGGGCTGGGCGGCCTGATGCTCCTGGCCATGCTCCTCTGGCAGGCCGGCGGCTGGTGGCTGGGCCAGCCCGTCACCTGGCAGAGCGACGCCCGGCAGGAGGAAATCGCCCTGGACGACGGTTCCCGCATCACCCTGGCGCCGGCCAGCGCGATCCAGGTGCGCCTCGGCCGGGGCCAGCGCCAGATCCGGCTGCTCCGGGGCGAGGCCCTGTTCCGGGTGGAACAGGACAGCCGCCCCTTCCAGGTCCGCGCCGGCGCCGGCCAGGTCACCGACCTGGGCACCGTGTTCCATGTGTCCCTGACGGAGGGCGGGGTCAGCGTCGGGGTCATGGAAGGCCTGGTCGCCATCGACACAGCCAAAGGCCGGCTGCAGCTCAGCGCCGGGGAAGGCAGCCGCTACGGTCCCGGGGGCGAAATCGCCCCGCCCTACGCCAGCTGGACCAGCCCGGAACAATGGACCCGGGGCCGCCGGACCTTCCACGACGAACCCCTGGGAGCGATCCTGGAACGCTTCCGGCAGCGGCACGGCACCCGCTTCGAGCTGCTGGACGAGGCCCTGGCGGCACTGCCCGTGAGCGGCAGCTTCAGCCTCGATGATCCGGCCCCCTTCATCGCCACCCTGGGCGCCGGCTTTCCCGTCCAGGCCCGGGCCATCCCCGGGGGCTGGGAACTGCAGTACCGCTGAAACCGCCGCCGCGCCACTGCCCTGTCCACTTTCCCCTCGGTCAAACGTCGTAAGGAGGAATTCACACAAGGAACCCTCCATGACCTCTTCCCTGCTGCGCGCCCTGCTGCTTGGCCTCGGCCTCTGCGGCTCGGCCCTGGCGGCCGACCCCGCCCGCCCCATCGACATTCCCGCCGGTCCCCTGGCCGGTGCCATCAGCACCCTGGCCGACCAGACCGGCCTGCAGCTGCTCTACGACCGCCAGCTCCTGGAAGGCAGGCAGGCCCCGGCCCTCCACGGCAGCATGAGCCCCCGGGAAGCCCTGGACAAACTGCTCCAGGGCAGCGGCATCGGCTATCGCTTCACCGACGCCGGCAGCGTCGCCCTCATCGGCGCCCAGAGCAGCCGGGGCAATACCCTGGACGAAGTCCTGGTCACCGGACAGCGCCTGGGCGAAGGCCTGGGCTATGCCGGCAAGACCGTGAGCCTGGGCAAGCAGGAACTCAACCCCCGCCAGATTCCCAACTCCGTCTCCGTGCTCACCCGCCAGCAGATGGACGACCAGGGCATGACCGAAATGACCCAGGCCATGCAGCAGATGACCGGGGTGAACGTGATCGCCAACGACACCCTGAGCAACCAATACCTGATCCGGGGCTATTCACCTGGCGTCATGTACGACGGGGTCACCTCCTACAACGGCATGACCCCTTCGCACCAGTTCGACCTGGCCCTCTACGAACGCATCGAAGTGCTGCGCGGCCCCGCCGGCCTGCTGCGCGGGGTGGGGGAACCGGGCGGAGTGGTGAACCTGGTGAAGAAGCGGCCCAGGGATGAACTGGCTTTTTCCTGGAGCGCATCCGCCGGCTCCTGGAACAACTACCGGGTGGAAGGAGACTTGACCGGCCCCCTGAATGAGGACAAAAGCCTGACCGGCCGACTGGTCGTGGCTGCTGAAGACAAGGACTTTTTCTACGACCACACCCATAGCCGCAAGGAACTGGCCATGGGAGCCCTGCGCTATCGGCTGACGCCCCAGACCACTTTTGATTTCTCCTTCGCCTCGGAAAGGCAGGAAGTCAAGGTACCCAGTTCAGGCCTGCCCATGTCTTCCAAGATCGACGGAAACGGCCATTACGTGAAACTGGACGTTCCCCGCTCAACTTTCAATGCGCCGGACTGGGGCAAGATGACCTACCGCACACAGGAAACCTCCTTCAGCGCCGAGCACCGCCTAGATGGTGGCTGGACCGCCAAAGCCAGCCTCAACCACCGCCGGATTCATGCCAACGACAAAGAAGCCTTTACAGGAAGCACACTGGACACCAGCACCAACCTGATTGACTACTGGAGCTATCGTTGGGAAGACGATGACACCCGGGATGGTATCGATATCTACGCTAACGGCCCTTTCTCCCTGCTGGGTCGGGAGCACAATTTCCTGCTGGGCTTCAACAGCGAACGCTATAACCACAAGGGAAAACTGGCCTGGGGCCCGGACTACAACGACGTGACCTGGGGCGACCTGGATGCCCTGCCCGAACCGGAAATTCCCTACACCTCCGGCAGCGAGAGCGAAACCCGGCAGCACGGCTTCTACTCCCAGCTGCGCATCAGCCTGGCCGATCCCCTAACCCTGGTGCTGGGGGGCCGGACCACCACCTTCAAGGTCAAGAGCCGGAAAATCTCCCCCTCCCCGGAAACCGCCTGGGCCGACGGCGCCAAGGCCGACAACGAGTTCACCCCCTATGGAGGGCTGCTCTACGACATCGCCCCCGGCCTCACCCTCTACGGCAGCTACGCCGACATCTTCGTGCCCCAGACCCAGCTCAAGGCCGACGGCGGCACCCTGGACCCCCGGGTGGGACGGCAGCTGGAAGTGGGCGCCAAGGGCGAGTTCCTGGATGGCCGCCTGGCCGCCTCCCTGGCCCTGTTCAACCTGCGCGACAAGAACCGTGCTTATCGAGATGATCGCTACCCCAACAGCTACTACTACCTGAACGCCGGAGAAGTGGAAAGCAAGGGCTGGGAAGTGGAGGTTACCGGACGTCCCCTCCAGGGCCTGGACCTGAGTGCCGGCTATACCCGTCTTGAAACACGCTATCTCAAAGATGCCACCAATCAAGGGAAAAGCTACTCCATTCAAACCCCAAAAAATCAGTTGAAGCTGTGGGGCAATTACCGCTTCGACAGCCAGAGTCCCCTGGCTGGCTGGAGTGCAGGGATGGGGCTTCAGGCCAACAGCAAGGCCCAGAGCTCCAGGGGGCGCAGGGATCAGGTCGTAAACAGCGGCTACGTCGTGGTCAACAGCCGCATCGCCTGGCAAATCAACAAAACCTACTCCCTGAGCCTGCAGATGAACAACCTGTTCGACAAGAAGTACTACGCCTCCGTGGGCCAACCCCATACCTACAACTTCTACGGGGAGCCCAGGAACTTCATGCTCACCCTCAAGGCCGACATGTAAGGAGGGCCCCATGCAACGTCGACTCATCCTGAAAACCGGCCTGGCCGGGCTGGCTCTGGCCGGCAGCGGCGGCCTGGGGGCCGCCACCCAGGACTGCGGCAGCAGCCTGCGGGAGGACCCCAACCCCCTGGAAGGGGAGCTGGAGAAATACCCCCGCTGCGCCCACTGCGGCATGGACCGGCGCAAGTTCCACTACAGCCGGGCCCTGGTGCGCTACCAGGGCAACCTGGTGGAGGGCACCTGCTCGATCCACTGCCTGGCGGTCAGCCTGGTGAAGAACCTGGGCAAGGAAGCCCAGGCCCTGCACATCGCCGACTACGGCAGCCCGGCCGAACCCCGGCCCCTGGCGGAGGCCACCCGGGCCAGCTTCATCGTCGGCGGCGAGTTTCCCCGGGTCATGAGCAAGCGTCCCAAAACCGCCTTTGCCGACCCGGAACTGGCCCGCCAGGCCCAGGCGGACAAGGGGGGCGAACTGGTCAGCTACGACCAGGCCCTGCTGGCCGCCTACACGGATCTGGCCGAAGCCCCGAAAACCCGGCGGGAACGGCGCCGGGAACAGCAGCCCGGCAGCTGAACCAGCAACTGACCACGGCGCCGGACTGGCGCCGACCGAGCAAACCGCCGGAATAAACCTAAAAACCTCACCACAGAGACACAAAGACACAGAGAAGTTCAAAAAAACAATGGCTTGCATTATCTTCTGCGCTCACCTGGAAAGTGACCTGGCCTTCCAGGACAAGTCTTTGTTTTTCCTCGGCGTCTCTGTGCCTCTGTGGTTTAACTGAGGTTTTAAGGATAAAACCGACGTCATCCCGCCCCCGGACTGCGGCCAAATGTCGCAGTCCGGGGCGCAGCGCAATTGCTACGATCCGCGCCGCCGCCCCGCCCACCGCCCGTCCCGGGCCGGGGCGCGCCGGCCGCCAACACACAGACACCCTCCGGAGGAACCCTGACCATGCCCCCCTGTTGCCCACCCCGCCGGATCTCCTGGCTCGTCTTCCTGGCCCTGTCCTGGGGCGCCCACGCCCAGGAATCCACGGTAGTCCTGGGAGAAGTCACCGTCAGCTCCGTCGAGACGGGCTCCCTGCCGACACGCAGCATCCTGACCTCGGTGGATGTCATGGGGGCCGAGCGGGTCAAGGACAAGAACGTCATGAACAGCTGGGAACTGATCGGCCAGATGCCCGGCGTCCAGCTCACCGAGTTCCGCCTCGGGGCAGAATCGGGCAAACCCTCGTTCCGGGCCTTCAACGGCGAGGGCTACATCAACGGCATCAAGCTGCTCATCGACGGGGTGCCGAGCAACATCAACAGCGGCAACATGCGCTACCTGGACATGGTGTTCCCCCTGGACATGGAATATGTCGAGGTGGTGCGGGGCACCAACGATCCCCGCTACGGGCTGCACAACATCGGCGGCAACATCAACGTGGCCACCCGCCAGGGCGGCAACTATGCCGATGGCCGCCTGACCTACGGCAGCTTCGACACCCGGGAACTGCAGGTGGCCCTGGGCCGGGAATCCGGCGGCTTTGCCCAGAACTACTTCTTCGCCAAACAGGACTCCGACGGCTACCGGGACCATTCCAGCTCGGAGAAATACAGCTTCGGCGGCAAATGGTTCTACACCAGCGAGGACGGCCGCCTGAAGACCGGGGTGATGGCCAGGCTCTACGAGCATGAAGCGGAAGAGGCCGGCTACCTGACTGAGGCCGAGTTGCGGGCCGACCGCTTCCAGTCGCCGGAGAAAAATGCCCATGACCAGGACTACCGCAACATGAAGCAGCTGAGCGGCCACCTGGACTACCGCATCTCGCCCACCCTGAACTACAGCAGCAAGCTCTACTACAACCGCATCTCGGACGACCGCCACGTCACCTACAACGGGGCCAGCAGCAACAGCGCCCGGCAACGCCGGATCTGGGAAGAGGAGCAGCGCGGCTGGATGAACACCCTGACCTGGCAGCCCGGCGCCCAGCTGACCATAGACGGCGGCTTCAACTACGAGCACCAGGACAACCGCTACCGCCGCTACCGTTACGCCCAGGCCGTGCCCACCGACTTCTCCACCCCGGCGAGCGTCTCCAACGATGACAGCTACGAGCTGGACAACTTCGGCGCCTACATCCAGGCCATCATCAAGCCCGCCGAGCACTGGAAGATCGTGCCCGCCTTCCGGGTGGACCGCTTCTGGGGCGACACCCGGCTGCACACCAACGGCGCCACCGCCTCCCTCCAGGACTACGGCTGGATCGAGCAGCCCAAGCTCAGCGTGGTCTATAGCCCCAGCCCGGCGCTCAGCATCTACGGCAACTGGGGGCGCACCTTCCAGATCCTCACCGGCTCCCGCAGTCCCGCCTACCTGCTGCCCGGCACCAGGACCTACAAGCCCTCCATCAACACCGGGGTGGAACTGGGCACCAAGCTCCGCCTGACGGACAGCAGCGAGGCCCGCATCGCCATATGGCAGCAGGACGCCACCGACGAAGTCGCCAACCTGCCCAGCGCCGATGCCACCCAGGCCCTGGGCGAGACGCGGCGCAAGGGCGTGGACCTGCAATTCACCACCCGGCTCTCGGACAAGCTCAAGCTCTGGGCCTCCCACTCCATCCAGGAAGCCCGGGTGACCGGCGGCACCGCCGCCTCGGGCACCTCCCTGGCGGGCAAGGAAGTGTTCTCCACCCCCCGCTACATCTCCAACCTGGGCCTGGAATACCAGGCCAACGCCCAGCTGCGCCTCAATCTCCAGGGACGGGCCCAGGGCAAGTACTACATCGACGACCAGAACGCCAAGGGCAAGTACGGCGGCTACGTGCTCTTCGATGCGGGCCTCAGCTATGCCCTGTCCCGGAGCCTGGGGCTAGACCTGCAGTTGAAGAACATGTTCGACCGGAAATACGAGTACGTCTGGTACGACACCATCTGGTCCACACCCCAGGCCATGTATTCCCCGGGCGCCGGGCGGGCCTTCTACGCCAGCCTCAACTTCCACATGTAACGGCCGGCGACCATGAGCCGCCGCTCTGCCCGCCCCGGAGCCCGCCCGTGAGCGCCAGGCCCCGGGGCTGGCGCCCCCTGCTGCACGGACTGCACCAATGGACCGGGCTGAGCCTAGGGCTGATCTTCGTCCTGCTCGGCCTGAGCGGCAGCTGGCTGGCCTTCTACCCGGAGCTGGATCAGCTGCTGCACCCGGAGCAGGTGGCGACCCCGGGCGCCGGCACCATCCCCCTGGCGCCGGTGGTGGCCGCCCTGCGGGCCGCCGAACCGGGGCGCCCGGGTCCCTGGCGCATCGAGCTGCCGCGCTGGGAAGGCGCCCCCATCGGGGCCCGCTACTACCATCCAGCGGAAACCCGGGAGCGGCACTTCGCCCCCCTGATGCTGACCCTGGACCCCCACAGCCTGCGCCTCAGCCGCAAGTACTTCTGGGGCGAGGACCCCAGTACCTGGATCTACGACCTGCACTACACCCTGCTGCTCGGCGACCTGGGGCAGACCCTGCTGGGCGGCGTGGCGGGCCTGCTGCTACTCCTCCTCCTGAGCGGCCTCCTGCTCTGGTGGCCCCACCCGGGCCGCTGGCGCGGTGCCCTGAGCATCAAGGCCGGCGCCGTGTGGAAACGGCGCATCTACGACTGGCACGTGAAACCCGGGGTCTACACCCTGGTCCTGATGCTGCCGCTCACCCTGACCGGGCTGATGCTGGTGGTGCCCCACTGGTTCGCCCCTCTGGTCGAGGGACTTGGCCCGGTGAGCCGCAACTACCAGGCCCCCGCCCCGGCCGCCGGCTTCGTCCCCGGCGTGGACGCCGACCAGGCCCTGGCCGTGGCCCTGGCCCGCTTCCCCGGGGCCGAACTGCGCTGGCTGGAAACCCCCTCCCCCACCCAGGGCTACTGGCACCTGCGGCTGTACCAGGCCGGGGAGCCGAGCCGCCGTTTTCCCGGCACCCATGTCTGGGTGGATGCCGCCTCCGGCCACCTGCTGGCCCTACGGGACCCCCGCCAGAACACGGCGGGGGACACCTGGCTGGCCTGGCTGCACCCGCTCCACAACGGTGAAGCCTTCGGCCTGACCGGGCGCATCGCCATCTGCCTGAGCGGCCTCCTGCCCCTGCTGGCCCTGCTCACCGGCTTCATCCGCTGGCGGCACAAGCGCACGAGCCGGGCCCGGAGCGCCCGCACCATCCCCGGCCACCCCTGAAGCCCGCCACATTCCCCATTCAAGACGCCGCTTCCCGGGTAGAGTATGGCAACTGAATGGAACGGGAGAAGGACCATGGCGGCGCTCTGGTGGATGCTGTTACCCCTGTTGATCCTGGCGGGCCCGGCGGGCGCGGCCTGCGCCCCGGAAAGCCGGCTGCGGCTGCCCCAGGGCGAGCTGTGCGGCGCCACCTCGGCCCACTCGGAAGCGGTGCTGGTCTACAAGGGTCTGCCCTATGCAGAGCCGCCGGTGCCCGAGCGGCAGCTGCGCTGGCAGCCGCCCCGGCCGCCCCTGGCCTGGGACGGCCTGCGCCAGGCCCTGGCCTTCGGCCCCGTCTGCCCCCAGTACGGCGCCAACGGCCTGGAAGGGGCCGAGGACTGCCTCTACCTGAACATCTGGACCCCGAAGGCCGCCCCCGGGACCCAGGCCCGGCTGCCGGTGCTGGTATTCCTGCACGGCGGCGGCTTCACCTCCGGGGCCGGCTCCCTCGCCAGCTACGACGGCAGTTCCCTGGCCGCCCAGCAGGCGGTGGTGGTGACCCTCAACTACCGGCTCGGCGCCCTGGGCTTCCTCTATGCCGACCGGGCCCCCGGCGGTCCCCTGGAACAGCCGGTACCGGGCAACCTGGGGCTCCTGGACCAGCAGGCCGCCCTGGCCTGGGTCCAGGCTCACATCGCCGCCTTCGGGGGCGACCCGGCCCGGGTCACCCTGTTCGGCGAAAGCGCCGGGGCCATGTCGGCCGGGCTGCACCTGTTCGCCGTGCCCTCCTCCATCCCCCTGTTCCGGGCCGCCATCATGGAAAGCAATCCCATGGGGGTGCTCTATCCCGGGCCCGGCCAGGATTCCGCCTGGGGCGAAAACTACCTGCAGCACCTGTGCGGCCCCAAGGTGCGCTCCGCCGACTGCCTGCCCAACACCGCCAATCTGCAGGCCTTTTCCCTGGCCCATGTGTTCCAGGCCGCCGGCGCCTACCAGACGGAACGGATGCTCAAGGAAGCCGACGCCGGCTTTCCCCAGTCCATGCCCTGGGGCCCCCTGGTGGACGGCACCCTGGTCACCAGCCAGCCCCTGGACGGCTACGGCCCCGCCAATGCCAAGGCGGCCAAACCCTTCGTGTTCGGCATGAACGGCAATGAGGGGGTGGCCTTCGCCGCCATGACCTGCGCCGCCTTCGCCAGCAACAACGGGACACCCAATCCGGACCCGGCCGAGGCCGCCCGCTGCCTGCCCCCGGGGTCCAAGGCCTCAATGATGGACCCGGCCTGGTACGACGCCGCCATCACCCAGATCTACGGCCCCGCCAACGCCGCCCGGGTGCGGGCCTTCAGCGCGGCCGACGGCAGCCGGCCCTACGACGCCCACAGCCTGCCCGGCACCGCCTATTACAACCCCGCCGCCCAGGCCATGGCCGCCGTGGTCGGGGCCGACAACTTCATCTGCGCCAACCTGCACGCCGTGGACCGGGTACTGCAGCAGGTCCCCGGTCAGCAGGTCCATGCCTACCTGTTCACCCAGCCGCCCCTGTTCGATCTCTATGCTGATCTGGGCACCCGGGCCTGCGCCCCGGAATACGGCCAGGTCTGTCACGGGGACGAGCTGGCCTTCCTGTTCGACACCCTGGCAGTGACCAGCGCCGAATTCCACGGCATCCTGCCGGTCCCCGCCGCCGACCAGGCCCTGGCCGCCCGGATGGGCAAGGCCTGGACCCGCTTCGCCCGGGACCTGACCATGCCCGCCCCCTGGCGCCCCTACCGCCCGGGCCAGGGCCTGATCCAGGTGCTGAACAGCAGCAAGCCGGGCCAGGTGGACAGCGCCACCCTGAACGCCCAGGCCCATTGCGCCAGCCTCTGGGATTCCTTCTATCCCCAGGGCCGCAACAGCGCCAGCCTGCTCCGGCACCCAGGCCGCCAGGACGGGAAAACCCGGGGGCGCTAAGCCGGGCTGCCGCCCAAACGCTCAAGCCCCGGGCGGGGTCAGGCGCAGGACCTGGTCGAAACAGCCGCTGCCCTGGGGCCGGTGGGAAATCCAGATCAGGCTGCGGCCCTGGCACCAGGCGCAGACCTGCTGCACCAGCCGTTCCGCCCCTCCGTCCTCCAGGCCCTCGGTGGGCTCGTCCAGCACCGTCAGGGGCGCCCGGCGCAGCAGGGCCCGGGCCACGCCCAGGCGGCGCAGCTGGCCGCCGGAAAGGCTCTGGCCGCCTTCCTGGACCCAGGTTTCCAGGCCCTCGGGCCAGGTCCGCAGCGTCGCCGCCAGGCCCACCAGCTCCAGCACTTCCCACATTTCCGCCGCACTGGCGGCAGGCGCCGCCAGGCGCAGGTTGTCCGCCAGGGTGCCGCCCCGGGCCCAGGCAAACTGGCTGGCGACCGCCAGGGTGCGGCGCAGGGTGGGCTCGTCCAGAGCCTCCAGGGGCACCCCGCCCAGGCGGATGCTGCCCCGGTCGGGCACCTCGAAACGGGCCAGGAGCTGCACCAGGGAAGACTTGCCGCAGCCGCTGGGGCCCTCCAGGAACAGCCGGGTGCCGGGCGCCAGGTGCAGGGAAAAGTCCCGCAGCACCGGGGTATGGGCGTCCCAGGAAAAATCCAGCTGCTCGATCTCCAGGCCCCCGTCCGCCGGCTGGGGCCCGGCTGGGGCAAAGACGATGGCCGGTTCCTGCCCGGCGATGGCTTCGATGCGCCCCGCCGCATGGGCGATGGCAGGCAGCTCCACCAGGCCGCCGGCCAGGGGCGCGGCAATCTCCGCCACCCCCACGAGCAGCAGCACCATGGCCACCAGCAGGGGGCCATCCAGGGTGCCGCCGTGGGCCACCAGGGCCCACCAAGCCGCCAGACCGGCTGCCGCCGTGACCAGGGCCCGGGCCAGGGCCGCCAGCCGGTCGTTGCGGCCCTGCACCTGCATGGCCTCCCGGGAGCGGGCCAGGGCCCGGTCCCGGAATTCCCCCCAGGCCCGGCCATTGAAGGCCAGCACCGGGGCCCCGTCGGCCGCGTCTATCATGGCCCGGCGCAGGGCCGCCCGGCGCTCCACCAGCCCCCGGGCACCGCGCCGCCCCAGGCGCCAGAGCAGGGGCGGCAAGAGCAGGAACAAGCCGATGAGGGCCAGGGGCGGCAGAGCCCCCGCGGGTATCCAGAAGCCCAGCAGCCCGGCGACACCGCCCAGCACCAGGAACAGGGAGATGCCCGGCAGCAGCAGGCGGGGAATCAGCCCGTCCAGCTGCTCCACATCCCGCATGAAGCGGTGCAGCAGTTCCGCCCCGTGGTAGACCCCCAGCTGCCGGGGCGCCAGGGGCAGCAGCCGGGCCAGGAGCCAGACCCGCACCCGGGCCAGGAGCCGGAAGGTGGCCTCGTGGGTCAGCACCCGTTCGCTCCAGCGTCCCACGGTGCGGCTCAGGGCCAGGCCCCGGACGCTGGCGCCCGGGTAAAAGAAATTGAAGGCCAGGGCGGTGGCCGGGGTCAGCCCCGCCACCGCTGCGGCGCTGATGAACCAGCCGGACAGGGCGAGCAGGGCCACGGTGGAGGCCACCGTGAGCAAGCCCAGCACCAGGCTGGCCGCATACCAGCGGCCCAGGCCCCGGAGCTGGCGCAGATAGGGCAGGAGGGCCCCGAGGCGGGGCTGCTGTTCCGGTTTGGGTTCAGACATCTTCCATCTCCTCCCGGCCATCCTGCAGCAGGGCCGCCAGGGCTGCCGCAGACAGGGGCCGCAACAGTCCCTGCTCCAGTTCCAGGACCCGGCCGGCCAGGGCCAGGGGCGCCGGCCGGTGGGTTACCAGCAGGGTGGTGCAGCCCGCCGCCAGTTCCCCCAGGCGGGCCACCATGAAGGCTTCCGCGCCAGCGTCGAGGCTGGCCGTGGGTTCATCAAGCAGCAGCAGGCGGGGCCGGCGCAGGGCCAGACGGGCCAGGGCCAGACGCCGCAGCTGGCCGCCGGACATCCAGCGCCCCGCCTCGCCCATGGGGGTTTCCAGCCCCTCCGGCAGGGCCCGGGCCCAGTCTCCCAGGCCGGCAAAATCCAGGGCATCCCAGAGGGCTTCCGGCGCCACGGGGCTGGCACAGGCCACCCGCAGGTTGGTGGCCAGGCTGGCGGCCAGGAGCGGCGGGTGCTGGTCCATCCAGCCGATCTGCTCGCGCCAGGCCTGCAGGTCCAGCTCCGTCAGGGGCACCCCGTCCACCCGCAGCGCCCCGGCGCCCGGCAGGGCGATGCCGGCCGCCAGACGCAGCAGACTGCTCTTGCCAGCGCCGCTGGGGCCCAGGACCGCGACACACTCCCCCGGCGCCAGGGCCAGGCTGCAATCGGCCAGCACCGGCTGCCCGGCCCGGTAGGCCAGATGCACGCCGGCAAATTCCAGGGCCGCCGGGCCGCTGCCCCCGGGGCTGGCCCCGCCCCGGCCGCCGGCTCCCTCGGGCAGGGTGGCCAGCACCTGGCGGATGTTCATGGCCGCCGCCAAGGCCTCGGCCCGGGCGTGGTAATGGGTGCCCAGCTCCCGCAGGGGCTGGTAGAACTCGGGGGCGAGCAGGAGGATGAACAGGGCCGCCCCCAGCTCGGGGCCGGCGCCGTAAAAGCCGAACTCCAGATAGCCCAGCAGGCTGAAGCCGAGAAACACGGCGCTCAAGGCAATGGAGACAGAGGTGAAGAATTCCAGTACCGCCCCGTTCAGGAAGGCCAGGCGCAGGACCTTCATGGTCCGCTCGCGGAAGCTTTCCCCCAGGGCGGCCAGCTCCTCCAGGCTGCGCTGCCGGGCATCGAACAGGCGCAGGGTGGGCAGGCCCCGCACCAGGTCCAGGAAGGTGCCCCCCAGGCGCTGCATGGCGAGCATCTGCCGGGATTGCTCGGCCCGGGTGCGCCAGCCCACCAGGATCATGAACACCGGCACCAGGGGCGCCGTGCCCAGCAGGATCAGGGCGGCCATCCAGCTATAGGGCAGCACGGCGGCAACGATGAGCAGGGGCACGATGGCCGCCAGCATCTGCTGGGGACGGTAACGGGCGAAGTAGCCATCCACCGCTTCCACCTGGTCGGTCACCACGCTGCTCAGGGCGCCGCCCGCCAGGCGGGCGCTCCACAGGGGGCCGCCGCGCCGGGCCGCCTCCAGCAGCTCCTGACGCAGGCCCTGGCGGGCCGAGCGTCCGGCGCGCAGGCCGAATTCATCCCGGGCCAGGCCCAGCAGGGCGCGCAGCAGCACACAGAGGGGAATCAGCCAGATAGCGCCGGGCGGCGCGCCGGCCAGGGAATGCTCCAGCACCAGGACGTGCAGCACCCGGGCCAGGTTGTACATCAGGAAAATGGTGACCAGGGCCTGGGCCGTGCCGCACAGGACGGCGCCGAACACCAGGGGTCTGGCGCTCCTGCCGTAGGCCGTCAGCCAACGCAGGGCTTGGGATTCTGCGGCGAGCTCCCCCGGGCGCTCCAGTGCTTGCTCTTGGGTTCTCAGGGTCGTGTCCAGCGGGTGGGTGAAGTGGCAATGCTACAACGTTGGCGCCGGAGCTGCAGCCGCAAAGGCCGGGCCTCGCGGCTGCAATTCCGGCCAGACCCCGGCAGAGCCGGGGCCAGGGGAGGGTCAGGTCTCGTCGCGGTTGCGGCCCTCCTGGGCCTCAAACCACAGGGCGTTGACCACGGCCAGGAGGATGGCCATGGCCAGCCCCAGTACCCAGGTGAAATACCACATGTGAATCTCCTTTGCTGTCAGTAGGCGGAACGGTCGTTGGCCTCGATGAAGGCCGTGGTCACCTTGCCCGCCATCTTGCGGTAGGCCCAGCTGGTGTAGGCGATGACGATGGGGGTGAAGATCAGGGCGGCCCAGAACATCACGCCCAGGGTCAGATGGCTGGAGACGCTGTCCCAGACCGTGAGACTGGAGCGCGGGTCGCTGGAGGAAGGCATGACGAAGGGGAACATGGCCACCCCGGCGGTGCCGATGATGCCCAACTCCGCCAGACCGCTGCCGATGAAGGCCAGGACCGGGTAGCGCCGGGCCGCCATGAACAGGGCCAGCAGGCCGCCGCCGAAGGCCACGCCGGGCACCAGCCAGAGCAGGGGATGGGCCTTGAAGTTGGCCAGCCAGGCACCGGCCTGGATGCTCACCGTCTTGTCCAGGGGATTGGGCAAAGCGGCGGGATCCACGGCGGAGGTGATCACGTAACCCTTGATCCCCAGGCTCACCCACACCCCGGCCAGGGCAAAAGCCAGCAGCATCACGCTGCCGAAGATCAGGGCGGCCTTGCGGGCCCGCTCCTGGATCTCCCCCTCGGTACGGATCATCAGGTAATTGGCCCCGTGGAAGGTGAGCATGGACAGGCTCACCACCCCGGCCAGCAGAGCGAAGGGATTGAGGAGGCCCCAGAAGCTGCCGGTGTAGACCGGCATCAGGTTGTCCAGGAAGTGGAAGGGCACCCCCTGGAGCAGGTTGCCGAAGGCCACGCCGAAGATCAGGGCCGGCACCGCACCGCCCACGAACAGACCCCAGTCCCAGGCGCTGCGCCAGACGGGGCTGTTCACCTTGGAACGGTAGTCGAAGCCCACGGGCCGGAAGAAGAGCGCCCAGAGCACCGCCAGCATGGCCCAGTAAAAGCCGGAGAAGGCGGTGGCATAGACCAGCGGCCAGGCGGCGAAGATGGCGCCGCCGCCGGTGATGAACCAGACCTGGTTGCCGTCCCAGTGGGGCCCCACGGTGTTGATCACCACCCGCCGTTCCACGTCGGTCCGGCCGACGAAGGGCAGCAGAGTGCCGACCCCCATGTCGTGGCCGTCCATGACGGCAAAGCCCAGGAGCAGGACGCCCACCAGCAGCCACCAGATGATTTTCAGGGTTTCATAATCGAGCATCTCGGATTCCTCACTGTGCGGGTTTCAGGTCGGTTTCGCCTTCATAGCGGCCGGTGCCCAGGCTGGCAGGGCCGAGTCGGGCGTACTTGAACATCAGGTACATCTCCACCACCAGGAGGCCGGTGTAGAAGAACAGGAAGCCCGCCAGGGAGCCGTAGAGGCTGCCCGCCGTCAGAGTGGACGTGGACAGCTGGGTGGGCAGGACCCCGTAGATGGTCCAGGGCTGCCGGCCGAACTCGGCCACGAACCAGCCCATTTCCGAGGCGATCCAGGGCATGGGGATGAACCACAGGGCCCAGCGCAGCAGCCAGCGCTGTTCCTGGAAGGTGTTTTTTGCCGAGTACCAGAAGGACAGGGCAAAGAGCAGGAAGAAGGAGAAGCCCAGGGCCACCATGAGGCGGAAGGTCCAGAACATGGGCGCCACGGGGGGAATGGAATCCCGGGCCGCCTGGGCGATCATTTCCGGCGTCGCCAGGGAAACGTCCTCGCTGTACTTCTTCAGCAGCAGGCCGTAACCCAGGTCATCCTTGACCTGCTCGAAGCGGGCCCTCTGGGCTTCGTCGGCCTTGCCGGCCCGCAGCAGCTCCAGCAGTTGCACCGCTTCCATGCCCTGCCGGATCCGCTCCGCCGCCCGGGCTTCCAGCTGGTCGATGCCGGGCACCACCTTGTCGGTGGAGCGGGTGGCGATCAGGCCCAGGGCATAGGGAATCTTCACCTCCGCGTGGTTTTCCCGCCGCGCGTCATCGGGCAGGGCGAACAGGGTGAAGGGGGCCGGCGCTTCTTCCGTCTTCCACATGCCTTCCATGGCCGCCAGCTTGGTCTGCTGGTGTTCGGTCACCGCGTAGCCGGATTCGTCCCCGAGCACGATCACCGAGCAGGCGGAGGCGAAACCGAAGGCGGCGGCGATGCGGAAGGAACGCTTGGCGAATTCCACATGCCGGCCCTTGAGCAGGTACCAGGAACTGATCCCCAGCACGAACAGGGAGCCCGTCACATAACCCGCCGACACGGTGTGCACGAACTTGGCCTGGGCCGCCGGGTTGAACAGCAGTTCCCAGAAAGAGGTCATCTCCATGCGCATGGTCACGTAGCTGAACTCGGAGCCCACCGGGTTCTGCATCCAGCCGTTGGCAATCAGGATCCACACCGCCGAGAGGTTGGAGCCGATGGCGGTCAGGTAGGTGATCACCAGATGCTCCCGCTTGGAAAGCTTCTCCCAGCCGAAGAAGAACAGGCCGATGAAGGTGGATTCCAGGAAGAAGGCCATCAGGCCCTCGATGGCCAGGGGCGCACCGAAGATGTCGCCCACGTAGTGGGAGTAATAGGCCCAGTTGGTGCCGAACTGGAACTCCATGGTGATGCCGGTGGTGACGCCCAGGGCGAAGTTGATGCCGAACAGCTTGCCCCAGAACTTGGTCATGTCCCGGTAGATTTCCTTGCCGGTCATCACATACACGGTTTCCATGATGGCCAGCAGGAAGGACAGCCCCAGGGTCAGGGGCACGAAGAGGAAGTGATAGAAAGCCGTGGCAGCGAACTGCAGGCGGGAAAGGTCGACGACGGTTTCACTTATCATGGTGACTCCATTGTTGTTTTGCGGGCTGGACGCGGCGTTGTCTTGCGTTACCCCCCAACGCCAGGCCAGGTTGGCCGCCCTTCGGGATGGCTCCCGGGAAGGGCGGAAGAACGTGATCCGGATGCCGGCTGCGCCCCGCCGGATACACGGGGCGAAACAGACATCCCTGAGCCGGGCGGTTTGATGGCCGGCGGCCGGGTAGCGGACCTGCACCCGGCAGGTTTGCCTTCATGGCGTACCTCCGACTGGGTGGCGACAGGGCCGGCAAAACCGGCCCTGCCGGATCTCCCCACGAGAGTAATGAGGGCGCGCCCCGCCTGGGAGGGAGCGGAACGCGCCGTCCGTTCGGGATCAGCAAACAGACGGGCGCAGCCTAGCGGCCTCCCAAAAAATATTTAATGCGGTAAATTGTCACGCCCGCCGCAACCCGCCCCATGCGGGGCCCGGGCCTCTTGCGACGGATTGTCGCGCCCGGGAACCAAGCCCCAACCGCCGGATAAAATTCGCCCATGCTCACCAGCACCCCCCATCCCGTCAGCGCCCTGGAGCGCCTGGTCACCCTGCGCTGGGTCACCCTGGCCGCCCAGATTTCCCTGATCGCTCTGGTCACCGTGGGCTGGAAGATGTCCCTGCCCCTGGCCCCCATGCTGGCCGGCATCGCCTTCCTCGTCCTGGTCAACCTGGCCACCGCCTGGCGCCTGCGCCGCACCAGCACCGTCAGCGACCAGGAGCTGTTTACCCAGCTCTGCTTCGACGTGGGCACCCTGGCCTGGCTGCTCTACTTCGCCGGCGGCTCCAGCAACCCCTTCGTCTCCCTGCTGCTCCTGCCCATGACCATCGCCGCCGTGGTGCTGCCCCGGCGCTTCGGCTGGTACCTGGCCGGCATCTCCCTGGCCGCCTACAGCCTGCTGGTGTTCTTCAACCAGCCCCTGCCGCCGCCGGAGGGCAACCTCAAGACCCTGGACCAGCTGCTGGCGGAAACCTGCGGCGTGGGCGGCGAGCACGCCAGCCAGGGCGACGGCTTCGCCCTGCACATCGTCGGCATGTGGCTCAACTACATACTCAGCAGCCTGATCATCATCGTCTTCCTGACCCGCCAGGCCATGGCCCTGCGCGAACAGGAACGGGTGCTGCAGCAGACCCGGGAAAAATCCCTGCGTCAGGAAAAGGTCCTGGCCCTGGGCCTGCAGGCCGCCGGCGCCGCCCACAAGCTGGGCACGCCCCTATCCACCATGGCGGTGCTGGTAAGCGAACTGGAACGGGACCTGCCCCCCGGGGAAAACCGGGACAATCTGCGCCTGCTACGCCAGCAGCTGCAGCGCTGCAAGGGCATCCTGGCCGACATGGTGGCCGCCGGAGACACCCGCCCGCCCCTGGGGGCCGACCAGTGGATCCGCAATCTGATGAACGAATGGCTGCTGCTGCGCCCGGAAGTGCACATGCAGGCCCTGGAAATCGAAAACGACGAAACCCCGCCCCTGATCCAGGTGGACCGCAGCCTCGACCAGGCCCTGCAGAACCTGCTCGACAACGGCGCCAATGCCAGTCCCGAAAGCGTCCGCCTGCAGCTGGACTGGGACCGCAACCAGCTGGAAATCCGCATCCTGGACGAAGGCAGCGGCATCGACAGCCACCTGGCCAGCCTCCTGGGCAGGGACTTCATCCTTCAGGAAAAGAGCGAAGGCCTGGGCATAGGCTTCTTCCTCACCAACGCCACCATCGAACACCTGGGCGGCACCGTGGAAATCAGCAACCGGCTGCCCACCGGCAGCTGCATCCGGGTCTGCCTGCCCCTGGAAAACCTGGCCGCCACCCCCCGGCCCAGCGCCACCGTACTACCCCTGGTGGACGGCCCCTCCGGGCCCATGCTGACCCGGCCCGTCACCCGCATCGCCGCATGAGCACACCCGAAATATCCCTGGAAACTCCCCGTCTGCTGCTGGTGGACGACGATGAAATCTTCCGCGCCGTCCTGGCCCGGGCCCTGGAACGCCGGGGCTTCCAGGTCCAGGCCGCCGACAGCCCGGCTCAAGCCCTGCCCCTGGCGCGCCAGTATCCGCCCCGCTACGCGGTGGTGGACCTGCGCCTGGGGGACGAGTCAGGCCTGGGACTGATCGAAGCCCTGCACGCCCTCAACCCCCAGACCCGCATCGTCATGCTCACCGGCTACGCCAGCATCGCCACCGCGGTGGAAGCCATCAAGCTGGGGGCCGTCCACTACCTGACCAAACCCGCCGACCCGGAAGAAATCATCACCGCCCTGGGGCGCATCAGCGGCGACGCGGACATCCCCCTGGCCGCCAACCCCCCTTCGGTGGACCGGCTCGAGTGGGAACACATCCAGAAGGTGCTGAACCAGCACCAGGGCAACATCTCCGCCACCGCCCGGGCCCTGAAGATGCACCGCCGCACCCTGCAGCGCAAACTGGCCAAGCGGCCGGTGCGGGAGTAGGCCTCAGGCCTCTCAGCGCCAAGCCGCCCGAGCCTGGCAACCGCCCTTCCAAGCAGCTGCCCCGGTCACGGGTGGCTTCTACTTGCCAATACAGAAACGGCTGAAGATCACGCCGAGCAGGTCGTCGGCGGTGAATTCGCCGGTGATTTCGGCGAGGGCGTTCTGGGCCAGGCGCAGTTCCTCGGCGAACAGTTCCAGGGCCGGGCGGGGGGTTTCCACCTGGGTCCGGGCTGCGGCCAGATGCCGGGCGCCGGCTTCCAGGGCCTGGAGGTGGCGCTCCCGGGCGATGAACACGTCCTCGGCCTGGTGCCAGCCGGCCACTTCCAGCAGGGCCTGTTCCAGGAGCTCCATGCCGGCGCCGGACCGGGCGGATACGGAGAGGGCGATGTCCGAGCCCTCCGGGTGCTTTTCCGGGGCTTCGCCGAGCAGGTCGATCTTGTTCCTCAGGGTGATGCGGCGCAGATTCGCCGGCAGCCTGGCCAGGATGGCCCGGTCCGCCTCGGTGAGGCCCACCCGGGCATCCAGCAGCAGGAGCGCCAGGTCGGCTTTCTCGATCTCCTGCCAGGTGCGGGCGATGCCGATCTTCTCCACCGCGTCCTCGGTCTCCCTGAGGCCCGCCGTGTCGATGATGTGCAGGGGGATGCCCTGGATCTGGATCGAGGATTTCAAGGCGTCCCGGGTGGTGCCGGCGATGTCGGTGACGATGGCCAGCTCGTCCCCGGCCAGGCGGTTCAGGAGTGAGGACTTGCCCACGTTGGGCTGGCCGATCAGCACCACCTGCAGGCCGGCCTGGAGCAGCTTGCCCTGCCCGGCCTTGTCCCGCACCCGGGCCAGCTGGGCGTCGAGGCGGTTGAGCCGCCCGAAGGCGTCGGCGGCCTGGAGGAAGTCGATTTCCTCCTCGGGAAAATCCAGGGTGGCCTCCACCAGCATGCGCAGGTTGATCAGCTCATCCACCAGGGCGTGAATGGCCCTGGAGAACTCCCCCTGCAGGGAACGCACGGCGGAGCGGGCCGCCGCCTGGGTGGAGGCGTCGATCAGGTCGGCCACCGCCTCGGCCTGGGCCAGGTCCAGTTTGTTGTTCATGAAGGCCCGGCGGGTGAATTCCCCCGGCTCCGCCAGGCGGGCCCCCAGCTCCAGACAGCGGCGCAGCAGCAGGTTCATGACCACCGGGCCGCCGTGGCCCTGGAGTTCCAGCACGTCCTCGCCGGTGAAGGAGGCAGGACCGGGAAAGTAGAGCAGCAGGCCGGAATCGATGGGCAGGCCGTCGGCATCCAGGAAATCCGCCAGGGTGGCGTAACGGGGCTGGGGCGCCCGGCCGGTGAGGGCCAGGGCCATGGCCATGAGGCCCGTGCCGGAAACCCGGATCACCCCCACCCCGCCCCGGCCGGGGGCGGTGGCGATGGCGGCAATGGTGGGCGGGGCGGGCGGCTGGGTCATGGGGCGAATCCGTCAGAGGTATACGGAAAAAGGGCCGCTGGAGTCAGCGGCCCTTCCGGTTTCAGGCGATCAGGCCTTGGCGTCGTTGGCGGCCTTGGGCTTGTCACCCCCCGCCTCGATCATGCGGGTGATCTGCCACTGCTGGGCGATGGAGAGGATGTTGTTCACCACCCAGTACAGCACCAGACCGGCGGGGAAGAAGAAGAACATCACCCCGAAGATCAGCGGCATCATCATCATCACCTTGGCCTGGATCGGATCCGGCGGGGTGGGATTGAGCTTGGTCTGGATGAACATGGAAGCCATCATGATCACCGGCAGCACGTAGTAGGGGTCAGCGGCGGACAGGTCCTTGATCCACAGGATCCAGGGCGCATCGCGCATTTCCACGGCACCCAGCAGCACCCAGTACAGGGCGATGAACACGGGAATCTGGATCAGGATGGGCAGGCAGCCGCCCAGGGGATTGATCTTCTCCGTCTGATAGAGCTTCATCATTTCCTGGTTCAGGCGGGCCTTGTCGTCGGCGAAGCGCTCCTTCAGCTGCACCAGGCGCGGCGTCATCTGGCGCATCTTGGCCATGGACTTGTAGGAAGCGGCCGAGAGGGGGAAGAAGGCCAGCTTGATCAGGATGGTCAGCACCACGATGGACCAGCCCCAGTTACCCACCAGCTTATTGATGAACTCCAGGGCCCAGAAGATGGGGGCGGCGATGATGTGCAGCCAGCCGTAATCCACCACCAGGTCCAGGCCGGGCGCCACCTGCTTCAGGGTTGCCTGCTCCTGGGGGCCGGCGAACAGGGGCACCTTGACCTCGGCCTTGGCGCCGGGCGCCAGCTGGGCCACGGGCAGGATCAGGCCGGTGGCGTAGAGGCCGCCGGAAGGATCGTCCGCCACCTTGCGCATGTAGAACTCCCGGGGCGCATCCCCCTGGGGCGCCCAGGCCGTGACGAAATAATGCTGCACCATGGCCAGCCAGCCGTCGTTGCCCTGCTTGGCGAACTTGGCCTTGCCCTCGGCGATGTCCTTGTAGGCCACCTTCTGGTACTTCTCGGCCTCCGTATAGACGGCGGCGCCGGTGAAGGTGGACAGCATGAAGGAATCCCCCTCGGGCGGGGTCTGGTCACGCTGCAGCTGGAAATAGGCGTGGGGCGTCAGGGTCTGCTTGCCGCCGTTCTCGATTTCCCAGGCCACGTCGATCAGGTAGGAGCCGCGACGGAAGGTGTAGACCTTGGTGGCCTTCACCCCGCCCACCACGGGCGCCTCCAGGCGCACCTGGAAGGAATCCTCGCCCTCGGCCAGCTCCCGGGGACCGGGCACGGGCTTCAGCAGGGTCTTGTGATTGGGCAGGCCGTCGCCGATCAGGCCAGTCTGGGCCGCGTACTTGTGCTTGGGAGAAAACAGCTCGAACAGCCGGGTCTTGTCGGAATGGGCCGAGAACCGGGCCAGCTCCTGCCACACCAGATCGCCACCCTGGGTGGAGATCTCGACCTTGAACAGGTCGGTGCTGACACTGAGCTTCTCGGCAGCGGCGGCAGCCGCCGGTGCGGCCGTCTCGATCTGGCCGGCGGCAGCCTTGAGGCCGCTGCTGGGCTGGGGCGTCACCCCGTCGGCGGCCGCAGCCGGCGCGCCGCCCTGGGTCTGGGCCTGAGGCGCCAGCTGGGGATTCTGGTGTTTTTGCCAAGCATCCCAGAGCATGAACAGGGAAAGGCCAAAAACGAGCAACAACATCAGACGTCGGGTATCCATGGACGACCTTTAATAATTGAATTCAGGGAACGGGATCCACCCCGCCCGGGTTCCAGGGATGGCAGCGGCAGACCCGTTTCAGGCCCATCCAGCCACCCCGCAAAGCCCCGTATTTTTGCACAGCTTCGACGGCGTATTCGGAACAACTGGGATAAAAACGGCAATTCCGCCCCAGGAACGGGCTGATGGCGTACTGATAGATGCGCAGGAAGAAGATGAGTATCCGCTTCACGACGACCTTTCCTCGGCAGGTTCCCCGGCACTCCGGGGCGGATCCCGGTACAGCTTGCCCAACAGTTGCCGGATTTCGGCAGCCACCTCGCGGCGGTCCGGCTTCTTCAGTTTCACCGCCAGGCGAAAGATCAGGTCCCGGGCCGGCAGCTGCGGCTGCATCAGACGGAACTGCTCCCGGGCAATGCGCTTCACCAGGTTGCGCTGCACCGCGTGCTTGAGCAGCTTCTTGCCGATCACCAGGCCCAGTCGGGCCGGTTCGCCAGCCTGGCGGCGCGGGCCATAGTGCAGCAGGAAGAGCTTGCCGCGAATGGCCCGCCTGAAACCAAAAACGGATGAGTACTCATCCGTTTTGGTCAGTCGATACTGTCTGGGGAAGGGTCTTGACTCCCCCGTTGTCACGTCTGGAATCAAACAGCCAGACGATGACGGCCCTTGGCACGGCGGGCTGCGATGACCTTGCGGCCGCCCTTGGTGCGCATGCGGACCAGGAAACCGTGGGTGCGCTTGCGGCGCACGACGGAGGGCTGATACGTGCGTTTCATGATGATTTCCTTAGCTAGCTGGAGAAAAGCGCGCAATTACACATTGAAAATCAGTCTTTTGTCAACGGATACAAAATCTTCCACTTGTGGATAACTTTTTCCGGGCGGGGTAAAATCCCCCACTTCGCCGGCTTCTGGCGCCCTTGCCCACTCTGTTGCAGCGGGTCCCGCCAGGGTCATCCAGTCCGGCTGTTTTGTTAACCCCCAAGTTCCGGGCCCCCCCGGAAATCCGCAAGAGCTTGTTTTCATGTCCGGTTTCTGGGAATCCTGTCTCCTGAGCTTCGAGCAGGACCTGCCGATCCAACAATTCAACACCTGGATTCGTCCCCTGCGCCTGGAGGGAGAAGCCCATCCGGATGAAGGCCTGCGCCTGATCGCCCCCAACGGCTTCATCCTGAAGTGGGTCAAGGACCGCTACCTGAGCCGCATCGAGGATTACGCCGAAGCCTTCTTCGGCGGCCCGGTCAGCATCAGCCTGGCCCTGGGGGAAAAGAAGACCGTCGCCGCCCCCAGCGCCCCGGCCGCCGCAGCGGCAGCCCCGGCGGCAGCGCCTGCCCCGGCCAGCCGGCCCGAACCGGCCCGGCCCGCCCAGACCCAGAGCGTGCGCGGCACCGCCTATGACAAGACCCGGCTCCAGTACGACCTGACCTTCGACAACCTGGTGGTGGGCAAGGCCAACGACCTGGCCCGGGCTGCCGCCCAGCAGGTAGCCCAGAACCCCGGGGGCGCCTACAACCCCCTGTTCATCTACGGTGGCGCCGGCCTGGGCAAGACCCACCTGATCCACGCCATCGGCAACCACGTGGCCCGCCAGAACCCGGAAAAGGTGGTGCGCTACGTGCACGCCGAGGACTACTACTCCGACGTGGTGAAGGCCTACCAGCAAAAATCCTTCGACACCTTCAAGCGCTACTACCGCAGCCTGGACGTGCTGCTCCTGGACGACGTGCAGTTCTTCAACGGCAAGAACCGCACCCAGGAAGAATTCTTCTACGCCTTCAACGCCCTGATCGAAGCCAAGAAGCAGATCATCATCACCTGCGACACCTATCCCAAGGACGTCAATGGCCTGGACGACCGGCTGGTGACCCGTTTCGACTGGGGCCTGACCGTGCAGATCGAACCCCCCGAAACCGAAATGCGGGTGGCGATCCTGAAGAAGAAAGCCGAGGCGGAAGGCCTGGACCTGAACGATGAAGTGGCCTTCTTCATCGCGAAACATTTGCGCTCCAATGTGCGGGAACTGGAAGGGGCCCTGAAGAAGGTGCTGGCCTACTCCACCTTCCGGGGCCTGGACGTGACCCTGGAGCTGGCCAAGGACGCCCTGAAGGACATCATCGGTTCGGTGCGCAACGTCAGCATCGACGGCATCCAGAAGACCGTGGCCGACTACTACAAGATCAAGGTGGCCGACCTGTTCTCCAAGAAGCGCACCCGGGCCATTGCCCGGCCGCGCCAGGTGGCCATGTGGCTGTGCAAGGAAGTGACCCAGTTCAGCTACCCGATGATCGGCGATGCCTTCGGCGGCCGGGACCACACCACCGTGATCCATGCCGTGAAGACCATCGAAGGGCTCAAGGCCAAGGACAACGAACTCAACCACGACCTGCACGTGCTGGTGCAGGTCCTGAAGGGCTGAGGCTGTGGATAAGGTTGTTGGCAAGCTGTTGAAGAACCTGTGGAAAACCTGTGTTTAGTGATAAAGGACATTGATTTATGGTTATCTTGAAAAGCCAAAGGGATGCCCTGCTTGCTCCCCTGCAGTCCGTTTCCGGCATCGTCGAAAGACGGCACACCCTGCCCATCCTCTCCAACGTGCTGCTGGAAAAGCAGGGTGAGTCCCTCACCCTGATCGCCACTGACATCGAGATCCAGATCACCACCCGGAGCGAAAACGTGGGCGGCAATGGCGACGGCGCCGTGACCGTGGCCGCCAAGAAGCTCCAGGACATCCTGCGTTCCCTGCCCGACTCCGCCGAAATCACCCTGGACCTGGAAGACAAGCGTCTGTTGGTCAAGGCCGGCAAGAGCCGTTTCAGCCTGCAGACCCTGCCCGCCGACGATTTCCCGCGCATGGCCATCAGCGAAGGCGAAAGCAAGTCCCTCAGCGTCACCCAGAAGCAGTTCCGCTACCTGATCGGCAAGACCCAGTACGCCATGGCCGCCCAGGACGTGCGCTACTACCTGAACGGCCTGATGCTGATGGTGGATGGCAAGGAACTGCGCTGCGTCGCCACCGACGGCCACCGCCTGGCCTTCAACAGCATGGAAATCGAAGCCGACCTGGCCCGCCAGGAAATGATCCTGCCCAGAAAGACCGTGCTCGAACTGAACCGCCTGCTGGGCGACAACGACGAACCCCTGCACATCACCGTGGGCAGCAACCAGATCCGCTTCGCCTTCGGCCACACGGTGCTGGTCTCCAAGCTCATCGACGGCAAGTTCCCCGACTACGAGCGGGTGATCCCCGCCCAGCTGGCCAACCACATGATCGCCGACCGGCAGACCCTGCACTCCGCCATGTCCCGGGCCGCCATCCTGACCAATGACAAGTTCCGGGGCGTGCGCATCATGCTCGCCGACAACGTCCTGAAGATCATCGCCGCCAACGCGGAACAGGAAGAAGCCCAGGAAGAAATCGAGGTCAAGTACGACGGCGCCCCCATGGACGTGGGCTTCAACGTCACCTACCTGCTCGACGTGTTCAACAACCTGGGCGGCGACGAAGTCCAGTGGAGTTTCAACGACGCCAACTCCAGCGCCCTCATCACCGTGCCCGGCAACGACCGCTTCAAGTACGTGGTCATGCCCATGCGCATCTGAGCCTCCGGCCCAGGCGCAGGCCCCGGCCGGACCCAGCTCCGGGCCGGGGTGATTCACGAACACACCGGAAAAATCGATGACCCAAGACAACCAGAACCCCGCCTACGGCGAATCCAGCATCCAGATCCTTGAAGGCCTGGAGGCCGTGCGGAAGCGCCCGGGGATGTACATCGGCGACACCTCCGACGGTACCGGCCTGCACCACCTGGTCTTCGAGGTGGTGGACAACTCCATCGACGAAGCCCTGGCGGGCCACTGTGACGACATCGTCGTCACCATCCACACCGACAACTCCATCAGCGTCCTGGACAACGGCCGCGGCATCCCCACCGGGGTGAAGATGGACGACAAGCACGAACCCAAACGCTCCGCCGCCGAAATCGCCCTCACCGAGCTGCACGCCGGGGGCAAGTTCAACCAGAACTCCTACAAGGTCTCCGGCGGTCTGCACGGGGTCGGCGTCTCCTGCGTGAACGCCCTCTCCAAGTGGCTGCGCCTCACCATCCGCCGGGACGGCAAGCGCCACTTCATGGAATTCGAGCGCGGCGTGCCCAAGGACCGGGTCCTGGAAATGCGCGACGGCTTCGAAGTCTCCCCCCTCAAGGTTCTGGGCGACACCGACAAGCGCGGCACCGAAGTGCACTTCCTCGCCGACGAAGAAATCTTCGGCACCGTGGAATTCCACTACGAAATCCTCGCCAAGCGCCTGCGCGAACTCTCCTTCCTCAACAACGGCGTCAGCATCAAGCTCGTGGACCAGCGCAACGGCAAGGAAGAGCTGTTTGCCTTCGCCGGCGGCGTGCAAAGCTTCGTCGAATACATCAACCGCAACAAATCGGTGCTGCACCCCAGCATCTTCTACTCCGCCGGCGAAGCCAAGGTGGGCGACACGGGCGTCACCATCGGCGTCGAAGTGGCCATGCAGTGGAACGACAGCTACCAGGAACAGGTGCTCTGCTTTACCAACAACATTCCCCAGTCTGACGGCGGCACCCACCTCACCGGCCTGCGGGCGGCCATGACCCGCATCATCAACAAGTACATCGAAGAAAACGAAATCGCCAAGAAGGCCAAGGTGGAAATCACCGGGGACGACATGCGCGAAGGCCTGGCCTGCGTCCTCTCGGTGAAGATGCCCGACCCCAAGTTCGCCAGCCAGACCAAGATGAAGCTGGTCTCCTCCGAAGCCCGCCCCGCCGTGGAAGAAGTGGTGGCCGCCAAGCTGGCCGAATTCCTGCTGGAAAAACCCGTGGATGCCAAGACCATCTGCGGCAAGATCGTCGAAGCTGCCCGGGCCCGGGACGCCGCCCGCAAGGCCCGGGAAATGACCCGCCGCAAAGGCGTGCTGGACGGCATCGGCCTGCCCGGCAAACTGGCCGACTGCCAGGAAAAAGACCCCAGCCTGTGCGAACTCTACCTGGTCGAGGGTGACTCCGCCGGCGGCTCCGCCAAGCAAGGCCGGGACCGCAAGTTCCAGGCCATCCTGCCCCTGAAGGGCAAGATCCTGAACGTGGAAAAAGCCCGCTTCGACAAGATGCTCTCCTCCCAGGAAGTGGTCACCCTGATCACCGCCCTGGGCACCGGCATCGGCAAGGACGAATACAAGCCGGAAAAGCTCCGCTACCACCGCATCATCATCATGACCGACGCGGACGTGGACGGCGCCCACATCCGCACCCTGTTGCTCACCTTCTTCTACCGGCAGATGCCCGAACTGGTGGAACGCGGCCACATCTACATCGCCCAGCCGCCCCTGTACAAGGTCAAGCACGGCAAAACCGAGCGCTACCTGAAGGACGACCACGAGTACAACCAGTTCCTGCTCAAGATGGCCATGCAGGAATCCGCCCTGCTGCCCCGGGCCGACGCCACCCCCATCAACGGCGACGCCCTGGAAGAACTGGCCCGCTCCTGGCTCCTCTCCCAGGCCGTCATCGAGCGCCTGACCAACTACATCAACCCGGAAATCCTCCACGCTGTGGTGGAACACAACCTCAGCCTGGACCTCTCCGGCCAGGCCCAGGCCGAAGCCAGCGCCGCCCTGTTCGCCCGCTACCTCAAAGCCGGCACCAGCATCCGCGCCAGCTACGACGAAACCCTGGAACGCTGGCTGCTGCGCATGGAGCGCCTGCACCACGGCAACATCAAGGTAGGCCTCATCGACGAAGACTTCCTGCGCTCCGGCGACTACGCCCAGCTCAGAAAGACCGCCGAACTCCTGGCCGGCCTGTTCGGCCCCGGCGCCATCATGAGCCGCGGCGAAAAGAAATGCGCCGTGAAGAACTTCGCCGAAGCCATGAAATGGCTGATGAACGAAGTGGAGCGCGGCATCAGCAAGCAGCGCTACAAAGGCCTGGGCGAAATGAACCCGGAACAGCTCTGGGAAACCACCATGGACCCCAACGTCCGCCGCCTGCTGAAAGTGAACATCGAAGACGCCATCGGCGCCGACGAAGTCTTCACCACCCTCATGGGCGAACTGGTGGAACCCCGCCGGAACTTCATCGAAAGCAACGCCTTGTACGCGCGGAATATTGATGTGTGAGGTTGTAGGATCTCATTTACTTCTAGATTTGTCTCACAACTCTAGATTTAATTGGAGCCCATAAAATTAAAATGCCACTCCCTGTGAGTGGCATTTTCTTGTCCGCTCATCGGCCATTCCGGTCATCGGGCTAACCTAGGAATCGGTCAGCAATGGGCCGGAAAGCAGCCACATGGGGACCCAGCCAGTGCGCGTATCAAATGGTCCCAATAATTCACCGGTATTCAAGCCAAGGAAGCAATGCGGCCAAATCAATCACAGACCTTCCTTCAGGGCAATTCTCAGCGTATGCGAATAGGCGGCGGCCAGAGCCATCTGGAACATCCATAAGGACATCGAAATGATGGACCATGGGCATGGTTTTTTTTGCACGTTCTAAGATGCCAGACATGTCCAGCACAATTTGCCCATTTTCATTGGTTAACGAGAGCAGTATTTCAACCGGAGCGTTAGGCTCTCCAACTCCGAAAGCGATCACGCGCGAATGATTCGTGAGTTGGTCGAGTTGGAACTTCAGATGGTCCTCGGAGCGCAGAGTGATACCACCTGCGATTACGGCTCGTGCCACAAGATTCGCAGCCTTGGCGAATGCAATCTGCTCCTTGCGGCTCAGAGGTGTCAGCGGCTGCTGATTCCGATCGACTCCATTCAGTGTTCCTGCTGCATCAATGCTTGCTGTGCGATGAACCAGGCAATGCCGATGTTCGACAGTAGCCGCATAAACTTGGAGAAGTGCATCCCATACAGGCGGTGAACAACCTAAAACACACCGATTTCCTGCGCCATTTCTAGCATGGTTCTGTTTTTCGGTGATTTTCCAGTCCTGGCTCTTGGGGGATAGCCCCCTATTGTTCAAGGCGAACTCCAGCAATAGATCTATGACCTTCCATGCGGCACCAAATAGCAATGGAGTAAGCTCATCCTTCAACTGTTCAACTGCCGACGCACATACACTTACGCATATTGAGGAACTTACGGCCGTTTTTTCTTCGTCCCTTAGGTCAATCGAGTCTACTCCGTGTTGCTCTAGGGGAGGGCGTACCTTTTCAAGGACGTAAAGCTCGAACGCAGTACTGTCTTCGAATTCTTGAGGGGTCGTAATCATTGGTATATCAGTTCTTAAAGTGCCAATGTAGGCTTACTAGTTAGGGCCTGTCCGGAATTCTGTGTAAAGTAGCCACTGGTCACGGTGCTACCGAAAGTCAGCGTAGGCCGATTTTCAGTCCCACAAATCAATAAACGTCACAAACGCTAAGACAATCGTCGGTAGTTTGTACGCGCGGTGATGACGTAGCGTACTACCGCAAGCGATACCCCGTTTGTGTCGCCCGGTCGAAACTAAAGACGTGCTCTCGCGGACTTTCCTGGCAGCGGCCAACAATTCGTCGCGGGAAATCCGGTTCCCCTTTGTCGAGTAACACCTGCGCGCTGCAGACAGGGCACGTTCCCGCGTATTTAATCATTCGGGCACGTTTCGGCGTATCTGCATTGCTTCCTTCTGGCTTGAAGAGCTCAAGGCAGACGCCGAATTCTTTGAAACCTACCATAGAGTCTGAAGCAAGGATGATTCGATCATCGACGAGCCGAAAGAGGCGGTCGATAAGATATCTGGCATACCAGGCCAACAGACCTATGTAGATCAGGAAAATTGCATCACGCGTAGTAAGTGGTGCGGCGCTTTGGCCCATTGCCCATAGTAAAAAAGCGGTGACAATACCGACGATCGCAAACCAGAGCAGATTCGGCCAAACCAGCATCCATTTTCGCCAGCCTTTGGCGACTTGATCCTTGTCGAAGACCCAGCGTATCCACCACGAAAGTTTGAGTTTTTCTGCGGGGATATAGTCGATGTCATGCTTTGGGAGCGCCTTCGCTACCGGTGAGCTCGTGCCCGGAATGGGGAGTGCAACTAGGCTAATCAGGGCTTGATTACCTGCGCCGCCACTGCTCTCTCTCTTTTCGATCCATGGATAGACCATCAAGCCTTGGTCTGCAGCGAATTTCTGAACCCCTTCTTCACATTTCTGACGAAAATCGCCCATCAGCGTTTTCCAATGGCGCCCAAACCAGGCACTGGCATCGCCTCCGGTGTCTCCTGTGACGGCATCCCGAATGGCTAGGTAATTGAACCGGGGTTGCTTGCCTTCTGAGAGTCGCTCAAGCGTTGCATCGGCTAAAAACTGCAGCACTTGGTAATGCTGGGCGTTGCGTCCATGGACGGAGAGATAGTCTTTCAGGCACTGGGCTATGGCCTTTATGTTTTGATCATGGCTATTTGTGCCGACTTCGGTAAGCCTATGATTGCTATCCATATAATTCCCTGTACGAGGGTATTGTCAGGGTTATGAAGTGAAATTTCCGCAGTGAAATTCCTAACCTGACTTCGTGTTCAAAGTACGGAGTCATGATTATGCAGCAGAAATTTATCGTTCTGGGCGTGCCTGTCTATACCAGGAGGCTGCCATCCGGAGACATGGCGGTATGGCACCCATTTGATGCCGAGGTCCAAGCAGTGATTGAACCCATTTGTCGTGGGCGTGGTTACTGGCAACCTGACTTTAAGAACTGGATCGTCAAAGCTCCTTGTACCAATTCTGTCTTGCGTGAGTTGGCTACCGTTGGGAGGTCAGTATGAGCCGAGCGCCTGCAAGTATTCCGGTAGTCCCCACGGAAATCAGCACCGGTTGCAAGTAGAATTTCTCTCCCTCCCCCAGGACCCCATCAATGACCAAGGCGCGGACCAGTCACTCTCATCCCTTGCAGATTGCCGAGGTGCGGGCCAGTCCTGCTCATGGCCGGATCGGCATCACCTTCTGCCCGGGCAAGCAGGACCCCATGGCGGCCACCGGGGCCTGGGCCCGGAATCTGGATGTAGATCTGGATGCCATTGCCGCCTGGGGCGCCCGGCTGGTGCTGACCCTGGTGGAACCGGCGGAGCTCAGGACCCTGGCCGTGGCCAACCTGGGCCAGGAGGTGGAGCGCCGGGGCATGGACTGGCGGCATCTGCCCATCGCCGATTTTTCCGTGCCCGGCGAGGCTTTCGAGGCCGAATGGCGCCTCCAGGGCCGGGAAATCCGTCAGCTGCTGCGTAGCGGTGCCGATGTGCTGGTCCATTGCAAGGGCGGCCTGGGCCGGGCGGGGATGATGGCCGCGCGCCTGCTGGTGGAGCTGGGCATGCCGCCCGATGACGCTATCCGCGCCGTGCGCAGCGCCCGCAAGGGCGCTATCGAGACCCCGGCCCAGCTGGCCTTGGTGTGCCGCACCCTGCCTGTCTCCGACCTGGAAGGGCAGCCATGACGCTGATCGACACGGCCGCCCTGCGCCAGGTGAGCGGCCCCATGGGCAGCAATCCGGCTGCGGTGTTCGAGGACGCCCAGGGCCGCCGCTTCTACGTGAAGTCCCTGGAATCTCCCCTCTACGCCCGCAACGAGCGCATCGCCGCCCGGCTCTACCAGCTGGCCGGGGCGCCCACCCTCAATTATGTGGAGACCACCCGGCCCCATCAGGTGGCCACGGAGCTGGTGCGGCTGGAAAAGAAGAACGTGGCCCAGCTGAGCCCGGAGGAAATCCGCCAGGCCCAGCACTGGCTGGGGGTGCATGCCTGGACCGCCAACTGGGATGCCGCCGGTTTCCTGGGGGAAAACCAGGGGGTGGCCGCCGGCCGGGTGCTGACCCTGGACGTGGGCGGCGCCCTGGAGTACCGGGCCATGGGTAACCAGAAGGGTCGCGCCTTCGGCACCCAGGTGGGGGAGCTGGACCGGCTGCGCAGCGATCCCAACAATCCCTTTGCCGTGCGCCTCTTCGGTCCCATGGATGAAGCCCGAGTGCGGCAGGCCATCCAGGTGGTGACGGCCATTCCCGATGCCCACATCCGCCAGGCCATTCTCGATCTGGGCGGCAGCGAAGCCCTGGCCGCCAAGATGATCGCCCGCAAGGCCCACATGGCCAGCCGCCTGCTGGCCGAGTGCGTCTCCCTGGCCTGAACCCGGCGCGCCAGCCCTGGCTAGCTTGCCTAGCCGGGCCGGGTTGAAATCAGGGGTCGTCAGGGCCGGGCATCATCCTCGGGCCGGCTCAGCCCCGCACTGCCGCCACCAGGGCCTGCATCTGCCCGGCCACCAGCTGGATCAGCTTTTCATCGGTCAGGTTGCCGGCCCCGTCAAAGCCGCCGGCAAAGGCGTTGGCGAACACTTCCGGCTTGTTCAGGGGGCGCAGGTCCAGGTACACGCACACCTGGCGCAGGTGGTACTGGGCCCGGGAAGTGCCCATGCCGCCCCCGGCGCCCATCAGGGCAGCGGGCTTGCCGGCCAGCAGGGCGTTATCGGGTTCCCGGGAAGCCCAATCCAGAATGTTCTTCAGGGCCGGGGCCAGGGAATAGTTGTATTCGGTGCAGGCCAGCACCAGGGCATCGGCAGCGCCGATCTGGGCCAGCACCCGGCTGACGGCGGCGGGTTTGTCGCTGATGTCCTGGTTGTAAAAGGGAATGTCGGCCAGTTCAGCGATTTCCATGCTGACGCCTTGCGGCAGATGGGCCTGGGCGGCCCGCAACAAGCCCTTGTTGGTGGATGCCTGGCGCAGGCTCCCGGCAATGCCGAGCAGTTTGATCGAAGCCATGGGTATCTCCTTGTTGGTATTGCAGGGGAAACAGCCTGCCCAGCATACCCCCATCCCGGGCTGCTTCCGTAAGCTGCGCATAAGCCTGGGGGCCTAGACTGGCGGCAAGCAATCACCAGGGAGCAAGCAATGAAAAACTCCAGGACCGCCGCCATCCTGCTGCTGGCCCTGACGGGTTGCGGCCAGGATGGGGAGAAAAAAGTGGACCCCTACATGCTCCTGGAGGGGGAGGCCATCTACAAGGCCGAGTGCGCCACCTGCCACGGCCCGAACCTGGAAGGCCAGGCCCGCTGGCGGGAAAAGAATGCAGCCGGCCGCCTCCCGGCCCCGCCCCTGGATGCCAGCGGCCCCGCAGTGCAGCGTTCCTTCCAGGACCTGGTGGCCATCACCGCCGCCGGCCTGGTGCCGCCCCATGCCCCGGCAGGCCATGAATCCGATCATCCGGCTTTCGCCGGCAACCTGAGCCCGCGCCAGATCGAAAGCGTGGTGCACTACCTGGAATCCCGCTGGCCGGCAGAAGTGCGGGCCAGGCAACCCTGAGGAACCAGCTCAGGGAATCTCCACCACCACATTGCCCCCGCCCTGAAACACCGCCTGACAGGCCAGCCGGGAAAACCCGTCCCGCTGGCCGCTGTTGTTCAGCATCCTGTGCTCTTCCCCATCCATGCCGCTCAGGCAGGCGCTGCCTTCCATCACGTGCACCTGGCAGGTGGTGCAGGCGCACTGGAGCTGGCAGGAGTGGGATAGCTCCACCCCGTTTTCCAGCAGCAACTCAGCAATGGAACGGCCTGGCTCCGCCGGCACCATCTCTCCTTGGGGGCAGAGTTCCCCATGGGGCAGCACGATGATGTGGTGAGCAGGCTTTTTCTTGAAGAAGAACATGGACTTCCCCTGGAGCAAGGCGAGCCGTCATTGTAATTCCCCCCTGTTGCCGCTGCCTGTACACAAGCCTGTGCAGAAGCTGTCGTGAACCAGGGGATAAATCGGCAGATCCGGCACAAGGCAAAAATTGTTCGAATTCTGCCCACAGGCTTCAAGGCCACTTGCCCATACCCTGAAATGCCTCGCAAGACACTGAACAACAAGGAATTTTTAAAGTTATCCCCAGACTTGTTCGGTACTTAGTAGTTAACGTCTTTAGATATACAACTTCTATAACAAGTCAAAGCACCAAGCCCTGCCACTGCAATCCCCCTTGCCTGCAGGTGGGGGAGATGGAGCTTCCTGAAAACAGAAAAATCCTGTCCCGCCAAACTTCCCGACTCAGCCCTTCGGTGGAACAAGTCTGTGCACAAGCTGTAGCGAAAAAGGGGATAAGGAGGGGAAAAGCGGGAAAGGGAAAAACTGTTCGATTTTTGCCCACAGGCTTCAAGGGCACTTTTGCAGTGCCGGAATTGATGTGCAAGATGATGATCTACAACACTAAATTCAACTTATCCCCAGAGTTGTTCGGTACTTAGTTGTTAACGTAGTTGTATATACAACTTCTATAACAAGTCGAAGTGGAATAAAAAAACCGGGCCAGGGCCCGGTTTGGGGGAATACGCAGGAAAGCCTCAGGCGCCCTTGACCATGGCCATGATCTGGCCGGCATCCAGGTTGGCCGCCCGTTCGCGGATCTGGGGCAGGTACTGGGTCTGCATCTGTTTGGCCGGCCCCAGAAGGCCCTGGAAGCTTTCCTGGAGCATGGCGGTGCTCATCTGCCGGCCGCCGGCGTAGTAGCGCTTGGCGATCTGTCCCAGGGCGTAGGTGGTGGCAAAGGAGAAGGCCATGCCGGTGGCGGCCTTGCCCAGGTTGCCCACGGTCTTGCCGGCCACCTTGCCCAGGAGGCCGCCCAGCAGCTTGCGCCCGAACTGTTCCAGATACTGGGAGGTGAGGCCCACCCCCACGGTGGCCAGGAACTCCTTGATGTGGCCCTGGTCCAGTTCATGGCCGTAGGCCTTGCCGATCCGGTACACCATCTTGATCTGCAGGGGAATGATGGCTACCGAGGCCCAGGACTGGGGCAGCAGTTCCAGGGCGCCGTTGAGGATGGAATAGTTGAGGATGGATTTGTCCAGCTCGGCTTCCGGCACCTGGGGCTGGGCGGCTACCACCGGGCCCGGGGTGGGGCTGGCGGTGGTGCTGGCCTTGGCGGCAGCGGTGGCAGTTGCAGTAGCTGGTGCGTATTGGTCCAGGTCGGCCAGGGTTTCGGCCCGGTTTTCCATTTCCTGGCTCTCGGCGTCTCCTTCCAGGCCCAGGAGTTTTTTCAGTTCCGCCAGGAAGCGCTGTTCCGCCTCGCTCTGGCGGCCGTCGGCATCGCAGACGCAGACGGCCATTTCGTAGGCGAACTGGCGTTGTCCCAGGTCGGTGATGGCCTGGGTCGCCTGGGCCAGGCTGATGCGCTTGAACAGCACGTCCTGGTAGAGCCGGGGCAGATCCGGGGCGTCGGCGCCCAGGGTTTCGGCAAAGCGGCGGATGTGTTCCCGTTCCCGGTCATCGTTGGCGCCGTCGGCAAAGGCGGCAAACAGGCTGATGGCCAGAATGGCGTGTTCAGGATTCATGAATTTTCCTTTTGTTGGTTGCTTGTGGGTTGATTCCGGGGTTTGTGGCCCCAACTGGGTATTCCGATGCTGGCGGAGCGGGCCTGGAACAGGCCTGATGCGCCGGAGATGATGAATGTGCTTGCGCGACCTTGCCTCCACTGATTGTTACAGGAGTTTTCCCATGCCGAAGCTGTTCGATACCTTGCCCCTGGGCGACCTGGTGCTGCCCAACCGGATCATCATGGCGCCCCTGACCCGCTGCCGGGCCAGTGCCGGCCGTGTGCCCAACGCCCTGATGGCCGAGTACTACGCCCAGCGGGCTGGGGCCGGGCTGATCCTCTCGGAAGCCACTTCCGTCTGTCCCCAGGGGGTCGGCTATCCCGATACGCCGGGCATCTGGAACGAAGCCCAGGTGCAGGGCTGGAAGGAAGTGACCGAGGCGGTGCACGCCCGGGGTGGCCGCATCTTCCTGCAGCTCTGGCACGTGGGCCGGATTTCCGATCCCCTCTATCTGGACGGGGAACTGCCCGTGGCGCCCAGCGCCCTCGCGCCCGAGGGCCATGTGAGCCTGGTGCGTCCCGAGAAGGCCTACGTGACGCCCAGGTCCCTGGAGCTCGATGAAATCCCCGGCATCGTCGCCGCCTATCGCCAGGGCGCCGAAAACGCCAAACGGGCAGGCTTCGACGGGGTGGAGATTCACGCCGCCAACGGCTATCTCCTGGACCAGTTCCTGCAGGACAGCACCAACCGGCGCAGCGATGCCTACGGGGGCTGCATCGAAAACCGGGCGCGCCTGCTCCTGGAGGTCACCGACGCGGCCATCGAAATCTGGGGGCCCGGCCGGGTGGGCGTGCATCTGGCGCCCCGCTGCGACGCCCACAGCATGGGGGACAGCAATCCGGCTGCCACCTTCGGCTACGTGGCCGAGGAACTGGGCAAGCGCGGCATTGCCTTCATCTTCGCCCGGGAAGCCCAGGGTCCGGGCCTCCTGGGGCCGGAGCTGAAGCGGAAGTTCGGCGGGGTGTTCATCGCCAACCAGGGGCTGACGGCGGAGACGGCCACGGCCATCGTCGAAACCGGCCAGGCCGACGCGGTGGCCTTCGGCGTGCCCTACATCGCTAATCCGGACCTGGTGCAGCGCCTGCGTCTCGGGGCACCCTGGAACGAGGCCCGGCCCCAGCTGTTCTACGGCGGCGGTGTTCCCGGCTACACGGACTATCCCGCCCTGCCGTAAACGGGAAGCGGGGAGGAACAGGGCGGTCACAGGCCTTCCTCCCCGCTTCTCATGACTTGTTCCAGCGTTTCAGAAGCGCTTTTTCCCCTTCCACCACGAACAGCAGCAGCAGGCCGGCGACGCCTATGCGCAGCCAGGCGTCGGCATCTATGGGCGCCGTGTGGAACAGGGCCTGCATGAAGGGCAGGTAGGTGTAGGCCAGTTGCAGCAGGAACAGGCCGCCAACAGCCTGGAGGGCCAGGGTGTTGCCCAGGAAACCCTGGCGGTTGAGGATGGAATCCCTGAGGCTGCGGCAGTTGAACAGGTAGAACATTTCCGCCACCACCAGGGCATTGACTGCCACCGTGCGGGCCGTGGCTTCATCGGCGCCCAGGGCCTGCTCCCAGAGGAAGAGGCCGAAGGAGGCCAGCACCATGAGCAGGGTGACGAAGCCGATGCGCCAGAGCATGAAGCCGTTGACCAGGGGTTCCGCCGGGTCCCGGGGCGGCCGGTTCATGATGCTGGCTTCGGGTCGTTCGAAGGCAAAGGCCAGGGACAGGGTGACGGCAGTCACCATGTTCACCCACAGGATCTGCACCGGGGTGATGGGCAGGGTGGTGCCCAGCAGCACCGCGATCAGCACCATGGCCGCCTGGCCTGAACTGGTGGGCAGCACGTAGATCACCGCCTTGCGCAGGTTGTCGTACACGGTACGGCCTTCTTCCACGGCAGCGGCAATGGAGGCGAAATTGTCGTCGGCCAGCACCATTTCTGCTGCTTCCTTGGCCGCTTCCGTACCCTTGTGACCCATGGCCACGCCCACGTCGGCCCGTTTCAGGGCCGGGGCGTCGTTCACCCCGTCGCCGGTCATGGAAACCACGCAGCCATTGGCCTGCAGGGCCTGGACCAGCCTCAGCTTGTGTTCCGGGCTGGCCCGGGCGAACACGTCGGTATCCACCACCGCCTGGCGCAGGGCCTCATCATCCAGGGCTTCCACCTGGGCCCCGGTCAGGACCCGGCCGTTGCTGCCTATGCCCATGGCTGCACCTATGGCCTGGGCGGTGACCCCATGGTCGCCGGTGATCATCTTCACCCGGATGCCGGCCGCCTGGCACCGGGCCACGGCCTTGACCGCCTCTTCCCGGGGCGGGTCCATGATGCCGGCCAGGGCCACCAGGGTGAGGCCGCCCTGCACATCACTGAATTCCAGTTCCGTCCTGCCCTTGGGCAAGGGGGCAAAAGCCAGGGCCAGCACCCGTTGCCCGGCCCGGGCCATGGCTTCCATCCGGGCCTGCCACCAGGCCGGGTCCAGGGGCCGGTCCTCGCCGTCCTGGCGCTGGCGGGAACACATGGCCATCACCTCTTCGGGAGCCCCCTTGATGCAGGCAAAGGCATGGCCGCTGTGATCGTGATGCAGGGTGGCCATGAAGCGGTGTTCCGATTCGAAGGGAATCACGTCGATGCGGGGCAGGGCCTTGGCCTCGAACTGGGGATCCAGGCCCGCCTTGCGCCCCAGGGTGAGCAGGGCGCCCTCGGTGGGGTCCCCTTCCAGCCGCCATTCCCCGTTTTCTTCCCGGAGCACGGCATCGTTGCAGAGCAGGGCGATGCGACCGATTTCCGCCAGTTCGGGCAGATCTTCCAGGGCCAGCTCCCGGCCATCGCAGGAAAAACCGCCCCGGGGCCGGTAGCCCGTGCCTTCCACCTCCAGGCTGCGCCCGGCGGTGACCAGGCGCTGCACGGTCATCTCGTTCCTGGTCAGGGTGCCGGTCTTGTCGGAACAGATGACGCTGACGGCCCCCAGGGTTTCCACCGCCGGCATGCGGCGGATGATGGCCTGGCGGGCGGCCATGCGCTGCACTCCTATGGCCAGGGTGATGGTCATGATGGCGGGCAGGCCTTCGGGGATGGCCGCCACGGCGATGCCCACGGCGGCCAGGAACATCTGGGCGGCGCTGTAGCCGTGGATCAGCATGCCGAAGCCCAGGGCGAAGGCGGCCAGGGCCAGGATGGCGAAGGTCAGCCCCTGGCCGAAGCGGGCCATCTGCTTCAGGAGCGGCGTGGTGACGCTTTCCACGTTGGCGAGCATGCGGCCGATGCGGCCGATCTCGGTCTGATCCGCCGTGGCCACCACCAGGCCCCGGCCCTGGCCGAACACCACCAGGGTGCCGGAATAGGCCATGGAACTGCGGTCGCCGATGGGGGCGGCGGCCGCCACCGGAGCGGGATTCTTTTCCACCGGCTCCGATTCGCCGGTGAGGGCGGCTTCCTCGATGCGCAGGTTGCGGGTTTCCAGCAGGCGCAGGTCGGCGGGCACCTTGTCCCCCGAGGCCAGCAGCACCACGTCTCCGGGCACCAGGTCCTCGGCGGCGATTTCCTGGCGCTGGCCGTCACGGATTACCGTGGCATGCAGGGAGAGCATGTTGCGGATCGCATCCAGGGATTTTTCCGCCTTGCCTTCCTGGATGAAGCCGATCAAGCCATTGATCAGCACCACGCCCAGGATCACGCCCGTATCCACCCATTCCCCCAGGGCTGCCGTGACCCCGGCGGCGCCCAGCAGCACGTAGATCAGCACGTTGTGGAACTGCAGCAGGAAGCGCTTGAGGGGCCCGTTACGGGGCGGCGGCGTCAGCCGGTTGGGCCCGAAGCGGGCCAGGCGTTCCGCCACGGCGGCCTGAACCAGCCCGTCCCGGCTGGAATCCTGGAGCCGCAGGGCGGCTTCCGTGCTTTCCTGGTGCCACAAGGTGTTCATGATGAGCTCCCTGGCGGGGTGGGAATGGATCAGACGGCGTCGGGGGGCATGGCCAGGGCCAGGCGCTGAACCCGGTGCATGCGTCCCAGCTGGCGGGAAACGTTCTGGTGCACCCGGTCCGCCACCCGGTCGATGACCTGCTGCATGTCCTGGCCCAGTTCCTGGATCACCACCCGGGAGTGCTTTTTCATCTGCACCACGATGCGGCACAGCTTGTCGGTGCCGCCCCGGGGGCCATTCACATCGGCCAGGTGCACTCGCACGGTGCCGACCCCGTGGGCAAAGCGGCCCAGGGCGAACTGCAGACGGTGACGGGCGTGTTCCCGGAGTTCCTTCAGGGCGGGCATGCCTTTGGCCTGGATTTCGATACGCATGATGGGTCTCCTTTGTTCGGGTTGGGAGACTTCACTCTACGGCCGGCATTTATTCAGGTAAATTCGTATTATCTTTTCCAACGTTTCGGTTTTAACGAAATCCCATGGCCATCAACCACAAGCACCTCTTCTATTTCTGGAAAACTGCCCGGGAGGGCGGCGTGGTGAAGGCGGGGGAAGCCCTGCATGTGACGCCCCAGACCATCAGCGGCCAGATCCGCCTGCTCGAGGAAAGCCTGGGGGCGGAACTGTTCGACCGCCAGGGGCGTTCCCTGGAACTGACGGAAACCGGCCGCCTGGTGCTGGAATACGCGGAGGAAATGTTCTCCCTGAGCGCCGAGCTGGAACAGATGGTGCGCCACTACCCGGGCGGAAGACCCACGGATTTCCGCGTCGGGGTTTCCGATGCCCTGCCCAAGTCCCTGGTGTACCGGCTGCTGCAGCCGGCGGTGAGCCTGCCCGAGCCGGTCCGCATCGTCTGCCGGGAGTGGCGCCTGGAGCGCCTGCTGGCGGAACTGCTGGAACACCGCCTGGACCTGGTCCTGGCCGACACCCCAGTGCCCGCCGGCCTGGAACGGCGGGCCTACAGCCACCACCTGGGGGAATCCGGCCTGAGTTTCATCGCCAGCCGCAGCCTGTTGCCCCAGCAGCCGCTGCCTTTTCCCTCCGGCCTGGGTCACCTGCCCCTGCTGGTGCCGGGGGAGGATGCGGCGGTGCGCCAGAAGCTGATGGCCTGGCTGGAACGCCGGCAGCTGCGGCCCAAGGTGGTGGGGGAGTTCGACGACAGCGCCCTGATGACCGCCTTCGGACAGGCGGGGGTGGGCGCCTTTGCCGTGCCTTCGGTGATCGAGGACGAGTGCCTGGCCGATGCCAGCCTGGTGCTCCTGGGCCGGGTGCCGGAGCTTCGCAGCGGCTACTACGCCATTTCCATGGAGCGGCGCCTGACCCATCCCTGCGTGCTGGCCATCACCGAATCGGCACGGCAGAAATTCACCCAGGTGGAACACCGGGAAAAGCCGGATTGAGGCCCGGCGGCCCCGGATTTCCCGGGCCCGCCCTTGCCCCTGGCGGCCGCAGGGCTTTTCTCCGGGGCCGGGCTGCTAATACCAAATGGATATCCACCTTGCTCCTGGCGATGGGCAAAGGCTATAGTCCGTCCATGCGCCGTCTGGCCCTCCTCCTCTTCCTGGCTTTTTTCTGGCTGCCGCTCCAGGCGGCTCAGCTGGCGGTCGTCCTGGGCGGGGAAGAAGGGGCCTACCGGGAATTCCTGGGGACCCTGAAGGGGGCCGTGGGAGGCAGTGACTGGCAGGTGAGCTGGGAGGGCAGCAGCGAGAAATTCCAGCAGGCGCCTCCGGCCGGGGTGGACCTGATCGTGGCCGTCGGCAGCCAGGCGGCCCGGGTGGCCCTGGCCAGGGCCGATGGTCCGCCGGTGATCGCCACCCTGCTTACCCGTTCCGCCTATGAGACGGTGCGGGCCGAAAGCCCGGCCCGCCGCAGCGGTATCACCGCCCTCTACCTGGACCAGCCCCTGCAGCGCCAGATCGCTTTCATCCAGCGCCTGCTGCCGGACAACCGGCGGGTGATGACCGTGGTCAGCGACAAGCTGGCCGACCAGCTGCCCCAGCTGAAGCGCCTGGGCAATGCGGCCAAACTCAGCGTCGATACTGCGGTGCTCAATACCGGGGACAGCCTGGTGCCGGTCCTGGAGCGGGTGCTGGGCCAGGAAGGGGTGTACCTGGCCCTGCCCGACAGCGTCCTGTATTCCCGCGACAACATCCGTCCCTTCCTGCTCACCACCTACCGCTACCAGCGGCCGGTGGTGGCTTTTTCCGCCGCCTTCGTCCAGGCCGGGGCTCTGGCCGCCCTGCATACCACGCCGGCCCAGCTGGCCCTGGAAGTGGCTCAGTGGATCAACCGCCAGCGCCCGGGAGCCCTGGTGCTGCCGCCGGCCCAGGGGCCTTCCCGTTTTTCCGTGGTCATCAATACCCAGGTGGCCCGCTCCTTCAAACTCACCCTGCCCGGTGAGGACGAAATCCTGTCATCCCTCAGCGCTGCCGCAGGGGAGAAACCATGAGCAGTCTGTATCGCCGTCTTCTATTCATGACCCTGCTGCCCGCCTGTTTCCTGGCGCTGGTGCTGGTCTTCTACTTCTCCTTCGCGGGCCTGCGGGCCCTGGAGCAGGAACTGCTGCAACGGGGCGAGGACATCGTGCGCTACATGGCGCCCACCAGCGAATACGGGGTGGTGTCTGGCAACTGGCTGAGCCTGCAGGGCATGGTCCAGGGCGCCGTGCAGCAGCCGGATGTGCGGGCAGCGGCGGTGGTGAACCGGGATGGCCGGGTGGTGGCCGTGAGCGGCCGGGTGAATCTGGGGGCCGAATACCTGAAATCCCCGCCCCGGGGGGTGACCCAGGTGGCCAGCGGCGAAAACTGGATCGCCTTCGCGGCGCCCATCTACCGCAGCCAGGTGGGTGGCGATGTGTTCTTCGAGGAACCGGGCAGCCTGGCCGGGAATCCACCGGAACTGGTGGGGCAGGTGTTCGTGGAGCTGGACAAGTCGGGGCTGGCGGCCCGCCAGCGGGACCTGCTGCTGCGCGGCATCGGCATCCTGGTATTGGCGCTGGCCCTGGCCGCCTATTTCGTCGCCCGCCTGGCCCGCAACCTGGTGCTGCCCGTGATACGCCTGGCCGACGCGGTGCGGGCCATGGCCGACGGCCGCTTTGATACCCGGGTGGAGGAAAACTCCCGGGACGAGATCGGCCAGCTGGAGCGGGGCTTCAACCGCATGGGCGAACACATCGACGAGGTGCACCGCAACCTCCAGCACCGTATCGACGAGGCCACGGCCCTGCTGGCTTACCAGGCCCGCCACGATGCCCTTACCGGGCTGGTGAACCGGCGCGAGTTCGAAACCCGGATGGAGGCAGCCATCAAGGTGGCCCAGGGCGGCGGCGAGACCAGCTCGGTGCTGTTCATCGACCTGGACCGCTTCAAGAAGGTGAACGACACCAGCGGCCACATGGCCGGGGACGAGCTGCTGCGCCAGCTGTCGCGCCAGCTCCAGAGCTGCCTGCGGGAGGGGGATACCCTGGCCCGCTTGGGAGGTGACGAATTCGGGGTGCTGCTGCCTGGCTGCGACGTGGACAATGGCCGGCGTCTGGCGGAATCCCTGTGCAACCAGGTGGCGGCCTTCCACTTCGCCTGGCAGGACAAGATCTTCAGCATCGGCGCCAGCATCGGCCTGGTGCCGGTGGATGGGGAGAGCCGTTCCGTGAGCGAGGTGCTGAGCGCCGGGGACGGGGCCTGTTACGCCGCCAAGGCGGCCGGGCGCAACCGGGTCGAGGTCTATGAGCGGCAGCAGCTGGAACAGCGTCAGACGGAGCGGGACCCCTGGCGCGAGCGCATGGAGCTGGCCCTGGCCGGCAACCATTTCAGCTACCAGGCCCAGGCCGTGCGGGCCCTGGGTAATGGCCGGGGCGGCTACCAGATGTTCGAGCTGAGCGGCAGCATCGACGACCGCCAGGGCAAGGCCCTGCCCCTGAGCCTGATCATGGAGGCGGCGGAACGCTACGAGCTGGCCCATGCCTTCGACCAGAGACTGCTGCAGCAGGCGGCCACGGCCCTGTGCCGGGCCGGGTCGGCGGGCAAGCACGAATCCCTGCTCTGCCTGCTGCGGGTTTCCGGCGCCTCCATACGTCATCCGGATTTCACCCGCATGATGCTGGAGCTCACCGACGGGCTCGATTGCGCCGCCGGCAGCCTGTGCCTGATGGTGAGCGAGGAAGCGGCGATCCAGTACCCCTCGGAAATGGAGCTGTTCTACCGCCAGCTGCGGGAGCGGGGCTGCCGGGTGGGGCTGGACGACTTCGGCGGCTGGATGAGCTCTTTCAACCATCTGCGCGCCATCACGCCCGATCTGATCCGCATCACTCCCAGCCTGGTGCGGGATGTGGGCGAGAACCGCAGCTCCGCCGCCCTGGTGCGGGCGGTGCAGGAAATCGCCGCGGACCACGGCATCGCCACCATTGCCGCCAGCGTCGACGACCTGAATAACCTGCAACGGCTCCAGGAGCTGGGGGTGGACTATGCCCAGGGCCGGGCTGTGGCGCCCCTGGAGCCCCTGGAGTGCTGGCTGGAGGGGGCGGTGCTGCGGCACCTTTGACGGGGCCGGGAGCGGCCCGCCAGGGGCCTTCCCGCCCTACAGGTCGAAGCGCAGGCTAAGCCAGTGCCGGGGTTCCACCAGCCGGGTGTTCTTGAACTCCAGGTGGTCCCCGTTGGCGGATTGGGCGGTGTAGGCGATTTCCCCGCGGCTGGGACCGAGCTTGAAGGGCCAGGCCAGGCGCCAGTCCACCCGGGTATAGGCGGGCAGCTGGTCAGCACTGTTGCGGGTCCATTGCAGGCGGCCCACGTGGGTTGCGGTGAGGGAGAACTCCATTCCCAGGGGAAGCTTCTGCATCAGCATCAGGGCGCTGCTCAGCTGGGGGGCCGAGGCCCGGGTGTGGCTGCCGATGCGGGCCAGATAAGTGTCGCTGTAAGAGGTCTCAAAGTCGTCCCTCAGGCGGGCATGGATGCGTACGGCGGCCTGGTTGAGGATGATGCGGGTGCCTTCCAGGGGCTGCCAGCGCAGCTGGTATTCCAGTCCGCGGATGTCCACATGCTCGGCGTTTACCGCGTAGTCGGCCTCGCCACAGCCCGGGTCCAGGGGCCACTGGTTGCATTGATCCGCAGGCAGGGCCCGCTCCACGGTCTGGATCCGGTTCGGGATCACTTCCCGGAAGGCGCGCAGGTCCAGGGACAGACGCTGGGCCCGGAATTCCCCGTAATAGCCCAGCTCGTAGCTGTTCAGCCGTTCCGCCGCCACCTGCCCGTCGGCCAGGTAACGGCTCTGGTAGAGCTCGGGAAGATTGGCCAGGCCGTAGCGCAGGTGGCCGCTGTCGTCATAGGTGGAGGGGGTGCGGTAGGCCCGGGCCATGCCGGCCCGCAGGGTGTGTTCGGGGCTCAGGTGGTAGCTCAGGCTGACCCGGGGCGAGAGGTGCCGGCCGCTCAGGCTGTCGTTCTCGAAACTGCCGCCCAGGTTCAGCAGCCAGCGCGTGTCGGGCCGCCATTCCAGGTTGGCAAACAGGCGCTGCACATCCCGCCGCACCGTGCCCTGGCCCTGGTAGTAGAGGGGCGCGTCGACCCGGTCGCGCCGGCTGCCCAGGCCCCACACCAGGCGGGTGGTGTCATGGGGGGCGAAGCTGTGCTGCAGTTCCAGTTCGTCCCGGGTGGAACTGCCGCCGGTGTCCTCTTCCATGTAGGGCTGCCCGACCAGGGGGCGGCCGAACAGGAACTGGGACAGCTGCTTGAGCTGGGCCAGTTCCCCGGGACTCAGCTCCAGTTCGCTCCGGACCCGGTCCTTGAGCTTTTCCTCGGTGCGGTAGTAGCGCAGTTGCAGCTCTTCCCCGTTCCCCAGGTTGCGGCGCCAGTTGATCTGGGCGTAGCGGCTGTACTGTAGGGTCTGGCGCGGCGGGTTTTCCAGCATGGCATCGCTGCGGCCCGTGTCCAGCACCGCCTCCACCTGGCCCAGGCCCAGCTGCAGCTCGTCCCGCTCCCCCAAGGGCAGGTCGGCGCGCAGGTCGAACAGGCGGTTTTTCTGGCTGTTGGCGATGTGGTCCGGGTTGTCCGGGGTCTGGGGCACGAAGCGGACTCCCTCGTCCATCTGGTGCCGGTAACTGAGGCGCAGGGCGGCGGGGCCGATCTGGCCGCCCCAGCGCAGGAACTCGTCCCGCACCCCCTGGTTGCCATGGCTGACGCTGGTAGTGAAACCCCGCACCTGGGAGGCATCCACGCTGATGATGTTCACCACCCCCATGAAGGCGTTGGTGCCATAGGCGGCGGCATTGGTGCCGCGGATCACTTCGATACGCTCGATGTCCTCCAGGGCCACCGGCATCAGGTTCCAGTTCACTCCGCCCAGGAACAGGGGGGAATACTGGGAGCGGCCATCCACCAGCACCTGCAGCCGGGGCGAAAAGTCCTCATCGGAGAGGCCGTGGTAGGTGACCCGGGGAGCGTCCTGGTTGCGCGCGGTGACCTGGAAGCCGGGGACCAGGCGCAACAGGTCGGCGATGCTGCGGGCGCCGGAGGCGCGGATGGTGTCCCGGTCGATCAGGGTGACGAAGCCGGGGGCCTCGGACAGGGCCTGGGGCATGCGGCTGACGCTGTAGACCGTGGGTAGGTCGGCGAAGTACAGGCTGTTTTCATCTTCGGCCGCTATCAGGGGGGCGATCCACAGTCCGGCCAGGAACGGGGCGATTCGGGCGAGGGAGAAAGGAGGTCGCATGGGGGGCCGCAGATGATGTGCGTTGCCGATTATAACGGCAGCCCCCCGGCATAAGTCGGGGGAGATGCTTCTCCCCCGAAAAGGGCTCAGAAACCGGCGGCGGCCTTGAGCAGTTCGGCCTTGTCCAGGGCTTCCCAGGTGAATTCCGGCTCGTCCCGGCCGAAGTGGCCGTAGGCGGCGGTCTTCTGGTAGATGGGGCGGAGCAGGTCGAGCATCTGCACGATGCCCTTGGGACGCAGGTCGAAATGCTCGCGCACCAGCTCGGTGAGCTTCTCGTTGGGCAGTTTGCCGGTACCGAAGGTCTCCACCATGATCGAGGTGGGCTGGGCCACGCCGATGGCGTAGGAGACCTGCACCAGGCAGCGCTCGGCCAGGCCGGCGGCGACGATGTTCTTGGCCACGTAGCGGCCGGCGTAGGCGGCGGAACGGTCCACCTTGGAGGGATCCTTGCCGGAGAAGGCGCCGCCGCCGTGGGGCGCGGCCCCGCCGTAGGTGTCCACGATGATCTTGCGGCCGGTGAGGCCGCAGTCACCCTGGGGACCGCCGACCACGAAGCGGCCGGTGGGGTTCACCAGGTACTTGATGTCGCCCTTGATCAGTTCCTTGGGCAGCACCGGCTTGATCACGTCTTCGATCACTGCCTCGCGGATGGTTTCCAGGGACACGTCGGGAGCGTGCTGGGTGGACAGCACCACGGTGTCGATGGCATCGGGCTTGCCGTCCACGTAGCGGATGGTGACCTGGGACTTGGCGTCGGGACGCAGCCAGGACAGCCGGCCGTCCTTCCTCAGGTGGCTTTGGCGTTCCACCAGCCGGTGTGACAGGTAGATGGGTAGGGGCATCAGGGTCGGGGTCTCGCGGCAGGCGTAGCCGAACATCAGGCCCTGGTCGCCGGCGCCCTGGTTCAGGTAGTCGTCGTGGGCGTGATCCACGCCCTGGGCGATGTCCGGGCTCTGCTTGTCGTAGGCCACCAGCACCGCGCAGCCCTTGTAGTCGATGCCGTATTCGGTGTTGTCGTAGCCGATGCGCTTGATGGTTTCCCGGGCCACCTGGATGTAATCCACGTTGGCATGGGTGGTGATCTCGCCGGCCAGGACCACCAGGCCGGTGTTGCACAGGGTCTCGGCGGCGACCCGGGCGGCGGGGTCCTGGGCCAGGATGGCATCCAGGATGGCGTCGGAAATCTGGTCGGCGACCTTGTCGGGATGGCCTTCGGAAACGGATTCCGAAGTGAAGAGGTAGTTGTTCATGATCGCTCCTTTGGGGGCCTTGCTATCCGGCGTTACCGGCTCTGGCCCAGGAGCGGTGACGCTTTAGCAGTATTTGTGGATCGCCCTGCAAGTTGTCTCTTTAACTCGGCGAGTCGATAATCTTAGTCTTTTTTCCATTTGGGGCAAGCCTTCCGGCGTCATGGTCTTTCTCTTCCGCCTCCTCAGCCATCTGCCGCTCGCCTGGTTGCACCGCCTGGGCGCCCTGGCCGGCTGGCTCGCCTACCTGGGCTCGCCTCGCTACCGGCGCAACCTGCAGGCCAACCTGGGCCAGGCCGGTATCGACCCGGCGCTGCGGGGCCCGGCTGCGGCTGAAGCCGGCAAGCAGGCCCTGGAGCTGGCGCGCATCTGGATGAAAAGTCTGGAGGAAACCAATGCTCAGGTGGCCGAAGTCTGCGGCTGGGAGTTCGTCCAGGCTGCCCAGGCCCGGGGCAAGGGCATCCTGTTCCTGACGCCTCACCTGGGCTGCTTCGAGATCACCGCCCAGTACTACTCGGCCTTCGGCCAGATCACCGTCCTGTACCGGCCCCCCAAGCAAGAAAGCTTGCAGCAGATGATTCTGGCGGGCCGCAAGCGGCAGCAGCTGCATCTGGCACCGGCCGACCTGTCCGGGGTGCGGGCTCTGATCAAGGCCCTGAAGAAGGGCGAGGCCGTGGGCATGCTGCCCGACCAGGCCCCCAAGGTGGGTGAAGGGGCCTGGCTGGATTTCTTCGGCCGCCCCGCCTACACCATGACCCTGGCTGCGCGCCTGTCGGAAACCGGCGCCACGGTGCTCATGGCCTGGGGTGAACGGCTGCCCGACGGGCGGGGCTACCGGCTGCATTTCCATCCCCCCGGACAGCCTCTGGAAGGGGACACCCTGGCCCGGGCCCAGCAGATCAACCATGAGATCGAGGCCCTGATCCGTCAGTGTCCGACCCAGTACCTGTGGGGCTACAACCGCTACAAGCGCCCGGCCGGGGCGGAAGCCCCGCCTGATTTCCAGGGTCCGGCCCGGTGAGTCATTTTTTCCGCCACCTGCCGGCCTACGTCGGCCTGGGCCTGCTCTGGCTGCTCCATTGGCTGCCCCTGCCCCTGCTGCGCGGCCTGGGCTGGGTCCTGGGGCGGCTGTTGTTCCTGCTGGGTAGGGAGCGGCGCCGGGTGGCCCGTACCAACCTGAGCCTGTGCTTTCCCCAGTGGTCTGAGGCCCGCCGGGAGCAGGTGCTGCGCCAGCATTTCGTCGCCTTCGCCCGGGCCCTCCTGGATCGCACCCTGTTCTGGTGGGCTCCTCGGCAACGGCTGGAGCGGCTGATCCGGCTCAAGGGCGGTGAATATCTGCAGCGTGACGATGGCCGCCCCACCTTGATCCTGGCGCCCCATTTCGTGGGCCTGGATGCGGGCGGGGTGATGATGACCATGAGCACCCCCCTGGTGAGCGTCTATTCCAACCAGAAGCACCCGGTCTTCAATGCCGTGTTCCTGGCCGGGCGGCTGCGCTTCAACGGGCCCCTGCTGCTGTCCCGCCAGGAGGGCATGCGCCGGGCCCTGAAGGCCATGAAGTCGGGCCTGCCCTTCTACTATCTGCCCGACATGGATTTCGGCCGCAAGGAATCCATTTTCGTGCCCTTCTTCGGGGTCCAGGCTGCTACCATCACGGGTGTTTCCCGCCTGGCCCGGGCTACCGGGGCCAGGGTGGTACCCTGTATCAGCCGTCTGATCCCGGGGGGCTACGAGGTGGAACTGCTGCCGCCCTGGGAGGATTTTCCCGGGGCAAGCGTGGAGGCGGATACCGCCTTCATGAACCGATTCATCGAAACCCAGGTGCTGACCATGCCGGAGCAGTATTTCTGGCTGCACAAGCGCTTCAAGACCCGCCCTGAGGGCGAAGCGAGGATTTACTGACCATGAGTTCGACTACGCTGGCCATCGAGATCAAGCCCGTCACCCCGCCGGACGTGCCGGCCATTGCCGCCCTGGCGCGGGAAATCTGGCAGGCCACCTACCCCGGCATCATCACCCAGGAACAGATCGATTTCATGCTCGAGCAGCGTTACGGCCACGAGCGGCTTTACGACGATCTGGAGGATGCGGACAAGTGGCTGGACCAGGCCTTCGTGGCCGGCCGGCGCATCGGCTTTGCCTTCAGCGAGCTGTACAAGGGCGAGTTCAAGCTGGACAAGCTCTACATCCACCCGGACCTGCAGCGCCAGGGCGTGGGCGGCGCCCTGATCGCCCATGTGGCGGCGCGGGCCAAGAAGCTCGGCTATCCCTGCGTGATCCTGGCGGTGAACAAGCGCAACGAAAAGGCCATCGCCTCCTACCGCAAGTACGGTTTCAGCGTGCGCGAAACCGTGGTGGCGGATATCGGCGGCGGTTTCGTCATGGACGATTTCATCATGGAGAAGCCCCTCTGATGCGGCTCCGTTTTTCCAAGATGCACGGTCTGGGCAACGATTTCGTGGTCCTGGACGGGGTGCGCCAGCAGGTCAGCCTGAGCCCGGAGCAGCTGCGCTTCCTGGCCGACCGGCATTTCGGCGTCGGCTTCGACCAGCTGCTGCTGGTGGAGCCGGCGACCCAGCCTGGCGTCGATTTCCGCTACCGCATCTTCAATGCCGACGGCAGCGAGGTGGAACAGTGCGGCAACGGCGCCCGCTGCTTTGCCCGCTTCGTCTTCGACCAGGGCCTCACCGACAAGCGGGAGATCCGGGTTGAAACGAAGAAGGGCGTGATCGCGCCGCGCCTGGAGGCCGACGGTCAGGTGACCGTGGACATGGGCGCGCCCCGCTTCGCCCCGGCCGAGATTCCCTTCATCAGCGACAGCGATGCGGTGGTTCAGTCCCTGGATCTGGACGGCACCACCGTGGATATCAGCGTCGTTTCCATGGGCAATCCCCACGCGGTGCAGCTGGTGGCGGACGTGGACACCGCCCCGGTGGCCGTGCACGGGCCCCTCACCGAATCCCACCCGCGTTTTCCCGAGCGGGTGAACGCCGGCTTTCTGCAGGTGCTGGACCGCCACAGCGCGCGCCTCCGGGTTTATGAGCGCGGTTCCGGCGAAACCCTGGCCTGCGGCACCGGCGCCTGCGCCGCCGTGGTGGCCGGCATCCGCCGGGGTCTGCTGGACTCCCCGGTGCGGGTCGCGACCCGGGGCGGAGAACTCACCATCGCCTGGGCGGGTCCGGGTCAGCCTGTGCTGATGACCGGCCCGGCCGTTACCGTCTTTACCGGAGAAATCGAGTTATGAGCGCAGAAGCCGTCGCCCAGTACCTGCAGGCCAACCCCCAGTTCTTCGAACAGTACGCCGACCTGCTGGCGGAAATCTTCGTGCCCCATCCCCACGGGGGCCGCACCATCTCCCTCTCCGAGCGGCAGATGCTTACCCTGCGCGACAAGAACAAGCAGCTCGAACGGAAGCTGGCCGAATTGCTGGCCTTCGGCGAGGAAAACGACGGCATCAGCGAGAAGATGCATCGGCTGTCCGTGGGCCTGATCGCCGCCGAGACCTTCCAGGCGGTGATCCACCTGCTCAACTTCCACCTGCGCGATGATTTCGCCATTCCCCATGTGGCCCTGCGCCTGTGGGACAAGCCCGAAGGGGTCGAGGACCTGCCCGAATTCACCGCCGTGAGCGAGGAACTGCAGGTCTTCGCCGAGACCCTCTCCAAGCCCTACTGTGGCTCCACCTCGGGCTTCGGCACCGCCTCCTGGTTTGGCGAGCACGCCGAGCACATCCGCTCCCAGGCCCTGATCGCCCTCAGGAACGGGGGCGGCACCATCGGCATGATCGCCCTGGGCAGCGAGGACCTGCAGCGCTTCTACGCCGACATGGGCACCCTCTACCTGGAACGCCTGGGAGAACTGGTGTCCGCCGCCCTGGCCCGGGTCACCCACACCGCCCTGTAAGCCCCATGGACAACGCCGCCGCCGTCCAGGCCTATCTGGCCGAACTGGCCGAGCAGCGGCGCCAGTCCCCCCACACCCTGAGCAATTACGACCGCGATCTGCGGCGTCTGCTCCAGGCGGCCGCCGAGCGGCCCCTGGCCGATTTCGATACCCTGGCCGTGCGCCGCCAGGTGGCCCTGCTCCATGGCCAGGGCCTCTCGGGCCGCAGCCTGGCGCGGCTCCTGTCCGCCTGGCGCGGCTTCTTCAAGTGGCTGCTGCAGCGGGGCCTGGTGCCGGCCAATCCCTGCGCCGGCATCAAGGCGCCCAAGTCCCCCAAGCGCCTGCCCCGGGCCCTGTCGGTGGAGGAAACCCTGGGCCTCCTGGACCAGACCCCCGACACCGGGGACGACCGCCTGAACCGGCGCGACCAGGCCATGTTCGAACTGTTCTACTCCTCGGGTCTGCGCCTAGCAGAGCTGGCCAGCCTCAACCTGGACGTGCTGGAAGGCATGCTGGTGGAAGGGGAGGTGCGGGTCCTGGGTAAGCGCAGCAAGGTGCGGCTGGTGCCCGTCGGCAGCAAGGCCAGGGAAGCCCTGGCGGCCTGGGCTGCCGTGCGCCAGCAGCTGGCCGCCCCGGAGGAGCAGGCCCTGTTCGTCAGCCAGCGGGGCCGCCGCCTGTCCCTGCGCATGATCCAGGAGCGCCTGCGCCTGCGGGCCCTGCAGGCCGGCATCACCACCCGGGTGCATCCGCACATGCTGCGCCATTCCTTTGCCTCCCACGTGCTGCAGTCCAGCGGCGACCTGCGGGCCGTGCAGGAAATGCTGGGCCACGCCAGCATCGCCTCGACCCAGGTCTATACCCACCTGGATTTCCAGCACCTGGCCCAGGTCTATGACCTGGCCCACCCCCGAGCCCGGCGCGGCAGCAAGGCCGGCCCTGGCGGCGATTGACCTAAGGCCTTCATCCCTTTAAGATTTCGCCCCTTTGCTGTATTCCGAATCTAGTAACCGGTTTCTATCTGGAGAATTTCCATGGCCATCACCCGTAACCGTCGCTCCTCCATCGAGCGTCGCTGCCTGTCCAAGACCGGCAAGCGCATCTTCCGTGGCAAAGGCACCGCCATGATGCGCATGATTTATCAGGCCGAGTGCCAGGCTCGTAACCGCAAGGCCCTGGGCTAAGCACGGTTGACGCCGAAATCAGGCCCCGGTGGCGGATGCTGCCGGGGCTTTTTGTCTTTTACCCACCCGGAAAACCCATGGCTGAGCTGATCCTCAAGGATGGCAAGGAACGTTCCCTGTTCCGCCGTCACCCCTGGCTGTTCGAAAGTTCCGTGCAACGTCTGGAAGGCCGCGCCCGGCCCGGCGACACGGTCACCATCCACGCGGCCGATGGGCGCGAGCTGGCCAGGGGGGCCTACAGCCCCAGCTCCCAGATCCGCTGCCGGGTGTGGACCTTCGATCCGGCCGAGACCGTGGACGACGCCTTCTTCAAGCGCCGGGTGGCGGCTGCCGTGGCCCGGCGCCGGGCTCTGCCGGAGCTGGCGGACCAGCAGGGCCTGCGCCTGATCCACGCGGAATCGGACGGCCTGCCCGGGGTGATCGCCGACCAGTACGGGGACACGGTGGTGGTGCAGCTCACCAGCGCCGGGGCGGACAAATGGCGCAAGGCCCTGGTGGGCGCCCTGGTGCAGGCCACCGGCTGCGCCCGGGTCTATGAGCGTTCCGACTCCGAGGTGCGCGGCCTGGAGGGGCTGGAGCCGGTCACCGGCTGGGCTTATGGGAGCGCCCCGGAAGGGGAGATCAGCATCCTGGAAAACGGGGTGCGCCTGGGGGTGGATTATGCCGGCGGCCACAAGACCGGCTTTTACCTGGACCAGCGCGACAACCGGGCCCTGCTCGGCCGCCTGGCGGCGGGCAAGTCGGTGCTCAACTGCTTCTGCTACACGGGGGGCTTCTCCCTCCAGGCCCTGGGGGGCGGTGCGGCCTCGGTGCTTTCCATCGATTCCTCCGGCCCGGCCCTGGCGCGGGCCCGGGCCAACCTGGCCCTGAATCCGGAGTTGCCGGTAGAACGGGCCGAGTGGCTGGAAGCCGATGTGTTCCAGGCCCTGCGGGAGTTCAGGAAGGAAGGCCGGAGCTTCGACCTGATCGTGCTCGATCCGCCCAAGTTCGCTCCTTCCGCCGCCCACGCCAACCGGGCGGCCCGGGCCTACAAGGACATCAACCTGCTGGGCTTCCGGCTGCTCAAGCCGGGCGGTCTGCTGATGACCTATTCCTGCTCGGGGGGCATAGGCCTGGAACTGTTCCAGAAGATCGTCGCCGGGGCCGCCCTGGATGCGGGCCGTAACGCCCGCATCGTGCAGCGCCTGGCCGGTGCCGCCGACCATCCGGTGGCCCTGGATTTTCCCGAGGGGGAATACCTGAAGGGGCTGCTCTGCCAGGCTGACTGAAGGCCTGAGCCGGCGGAGGATCCATGAGATTCCTGTTTCAAGCCCTCGGCCAGTATTCTTCCCGGGTTCTGGCCGCCCTGCCCCTGCGGCGCTGGCGCCATAAGGCCTATGTCACCCTGTGGCTGGGGCGGCTGGTGTTCTGGGGCGGGGCCATCGGGGTGGGCTTGCTGGCGGTGCTGTTTGCGGAGCTGTCCGAGTTCCTGAGTCACCAGTTCGTTCAGGGAGCGGCCCGTTACTGGTGGTTGCCCCTGGTGCTCACGCCCCTGGGCGGCGCCCTGTGCGTCTGGATCACCCGACGCTACTTTTCCGGGGCTGAGGGCAGCGGCATTCCCCAGGCCCTGGCGGAGATGCAGCGTCCGGCCGATGCCCGGGGCTGGAGGCCCCTGCTCTCCCTGCGCATCATTGCCGGCAAGATTCTGGTGGGCGCCAGTGCCGTGGGCTGTGGTTTTTCCCTGGGCCGGGAGGGCCCCACGGTGCAGGTGGGGGCTTCCCTGATGCATGCCATCCACGGCCTGCTGCCCCGCTCCCTGCACATCCAGCGCAACCACCTGCTGGTGGCAGGCGGCGCGGCGGGGATCGCGGCGGCCTTCAATGCGCCCCTGGCGGGGATCATGTTCGCCATCGAGGAGATGAGCCGGGGGGTGGAGGCGCGTATGTCCGGCCTGATCATCACCGCCATCGTCCTGGCCGGTGTGACGGCCCAGGCCCTGATGGGGAGCGGCAATTACTTCGGCAACATCCTGATCATCGGCGGCGACGGGGACCAGCTCAAGGCGGTGGCCCTGTCGGCCCTGGTCTGCGGCCTGGCTGGCGGCCTGTTTGCGCGCCTGATGATTATCGGCGCCACGGCCTGGCGGGGGCCCCTGGCGGATTTCCGGCGTGACCGGCCGGTGTGGTTTGCCGCCGCCTGCGGCCTGCTGGTGGCCTGCCTGGGGCTGGTCACCGGCGGGGTGGTCTATGGCAGCGGCCTGGAGCAGACCCAGGCCCTGCTGGAGGCGGAGGGCAACATCCCCTGGTATTTTGGCCCGGCCAAGTTCGTGGCCACCCTGATGGCCTACCTGTCCGGCCTGCCCGGGGGCATCTTCGCCCCGGCCCTGTCCATCGGTGCCGGCCTCGGCCACGATCTGGCCCCGCTGCTGGACCAGACTGCTGCCCCGGGGATGCTCCTGGCCCTGTGCATGGCAGGCTTCCTGGCGGCCGTGACCCAGGCGCCGATCACCTCCTTCGTGATCGTGATGGAGATGGTGGATGGCTATTCCCTGGTGATCGGCCTGATGGCGGTGTCCCTGCTCTCCTCGGGCCTGTCGCGCCTGATCAGCGCGCCCCTTTATCCCACCCTGGCGGCGGCGCTGGTGGCCCGCCAGGCACCGCCCCCGGCGCCGGAGCCCCGGGCCTAGCCCAGCTCCGGGTCGCCGGTGGAGATGCCGTACTTGCGCGCCACCTGGGTGTAGATTTCCCGGGCCAGCAGCACCTTGGGATTGCGCGGCGCCTTGGCCTGGGCCCGCTGCAGGTAATCCAGCCCCCGGGCTGCCAGGTCCGCGTCCCAGCCGCGCTGGTCCATGTAGGTGAGGATGGCCCGGGTGGCATTGACCAGGAACTGCACGTTGGGCACCCGGTCGGCGGCGCTGATCAGCATGTCCACCGAGGCCCGCAGGTCTCCGCCGTGGGCGGCCAGCACCCCCTGGTTGTTGAGGGCGACGATCTCGGCCCCCACTTCCTGGAGCATGGCCCGGCCCACGTCGCCCTGGCCGGTCTTTTCGAACACGCCTTCGATGTGGGAAATGACCCGGAAGTCGTCGTGATTTTCGGCCGCCACCTGGCGTAGCAGCTGGTGGGCTTCCTCGTCCTTGCCGTTTTCCATGCAGGCGTGGGCCAGGTCCACGGTCAGCCGCTTGGAGTCCAGGCCCTCGGGGCCCAGCTCGGTGGCCAGATCCCGGTGCAGCTCCATGGCCTGTTCCACCAGCTGCCGGGATTTCTGCTCGTCACCTTCCTTGCTGCAGGCCATGCTTTCCATGACCAGGGCCGCCAGTTCGCCCTGCTTTTCCCCGCGCCAGTCCCGGCGCAGGTTGCGGATCACTTCCCGGGCGCCGTTGATGTTGCCTTTTTCCAGCTGCACCTTGGAGAGGCTGGTGTAGTCATCCACCGAGCGCAGGCTGGAACCCCGGTGTCGTTCCAGCACCTTGCTGAAGGCCCGTTCGGCCAGCTCCAGTTCGTTGTTCTGCAGGGCCAGGTCCCCCACCAGGCGCTGGCGCAAGGTGTTGTGGGGGGCCCGCAGGGCGGCTTCCTGCAGGGCTTCCTGGGCCTCCACCAGATGGCCCTGGGATTCCCGCACCAGGGAGAGGAAATCATAGGCCGAGAGGAAGTCCGGGTTTTCCGCCACCAGTTCCATGGCCAGCTGCTCGGCATCGTCCAGCCGGTTCTGGCTGCGGGCCACCATGGCCAGGCCCATCTTGGCCCAGGGTATGGATTTCAGGCTCAGGAGCCCTTCGTAGAGGCGCAGGGCTTCGTCCAGCCGGCCCTGGGCCTGGAGCAGTTCGCCCTTGAAGCGTTGGGCTTCCAGCTGGTAGGCGGGAAATTCGGTGATCACCTGGTCGCAGGCGGCGATGGCCTCGTCGTAGGCGCCCCTGGCCATGCAGGTGTAGATGGGCTTGAGGATGTGCTTCTTGTACAGGGCCCGGGCCAGGCGGGTCTGCAGCATGTCGGCGGTGAACGGCTTGATCAGGTAGTCGTCGGGGGTCAGCTCGGCCAGGGACACCACGTTGTGGTAGCTGCGTTCGCTGGTGACGATCATGTACACCGAGGACAGGGGCAGCAGTCGCTGGTGGCGCAGTTCCTCGAGCAGTTGCTGGCCGTCCCGGCCGTCGTCCAGGATGTAGTCGGACAGGACGATGTCGAACCGGTTGTTCTTGACCTGGCGCAGCACTTCCGCCGAGCTGCCCGCCCCATGGACCTGGGTGATGCCCAGGTTGGCCAGCATCAGCCGCAGGGATTCCCGGGCCGGGGGATGGCGATCGATGATCAGGACCCGCTGCCGCTGCAGTTCCGATTGCATGGCCGCGAGCAGATTGGCGGCGGTTTCTGATGAATCCATGGGAAAAGGGCATGAAACGTGTGGTTTGCGAAGCTACGCCAGTTCCCGGCGGCCAGCAAGCCCGCGGCTTTCCGGGCCGGCCCGGCATTTCGGCAAAGCTGCCAAAAACTGTGAATTTTCAGCGCTCTGACGTAAAATCGCCCTCCCTCTGCCTTTGCCCGTTTCTGCCGTACCGGGCCCCGATTTCCAGATCATGATCTTTCCCACGCGTTTCGATGTCATCGTCGTCGGCGGCGGTCACGCCGGTACCGAGGCGGCCCTGGCGGCTGCCCGGGCCGGAGCGCGCACCCTGCTCCTGACCCACAACCTGGAAACCCTGGGGGCCATGAGCTGCAATCCCTCCATCGGCGGCATCGGCAAGGGCCACCTGGTGAAGGAGGTGGATGCCCTGGGCGGCGCCATGGCGGCGGCCACCGACGAGGGCGGCATCCAGTTCCGCATCCTCAACGCCTCCAAGGGCCCGGCGGTGCGCGCCACCCGCGCCCAGGCCGACCGGGTGCTGTACAAGCAGGCCATCCGCACCCGCCTGGAGAACCAGCCCAACCTGACCCTCTTCGCCCAGGCCTGCGACGACCTGATCGTCGAAGGCGACCGGGTGGTGGGGGCCGTGACCCAGCTGGGGGTGCGCTTCGAAGCCCGGGCGGTGGTGCTGACCGCCGGCACCTTCTTGAACGGCCTGATCCACGTCGGCCTGCAGAACTACACCGGGGGCCGCATGGGCGACCCTCCCAGCGTCTCCCTGGCGGCCCGCCTGAAGGAACTGGCCCTGCCCCAGGGGCGCCTGAAGACCGGCACGCCTCCGCGCCTGGACGGCAAGAGCATCGACTTCTCGGTGATGGAGCCCCAGTACTCGGATGATCCCCTGCCGGTGTTCTCCTTCCTCGGCAACGCGGCCCAGCACCCGAAGCAGCTGCCCTGCTGGATCACCGACACCAACAGCCGCACCCACGACATCATCCGCGCCAACCTGGACCGCTCCCCCATGTACACCGGGGTGATCGAGGGCGTCGGTCCCCGCTACTGTCCTTCCATCGAGGACAAGATCCACCGCTTTGCCGACAAGGACAGCCACCACGTCTTCCTTGAGCCGGAGGGCCTGGATACCCACGAGATTTACCCCAACGGCATTTCCACCAGCCTGCCCTTCGACGTGCAGCTGCAGATCGTGCGTTCCATCCGCGGCATGGAGAACTGCCACATCCTGCGCCCCGGCTACGCCATCGAGTACGACTACTACGATCCCCGGGGGCTGAAGTCCTCCCTGGAGAGCAAGGCCATCAACGGCCTTTTCTTCGCCGGCCAGATCAACGGCACCACCGGCTACGAGGAAGCGGCCGCCCAGGGCCTGCTGGCGGGCGTCAACGCCGCCCTGCAGGTGCAGGAGAAGGAAGCCTGGTGCCCGCGCCGGGACGAGGCCTACCTGGGTGTGCTGGTGGACGATCTCATCACCCGCGGCGTCTCCGAGCCCTACCGCATGTTCACCAGCCGGGCCGAGTACCGCCTGCAGCTGCGGGAAGACAATGCCGACCTGCGCCTCACCGAGAAGGGCCGGGAACTGGGCCTGGTGGACGATGCCCGCTGGGATGCCTTCTGCCGCAAGCGGGATGCCATTGCCGCCGAAGCCGAGCGCCTGAAGAGCACCTGGGTGCGCCCCCAGACCCTGCCGGAAGCCGATGCGGTGCGGGTTCTGGGCAAGGCCATCGACCACGAATACAACCTCTTCGAGCTGCTGCGTCGGCCCGACGTGAGCTACGCCGACCTGCTGACCCTGCCCGGGGCCGGTGAAGCCCTGGCCGATGCCCAGGCGGTGGAGCAGCTGGAAATCCAGGCCAAGTACCAGGGCTACATCGACCGCCAGCGGGAAGAGGTGGCCAAGGCCGCCGAGTATGAACACCTGGCCCTGCCGGCCGACCTGGATTTCAGCCAAGTGCCGGGCCTCTCCCGGGAAGTGCAGCAGAAGCTCCGCCAGCATAAGCCCGAGACCCTGGGCCAGGCGAGTCGCATCCAGGGCATCACCCCGGCGGCCATCTCCCTGCTGCTGATCCAGTTGAAACGTCTGGGGAGGGCCGGCGCATGAGCGACCTGCAACAACTCCAGGCGGGCCTGGACGCCATGGGCCTGGAGCTGCCCGCCGGGGCGGCGGAAAAGCTGCTGGCCTACCGGGACATGCTGCTGAAGTGGAACCGGACGTACAATCTCACCGCCCTCAAGGATCCGGCCCAGGCCATTTCCCACCACCTGCTCGATTCCCTGGCCATCCTGCCCTGGGTCAACGGTGCCAACCTGCTGGACGTGGGCAGCGGCGGCGGCCTGCCCGGCATCCCCCTGGCCATCGTCCGCCCCGAGCTGCAGGTGACCCTGGTGGATGCGGTGCAGAAGAAGGCCACCTTCCAGCGGCAGGCGGCCATCGAGCTGGGGCTGGCCAACGTCCAGGCCCGCCACGCCCGGGTGGAGGAACTGCAGGGTGCTTATGCCATGATCACCTCCCGGGCCTTTGCCGAACTGGCGGATTTCGTCCGTCTGACCCGGCATCTGCTGGCTCCGGGCGGCTGCTGGCTGGCCATGAAAGGCCAACGGCCCGAAGCGGAACTGGCGGCCCTGCCGGCCGACATCCGGATTCAGGCGGTGGAGCCCCTGGGGGTCCCGGGGCTGGAAGCCGAGCGGCATCTGGTGATGTTGCGGCTGGATTGATTTGCACAGCAGGCGCGGAAAGGTAGAAACCATGAAAGTGTTAGCCATCACCAACCAGAAAGGCGGCGTGGGCAAGACCACCACGGCGGTCAATCTGGCCGCCAGCCTGGCCCAGGAGGGGCGCCGGGTGCTGCTGATCGACCTGGACCCCCAGGGCAACGCCACCACCGGCGCCGGCATCTTCAAGCGCGAGGCCCTGCCCACGGTGTACCAGGTGCTGCTGGGCCAGGTGAGCCTGGCCCAGGCCTGCCTGGAAACCGAATTCGGCTTTTCCGTCCTGCCCGCCAACCGGGAGCTGGCCGGGGCCGAGGTGGAGGTGGTGGACCTGGAACGGCGGGAATTCCGGCTGCGCGACGCCCTCCAGGATGCACCCTTCGATTTCGTCCTGATCGACTGCCCGCCCGCCCTCAACATGCTCACCGTGAATGGCTTGGTGGCGGCCGATTCGGTGGTGATTCCCATGCAGTGCGAGTACTACGCCCTGGAAGGGCTCTCGGATCTGGTGGAAACCCTGAAGAAGGTGCGCGCCCACCTGAATCCCCGCCTGGAAATCGAGGGGCTGCTGCGCACCATGTACAACCCCCAGAGCACCCTCACCCAACAGGTCTCCAGCGAACTGGAGCGCCATTTCGGCAACAAGGTCTACAGCACCATCGTGCCCCGCAATGTGCGTCTGGCCGAGGCGCCCTCCTACGGCAAGCCGGTGCTGGCCTTCGACCGGAGCTCCAGGGGCGCCCAGGCCTACCTGGCCCTGGCTCAGGAAATGCTGGGCCGGATGCTGCCCGCCGAGGTGAGCCCATGAAACCCAAGGGACTGGGCCGGGGTCTGGATGCCCTGCTGTCGGCGGGGAACGAAAAGCGTCCGGACGAGCAACGGGAGCTGCCCATAGACCGCCTGCGGCCGGGCAAGTACCAGCCCCGCAGCCGCATGGACGAAGCCTCCCTGGCGGAACTGGCGGCTTCCATCCGGGCCCAGGGCATCATGCAGCCCATCCTGGTGCGGGCCATCGATGCCACACCAGGGGCCGAGCGTTACGAGATCGTGGCCGGCGAGCGCCGCTGGCGCGCCGCCCAGAAGGCGGGTCTGACCGAAGTGCCGGTGCTGGTGCGGGACATTCCCGACGAGCAGGCCCTGGCCATGGCCCTGATCGAGAACATCCAGCGGGAAAACCTCAATCCCCTGGAAGAAGCCCTGGGCCTGCAGCGCCTGGTGGACGAATTCAAACTGACCCATCAGCAGGCCGCCGACGCCGTGGGCCGTTCCCGGCCGGCCGCCTCCAACCTGCTGCGGCTGCTGCAGCTGTGTGCGCCGGTCCAGGAGCTGCTGCTGGACAACAAGCTGGACATGGGCCACGCCCGGGCTCTGCTACCTCTGGCGGCAGCCGATCAGGTGCAGCTGGCCCAGCTGATCATCCAGAAGGGACTTTCGGTACGGGAAGCGGAGCGCCTGGTGCAGCGCCGCCTCAATCCTCCCGCCCAGCCCGTGGAGCAGAAGCCGGACCGGGACCTGCTGCGCCTGGAGGAAGAGTTGTCCGACGTTCTCGGGGCCACGGTGCAGATCCGGGCCAACAAGAAGGGAGCCGGCAAGGTCAGCATTGCCTTCGGCGACCTGGACCAACTGGAAGGATTGCTGGGGCGCCTGCGCTGATGACAAGCTTCTGTTGCAGTGCAATATTACTTACGTCAGACTGACATTTTGTTTGACGAATGCCTCCTTAAGTCTTATATTATTTAGGTTTTGTATGCGGCGGCCGGCAATAACCGCAAAGCGCCATGATTAAAGCAATTTACCTGCAACTTGGCGCCACCATAATCATCGTGTTGATTGCCGGTTTACTTGTCGGAACGCGGGGGGCGATTTCGGCAGGCCTGGCGGGGATCGCCTGTATCCTGCCCAGTGCCTGGTTTGCCCTGCGTCTGAAAGCGGTGTCGAAGCGTCCGGGAACATCCCTCCCGGCCCAGTTCTTCATCGGCGAGTTCATCAAGGTCGCAGCAACCATAGGATTGTTGGCAGTCGCCATCAAGTTGTATCCGGACATGCACTGGCCCAGCCTGCTGATCGGAATGGCGGTTGTATTGCAAGCGAGTTTTTTTGCTTTTTGGAAGAAATCCTGACATGTCTACTGAAGCAGCCGCAGCACACGGCCCCACCGCGGGCGAGTACATTGTCCACCACCTGACCCACCTGAACACCACGGGTCATGCCCAGACGTCCGTCATTGACTTCAGCGTCATCAACCTGGATACCCTGACCTTCTCCATCCTGATGGGGGTGCTTGGTCTGTTCGTCATGTGGCGCGTCGCCGCCAACGTGACCTCCGGTGTGCCGGGCCGCATGCAGGCTGCCGTCGAGATCGTGCTGGAAATGGTGGCCAACCAGGCCAAGGGCATCGTGCATCACGAGGAGTCCCGCAAGTTCGTGGCTCCTCTGGCCCTGACCGTGTTCGTCTGGATCTTCCTGATGAACTCCATGGACTTCCTGCCCCTGGACCTGCTGCCCACCCTGTGGCAGACCGCCACCGGTGACCACCACGCCTATCTGCGCGTCGTGCCCACCGCTGACCTGAACGGCACCCTGGGCATGTCCATCGGCGTCCTCCTGGTCTGCCTGTGGTACAACGTCAAGATCAAGGGTCTGGGCGGCTGGATTCACGAACTGTTCACCGCCCCCTTCGGCAGCCACCCGGTGCTGTACCCGATCAACTTCGCCATGCAGATGATCGAGTTCCTGGCCAAGACCGTGTCCCACGGCATGCGGCTGTTCGGCAACATGTACGCTGGCGAACTGGTGTTCATGCTGATCGCCCTGATGGGTGCCGCCTGGGGCAGCGCCGGTCTGACCGGTCCCCTGCTGTGGGCCGGCCACATCGTTGCCGGTTCCATCTGGGCCATCTTCCACATCCTGATCGTGGCCCTGCAGGCTTTCATCTTCATGATGCTGACCCTGGTGTACATCGGTCAGGCCCACGAGTCGCATTAAGATTTTGTTGTCTTTGGTAGTTTTTTAACTTTGTTTTACTTTTAACTTAGCAAGGAGTTGTCATGGAACAAGTTTTGGGTTTTGTCGCGCTGGCTGCCGGTCTGATCATCGGTCTGGGTGCTATCGGTGCTTGTATCGGTATCGGCCTGATGGGTGGTAAGTACATTGAAGCCTCCGCCCGTCAGCCTGAACTGATGAACGAACTGCAGACCAAGATGTTCCTGCTGGCCGGTCTGATCGACGCCGCCTTCCTGATCGGCGTTGGTATCGCGATGATGTTCGCCTTCGCCAACCCCTTCAAGCTGTAATCGGCTCCCCTTTAACTCTCTGATAGGGGACTGAAACCGTGAATCTGAACGCAACGCTGTTCGCCCAGCTCGTTGTGTTCTTCATTCTGGCGTGGTTCACGATGAAATTCGTGTGGCCGCCCATTGTGAAGGCACTCGACGAGCGTGCGAAAAAGATCGCGGACGGTCTGGCTGCCGCCGAACGCGGTAAACACGATCTCGAACTGGCTACCAAGCGTTCCGCAGAAGCCCTGCGCGAAGGCAAGGAAAAGTCCGCAGAACTCCTGGCCCAGGCTGAAAAGCGTGCCGCCCAGATCATCGACGAGGCCAAGGCCCAGGCGAAGGTCGAGGCTGAGCGCATCGTCGCTGCCGGCAAGGCTGATGCAGAACAGGAAGCCGTACGCGCCAAGGAGCAACTGCGGGAATCCGTCGCTGCCCTGGCTGTGGCCGGTGCCGAAAAGATTCTGCGCCGCGAGATCGACGCCAAGGCCCATGCCGAATTGCTGTCCGCAATTAAACAGGATCTGTAACGCTTATGGCTGAAACTGTCACCATCGCCCGCCCCTACGCCGAAGCCGTGTTTCGCATCGCCAAGGAAGCAGGGGCACTGGGAGCCTGGTCAGGACGCCTTCAGCGCCTGGCCCTGATCGCCCAGGACCCGGAGATGGCCGAGGTGATCGGCAATCCCAAACTGTCCGCCGAGCAGGTCGCCCAGCTGGTTGTTTCACTGGCTGAAGACAACGATGCCGCGCTCGGCAATTTCATCCGCGTCCTCGCGGACAATGAGCGACTGACCCTGCTGCCGGAAATTTCCGCGCTGTTCGAGGCTCAGAAAGCTGCAGAAGATGGTGTCAAGGAAGCCGTGGTGCAAACCGCCTTTCCCCTGACCGATGCTGATATTGCGGCCCTGATGCCCCAGCTGGAAGCACATTTCAAGACCAAGCTTGCGCCCACCGTCGTGGTGGAAGCGGAACTTATCGGTGGCGTGCGGGTGGCGGTGGGTGACCAGGTTCTGGATGCTTCCGTACGCGGCAAGCTCGAAGCCATGGCCACTGCGCTCAAGAACTAGGAGATTTATATGCAGTTGAATCCGTCCGAGATCAGCGAGCTGATCAAAAGCAAGATTCAAAACCTGCAAGTGGGCGCTGAAACCCGCACGCAGGGTACCGTTGTTTCCGTGACCGACGGCATCTGCCGTGTGCACGGTCTGCAAGACGTCATGCAAGGTGAAATGCTGGAATTCCCCGGCAACACCTTCGGCATGGCCCTGAACCTGGAACGCGACTCCGTCGGCGCCGTGGTTCTGGGTGAATATGAACAGATTTCCGAAGGCGACACCGTCAAGTGCACCGGCCGCATTCTGGAAGTTCCCGTGGGTCCCGAACTGCTGGGTCGCGTGGTGAACTCCCTGGGCCAGCCCATCGACGGCAAGGGTCCCCTGAACAATAAGCTGACCGACAAGATCGAAAAGGTCGCCCCTGGCGTGATCTGGCGTAAGTCCGTGTCCCAGCCCGTTCAGACCGGCCTGAAGTCCATCGACTCCATGGTGCCCGTCGGCCGCGGCCAGCGCGAACTGATCATTGGCGACCGTCAGACCGGCAAGACTGCCGTGGCTGTGGATGCCATCATCAACCAGAAGGGTACCGGCGTTAAGTGTATCTACGTGGCTGTGGGCCAGAAGGCTTCCACCGTGGCCAACGTGGTGCGCAAGCTGGAAGAGCATGGCGCCATGGAATACACCATCGTCGTGGCTGCCACCGCTTCCGAATCTGCCGCCCTGCAGTACATCGCCCCCTACTCCGGTTGCACCATGGGCGAGTACTTCCGCGACAACGGCGAAGACGCCCTGATCGTTTATGACGATCTGACCAAGCAAGCCTGGGCCTACCGTCAGGTTTCCCTGCTGCTGCGTCGTCCTCCCGGCCGCGAAGCCTACCCCGGCGACGTGTTCTACCTGCACTCCCGTCTGCTCGAGCGTGCCGCTCGCGTTTCCGAAGAGTGGGTGGAAAAGGTCACCAACGGCGCCGTGAAGGGCAAGACCGGTTCCTTGACCGCTCTGCCCGTGATCGAAACCCAGGCAGGTGACGTGTCCGCCTTCGTGCCGACCAACGTGATCTCCATTACCGACGGCCAGATCTTCCTGGAAACCGACCTGTTCAACGCCGGTATCCGTCCCGCTATCAACGCCGGTATCTCCGTGTCCCGCGTCGGTGGTGCTGCGCAGACCAAGATCGTCAAGAAGCTGGGCGGCGGTGTGCGTCTGGCCCTGGCCCAGTACCGCGAACTGGCTGCCTTCGCCCAATTCGCCTCCGACCTGGACGAAGCCACCCGCAAGCAGCTGGAGCGTGGCCGTCTGGTGACCGAGCTGATGAAGCAGGCCCAGTACTCTCCCATGAGCGTCTCCGAAATGTCCGTCACGCTGTACGCAGCTGACAAGGGTTTCTACGACGACGTGGAAGTCAAGCGCGCCCTGGAGTTCGAAAAGGCCCTGCAGGCTTACCTGAAGCAGAATGCAGCCGACCTGATGAACAAGATGGAAACGACCAAGGAGCTGGACGGCGAATCCGAGAAGCAGCTGGCTGCCGCCATCACCGCCTTCAAGGGCACCTGGGTCTAATCCAACGGGGAGAGCGCCATGCCTAGCGGCAAGGAAATTCGTAACAAGATCAAGAGCGTAGAAAATACGCGCAAGATCACCAAGGCCATGGAAATGGTGGCCGCATCCAAAATGCGCAAGGCGCAGGACCGGATGCGTGCCGCCCGCCCCTATGGCGAGAAGATCCGGCGTGTGGCGGGCAACCTGTCCCATGCGCTTACCGAGTACAAACACCCGTTCCTGATCAACCGTGAAGTCAAGAATGTTGGCCTCATCGTGATCACTTCCGACAAGGGCTTGTGCGGTGGCCTGAACAGCAACGTGCTGCGTCAGGTCCTGGCCAAGATGAAGGAATGGGATGCAGCCGGCGTCAAGTTGCGCGCCACCTGTATCGGCAACAAGGGCTTCGGCTTCATGCAGCGCGCCGGTGCGAACGTCGTCTCCCACGTGGTGGGTCTGGGCGACACCCCGCACCTGGAAAAGCTGATCGGACCCATCAAGGTCCTGCTGGATGCCTTCGTTGCCGGAGAAATCGACGCGGTCTACGTCGCTTCCACCCGCTTCATCAACACCATGAAGCAGGAACCGGTCATCGAGCAGTTGCTGCCCCTGTCCGGCGAAGCCGTGGGTTCCACCAGCACCAAGTGGGACTATGTCTACGAGCCCGACGCCCAGGCCGTCATCGACGACCTGCTGGTGCGCTACGTGGAAGCGCTGATCTATCAGGCGGTCGCTGAAAACATGGCCTCCGAGCAATCCGCCCGGATGGTGGCCATGAAGTCGGCCTCCGACAATGCCAAGAACGTGATTGGTGAACTGAAGCTGGTCTATAACAAGGCCCGCCAGGCAGCCATCACCAAGGAATTGTCCGAGATCGTCAGCGGCGCGGCAGCGGTTTAAGCTTATTGATATTGGGGATTTAATATGAGTCAAGGTTCAATCGTGCAGTGCATCGGCGCCGTGGTGGACATCCAGTTCCCCCGCGACCAGATGCCGAAAGTGTATGACGCCCTGATGCTTGATGCTGGCAGCGAAAACGACATGGCCGAAAAGGGTCTGACGTTCGAAGTGCAGCAACAGCTGGGTGACGGCGTGGTGCGTACCATCGCCATGGGTTCTTCCGACGGCCTGCGCCGCGGCATGAAGGTGAACAACACCGGTGCTCCCATCTCCGTTCCTGTCGGCCACGCTACCCTGGGCCGCATCATGGACGTGCTGGGTCGTCCCATCGACGAAGCCGGCCCCATCGCCACCGATGAACGTCGTTCCATCCACCAGGCTGCGCCCAAGTTCGACGAGCTGTCTCCCTCCGTGGAACTGCTCGAAACCGGCATCAAGGTGATCGACCTGATCTGCCCGTTCGCCAAGGGCGGCAAGGTGGGTCTGTTCGGCGGCGCCGGCGTGGGCAAGACCGTGAACATGATGGAGCTCATCAACAACATCGCCAAGGCACACAGCGGTCTGTCCGTGTTTGCCGGCGTGGGTGAGCGTACCCGTGAAGGGAACGACTTCTATCACGAAATGAAGGACTCCAACGTGCTGGACAAGGTCGGCATGGTGTTCGGTCAGATGAACGAACCCCCCGGCAACCGTCTGCGCGTGGCCCTGACCGGCCTGACCATGGCCGAGCGTTTCCGTGACGAAGGCCGTGACATCCTGTTCTTCGTGGATAACATCTACCGCTACACCCTGGCCGGTACCGAAGTGTCCGCTCTGCTGGGCCGTATGCCTTCCGCCGTGGGTTACCAACCCACCCTGGCTGAAGAAATGGGCCGCCTGCAGGAACGGATCACCTCCACCAAGGTGGGTTCCATCACCTCCATCCAGGCCGTGTATGTGCCTGCGGATGACTTGACCGACCCGTCCCCCGCCACCACCTTCCTGCACCTGGACTCCACCGTCGTGCTGTCCCGGGACATCGCTTCCCTGGGTATCTACCCCGCCGTGGATCCCCTGGACTCCACCTCCCGTCAGCTGGATCCCCAGGTGGTGGGCGAGGAGCACTACTCCGTGGCCCGCGCCGTGCAGATGACCCTGCAACGCTACAAGGAACTGCGCGACATCATCGCCATTCTGGGTATGGACGAACTGTCTCCCGAGGACAAGCTGGCCGTGGCCCGCGCTCGTAAGATTCAGCGCTTCCTGTCCCAGCCTTTCCATGTGGCCGAAGTGTTCACCGGCTCTCCCGGCAAGTACGTGCCGCTGAAGGAAACCATCAAGGGCTTCAAGATGATCGTTTCCGGCGAGTGCGACAGCCTCCCCGAGCAAGCCTTCTACATGGTGGGCGGCATCGAGGAAGCCATCGAGAAGGCCAAGACGCTGCAGTAATGCAGCCCGTTAAGGAAGGGAGCCTGCTATGGCAATGACTGTACATGTGGACGTGGTGAGCGCCGAAGAAGAAATCTTCTCCGGCCTCGTCGAGTTCGCAGTATTCCCCGGCGAAGCCGGCGAACTGGGCATCATGCCGCGGCACACGCCGCTGTTGACCCGGATCAAGCCCGGTACCGTTCGCCTGAAGGTGCCTGACGAGGATCGCTTCGAGATGGTGTATGTCTCCGGAGGCATGCTGGAGGTTCAGCCGCACATGATCACCGTGCTGGCCGATACCGCCATCCGTGCCGCCGACCTGGATGAAGCCAAGGCTCTGGAAGCCAAGAAGCGTGCCGAAGAAGCGCTGGCCAACCGCCAGGGCGAAATGGACTTCGCTTCTGCCGAAGCCGAGCTGGCCCAGGCCATTGCTCAGCTCCAGGCCATCAAGAAGATGAAGAACGCCATCCACTGATTCCAGTCGGCTCTGGTGAAAAAGGCAGCCTCCGGGCTGCCTTTTTTTGCGTCGTGAAACCCTGGGCTTTAGGGCTGGGGGGAGCGTTCCAGGTGTTGCAAGCGCTTTTCCAGGCGGGCCACGTCATCCCGCAGCGTCAGCAATTGCTGGCTGAAGCCTTGCATCTGGGCCGGGCTGGCCAGCAGGCCGGCTTCGTCCCGGGCGTACTCGCTCAGGTTGGCCGCCATGTTCAGGCTGGCCTGGCGCAGGTGGCGTTGCAGGCTGCGGCCGGTGCTGACCAGCCGGTGGGCGAGAATATCCCCCAGCAAGGGCGCCAGATCTGCTTCCACGTCCCAATCCAGGTTGCGGAACACGAAGCTCAGGGTTTCGGCGAATTCGGCATTGCCGCTGATCCTGGCCTGCTGCATGACCAGATCCACATCCTGCAGGGCCAGCAGGGGAGCGCTGGCTGGCAGGCTGATGCTGACGGCCGGGGCAGCGGCCCCCTGGCTGGAAAACAGGCCCTCGGCGGTGGCGGTCAGATGCAGGCTCAGGGGCCCCAGCTCCAGGGCCAGGCTCTGGCCGGCAAAGGGGCGCAGCCGCAGGCGGGCCCACTCGGCCCCTTGCAGCAGGTGGTTGAGGGCGGCGCCCAGGAGGGGAGTGAGGGGCATCATCGGCGCGGGCCCTAGAACTTGTAGCCCCGGTGCAGGGCGACGATGCCCAGGCTGAGGTTGAAATATTCCACCTTTTCCAGGCCCACGGATTCCATGATGCCTTTCAGGGTCTCCTGGTCCGGATGCATGCGGATGGACTCGGCCAGATATTGGTAGCTGGCTGCATCCTGGGTGACCAGTTGGCCCACCTTGGGAATGACGTTGAAGGAGTAGAAGTCGTAAAGGGGTGCCAGGGGCTTCCAGACGTGGGAGAACTCTAGCACCAGGAGCCGTCCCCCCGGTTTGAGCACCCGGCGCATCTCCGCCAGGGCATGGTCCTTGTGGGTCATGTTGCGCAGGCCGAAAGCCACGGTGACGCAGTCGAAGGTGTCATCCTTGAAAGGGATGAACTCGGCGTTGCACTGGGTGGCCGGAACCGGGTAGCCCTTGTCCAGCAGCCTGTCGCGGCCCCGGCTCAGCATGGCGTTGTTGATGTCGGTGAGCACCACCTGGCCGCTCTTGCCCACCTTCTTGGCAAAGGCCAGGGACAGGTCGCCGGTGCCCCCGGCAATGTCCAGGACCCGGGAGCCCTCGCGCACACCGCTCTGGGCGATGGTGAAGGCTTTCCAGAGCCGGTGCAGGCCGGCGGACATGAGATCGTTCATCAGGTCGTAGCGGCTGGCGACCGAATCGAAAACCTCGGCCACCTTGCGGGCCTTTTCGCTCTCATTGACCTTCTGGAAGCCGAAGTGGGTGGTGTTGTCGCTCATGGGTCAGTGCTTTTTGCAGGAGGTGGCGGGTTGGGAGGTCGTTTCGGGGCCGGCTTCCCGGGAGCGGCCTTGTTTTTCCAGCTGCAGCAGGTATTCCTGCCAGAGTTCGTCCCGATGCTTGCCCAGGTTGTGGAGCAGATCCCAGGAATAGAGGCCGGAATCGTGACCGTCCGAGAAGACGAAGCGCAGGGCGTAATTGCCGACTGGCTCGATGCGCTGGATCTGCACGTCCTTCTTGCCGTACTGGAGCACTTCCTGGCCGGGGCCATGGCCTCGGGCTTCGGCGGAAGGGGTGAATACGCGCAGGAACTCGCAGCTCAGGTGATGACGTTCGCCACCGGGGTAGGCGATTTCGACGATGCAGGACTGCTGGTGCAGCAGGATTTCCTCGGGGATGGGCGTGGAATTGTCGAGACCGGCCATGGAAGCTCCTCATCAAGGGCCGTTAGTTTAACCCAGTTGCCCGGGCCCTTGCGGGCTGTCATCATTCGGTAATCTCAGCTTCATAGACTTCGCCCAATCATGAAATAAATCGGGGGGTCTAAAACAATGGCAGCCAACATTCTCGTAGTCGAAGACGAACCGGCAATCCAGGAACTGATTGCCGCCAACCTGCAGCTGGCCGGGCATTCGGTGCTGCGGGCCGAGGATGGGGAACAGGCCTTGAGCCACGTGCGGGACGCGGTGCCCGACGTGATCCTGCTGGACTGGATGCTGCCCGGGGTTTCCGGTATCCAGCTGGCCCGTCGTTTCCGGGCCGACGAGCGCACCCGGGACGTGCCCATCATCATGCTCACTGCCCGTTCCGAGGAAGTGGACAAGGTGGCCGGCCTGGAAGCGGGGGCCGATGACTATGTCACCAAGCCTTTTTCGCCCCGGGAGCTGATGGCCCGCATCAAGGCCGTACTGCGCCGGCGCGCCCCCCAGATGACCGAGGATTCGGTGGAAGTGGAAGGGCTGTCCCTGGACCCGGTCACGCACCGGGTGCTGGGCAACGGGCAGTCCGTGGTCCTGGGGCCCACCGAGTTCCGCCTGCTGCATTTCTTCATGACCCACCCGGAACGGGTGCACAGCCGCACCCAGCTCCTGGACCAGGTCTGGGGCGACCACGTGTTCGTGGAAGAGCGCACCGTGGATGTGCATATCCGCCGGCTGCGCAGCGCCCTGGAAGCCACCGGCCATGACTGGCTGGTGCAGACGGTGCGGGGCAGCGGTTACCGTTTCTCCGTGCATCCGGACTGATACGGGAGCCCCTTGATCTCCCTCTGGTTCAGCGCCCTGTTTCCCCTGGCCCTGCTGGGCCTCTTCCTGGTCCTGCCCGTCTGGATCATGGAGGGGCCGGTCTGGGGGTTGGTGACCCTGGCGGCCGGCCTGCTCGGCATCAGCGCTCTCAACTTCATGTACCTGCTGCGGCTGCAGCGTTGGCTGGAGGGGCCGCCGGACCGGCCGGTACCCGAGGGGCGGGGGCTGTGGAACCATGTCTTCGCCGGCCTGCATCACCGGGCCCGGGTGCGGCGGGAACAGCAGCAACTGCTGTCCGACGCCCTGGAGCGCTTTCGCCGGGCCGTACAGGCTTTCCCGGACGGCATCATCATCTTCAACCAGCACCGCCAGATCGAGTGGATCAATGCCAATGCGGCGGTCCACTTCCAGCTGGATCCCGGCAAGGACCGGGGCCAGGCCCTGACCAACCTGATCCGCCAGCCGGATTTCGTCAGCTACGTGGAACGGGGCGACTACAGCGCTCCGGTGCTGTTTCCCAATCCCCGCCGGGCGGGTCAGACCCTGCTGGTGCAGGTGGTCAGCTATGCGGCGGGGGAAAACCTGCTCCTGTCCCGGGATGTGAGCGACCAGGAGCGCCTGGACGTGATGCGCCGGGATTTCGTGGCCAATGTCTCCCATGAGCTGAAGACTCCCCTGACCGTGGTGGCCGGTTTTGCCGAGATGCTCTCCGACCCGGAGCTGGAGCCCGATCCGGCCCAGATGCGCCATTACATGGCCCTGATCGCCGAACAGACCCACCGCATGCAGCGCCTGATCGAGGACCTGCTCACCCTGTCGGTACTGGAATCCACCTCCGTGGCCCAGCGGGAAGAGGTGGTGGACCTGGAACCCCTGCTGCAGACCCTGCACCAGGAAGCCCTGGTGCTCTCCGCCGGACGGCACCGGATCAGCCTGAAGATGGAAGGCTACATCCAGCTCCAGGGTAATCCCCAGGAACTGCGCAGCGCCCTGGGCAATCTGGTCACCAATGCCATCCGCTACACCCCGGCAGGGGGCGAGATCGAGCTACGCTGGCTGGGAACCCAGGGGGGCGGGGAGTTTGCCGTGACCGACACGGGGATAGGGATCGCGCCGGAGCACATTCCCCGGCTCACCGAGCGCTTCTATCGGGTGGACCGGGGCCGTTCCCGGGAGACCGGGGGAACCGGGCTGGGGCTGGCCATCGTCAAGCATGTGCTCAGCCACCACCAGGCCACCCTGGAAGTGGAAAGCCAGCCGGGCAAGGGCAGCCGTTTTGCCGCCCGTTTTCCGGCCATGCGCCTGCGTTATGGGGAAGAGGCCAGGCGGCGCCTGGCCTGAGGTTCAGTTTTCCTGAACGTAGCTGACCCGGTCGAAATCCATGCCCCGCTGCAGGATGCTCTTGATGGTCACGTTGCGGATTTCACCGTCGCAGAACAGGGACATGCTGCGTTCGGCCCGGTACAGCCCGGTGGGCAGGACCAGGGCGGGGGGCGCATTGATGGCCTCGACGCCGGGCAGCATGAAGGCCCGCACATAGTGCTCGCCGTTGCCCTTGGCCGAGTCGTTGGAGCGCACCGCGACGGCCTTGGGCATGCCGGGCAGCACCGAGACTCCCAGCACCAGGCTGCCTTCGCTGGTTTCCTGCATCAGCCAGCTGGCTTCCCCGAGCAGATAGTGTTCGCCGTCATGGGGGCAGAGGGCCAGCAGCTGGCTGTGGGCCATCTTCTGCCCTGCCATGGAACGGCCCAGGCGGAAGCCGTTGGCCGAGTGGTTGATGACTTCCCACTGATCCACGGGGAAATCCAGATTGCACTGGCGGATGTGCAGCATCTTTTCCGGTTCCACCATGAAGCGGAAGGTGGCCATGTCCTCGAAATCCTTGCGGGAATAGGCCCGGGAGGCTTCCGGCTGGGTGAACACGTCGCCGGAAATGGCCAGGTGCATGGATTCGAAGCCGCTGCACACCTTGACCCGGCCGCTGGCCGCATAGCGCCGGAAGCGGCGGGGGATGGAGGTCTGGGTCCAGGGACCGGAGAGCCGTTCCAGCAGCTTGCGGGCGTGATTGTTGGTTTCTTCGCCCAGGCCCAGCTGGGAAGGCAGCATCCGTTGTTTGAGCTGGGCCTGGATCTGGGCGATCTGGATGGCCAGACGGGAGGTGTCCAGGCGCCGGGCGGAATCCGCCACCATGCCGTTGGTGGCCGGGTGCAGGGCCTTGTCCTGCATCAGGTCCACCACGAAGGGGGGGACTTCCAGATCCGAATCCACCGGTAGTACCGCGACCAGGGGGGCCCACAGGTAGGCCCAGCGCCGGATCAGGTTCTGGTCCCGGACACTGTGGCTGTAGGGGCTGGCGATTTCGATGAGCAGCAGGGTGATGTAGGTGGCGGCGCAGTGGGTGGTGTGCTGCTCGCCTTCCAGGGGGTCCACCACCGGTTCGGTGGCCACCCCCAGTTCCTCGGCGGTTTCGTAGTAGCCGTGCAGGTCCAGCCAGATGCCCCGGGGCAGTTCCTGGCGGGCCCGGTAATGTTCGTGGATGATGGCGCCGGTGTAGTAGAGATTGCGATGCAGGATGCCCGCCAGATAGTTGGCGTAGTTGGGATCCTTGGGGTCCGCATGCACTCCCTGGGCGCACTGGTTGTAGGCCCGGCCCATCTTGCGCCAGGTCTCCACCACGCGCTGGAAGCGGAACTCCTCCAGCTCTGCCAGGGGCAGGGGCTTGTTGTGGTAGGTGCGGGCCAGCTCCTCGGCGACGAAGCAGAGGGGGACACGGACCTGTTCCAGCAGGGCCAGATAGATTTCCGGGCTGGGCGGTGTGGCCTTGAGGCCGTCCAGCAGACGGTTGATCTGTTCCAGGGCTTCAGGCGGATTGGCCAGGGGCAGCTGGGCAATCAGGTTGATGCCGGTGTCGAGGTCGGGAATGACCAGTTCAGGCGGGGATGCAGTCATGAAGCTACTCCAGGGTCAGGAGGTGCCAGGGCAGTCGGCAGTTTAGCATTGTCCTGGCCCGCGGCGGTGGCCGTCATGAGCACGGCATGGCGGGCGCAAGGGCTTGCACCCGCCATGATCAATGGATATTCCCGCTTAGAGCAAGACTCTTTCGATGCCGCCGCTGTTGGCCTTCTTCACGTAGTCGGCCATCCAGTTGTCGCCGAGCAGGTATTTGGCCATCTCGACCACCACGTAGTCGGCCTGGACCTCGGCGTCGCCCTGGTAGCGGGACAGGCCCTGGAGGCAGGACGGGCAGGAGGTGAGAACCTTCACCTGGCCGGTGAACTGGTCCTGGCGCAGCCGGGCGGCGCCCTTCTCGATCTCTTCCTGCTTGCGGAAGCGCACCTGGGTGGAGACGTCGGGGCGGGTTACCGCCAGAGTGCCGGATTCGCCGCAGCAACGATCGGAAAGCTCCACCGGCTGGCCCATGAGTTCGTTCACCACCTTGATGCCGGAGTGTATCTTCATGGGGGTGTGGCAGGGCTCGTGGTACATGTAGCGGGTGCCCTGCACGCCGTCCAGCTTCAGGCCCTTTTCCATCAGGTACTCGTGGATATCCACCAGGCGGCAGCCAGGGAAGATCTGCTCGAAGTGGTATTTCTGCAGCTGATCCATGCAGGTGCCGCAGGAGACCACCACGGTCTTGATGTCCAGGTAGTTGAGGGTGGTGGCCAGGCGGTGGAACAGCACCCGGTTGTCGGTGGTGATCTTCTGGCCCTTGTCTTCCTCGCCGGCCGAGGTCTGGGGGTAGCCGCAGCACAGGTAGCCCGGGGGCAGCACCGTGGTGGCGCCCACCTCGTAGAGCATGGCCTGGGTGGCCAGGCCGACCTGGGAGAACAGGCGCTCGGAGCCGCAACCGGGGAAGTAGAACACCGCGTCCGAATCCTCGGTGGTCTTGTGCGGATTACGGATCACCGGGATCACCGCATCATCTTCAATATCCAGCAGGGCCCGGGAAGTCCGCTTGGGCAGGCCGCCGGGCATGGGCTTGTTGATGAAGTGGATGATCTGGGCCTTCACCTCGGGGCGGCCCAGGGTGGCGGGCGGATGCTTCACTTGGCCCTGGATCAGGCCCAGGGATTTGCCGATCTTGTGGCCCAGGCGCTGGGCCTTGTAGCCCCATTCGATCATGAATTTCCTGACCAGCTTGATGGTGGCCGGGTCCTTCATGGTGAGGAAGGCCATGGCTGCCGCGGTGCCGGGCACGAATTTCTTCTTGCCCTGCTTCCTGAGGAAATTGCGCATGGCAATGGTGACGTCGCCGAAGTCGATGTCCACCGGGCAGGGGTTGAAGCACTTGTGGCAGACCGTGCAGTGGTCGGCCACGTCGTTGAATTCGTCGAAATGCTGCAGGCTGATGCCGCGCCGGGTCTGCTCTTCATACAGGAAGGCCTCGATCAGCAGGCTGGTGCCGAGGATCTTGTTGCGCGGGCTGTAGAGCAGGTTGGCCCGGGGCACGTGGGTGGAGCAGACCGGCTTGCATTTGCCGCAGCGCAGGCAGTCCTTGACCATGTGGGAGATGCGGCCCACCTCGGACTGCTCCATGATCAGGGACTCGGTGCCCAGGAGGCTGAACGAGGGGGTGTAGGCGTTGGACAGGTCGCCGCCGGGCATCAGCTTGCCCTTGTTGAAGCGGCCTTCCGGATCCACCTTGGCCTTGTATTCCCGGAAGGGCCGGATTTCCTCTTCCGAGAGGAATTCCAGCTTGGTGATGCCGATGCCGTGCTCACCGGAGATGACCCCATCCAGGCTGCGGGCCAGCTTCATGATGCGCTCCACCGCCCGGTTGGCGGTCTGGAGCATCTCGTAATTGTCGGAATTGACCGGGATGTTGGTATGCACGTTGCCGTCCCCGGCGTGCATGTGCAGGGCCACGAACACCCGGCCGCGCAGCACTTCCTTCTGCACCCCGTCCATCTTTTCCGACAGGGGCCGGAACACCGGGCCGTTGAAGATGTTGTCCAGGGGCTCCTTCAGCTCCTTCTTCCAGGAGGCCCGCACCGAGTAATCCTGCAGGCGGTGGAACAGCACCGGGTTGGCGGCCTTGTTGGTGAGCTCCCCGGCGACGATGCCGAATTCGGCAAAGCGGGTTTCCGCTTCCGCCAGGGGCAGGTCCAGGTTGTCCAGCATCCACTGCCAGCGGGAGCGCACGAAGGCCACGTGTTCCAGGGCCTGATCGCGGCGCTCGCCGATCAGTTCGGTCTTGTCCAGCTTGGAGTCGCCCACCTTCACCGGCAGGTCGCCCTGCAGGAACTCGCTCAGGGCGTCGCACAGGGCCAGCTTGTTCTGGATCGACAGTTCGATGTTGATGCGCTCGATGCCGTCGCAGTATTCACCCATGCGCGGCAGGGGAATCACCACGTCCTCGTTCACCTTGAAGGCGTTGGTGTGGCGCGAGATGGCGGCGGTGCGGGAGCGGTCCAGCCAGAATTTCTTGCGGGTTTCCGGGGTGACGGCGATGAAGCCCTCGGCGCCCCGGCTATTGGTCATGCGCACCACTTCCGAGGCCGCGGCCATCACCGCGTCCTCGTCATGGCCGACGATGTCGCCGATCAACACCATCTTGGGCCGCCCGTGGCGCTTGGCCTTGGTGGCGTAACCCACAGCCTTCACGTAGCGCTCGTCCAGGTGTTCCAGGCCGGCGAGCTGCACCCCGGCCTGGTGGCCGGCGCCGCCCGGCTTGAAGTAATCGGTGATCTCGACGATGGAGGGCACGGCCTCGCGCACCTGGCCGAAGAATTCCAGGCAGACGGTGCGGGTCACCGGCGGCATCTTGTGCAGCACCCAGCGGGCGGCGACGATGATGCCGTCGGTGCCTTCCTTCTGCACCCCGGGCACGCCGCCCAGGAACTTGTCGGTCACGTCCTTGCCCAGGCCGGTCTTGCGGCAGCGGGCGCCGGGCATTTCCAGGATTTCCTCGCCGAGCAGGTTCTTGCCGCTCGGGTCGAAACGCTTGAGGCGGAACTGCACCAGTTCCTGCTCGTGGATCTTGCCGTAGTTGTGGTTCAGGCGCTCCACCTCCAGCCAGTTGCCGTCCGGAGTCACCATCTTCCACCAGGCCAGGTTGTCCAGGGCGGTGCCCCAGAGCACGGCCTTCTTGCCGCCCGCGTTCATGGCGATGTTGCCGCCGATGCAGGAGGCGGAGGCGGAGGTGGGGTCCACGGCGAACACCCGGCCGGCCTTGCCGGCCGCTTCCGAGACCCGGTCGGTGACCACGCCGGCGCCGGTGCGGATGGTGGCGTAGGGCTCGCGCATTCTTGGCTCATCGCCGGGCAGGACGACCTCTTCCACCGGGCCCAGGTCGATGAGCTTCTCGGTGTTGATCACCACCGAGTAGCGGGACAGGGGCACGGCGCCCCCCGTGTAGCCGGTGCCGCCGCCCCGGGGGATGATGGTCAGGCCGGCTTCGATGCAGCCGCGCACCAGGGGGCCGATTTCTTCTTCGGTATCCGGGGTGAGCACCACGAAGGGGTATTCGACCCGCCAGTCGGTGGCGTCGGTGACGTGGGAAACCCGGGCCAGGCCGTCAAAGGCGATGTTGTCCTTGCGGGTGTGGTGCCCGAGGATCTTCTGCACCTTCTTCCTGAGCTTGTAGGTTTCCAGGAACCACTGCTCGAAGCGGCCTACGGCTTCCCTGGCCGCCTCGACCAGGCGGGCCACCTTGGCGCTGCGCTCCGGGTCCTCGTTCTGGGCCGCCTGGCGCCGCTTGTCCACCTCCGCCAGGCGATGGTGCAGGGCGTCGATCAGGGCGTGGCGCCGCTCCCGGTTGGCGAGCAGGTCATCTTCCAGATAGGGGTTGCGCTGCACCACCCAGATGTCGCCCAGCACCTCGTAGAGCATCCGGGCCGAGCGGCCAGTGACCCGCTCCCCCCGCAACTCGTCCAGGACCTGCCAGTTGTCCTCGCCCAGCAGGCGGATGACGATCTCCCGGTCGGAAAAGGAGGTGTAGTTGTAGGGAATCTCTCGGAGGCGTGCGGTCATCGTGATTGGTCGGCGGAGCCGGTTCCTGCAAAAAAGGAATTTTAACTTACCCGTCCGCAAGCGGGGGGCGCATCTCCTTGGTGTGTCGGCAGGCCCTGGTGGTTCCCTGTGGACATTCCCGGAGCGCTGCTTAATCATGAGGACGTTGCCGGGAGGCGGGCCATGAAAACGCTGATCATCCTGCTGTGCTGTGTGCTGTCCTGGGGGGGGAGCCCCGCCTGGGCCCAGGCGCGTCCCCTGGAAAAGGTCACCCTGCAGCTGAAGTGGCTGCACCAGTTCCAGTTCGCCGGCTACTACGCCGCCCAGGAAATGGGCTTTTACCGGGAGGCGGGGCTGGAGGTGGATATCCGCGAAGCCCTGCCAGGCAGCGATCCCATCAGCCTGGTGCTGCAGGGCCAGGCCCAGTATGGCGTGGGTACCAGCAGCCTGCTGCTGCGTCGCAAGCAGGGGGCGCCGGTGGTGGTGCTGGGGGTGATCTTCCAGCACTCTCCCCTGGTGTTCCTGGCCAGGGGCACTCCCGAGATCAGCTCCGTCCATGATCTGACCGGGCGCCGGGTGATGATCGAGCCCCTCTCCGATGAACTGCTGGCCTACCTGAGACAGGAGGGGGTCAAGCCCGAATCCCTCTCCGGCCTGGACCACAGCTTTGATCCCAAGGATCTGCTGGCGGGCCGGGTGGATGCCATTTCCGCCTACATCACCGACGAGCCCTATTTTCTCGACAAGGCCCGTTTCCCCTACCTGACCCTGACGCCCCGCTCGGCCGGCATCGATTTTTACGGGGACAACCTGTTTACCACCGAGGCCGAACTGGGGCGCCGCCCGGACCGGGCCAGGGCCTTTCTGGAGGCCAGCCTCAAGGGGTGGCGCTATGCCATGAGTCACCCTGAGGAAATCGCCGATCTGATCATCCGCCGCTACGGGGAGCGGCACGGCCGGGACTACCTGCTCTACGAAGCCAGACAGATGCAGCCCCTGATCCAGCCGGATCTGGTGGAGCTGGGCTACATGAACCCGGGGCGCTGGCACCACATCGCGGCCACCTACGCTTCCCTGGGCATGTTGCCCGAGGATTTTCCCCTGGAAGGCTTCCTCTACGATCCCAAGCCGGCGCCGCCCCTGTCCACCAACATGCGCCTGGTGCTGGTGGCCCTGGGTGCCCTGGTGCTGATCTTCTTCGGTGTGGCCCTGCAGATTGCCCGGCTCAACCGGCGCCTGCGCAAAAGCATGGCAGACATGACCCTGGCCCAGGCCCGCCTGCGCGAGAGTGAATCCCGCCTGCAGCAACAGGCTACCCGGGACAGCCTCACGGGCCTCTTCAACCGGCGCTACCTGGACGAGACCCTGGAGCTGGAAATCGCCCAGGCCCGGCGTCATGGTCATCCCCTGTCGGTGGTGATGCTGGACCTGGACCACTTCAAGCAGGTCAATGACACCTATGGCCACCAGGCCGGTGACGAGGTGCTCAAGGCCCTGGGGGCCATGCTCCAGGAGGATTCCCGGGAGGGGGACATCCTCTGCCGCTATGGAGGGGAGGAGTTCTGCCTGGTGTTTCCCAACATGCCCCCGGCGGCGGCCCAGGCCCGGGCCGATGCCTGGCGCCAGCGTTTTGCCGCACAGGTGCACCAGTTCGGGGATTTCCGTTTCCAGGTCACCTTTTCCGCCGGTCTGGCCAGCTTTCCGGAGCATGGGGCGCACCGGGATGAACTGATCGAGCGGGCAGATGCTGCCCTGTACCGGGCCAAGCACCAGGGCCGCAACCGGGTGGAGGTGGCGGTTCAGGAGGCCGAACCCGGCACCTGAATGCATCCATTCGTCCAAATGGATGGCGGATGTTATGCTGGCGGCCAATCACCGGTTTTCCGCCCTGGCGGGCCGGTATCCCGGGCGCTCCCTCTTCGGACTGGAGCGCCAATTTTTTTGGAGGCTCCCATGCAGACCAAGCCCAAGATCATTCTTTCCACCCTGGACCTGGAGCGACTGGAGGTGCTCCTGGAGCGGCCCGAGTACCAGGCCTTCCCGGGCATCGACGCCCTGGGGGAGGAGCTGGCCCGGGCCGAGGTGGTGGAGCCGGAACAGGTGCCCCCCACGGTGGTGACCATGAATTCCTGCGTCCGCTTCGAGATGCTGCCCGGAGGCGAATCCTTCGAGCTGACCCTGGTCTATCCCCGGGACATGAACGGCGATCCCCAGCGGATTTCCGTGCTGGCCCCCGTGGGCAGCGCCCTGCTGGGCCTCTCGGTGGGCCAGGAAATCGAGTGGCCGGTGCCCGGGGGGCGCAACATCCGGGTCCGCATCATGGCGGTGACCTACCAGCCCGAGCGGGCCGGCGACTACCACCGCTAAGCCATTTTGCCGCTCCCTCCGGGGGCGGCTTTTCTCACCAGAATTTGCGCAGCCAGCTTTTCTTCACCCCCTGCTTGAGCAGCACCGGGGCGTACTGGGTGTCTTTCTCCTGGATGTGCTGGATCAGCCAGTCCCGCAGCAGGCTGAACAGTTCCATGCTGACGCTGGCGTCGCCGCTCTGAAAACGCCGGTGGATGTGCAGCACCTTTTCCACGAACAGGTCGTGGCCGCGCTTGTGCTGGTCGTAGTCGTCGTACTCGAACATGCGCAGCAGGCATTCCTCGATGGCGAAATGGACCTTGGTGTAGTCGATGACTTCATCGATGACCTGTCCGATTTCCTCGGTGCTGCCCTTGCGCACCAGCGCGTTGTAGAGATTGTTGATCAGCGCCACCAGCCGGCGGTGCTGCTCATCTATTTCCTGAATGCCAATATCGTATTCCGGTTTCCAGGTGATGACTTCCATGGATGCTTCCTCCTTGATCAGGAGGGGACCCAAGCAAATAAAGCGCCAGCCATGGAAATCAGGGATTTGCCTTGGCTGGCGTTCCCGGGATTAGCCGCTTTGTCCTATAAGCGACAGCGCTGCCCTGCCTTACCAGGCGCTGCCCTGGGCCACCAGGGCGTAGCGCAGGGCCTTGCCCAGTGCCATGTACAGCAGGCAGGAGAGCCAGTTGAGCTTGAGCCAGCCGGCGCACAGGCAGAGTGCATCGCCGAGCACCGGTGCCCAGGACAGGAGCAGCAGTGCCGGGCCCCGTCGTTCCAGCCTGTCCCGGTGCGGCAGTTGTTCGAGCCGCTGCCATTTGGGCAGGAAGCGGCCGCAGGCGTAGGTGCTCATGCCGCCCAGGGTATTGCCCAGGGTGGCCAGGCCCAGGGCCGGCCAGAATTGCTCCGGATGCAGTTTCAGGAAACCGAACAGCAACAGTTCCGAGCCCCCGGGCAATACAGTGGCAGAGAGGAAGCTGGACAGAAAAATCCCCCACAAGCCCTGTTCAGCGGTGACGTTCAACCATTCCACCCTTTAGAATCCCCTCTTTGCCTCGAAAAAGAACCGCCATGCACCCGGATTACCTGCAGAAGATCCTCAACGCCCAGGTGTACGACCTGGCCGTGGAGACCCCCCTGGATTTTGCCTCCAATCTTTCCGCCCGGGTCGGCAACCGAATTTACTTCAAGCGGGAAGACATGCAGCCGGTGTTTTCCTTCAAGCTCCGGGGCGCCTACAACAAGATCGCCAACCTCTCCGCCGAGAAGCTGAAGCGGGGGGTGATCTGCGCTTCCGCCGGCAACCACGCCCAGGGTGTCGCCATGTCCGCCGCCCACCTGGGCTGCCGGGCGGTGATCGTGATGCCCACCACCACCCCGGCCATCAAGGTGGATGCCGTCAGGAAGCGGGGCGGCGAGGTGGTGCTGGCCGGGGATTCCTACGACGAGGCCTATGCCCACGCCCTGGAACTGGAAAAGAACGAGAAACTGACCTTCGTGCATCCCTTCGATGATCCGGACGTGATCGCCGGCCAGGGCACCATAGGCATGGAGATCCTGCGCCAGCATCCGCGCCAGGACGGCAAGATCCACGCGGTGTTCGTCGCCATCGGCGGCGGCGGGCTGGCGGCCGGGGTGGCCGCCTACATCAAGGCGGTGCGGCCCGAGGTCAAGGTGATCGGCGTCGAGACCTTCGACGCGGACGCCATGAAGCGTTCCATCGCCGCCGGTAAAAGGGTGCGCCTGGACCAGGTGGGCCTGTTCGCCGACGGTACGGCGGTCAAGTTCGTGGGAGAGGAGACCTTCCGGGTCTGCAAGGAACTGCTCGACGACATCATCCTGGTGGATACGGACGCCATCTGCGCCGCCATCAAGGACGTGTTCGAGGACACCCGCTCCATCCTCGAGCCCTCCGGCGCCCTGGCCATCGCCGGGGCCAAGGAATACGCCCGCCAGCACAAGCTCAAGGACAAGGTGCTGGTGGCCGTGGCTTCCGGGGCCAATACCAATTTCGACCGGCTGCGCTTCGTGGCCGAACGGGCCGAGATCGGCGAGCAGCGGGAAGCGGTGCTCGCCGTGACCCTGCCCGAGCAGCCCGGCGCCTACAAGAAATTCGTCGCCCTGATCGGCAAGCACAACATCACCGAATTCAACTACCGCTACCACCACCGGGCCGAGGCCCATGTCTATGTGGGCATGCAGGTGGCCAACCGGGCCGAGTCCCTGAAACTGGTGGAAAGCCTGAAGAAGCACGGTTATCCCACCCTGGACCTGTCCGAGGACGAAACTGCCAAGCTGCACGTGCGCCACATGGTGGGCGGCCACGCGCCCCAGGTGCGGGACGGGGGCATGAGCGAACGGGTGTACCGCTTCGAGTTTCCCGAGCGGCCCGGCGCTCTGATGAACTTCCTCAACCAGATGAGCGCCGGCTGGAACATCAGCCTGTTCCACTACCGCAACCACGGGGCTGACATCGCCCGGGTGCTGGTGGGCATGCAGGTGCCTCCCGGCGAGATGGATGAGTTCCAGGCCTTCCTGGACAAGCTCGGCTATGGCTGCTGGAACGAAACGGATAATCCGGTCTACAAGCTGTTCCTGGGCTGAGTTCCCGCAAGGCTGGAAGGAGACTTCCAGCCTTTTTTGCATGAAAACGATGGTTTTCATGACCCTGCGGAATAAGCATCTGCCCACTTGATCTTTGGGGGCCAGGACGAAAGCCCTAGACTGGCCCCATCCCTCTTCTGGAGTTCCCCATGAACATCGCCAACAACGTCACCGAACTGGTGGGCAACACCCCCCTGGTCCGTCTCAACCGGCTCACGGAAGGCTGCGGCGCCACCGTGGCCGTGAAGCTGGAGTTCCTCAACCCGGCCCATAGCGTCAAGGACCGGATCGCCGTGGCCATGATCGATGCGGCCCAGGCCGCCGGCCGGATCGGCCCCGAAACCGTGATCCTGGAGCCCACCTCCGGCAACACCGGCATCGGCCTGGCCATGGTTTGCGCCGCCCGGGGCATCAAGTGCGCCTTCGTGATGCCCGAAACCATGAGCCGGGAACGGCGCCTGCTCCTGAAGGCCTACGGCGCCGAGCTGATCCTCACCCCCGGCCCCGAAGGCATGGGCGGCGCCATCAAGAAAGCCCGGGAACTGGCCGAGGCGGACAGCCGCTACCTGATTCCCCAGCAGTTCGAGAATCCTGCCAACCCGGAAGTGCACCGCCAGACCACCGCCGAGGAAATCTGGCGGGATACCGATGGCCAGGTGGATATCTTCGTTGCCGGGGTCGGTACCGGCGGCACGGTCACCGGGGTCGGAGAAGCTCTCAAGGCGAAGAAGCCCTCCGTCCAGGTGGTGGCGGTGGAGCCCGAAGCCTCGCCGGTGCTTTCCGGCGGCGAGAAGGGGCCGCATCCGATCCAGGGCATCGGCGCCGGGTTCGTGCCCGCCATCCTCAATACCGGCATCTACGACGAGGTGATTCCGGTGGCCAGTGATGATGCCTTCGCCATCGCCCGCCGTCTCGCCACCGAAGAAGGGCTGCTGGCCGGCATCTCCTCCGGGGCTGCCGTGAGCGCCGCCCTGGCCCTGGCCAGGCGGCCGGAAAATGCCGGCAAGCTGATCGTGGTGATCCTGCCCTCCTTCGGCGAGCGCTACCTGTCTACGGCCCTGTACGCCCACCTGGAGGTCTGAGCCCGCATGTATGACTTCGAGCAGGCCCCCGACCGGCGCGGCACCGACTCCATCAAATGGGGCCGTTACGCGGGGCGGGACGTGCTGCCCCTGTGGGTGGCGGACATGGATTTTCCCGCGCCGCCCCCCGTGCTCGAAGCCCTGCAGCGGCGCATCAGCCACGGGGTGTTCGGCTACGGCGCCCCCTGGCCCTCCCTGACCGGGGCGGTGCAGGCCCACCTGGAGCAGCACTACGGCTGGCAGATTGAGGCCGACTGGCTGGTCTGGCTGCCGGGCCTGGTGCCCGGGCTCAACGCCGCCTGCCGCGCGGTGACGGGTGGCGTGCTCACTACCACGCCCATTTACCCTCCGTTCCTCTCCGCCCCGGCCTATACCGGGCGCCGGCTGCAAGGGGTCGGGCTGCGCCAGGACGGGGCGGGCCGCTGGGAGCTGGACGGGCAGGCCCTGGAAGCGGCCTGTACGCCGGACACGGAGCTCCTGCTGTTCTGCCACCCCCACAACCCGGTAGGCCGCTGCTGGACCCGGGAGGAACTGGAACAGCTGGCTGAGTTCGCCGCCCGGCGTCAACTGCTCGTCTGCTCTGATGAAATCCACTGTGACCTGATCCTGGATCAGGGACGCCGACATCTCCCCTTTGCCGCCCTGGGGCCGGAAGCAGCGGCGCGCAGCATCACCCTGATGGCGCCCTCCAAGACCTTCAACATTCCCGGCCTGGGTTGCGCCTTCGCGGTGATCCCCGATGCCGCCCTGCGGCGGCGCTTCGAACGTGCCACGGCGGGCATCGTCCCCCACGTGAATGTGCTGGGCCTGGCGGCCTGCGAAGCGGCCTACCGGGATTGCGGCGACTGGTACCAGGCCCTGCTGGCCCGGCTGCGCCAGAACCGGGACCGGCTCGAAGCCGCCGTGGCCGCCCTGCCCGGCCTCTCCATGAGCCACGTGGAAGCCACCTATCTGGGCTGGATCGACGCTCGGGGCCTGGGTCTGGACAACCCGGCGGCCCATTTCGAGGCCCACGGCCTGGGCCTTTCCGACGGGGCCGAATTCGGCGCCCCAGGCTGGGTGCGCTTCAATTTCGGTTGTACTCCTGCTACCCTCGACACCGCCCTGACCCGCCTGCGGGTCGCCGTCGAGTCCGTTCATGTCTGATTGGCCCCTGTTTCAAATCTCCGTCCTCTGCCTCCTCAATGCCGTTGGTGTCCAGGTCCTGGCCTCCGCCTGGGCCCTGCGCCAGCTGCCCCGGGCCGGCCGCTACTGGCTGCCCTGGGCCAGCCTGTGCCTGGGGCTGGTGCTGATGGTGCATAGGCGCTGGGTCCCCCTGGAACTGGCCCTGGGCACCGGCATCTACGATTTCTCCCAGGCTCTGCTCAGCCTGGCCGTCTCCCTGCTGCTGCTGCTGGGGATCATCGGGCTCACCCCGCTGCTGCGGCAAGGGGTCCGGCGGGATATTTCTGCGGAATAAGCTTCTGGCTTTTGGCATAATCACCCGGAATCAATTGCGATGGGTGAGTCATGTTCTGCAAGTCCTGTGGTTTTGACCTGGGGGGCCAGCCCGCCAGATTCTGTTCCCGATGCGGCACCCCGACCCAGGCCGCCAGCCCCCTAGCCCCCGCTGCTGCCCCGGAAGACGCCATTTCCCCGATCCCGGCCGAAGCCCTGGGGGCGCCCCTCGATCCCGCCCCCCCGCCCGCCCCCCAGCCTGAACCCCAGCCTGAACCCCAGCCTGAACCCCAGCCTGGCGCCATGACATTGGCAGCGGCCGAGCCGGAGCCCCCTGCCGGGCCCGATCCCCGGCTGGTGGTCGGGGTTGGCAGCCTGGCCCTGGTGCTGGCCCTGGGGGCCCTGTGGTGGGCCATGGGCCAGCGGCCGGCAGCGCCCCCCCTTCCCGAGCCAGCGGCCGTGCCTGCCGCGCCGCCTCCGCCCTTGCCGCCTGCTGTGGAGGTCCCGCCCCCGCCGCCCCTGGAAACGACGGTGGCGGAGCCACCTCAGCCGCTTCCCCCGGTCCAGGAAAGTTCCCGGCCCCAGCTCCCCAGGCCGCGCCCGGCAGAGGTCCCTGCCCCCGAGCCGGTGCCGCTCACCCCGCCTTCCACGCCGGTCCGCCCGTTGGGTGAGCCGGCCTGGCTCAACGATCTGCGCCGGGACCTGGCCCAATGCGACGGCGGTTTCTTCTGTCGGGAAAAGGTGCGCTGGAAATACTGCGACGGCCGCTGGAACAGCGTGCCGGAATGCGCCGTGGGTCAGAACCGCCATGAACCTTGATCAAGCAGGAAGAACCATGAACCTCAAAACCCCATTGGAACCACAGAGCCACCGAGCGCACAGGGGCAGCCCCGGTATTGCCGTGCAGCCGCAGCTTGCGGGTGGTGCAAGACCAGCGGATGCAGTCTTGAATCTTGCCCCGTGCCCTTGGGCCGCTATGGAGAGGAATTTAGGATGAATCCCCATTCTCTGGGCCAGGCGGCCCGTTATGCCGACCTGCTGCGGGCTACCGAGGCGCTGCGCAACTGGCAGGCCGTGGGCGTGCTGATTGCGACCGCCCTGGGTGCCGGCCTGCTGCTGTTCCTGGGCACCATGCTGGCGGCCCGGCTGGATACCCTCCTGCTTTCCGGCCTGGCCGGCTTCCTGGCCTTGCTGTTCTTTCCCGTGGGCCTGTCGGCGGCGGGGCTGCTGCTCATGGACCAGGCCCGGGGCCTGCCGGCCCGTTCCCTGAGGGCCGCCCTGCTGGGCGGCGGCCCGGCTGCCCTGCGCATCCTGGCCGTGGCTCTGGCGGGACTGGCCCTGGTGCTGCTGTTCTATGTGCTGATGGCCCTGGTGCTGTTCCTCTGCAAGCTGCCCTTCCTGGGGCCCCTGCTCTATGGCCTGAGCCTGCCGCTACTGGTGCTCATGGCGGGCATGCTGTTCTTCAGCCTGTACGTGGCCCTGTCCATGGCCGGGCCGGCGGTCTGGAGCGGTGCGGGCATTCGCGGGGCGGTGGCCATGCTCTGGCAGATCGCCACCCAGCGTCTGGTGGAGCTCCTGATCAGCATGCTCCTGCTCAGCCTGCTGCTGGCCCTGGTGGGCGGGGTGCTGGGCAGCATCCTCGGGGTCGGCTACTCCTTCGTGCTGGGCATGTCCGTACCCATCCTGGGCAATCAGGTGGCCTCGGCTTTCGGCGGCATGTGGGGCATGGGGATGCCCGGCGCCGGCCTGGGAGGTGGGATGGCCTACATGATGGCGGCGGGGTTCGGTTCCCTGGTGATTTTCGCCCTGGTGGGGGGCGCCCTGCTGGCCATGGCCGTGATGGGCCTGAACCTGATCTACCTGCGGGTGGCGGCGGATCTGGACCCGGGCGCGGCGGACCAGCTCATCGGCGGTAGCCTGGCGGCCCTGGGGCGCAAGGCCCAGGAACTGCAGGAAGCCGCCCGGCGCCGGGCCGGTGCCGGGTCTGCTCCGGCCACGGCGGAGGCTGCTCCCGGGGTTGCCCCGGAGGCTACCCCGGAAGTGGGGCCTGCAGCTGTCACTCCGGCAGTTGCGGAAAGCGCTTCGCCGTTGTTGCCTGCGGCGGATGCGGCTTCCGGCCCCTTGCCCTGTCCCCGCTGCCAGGCGCCGGTGGGCCGGGATGACCGCTACTGCGGCGAGTGCGGCCACAAGCTCGGGGAGGACTGAGGGGCAGGCTCAGGCGGGGCGGTTGATCCGGGTGAGCCCCGCCTCGGTGCAGATCCAGTCCAGGGGCTGATCGTGGGCCGCCGGCCCGATGCTGGCCACCCGGTTCAGCTCGAAGCCGACCCCTATGCTCAGGGGCCGGGGCGCCAGGGCCGCCAGGGTGCGGTCAAAGAAACCGCCGCCGTAACCCAGGCGGAAGCCGGCATCGTCGAAGGCGTTGAGGGGCAGGAGCAGCACGTCGGGCTGGACCCAGGGGCCGGCCACGGGGGTGGGGATGCCGTAGCGGTCCGGCTCCAGGGGCGTGTCCCGGGTCCAGGGCCGGAAGGCCAGGGGCTGGGCCGGGGCGGTCACCACCGGCAGGGCCCCGGTGGCGCCCCGGGCCTGCCAGGCCTCCAGGGCGGCGCGGATGTCCGGTTCATGGTGGATGGGCCAGCAGAAGGCAATGCAGTCGCCGGGCGGTGCAGGAAACTGCCCCAGCAGCCGTTCCACGATCCGGGCCGACCACTCCTGCACCTGGCCGGGAGGCAGCTGGCGCCGGGCGGCAATCATGGTTTTGCGCAATTGTTCCCGGTCGGAGGGGGGGCTCTCCATGCTATGCTCGGATGCAGTTTTCATCCGCCGAATCTAACACATGAAGTTGCGCCTCATCCTGGCCGGGCTTTGCCTGGCCGGCAGTCTTTCCCTTCCCGCCCTGGCTCAGGAAGTTCCCGGCGACAGCCAGTTCCTGGCGGCCCGGGAAGCCTTCCGGGTCGGTAACCGCCCCCGTCTCGAAGCCCTGGCCGGCGACCTGCGCGGCCACGTGCTGGCCGATTACGCCCAGTATTACCTGCTGCGCCAGGGCCTGGAAAACCAGGACCCGGGCGCCGTGCAGGCCTTCATCTCGCGCCAGGAGGGCGCTTACCTGGGAGACCGCCTGCGGGCCGACTGGCTCCGGGTGCTGGCCAAACAGGGGGCCTGGCAGGAGCTGCGCCAGCAGTTTGCCCAGCTGAAGGCCCCGGACCAGGAAGCCCGCTGCCTGGGCATCCAGGCCCGTCTGAACCTGCGTGAGGCCGCCGCCCTGGCCGACGGGGAAGCCCTGTGGCTGAACCTGACGGACGTGCCCGAAGCCTGCCAGCCCCTGTTCGAGATGATGGCCGACCGGGTCGGTACCGAGCAGCTGTGGACCCGGGTGCGGCTGCTGTTCGAGGTGAACAAGGTGGCCGGGGCGCGCCAGGTGCTGCGCACCCTGCCGCCTTCCCAGCAGCCGGACCCGCGCCAGCTGGACCTGGTGCTGGACAAGACCGCTGCCTGGCTGGCCCGCCTCTCCCCGGCCAGCATCAAGGAGCGCAGCAGCCGCGAACTGCTGGCCCTGGCCATGCAGCGCCTGGCCCGCAATGACCCGGCCTATGCCGCCAGCCAGCTGGAGCGCTGGGGCGCCCAGCTGGGGGAATCCGAAAAGGCCTGGGCCTGGGGCCAGGTGGCCTTGCAGGCGGCGCGCCGGCACATGGGGGCTGCGCCGGACTGGTTCGGCCGCAGCCAGCCCGGCCAGCTCTCCACCGAAGGCGCCGAGTGGCAGGTGCGCGCCGTGTTGCGCCAGCGGGACTGGGGCGCCGTGCGCGCTGCCATCGAAAGCATGCCCGCAACCCTGCGGGACAAACCCGAATGGACCTACTGGCTGGGCCGGGCCTATAAGGCCGGCGGCCGCCAGGAGGAAGCCCGACAGCTGTTCGAGCGGGTCGCCGGACAGCCCAGCTTCTACGGCAACCTGGCCGACGAGGAGCTGGGGCGCAGCATCGTCATTCCGCCCAAGGCGGCTCCGCTGCAGCCCCAGGAGCTGGCCCAGGCCCGCAATAATCCGGGGCTGGCCCGGGCCCTTGCCTTCTTCCGCCTCGACATGCGCCTGGATGCCATCCGCGAGTGGAACTGGGCCATCCGCGACATGGACGATCGGCAACTGCTGGCCGCCGCCGAGCTGGCCCGCCAGCAGCAGATTTATGACCGGGCCATCAACACCGCCGACCGGACCCGCAGCCAGCATGATTACGGCCTGCGTTTCCTGGCCCCCTTCGACACCCAGGTCCGGCCTGCCGCCCGGGAACAGTCCCTGGACGATGCCTGGGTCTATGGGTTGATGCGCCAGGAGAGCCGCTTCATCAGCAATGCCAAATCATCCGTCGGCGCCTCGGGCCTGATGCAGCTGATGCCGGCCACGGCCAAGTGGGTGGCGAGGAAGATCGGCCTCAAGGATTACGACCACCGCCGGGTGAATGATCCAGAGATCAACCTGCTCCTGGGCACCTCCTACATGCGCATGGTGATGGAGGATCTGGACAACCATCCGGTGCTGGCCTCCGCCGCCTACAACGCCGGCCCGGGCCGGGCTCGCCGCTGGCGTGCCGAGGTACCCCTGGAAGGGGCCATTTACGCCGAGACCATCCCCTTCTCCGAGACCCGGGATTACGTGAAAAAAGTGATGAGCAACGCCGTCTATTACTCGGTGCTGTTCAACGGCCAGCCCGCTTCCCTGCGCGCCCGCCTGGGGATGGTGCCGGCCCGGCCGGCCGTGGACGCGCCCAAGACCCCGGATTTGCCTTAAAATCCGGGCCTTGCCCAAGTCGTTCAAGCCAACCAATCCGTACGGGATAGCCATGGAACAGAAGAAAGTCTTGCTGCTGGGAGGCAGCGGTTTTGTCGGTACCTATATCGCCAACCGTCTTTCCGAACAGGGGGTCAAGGTCACCATCCCCACCCGCCGCCGGGACCGGACCAAGAAACTGATCATGCTGCCGGGGGTGGACATGCCCGAAGCCGACATCAGCGATCCCGCCCAGCTGGAGGCCCTGATGCGGGGCCAGGACGCGGTGATCAACCTGGTGGGCATCCTGCACAGCCGGGACGTGAAGCTGCCCTACAGCAAGGATTTCGAACGGGCCCACATCGACCTGCCCAGGAAGATCGTGGCGGCCTGCAAGGCCACCGGGGTGCGCCGCCTGGTGCACATGAGCGCCCTCAAGGCCGACGTGAATGGTCCTTCCGAATACCTGCGCTCCAAGGGCGAAGGGGAAAAGATCATCCTGGCCGCCCGGGGCGAGCTGGACGTGACCGTGTTCCGCCCCTCGGTGATCTTCGGTTACGGCGATTCCTTCCTGACCCTGTTCGCCCGGCTCCTGAAAGCCTTCCCGGTGTTTCCCCTGGGCATGGGCCAGGCCCGCTTCCAGCCCGTCTGGGTGGCCGACGTGGCCGACGCCTTCGTGGATAGCCTGGAAAACCGGGATACCTTCGGTCAAGCCTATGAACTGGTGGGGCCCCAGACCTACAGCCTCAGGGAGCTGGTCCAGTACGTGGCCCGGCTGACCCGGAGCAAGGCCCGCATCCTCGCCCTTTCTGAAGGATGGGCCTATGTCCAGGCCGGGCTTCTGTGGCTGCTGCCCAAGCCCATGATGTCCCCGGACAACCTGCGCTCCATGCAGCAGGACAGCGTTGCCGACGGTTCCGGCCAGACCCCTCCGGGCTGGCGGCCCACGGCCCTGGAGTCCATCGCGCCCACCTACATCGCCGGCAACAACCCCAAGGGGCGCCTGGACCGCTACCGCTGGTACGCCGGCCGCTGATCCGGCCTGCCGCCCCCGCGCCTTGCCCTGCAGCTGCACGGCAAGGCGTTTTTTCATCCAGGAGGCAGAGATGCAGATCTATACCGTAGGCGGCGCCATCCGCGATGAACTGCTGGGTCGCCCCGTGTCCGACCGGGACTACGTGGTCGTGGGGGCCACTCCGGAAGCCATGCTGGCTGCCGGTTTCCGCCCCGTGGGCAAGGATTTCCCGGTGTTTCTGCACCCCCGGACCCAGGAGGAATACGCTCTGGCCCGGACCGAACGGAAAAGTGGTCACGGCTACCATGGCTTCACCTTCCACACGGCCCCGGACGTGAGCCTGGAAGAGGACCTGGCCCGGCGGGACCTGACCATCAACGCCATGGCCCGGGGTGACGACGGGGTGCTGGTGGACCCCTTCAAGGGCCGCGCCGACCTGGAAGCCCGGGTGCTGCGCCACGTGGGGCCGGCCTTTGCCGAAGACCCGGTGCGCATCCTGCGGCTGGCCCGTTTCGCCGCCCGCTTCGGGGATTTTCAGGTGGCCCCGGAAACCCTGGCCTTGATGCGCCGCATGGTGGCCGAGGGGGAGGTGGACCATCTGGTGGCGGAGCGGGTCTGGCAGGAGCTTGCCCGGGGGCTGATGGAGGACTACCCGGAACGGATGCTGGAGGTGCTGCGCGAGTGCGGCGCCCTGGCCCGGCTGCTGCCCGAGGTGGCGGCTCTGTTCGGAGTGCCCCAGCGGCCCGAGTTCCATCCGGAAGTGGATACCGGCGCCCATCTGCTCCTGGTGCTCCAGGCGGCGGCGGCCATGGACCTGTCCCTGCCGGCCCGGTTTGCCGCCCTGACCCACGACCTGGGCAAGGGACTGACGCCGGCCGCCGAATGGCCCCGGCACCGGGACCACGAGGCGCGCGGCGAACCCCTGCTGCTGGCCCTGTGCGAACGTCTGCGGGTGCCGGTGGATTGCCGGGAGCTGGCGCGGCTGGTAATGCTGCTGCACGGCCATGTGCATCGGGCCGGATGGGAGGAGGGCCAGTGGCAGCCCCTGGTGCTGGTCCAGGTGCTGGAGCGTTGCGACGTGCAGCGCCGCCCCGAGCGCTTCGAGGAGCTGCTGCTGGCCTGTGTGGCCGATCACCGGGGGCGCCTGGGCAGTGCCGCCGCGCCCTATCCCCAGCAGGCCCTCTGGCAGGCGGCTGCGGCGGCTTTCCGCAGCGTGGACGGGGGTGCCATTGCCCGGGCCTGCGCCGACAAGACGCGCATCCCGGAAGCCCTGCACCAGGCCCGGCTGGCGGCGGTGAGCGCCGCCGTGGCCCCGCTCACAGCCAGTGACTGACCAGGAGCAGCAGCAGGGAAAAAAGCAGGGTGGATGTGAAGGGAAAGAAGTAGTCCCGGCCCCGGTAGCGGCAGCTGAAATCCCCGGGCAGGCGGCCCAGGCCGAAGCGCTGGCGGAACCAGGGGGCCATCAGCCCCAGGATCATGATGGCCAGGCACAGGGTCAACAACCATTTCAACACCGATTTGCTTCCTGTAACCAAAGTCGCATTTAATCACGCTTCCTTCCACATCCGACAGAGACCCATGCCTAGTTCCCCCCCCCTCCAGCAACACCTTGTCGCCGGTCGTGAAGTCCTGGCCTGCCTGCCCGAGCAGGCCAGCCAGAAGCCGCCCCTGCTGTTCGTGCACGGGGCTTTCGCCGGTGCCTGGATGTGGGCCGGGACCTTCCTGCCCTGGTTTGCCCAGGCGGGTTACCCCTGCTACGCCCTGTCCCTGCGGGGGCATGGCAACAGCGTCGAGCGGGACAGCATCGACTGGCTGAGCATTGCCGACTACGTGGAGGATGTGGCGGTGGTGGCCGACTGGCTGGGCCAGCCGCCGGTACTGCTGGGGCATTCCATGGGGGGCTTCGTGGTGCAGAAGTACCTGGAAACCCACCCGGCCCCGGCCGCCGTGCTGCTCTGTGCCGTGCCGCCCCAGGGGCTGGCCGCGTCCCAGTTCCACCTGCTGCTGCAGAAGCCCGGTCTGCTTCTGGAACTGAACCGGATTCTCGATGGTGGTGAACCGGGGCTGGAGATCATCCGGGAGGCCCTGTTCGCCCAGCCGGTCAGTGACGCGGTGCTGGAGGAATTCCGCCACCACATGCAGCTGGAGTCGCACCGGGCTATCTGGGACATGACCATGTTCAACCTGCCCGTGCTGCCGTTCCGGGAGCGGCCCCCCATGTTCATTGCCGGGGCCGAACTGGACCAGCTGGTGCCGGCCTTCCTGGTCCAGGCCACGGCCCACACCTACGGTCAGCAGGCCCACATCTTCAAGGGGATGGGCCACGCCCTGAGCCATGAACAGGACTGGCCCCAGGTGGCCCAGACCCTGGGGCGCTGGCTGGACGGGCTGGGGTGCTGAAGGGCTCAGGCCATCAGGTCGATGTTCTGGCCCAGGTTGGGCGGATTGCTGGGGGCCGGCATCGGCGGCAGGGCTTCCAGCAGCTGGGCGGCGGACTGGGCCTGCAGTTCCATGGCCTTCTTGAGCACCAGGATGTTCACCGCGTCCCCGGTCTGGCCCTGGCTGGTGGCCATTGCAAGGCTATTGACGTTGCTGACTTCCATGAGCTCTTCCTTAAGGCTTAGGGGATAGGTAGAGTATAGACTTATCAGAGTGACGGGAATTCCCAAGTCGCCGACCCTCATCGCCAGAGCCCCAGAACATCATGTCAGAACAGGATTCAACGCCCAAGCCCACCCAGGTGCAGATCGCCGAGGCGATCCGCGCCAAGCGGGAACGCCGTGCCGGCCTCAGCATCCGCGAGGAGCTGGATGCCATGGAGGCCGCCCTCCTGGCGGATATCGACGCCTTCGACCTGGATGCTGCCGCCAAGCAGGTCCAGGCCCAGGAACAGAAGGTCAAGGGCCCGGGGCTGGCAGCGGATGCCGGGGCCCTGGCCTTCCCCGACATCGTGGCCGAGGGCGCTTCGCCCCGGGTGGTGGCGGAAGCCAAGGCCAAACCCAAGGCAGAAAGTGCGGCCCCTGCCGGCCTGCCGCTGGGGGCCGGCGGACTCCTGGAGCAGCTGCGCAGCGAGGCCGAGCGGCGCCAGAATCTCCAGGACGCGGAGCAGCGTCAGCTTTCCCTGGTGGAAGCCCAGCTGGACCGGGCCCTGCACCAGGTATTCGCCTACCTCCACGAACTGGTGCAGCAGCTCAACGTGATCAAGCCCCCGGTGCCGCGCGCCTATCTGGTGGCCGGCAGCCAGGAGCTCAAGGGCCTGAGCTGGGAACAGGGTTTCAGCGACTACCGCACCCGGCCCCAGAGCGCCGGGGCGAGCATGGAGTCGGTGAGTTTCACCTACAAGCTTGCAGGCAAGCAGCCCCTGGTGATGGAGCGGGACGGCACGGTGGCCGATGGCTTCCGGCAGCAGCTGTTCGACCTGAACCTGGCCTTCAAGGTGGAGGAGTTCCGCAACGAGCGCCGTTACCTGGAAAGGGCCCGTTTCATCGTCGCCCCGGAGGTGAAGGTGAACGTGCGCTGGGAGGCGGATTATGAAAAGGGCAAGCTGGTCGTGCAGGCGCGCAACCTGGAACGCCTGGGCACCACCCGCTACAGCTTTGATCCCGACGCCCTGAACCAGGCCCTGCTGGACGAGTTCGGCCGCCTGGTGTTGGGCCACCCGCACCACTTCCCCCGCTGATTCAGCCCTCCAGGCGCCCGTCCACCAGGTGGATCTGGCGCCCGGTGCGGGCCGCCAGACCGGCGTCGTGGGTCACGGTGATCACTGTCTGACCCCGGGCTGCCAGGCTGGAGAAGATGTCGAACACGATCTGCCCATTGCGGGAATCCAGATTGCCCGTGGGCTCGTCGGCCAGCAGGATCAGGGGATCATTGGCCAGGGCCCGGGCAATCGCCACTCGCTGCCGCTGACCGCCGGAAAGCTGGTCCGGGCGCTTGTCGTGGCCGCTTTCCAGGCCCAGTTCCGTGAGTAGCTGCCCGGCCCGGGCGCGCATGGCGTCTTCTTCCAGGCGGCCCAGCTTCTGCATGGGGATCATCACGTTCTGCAGCAGGGTGAATTCCGGCAGCAGGAAATGGAACTGGAACACGAAGCCCAGCTTGCCCAGGCGCAGCCGGGCCAGGGCCGCGCGCTCCAGCCGCGCCGTGTCCTGGCCGTCTATCCACAGCTCCCCGGCCGTGGGCGTGTCCAGGAGGCCGAGCAGGTAGAGCAGGGAGGACTTGCCCGAGCCCGAGGGGCCGGTGATGGCCACGAACTCGCCTGCCTCGATGCGCAGGTCGATGTCCTGCACCAGGGGCACGGGTTGCGGGCCGTCGTTCAGGATGCGGCTCAGCTTGCGGGTTTCCACCAGGGGCCGGGGCTGCATCAGGCGGCCCCCCGGATGATGTCCACCGGGTTCAGGCGGGCGGCCTTCCGGGCCGGCAGCCAGGCGGCGAAGATGGCCGAAAGCAGGGCGAAGGCCGCTGCCACCCCGTAGGGTTGCAGGCCCCGGTCGAGGATGAAGCCGTTGGTGCGCACGAATCCCTCCATGTTGAAGCGGATGCCGGCAAGCATTTCCGTCAGTCCGTAGCCCAGGAGCCAGCCTGCCACGGTGCCGATCAGGCCCAGGATCAGGCCCTGGATCATGAACACGGCGCGGATGTCGGCCTCCGACAGGCCGATGGACTTGAGGATGGCGATATCCCGGCGCTTCTCGTTGATCACCGTGGAGATGATGTTGAAGATGCCGAAGGCGGCCACCACCAGGATGGCCCCCACCGCTGAATACATCACCCCGTTCTGGACCTTGAACAGGCCCAGCACGTTGGAGTAGCTCTCCTCCCAGGATTCCGCCTTGTAGCCGAAGCGGCCTTCCAGCTCCTGGGCCACCTGGCGGGCCAGGGTGACGTCGGGGATGCGGATGCGCACCTGGTTGATCACATTGGCCCGGTTGGCCAGCACCTGGGCCTTCTTGATCAGGCTGTAGGACTCGAAATTGTCCAGGGCCGTGACCCCGGTATTGAAGATGCCCACCACCTTCATCTTCAGCACGGCCCCCACCGGGGAAGTGACCGAGAGCATCTCGCCCAGGCCTATACCCAGCTTCTTGGCCAGGCCGGCGCCGATGATGACCCCGTTGGCATTGCTGTAGAGGGCGTCCAGGCTGCCCTCCACCATGTCCTGAGCGAGCTGGGTGACGCGCACTTCCTTTTTGGGGTCTATGCCCACCAGGGTGGCGGCAATGTCCCGGGAACCGTAGCGGAAGAACACCTGGGTGCGCAGGGTGGGGGCGCTGGCATAGGGGCCATCCTCCAGGGCGGCGAGGATTTCCCGGGAGTTGCGGATGCCCTTCAGCTCGTCCCGGGGCTTGAGCCCCTCCAGGCGCACCGCGCCCCGGGGGTAACGCAGGTCCACCGGCTGGCGCTCCGGGTCCCGGAACTCGTCCTTGATGATGATGTGGGGCCAGCTGTCGATCACCTGGGTGACGAAGTATTTCTGGAAGCCGCCCATCAGGGCCATCATGGCGATGAAGAAACCCACCCCCAGGGCCACCCCGGCCACGGAGACCAGGGTCTGCCGCTTGCGCTGTCCCAGGTGGCCCAGGGCCAGTTCGAGCACCAGGCCCATCTCAGTTGCCTCCGGCGGGCGGCGAGGCCCGGAGCGGGGGGCGGTTGCCGGGCCTCATCTCAGCGGGGCCGGACCCGGTCACCGGCCTTGAGGCCGGCCGGGGGGGCGACGATGAGCTCGGCGTCGGGGGCCAGGCCGGCAAGAATTTCCACCTGTTCCCGGCCGCGCACCCCCACTTCCACGGGCACCGGGTGCACCCGGCCCGCCTCCAGGGTCAAGACTTCCCTGCCCTTGAGGCTGCCCAGGGGGACCAGCAGGGCATCGGCGGCTTCCCGGATGATCACATTCACTTCCACGGTCATGCCGGTTTTCAGGGGGGTCTGATCGGGCAGGGCGATGCGCACCCGGTAGTTCTTGTTGATCGGGTCCCCCTTCTCGGTGATTTCGCCCACCTGTCCTTCGATGACCTGGCCCGGCAGCCCGTCCGCCTTGATCAGGGCCTTCTGGCCGGGGCGCACGCGCAGGATGTCTTCCTCATCCACGTCGGCCGTGATGCGCAGGGGGCGGGGAGCGCCCACCCAGAACAGCACCTGTCCGGCACTCACCATCTCGCCGATTTCCCCGTCCTGGCGCAGCACCACGCCCTCCATTGGTGCGCGCAGCACCGTTTCGGCCAGAGGCTTCCGGGCCCCGTCCACTGCCGCCTCGGCCTGGCGCAGGTCGGCCCGGAGCCGGTCCAGGGTGGCGGCACTGATGAAACCCCGGGCCACCAGGGCTTCCTGGCGGCGCAGATCCTGGCGCAGGTAGTCCCGCCGGGTGGCGAGCTGCTCCAGGTTGCCCCGAGCTTCCCGGTCGTCGAGCTGGGCCAGGGCCTCGCCCGCCTGCACCGGGTCTCCGTCCCGCTTCAGGATGGCCTGCAGCCGGGCGGCGGCCAGGGGCCCGACCCGGGCCATCAGCACCGGTTCCACGGTACCGGTGGCATAGACGGCCTCCACTGCCGGTCCCCGGGTCGGACGGGCGGTGTCCACCCGGGGACCCCGGCCCAGGGCCAGATAAGCGCCGATTCCGGCCAGGAGCAGCAGGGGCAGGAGCCAGCGCAGGGTTTTGGGGAATTTTTTCATGATCAGGGTTTTCTAATTTGGCGCCATTTTAATCACATCAGGCACGGCTGATGCTTGGAAGCCGCCAAGGGGCCTGGAAAACCCCCGCTTCGCAGTCTTTCCTACAAAGGAGCGCATCATGGCAAGCATGCATATTCCCCTGGCCGACTACCGTACCATCTATGCCGTCGAAGCCGTTGAAAAAGCCATGGAAGAGACGGGCGCCCAGCGCAACGAATCCCTCAATGCCCTCTACGACCGGATGAAGAAACTGGGCGGCGTGCGTTACGTCATCAAGCCCTCGGCCACCGACAGCCTGGACCCCCTCTACGAGCAGTGCCCCAACTTTTCCGAGGTGGTGGACGACCTGAAGAAGTACCTGGCCCTGGCCGTGTCCGGCAACGAGCCCATGCACTTCACGCCGATCCTGCTGCTGGGCGAGCCGGGGGTGGGCAAGACCCACTTCGCCAAGGCCCTGGCCCGGCAGCTGTCCACCGGCTATGAATTCGTCTCCATGAGTTCCCTGACGGCGGGCTGGATTCTTTCCGGCGCCTCCTCCCAGTGGAACAACGCCAAGCCGGGCAAGGTGGCCCAGGCCCTGATCGAAGGGGAGTACGCCAACCCGGTAGTGGTGCTGGACGAGGTGGACAAGGCCGGGGGCGACCACCGCTACGATCCCCTGGGGGCCCTCTACGGCCTCCTGGAGCAGGAGACCGCCAGCCACTTCAAGGATGAATTCGTGGAAGTGGACATGGACGCCAGCCACATCCTCTGGGTATCCACCGCCAACGAGGCCCGGCATCTGCCCGAACCCATCCTGTCCCGCATGCTGGTGTATGAAATCCCCCGTCCCGACCAGGATGCGGCACGGGCCATTGCCGCCCAGCTCTACCGGGATCTGGTGGGCGCCCACGACTGGGGCTTTGCCCCGGAGCCCGGGGACGACGTGCTCGACTGCATGGCCGCCCTGCCGCCCCGGGACATGCGCAAGGCCCTGCTGGCCGCCTTCGGCAATGCCAAGCTGGCAGGCCGGGACACGTTGCAGCCCGGAGACCTGGAAAGCACCCGGCCCGGCCGCAGCCGGCGCATGGGTTTCTGAAGCGGGGCCACGCTACAGGGCGTGGCTCCGGTCGCCCCGGGCAAAGCCCAGCAGGGGCTGGGCCAGGCCCTTGCCCATGGCGATCACCTTGAACAGCTCCCCCATCTCCTGGGGCTGCACCAGTTTCTGCACCGCGGCGGCGGCCTTGAGATAGGGCAGGCTGCCAGGTTCCAGGGCTTCCAGGGCCTGGAGCAGGCCGCAGTTGAAGAGGAACTGGGCCTGGCTGGTGTAGCCCAGCAGCTCCAGCCCGGCCGGGAAGGCGGCGGCGATGATGCCGGTGAAATCCACGTGGGCGGTGATGTCCTGCAGGCCCGGCAGGTAGAAGGGGTCCGGGTGGGCCTGGTGACGGTAATGGCACATCAGGGTGCCCCCATGCCGCTGGGGGTGGTAGAACTCCCGCCGGGGAAAGCCGTAGTCGATCAGCAGCAGGGCCCCCTGCTGCAGCCGTTCCCCCCAGGTGGCGGCCCAGGCCGGACCGGCCAGCAGCAGCTCGCTGGAAAAACCGGGCGGCAGCAGGCACTCCCCGGCCACCGCCACGGCCTCCTCCAGCACCCGGCCTGTGGCCGGACGCTCCTGCCAGACGAACTGGCCGGCCCCGTCCAGGCTCACCCCCTTTTCCAGGATGGTTCCGTCCTGCCAGGTGACGCAATGCACGGGCATGGCATCCAGCACCTCGTTGCCGAGCACCAGGCCGCTGCAGGCGGCGGGCAGTTCGTCCAGCCAGTACACCCGTTCGAGCAGATGCGGGGCCCGTTGCGTCAGGGTCTGGTGCTGGCGCTGGCGGAGGTCGGCGGAAACATCCAGGATGCCGTAGCTGTCCGGCAGCTGGCCCAGGGCCTCCAGGGCCAGCAGCAGATCGGCGGCCAGGCGTCCCGAACCGGCCCCGGCCTCGATGATGTGGGGGCGGCTCAGGGCCATCACCTGGGCCGCCTGCTGGGCCAGGGCCCGGGCGAACAGGGGGGTGAGCTCCGGCGCCGTGACGAAGTCCCCGGCGGCGCCGAACTTGCGCGCTCCGGCCGTGTAGTAGCCCAGGCCCGGGGCGTAGAGGGCCTCGGCCATGAACTCGGCGAAGGGAATCCAGCCGCCGGCAGCGGCAATCCTGGCCTGCAGGGTGGCGGTCAGTTGCTGGCTGTGTTGCAGGGCTTCGGGGCTGGGGGCGGGCAGGGACATGGGCGGCGGGAGCGGGTGCGAAGGCCGGGATTTTAGCCTTTGTGTTCCGGGGGATGGCGTAAAATGCGGGCCCATGGCGATCCTGGTCAATCCCCTGCCCCTGAAGGGCAAAACCGTGCTCATCACCGGTGCGTCCCGGCGCATCGGCGCCTGCACGGCCCGCTTCCTGCACGGGGCCGGCGCCCACCTGGCCCTGCACTACCGCAAGGACCAGGAAGGGGCCCAGGCCCTGGCCGCGGAACTGGAGCGCGAGGGCCCCGGCAGCGTGCGCTGCTATGGGGCCGACCTGCGCGAGGTGGCGGCCCTGGAGGCCATGGTGGCGGCGGTGGTGGCCGATTTCGGCGGCCTGGATGCCCTGGTGAATAACGCCTCCAGCTTCTTTCCCACCCCCCTGGGCAGTATCGACGAGGCGGCCTGGGACGATCTGGTGGGCAGCAACTTCAAGGCGCCCCTGTTCCTCTCCCAGGCGGTGGCCCCCCACCTGCGCCAGCGGCAGGGGGTGATCGTGAACATCACCGACGTCCATGCGGAGCGCCCCCTGGCCGGTTATGCCCTGTATTCGGCTGCCAAGGGGGCCCTGCTGACCCTGACCCGGGCCCTGGCCCAGGAGCTGGGGCCGGAGGTGCGGGTCAATGCCGTGGCCCCGGGAGCCATCCTGTGGCCGGAAGACGGGCAGTTGGCCGGCCCGGAGCGCCAGGCCATCGTCGATCACAGCCTGCTGAAGCGGGAAGGCAGCCCCGAGGACATCGCCCGGGCCGTGCGCTTCCTGCTCGCCGAGGCCCCCTATGTGACCGGCCAGGTCATCAACGTGGATGGGGGCCGTACGGCCCACCTGTAACTGACTAGCAAGGATTTCCGTGGAACGTTCCCAGACCCTGCAGCGCCTGGAAAAGTGGCTGCTGCGTGAGACCGGCAAGGCCATTGCCGACTACAACATGATCGAAGCCGGCGACACCGTGCTGGTGTGCGTTTCCGGCGGCAAGGATTCCCATACCCTGCTGCACCTGCTGCGCATCCTCCAGGCCAAGGCGCCCATCGAGTTCCGCCTGATCGCCATGAACCTGGACCAGAAGCAGCCCGGTTTTCCCGCCGACGTGCTGCCGGCCCACTTCGAGAAGATCGGCGTCGATTACCGGATCATCGAGGCCGACACCTATTCCGTGGTGAAGGAGAAGATTCCCGAGGGCAAGACCACCTGCTCTCTCTGCTCCCGCCTGCGCCGCGGCATCATCTACCGCACCGCCAAGGAACTGGGGGCCAACAAGATCGCCCTGGGCCACCACCGGGACGACATGGTGCATACCCTGTTCCTGAACCTGCTGTTCGGGGGCAAGCTCAAGTCCATGCCGCCCAAGCTGGTTACCGACGATGGCGCCCACATCGTCATCAGGCCCCTGGCCTACTGTGCCGAGGCCCAGATCGCCCGCTATTCCCGGGGCATGGAATTCCCCATCATTCCCTGCAACCTGTGTGGTTCCCAGGAAAACCTGCAGCGCCAGAAAATTCGTGAAATGATGCAGGACTGGGACCGGCGTTTTCCCGGCCGGACCGAGGCGGTGTTTACCGCCCTGCAGAACGTGGTGCCGTCGCACCTGGCGGACAATGGCCTGTTCGATTTCAAGGGCCTGACCCTGGAGACCCGGGTTGATGAGGGCGATATCGTCTTCGATGCCCCGGAACTGCCGCCCGTCGGGGGGTTCCCGCTCACGGTTCTGACAGAGAGCTAAGACTTTAGTCCAATATATTGGACGGTATAGGTTTTTGTTATGATTCGGGAACTTTATGGGGAAGAGGCCGGTTAATCCGGAGGGAATCACAGTGATCACCATAGTTCGCGGCGAAATCATCGGTGGAGTGCGCCTGGCCAGCCGGCTGGGTGAAAGGGAGGCCGCTCACGCAGTCGAACGCTGTCTGAAGCGTGTCGAGCGGGTGGTGGACGGGTTTCGGGGGCGTTTGCTGCGTTCCGGGGATGGCCAGATCAGCACGGCCTTTCCCACTCCTGAGGAAGCCTGTCTGGCCGCCATCGAAATGCAGCGCCGGGTGGCAGACCTGCCGCCGGCCTCGGGGGTCAAGCTCAACATCCGTCTGGGCGTCCATGAGGCCGACAGCGAGGAACAGGCCGGCCTGATCGCTTCCCAGCTCCTGGAACTGGCCCTGCCGGACCAGATCCTCTGCAGCCGCGAAATCCTGCTGGCCGTGGCCCACAGCATCGGCGTCCGGGTACGCGACCTGCACCAGGTGGAACTGAGCGGCGGCGAGGCCTTCCAGGTCATGGAGCTGATCTGGCACGACGTGGGCGAGGACGACATGCCCGCCACCCTCACCTCCACCTCCCTCCTGGCCCTGGAGGACCTGGAGCGGGGCGCGGACGCCATGAGCCGGGGCGCGCCCCCGGGCGGCTACGATGCCGGGGCAGGCAGCGGCCAGCCCAAGCTTTGCGTGCGCTACCGGGGCAAGGCCTTCCTGCTGGACGAAAAGACCCCCTTCATCACCCTGGGTCGGGAACATCACAACGATCTGGTCATCGACGACAGCAAGGCCTCCCGTCAGCATGCCCGCATCGAGCGCAAGGACGGCCGCTACTACCTGGTGGACCTGAGCACCAATGGCACCTTCGTCACCCTGGCCGGCGAACCGGAAGTGTTCCTGCGCCGGGAGAGCATGCCGCTCCGGGGCGTGGGGAGCCTGTGTTTCGGCGCTTCGGCCCGGGACCCCGAAGCCGAAAAGGCCGAGTTCGAGCATCTCTGATTCCCTTCCGGTGGCAGCCGGCCAGCGCCGGGCTGCTGCCGGGAGCGGCAAAACCGGGCTGGTGGCGGCATAATGCAGCTTTTGCCCCAGTCCCGCGACCATGAGCCACTTCAAGAAACACGTCTTCATCTGCTGTAACCAGCGTCCCGAAGGGGAGTCCTGCTGCAATAACCAGGGCGCCACGGAAATGTTCCAGTACGCCAAGAACCGGGCCCGGGAGCTGGGCCTCGATGCCGCCGGGGTGCGGGTCAACAAGGCCGGCTGCCTGGGCCGTTGCGACCAGGGGCCGGTGCTGGTGGTGTATCCCGAAGGTACCTGGTACACCTTCATCGATCAGGAGGACGTGGAGGAGATCATCCAGACCCACCTGGTCCAGGACAAGATCGTGGAGCGTCTGCAGGTATGAGGGTCGTGGAGGAAAAGATCTTCGTGGACGGCCCCGTGGGCCGGATCGAAGTGATCATGGAGAACCCCGGGGCGCCCAAGGGCATCGCCCTGATCGCCCATCCCCATCCCATCGGCGGCGGCGCCAACACCAACAAGGTGGCCTATACCCTGGCCAAGACCTTCGTGCATCTGGGTTACGCCGCCTTCCGCCCCAACTTCCGGGGCGTCGGCGCTACCGAGGGAGAGCACGATGAAGGTGTAGGCGAGACCGAGGACCTGCTCGCCGTGCTGCACGACGCCAAGTGCCGCTGCGGCGACCTGCCCGTGGCCCTGGCCGGCTTTTCCTTCGGCGCCTACTGCCAGACCCGGGTGGCGAAGCGCCTGGCCGAGTCCGGCCACCCGGCCCAGCGCCTGGTACTGGTGGGCACCGCCGCCGGCTTCGTGGAAGGCACCCGCAACTACGACACCGAATCCGTACCGGCCGACACCATCCTCATCCACGGTTCCGCCGACGAGACCGTGCCGCTCGCCAACGTGTTCGCCTGGGCCCAGCCCCAGGACCTGCCCGTGGTGGTGGTGCCCGGCGCCGACCATTTCTTCCACCGGCGCCTGCACAACATCCGCGACATCGTCACCCGGGCCTGGCGGCACTGATGACGGCCCAGGTACCCCTGCGGGTGGAGGAACTGAAGAAGGCCTATGCCGGGACTCCGGTGGTGGACGGCCTTTCCTTCGCCCTGGAGCCGGGCAGCTGCTTCGGCCTCCTGGGCCCCAACGGGGCCGGCAAGACCACCACCCTGAAGCTCTGCCTGGGGCTCACTGCCCCCGATTCCGGCCGCATCACCCTGGCCGGCCAGCCGATTCCGGCCCAGGCCCAGGTGGCCCGGGCCCGTACCGGCGTGGTGCCCCAGTTCGACAACCTGGACCCGGATTTCACGGTCACCGAAAACCTGGTGGTGTTCGGCCGCTATTTCGGCATGGCCAAGGCCGAAATCACCGCCCGCATTCCCTGGCTGCTGCAGTTTTCCGGTCTGGAGAACAAGGCCGATGCCCGCATCGCCACCCTCTCCGGCGGCATGAAGCGGCGCCTGACCCTGGCCCGGGCCTTGGTGAACGACCCGGACATCGTCTTTCTCGACGAGCCCACCACCGGCCTCGATCCCCAGGCCCGGCACCTGATCTGGGAACGCCTGAAGCAGCTCAAGGTGGCCGGCAAGACCCTGCTCCTCACCACCCACTTCATGGACGAGGCCGAGCGTCTCTGCGACCGGCTGATCGTCATTGACCACGGCAAGAAGATTGCCGAGGGCAGCCCCCGGGAGCTGATCGCCACCCACATTGAGCCCCAGGTGGTGGAAGTCTATGACGAAGCGGCCGGTGCCCTGGAAGCCTTCGTGGCGGCCCGGCGGGACAGCAGCGCCCGGGTGGAGGTGAGCGGCGAAACCGCCTTCTTCTACTGCCGCGATCCCCAGCCCCTGCTGGCGGCCCTGGCCGATGCCAGCGGCCTGCGCTACGTGCACCGGGCCTCCAACCTGGAGGATGTGTTCATCAAGCTCACCGGGCGGGAACTGCGGGACTGAGCCAGGATGGCTCCGGGCCGGGGCCCCGGTAGCCCGGGACGAGGTAGGGCTTACTGGCGCCTCTGCTGCCGGTGCTGGGCCTGGGCAGCGGCAAACTCGCCGGGCTCCAGGGCTCCGTCATGGTTGGTATCCAGGTCGGCGAAGGCGGGGGCGTCGGCCAGGCCGCGCATCGGGTAACCCTCCGTCGCCCGTTGGCTGATCCTGGCCGTGCGGGCTTCGGTGAATTCCGCTTCGGTGATCTTGCCGTCCTTGTCCAGATCGAAGTCGGCGAAGCTGGGCATGGCGCCCGGGCCGGCTCCCTTGCCTGCGCCTGGCCCTTTGCCGGTTCCGGCTCCTGGCCCGCGGCCTCCGGGGCCAGGCTGCCGGGCGGCAAATTCATCGGCGCTCAGCTTGCCGTCCTGGTTCTTGTCCAGCTCGGCAAAGCTCGGGGCATTGCGCATGGGCCGTCCCTCGGACTTGCCCTGGGCGCGAGCTGCAGCGAACTCCTCGGCGCTGACCGAGCCATCGCCGTTCTGGTCGTAAGCGGAAAAGGGCAGGGGGCCCCGGGCCGGGCCGCTCTGGGCCTGGGCTTGCACTGAGAGGATCATGCCGGCCAGGGCGGCCGCGACAATGAAATGACGCTTGGTTCCAGGGTTGTTCATGATCTGGGCTCCTATCGTTGCAGGAAAAGGAAGCCTGGCGCCGGGGCGGAAGGCTATACCGGAGGGGAGCCGGATGCCGCCGAAGGAGGGCAGAGATGCTTCCCCAGGCAGAGAGCTTATGCCCAGCCCGGGGTCATGTCGATGGCCTGGCGCAGCAAAAATCAGCTTCCACCCCAGGCCCCGGCTGGCAGGGCATGCGGGTTAATGGGGCGCAGGAAGCCGTGATCTCCAGCCTTCCTTGGCCATTCAAACCCGCTGGCGCAAGCGTCCGACCATCTCATCGGCGCTCAGGGGCTTGGCAAACAGATAGCCCTGGCCGGCCGGGCAGGCCATTTCGCGTAGTATCGTTGCCTGCTGTTCCGTCTCGACGCCCTCCGCCACCACCGAGAGCCCCAGGGTGCTGGCCATGGCCAGAATCGTCTGAGTGATGGCTCTGTCATCGGGATTTGAGCCGACCTCGTCGATGAAGGAGCGGTCTATCTTCAGTTCATCGATGGGATACTGGCGTAGCGATGACAGGGATGAGAAGCCGGTGCCGAAATCGTCGATGCTCAGGCCTACGCCTAGTACCTTCAGATCCCGCAGGAGGCGGCGGCAGTGGTCGGGGTCAAGCATCAATGCCGATTCAGTGAGTTCGATGGTCAGCTGGCTGGCTTCGAGCCCGTAGTGCCCCAGCAGTCTTTTGATTGAAGAGGGGAGGTGGGAGCGCCGGAACTGTTCGGCCGAAACATTGATCGACATCTTGGGGACGTCGTAACCCTGGGCGATCCAGGTGGCTGCCTGACGGCATGCGGCGTCCGCGACCCAGTCTCCGACATGGTGGATGAGCCCGGATTTCTCGGCGAGAGGAATGAATTTCTTCGGCATGATCAAGCCCTTGTCGGGCTCCTGCCACCGGATCAGGGCTTCCATGCCGATCAGCTGGCCTGTGGCCATGTCGACCTGGGGCTGATAAAGCAGAAACAGTTCGTGGTTATCGATGGCACGCCGCAAACCGTTGCCCAATAGCAAGCGCTCATCTGCTTCTTCCTTGAGTTTGCTGGTGAAGAACTGATGGGTACGCTTGCCGGCCTCCTTGGCTTGGTACATCGCGCTGTCGGCATTCTTGAGCAGGGTCTCGGAGTCGGTGCCATCGCTCGGGTAGAGGCTGATGCCGATGCTGGCGCTGACGAACAGGGAGTGACCACTGATCGTCATGGGATTGGCCAGTGCATCGGCAATACGACGTGAAGTCATATCCACCTCTCCTGGCGTGGTTTCCTCGATCAGCAGCGCAAACTCGTCACCACCAAAGCGGGCCACGGTATCGGCCGCCCGCAGACAGTCGCGCAGGATGGTGGCAACTTCCTTGAGCAGCTCGTCACCCGCCGCATGTCCGAGGGAGTCGTTGACGATCTTGAAGTTGTCGAGGTCGACGAACAGGATGGCAAATTGATCCGCATGTCGCTTGGTCCGCTCTATGGCCTGGCGAACGCGATCCACAAACAGGGTACGGTTGGGAAGTCTGGTCAGCTCATCGTGGGTGGCAAGGAATTCGACACGCCGCTGGGAATCCTTGACCAGGGTGATGTCGCTGAAGATCCCGACATAGTTGGTCAGTTCGCCCTCGGAATCGTGCACCGTGTTGATGGTGAGCCATTCGGGAAAGATGTCCCCGGATTTGCGGCGATTCCAGATTTCGCCCTGCCACCAGCCTTTTGCCGCGAGGACTTCCCACATTTCCTGATAGAACTTCTCGTCGTGGCGACCGGAAGCGAGGACGGCCGGTGTCTTGCCGACCACTTCTTCCGCCGTATAGCCGGTGACCTGGGTGAAGGCTTCGTTGACGGTGACGATCTTTTGCTGCGGATCGGTGACGACGATGCCTTCGCCGGCCCGATCGAAGACGCGCGCGGCCAGGCGCAACTGTTCTTCGGCGTGGCGGCGGTCGGTCATGTCGGAGGACTGGGTGCACACCCCCTGAATGACGTTGTCGGCGCTGAACAGGGGGAAACGTATCGAGAGCAGGTAGCGGTTGCCATCGGCGCGCTGCAGCACCTCCTCCGATTCGATGGCCTCCTGGCGCCGGACCACCTCGAGCTCCTTGCTGCGGAACTGGTCGGCATTGCGGCCGCTGAAAATCTGCGCATCGGTCTTGCCGATCACCTCGGCCGACTTGAGCGCGAAGGTTTTCTCGAACTGCCGGTTGATGAACTCGTAGCGTCCCGCCAGGTCCTTCAGCGAGATCATCGAGGTCGAGTTGTCCATGATCGCCAGCAGGCGCTCCTGGCTTTCGCGGATTGCCCGCTCTGCCGCCAGGCGCTCGGTGTGATCCATCAGGCTGATGACCGCGCCGCGCGCCCCCGGTCGGGTGGTTTCATAGGGGGCGATGTGCAGCAGGTAATGCCGCTCGTTGGAAAACACGGCCTCCTCGACCGCCAGATTGCTGTCGATGGCGCGCCTGACCTGGGGCGAGAAGTCCTTCATGCCGAACGGCAGGCGCAGGGAAGGCAGCGGCTGGCCCAGGGATTTCTCGGTGAGGAGGAAGATCATCACGGCCGGGCTGTTGAAACGCGACAACTCGAGTTTGTCGTTGCACACCAGGATGGGGAAACCGACGCTGTTCTGGATTTTCTCGAGATCGTTGAGCGCTTCGGCAAGTTCGCCGGTACGGACCTGCAGTTCCTCGTTGACCGTCGTCAGTTCCTCGTTGGTGGATTGCAGTTCCTCGTTGGCGGATTCAAGTTCCTCGTTGGTGGATTGCAGCTCTTCGTTGGCGGCTTGCACCTCCTCGTTGAGCGCCTGCATCTCCTCGTTGGAGGTTTCCAGTTCCTCGATCACCGTCTGCAAACGTTCGCGGGTCGAGATGAGCTCCTCTTCGAGGGCCTTGACGTCCACCAAGTCCTGCAGCAGGTCGCTGCGGGCCTCGCCGTTGGCGTCCTTTTCGACCTCCGCCGTTTCGAAGGCCACCAGGAAGAAGGAACTGGTGACGCCCTTTTCCAGGGGGTGGATCGAGAGCAGGATGCGTCGTTTGCCCTCCAGGGTCTTGATGACGTGGGGGCGACCCCTTGCCGATTCGGAGGTGCGCTCCACCTGATGCACCATCAGGTTGAGATCGGCGCGAAATTCCCGGCGGATCAGCTGCTGCAGATTGGTGGTCGGCTTGCCGGCGCTAATCGTCAGGAAATGCGCGACATCGCCCTGGATGTGCAGGATTTCGAACGCCGCGTTGATCAGGATGGTCGGCGGAACGAACAGGCTGATCGAGGCCTCCAGCAGGCGTTGCTGGGCATTGGGTTGCTGCACGGTCGGCCGCTCGCGGTTGTCCGGCAGGCGGAAGGTGGGCATCGGCATCAGGCGCGATTCGCCGGCGCGGCGACGGTAGATGCGGGCGGTCTTGTCGCTCGGGTCGAACAGGCCTTCCTGCTGGAAGACGCCCTCGGACTTGCCGAGGAAGAGATAGCCGCCCGGCCGCAGGCCGTAATGGAAGGTCGCCAGCACCTTGATCTGCAACTCGTTCTGGAAGTAGATCAGGACATTGCGGCAACTGACCAGGTCCAGGCGCAGGAAGGGCGGGTCCTGTACCAGGTCCTGGCGGGCGATGACGACCATGTCGCGCAGCGTGCGCGAAACTTCGTAGCGGTTGCCGGTGTTGGTGAAGTGGCGGGCCACCAGCGCCGGGTCCATGCCGGACAGCGCGGTTTCCGGGTAGCCGCCGCGGCGGGCGACGGCCAGGGCGCTGAGATCGAGATCCGTGGCAAAAATCTGGATGCGGAACTGGCTCAGGTTCGGGCCGAGCAGTTCGGCGACCAGGATGGCGATGCTGTACGCCTCCTCGCCGGTGGCGCAACCGGGCACCCAGATGCGGATTTCATCGCCGAAATGCTTGGTTGCCAGCAATGCCTGCAAGGTCGCGCGCAGGGCCTCGAAGGCCTCGGGGTCGCGGAAGAAGGCGGTCACCGAGATCAGGATGTCCTTGCACAGGTGATCGAGTTCGCCCGGGTCGGCCTCGACCAGCGCCAGATAGTCGTCCAGGCTCGATACATGGCGGGCCGCCAGGCGCCGTTCGATGCGGCGCCAGATGGTGCCTTCCTTGTAGTTACCGAAGTCGATGCGGGTCTGTTGCTTGACCCGGATCAGCAGCTTCTTCAAGGAGGTCGTCGCGGCCGGCGGGCTGACGGCGACCGAGCCCTTGGAGCGGGCAATCTGGGCGATTTCGCGGGCGATGCCTTCCGCCGGCAGCACCCAGTCGACGCAGCCGGTGTCGATGGCCGCCTGGGGCATGCCGTTGTATTTGGCGCTCTGCGGTTCCTGGGCGAAGGTGAAGCCGCCGACCGCCTTGATCTCGCGCAGGCCGACCGCGCCGTCGCTGCCGGTGCCGGAGAGCACGACGCCGATCGCATCCTCGCCCTTCTCCGCCGCCAGCGACGAGAAGAAGGCATTGACCGAGGGGCGCGGGCTGGCGTTCTTGGGCTCCTCCTGCAGGACGAAGCGGCCGTCGCGCAGGACCATGTTGCTGCTCGGCGGCGTCACGTAGATGGTGTCGCGTTCCGGCACCATGCCATCGGTGATTTCCTTCACCGCCATCGCCGTCTCGCGCCCCAGCAACTGGGCCATCATGCTGCGATGGGTCGGCGACAGATGCTGGATCACCGCGTAAGCCAGACCGAGATTGGTCGGCAGGGCGGCGATCAGGTTGGACAAGGCCTCCAGGCCGCCAGCCGAGGCGCCGATGCCGACCAGATAGATGGGGTGGGCGACGCTGCCGGCTTCTGCCGCCGGGGCTTTTCTTCGTCGGCTGACCGGCGTTTTGGCTGCGAGGGAAACATCCGCTTTCCTGGGGGCGGGGGTCTTTCTGGGCTTGCCGGTCGTCATGTTCGAAGCCTGGTTCTGCCGTGAGGCATAGTTCCTGAAAGCAGCCATGCTGACACAATAGTTGGCGAAAGTGATAGCGGTGTATCAGACATTCGATGGGGTTTGCTGGTCCTCCTGCTTGGCAGGGCGTTGCCAATCCCGGCAGTGATCCAGGGGCTCGGGTTGCAGAACAAAAAAAGGGCCCCTTGCATCGGGGCCCTGGGGTGCAGCGTCGTGGCTCAGCGCTTGAAGAAACCGGCAGCCGAGTTCTTCCACTTGTCCACGGCTTCGCTACCGGCGGCGAGCACGGCCTGGCCGGCCGCTCCGGCGCCGCCGTTGCTTTCGGCGGCAGGCGTGGCGGCCAGGGAGGCCCGGTCGTACTGGCCGGCCAGGATCTGCCGGTAGGCGTCACTCTGGGCGAATTCCTTGAGGGCCTTGAGGCGCAGGGGGATGAAGGGGTGGGTGTTGTCGGAGTTTTCCAGGATCGAGACCAGCAGCACCAGCTTGTTCACCTCCTGGCTGGCTTCGGTCTGGGCGATGGTTTCCTCGATGTCGCGCTCGTCCTCGTAGCCCGCCACCTTGCCGGACAGCTTGGCCAGGGCGCTCAGCCCGGGGGCCAGTTCCTGGATGCAGAGCAGGCCGGCCCGGTCGCAGGAGAACTCGGCACGCCGGTACCATTCCCAGTAGGCCAGCAGCAGCGGGATGCGCAGCATGCCCACGCCGGGGATGGGCACCACCGAGGCGAGCACGTCCCAGTAGTTGATGGCCATGGCGCCCAGCTGCCGGTACAGGCCGTGGGCTGCCTTGATGTGGCCGATTTCATGGCCGATCACGAAGCACAGCTCGTCGGGGCTGAGGGCCTCCACCAGGGCGCTGTGCAGCACGATGCAGGTGCGCCGCTGGCCCGAGGTATAGGCGTTCATCTCCGGGTTGGTGGTGATGTACACATCGGGGACCGGGCAGGACAGGATGGCGCAGCAGCGCTCCACCAGGGCGTACAGGGAGCCGAAGTTCCTGGCGTTGACGCGCACCATCTGCTCGTTGTTGCTGAGGTGGGTGATCTGCTCGGAAAAGTTGGCATCCAGCCAGGCCAGCAGGGGGCCGGCGCCGGGAATGGCCTTCAGGGCGGCCAGGGCTTCCTGGTCGCCGGGATAGGTGTAGGAGGTATAGGCAAGGTCGGAGAGGACCACCTGTTTGCTGGAGTAAACCAGGGCGTCGGGATGCTTGTGGGCGGACATGGATCGCTTTCGGTGTGGATGGAACTGGAGCGGCGCCGCAGGGCATGGGCCTCGCGGACGGATCAGCCAGGATCAGCCGGGCTGGAGCAGCCCGAAAGCATACACATCCGGAATATTTGCGGTCAATGCTGAATGAATGTTGCGGCCGCTGCCGGAACCCCTGCGCTCCCGTTCCTGGCAGAGGCGCGGGAGCGCCCGGCCTGACCGGCGCCGGGCGGGGCAACTCAGGCGCTCACGGCGCTGAGCAGAGGCGGCTCCATCAGGGATTTGGGCTGGCTGCTGGCGGGTTCCGAGCCCAGCACCCGGATGTCGCCGCACAGCTCGCCGCCCTCGTCGATCACCAGCTTGCCGTAGCGGATCTTGCCGGTCACCCGGCCCGTGGCGTGGATGATCAGTTGGGAACGGGCCGTCAGCTCGCCCTCGAAATTCCCGTGGATTTCGGCGATGTCTATGCTCACCTTGCCGATGAAGGAGCCCTGGGCGGCGACGCGGATCACCCGGCTGTCCATGGTGGCTTCCACCCGTCCTTCCACCACCAGGGTGTCGCAATCGAGAATTTCGGCTCCCTTGAGCTTCACGGCCGGGCCGACGATCAGCCGGGCGTCCTGGACCCCTTCCTCGGGCTTGGCGGTCAGCGGCTCCAGGGGAGGCGCGGCGGTCTCCTGGGTCGTGGCGGCGGGGGGCGCGGCGTCCTGGGCTTTCGGGGTGTTCAGGGAAGACACGCTGCCGGGGTTGAGCACATTGCGCACTTCCTTGCGGGTGATGGGTTCGTTGCGGGCAGGGGTGGTGGACTTCAGGAACATGGCAACTCCTTGGGGATGGCCGAGAAACGTCTTCTCGGACCGGCTTACGCGATTACCGTGCCAGGAAGCGGATTCCGGCGTTGAATCAAGGGCCTGGGCCAGTGGGTGGGGCAGGGCGCCGGTGCCGGAAGCGGGCGGCCTGTCGGCAAAAGGCGACAGGTATTTGGGCGCCTCCCGGCTTATCCAGCAGGCATGGGAAAAGTTGCTGTCGGGAAAAAGCGACGTGTTTTTCAGTGCCTTGATTTTCAACGCTATTCGCGCTTTTAGCCGGATCTCGACGAAGCGGGCGGGCCGGGGAGCAAAAGGCTAAAATCGAGGTTTTCGCCACCCGCCGTTGTCATTTCCATGATCCGTATCTCCTTCCGCCAGGGCATGCTGGCCGGATTCACCGTGATCGTCCTGCTCCTGGGCGGCGCCGCCCTGCAGAGCTGGCTGATGCTGGAGCGTCTGGCCGGCCAGAGCCGCCACGGCAGCGAACAGGCGGTGCAACTGTCGGCCACCCTGCAGGAACTGGGGGAGCGGGGCACGGACCTGGAACGCAGCACCCGCCAGTATCTGCTGGTGCGCAAGGCCGCCTTCCGGCAGGGCTTCGACGGGGCCCTGGCCCAGGCCCTGAGCCTGATCCAGCGGCTCGAAGCCCAGCAGGAAGTGCCCCTGCAGCCGCTGCTGGAGGAATGGCGCAGCACCGCCCAGGCCCTGGCGGAAAGCCTGGAGGGCCCGGTGGAGCCGGCCCTGCTCGGGACCCGGCTGGCGCGCCTGACGGAGCTCCAGGGGCGCATGCGCCAGCTCGGCCAGCAGTGGGTGGAAGCCCACAACCAGCGGCTGCTGGCGGAGCTGGAAGCCAACCGCCTGCAACTGGGGCTGCAGCTGCTGCTGGCCCTGGGGGGGGCACTCCTGGCCGCCCTGGCCATGGGCTGGTGGCTGGTGCGCCCGGTGCGGCAGCTGGAGGACGCCATCGTCCGTCTGGGGGCCAGCCGTTTCGACGCAGCGGTGCAGGTGGGGGGACCGGTGGACCTGCGTCAGCTGGGCCAGCGCCTGGACTGGCTGCGCCAGCGTCTGGCGGAACTGGAAAGCGACCGGGAGCGGACCCTGCGGCATGTCTCCCACGAGCTGAAAACCCCCCTGACCGCCCTCAAGGAAGGGGTGGCCCTGCTCCAGGAAGAGGTGCCCGGTTCCTTGTCTGAAGGTCAGCGGGAGGTGGTGGAAATCCTGCGCCACAACGTGGCCGCCCTGCAGAAGCAGATCGAGAACCTGCTCAGCATGAATGCCCTGGCCTTCGAGGCCCGCCGGCTGCAGCGCCGGCCCGTGGCCCTGCGGCCCCTGCTGGAACAGGCGGCGGCGGCCCGGGAACTGCATGCCCAGGCCCGCGGTCTGCAGGTACAGGTCCTGGCGCCGGATGCCACGGCCAGCCTCGACCCGGAGAAGGTGAGCGTGGTACTCGACAACCTCCTTTCCAATGCCATCGATTTCAGCCCCGAAGGGGGACAAATCACCCTGGCCGCCAGCCTGGGGTCCCAGGGCCTGCGCCTGGAATGCCGGGACCAGGGCGTCGGCGTGGCGCCCGAGGACGCCAGCCGCATCTTCGAACCCTTTTACCAGGGCCAGCGCCGGCCCCCGGTACCGCGCCAGGGCAGCGGCGTCGGCCTCTCCATCGTGCGCGAACTGGTGCATGCCATGGGGGGCCGGGTGAGCTTGCTGGGCGACGGGCCCGGCGCCCATTTCTGTGTGGATCTGCCCCATGAAACCTGAACGACTCCTGCCTGGGCTGCGGCCGGGCTGGCGCTCCCTGTGCCTGGCCCTCTGCCTGCTGGGGCTGGCCGCCTGCGCCACCCCGCCCGCCTCCCCTGAGCGCCAGGGGCCCGGTGCGGCCCTCCTGCTTGCCTATTACCAGCACCTGGGCACCCTGTCCGCCGCCGAACTGGGGCGCGAGCGCCAGAGCCTGAACGGCCAGGGCGCCGGGCCGGAAAATCAGCTGCGCCAGGCCATGGTCCTGGGCCATCCCCGCCTTGCGGTGCCGGACCTGCCCAAGGCCCTGGGTCTCCTGGACCATCTGCTCAAGTCCGCCGACCCGGCGGCCCGGGAGCTGAAACCCCTGGCCCGCCTGCTGGCCGACGCCTACGCCGAGCGCCTGCGCCTGGAAGGAAACCTGGACAGGCAGGGCCTGCAACTGAAGGAAAGCCAGCGCCGGGCCACGGAGCTGCAGGAAAAACTGGATGGCCTGGCCGACATCGAACGCACCCTGCCCCGGACCCGGCCGCCCAGGCCGGTGGGCAAGAAGGGCAATCCATGAACGCCCGGGTGGAGGAAATGGCTGCCCACGTGCTGGTGGTGGACGACGACGAGGACATCCTGCGGCTCCTGGCCATGCGGCTCCGGGCCCGGGGCTTCCGGGTCACGGCCGTGGGCTCGGCGGAAGAGGCCCTGGCCCGGGTGGCGGTGGACCCGCCCCGGGTGGTGGTGAGCGACATCCGCCTGCCGGGCCGGGACGGCCTGGCCCTGTTCGAGGAAATCCACCGTACCCGGGCCATGCTGCCGGTGATCCTGCTCACCGCCCACGGCACCATTCCGGACGCGGTGGAAGCCACCTCCCGGGGAGTGTTCGGCTACCTGACCAAGCCCTTCGACAGCCAGGTGCTGCTGGAAAAGATCGACCAGGCCCTGCTGCTCTCGGCCAGCAGCCAGCCCCAGGCATTGCCCCTGCCCACCCGGCCCGGCGGCGGCGAAGCCTGGCTGGAGGGACTGGTGTATCGCAGCAGCGCCATGGCCGACCTGCTGGCCGAGGCGCGCATGGTGGCCGCCTCCGACGCCAGCGTCCTGATCCGGGGCGAAAGTGGCACGGGCAAGGAGGTGCTGGCCCGGGCCATCCACCGGGCCAGTCCCCGGGCCGCCGGGCCCTTTGTCGCCATCAACTGCGGCGCCATTCCCGAGCAGCTGCTGGAGTCGGAGCTGTTCGGCCACGTCAAGGGCGCCTTCACCGGCGCCGCCAGCAGCCGGGTCGGGCTGATCCAGGCCGCCAGCGGCGGCACCCTGTTCCTGGACGAAATCGGCGACATGCCCCTGGCCCTGCAGGTGAAGCTGCTGCGGGTGCTCCAGGAGCGCAGCGTGCGGCCGGTGGGGGCGACCCAGGTGGAACCCGTGGATGTGCGCCTGCTCTCGGCCACCCACCGGGACCTGGAAAGCGCCATGGCCCAGGGCCAGTTCCGGGAGGACCTGTACTACCGCCTGGACGTGGTGTCCCTGACCCTGCCGCGCCTGGACGAGCGGCGCGAGGACATTCCCCTGCTGGCCGCCCATTTCGTGCGCCAAGTGGCGGGCAAGTACGACAAGCCCATCAACGGCTTCGCCCCGGAAGCCCTGGAACTGCTGGCCACCAGCACCTGGCCCGGGCAGGTGCGGCAGCTCTACAACGTGGTGGAACAATGCTGCGCCCTCACCTCCACCCCCCTGATTCCCCTGACCCTGGTGCAGCGGGCCCTGCGCCAGCCGGCCCTGGAGGCCCTGAGCTACGCCGAGGCCAAGCAGCGCTTCGAGCGCAACTACCTGGTGCAGCTCCTGAAGCTCACCGACGGCAGCGTCGCCGACGCGGCCCGCATCGCCGGGCGCAACCGCACCGAGTTCTACCGCCTGCTGCAGAAGCACGACCTGGCTCCGGCCATGTTCCGCTCCTGAGGGGCGTCGCCCGGGGGCGACGCCAACACCGGGGAAATCCCGGGGCGTTTTTCCAATGCATTGATTCGCAAGAATTAATGATGCTGGCGTGAAGTTTGCATAGGGGCTCCATCCGTAGTCAAGAAAAGGAGCGCCAGAATGATGCGAGGAAATTTACGCCATGCCGGCCTGGGGCTGGTGCTGGCTCTGGCCGTCCTGGGGCTGGGGGCTTCCGCCACCGATAATCAGGGCTTGGAACTGCTGGCCGCCCTGGGCGAAGCCCGGCAGACCCTGGACCAGTCCCTGGGGGAGCAAGTGGGCCGGCATCTGCAGGGGGATGGCGGCCTGACGGGCGCCAGTCTCAGGGTCGAGGCCCGGGACGGCGTGGTGACCCTGGTGGGACAGGTGCCGGATCAGCATGCGCTGCAACGGGCCATGCACCTGGCGGCGGCTGTCAAAGGCGTGCGGGAAGTGCGCAACAACCTGGTGATCAGTCCGCCCGTCTGAGCCCGGCGCCGGAACCCCTGGGCTGGCTGCGGCACCTGTTGCCCCGCCTGCCCGCGGGCCTGGCCCCGGGCCTGCACCGGCCCGGCTGAGGCCGCCCTTCACTCCCGGCCGGGCAGGCGCAGGGTGAAGCGGGTCAGGCCGGCGGCGCACTCGGCCCGGATGTCGCCCCCGTGCGCCACGGCGATGGAACGGGTGATGGCCAGCCCCAGGCCGGCGCCCCCCTCGCCGCCCCGCTGGCGGGCGCCATCCACCCGGTGGAAGCGCTCGAAAATCCGCTCCAGCTGGGCGGCGGGAATGGGCGGGCCGGGATTTTCCACGCTGATTTCCACCGCGCCGCTACTGTCCGGTGCGATCCGGAGGCGCACCGTCGCCCCGGCGGGGGTATAGCGCAGGGCGTTGGAAATCAGGTTGCCCAGGGCCCGGCGCAGCATCAGGGCGTCGCCGCTGACCGTGGCGCCGCCGTCCACCTCCAGGCGGATTCCCTTTTCCTCCGCCAGCAGGCCGTAGAACTCTTCCAGGGATTGCAGCAGCGCCGCCAGATCCACCTGTTCCCGGTGCGGCACCATCAGGCCGTTTTCCGCCTGGGCCAGGAACAGCATGTCGCCGATCATGCGCGACAGGCGTTCATGCTCTTCCAGGCTGGAATAGAGCACCTCCCGGTATTCCTCGGCGCTCCTGGCCCGGCTCAGGGCCACCTGGGTCTGGGTCATCAGGGCCGTGACCGGGGTGCGCAGTTCGTGGGCGATGTCGGAGGCGGCCCCCGAAAGGCGGGTGAAGGCGTCCTCCAGACGCGCCAGCATCTGGTTCAGTTCCCGGGCCAGGGGTTGCAGTTCCGGGGGCAGCGGCTCGGTTTCCAGGCGTTCGTGCAGCCGCTCGCCGGAAACCCGCCGGGCCAGGCCCAGCAGCTGCCCCAGGGGCGCCAGGCCGCGCCGGGCGGCGATCCAGGCGCAGAGCAGGTTGCCCAGGATGGCCAGGCCCAGGGCCCAGGCCAGGGAGCGGACAAAGCCAGCCATGAAGTGCTGGTGGTGTTCGATATCCACGCTGATCGCCACCTGCACCCATTGCCCGTCGGCCGTCCGGGCCAGGGCCAGGATGCCGCGCTGGGGCTTTCTGCCTGGGTCGTCGCCCGCGTAGGCCTGGGGGTGTTCCGCCTCGCCCGGGGCGGCCGGGTAGCGCAGCAGCCATTCGGGGATGCCGGCCCCGCCGATGAACAGGGGAAATCCCTCCTGGTCCAGGACCGTCAGCCCCAGGTGCGGGTGACCCAGCAGGGCCGGACCCAGGCGCTTGGGCAGGGCTTCCAGCAGCTGCTCTTCCGGCAGGGTGGCGATGATGCTCCGGCTCAGGGTCAGCTTGCCGTGCAGTTCTTCCAGGTCCCCTTCGCGAAAGTGGATATCCACTTCGCGCCCCACGAACAAGCCCAGGCCCAGCAGGATCAGGGTGGACAGCAGGGCAAACAGCAGCGCCAGGCGCAGGGTGAGGGAGGGGCGCCAGCGGGGCGGCATGGATCTATCGGGGGATTTGTTCGGCGATGGCCTGAGCCCAGGGATAGAGCGGGCCATAGATTTTCACCAGCTGACTCAGGTGTGGTCTGAGCGTCGCGGGGGTCAATGGGTTTCCCGGGCCTGGCGCACGGCCTGCTGGATGGCGCTCTGCACGTTCTGCTGCAGCACATTCCGCGCCGTTTCAGCCTTGTTGCGGGCTTCCTGGGCAACCGCCTGCATCAGGCTGCTCAGCTGGGCATCGCTCGGTTCGTGCTCAATGTCATTCAGGTCAAACACGGTATCGCTCATGTCAGCGCTTTCCTTGTGGCAGGGAGGCTTGATTGTGGCTCAGGGCGGGGTTTGCGCCAAGCGGGGTTGGTCGAGCTCAGGCTTCCGGCACTTCCAGCACATAGCCCATGCCGCGCACGGTGCGGATCAGCTTGGGGTCGAAGGGGTCGTCCATCTTGGCGCGCAGGCGGCGCACGGCGACTTCGATGACGTTGGTGTCGCTGTCGAAGTTCATGTCCCAGACCTGGGAGGCGATCAGGGAGCGGGGCAGGACCTCGCCCTGGCGGCGCAGCAGCAGTTCCAGCAAGGCGAATTCCTTGGCGGTCAGATCGATGCGCTGGCCGGCCCGGGTGGCCCGGCGTTTCAGGGGGTCCAGCTCCAGGTCGGCGGCACGCAGGATTTCCGGTTCCTTGGCCTTGCCCCGGCGCAGCAGGGTGCGCACCCGGGCCAGCAGCTCGGAAAAGGCGAAGGGTTTCACCAGGTAATCGTCGGCCCCCAGCTCCAGGCCGCGTACCCGGTCCTCCACCTGGTCCCGGGCGGTGAGGAACAGCACCGGCATTTCCCGCCCGGCGGCGCGCAGGGTCTGCAGCACCTGCCAGCCGTCCAGGTCGGGCAGCATCACGTCCAGGATCAGCAGGTCGGGGGCGCCGGTCAGGGCCAGGTGCAGACCGTCCGGGCCGTTGCGCGCCAGGTCCACGCCGAAGCCGGCCTCCTGCAGGCCCTGGCGCAGGTAGTCGCCGGTCTTGGGCTCGTCCTCGACGATCAGGATGCGCATGGCTGCTCCTCGTGTTCTCCGGGCCGTCATTTTGCCCCGGCCGGGGCGGCTCTGTCCCCGGTGGCGGCGAACATTACAAAGATGTAATCCGGGCGTCAGCCTGGTGTCGGGGCGCCTCGGCCATCATCGCCACATCCCTGGAGGAGCCCGCCATGAAACTTTCTGCCCTGCTCTGCGCCGCCCTGGTGAGCGGCACCGCCCTGGCCTCCGGCCAGCCCCTGCTGGAAGTCTACAAAAGCCCCTCCTGCGGCTGCTGCGGCGCCTGGGAACAACACATGGCTGCCGCCGGCTTCAACGTGCGCAGCCAGCCGGTCCGGGATGTGCCGGCCCAGCGCCAGAAGCTGGGCATGCCCGAGGCCTACGGCTCCTGTCATACGGCCCGGGTGGGCGGCTACCTGATCGAAGGGCACGTGCCCGCCGCCGACGTGCGGCGCCTGCTGGCGGAACGGCCTGACGCCATCGGCCTCGCCGTGTCCGGCATGCCCCAGGGCTCCCCGGGCATGGAAAGCCCCCGGCCTCAAGCCTACGACACCCTGCTGATCCGTAAGGACGGCCAGGCCCGGGTCTATCAGCACCACCCGGCCCGATGAAGCGCCTCCTGTTCCTGGCTGCCCTGCTGACCCTGGGCCTGCCGCTCCGGGCCGAGCCCTTGTCCGCCATTTTTGCCCGGGCCTGGCAGCGGGCGCCCCAGGCGGCCCTGGTTCCCGCCCGCCAGGACACGGCCCGGGCCGGGCAGGAGGCGGCCGCGGCCCTGTTTCCGGAAGCGCCCAGCCTGGCCCTGCTGCACACCAGCGACCGGAGCACCGAAGACCGGGGCCGCCGGGAAGACGAGCTGGAGCTCTCCCTGCCCCTCTGGCAGTGGCATCAGCAATCGGCGGCCCGGCAGGCCGCCCAGGCCCTGACAGGAGAGCAGGAAGCCGCCATTAGCCTGGACCGGCTCGCCCTGGCCGGGGAGTTGCGCCGCAGCCTGGCCGCTCTGCGCGCCGCCCTGAGCGCCGCCGAGCTGGCCCGGGAACAGGCCCGCCTGGCCACGGCTCTGGAGGCGGACGTGGCGCGCCGGGTCAAGGCTGGCGACCTGGCCCGCAGCGACCTGCTGCTGGCCCGCCAGGAAGCCCTATCCAGCCAGGGCGAGGCCGCCCGCCTGGAGGCCGAGCTGGCCCAGGCCCGGCAGCAATGGCGCCTGCTTACCGGTGCCGACGCCCTGCCCGACCCCCTGGAGGAAACGCCGCCGGGGTCTGAGGATATGGCCGGGCACCCGGAGCTCCTGGCCGGCGCCCGCCAGGTGGACCTGTCCCGGGCCGAATTCGAACTGGCCCGGGCCTCGCGCCGGGGCGCCCCGAGCCTGGAACTGAGCTACAGCCGCAGCCGGGACGACTACGCCGCACCCCGCCAGGACGCCCTCAAGGTGGGCCTCCGCATTCCCCTGGAATCTGCTGCCGTGAGCCAGCCCCGGCTGGCTGCCGCCAATCAGGCGCGCATCCAGGCCGAAGCCGAACAACTGCGGCGCCAGGCCGAGCTGCCGGGCCGCATCGACAGCGCCCGGGCCCGGCTCGCCGCTGCTGACACCGCTGCCCGCCTGGCCCGGGAGGGCGCCGCCCTGGCCGGGGAGCGCCAGGCCCTGCTGCAGCGGGCCTTCCAGCTCGGGGAACTGGGCTACGCCGACTATCAACGGGTCCTGGCCCAGACCCACGCCGCCCGCCTGGGGGCGGCACAGGCCGAAATCCGCCGCGCCAGCGCCATCGCCGACCTGAACCAGGCCCTGGGAAAGTTGCCATGAACCTGAAATCCACCCTGGGCCTGCTCCTGGCGGGCCTGATCTGTTCCCTGCCCCTGGCCGCCCACGAGGGCCATGACCACGGGGACGAGGCCGCCCAGGCCCCGGCCCAGGCCTTGCCCCGCTTTGCCGTACAGGGGGAGGCGCTGGAGGTGGTGGGGGTGTTGGCCGCCGACACCCTGGTGCTCTACGTGGACCAGCGGGCCGACAACGCCCCGGTGACCGACCTGGCCGTGGAAGTGGAAGGCCAGGGCTGGAAAGGCGTGGCCGAGCCCGACGGCCTGGGCGCCTACCGCCTGCCCCTGCCGGCAGCCCTGGGAGATCCGGCCCGGGGCGGGCACCACCCCCTGACCCTGACCCTGAGCAACGACACCCAGGCCGACCTCCTGGCGGCGGAACTGGTGCTGTCCGAAGCCGGGCCCGCCAGCCCGGCTGGCAGCGGCGCCTGGAACGGCTGGCCGGGCGGCCCGCTGCTGCTGTTACTGCTGCTGGCGGGCCTGGGCGCCGCCGGTGTATTCCTGCGGCGGCGCTCCCTGAGGAAATCCCCATGAGCAAACCTCTTTCCACCTGGGCCGCCCTGTTGGCGTTCCTGACCCTGCAACCCGGCGCCGCCGCCCTGGCCCACGAAGGCCATGAGCACGCCGAGCCGGCAGCTGCCACGGCGGCCGCGCCGGTCAAACCCGTCACCGGCCAGCCCCTGAGCGAAGCGCCCCTGCGCCTGCCCGACGGCAGCCTGTTCGTGCCCAAGTCCGTGCAGCGCCGCATGGGGGCCCAGGGCCTGCGCACGGCGCCGGTGGCGAGCGGCAATTTTCCCCGGGTGCTGAGCCTGCCCGGCCAGGTGATCGCCGATCCGGGCAGCGGAGGCCGGGTGCAGACCCTGCAGGCCGGGCGCCTCGCGGCCGGGCCCGAAGGTCTGGCGGTGCTGGGCCAGCGGGTGAAGAAGGGCCAGATCCTGGCCTGGCTGGAACCCGCCGCCGGGGCTCTGGAAAAGGGCGCCGGCCAGGCGGCCCTGGCCGAGCTCACGGCCCAGGAAAGCCTGCTGGCCAGCCGGGTGGCGCGTCTGGAGCAACTGGAAGGCAGCGTGCCCGCCAAGGATATCGAACAGGCCCGCATCGAGCTCCGCGCCTTCCGCCAGAAGAAGGCCGCCGTGGCCGGCAGCCTGGGGCGGGAAGCCCTGCGCGCCCCGGTGGATGGGGTGATCGGCGCCGCCAACGGGGTGGCCGGCCAGGTGGTGGACGCCCGGGAAGTGGTGTTCGAGGTGTTCGACCCGGCCCGTCTGGCCGTGCAGGCCCAGGCTCCCGATCCCGCCGCCCTGGCCGCCGGGGTGGAAGGCGGCAGCCTGGACCTGGGCCAGGGCGTCGGGGTGGAACTGGCCTTCGTGGGCATGGGCCGCAGTTTGCAGGCCCAGTCCCTGCCGGTGCTGTTCCGGGTGCAGCCGCAGCCGGACATGCCGCAGCTGGTCCTGGGCCAGTCGGTGCAGGTGCTGGCCCGGGTGCGCCAGAGCCGCGCCGCTCCGGTGCTGGCCATTCCCGCCAGCGCCCTGGTGCGGGACGGGGACAACCAGGCCCGGGTCTGGGTGCATGGGGCGCCCGAGCGTTTCGAAGCCCGCTCGGTGCGGGTGGAGCCCCTGGACGGGACCCGGGTGGCCGTCATCCAGGGCCTGCAGGCCGGCGAGCAGGTGGTGCGGGACGGCGCCGTGGACCTGAACCGGGTGCGCTGAATCATGGGCGCCCCATCCCTTTTCCTGCGCCCGGGCAGCCACTGCCGCCCGGGGCATCCGGCCGGAGGCCTGCATGTTTGACGCCATCATCCAGGGCAGTCTGAAGAACCGCCTGCTGGTGCTGGGCTGCGCCCTGCTGCTCCTGTTCCAGGGGCTGCTGGCCCTGCGCCACACCCCGGTGGACGTCTTTCCCGACCTGAACAAGTCGGTGGTGACCCTGATGACCGAGGCCGGCGGCATGGCGCCGGAAGAGGTGGAGCAGCAGATCAGCTTTCCCCTGGAAGCGGCCCTGAACGGCATGCCCGGCGTCACCCGGGTGCGCTCCGTCTCGGGCATCGGCCTGTCGGTGGTCTATGTGGAATTCGACTGGGGCACGGACATCTACCGCAACCGCCAGCAGGTGGCCGAACGCCTGTCCCTGGTCCGGGAACAGCTGCCGGCCGGGGTCCAGCCCCAGATGGGGCCGGTCTCCTCCCTGATGGGGGAAATCCTGATGCTGGCCCTGCCGGCCGATCCAGAACAGGTCAGCCCCATGGCGGTGCGGGAATACGCCGACTGGGTGGTGCGGCCCCGGCTCCTGACCATTCCCGGGGTGGCCCAGGTGATTCCCATCGGCGGCGAGGTGAAGCAGTACCGGGTCAGCCCTGATCCGGTCCGCATGGCCGCGGCCGGGGTGCGCCTGGATGAGCTGGAAGCCGCCCTGCGGGGCTTCGCCGGCAATGCCGCCGGCGGCTTCGTGGACCTCCAGGCCCGGGAGCTGCTGATCCGCCACCTGGGCCGGACCACCCGCCTGGAAGACCTGGAGCGCCTGCCCGTGGGTCTCAAGGACGGCCAGCCGGTGTTGCTGCAGCAGGTGGCCCAGGTGGGCTTTGCCCCCGGGATCAAGCGCGGCGACGCGGGCTTCATGGGCCGCCCGGCGGTGATCCTGGCGGTGCAGAAACAGCCTTCGGCGGATACCGTGGCCCTCACCCGCGAGGTGGAACAGGCCGTGGCGGAACTGGCACGCAGCCTGCCCCCCGGGGTGGAGGAACCCCGCTTCCTGTTCCGCCAGGCGGAATTCATCCAGGCCTCCATCGACAACGTCATGGAAGCCCTGCGCGACGGGGCCGTGCTGGTGCTGGTGGTGCTCTACCTGTTCCTGGCCAACTGGCGCACCACCTTCATCTCCCTGACCGCGATTCCGGTCTCCCTGCTGGTGACCGTGCTTGCCCTGCGCTACTTCGACCTCTCCATCAACACCATGACCCTGGGGGGCCTGGCCATCGCCATCGGCGAACTGGTGGACGACGCGGTGGTGGACGTGGAAAACGTGCTGCGCCGGCTCGGGGAAAACCGCCGGGCTGCCGCCCCCCGGCCGGTGCTGGAGGTGATTGCCGCCGCCTCCCGGGAAGTGCGCTCCGGGGTGGTCTACGCCACCTTCATCGTGGTGCTGGTGTTCGTGCCCCTGTTCGCCCTGCCCGGCATCGAAGGGCGGCTGTTCGTGCCCCTGGGGGCGGCCTACATCGTCGCCATCCTGATGAGCCTGCTGGTGGCGGTGAGCATCACCCCGGTGCTGTGCTACTACCTGCTGCCCCGGCTGCCCGGCCTGGGCCACGGGGACAGCCGCCTGGTGGGCTGGCTCAAGCGCCAGGACCAGCGCCTGCTGCACTGGTCCTTCGAGCGGGTCCGGCCGCTCCTGGCCGGGGCCCTGCTCCTGGTGCTGGTCACGGCCGCCAGCGTGCCCTTCTTCCCCAAGAGCTTCCTGCCCCCCTTCAACGAAGGCACTCTGACCGTCACCTTGCTGCTCAACCCCGGGGTGTCCCTGGCCGAATCCAGCCGGGTCGGCAGCCTGGCCGAGCGGCTCCTGGCCCAGGTGCCCGAGGTGGCCCAGGTGGGCCGGCGCACCGGCCGGGCGGAAATGGACGAGCACGCGGAGGGTGTGCACACCACCGAACTGGAAATCGACCTGAAGCCCGGCAGCCGGCCCCGGGCCGAAGTGATCGCCGAACTGCGCCAGCGCCTGGCGCCCCTGGGCGCCGCCGTCGGCATCGGCCAGCCCATCGCCCACCGGATCGACCACATGCTTTCCGGGGTGCGGGCCCAGATCGCCCTGAAAATCTACGGCGACGACCTGGACACCCTGCGTACTCTGGCCCGCAGCGCCGAAGCGAGGCTGGCCGGCATTCCCGGCATCGCCGACCTGCAGATCGAGAAACAGGTGCTGATGCCCCAGGTCAAGGTGCGCCTGGACTACGACGCCCTGTCCCGGCACGGCCTGGCGGCGGGGGACCTACTCAGCCAGCTGGCGCGCCTCACCGGGGGCGAGAAGCTGGGCCAGATCAACGAGGGAGACCGCCGCTTCGACCTGACCCTGCGCCTGGACGACCCGGCCCGCAACCCCGGAGCCCTGGAACAGCTGCGGGTGGACACCCCCCTGGGCAGCGTGCCCCTGGCCCGCCTGGCCCGGATCGAGGAAGACCTGGGCCCGAACCAGATCGGCCGGGAAAACGCCCGGCGCCGCATCATCGTCTCCGCCAACGTGGACCCCCAGGCCGGCGACCTCTCCGCCGTGGTCGCCGCCATCGACCAGGAACTGGCCGCCCTGCCCCTGCCCCAGGGCTACTTCACCCGGCTCGAAGGCCAGTTCCAGGCCCAGGCCGAAGCTGCCCGCAACATCGCCGCCCTGGCGGCCCTGTCCCTGATCCTGATCTTCCTGGTGCTCTACAGCCGCTACCGCTCCGCCGTGCTCACCGCCATCATCATGGGCAACGTGCCCCTGGCCCTGGTGGGCGCCGTGCTCGCCCTGTGGATCTCCGGCCAGCCCCTCTCCGTGGCCGCCCTGGTGGGCTTCATCACCCTCACCGGCATCGCCACCCGGAACGGCATCCTCAAGATCAGCCACTACATCAACCTGTGCGCCTTCGAAGGCGAACGCTTCGGCCGGGCCATGATCGTGCGCGGCTCCCTGGAGCGCCTCACCCCGGTGCTGATGACCGCCCTGGTGGCCGCCATCGCCCTGATGCCCCTGCTCTTCGCCGCCGACACCCCGGGCAAGGAAATCCTGCACCCGGTGGCCGTGGTGATCTTTGGCGGCCTGATCAGCTCCACCCTGCTGGACACCCTGCTCACCCCGGTACTGTTCCTCGCCTTCGGGGAAAAGCCCCTGCAACGCCTGCTGGCCGAAAAGCAGCAGGACGCCTATTGAAAACCCGCTGAACCGAAAAACCTCACCACAGAGACACAAAGACACAGAGGATTTCAAAAACAATGGCTTGCACTATCTTCCGCGCCCGCCCAGAAGGTGAACCGGCCTTCCGGGACAAGTCTTTGTTTTTCCTCGGCGCCTCTGTGGTTTAACAGGGGTTTCAAGCTTGAAAACCTCTTCAATCCTCAAGGAGACATCATGAAAAAACTCGCCCGTTTCGGTCTTGGTCTGGCTCTGCTGGCCAGCCTCGGCACCCCCGCCCTGGCCCACGACGACGCCACCCTGGACGCCATGACTACCCCCAACGGCGGCCAGCTGCGCATGGCCGGCGCCTACCACCTGGAACTGGTCGTGGTCCAGGACAGCCCCACCCCCCGGGAAAACCCGGTGACCGTGTACCTCACCGACCACGCCGACCAGAAACTCCCGGCCGCCGGCGCCAAAGGCAAGGTCACCCTGCTCTCCGGCAAACAGAAAACCGAGATCAGCCTCAGCCCCGCCGGGGACAACAAGCTCAGCGGCAAGGGCAGCTACGCCAGCAGCCCCACCCTGAAAGCCATCGTCACCATCACCTTCCCCGACGGCCGCACCGAACAGGCCAGATTCACCCCGCTGCTGCCGAAGGTCCCCAACCATAGCCCGCATGGGCCCCAGCACTGAGGAACGGGCAGTCTGGAGTATTGGGGGGAGGAGGGGGGTTAACCGCCTGCACGGCGGCAAACGGCCTTGTCCAGGTCATTGCGTTTCTCGGCCACTTCTCAACCGCCTGCACGGCGGCAAACAGGAAGTCGTGCCGTTTCTGCATTGAGGCCAGCTTCTCAACCGCCTGCACGGCGGCAAACCCAGCCGTGGCGGTGCCGCGGTAGCCGGCCGTCTTCTCAACCGCCTGCACGGCGGCAAACGATCAATTCCAGAATGGTCATTTCGTCCTCAACTTCTCAACCGCCTGCACGGCGGCAAACGCCACGGCGGCCAGGTGGCGGGCGCAATACACCTTCTCAACCGCCTGCACGGCGGCAAACCTGGTCGCGGTAGGTGACCATGCCGCGCGACACTTCTCAACCGCCTGCACGGCGGCAAACCGTGGCGCGGTCATAGCCGATCTGCTGCTGGTCTTCTCAACCGCCTGCACGGCGGCAAACTTCCAGCTTCACGCCCTTGCCCGAGTTGTTCGCTTCTCAACCGCCTGCACGGCGGCAAACGAGGGGCTCTATACCGATGCGCCCCCCGAAGTCTTCTCAACCGCCTGCACGGCGGCAAACATGGGGATGATGATTTGCCACTGGCGCTGCTGCTTCTCAACCGCCTGCACGGCGGCAAACAGCAGGTGCTGGCCGCCTTCGATGCCCAGCAGCTTCTCAACCGCCTGCACGGCGGCAAACCCCATGCCCGTGGCCTTTGCCTCGGCGCTCAACTTCTCAACCGCCTGCACGGCGGCAAACGCCGAAAGCCTCTCCATCACCGTGTCCGGCGTCTTCTCAACCGCCTGCACGGCGGCAAACCTCGTTTCGTGGCATTCCCAAGGGCTGACCATCTTCTCAACCGCCTGCACGGCGGCAAACTCCGCCGCCCTCCCCGCCCAGGAAATGCCCCCCTTCTCAACCGCCTGCACGGCGGCAAACTCACCGGAACCGCCGCACGATGGGCAGACCTTCTTCTCAACCGCCTGCACGGCGGCAAACACGGTCAAAGTAGGGGAGGGGGCTGCCCTGGACTTCTCAACCGCCTGCACGGCGGCAAACCAGCAGCACCGCGCCGGTTTCACGGTCCACCAGCTTCTCAACCGCCTGCACGGCGGCAAACGAGCTACACCGCTGCCGACGGCAGCACCAAGCCTTCTCAACCGCCTGCACGGCGGCAAACGGTTTGTTGTTGGCGGCGGCCTGGTTGCCACTCTTCTCAACCGCCTGCACGGCGGCAAACGGCCCATGCCTGTAGGGGCAGGGCTTGCTGATCTTCTCAACCGCCTGCACGGCGGCAAACTCATGCACCTGGCCGGCGAAATGGAGCGGCGCCTTTTCAACCGCCTGCACGGCGGCAAACCAAGCGCCTCTTCTCCGAGGCTGCCGGGCTTCGCTTCTCAACCGCCTGCACGGCGGCAAACGTCATGAACGCACCCGCACTTCTCGGTTTTAACTTCTCAACCGCCTGCACGGCGGCAAACGGCAGGTTGTGCGGCTTGCTGGGGGGCGTGGACTTCTCAACCGCCTGCACGGCGGCAAACGCCAGGCGGGTGCGGTTTGCCAGGCGCCGGATCTTCTCAACCGCCTGCACGGCGGCAAACCCTGGGAGGCATTGGTCATTTTTATGCTCCGTCTTCTCAACCGCCTGCACGGCGGCAAACGCTTCGAGGTTGGCGGTAGAGCGCGATTTTCACTTCTCAACCGCCTGCACGGCGGCAAACACCGCCACCGCCGCCCTGGCCGAGCAGGAAAACTTCTCAACCGCCTGCACGGCGGCAAACCATGTCGCTTCATTTTCTGCAGTGTCAATCATCTTCTCAACCGCCTGCACGGCGGCAAACCTTGAGCGCCGGCGGCTTGAACTTTTGACGAACTTCTCAACCGCCTGCACGGCGGCAAACAATCGAAAGGACTACATCCTCTCCCTGGACATCTTCTCAACCGCCTGCACGGCGGCAAACAGAATCGACCGAGGTCTGGGGCTACGAGGTGACTTCTCAACCGCCTGCACGGCGGCAAACTGGATGGTTTTCCTGAATTCACCCAAGTAAACAAGGATCTCCGCCGCAAAACCTGTTTCAGGCTTCGTTTTTTCGGAGGGGTTCCAGGGGATTGATATTAAACGGGTTTTTCGCAGAGCTGTTTGACGAAGCTAAACAGAAAGTCGAGGGCGTCCGCGTCCTGCAGGGTTTCGATGAGGAGGGCCCGGTAGGCGTTGTCCTTGACGCGCAGGTCGGCGCCGCAGGTGAAGGCCAGGGGCATCACGTAGGCGTCCTTGATCAGGTCGGCGATGTCGAAGACCAGGGCGCCGCGGCGGGTCTTGCCGTGCAGCAGGGGGAAGGCGTAGCTGATGCCGAGTCCGTTCAGGGCGACGGCGGCGAGGCCGTAGGCGATGTAGTTGCCGTGATCGAGGAAAGAGTTGATCCGCTCTTCCTTGCTGCCTTTGGCGCCCATGCCTTCCTGACGGGTGAAGTTGAGGCCGTGGCCGGCCGAGAGGCTGGCGTAGATCGCCCGGGCCCATTCGGCTTCGGCCAGCAGCAGGGCCTGGGTGTCGGGCACGGCGGCGCTGCGCTGGCGGAGCTTGTCGATGGCGGCGGCGGGGAGTTCTATCTTTCTTTGCAGCAGTTCGCTGTTCCTGGCCCAGGCCTTGCCGGTGAGGGTGATGCGTTCGGCGATCAGGGCCTTGGCCAGTTCCAGGCGCCGCGCTTCGTCCATCCACTGGCGCACCCAGGCCTGCATGTATTCGGTGGGCCGGTATTCGCTCTGGGGGGTGAGAAAAACCGGCTCGGCGGCGGCGAACAGGGGCGAGCCGCCGCTGCCGCAGAAGCCCACCAGCACGTTGGATTCGGCCAGCCGGCGCATGGCGGCGTCGGTGACCGAGGTGCCCTTGCCGAGCAGCAGCAGGGCGGTGTTGCGTTCCGGCAGGTTGAAGTACTGCTCCACGTCTTCGCCGGTTTCGGTGAGCCAGACGATGCGCTCATCCTTCTGGAGCACCCGGGCGTGCTCCAGATAGAAGATGTTGGCCCGCTTGGAGAGCAGGATCTGCCGGGGCTTGGGGCGGGCCTTGTTCATGGCAGCCGGGGCAGGGCGAAGGGGCGGGAGGCGGTGGCCAGGCCGTAGGCATCCGGTTCCGCCGGCCCCGGCGTCGAGCCGGGCTGGGCTTCCACGTAGAGGCGCCAGGCCTGGCCGTTGCTCTGGCTGCGCAGGGCGAAGTAAGGCAGTTCGGCGGTGTCGGCGGCCTGGATGCGGCGCAGGCGCAGGTTGCCGTCGGGCTTGCGTTCCGCCTTGCGGCTGGGGATGCGGTAGCGGCGATAGCTGATCCAGGGGCCGGCGAAGTCCTCGGGGACGGCCTTGGGATAGGCGAAGCGGCCGATCTCCTGGAGTGCGGCTTCGCCAGCCGCCACCAGTCGGTCCAGGTTTTCCCGACTGGCGGCGAACACCCGCAGGCGGGGAAAGCTGCGCGGGTAGTCGGGCAGTGCCAGGGCGTACTGCCCCGGGTAGAGCGCGAACACCCCGTGCAGCACCCGCAGGGCCAGGGCCGCCCCTATCGGCGAGGGACGCGGCCCGAGCTGGAAGTCCACGTAATGGCGCGCTTCCATCACTCCTTGCCCCCGGAGAAGACGCCGCCCCGGATCAGGCTGGCGATCATGAACATGCCTTCGGGGCTGGCCGGGTCCAGGGTGTTGAGGCGGCGGGCGAACTCGAAGGCGGAGGTTTTGCGGTCGCGGAAGAATTCCTGGGCTTCCAGGCTGGCGCCGTTGGGCTCCACCGGCAGCGGCCGGCCATGGTCGGCATATTTCGGGTACCAGGTGTCGATGGTGCGCAGGGCGTTGCCGATCTTCTGGTCGCGCAGGGCGGCGTGGCCCATGGTGCGGGTGCTTTCGAACTCCATGCCGCTACGGCTGCTGGCCCGTTCCGGCGTGCCCAGGCAGTAGAGGGGACGGGCGAAGCCGCGGGGCTTGTCTTCCACGTAGTTCTGGGAGGGGAAGACTTCCAGGGCGCCGCGCACGCCGAAATCCAGCCGTGCCTCGATGTCTAGGCCGCTGTCGTCACTGCCGCGCAGTCCATCGGCAATGTAGGCGGCCACTTGGCGCTCGGCGTCGCTGATCTGGTCGAAATGGTTCAAGGGGGTGGCCAGGGCGTCGAAGCTGGCGACGGGTTTGCCGGCGACCTTGACGCTGACTTCGATCTTGCGGGCGATGGTGCGGTTGCGCCACAGCCAGCGGCCGTTGGCGATGTTGCGGGCGAAGCGCTGGGCGACTTCGTCCAGGCCGCCGGAGGCCTTGGCCCGTTCGATGAAGCCGGTGACGCTGTCCCGGTAATTGCGCACCAGGTCGTCGGCGTCGGTACTGGCGGGGGCGCAGGCGAACAGCACGTCCTTCAAGTCGAGAAAGCGCAGGCTGAAGCGCACGGCCAGGGCCTGGGCTTCTTCATCCAGCTTGGCGGTGTCGGTGGTCTGGATGTTGGAGACCTCCTGGCGCTTGGCGTTGGCGGCCGTGCTCTTCTCCGCGTCCCCGTCCTTGTTCACGTTCTGGGTGCCGCGGATGCCGTGGCGCACCACCATGACCGGGCTCTGGCCCTCGGGCAGCACGTTGAAAAACAGGGCATCGGTAATCACCAGGCCGCGCTGGAAGGCGAGGACGCCGGGCAGTTTCTTGAATTCGGGTGCATTCATGGGAAAGCTCCTTTGCAGGGAAGAAATGGGGCGGATGGATTACTGGGGGGCCTGCTGCTGGCGGACCACGAACACGTCGTCCTGGAGCCAGCCGTGTTCCCACCAGGGAATCGGGCGCTGGCCGTAGTCCCGGGTGGAGACGTACTGGACCAGGCCGAGCAGGGGCTCGCAGAAGGCATGGGGCGGGGTGTCGCCCGCGTCGGTCTGGCGCACGCCGGCCCGGGTTTCGAAGGGAGTGGTCATGGCATAGCCGAGCACGCTGGCGGCGAGCCAGGATTCGGGCAGGGGCGGCGGCGTGGCGTCGGCCGGGGCCGGTGGCGCTGTGTCCCTGGCTGGCTTGCGGCCGATGGCGGCCACCAGGGCATCCACCGGGGAGCCTTCGCCCTGGAGCAGATCGCTGCGTTCGATCAGCCAGAAGCCCTTGGGCAGATGCAGCTCGTCCAGTTCGTTTCCTGTCTCGATCTTGGCATGGCCGTCGATGTTGCCGCCCGCGATGCGGGCGCTGCGCAGGAAGCGTTCAACCCGTTTTTCGTTGATGCCGCCTTGCACCTGGATCAGCAGCGACAGGGTCAGGTGGCAGCTGGCGGTGGGCTGTAGCGACAGGGCGTGGGGGTTCTTGGAGGAGTAATCCACCCCGTCGATGAAGGTGGCACCCCGCCGCTGCTGGGGATGGAAGTCGTAGAAGCCGTCGCTGCCGTACTCGCCCAGCAGTTGGGCGTCGTGGTGCAGGATGGCGACGCGCAAAGGCTTGCAGCCGGTCTTGAGGCCCAGATTATGGCCGAACAGCACGCAGGCCAGGACCTGGGCCGGGCTGATCGCCAGGTTGCCAACCAGGGCGTTGGCGGCGCGGATGCGCAGGCGGGGCAGGAGCAGGTAGCTCATCGCGCCACCTCCTCGATCATGGCCTGCAGTTCGTGGATGTCGGCCTGCTCGAACTGGAATTCCTCCTGGCCGTCGCCGAAACGGTGGTCGGCGATCAGCCCGGCCAGGTGCAGGGCAAAGGTTCGGGGCCAGTCCTTGTCGCGCAGCTCGGGGTCCACCAGCCCCCGGTTCAGGGGGGCGGCCTCGGCGGCAACCAGGGGCGAGCCGCCCGCCGGCAGCACATCTAAGTGCGCCAGCAGGCGCTGCCGGGCGGCTTCGCCCTGGGCCAGGACGACCCGGGCGATGCGGCGGATGTGGACGATTTCCTCATCCCGGGTGGCCATATTGGTGGGGATCAAGCCCCCATGGCGCCGCCGACAGTCAGCACACCAGTCCCGGAAAGCGCGCAGCAGGGGGCGAGGCAGGCGGATGCGCACGCCCTGGAAATGCAGGGCGAGGATGGCCTTCACCTGGCGGTTTTCCGGGGGAGCGAAGAAGACCAGAGGGCGCTGCATGTCGCGTACCAGGGACCCCACGTTCTGGGGGTTGGAGCCCCCCAGACCGAACACCGCGAAGGGAATCCGCCGCCGGCTGTCATCCGGCGTTTCCTTCAAATGGTCGTTGTGCTGGCGTACCCGGGCCCGGAGCTTGCGGTTCAACCCGCCAGCGGTGAGCGGCGTGACCGCCACGTAACCGCCTTCTTTCGGCAGCAACAACTGCCGGGCGCGCAGGGAAACCTTGTCGGTGCCGATCTGGGTGCCCTGGGCGGTGGCTTCCGTCAGGGTTGCCAGGATGCGTTCGGCCTCGTCGGCCGGAGCCGTGGCGCTACCCTCCCTGAGCTGGTTCAACTGCTTGACCGCAGTGGCCGTCTTGCCGGCATTGGCTGGGTAATCGAGGGCTAGCGCCTCCCCTGCCCCAAGCAGGGTGCGGGCGGAAACATAGGGCAGTTTCAACCCCTGTTCCGGCGCCAGACGGATGCCGCCAGCCGGGGCGTTGGAATTGACGGTCTTGTGGGAAAAAGTGACGAGTTCGGCGCAGGTGGCCGCGTAGAGCTCGTGGGGCAGGCTGACCCACACTGGGGGTTCGGGGGCGGCGGGCTTCTTGGAACGTGCCATGTCATGCTCCTCGCTTATGACTATGATGTTGGCACGCTAAATCCGGGTTGATTTTCTGTCAATAAAAATTTATTTCCGTTTTTAATAACTAGGGTTTATTTTTACCTTGGGTCCCTAGTAGCCTTCAACCGCCTGCACGGCGGCAAACAATTACTATCGTTTCTAAAAACTACTTCTCAACCACCTTCCCGGTGGCGGCCGCAAGGCTACCACGGACCTGAGCAAACACCATGCACATCACCCTGATTTCAGCCTGCGAGCGGCGGGCGGTGAAGCGGAGCCGGGCGATTCTGGACAGTTACGCGATCCGCACCGGAGTCCGTTCCTGGGCGACGCCGATCACCCTCGAAAGGCTGCGGGAGTTGCGCGGCCTGCTCAAGGCCTCGGCCACCCGGCAGACGGCGGTGGCCTGTTACCGCAACGAGGGGCGGGAGCGGATGCGGTTGTTGTGGGTGGTGGGCGCCCGGGACTGCTTCGGGCCGGAAGGACATTTCCCCGCCGGTCACACCCGGCGCCGGGCACCGCCGCCCTTCTGGCTCAGCATCGTCGGCCTGCTGGCCCATACGGCGGGGCTGGGGCACGACCTGGGCAAGTCCGGCAATTTCTTTGCCGACAAGCTGGCCCGGGCGGTGGCGGGCGGGCCTCCCGAGGCCGATCCGGTCCGGCACGAGTGGATTTCCATGCGCCTGCTGCAGGAACGGCGCCGGGGGCGCGACTGGGGCCAGGCCTGGTCGGCCTTGGCGAACAAGCTGCCCCTGTGCGAACCGGGCGGACTGGAAGATACGGGCATCGACAGCCCCCAGCACGCCCTGGATTACCTGATCGCCACCCATCACCGCCTGTTCGGCCCGGTAAAGGGTAATTCAAGCCCCACCAGCGACAACCATGTGCTGGAAGACAGCCGGGCCCGGGAACTGAAGCCTGTCGGGGCACTACCCGACGAACTGCTCGAAGGGCTGGAGCGGCTCCAGGCCCGTCTGGTACGCAAGGCCGGGGAGCGCAGCCCGGCCTTCTGGCGAGGGGCGGCAATCCTCGCCCGGGCGGCGCTGATCCTCGCCGACCATGGGGTTTCCGCCCGCCCCTGGCCGGGAGGCGTACAGGGCTGCAGGCTTTACGCCAACACCAAGGAGGGCGCCTACGATCAGCCCCTGGACTGGCACCTGCGCACCGTGGGCGGTCGCGCCGCCGACTTCGCCTGGCATCTGGCCAGCCTGCGCCTGCCCGGGCTGGCGACGGAGAGCGTCGAGCACATCTTGTCGCCGGCCGACGAAGGGGGGCGCTTCGCCTGGCAGAACCGGGCGGTGGCGGCGGTCAGCGCCCTGCGGGAGCGTTCAGAAGGCGGGCTGCTGATCTTCAACATGGCGGCCACCGGCGCCGGCAAGACCATCGCCAACGCCAAGCTGGCCTGCGCGCTGTCACCCCGGCCCCGCTTTGCCATCGCCCTCAACCTGCGCAGCCTGACCCTGCAGACCGGCGATGCCCTGGCCGACGATCTGGGCCTGGGGGAGGACGAACTAGCGACGGTGATCGGCGACCGCACCGCCAGCCGGCTGCACGCGGCGGGCAAGGACGACGATGCGGCCCATGCGGGCACTTTCGAGAGCGAAGGACCGGCGACCGAATACGACGCCCGGGGCGGCGAGGTGGAATTGCCGGAATGGATGCGGGTGCTGACCGAACGGCGGCCGCTGCTGCGCAGCGTGATCGGCGCCCCGGTGCTGGTGTCCACCATCGATTACCTGATCAATGCCGGCGAGCCGGGGCGCCAGGGCCACCATGTTTCGGCTCTGCTGCGCATGGCCGACAGCGACCTGGTGCTGGACGAGGTGGATTCCTACGAGCCCGGCGCCCTGGTGGCCGTGCTGCGGCTGGTACAGATGGCGGGGTTGATGGGGCGCAGCGTCATCTGCTCCTCGGCGACCCTGCCCCAGCCGGTGGCCGAGGCCGTGTGCCGGGCCTTTCACAGCGGCGTGGAGATGCTTTGCGCCCTGGAAGACCGGCAGGCTCATTTCGGCATCGCCATCGTGGATGACCAAACGGCGCCTACCACCTATACCAGCGACGCGGACCTGGCCGGGCAATTCGCCGAGCATGTCCGGCGTCTGCTGGCCGTGCCACGTCCAGCGGTGCGGCGGGCCTGGGTGTTGCCGGTCTGCACTCGCAGCGGTGCGGCCTTGCACGAAGCCATCATCGCCGCAGTAGCGCGCCTGCACGCAGCCCATGCCTGGAACGGGCCGGGTGGCAAGCGCCTGTCCTTCGGTCTGGTGCGGGTAGCCAACATCAGTACGGCCATCTCCACGGCGCGGGCCCTGGCCCTGGCCTTTCCCCTGGCCCGGGTGGCCTGCTACCACGCCCGGGAATTCCGCATCCAGCGTTATCTGAAGGAAAAACGGCTGGATTTCCTCTTGAACCGCAAACGGGGCGACGGGCACATCGTGCAGGACGCGGAAATCACTGGGCTGCTGGCAGCGAGTGCCGCGCCGGATGTGCCCTTCATCGTCGTGGCGACCCCGGTGGAGGAAATCGGCCGCGACCATGATTTCGACTGGGGCGTGATCGAACCTTCCAGTGCCCATTCCATCGTCCAGACCGCCGGCCGTATCAACCGGCACCGCCTGCGGCCCGTAAGCGAACCCAATGTGGCGATCCTGCAGCACAACTGGCGCTGGCTGGAGGGGCGCAATGGCGAGCCCTGCTTTGTCTGGCCAGGTCTGGAGTCCAAGTCAATGGACCACCGCTATTCCAGTACCGATCTGCTCACCCTGCTGGCCGACGCCGATCTGGACGCCCTGGATGCCCGGCTGCGCCTGGGCCAGGGGCGGATGGCGGAGGACGAGGATCGTATCGTCCGGGCTCGCCTCAGGGAGCCCTTGAACATCCTCGAAGCAAACGAGGAGTTCCGCTCCCAATGGATGACCCAGTCCTTCTACAGCAACTACGCCTTGCGCGATGGCGCACCCCGGGAAGCCTGGCGGGCCGAGTGTGTGGAGGGCGCCTGGGTCTTCCGCCGCCAGGCGCGGGCCGGCGAGACCGAGCCCTGGCTGACCCGCGCCCTGGCCGGGGAAGTGCCCCGCCTGGCGAACGACTGGCTGGCCTGGGACCTGGACGAACTGGCCGCCACCTGCGCCGCCATGGAAATCGCCCCCGCCGCTGGCCTGGAACTCCAGGTGCCCAGGCGGGAGGAGCGGACCGAACTGTGCTGGGACAGGTCTTTCGGCTTCGGGGTTGGTGCAGAAGCCCGGCGCGGGGCATCGTGAGTGGGGAGGAGAGGTCTAAGCTACCAGCCAGCTTGCGCTGGGTTTCGGCCTCGTGCATGAACAGATCAGGGCGAGAATTCAGACTGACCCATGGCGTCGGCGGGAGAGAGGATGCGCACCCCCAGGGCTGAGGAGGTCTCGCTCAGGACCAACAAATCCTGGTCGCCGGTGACCAAGCAGTGGGCTCCGGCTGCGAGCGCCACATGGAGGAATTTGTCATCCGCTGGATCGCGACACAGCATCTTTGCGGCAATTGCCGACGGCACCTCAACCCAGTGTGCGATGGACTCAAGATCAAGCAGGAAGCGCTGGCGCTGTTCGAGCGTGACGTAGCGGTCAAATTTTGGTCGCCACCGCCGTTCCTTGAGCTCGGCAAAGGTCTCGGCAGAAAAGACCGGCTGGCTGTTTCGCACCACCCACCGCGTCACCTGCGCGGGCGCCCCGCTGCTGGACAGCAAGCCGCTGATCCAGACATTGGTGTCGATGACCACGGCGAAGCCTGGGAAACTCGAACGCACGTGCGGATCAGCTTTCGTCGGCCAGCAGTTCAGCCAGCTTTTCCGGTGTCAGGCCGGCGCGCTCCGCGTCAGCGGCGGTTTCGTCCATGGTTTTCAGCAAACGATCCGCGTAAAAAGCCCGCATTGCCTCGTAATCCTCGGCGCTGACCATCACGCCCATCACACGCTCGTGGCGCGTCACCCGCACCGGCTCGCGCTGCACGCGGTCGAGAAATTCGCCAAAACGGGTCATGGCTTCATTGGCGGTATAGGTTTGCATGATCGGGGGCTCATTTCCTGTAAACAACAGTCTCAATGTGGACAAATTGTTCGAATCGGTCAAATCGCTTGATTCGGTCGGTGACAATCTGTCGCTGCTGGAACGGCTGGAGCAGCCCCGGTCGCCGTCGGCCGCCGGGACAGCATCTACGGCGACTGAGCTGCAAGGGGCTGATCTGGGATAATCCCCCCCCCTTTTCACCCATCCCTTTCCCCATGTCCTCCACCGCCTCCCGCCTCATCGACGCCGCCCGTGCACTGTCCCGCCAGGTCGATGCCCTGCCTTTTGCCGCGCCGGTCAGCCACGTCTATAACCCCCTGGATTACGCCTGGGAGGTGCATTGCAACTACCTGCAGCGTTACGGCAACGGGAGCAAGCGGGTGGTGTTCCTGGGCATGAATCCCGGGCCCTTCGGCATGGCCCAGACCGGGGTGCCCTTCGGCGAGATCGCTGCGGTGCGGGACTGGCTCGGGCTGGCGGGGCCGGTGGGCAAGCCGGAGCGGGAGAATCCCAAGCGTCCGGTGGAGGGTTTTGCCTGCTCGCGGGGCGAGGTCAGCGGCCAGCGGCTGTGGGGTTTGTTCCGGGAGCGCTTCGGCACGCCGGATGCCTTCTTTGCCGAGCATTTCGTCGCCAATTACTGCCCCCTGGTGTTCTTCGAGGAAGGCCGCAACCTGACGCCGGACAAGCTGCCGGCCCGGGAGGCGGAGCCCCTGCAGGCGGCTTGCGACGCCCATCTGCGCGCCATGATCGAGGCTCTGGCGCCCGAGTGGGTGATCGGGGTCGGGGCCTGGGCGGAGAAGCGGGCCACGCTGGCCCTGGCGGGGCTGCCGGTGCGTTTCGGGCGCATCCTGCATCCCAGCCCGGCCAGCCCGGCGGCCAACCGGGGCTGGGCCCCGGCGGCGACCCGGCAACTGGTGGAATTGGGCATCTGGGCGGAGTAAGTCCGCCCTCCCCGTCTCAGCCTGTCGCCTGGCTGGCGCTTTCCAGCATGGCGCGCATGTCAGCGCCGCTGGGGTGCTGGAACACCCGCAGGCCGAATTCCGGCAGGATCGCCAGCAGGTGGTCGAAGATGTCCGACTGGATGCCCTCGTAGGCCAGCCAGGCGGTGGTGTTGGTGAAGCAGTACAGCTCCAGGGGGAGGCCGTCCGAGGTGGGCGCCAGCTGGCGCACCATCAGGGTCATGCCCTGGTGGATGCCCGGGTGGCGGCGCAGGTAGCGTTCCACGTAGGCCCGGAAGGTGCCGATGTTGGTGACCCGGCGGCGGTTCACCACGTCCCGTTCGCCGCCGGGCAGGCTGGCGTTCCAGGCTTCCAGCTCGGCTTCCTTGGCGGGCAGGTAGCCGTCCAGCAGGGCGAAGCGGTCGAGCCGGTGACGTTCCGCGTCGGTGAGGAAGCGGATGCTCTGCTGGTCCAGGTAGAGGCTGCGCTTGATGCGCCGGCCGCCGGATTCCTGCATGCCGCGCCAGTTGCGGAAGGAGTCGGAGATCAGCTTCTTGGTGGGGATGGTGGTGATGGTCTTGTCGAAGTTCTGCACCTTGACCGTGTGCAGGGCGATGTCGATCACATCCCCGTCGGCGTTCTGGCTGGGCATCTCGATCCAGTCCCCGACCCGCACCATGTCGTTGGAGCTGAGCTGCACGCTGGCCACCAGGGACAGCAGGGTGTCCTGGAAGATCAGCATCAGCACCGCCGCCATGGCCCCCAGGCCGGAGAGCAGGATCAGCGGCGAACGGTCGATGAGGCTGGCGATCACCAGGATGGCGGCCACCCCGTAGACGATGATCTTCGCCACCTGGATGTAGCCCTTGATGGGCCGCTGGTGGGCGTCGGGGCGGCGCTGGTAGAGGGCATTGCCCAGGTTCAGGGCGGCGGCCAGAGCCAGGGCCAGGGTGAGCACGATGAAGGCGCCGCAGACGTTCTCCACCACGGTGACCAGGGGGTCGGGCAGGTCCGGCACCAGCTTGATGCCCAGGTTCAAGACCAGGGCCGGGACGATGTGGGCGAGCCGGTCGATGACCTTCAGGGGGCTGAGGTCCGGGTCACGGGCCAGGGTGGTGAAGCTCACCAGCCGACGCAGGCCCCGGAGCAGGATGTGCCGGGTGAGCCAGTTGGCCAGCCAGGCCAGCAGGCCCAGGGCGGCCAGGCTGAGCAGGGTGTAAGAGCGGGGGTGCCGTTCCAGCCAGGCGATGAACTGGGCCAATTCCTGGGCCATGGTTTCTCCTTGGGGCATTTATATTTGTTGAAAAATTGTAGCACCCCCGGGAGCAGGGTCCGGAGGCTCAGCCTTCCGGCAAACTGCCCTCGCTGCGGGTCAGGCGGGCGATGACGAAGGGAAACAGGCCCGAGCCGATCAGGGCCACGGCCGAAACCACCAGGGCCAGGCCCGCCATGGGGTCTTCCAGGAGCGGGTGCAGCAGGGCCCCGAAGCCGGCGATGCTGATGAGGCCCGGGAGTCCGGTGAGCACGCCCAGGGCGGTGAGGACGATGAAGCTGAAAGGGTAACGGCGGGTTGGCATGGCTTATGGGCGGATAACGGGAAGGCCCCAAGCTTACCTTGCCTGCCCCGGTCTTTGGCGCGATGATGCGGCGCACAAGCACAACACGGGAGACACCCATGAAGCGCCGCCATTTTCTGCGGGGCAGCCTGGCCCTGACCGCCCTCACCACCCTGGAATTCGCCCCCTGGCACGTGGTTTCCGCCGTTGCCCGGGAGGTGGATGAGTTCGTCCGGGGGCCCGTGGTGAAGGACCATCCCCTGGAGCAGCTCTCTCCCCATGTCTGGATGATCCATTCTCCCGACGGTTTTCCCACCCCGGAAAACCAGGGGATGATGTGCAACCTGACCTTCGTCGATACCCCCCGGGGACTGGTGGTGCTCGATAGCGGCGCCTCGGTGCAGATCGGCGAGATGGCCATCCGCCAGCTGCGGCAGAAATTCCCTGGCAAGCCGGTGCTGGCCATCATCAACTCCCACTATCACGGCGACCATTTCCTGGGTAACCAGGCCTTCGTGGAAGCCTTCGGCGACCTGCCCATCTACGCCCATCCGGGCACCATCGCGGCGATCCAGGGCCTGGAAGGCAACATGTGGCGCACCCTGATGGAGCAATGGACCAATCAGGCCACCGCCGGCACCCGGGTGATCGTCCCCAACCAGCCCCTGGCCCACGGGCAGGAGCTCCGGTTCGGCAGCCTCACCCTGCGCATGCATCACTACGGCAAGGCCCATACCCCGGCCGACATCTGTGTCCAGGTGGTGGAGGACGGCATCACCTACGTGGGCGACGTGGCCATGGACCGGCGCATCGCCAACATGGACGACGGCTCCTACCTGGGCACCCTGAAGTGCTACGCGGAACTGGAGCGGAATGCCGCCAGCCGGCTATGGATTCCCGGCCATGGCCGGCCGGGAGCCGGGGTGCTGCAGTGGAACCGGGAGCTGTTCCAGGGCATCTACGAGCCCTGCGTCCAGGCGGTGCAGGAAGGTCAGCCCCTGGAAGCCGCCAAGGCCCTGGTGCTGCGGGACCCCCGGGTCGCCAGCCGAGCCCGGGAAACCGCCGGCTTCGAGAGCAACATCGGCAAGTACGTGAGCCTGGCCTACCTGGAGGCGGAAGCGGCAGCGTTCTGAGTCGGGGCCAGGAAAGGGGGATGCCGCTGCGGCGACGCCGTCCTGGCCTGTGGGGCTGTCATGTAGTGCCTTGATGTGGCCTCGAATCACAAATTCATCGATAGTGATGCCCATGGCGTGGGCGGAAAATCAAGTCATACGGAATATCTATCAGCCTATATGATTATGCCTATGGGTTTGTCTCCGGAAGGGGAGGAGAAGGGCCCTGTGATTTGACTTGACAAGGCTTTGCGGCTGATCGAGATTGGCTGAAAAGTGTAAATAAATGCAACAGCACCACGGGTGGGTAGGCGATGATCAACGAATCTTTTGCAGTTGCAGGTAGTTCCAGGACTCCATCCTTTGTCGTTGCGGGGTTTGGCCTTCTGGGGGCCGGTGCAGTCCTGGCCGTGGGGGGGATGACGCTCCTGGCGCTGGTGTTCGCCGTGCTCCTGGCCGGGGGCGGCGCAGGCCTGGGCTTCTGGCTCGCGGCCAGTCAGGACGGTGAGCGCCGGGCCTGTCAGGCGGCCATGGCAGCGGCGCGTAGCGCCTGGCAGGCGGAACACACCAGCAACATCGAGGGGCTGGACCGGTTGTGCGGCAACGTGCTGCCGATCTGGTCCGGGCAGGTGGAAATGGCACGCTCCCACACGGAAGAATCCATCACCGCCCTGGCGAACCGTTTCTCCGACATCTACCAGCGGCTGGAAACCACCCTGGCCAGTTCCCAGGGCCAGGCCACCCATGACCTGGTGGCCCTGCTCAACACCAGCCAGCAGGAGCTCAACTCCATCATCGAATCCCTGCGGGGGGCCCTGGTGACCAAGGAATCCCTGCTGGGCGAAATCACCGGGCTGTCCCAATTCACCGAAGCCCTCAAGAGCATGGCCCGGGAAGTGGGCGAGATCGCCAAGCAGACCAACCTGCTGGCCCTGAATGCCGCCATCGAAGCCGCCCGGGCTGGCGAGGTGGGCCGGGGCTTTGCGGTGGTGGCCGACGAAGTGCGCAAGCTCTCCAGCCTGTCCGGGGAAACCGGGCGCAAGATCAGCGAAACCGTGGAAACCGTGAACCAGGCCATCCACAACACCCTGAACATTTCCCGCCAGTACGCCGAGCAGGACGAAGCCACTGTGGTCTCCTCCGGCCAGGTCATCGAGCGGGTGGTGAGCCAGTTCCGGGATGCCACCGGCGGCCTTTCCGAATCCTCCCAGGCCCTGCGGGCCGAAAGCCAGCACATCAGCGACGAGCTGGCGGACATCCTGGTGGCCCTGCAATTCCAGGACCGCATCAGCCAGGTGCTCAACCATGTATGCCAGGACATGGGCAAGCTCAAGGAGCGGATCATCGAGCAGGAACGCCAGGGCCAGCCCATAGACGCGGGCATCTGGCTGCAGGAACTCTCCCAGACCTACACCATGCCCGAGCAGCACCGGGTGCATGGTGGCCAACGGGGCCAGGTGGAAGCCGCCGATTCCGAAATTACCTTCTTCTGATTCAAGCAAGGACCAGCCATGAGTAAAACGATCATGATCGTGGACGATTCCGCGTCCCTTCGCCAAGTGGTGAGCATTGCCCTGAAAGGGGCGGGTTACGAAGTCGTGGAAGCGTGTGACGGGAAGGATGCCCTGAACAAGCTGGACGGGCGCAAGCTGCACCTGATCATCAGCGACGTGAACATGCCCAACATGGACGGGATCAGCTTTCTCAAGGCGGCCAAGCAGATTCCCGCCTACAAATTCACCCCGGTGATCATGCTCACCACGGAAGCCAGCGACGCCAAGAAACAGGAAGGCCAGGCGGCGGGGGCCCGGGCCTGGGTGGTGAAGCCCTTCCAGCCGGCGCAGATGTTGAACGCCGTCTCCAAGCTGGTTCTGCCCTAGGAGGATGCCCATGAGCGCCACCCAACTGGCCCTGGAAGGGGAACTCAGCATCTTCACCGCCGCCCTGGTCAAGGAGCGGCTCCTGGCGGCCCTGAACGGTGCCGACGCCGTGGAAGTGGACCTGTCCCGGATCAACGAAATCGACAGCGCCGGCGTACAGCTGCTGGTGGCCGCCAAAACCGAAGCCCAGGCCCAGGGCAAGAACCTGGGCCTCGTCCATCACGCGCCGGTGGTGCTGGAGATCCTGGACCTGTGCGATCTCTCGGGCTACTTCGGCGACCCGGTCCTGATCAGCTCCCGGAGGTAAGCCCATGTCCATCAACCTGGAAGAAGC
>NZ_AUCH01000013.1 GCF_000429665.1 Azovibrio restrictus DSM 23866
ACGATCCAACTAGGGCTCAAGCCAAGTTCCTTGTCTTTGCAGTTTCACTGATTGAGGCAGAGGGTGCCGATGATGTCTTCCCTGACAGTTACCGGTACTCGCGCAGAGTAACTTGTGTGCGTTTGGCCGACGATTTGAGCTTTACGTCCGAATCTGAACGAATCTGCTTCACCTTGAACGAGCCAATGAGTGTCGCCCAACCCAAAGAGTGTCACATCGAAATTCTTGGATCTGCTCGCCTTCCCATCTTCTGGGAAGGCGGTTCCCAATATGAGTAGTGAATCCGTGTGGCCTAATCGGGTAGCCAGGGTTTTCTCTCCCCCGGCCCCCACACCAGCCCTCACGAGCTTGCCCTTGCCTTCAGCTAGTGGTTATTCTTATCGCATGCAACAAAATCGGTACTCCCACAGGGGACTTACACCCCATTACATCGCGCCCATGCTGGGCGCACGCCCGGCATGCAACGGACTCGCTGCGCTCGCCGCTGATGCCAAACGCTAGGCATCTCCCCTGTGCCGAATTGCGATTTCTACGCGACACTCGAAGATCATAAGCAGCTATTGCACTGGCTGTTTGATGAAGGCACGTGCAGGGTCTTTGAACTCTCGTCTGACTTCGAACAGCCACTAAAGGAATTTCGCATCGTGAGCGATGTGCTTTCCCAATTTGACCGCTCCTATAGCACCGGCGAGAAGTGGCATTCCGTGCATCTGCAACTATACGTTTTGGGAGCTAGTCCGCCATTTGTTCCTCGGCGCGTCCAATTGGACCCAAAGGCATGCGATGGTGCTACGTTCAGATACGTAGCGGAGGGCTGGGGGCTAGTACAACTCTATCTTGGAGCTTCAACGAGTCGAGGCCTCAACGACTCGCATACTAATCACAACAGCCAAAAGCGAGCGGAGGCGTGGGCTCCCACAATATCCAACGCACAAGACGTTGGACTTTGGGACTTCAAGAAAATCACTAGCTTCTCTTCGCGCCTCGGTCGGCAAATCAAAAAGATGAGTGTCGCAAAGATCGGTAGCCGCCCGATACTGCCCGGCGCACTGGAACTATGGCAAGAGGGGGTGTCGCTGCTTCCTTTTCAGCACGGCAATGCTTCTGTTCAATTGCGCTCAGATGCCTAATCCTACGGTCGAGGCGCGGCTTCGCCGCTGGGACGCCGTGCCGGGGCCGGCCCGTCGCCCCTCACCTTCACGTTGAGCTGCAAGATGAATTACGGCGACAAGTTACTGAACGATATTGGCGGTTTTATTCGGCTATTTTCGCCATATTGCCGCGACAGTGAAACGCTCGATCAACTGCATCGAATGCTTGGAAATCGTGGAAAATGGGCAAAAGCGCATGATTTGTTCGACCATATTCGCAACAAAACGTTAAAGGCGGAAAGAGCAAAAAATCATGTTCTAATTTGCCAGTATTTGTTTGAAGAGATTTGCGCTAAAACTCTTTACAACCTATCCGGGAAGTCAGCACCATTCGATGCTGACTCGCCGTATTGGATTATTCCAAATGCAATCTCTTTTGCTCGCGCAGTAGGAGTAACTGATGCCGAAATCGTCAACATTGTTGCGGCCAACGATTAAGGTTGACTTGCTCCGTGTCATTGGCACCGCGTGCAGGTCGCCGGCGCCATTCTCTTGGCTCGCGCACAATGAAGCCGATGCCACCCCATTCCACCGGACCTTGCGCATAAAACCGCGCAAGGTCCGGTGAATTCAAGAGTTGGGCATCAGAATGAAGCGTGCTCTACACCTCCTGAGCTTCACGAGCTGGGGACTTTTCGTCACCTGGTTGTCTTTGTTCGTGATTGCACGAATTGACTGGAGCCGATTTGTTGTGCCACGGCCTGCTGGTCGTTGCTGGGAAATTGATCACTGTGATGTACCGTGGTTCATCGAGTTATGGTTTTTCGTTGCCCTTTTCCTACCGACTGCTGTGCACACATTTGCGGGGTGGCGCCTCGGAAAAAATAGTATCGCGCCGCGCAAAATTATTGCATCTCTGGTCGCGCTATCAGCAGCAACGCTAGCCTTCTATGTCTCAGCGAGAATTGTCATTGGCTCTTAAAGCAATCTATCGCTTTGTCGCCTACTACTCGTGCCTCCATGTCGGGGCCACAACTGACGCCCAACGATTAAGCACTGAACATACAAGGTTTAGAATTCAAGGAAAAACATATGCGTGGCACATTGTTCGTACTGTTTATTGCTGTATCTGCCGTAATTGCATTTTCAATAGCGCGAGGTATTAGCAAAGGCTCAAACATTGATGAACGCCAAAAGTATTGGGCACAGCAAATTTCTGGGGCTTTGAACTCAGGAGCAACGGTAGAAGAACTTAAAACCTTCACAAAAAGCCGCGGGCTGAGCCTGAATTGCTATCAAAATCACAACAAAGAGGATCTATTTGATTTTGATGACAATCAAAGCTTTGGAGGGACATCCAACATGCCTATGAGACTGGCTGTTATTTTTTCAATAAAAGACAACAAAATTGCGACACATCAATTCACAACTTCACCCGCAAATCAACCGAGGTAGCGGCTTGATATGCCGAACCCGGCTTCCCCATTTTCCGCAAGCGGCGTTCCCTCATTCGTTAGGCATCGCACAAGATGTTTCGGGGTGACGGATCAGTCGTGGAGTATGGGTGGCTAGTTTCAGATGGGCGCATTTTTGACCATCTGCCACTTATCGTTCGCCACTTTGAGTCAAAGTTCGTGTTGATCGCTTGCTTCGACTCTGGACGTATTGTGCCGACTGAAGAAGAAACACTATTGGGTTGGCGAGAAATTGAGGGGGGCTTACTAAGCCCGCCGGTGAAGGGCGACCTGGATCTGCCCGCAGACAATTTTGATGAATGGTGGATATTTGAAGACCGCACTGCGGCTGAACGTCTTCCTCGGTACGACTACTTTGTTAACCAAACGATATGGACTTTACGCAGCCCGGCAGAGATGGAAAGCCACTTCGATCCAGCTTGGGAGCCTGGCAGTTTTGAATCACTCATTCCCCTCCAGGAAAGGTTCTTGGGAATGGTGAGCAAATATCGTCCTCTAGCGGTCATTTCAGATGGTGATCGCCTTGTGATCGCCTCACGTGATTTCGTTTTCCTGAACACCATGGCGGAACACAGCGATGCGTAACCATCGCTTCAAGGGGACCACCTGCGCCACATCACTCCGAAATATGGACAAGAAAACAAGCAACCGCAGAAAGCAGCGGCTCCAAGAGAAACGGTTGGCCTCTGTCCTTCTCTTCATGGCCGTCGCAGTTCTCTTCTACTGGTTGTCTTTCCGAATCTTCACTGGCACAGATTGCGAATTCTTTGGCTCAAAGATCGCGCTGGTGATTGTTCCTGCATGTGCGGCCTTTGGAAATCAAGGAGCCGCTACGTTCCCGTTTCTCATTGCCTCTACGTCACTTTTCATGGGCATTGTGTCGCTGAGGGCATACAGTAATATAACCCATCGCACCAAGGAACGCCCCTGAGCTAGCAGGTCAAGGCTGTAGAAAAACCTATTTTGTTGAAAAATGACCGCGGTCCATAAAAATCCAACTTTCACAATCGCTCCAGAATCGACGATCGTCGCCCTCGGATACATAAATCCCATCCAAAAATCACCCCTCAATTTTCTGAGAGGGTTTTTTCTACAGCGTCGTTAGGCCGCCTATGTTTCGTATTCCTCCTCCGAAGAAGCCAGAGATGACGAACATACGCAGCATTAATGACTACGAGGGCTACATGGACGAGCTTGCCGCCTACGAGAAGCAGCTGCGCGCCTACAAGAAAGCCGTGGAGCAAAAGCCCAAGCTACTCTGGTGGGCGTTTATATCGACATGCATTATTATTGTATTGATATATATAGTGGCTACCGCGCTACGTGGCTAGTTCAAACTTTATTAGTGGGTTTTCATTATTCGATCTAGTTTTTATAGGCGGCCTGATTTGTTATAAAAGCTACGCCTTAAAGATTTGTATGGAATTCCCCTGAACAATCCTCGTCGCGCCCTGTGGCTGCCGCACTTTTCTTCCTCGCCATGCTTTGGCTACGGCATTGACCTCAAAGCAGAATTTAATTAATGAGCAAAATCCAGCGTTGATTGAAAACTCAGACCCGATGGACTTCAAAATTGCCTCCATCAATTTCTACACAAATTACTCATGATTTTTTCATTTTCAGCCGCAAAAGTTTCGTTTGTACCCATTGATGAAATATTGACAGTGGGTTTTTCGGAAACACCTTCAGGCGATGGTCGTTACCTGCTCTTCCAAAGGGAGGAATACGAGTCTGAACAAGACATAGAGCTGGGCCTGGTCGGGGAATACCTGGAGATCAACGACCAGACTCACGGAGCATACCGAGGAGTGGAATCGGTAAAACTTCACCGCACCAGGATTGAAGTCCTCGTCGCTGACGCAGCAAGAACTCAAATCCAGGAGGCAGAGATTCACATTGCCTTCAGCCTCTCCGACGCAGATTTCCAATCACTTCGCACTGCCCTTCAGCAGATTCTCGGCATCTCCCGGGTGCATCTTGCACCCTAGCCCGCAGCACTCAGGCCAGCAGCCGGCCGGCCTCCAGGTGCAGCACCTGGTCGGCCTGGGGCTGGGCGGTTTCGTCCCGGCTGGCGTAGATGATGATCTTGCCCCTGGCCTTCAGCTCGGGCAGCAGGGTGGTCAGGAAGTACTGCTGGAAGGCGGGGTCCTGGCTGGCGGCCCAGTCGTCGAACAGCATGACCGGCCGGTCCTCGATCCAGGCCAGCAGCAGGGCCAACCGTCCCCGTTCGCTGTCGGACAGGCCCCGGGTTCCCAGCCTGTCCCCGTCCGGGAACACCCGGCCGGATAGTTCGAAGCGAGCCAGCAGGGCCTGCAGTTCCGGGCCGGGCGGCAGGCTCAGCCCGTACAGCCGGTCAAACAGCCGGGGCTGGGCGGAAAGGAGCGCCACCCGGTCCCGGTAGTCCTGCTGCCGGGCGGCTTCCAGCACCTTGCCATCCACCAGTAGGGCTCCCGATTCCAGCCCTTGCAGGGTCGCGAGCAGGGCCATCAGGGTGCTCTTTCCTGCCCCTTCGGGCCCGCTGATGCAGGTGATGCTGCCAGCCTGGCAGCGCAGTTCCAGGGGGCCCAGGGTGAAGCCGCCCCGCCGCCCCACGGCTGCTTCCAGGGCGATGCTGCGCGGAGCCTCCGGCAGCGCCGCGCCCTCTCCGGCGGCGGCGGCCCGCAGCCGGGCTTCCATGGCTTCGATGTTGCTGAGGGCCAGGTCCGCATGGGTGAACATGGGGGTCACGAAGGACACCGTCCCCACGGGGCCGGCGATGAACAGGGCGGCGGTCATGGCCGGCACCACCACCTGGTGGTAGCCGGTGACGAACAGGGGCACCACGAACACCATCAGGCCGATCAGGCAGTAGAACATGGCCTCCACCACCGCATAGTTGCGGCCCCACTGGGATTTCAGGCTGGCGTTGCTGCGCCGGGCCCGGGCGGAGGCCTCGGCCAGGGTTTCCAGCACGCCCTCGGCCCGGGGAGTGCTCATGCGCACTTCCTTGAAGCCGTGCAGCAGATCCGTGAGGCCGCCGAACACCTCCTCCTCGGCGGCCTGGGCTTCCTGCATCAGGAGGCGCAGGGCCTTGACCCGGCGGAAGCGGACGGTGACCACCGCCCCGGCCATGGCGAACACCAGGACGCAGGCCAGGGGCGACAGCCAGGCCAGGTAGAGGGCCAGGAACAGCAGCATCAGGGCCTGCTGGAAGCCTATGGCCAGGAGCGGCAGGGTCTGGGCCAGGGTCTGGGCGTCCTGGATCAGCACCCGCTGCAGGCTGCCGTGGCCGATGCGCTCCACGGTGATCAGGTCAGCCTGGCGCACCAGGTCGAACATGCGGATGCGGAACTTGTGGATGAGCCGCTCCGCATCCCTGGAGACGGTGCCCAGGGTGTAGAAATGGCTGATGCCGAAGGCGGTCACGGTGACCAGGAACAGCAGCAGGGAACGGCTGCTGAACTGGCCCTTGGCCGCGTCCTCGGTGGCGCTGGAGACCAGCCAGATCAGGGCCGTGGTGGCCAGGGCCGAGAGGGCGTTCATCCAGAACAGGGGGCGCAGGTTCTCGGGAATCTCCCGCAGGATGGCGGCAAAGACCCTCATGGGGCGCTCCCTGCGGCCTGGGGCCACTCGGTCAAGCGGCCCTCCTCCAGGTGCCAGCGCCGGTCGGCCGCGTCGAAGTAGCGGTCGTCATGGGTGACGGCAATGATGGTCAGGCCGCGCCGCTTCAGCTCGGGCACGATCTCCCGGTAGAACTTGGCGCGGAAATGGGGGTCCTGGTCGGCGGCCCACTCGTCCAGGATCAGCACCGGTTTCGCTTCCAGGATCGCCGCCACCAGGGCCAGGCGCTTGCGCTGGCCGGTGGACAGGCGGATCTTGGCGAACCGGTCGGCCTCGACGCGGGTGACCTTTTCCATCTCCATCCACAGCATCAGGCTGTCGGCCATTTCCTGCTCGAAACCGCTGATGCCGTAAAGCCGGGCAAACAGGTGGAAATCGTAGAAGATGGGCGCCATCAGGGCCCGGTAGCTCATCAGCTGGGCCGTGGACACCACCATGCGATCCACCAGCAGCTGGCCCCGGTCGGGGCGGTACAGGCCGGTGAGAAGCTTGATGAAGGTGGATTTGCCGGCCCCGTTGCCGCCCGTGACGAAGATCACCTCGCCCCGCCGGATGCTCACGTCGAAGGGCCCCACGGCAAAGCCCCGCTCCCCTTCCGGGGCGGGAAAGGTGTATTCCACCCCGGCCATGCGGATTTCCTTGAAGGGGCTGGGCAGGGGCAGGCCTGGAGTACGGCTGCCCGGCTCGGCCAGGGCTTCCAGCTCTCCTTCCAGGTCCATCATCCGGCCCGCCGCCCCCTCGGCCATGCGCATGATGGCCAGGGACTGCATCAGCCCGAAGATGGGGGCGGACATGAACAGCACCGCCCCGGAAATCTTCAGCAACTCCCCGGACACGTCGGGGGCGTAGCGGGGCACCACGAAGACCACGATCCCGAGCATCAGGTTGAAGGCCATCTCGCCGAACACGAACTGCTTCCAGCTCAGGCCATGGACCTCGCTGCGCAGGTCGGCGGTGGTCCGGGAGAGGCCGATGAACCCGGTATTCAGGTCGGCGCTACGCTGGCGGTTGAGGCGCTGCTCCTTGAAGCCGTCCAGAAGGTCGGAAATGCTCTCGAACAGCCGGGTTTCCTGCTGCATCAGCGCCTGCTGGCGCTCATCCAGGACCCGGTTCTGGCGGTAGTAGATCAGGGCGGCGATGCCCAGGAAGCCCCCCAGCAGGGTGAAGGCCATGAGCGAGATGGTGGCGATGTAGATCATGATCGCCGCGGTCAACACCACGGAACAGGCGGCCTGGGCCAGGTACTGGGAATTGGAGGAAATGGCCTGGCAGTTCTGCACGATGGTCTCGTACAGCCGGCTCTGGCCGAAACACTCGAGCCGCCACAGGTCCGCGTGGCGGATATGGCCGATCAGGCGCATGCGCAGCCGGTCTATGGCCTCCTCCATGTCCGCCGAGAGGCGCCCCACCATCCAGCTTTCCGACCACATGTAGAACAGGATGCTGGCCACGAAGGCGAGCAGCAGAGGGCCGTCTACGAAATCGGCCTGCTCCCGGGCGATTTCCTCGGCGGCCTGGTTGACCACCCCCAGGACGATGGTGGTGCCCAGGGACGAAGCCGCTGCCCCCAGGAACAGGCTGCGCATGGAGCCGGAGCCCCCCTGCCGCAACAGACGCAGAAGATTCACCGGGACGACCTCAGGCGCATGGGAGCTCGGCCACCCGGATGCGCAACAGATGCCGGCGGTGGTCCTGGAAATCGCTGCGGCCGTGCAGGGCCTCGTGGTTGTTCACGATGAAGAAATCGTCCGCCTCCAGCCGGGTTTCCAGGCGCAGGTCGGGGGCATCGATTTCCGCCTGGAAGACCCCCAGGGCCCGGCGCAGTTCCGGCCCGTCCTGCTCGGGAAAGACATTCAGGCCCGCTTCCAGGGTGTCGCGCCGGTAGCGCAGGCGGGGCCGCTCGCCAAAGATGGGGGCGCAGGTCACCTCCTGGCAGTCAGCCCGGCCGGTGCTGGTGAAAGTGGCGGGAATGCGAAACGGCAAGGCCCGGTCCTGGAGGTAGGCCACCGCCTCCCGGCCCGCCTCGCTCCTGGACAGCTGCTCCAGGATGCAGTCCAGGTCCCGGAAGGTGGAACGGCCGCCGCCGCAGGCGGCCGGCTGGATGCAGTACAGGGACAGGTAACGCTCGGGGTCGGGGAAATACTGGGTGTCCGTGTGAAAGTCGGCCTCGTAGGGGTGTTCGGAAAAGGTGCTGACGCTGCCCTCCCGGAGCTTGTCGGCCCGCACCTTGATGTCCCAGACGATGCGCCGGTCCAGCTTGTCCGTGGGGGTCGGGCGGCCGATGCACTGGGCCAGGGCGAAGAGCACGAAACTGCGGCTGGCCGGGTCCAGGTGGCTGAGCCCGAGACGGCGGATCAGCACCCCCGTGTGGGAGGAATCCAGCCGCTGCCGCAGGGCCTGGCCCAGCTCCGCCAGACTGGGCGCCGCTGCCTGGAGGGCCGCCCGCAGGGGCGCCTCATCGGCCAGGGGCACCAGGGCCGCCACCTGCCGGCCGGGTCCGTAGAATTCATCCAGAACGGCCAGCACCCGGGCGACTTCCGGTTCCGGCAGGGGAGCGGCGGCAAACAGGCCGGCGCGAAAACCAAGATCCTGCAGATGTTTCAACATGGCATTCTGGTTCTTTCTTGAGGAAAACCGGCCAGCCCGGCAGCACGGCAGGCCGCCTCCAGGAGGGCCTGCCGGCCCGCCGAGGGAAGCGCCGGCCAGGACACGCCCAGGCGTTCCAGCAGCGCCTGGGTACGGTCGCAGGCAATGACGGCGGATTCTAAACGAGCCCCCTGGTCGTGCCTAGCAAGGAGGCCGAAGTTCTCCAGGGTTTCGCCCAGCAGCCCGGCCTGGGCCGGGTCGCCCGCCGCCAGCAATTCCTCCAGCAGGCCGTGCAGGGGCCCCAGCCGCAGGCGGCCGGCCAGGGGCGCCACCAGATCGGCCAGGGTCTCGGGGCGCGAGGTCTCCACATGGTGGTTGCAGTGCTCCAGGGCGGCAGCCCCCGCCAGGGCGACGATGGCGCCGGCCACCCGGTCCACGTGGCAGAGGGCCGCCCGCACGTCATCGGGCACCGCCCCCAGCTGCAGGAAAGTCACCAACTGACGGAAGAAGGCATTGTTCTCTATGCCCCGCTGCAGGCGCCCGCCCCGGCTGGCAAAGGCGATGTTGCCGACCCGGTGGATGCAGGCATTGGGCAGCCACTGGCGCGCCTCGATCACCAGAGCCTCGGCCTCCTGCTTGCTGCGCACGTAGTAGTTCGCCTCGCCGCTGCCGGGCGGATCGTCCTCGCTGAAGTGGCGCGGCGGCCCTGGCCGGGCCCGGCCCGCCACCGAGAGGGTGGACACGCAGTGGAATTCCGCCTGGGCGCGCCGGGCCAGCTGCAGCAGATGCGCGGTGGCCAGCACGTTGGCCGCGTGGAAATCCTCGTAATGGCCCACGTGGCTCACCAGGGCGGCGCAGTGGAAGATGCCGTCCAGGGTCCGCGCCAGGGCATCCCCCTGCCCGGCTCCCAGCCCCAGGTCGGGCTGGCTCAGGTCTCCGGCCAGGACCCGGAGGCCCGCCTCGGGCCCCGGCAGGGGCGCGGCGAAATAGTGCCGCCACAGGGCGTCCAGACGTGCCCGGGCGGCCGCCTCGTCCGGGGCCCGCACCAGGGCGCTGACCTGGAGACCGGGCTGGCCCAAGAGCTCCCGCAGCAGGTAGATGCCCAGGTAGCCGCTGGCGCCGCTCAGGAGCACGTGGCCCCAGGCCCGCCGGGGCCCCAGGTCCAGGGCTGCCCAGGCCTGGTTGCGTTCGGCGTAGGCGGCCCGCCGGGGCGCCAGGGCCTGTTCCCGTGCGGCGGCCAGCCGCGCGGGATCATCCCCCTGCAGCCGGGTGGACAGGAGGCTGTGCAGCTGCCCGGCCCGGGGCCGGCAGCGGCGGGCGAAATCCGCCAGCAGCGGCTGCTCGTAGAGGTCATTGACCTGGCAGACGTAGTCCTGGCGCAGCTGGTTGATGACGGCGATGGCCCGCAGGCTGTCGCCCCCCAGGGCGAAGAAATCGTCCTCCCGGGCCACGGCCCGGCCCTCGAACAGGGCCGACCAGAGAGCCGCCACCCGGGTTTCCACCGGTCCCTGAGGCGGCGTGCGGCCCCCGGCCTCCAGCCCCGGGGCCAGGGGGCGCCGCTCCTGGGCCAGCAGGGCTTTCCGGTCTATCTTGCCGGCCGGGGTCAGGGGCATCCGTTCCACCCGGAACACCGCCGCCGGCAGCATCCAGGCCGGCAGGCCGGCGCCCAGATGGGCGGCCCAGCGGGATGGCTCCGGTTCCGGGCTGCCCGCTTCCAGGGTCACGAAGGCCCACAGGGTGGCGCTGCCGTCCGGCTGACGCTCCGCCACCGCCACGGCCTGGGATACCCCGGGCCAGGCCCCCAGGCGATGCTCGATCTCGCCCAGCTCCACCCGCTGACCACGCAGCTTGACCTGGGTGTCGGCCCGGCCCAGAACCAGCAGTTCCCCGTCGGGCGTCCAGCGGCCCAGGTCCCCGGTCCGGTATTGCCGCCCGGCGGGGGTGTCGATGAAGCTGGCGGCATTGAGCTCCGGCCGCTTCAGGTAACCCCGGGCCAGCCCGGCCCCGGCCAGCCGGATTTCTCCGGTGCAGCCCGGGGGCAGCCATGCCCCGTCGGAATCGGTGACCAGCACCTGGGTATTGGCCAGGGGCCGGCCGGTGCTGAATTCCTCCGTCCCCGGCGCCAGAAAGCCCAGGGTCACCCCCACGGTGTTCTCGGTGGGCCCGTAGCCATTCACGTAGCGCAGACGGGCCCCGTAGTGGCGCACGTCCTCGGCCCAGGGGGCCTCGCCCGCCGTCATCAGCAGACGCACTCCGGGCAGTTCGGCCTGCCCCAGGAGGCGCAGGTAGGAAGGCGGCATGGCGGCGACGCTGACCCCCAGGCGGGTGAATTTATCCAGCAGTCCGGGAATGTCGTCCATTTCCTCGCGCCGGAAGGGCACCAGCGCCGCGCCCGCCGCCCAGGCGAAGGCCAGATCGCCGATCCAGCCGTCGAAGGAGGGGGAAAACAGCTGGGTGGCCCGGTCCGCCGCCACCAGGCCCAGGGTTTCAGCCCCAGCCAGGCCCAGGTTGAGGAGGCCGGCGTGGAGCAGCTCCACCCCCTTGGGCTCCCCGGTGGAGCCGGAGGTGTAGATGATGTAGGCCGGGTCTTCCGGGCGGCTCTGCTCCACCCGGGCCTGGGCCGGCAGGTCCAGGAGTTCCGGCCGCAGCACGGTAGCCAGGGCCGCCAGCTCGGCGGGCGGGGACAGGCCATCCAGGGCCAACAGCAGGCGGATGCCCGCGTCCCGGGCCATGAAGGCCAGCCGCCCGGCGGGCAGCTCAGCCGCCAGGGGCAGATAGCAGCCGCCGGCCTTCCAGATGGCCAGCACCACTTCCGGCAGCAGCGGCGAACGCCGGGTGAACACGCCCACCGGTTCGCCCCGGGCTAAACCCTGGTCCAGGAGCACCTGGGCCAGGGCGCTGGCCGCCCTATCCACCTGGGCGTAGCTGCGCTCCCCGGCATCGCCGACGATGGCCGGCGCTTCGGGCTGCTGCCGGGCCAGGCCCGCAAAACGGGCCGCCAGGGTGGCTTCCGGCCAGCTGCGCCGGGGCCCCTGCTGGCAGGCGGCGAGCCAGCGCCGCTCTTCTGGCAGCAGCGCCGGGGGCGGTTCATCCAGGGGCACCCCGGGCGTCGCCAGGAAGGCCGCCCAGGCCCGCAGCCCGTCGAACCAGGCACGGGCGTGGTTGCGGCTCAGGAGGGCGGCGCTGACATGCCAGGAGAGGCGCAGCCCCCCGTCGGGCCTGGCCTCGTGGATCAGCAGCATGTCCTGGGCCGGCCCCCCGTGCCGCAGGCTGTAGTCGGACTGCTCCAGGGGAGCGCCGGATTGGGCAACCTCCGGCGCCTGGAGGGGCTGGAAGCCGAAGCGGCCGGCCTGAGCCGGGGCCACGGGGGGATTTTCCGTGACCCCCATGTCGAACAGGGGGTAGCGGCTCCCCTGGGCCCCGGCCCCGGCGCCCCGGGCCCGGCGGAAATCCGCATAGATCCGGGCAAAGGGATAGCGGCCATGGCCCAGGCCCCGGGCCAGGGATTCCTGCATGGCGGCCAGGACCTGGGCCAGAGTGGCGGCAGGCGCCGGCATCCGGGCCAGGGGCAGCATGTTCACGAAATAGCCGATGCTGCCGGCCTGAGCCGCCCCATGGCGGCTGGAGGCGGCCGTGCCGAGCAGGAAGCCCTGCCGCCCGGTGCGCCGCCGGACCTCGATCCCGAGCAGGGCCAGCATCAGGGCGTGCAGGCTGATCCCTTGCTGCCGGGCCAGGGCGCCCAGGGCGGCGGCCGTGGCAGCATCCAGGTCGACCTGCCAGCAATGGCTGCCCGCCTCGGCGAGAGCCTGGCGCGAAGCTGGCCGGGGCCGGTCCAGGGGCCACTCGTCCAGGGCCTGGGGCGCCTGTTCCAGCAGCTGGTTCAGGCTTTCCGCCCAGTAGGCGGCATCCGCCTGGGCGGCGGGGCTCGCCAGATAGGCCTGCTCCCGGGCCGCGGCCCGTCCCGGGGTCTCCCCAGGCGGGGGCAGCGCCCGCTCCTGGAGCAGCTCGGCCAGCTCCCCGGTCAGGATGGCCAGGGACAGACCGTCACCCACCGCGTGGTGCAGCACCAGCCAGAACAGGGGGGCGCTACCGTCGGCCGGGCGCGCCAGGCCGGCGCGCCAGAGACAGGGGGAAGCCATGGAAAGGGGCGCCTCCTGGGCGGCGCGGATCAGCGCCAGGGCCCCGGAACGGTGTTCCGGGCGGCCCATCTCCAGGGCCGGGACCGTCCCGGTCAGCCGCCGCACCAGGCGGCCCCGGGCATCTTCCCCGAAGCCGGTGCGCAGGGCTTCATGACGGGCCACCAGGGCGGCCCAGGCCCGCTGCCAGGTCTCATCCCCGGGGCAGTCGCCGGGCACGGCCAGGGTCAGCTTGAGATGGAAGCTGCCGGTGGGAAAGCCCGCCTGCTCGGCGGTCCAGAACTCGCCCTGGCCCTCGGTGGCCAGCTCCGACTCGGCCAGCAACGGAGCTTCCGGCTCCAGCTCCTCCAGGCGGGCGGCGAAATCCGCCAGGACCGGCGCGGCAAACAGCTCCCGGGCCGCCACCGGCTGGCCCAGCTGCCGTTCCAGGCGATGGGCCACGGCGATGGCCAGCAGGCTGTGGCCGCCCAGGGAAAAGAAGTTGTCCTCCCGGAACACGGACTCCCGCCCGAGCAGTTCCGCCCAGATGGCGGCCAGCGCCTGTTCCAGACCATCCCGGGGCGGAGTCCGGCGCGACGGCCCGGAAGCAGGTCGCCCGGCGGCCAGGCGCTGCCCCAGGGCAGCCCGGTCCACCTTGCCGGACAGGGTCAGGGGCAGGGCCGGCAGGGCCAGGAGCCCGGCGGGCATCATCCAGGGCGGCAGGCGCGAGGCCAGGAAGGCGCGCCATTCGGCCTCCTCCGGCAGGACCCCGGGCGCGGCCGGGCAGACCCAGGCCCACAGGGCTTCGGCGCCCCCCGGCTGGGTATCGAGCAGCACCACGGCCTGGCGGATGGCCGGGTGGGCTTCCAGGGCCGCCTCGATCTCCCCCGGCTCGATGCGGATGCCGTTCAGCTTCACCTGCCCATCCAGGCGCCCGGCGATCTCGATCTCCCCGTTGCCGCGCCAGCGCCCCAGGTCGCCGCTCCGGTAATGGCGCCCCGCCGGGCTGGAGACGAAAGCCTGGGCCTCCTCCCGGGGCCGCCGCAGGTAGCCCCGGGCCAGGCCGACGCCGCCCAGCCACAATTCCCCCAGGGCTCCGGGGGGCAGCAGCCGGCCATCGGCAGCCCGGACCTGCACCGTGGTGTTGGGCAGGGGCCGCCCCGCCGTCAGGCTGCCGCTTTCTGCGTCGCTGCCGACTCCACTGCCATGGAGGCGGCCCATGGTGCTGGTGATGCAGTTCTCGGTGGGACCGTAGGCGTTGTAGTAGGCCAGCCGCGGCCCCAGGCGGGCCACGTCGGCGGGCAGCGGCGGCTCGCCGCCGGTGACGATGATGCGCAGGGTCAGGGGGAGCTGCTCGGCGGCAAACAGGCGCAGGTAGGTGGGAGTGATGTCCGCCAGGGTGATGCGCAGCCGTGCCAGGAAATCCAGGAAGCGCCCCGGGGCAGCGATGATCTCCTCGGAGGCGGGACAGAGGGCCGCGCCGCAGGCGAGGGGCACCCCCAGGTCCGAAAGGGACACATCGAAGGAGGGGGAGGCGAACATCAGGCAGCGGTCCTCCACCCCCAGGCCCAGCTGCTCCACCACCCCGAGCACAGTATTCACGTAGCTGGCGTGGGTCACCAGGGTGCCCTTGGGCTGGCCCGTGGAACCCGAGGTATACAGGATGTAGGCCAGCTCCGCCCCGGCCGTGGCCAGACCCGGAGCGCCCCCATGGCGCTGCAGGAACCCGGCCGGCAGGGCCTCGGGGCGCAGCACCGCCCCTTCCTCCAGGCACTGGGCCAGGGCACCGGGCAGGGGCAGGCCATCGAGCAGCAGCAGCCGGGTCAGGGCCGCATCCCGGGCCATGAAGGCCTGACGCTCCGGAGGCAGGTCCGCCGCCAGAGGCAGGTACACCCCGCCCGCCTTCCAGATGCCGAGCACGGCGGCCGGCAGCCGGGGCGAACGGCCGCTCAGCACCCCCACCACCTGGCCCCGCTCCAGCCCCCCCTGCAGCAGGGCATGGGCGATGGCGTTGGCCGCTGCCTCCAGTTCCTGGTAGGACTGGCTCCCGGCCAGGGTCAGTACGGCCGGCCGCTCCCCCTGGCCCGGACGCGCCAGCAGGGCCTCGAACAACTGGTGGAAGCCCAGGTCCGGCCGGGGCCGCAGGGCCCCCCGGGACCAGGCCGCCAGCCGTTCGGCCTCCTCGGGCCAGAGCTCGGGCAGGGGCTGGGCCGCCCGCGCCGGAACGGCCCCCAGCCAGCGCAGACTCGCCAGCAGGGAGGTGAACCAGAAGGCAGCCGTGTCCCGGGCGTACAGGGCGGCATTCACATGCCAAGCTAGGAGCAAGCTGCCATCGGGCAGCAGTTCGTGAATCAGCACCATGTCCTGCCCCGGGGAATGGTCGTTGCGCTCGTAGGCGAGCTCCCCCTCCCCCAGGGGCGGCAGGGTGAAGCGGCAGTCGGCCCGACCCGGGCGGGCCGGATTCTCGGTGACGGCCAGGTCGAACAGGGGATAGCGCAGGGGGTCCCGCAGCTCCGGCCGCTGGGCCCAGAACTCCCGGTAGATGCGGGCAAAGGGATAGGCCCCGTGGGCCAGGGCGGCCGCCAGCACCGCCTGGGTGTGGCGCAGGCGGCTGCCGAAATCCTCACCGTCCAGGACCAGCCCCAGGGGCAGCATGTTCACCCCGTAGCCGGGAATGCGCCCTTCCTCCGCCGTCTCGCTCAGGGCCGCGGTGGTGCCCAGCAGCAGTTCGCCGCGCCCGCTGCGCCGGCCCGCCTCCAGCCCCAGGGCAGTGAGCAGCAGGGCATGCAGGCTGGCCTCGTGCTCCCGGGCCAGGGTCAGCAGGCCGGCGCTGAGGCGGCCATCCAGGCGGACCTGGAAGCGGTGGCTGCCGGGCCGGGCCTGGGCGCTGCGGGGAAAATCCAGGGCCCACTCGGCGCCGCAAGCGGGGCTCAGCCGGGCCAGCTGCCCGCGCCAGTAAGTCTCGTCCCGGGCCCGCTGGGGGCTGGCCAGGTAACGCTGCTCGCGCCGGGACAGGGCGGCGTAATCCCCGGCCCCGGCCGGGAGCGGCTGGCCCGCCAGCAGGGTTTCCAGTTCCCCCAGCAGGACGCCCAGAGAGCGGCCGTCGCCGATGGCGTGGTGCATGGCCAGCCAGAAATGGGCCCGCCCCCCCTCCTCTTCCACCACCCCGGCCCGCCACAGGGGCGCCTGCCCCATGTCCAGGGCCTCGCCCTGGCGGGCCAGGACATGGGCCCGGGCCGCCCCGGCATCGGCCACCCGAGCCCATTCCAGGGGAGCCTCCAGCTGCACCAGGGTGCGGCGCCGCAGCTGCCCGGACTCATCCTCGGCAAAGCAGCTGCGCAGGGCCCCGTGCCGGGCCACCAGGGCCGCCCAGGCCGCCTGCCAGCGGACCGGCGCCAGCTGCTCCCCAAGCCAGAGCTGGTGTATCGGCATGATGAAGGCGCGGGTATCCAGCCCCGCCTGTTCCGCCACCCAGAATTCCCCCTCGCCTTCGGTGGCCAGGTCGGGCGCCAGAGCAATCCCGGGGCTGCTCTCCTCCTGCAGGGCCAGGACCCGGGCCGCGAAGGCCCCCAGGGTCGGGGCCGCAAACAGGGTCCGGGCCGGCACCGGCTGCCCCAGGACCGCCGCCAGCCGGTGGGCCAGGAGGACGGCGCGCAGGCTGTCGCCCCCCAGGGCAAAGAAGTTGTCCTGCCGCCCCACGGGCTGTCCGAGAATCTCCTGCCAGACCCCGGCGACCCGGGCCTCGAAGGGGTCCAGGGGTGTCTGGAGGGGGCGCAGGCGGACGCGCTCCGCCGCCGCCAGGCGCAGCAGGGCGGCTCCATCGGCCTTGCCGTTGGGCCCCAGGGGGATGGCGGCCACGGGGGTAACGGAAGCGGGCAGCATGTGGGCCGGCAGCTGTTCCGCCAGCCAGGCGAGACAGGCCTCCGGCGTCCAGGGGGCGTCCTGTGCGGGCACCACGAAAGCCCGCAGGGCCTGCCCGGCCCCCTCCCCCGGCCCGCCCGGATCGGGCAGCACCAGGGCCGTGACCACGCCCGGAAAGTCGGCCAGCAACCGTTCCACCTCGCCCGGCTCGACCCGCTGCCCGTTGATCTTGATCTGCTGGTCCACCCGGCCGTGGATTTCCAGCGCTCCCCCGGGAGTCCAGCAGCCATAGTCGCCGGAACGGTAGAAGCGCCCTTCCCCGGTGTCCACGAAACTCTCCCGGCTCTGTTCCGGGCGGTTCAGATAGCCCCGGGCGAGTCCCTCCCCGGCCAGCCACAGCTCGCCGACACAGCCGGGAGGCACCGGCCGGCCATCGGCATGGCGCAGGGAGATGCGGGTATTGGGCAGGGGCCGGCCTATGCTCAGGGGCCGCTCGTGAGGCGCGTCGCCGCACACCTGCCCCATGGCCACCAGGATCGTCGCCTCCGTGGGGCCATAGCAGTTCCACAGGTCCAGCTGGCCCTGCAGCTGACGGGCGTCCGCGTGGCTGGGGGCCTCGCCCCCGGTGAGCAGCACGCGCAGGCCGGTGAAGGGCTGCTGCTGGCTGATGCGCAGGTAGGAGGGGGTGTGGAAGGCCAGGGTGACGCCCTGACGCCGGTAGTAATCCTTGAGGGCCCAGGGGTCCTCGCGCAGCTCCTGGCTCACGGGCACCAGGGGCATGCCCCCCAGGAGCCCCAGCCCCAGCTCCCAGAGGGAGGCATCGAAGGTGGGGACGGCCGCCAGGGAGATCCGGTCCCCGGGGGCCTGGCCGATCCGCTCCAGGGTGCCGGCCAGGGCATTGATGTAACTGCGGTGGCTCACCGGCACCCCCTTGGGCTGACCGGTGGTGCCCGAGGTGTAGATGATGTAGGCGTCGTCCATGGCGGCAGCCGGGCCGAGGGGCAGCGGCGGCATGGCGCCGCTGGCCGGGCAGTCGGCCGCCTGGAGTTGCAGGGGGCAGACCTGGGCCAGGGCTTCGGGCACCGGCCCCGGGCCGGTGATAAGCAGATGCCGGGCCCCGGCATCCCGGGCCATCAGCGCCAGGCGGGCCGGCGGCAGGGTTTGCGCCAGGGGCAGGTAGCAGGCCCCGGCTTTCCAGATGCCGAGCACGGCCGCCGGCAGCCCGGCCGGGTCATCGGCCAGCACCGCCACCACCGTGCCCCGCCCGGCCCCTTGCTCCAGCAGGGCCCGGGCGATGCCGTTGGCCCGGGCATCCAGCCCGGCCCGGTCCACCTCGCCGCCCGCCAGGAGCGCCAGGGCCCGGGGCTCCGCTGCCACCCGTGCGGCCCACAGGCGGTCCAGGGTGGGCCCCGGCCGGGGCCGGGTCTCGCCCCATTCCCAGGCGGCCAGGCAACGGGCTTCAGCCGGCAGCAGGGCCGGGGCCGGCTGGTCGGCATAGGCGGGCTCTGCCGCCAGCCAGCGGGCCCAGTCGGCCAGGGCGGCGAGCCAGGCAGCCGCGCTCCGGGAACTGCAGCTTTCCGGGTTCCAGCGCAGGCTGAGGCGCAAGCCTCCGTCCGGCAGCAGCTCATGGCTGAAGGAGAGATCCAGGCCGGCCGCCGGAGGCAGGGGCTCCCCAGGAAAGGCCAGGGGCTCCAGGCTCAGGCCGGCGGTTTCGCCGCCGCTGGCCTGCACCGCGGTCAGGGCGAGCTGGAACAGGGACTGGCGGGAAGGCGCCAGGGCCAGGGGATGGCGCTGGCGGAACTCCCGCAGGATCTGGCTGGCCGGGTAGCCGGCATGGGTGACGGTGCCGGTCAGGGCCCGCTGGGTGTGCTGCAGCAGGGCCCCCAGCTCGGCCTCCGGGTCCCACTCCAGGCACACCGGCAGGACGTGGACGAAATGCCCGATGCAGTCTTCCGCCCCCGCCGGCCGCATGGAAATGCCGCTGCCCAGCAGCAGCTCCCGGTGGCCGCTGCGGCGCCCCAGCTCCAGGCCCAGCAGGCCGAGCAGCAGGGCATGCAGGCCGATGCCCCGGGCCTGGGCCAGCTCCCGGAGGGCCGCCACCTCCCCGGGCTTGAGGCATTCCCCGCCGATCTCTTCTGCAGCAGACGTTTCCGGCCCTGGCCGCTCCAGTGCCTGTCCGGCAAAGGCGGCACCGCCCTCCTGCACCAGGCTGTCCAGACGCTGGCCCCAGAAGGCCCGGTCCAGCTCGGCCTGGGCCGACTCCCGGTAGGTCCGGGCCGCCTGGCTGGCCAGCTGGATGCCGTGGGCGGCCGGCGGCAGGGACTGCCCGGCCAGCAGGGCAAGCAGCTCGCTTTCCAGGCGCCGGGCCGAAACCCCATCCACCACGCTGTGGTGCAGGACATACCAGAACAGGCAGCGGCCCTCCTCTTCCCCGGCCTCGGGCTGTAATTCCAGGAGCCCGGCCCGGACCAGGGGCGGCGCCTGCAGATCGAAGGCAGTGCCGGCCTGACGGGCCAGATAATCCCTGGCGGCTGCCGCCGGGAGATGCTCACGCTGCAGACGGGCACTGGCCGGCAAAGCCCCGGCCTCCAGGGTGTACCACTGCAACTCCCCTCCCGGGGCGCGCCGGAACCCCGTGCGCAGGGCGCCGTGCCGCGCCAGCAGGGCCTGCCAGGCAAAATCCAGGGGCTCGCCCCTGGAGGCCAGGGGAACCCCCAGAGTGAACACCTGGACGATATGGGCGGCCCCAGGAGGCAGCCCCAGTTGGGCCGCCACCCAGAAATCCTCCTGCTCCGGGGTGGCCGGTCCGGCGCTGACCTCGGCACTGGCAGCGGCAGGCAGCAGGGGCTGCATCCGGGCCGCCAGGGCTTCCACGGTCAGAGCCGCCAGGACATCCTGCACCGCCACCCCGTAACCCGCCGCCTGGAGCTGCTGGCTCACGGCAATGGCGAGCAGGCTGGTGCCGCCTACGGCAAAGAAATTGTCCCCGGCCATGATGGGCGCAAAACCCAACAGCGCCTCCCAGGTCCGGGCCACCAGTTGTTCCCGCTCACCCCGGGGAGGACGCCCCTGGGGTGCGGCCGCCCCAGGCAGCTGCAACTGCATCAGGGCCTGGCGGTCGATCTTGCCGGCCGAGTTGATGGGCATGCGCTCCAGCACCAGGACCCGGGCCGGCAGCATGTAGGGGGGCAGGCTCAGGGCCAGGTAAGCACGCCAGTCCTCGGCCTCGGCCGCTGCCCGCCGGGGGCTTTCCACATAGGCCAGGAGCCGCCCGTCCTCAGCCCGGGCGGCCGCCCGGCTGACCAGGGGATGGCGCATCAGGGCGGCCTCGATCTCCCCCAGGGAAACGGACTGGCCGGATACCTTGACCATGTCGTCGGCCCGTCCCAGGGTCTCGAGGCAGCCTTCGGCATTCCAGCGGCCCAGGTCATGGGTGCGGTAGGCCCGGCCGTAGGGGGTGTCGGTGAAATACCTGGCCGTCAGCTCCGGCTGGCCCAGATAACCGGGGGAAACCCCGGTGCCCACGACGCAGATTTCCCCCGTGGCCCCCGGCGCCACCTCCTGCCCGTCCTCGTCCAGCAGGTACACGGCGGTGTTGGTGAACGGCCGGCCGCTGGGCAGGGGCCCGCTTCCTGCCGGATCCACCTGGAGCATGCAGATGGTGCCGCAGACCTCGGTGGCCCCATGCATGTTCCAGTACGCCAGATGCCGGGCGTAATGGCGGGCATCGTCCGCATTGGGCCGCTCCCCGGCCGTCAGGATGCAGCGCAGCCCGGTGGGCACGGCGCCGCCCAGAAGGCGCAGGTAGGAAGGGGTGAATAGGGCGATGGAAACCCGCTCCCGGGACATCAGCTCCAGGAGCCGGGCCGGCGCATCCAGGAGCTCCCGGCTGACCGGCACGAAGGCGGCCCCGGCCAGGAGGGGCATGCACAACTCCCGAAAACCCAGGATGAACCCTGGGGAAGTGGCCAGCAACACCCGGTCCGCCGGGGTGATGGCATGGGCCTCCACATGGCCGAGGGCCATGTTCACGACGGCCTGATGGCGGATCATCACCCCCTTGGGCTGGCCCGTGGAGCCGGAAGTAAACAGGATGGCGGCCAGATCCTCCGGGCCCACGGCACAGGGCTGGAAGTCCGCTGCATCCGGATCGGCAGCCAGGGCCCCGGGCCGTATCAGCGCCTCGTTGCCCAGCAGCTGCCCCAGGGCCTCGGGTGCTTCCAGGTCATCCAGGAGCAGGAGCTGCCGGATGCCCGCCTGCTGCACCATGCTCGACAGCCGCTGCTCGGGCAGATCAGCCACCAGCGGCACATACACGCCGCCCGCCTTGAGAATGGCCAGAAACGCCAGGGGCAGCTGGCCGGAGCGCTGCACCAGCACCCCCACCGCCTCTCCCCGCACCAGCCCCCGCGCCTGCAGCTGCCAGGCCAGGCGGCTGGAACGCCACTCCAGCTCGGCATAGCTGCAGGCCCAGGACCCGGCAGCCAGGATCGCCGGCGCATCGGGCTGACTGGCGGCCAGGGCGGCAAAGCCCTGGTGCAGGCTGACGAGGGACCAGTTCCGGACCGGTCCCAGGGAGGGAGGTGACCCATTCATCAAGCTGATCTTCGCATGTTCGTTATGCACTTCCATGAAAGCCGGACAGCGGGCCCCGCTCACACGACAGGCCCAGGCCAGCCATGATAGGGGCATCGCGCCGGCCAGACCAGCCCGGCGTGCAAGCATGGAGGCGGCGCCAGACCAAGGATCAGGGATTGCCGGTGCAAGAGAGGGGCTCACGGCAGCGCCGCAACCCGAAGCAAGGCCGGCAGAAAGAGCATGCCTTCAGGGAAGGGAGAGGGCCCGCCAGGAAGGCCGCGGGGACGAGGCCGCGCTGCCAGCCACCCGGATCATGGTTTTGCCGACCACACCCCGGCGCGCCCCGGCCACTTGCGCCCCTAACCAGGCAGGATATGGCGGAAAAACGGAAAAATCAGTGATTTAGCGCCGAAACGTCAAGAAACCAGCCACCGGTAAAACTCGGGCAAAGCCCGGGGAAAACCCGCTGGAAATGCCGCAGGCACAAAGGAAAAACCCCGCGCAGCCAGTCGCTGCGCGGGGTTTTGAATTGGTGGGTGGTACTGGACTCGAACCAGTGACCCCTGCCGTGTGAAGGCAGTGCTCATACCAACTGAGCTAACCACCCGATGTCTCGGAAGGCCCGCATTAAACCACAGCCAAACCTGCCCGTCAAACTTTTTTGCTCATATACAATAGGGACTTTTCGCCCCCCAGAATTTACAAATCATGGTCCGTACCCGTTTTGCCCCCAGCCCCACCGGTTATCTGCATATTGGCGGCGCCCGCACCGCCCTCTTCTCCTGGGCCTATGCCCGCCGCCATGGCGGCCAGTTCATCCTGCGCATCGAGGACACCGATGTGGCCCGCTCCACCCCCGAAGCGGTGCAGGCCATCCTGGACGGCATGGCCTGGCTGGACCTGCAGCATGACGAGGGTCCCTATTACCAGATGCAGCGCATGGACCGTTACAAGGAAGTGATCCAGCAGATGCTGGCCGCCGGTACCGCCTATTACTGCTACACCTCCCGGGAAGAGCTGGATGCCCTGCGCGCTGAACAGGAAGCCCGCAAGGAGAAGCCCCGTTACGACGGCCGCTGGCGGCCCGCGCCCGGCAAGGTGCTGCCGGCCCCGCCGGCCGGCGTGGAACCCGTGGTGCGTTTTTGCAACCCCACCGACGGGGTGGTGGGCTGGGACGACCTGGTGAAGGGTCGCATCGAGATTGCCAACGCCGAACTGGACGACTTCATCATTGCCCGGGCCGACGGCACCCCCACCTACAACTTCTGCGTGGTGGTGGACGACTGGGACATGGGCATCACCCAGGTGATCCGGGGCGACGACCATGTGAACAACACCCCGCGCCAGATCAACGTGCTCAAGGCCCTGGGCGCCCAGGTGCCCCAGTACGCCCACCTCTCCATGATCCTCGGTGATGACGGCACCAAGCTTTCCAAGCGCCACGGCGCCGTCTCGGTGATGCAGTACGACGAAGACGGTTTCCTGCCCGAAGCGGTGATCAACTACCTGGCTCGCCTGGGCTGGTCTCACGGGGATGACGAGATCTTCTCCCGGGAGCAGTTCGTCCAGTGGTTCGATCTGGACCACATCACCCCGTCCGCCGCCCAGTTCAATACCGAAAAGCTGCTCTGGCTGAACCAGCACTACATGAAGCAGGCGGGAGCCGCCGCCCTGGTGCCGCAGATCGCGGCCCGGCTCCAGCGCCGGGGCGTGGACACCGGCAAGGGGCCCGACCTGGCCCAGGCCATCGGCCTCTACCTGGACCGCTGCAACACCCTGAACCTCCTGGCCGACGCCCTGGAAGTTTTCTACGTGGACATCCACCCCGCCCCCGAGCTGCTCGCCCAGCACCTGAGCGAGGAAGCACGCCCGGCCCTGGCCGACTTCGCTGCCGGCCTGGAACAGGTGGCCTGGGAAGTACCGGCCATCGCCGCCCTGATCAAGGAGACCGTGACCCGGCACGGCCTGAAGATGCCCAAACTGGCCATGCCTCTGCGGGTCATCCTCACCGGCCAGGCCCAGACCCCGTCGGTGGATGCGGTGGTGGCCCTGGTGGGTCGGGACACGGCGCTGGCCCGTCTGGCCCCCCACCGGAGCTGAGCGCGGCAGGAAATTTGCAGAAAAGGGAGAAAAAACTCAAAAAAGGGTTTACAACCCCAAAAGTGCTCCCTATAATGCGGCCTTCTTTCGCGGCGGGGGTATAGCTCAGCTGGGAGAGCGCTTGCATGGCATGCAAGAGGTCAGCGGTTCGATCCCGCTTACCTCCACCAAAAGTGCGAAAGAAAAGTCAGGAACTTGCCAGCCTGAACAGTCCGGGTCCCCATCGTCTAGAGGCCTAGGACACTACCCTTTCACGGTAGGTACCGGGGTTCGAATCCCCGTGGGGACGCCAAGTTTTACGGTGCGCTGATTCGTCAGTGTTCCATGCGCGGAGTGGTAGTTCAGTCGGTTAGAATACCGGCCTGTCACGCCGGGGGTCGCGGGTTCGAGTCCCGTCCACTCCGCCAAAAATATTCGGTTTTCAGCCACGGCTGGAAGCGAAGGTAGTAACTGGTCTTTCGCGGCGGGGGTATAGCTCAGCTGGGAGAGCGCTTGCATGGCATGCAAGAGGTCAGCGGTTCGATCCCGCTTACCTCCACCATACCGAGAGACCAAACGGAGATTCTGGGTCCCCATCGTCTAGAGGCCTAGGACACTACCCTTTCACGGTAGGTACCGGGGTTCGAATCCCCGTGGGGACGCCAAGGTTTTACGGTGCGCTGATTCGTCAGTGTTCCATGCGCGGAGTGGTAGTTCAGTCGGTTAGAATACCGGCCTGTCACGCCGGGGGTCGCGGGTTCGAGTCCCGTCCACTCCGCCAAAAATATTCAGGAAAAGCCGACCCCAGGGTCGGCTTTTTCATTTTTGCGTCCGCCCCATGAAACAAATATGAATCTGCGGATTCTGGGGCGACAGCCGGCAGTCTATAATCCCTCCATTCAGCAGGGTGTCCCCGGGGCACCCTGGCACCAACCGAAAGGACTCCTGATGAAGACGCCGCCGCGTAGCCGCCTTCCTTCCCTGCGCCCCGCCTGCCTTCCAGCCCTTCTCCTCTGTCTAGCCTCCCTGCTCACCAGCCCCACCGCATCCGCCGACGAACCCTTCCAGCCCCTGGAACGGGAAGAAATCCAGCAGCAGCCCCAGACCTTCCAGCCCCTGGACCTGACGGCCCCCACCCAGGATCTCTGGGTGCGCCTGCGCAATGGCTTCACCATGCCCAACCTCAACGACGATCTGGTCCTGCGGCATCAGCAGTATTACCAATCCCGGCCCGAGTACCTGCGCCGCATGGTGGAACGCAGCCGGCCCTATCTGCACCACATCGTCGATGAACTGGAAAAGCGCGGCATGCCCACGGAGCTGGCCCTGCTGCCCATGGTGGAGAGCGCCTACAACCCCATGGCCTATTCCCCCGCCCATGCCTCGGGACTATGGCAGTTCATCCCCTCCACGGGCCGGAATTTCCGGCTGGAGCAGAACTGGTGGCAGGACCAGCGCCGGGACATCGTTGCTTCCACCAGCGCCGCCCTGGATTATCTGCAGTACATCTATGAGATGCACGGGGACTGGCACCTGGCCCTGGCTTCCTACAATTGGGGTGAAGGCGCCGTGGGCCGGGCCATCGCCAAGAACGAGGCCCGGGGCCTGCCCACCGACTATGCCAATCTCACCATGCCCAACGAGACCCGGCACTATGTCCCCAAGCTGCAGGCCCTGAAGAACATCTTCAGCAACCCCCGCCTGGTGGCTGAACTGCAACTGCCCCAGGTCCCCAACCAGCCCTATTTCCGTACCGTGGTCACGGAAGCCCCCATCGACATCACCCTGGCCGCACAGTTTGCCGGCCTCAGCACCGAGGCGTTCGTAGCCCTCAATCCGGCCCACAACCGGCCCGTGATCCAGGCGGACAGCACCCTGGTGATTCCCGCCGACCGGGTGGAAAGCTTCAAGGCCGGCCTGGCCGCCCACGATGAGCCCCTGAGCAACTGGAAGACCTATGCCCTGCAGCCCGGGGAAAAGCTGGAACAGGTGGCCCCCCGCTTCGGCATCACCCTGGCGGACCTGAAACGGGTGAACGGCCTCCACGGCCGCATCAAGGCCACCCCGGGCCAGACCCTGCTGGTGCCCAGCCAGGCGACGGAAGGGGAACTGGATACCCAGGCCTTCCTGGCTCCCGAGCCGCCCCAGGCCAAGGTGCAGGTACAGGTCCGCACCCAGCCCCGTTACCACACGGTCCGGCGGGGTGACACCCTGCAGGCCATCGCCCGCAAATACGACGTGGACCTGGCCGACCTGAGGCAGTACAACAAGCTCAAGGGTAACGCCCTCCGGGTCGGCAGCCGCCTTACCGTCAGCCCGGGCAGCACCACGGTGGCCCGCCAGGAACAGACCGCCCCGTCCCGCCAGCAGGCAGAACACCAAGACCGGCACAAAGTGGCCAGCGCTGCTGGTGGCAAATCCAAGAGCAGTCCCAAGGTTACCCGCCACAAGGTCAAAAAGGGCGACACCCTGTTCTCCATCGCCAAGCGCTACAACGTGGAGCTCGATGATCTGCGGCGCTGGAACCGGCTGGCCGGAAACAACCTCAAGGTGGGCTCAACCCTCACCATCCAGCTGGACAGCTGAAGCAGCGGGCAGGTGGCAGGCCACCTGCCGCCCATCCGCCAGGGGCAGCAAGTCGGGGTAGCGCTCCCGGCACAGAGCCACGGCCCGGGGACAGCGGGGATGAAAATGACAGCCGGCCGGCGGCGCCGCCGGGGAAGGCGTCTCCCCGGCCAGGGCGATGGGCCGGCCCCGCCCGTCCAGGCGCGGCACCGCTGAGAGCAGCACCTCCGTGTAAGGATGGGCCGGCGCCGCCAGGACTCGGGCAGTACTGCCCCGCTCCACCACCCGCCCCAGATACATGACGGCCACCTCGTGAGCCAGGTATTCCACCACGGCAAAATTGTGGGTGATGAACAGGTAGGCCATCTGCAGGCGCTCCTGGAGATCCTTCAAGAGGTTGAGGATCTGGGCCTGGACTGACACATCCAGAGCCGAAGTGGGCTCATCGCAGATCAACACCTGGGGCGACACGGCCAGGGCCCGGGCGATGGCGATGCGCTGGCGCTGCCCCCCCGAGAATTCATGGGGATACCGGTCCAGGCTGTCGCCCTGAAGTCCCACCTGTTCCAGGAGGGCCGCACTGGCAGCTCGGCCTGCCGCCGCATCCGTCACCACCCCCAGGGCCTGCATCCCTTCCAGCAGGATGTCCCCCACGGTCATGCGCGGATTGAGGGAGGCAAAGGGATCCTGGAACACCATCTGCATGCGTCGCCGCCAGCTCCGGTCCTTGCCCCCCTGCCCAGCCAGGGCCTGCCCCTGCCAGCGCACACTGCCTGCCGTGAGCGGCAGCAACTGCATCAGGGCCTTGCCCACGGTGGTCTTGCCGCAACCCGACTCCCCGACCAGGGCCAGGGTACGGCCCGGGGCCAGTTCCAGGCTGACGCCATCCACCGCCCGCACCTGCCCCCTGACCCGCTGCAGGATGCCTTTGCGAATGGGGAAATGCACCTGCAGTCCGCTGACTTCCAGCAGGGCCGGCCCGAAAGTCGGACTGCCCGCCCCGGGACCGGCCGCGGCGGCGAGAAAGCTGCCGCTCCCGGGGAAATGGCAGCGCACCTGATTTTCGGGATTCCCGGCCAGCGGGGTCAGGAGGGGCGCCTGCTCCCGGCACAGGGACTGGACCCGGTCGCAGCGCTCGGCAAAGCGGCAGGCCTTGGGCATGGCCGCGAAAGCCGGCACCTGGCCCGCCAGGGCCTGGAGCCGGGCGCCCCGGGGCACCGCCTCGGGGAGAGCAGCAAACAGGGCCCGGCTGTAGGGATGCCGGGCTTCCTGGAAGAAGGCATCCCGGCTCGCCAGCTCTACCAGCTGACCGGCATACATGACCCCGACCCGATGGGCCATGCGGGCCACCACGCCCAGATCGTGGGTGATCAGCAGCAGGGCCATGCCGCGCCGGGCCTGGAGCTCCTGCAGCAGGTCGAGGATCTGGGACTGCACGGTCACATCCAGGGCCGTGCTGGGTTCATCGGCGATCAGCAGGCTGGGCTCCCCGGCCAGGGCCATGGCGATCATCACCCGCTGCTTCATGCCGCCGGAGAGCTGGAACGGATACTCGTCCAGGCGCCGGGCCGGATCAGCAATCCCCACCTGCTGCAGCAGCGCTTCGGCCCGTTCCCGCACCGCCCGGCCCTGGAGCCCCAGGTGCCGCACCAGCACTTCGCCGATCTGCTGCCCCACGGTGAGCACGGGGTTGAGGCTGGTGGCCGGCTCCTGAAAGATCATCCCCATGCCCCGGCCCCGCAGCTCGCGCATGGCGGCTTCCGGCAGGTTCAGCAGCTCGCGCCCCTGGAAGCGGACCTGGCCGGCAGTGACGCGGATGGCTGGGGGCAACAGCCGCATCAGGGCCTGGGCCGTGAGGGACTTGCCGCAGCCGGATTCGCCCACCAGGGCCAGGGTCTCCCCGGCCCTCAGGGAAAAGTCCAGGCCGGCAACCGCCGGCGTGTGCGCCCGGCCCCGGCGAATGGCCAGGGACAGGCCCTGCACCGTCAGCAAGGCATCATTCGTATCGGGGATCGAAGGCATCGCGCACCGCGTCGGCAAAGAGGTTGGCCGCCAGGACCAGGGCGAACATGAAGATGAAGGCAGCCGCCAGGGACCACCACACCACCGGCTCCCGCCCCAGTTCCATGCGGGCATTGTTGATCATGGTGCCGAAACTGGTCATGGTGGGGTCCACGCCGATGCCCACGTAGGAGAGCACCGCCTCGGTCAGGACCAGGCTGGAGAAATCCATCACCAGGGCGATCACCACGATGTGCATCAGGTTGGGCAGGATGTGGCGGGCGATGATGCGGGGTGGGGCAATACCGAAGGCCCGGGCCGCCTGGATGTATTCCAGCTCCCTGAGCTTCAGGGTTTCCCCCCGCAGCAGCCGGGCCAGACCGGTCCAGCTGGTCATGCCGAGGATGGCGCACAGGGCCAGGAGCCGCAGGTCGGCCCGTTCCGCCGCCGTGGCGAACCACTGGGGATGGGTGTCGATGAGCATCTGCATCATCAGCACTGCCGCCGCGATCAGGAGCACGCCGGGAATGGAATTGAGCACCGTGTAGACATACTGGATCAGGTCATCCACCCAGCCCCGGAAATAGCCGGCCACAATGCCCAGCACCACCGCCAGGGGCAGCATCACCAGGGTGGTGACGAGCCCGATCACCAGGGCCGTGCGGATGCTCTTCAACACCTGGTAGAGCACGTCCTGACCCACCTTGTCGGTGCCGAACACGTGGTAATCCCCGGCCAGAAAGAAGATGGGCAGCGCCACCAGCAACAGCCCCCCCAGGGCAGGCAGCACACCACGCCAGGCCAGGGCCGTCTCGCCCTGCCAGATGGCCCGCCAGGCCTCACGGTGGGAGCAGCCCTGACGCCAGGCCAGGTGCGCCACCAAGCCACCGGCCAGGGCCAGCCAGATGAGGAAGGCCAGAACCAGGCCGGCAAAGCCCCGCTGCAGCACATCCCGATCACGCCCGGCCTCGTCTTCGCCCAGGTGCGCCCCCCCATGTTTGAGGCGGGGATATTCCCGCACCACCCCGGCCGGGGTATCCCGGCTCTCCTTGGCATACAGGCGGGTGGCCAGGGGGGCGGAATAGGTCTTCTCGTTGCGCTCCCGGAGCCCGCTCAAGAGACCGTCCAGCAGCGACAACACTTCCACCCCGTACATGGCCTGGGTCTGGCCCGGCGCCGGGGGCAGGCGCAGACGGTAATGCAGGGAATCCAGGAGCCCCACCAGCAGAAAGGCCGACAGCAGGGTGGCCGCCCCCATGGCAACGGCGCCACGCCCCAGCCGCCTCCAGGCCTGACGGAGATGGGCCGCCCGGGCCGACAGGAAGCCCAGCCCCAGGGCGCCGGCCAGCAGCAGCCAGAGAAGCAGGTCGGACCAGAGGAGTACGGGCTGGATGGGCATCATTCGAAGCGGATGCGGGGATCCACCAGGGTGTAGGAAATGTCGGTGAGGATCAGCCCGGCGATGTAGAGCACCGAACCGATGAACACCATGGAGCGGACCACGGCGAAATCCTGGGCGTTGATGGCGTCTATGGTGTAGCTGCCGAGGCCGGGAATGCCGAAGAAGGACTCGGTGAGCAACGAGCCCATGAACAGCAGGGGAATGACCACCACCACCCCGGTGAGGATGGGGATCATGGCGTTCTTGAGGATGTGCCGGAAGAACACCAGGGTTTCCGGCAAGCCCTTGGCCCGGGCCGTGCGCACATAATCCTTGCCCACCTCCTCCAGGAAGATGGTGCGGTACCAGCGGGTGGAGGAACCGATGCCGCCGACTACCCCGATCAACACCGGCAGCACCAGGAAGCGCCAGGCGTCGAGCCCCTCGCCAAAACCGGAAATGGGCACCAGCTGCCAGACCTTGGCCACCAGGTACTGACCGCCGATGATGTAGAACAGGCTGGAGATGGACATCAGCCCGACACAGGCCACCACCCCCCAGAAATCCAGGGCCGTGGCCCGGAAAAAAGCCAGGATAAGCGCCAGGCTGATGGTGACGAACAGGCCCAGCACGAAGGTGGGCAGGGCAATGGCCAGGGAAGGCCCCATGCGGGAGGTAATCTCCCGGGCGATGTCGCGGCCATCCTCGGCCTGGCCAAAATCCCCCACGAACATGCGCGCCGACTTGTCGAAGAAGATGGTATCGCTGAGCTGCTGCAGCCCCCCGGCGGCCGGATTCCAGAACAGGGGACGGTCGTAACCCCGCTCCGCCTTCCACTTCTGGATGGCCTCCGGCGTCACATGCTTGACCCCCAGCTGCAGACGCGCCATGTCGTCGGGAGTATTGACCACGAAGAACAGGGCGAAGGTGAGCAGATTCACCCCGATCAGGATGGGCAGGGCATAGAGAAGGCGGCGCAGGATATAGGCAAGCATCGGTGGCGTTTATAAACCATCCGGAAGCCGAGGGACAGACCCCGAGGCGTTAAAATGTCGCCTGGAGAAAAACACGCCCATCGGAAGGGCCCCACGCCATGACCACCCAACTCATCCTCCAGGGCAACGCCCTGCCCACCTTCCTGCTGGAAAAACTGCTGGCCGCCACCGGGGCCGCCGCTGTCGAGCCCCGCCCCCCCCAGGTCACCTGCCTGCCCGGGGCCCGGCGCACCCCGGCTTTCGATGCCCTGATCCCCCTGATCGAAGCGGAACGCCTGGACTGGGCCTTCATGCCCACGGGCCGGCGCCTGCAGGACTACGGCCTGATCGCCTTCGACATGGACTCCACCCTGATCACCATCGAGTGTATCGATGAGCTGGCCGACTTCGCCGGCAAGAAGCAGGAGGTCTCCCAGGTCACCGAGGCCGCCATGCGCGGCGAGATCGACTACCGGGAAAGCCTGCGCCGCCGCCTGGCCCTGCTGGCCGGCCTGGACGCCCGGGTGCTGGCGCGGGTGTATGCCGAACGGCTGCTGCTCTCCCCCGGCGCCCGGGAACTGCTGGCGGCCGCCCAGGAGGCCGGGCTCAGGACGGCCATCCTCTCCGGCGGCTTCACCTATTTCACCGAACGGCTGCGCATCGAACTGGGCTTTGACTTCGCCACCTCCAACGAACTGGAAATCTCCGGCGGCAAGCTGACCGGCCGGGTAGTAGGCGACATCGTCGATGCCGCCGCCAAGGCCCGGCACCTGGCCCGGCTCAGAAACGAACTGGGCCTGGAACAGGAACAGGTGATCGCAGTGGGAGACGGCGCCAACGACCTGCTGATGATGGCCGAAGCCGGACTCTCCGTGGCCTACCGGGCCAAACCGGCCACCCGGGCCAGGGCCAGCGTCGCCCTCAATTTTGCGGGCCTGGACGGGCTGTTGAATTTGCTGCAATAGACAACTGTGGTTGACACGTATTCTTCATGCAGATTTGTTATCATTGAATCGCAGACACGCCCAACATCGAGAGAGGAGTCTTCATGAACACGACCAAATCCGAACAGATCGCAGCAGCCCAGAAAGCCAACGCCGAGGCCATGCTGGCCCTGATGCGCAGCACCTTGGATAACATCGAGAAGCTGGCCAACCTCAATCTCAGCGCCATGCGTGAGAGCCTGCAGGCAGGCGCCGAAAATGCCGCCACCCTGCTGGAAGCCAAGGATCCCAAGCAGGCCCTGGCCGTCCAGTCCGGCATGGCCGAGCCTGGCCTGGAACGCACCCGCGCTTACTATCACAACCTGTATGAGCTGGTGCTGACCATGCAGAAGGACATCACCAACGTGATGGAATCCCATTACAAGTCCCTCTCCGAGAACGCCGAGTCCGCCATCGAAGAGACCAAGAGCAAGATGCCGGCCGGCGGCGATGTCTTCGCCACCGCCATGAAGTCCATGCTCCAGGCCAGCTCCCAGGCCTTTGACCGGATGAACTTCATGGCCCAGCAGATGGCCCAGATCACCGACAGCAACATCAAGGCCTTCTCCAATATCGGCGCCACCAGCGCTGCCGCCCCCAAGGCCAGCAGCGGCAGTGCCACCCGCAAGGCAGCTGCCAAGGCCCAGCCCCAAGGCTGAGCCGGTTTCCTGCCCGCAAAAAAGGCGACCTTCCGGGTCGCCTTTTTCATGCCCTGAATTTACCTGCCTGGGGCCCTATCGGGCCAGGGCCTGGTGCTTCAACCCCAAACCCTCACCACAGAGGCACCGAGACACGGAGGAAGGCGGGAGTTCAAGACTTTATCCATATTCCTTGCCCCCTGGAAACTGTTGCAACTGGGCCACAAGAGCGCTCTTCCTCAGTGTTCTCTGTGGTTCAGATGCGGTTTTAAGGTTCAATCCATTTCCTCGATCCAGGCCTGCTGGATGGCTTCGAGGATCTTTTCACCACAATGCTTGGGGTCATCGCTGAATTCGGGCAGGGCCAGGACCCAGTTGCGCAGATCCACGAAATTGATCCGCCGGGGATCCTGTTCCGGATGGACTTCGGACAATTCGATGGCGATGTCGTGAATATCGGTCCATTTCATGATCGTGCTCCTCAGTGTTTGCCTTCCCGGGCCATGTTGATGCTGTAGCGGGGAATCTCCACCACCAGCGGCGTGTCCCTGACGATGGCCTGGCAGGACAGGCGGGAGCGGGGCTCCAGGCCCCAGGCCTTGTCGAGCAGGTCCTCTTCCTCTTCTTCGGCCGGGGCCAGGGAGTTGAACCCTTCACGTACCACCACATGGCAGGTGGTGCAGGCACAGGACATTTCACAAGAATGCTCGATGTCAATGCCATTGGCAAGCAAGGCCTCGCAGATGGACTGGCCCTGCTCGGCTTCGATCACGGCCCCGTCGGGGCAGACTTCCACATGGGGCAACACGATGATCTGGGTCATGACTGGCTCCCCTCCTCCGCTGTATTCAAATCATCCACCTTGCGCCCGGCCAGGGCCCGCTTGACGCTCTGGTCCATGCGCCGATGGGCGAACTCCTGGGTTTCATAGCCCAAGTCATCCATCGCCAAGTTGATGTGCCGCCGGTTATCTCCCAGCATCAGGGTCTGGAGCTTGGCAATGCTGGCCTCGATGCGGGCAATTTCCTCGGCGCTCAACAGGTGGGCATCCTCCTTCAGGGCCGCCTGGGTGGCTTCAATCAGGCGCTGGGCCTCCACCTGGGCCTCCTTCAGGGCCCGGCGCTGGGCGTCGTCCTTGGCGTGGGACATGGAGTCCTTGAGCATGGCGGCAATTTCGTCATCCGAGAGGCCGTAGGAGGGCTTCACCGTGATGCTGGATTCCACCCCCGTGGTCTGCTCCCGGGCCGAGACGGCCAGGAGGCCGTCCGCGTCCACCTGGAAGGTGACCCGGATGCGCGCCGCCCCGGCCACCATGGGGGGAATGCCGCGCAGTTCGAAGCGGGCCAGGCTGCGGCAGTCGGACACCAGTTCCCGCTCCCCCTGGACCACGTGGATGGCCATGGCGGTCTGGCCGTCCTTGAAGGTGGTGAAATCCTGGGCCCGGGCCGCGGGAATGGTGGAGTTGCGCGGGATCACCTTCTCCACCAGGCCGCCCATGGTTTCCAGCCCCAGGGAGAGGGGAATCACGTCGAGCAGCAGCCAGTCGTCACCGCCGGTCTTGTTGCCCACCAGCAGGTTGGCCTGGGTGGCGGCGCCCAGGGCAACCACCTTGTCCGGGTCCAGGTTGTTCAGGGGCTCCTGGCCGAAGAACTCCGCCACGGCCCGTTGCACCTGGGGCACCCGGGTGGAGCCGCCCACCATCACCACGCCCTTCACCTCCTCGGGCCGCAGGCCAGCGTCGCGCAGGGCCTTGCGCACGGCCTGCAGGGTCTTGGTCACCAGGTTCCGGGTGATTTCGGCGAAGGTGGCCACATCCAGGGTGAGATCAATGGTGGGGCCACTGGAGAGCTTCACGGTGATCGGGGCTTCCGCGTGGCTGGTGAGGAATTCCTTGGCCTCCCGGGCCCGGGTCATGATCAGCCGGGCATCCTCGTGGGACAGGGGCGGCAGCTTGGCCTGCTCCAGGACCCAGCAGAAGATGCGCTGGTCGAAGTCATCGCCGCCCAGGGCCGAGTCGCCGCCGGTGGCCAGCACCTCGAACACGCCCTTGGAGAGCTTGAGGATGGAGATGTCGAAGGTGCCGCCGCCCAGGTCATAGACGGCATAGATGCCCTCGGCGGCATTGTCCAGCCCGTAGGCGATGGCCGCGGCCGTGGGTTCGTTCAGGAGCCGCAGCACGTTGATCCCGGCCAGCCGGGCGGCATCCTTGGTGGCCTGGCGCTGGGCGTCGTCAAAGTAGGCGGGCACGGTGATCACCGCGCCCACCAGCTCACCGCCCAGGTGGGCTTCGGCCCTGGCCTTGGCGACCTTGAGGATTTCGGCGGATACCTCCACCGGGCTCTTCACCCCGGCACAGGTCTTCACCCGCACCATGCCCGGCTCGTCTACGAAGTCGTAGGGCAGGGATTCCACGTGGGCGATATCCTTTCTGCCCCGGCCCATGAAACGTTTCACGGACACCACGGTGTTCTTCGGGTCCCGGGCCTGCCAGGACTGGGCCCCATAGCCCACTTCCACCTGCCCGTCAGGCAGGTAGCGCACGATGGAAGGCAAGAGGGGGCGACCCTGTTCGTCGTTCAACACCACGGCCATGCCGCTCCTGACGGTGGCCACCAGGGAATTGGTGGTGCCCAGGTCTATGCCTACCGCCAGCTTGTGCTGGTGGGGGGCGGCGGATTCGCCGGGTTCGGCGATATGAAAGAGAGCCATGTCAGTTATCCATCTCCCCGTCTTCCAGGGAAGCCAGGGCGTCATCAATTTCCAGCAACAGTTTTTCCAGGAACATCAGCCGGCGCACCTGCTCGGTGGCAGCCTCCGGGTCCCGCTTATCATCCAGCAGGGCGGCCAATTCTTCGTAGCGCCCCTGCAGGTCCTGGCGCAGACGGTGGTGCAGATGCTCCAGCTCGTGGTGATCACCGCCACTCCGGGCTTCCATCACCGCCTCCCGCCACTCCATCTGCTCCATGAGGAACTCGGGCGCCATGGCGGTGTTGCTCTCGGCCTGCAGGTCGTGCCCCGCCAGATGCAGCAGGTACTTGGCCCGCTCCAGGGGCTTTTTCAGGGTCAGATAGCCCTCATTGGCCCGGGTGGCCCACTGCATGGAAAGCCGGCGCACCCCCTCCCCCGCATGGGCATAGCGGTCCGGATGCACCTGGGCCTGGATTTCCCGGTAGCGGGCATCCAGTTCCCCCAGATCGATCCGGAACGCCCGGGGCAGCTGGAACAGGGAAAAGAAATCGGTGGTCAGGTCCACGGGGTCACCTCTGATCAGACGGGTGCCCCTGGAGCAGGAACATCCGCCAAGGCGCAGCCGGAACTAGGCGGGAGCGCGCAGACAGTGCTGTAGCACGGCAAGCGCGAGCAACGACGTTCCGGCAAGCGGGTTTAGACGTTAAAGCTTTCGCCGCAGCCGCATTGATCTTTTATGTTGGGATTGTTGAACTTGAACCCCTCGTTCAACCCTTCCCGGGTGTAGTCCAGCTCGGTGCCGTCGATGTAGGGCAGGCTGCGGGCATCCACGAACACCTTGATGCCGTGGCTCTCGTATACCTCGTCCTCGCCATCCACCTCATCGACAAACTCCAGCTTGTAGGCCATGCCGGAACAGCCGCTGGTACGCACGCCCAGGCGCAAGCCGACACCCTTGCCGCGCTTCTGCAGGAAGTTGGAAACGTGCTGGGCTGCCTTTTCGGTCAAGGTCACTGCCATGATTCACCTCACTCGGAATGCTTTTTCTTGTAGTCGGCCACGGCTGCCTTGATGGCGTCCTCGGCCAGGATGGAACAGTGGATTTTAACCGGCGGCAGGGCCAGTTCTTCGGCGATCTGGGTATTCTTGATTTCCAGGGCCTGTTCCACGGTCTTGCCCTTGACCCACTCGGTCACCAGGCTGGAGGAGGCGATGGCGGAACCGCAGCCGTAGGTCTTGAACTTGGCGTCTTCGATCACCCCGTCCTGGCCCACCTTGATCTGCAGTTTCATCACGTCGCCGCAGGCCGGTGCCCCCACCATGCCGGTGCCGACGCCCTCTTCGTCCTTGTCGAAGCCCCCCACGTTGCGGGGGTTTTCGTAGTGGTCGATCACTTTCACGCTGTAGCTCATCTCGTTCTCCTTGAATTCTGGTTTAGTGGGCGGCCCACTGGACGGTGCTCAGGTCTATCCCTTCCTGGACCATTTCCCACAGGGGGGACATCTCCCGCAGCTTGCCTATCTTCTGGTGCAGCAGCTTCACGGCATAGTCGATCTCTGCCTCGGTATTGAAGCGGCCGATGGTGAAGCGGATGGAGCTGTGGGCCAGCTCGTCATCCCGCCCCAGGGCGCGCAGCACGTAGGAAGGCTCCAGGCTGGCGGAGGTGCAGGCAGAACCGGAGGACACGGCTAGGTCCTTGATGGCCATGAGCAGGGACTCACCTTCCACATAGGCAAAGCTGATGTTGAGATTGTGGGGCACCCGCTGCTCCAGGTCGCCGTTCACATAGACGCAGTCGATATCCGACAGCCCCTTCAGGAGCCGGTCGCGCAGCTTGCCGATGCGGGCGTTCTCCTCGGCCATTTCTTCCCGGGCGATGCGGAAGGCTTCGCCCATGCCGACGATCTGGTGGGTGGCCAGGGTGCCGGAGCGGAAGCCCCGCTCATGGCCGCCGCCGTGCATCTGGGCTTCCAGGCGTACCCGGGGCTTGCGGCGCACGTAAAGGGCGCCGATGCCCTTGGGGCCGTAGGTCTTGTGGGCAGAAAAGCTCATCAGGTCCACCTTGAGCTTGTCCAGATCGATGGCGACCTTGCCGGTGGCCTGGGCTGCATCCACGTGGAAGAGAACGCCTTTCTCACGACAGATCTCGCCGATCTCGGCGATGGGCTGGACAACACCGATCTCGTTATTCACGAACATCACCGAAACCAGGCAGGTGTCGGGACGCAGGGCCGCCTTGAATACCTCCAGATCGATCAGGCCGTTTTCCTGCACGTCCAGATAGGTGACCTGAAAACCCTGGCGCTCCATTTCCCGCATGGTGTCGAGGACCGCCTTGTGCTCGGTCTTCACCGTGATCAGGTGCTTGCCCTTGGTGGCGCCATAGAAATTGGCAGCCCCCTTGATGGCCAGGTTGTTGGATTCGGTGGCGCCGGAAGTCCAGACGATTTCCTTGGCATCGGCGTTCACCAGGGCCGCCACCTGTTCCCGGGCCTCTTCCACGGCGGCTTCCGCCTCCCAGCCGAAGCTGTGGGAACGGGAAGCGGGGTTACCGAATTTCTCGGTCAGGTAGGGGATCATCTTCTCCGCCACGCGGGGATCCACCGGGGTGGTGGCCGAATAATCCAGGTAGATGGGCAATTTCATGCTGTCGCTCCGTTAGTGCAGACGGTCTTTATCGACTCAGTGCCGTCAGGTTCTTGAGGCTGGACACCGTGGTTTCCAAAGCCCCGAGGAATTGATCAATATTCTCTTCCGAAGTTTCCGCCCCCAGGCTGACGCGCACGGCGCCCCGGGACAACTGCTCCGGCACCCCCATGGCTTGCAGCACATGGGAAGGCTCCGGGTTGGCGCTGGAACAGGCCGCACCGCTAGCCACGGCAAAACCGGCCCGGTCCAGCTTGCCCACCAGGGTTTCCCCATCCAGGTCGGCAAAGGCGAAATAACTGGTGTTGGGCAGGCGCATGCCATCGGCGGCAAAAATCCGCGCCCCCAGGCGCTGCAAGCCCGCCTCCAGACGGGTGCGCAGGGCAAAGAGCCGGACCGACAGCCCTTCCAGCCGGGCCAGCGCCAGTTCGCAGGCCACCCCGAAACCGACGATGGCCGCCACATTCTCGGTACCGGAGCGCAAACCCCGCTCCTGGCCACCACCGGCAATCAGGGGCGTCAGCTCTACCCGCTTGTCCAGGATCAGGGCCCCGGCCCCCTTGGGGCCATGAATCTTGTGGGCCGAAACTGTCAGGGCATGAACCCCGGCCTGGTTCAGCAGGCGGAAATCCACGGCCATCTTGCCCAGGGCCTGGACCGCATCGGTATGAAACCAGCCCCGTCCGGCCCGGACCTGCTCGGCCATGGCCGCCACATTCTGGATCAGGCCGGTTTCATTATTGGCCAGCATCACGGACCAGAGCCTGGCCCCGGCCGACAGGGCCTTGACCAGGCCGGCAGGCTCCAGCCTGCCGTTGCCATCCACCGGCAGTTCCAGGAGCTGCCAGCCCTGGCGCTCCAGTTGCCGTGCCGTATTGCGCACACAGGGATGCTCGATGGCGCTCACGGCCAGGACCCCGGGGTGCCGGAAACCAGCAGCAGCCCCCTTGAGGAACAGGTTATTGGCTTCGCTGCCGCCGCTGGTGAAGATCACTTCAGTGGGATGGCAGCCCACGGCCGCCGCTACCTGCTGCCGGGCCATATCCACCGCCCGCCGCGCCGCCCGGCCATACTCATGGCGGCTGGAAGGATTGCCGTACTGCCCCTGCAGGAAAGGCAGCATGGCCTCCAGTACCGGAGCCGCCATGGGCGTGGTGGCGTTGTGATCCAGGTAGACCGGGGCAAACATGGTATTCGTGCCTGTCGCTGTCTGTGGCTCAGGCTGTCAGGGACAGCCGCTCCTTGGCGACCGCCCGGGCGGAACGGCGCGGCGGCTCCCGGTGATCCTCGAGAACCACCAGCCCCCCCTGCTTGGCGAGCTGCTGTTCCACCAGATCCCCCAGGGAAACGGAAGCCAGGTACTCGTACATCTTGCGGTTCAGGGTGGTCCACAGCTCGTGGGTCATGCAGCGGTGCTCCTCGTGGCAGTTCTCGCTGCCGCCGCACTGGGTTGCGTCGAGCCGCTCATCCACGGCACGGATGATGTCGGCCACGGTCACCTGGTCCATGGGCCGGGCCAGGCGATAACCGCCCCCCGGACCCCGCACGCTCTCCACCAGCTTGTGGCGCCGCAGCTTGCCGAACAACTGCTCCAGATAGGAAAGGGAAATGGCCTGGCGCTCGCTGATACCGGCCAGGGCAACCGGCGATTCCTTTTCCCGCAGCGCCAGATCCATCATGGCGGTGACAGCGAAACGTCCTTTTGTGGTCAAGCGCATGGGGCTCTCCTTGAATACCTAAGTGTTACGGTCAACTATATCGGCACCACCCGACATTAGTCAACTATTTTACTCAGGTATTGCGGATCGAAATGGTCCCGCTTTTCGCCCACGTCCTCCACCTGCACCCCGGCCGCCTGGAGATGCTCCAGCAACAGGGCCAGACGCCGGTCGGTTTCCGCCGCATGATCCAGCAATCCATGGATGGCCCGGGCCAGGGGATCATCCTGATCCTGGCCCACCGCATAGGCGGAAAAGCCCAGCCGGGCCGCCTGAGCTTCCCGTTCCCGCTGCTCCGCATCAAGGATGCGGGCCGGAATGCCCACGGCCGTGGCCCCGGCAGGCACATCCCGGGTCACAACCGCATTGGAACCCACCTTGGCCCCCTCACCCACCGTGATCGGCCCCAGCACCTTGGCGCCAGCCCCCACCACCACCCGATCTCCCAGGGTGGGGTGGCGCTTGCCCTTGTTCCAGGAAGTCCCCCCCAGGGTGACGCCATGGTAGAGGGTCACGTCGTCACCGATCACCGCCGTCTCGCCGATCACCACCCCCATCCCGTGGTCGATGAAGAAACGCCGGCCTATGGTAGCCCCCGGATGAATCTCTATCCCGGTGAACCAGCGGGAAAAATGGGCCGTGAACCGGGCCAGCCAGCGCAGCTGGCGGCCCCACAGCCAGTGGGCCAGACGGTGCAGGATCAGGGCATGAATGCCCGGATAGCAGGTCAGCACCTCCCAGAACGAGCGCGCCGCGGGATCCCGGTCAAATACCGAACGTATGTCTTCGCGCAGGTGCTGCAGCATGAACGTGGTCACTCCTGGTTTCTGGGGGCTGGAATTGTAAAATACCCGACTAATTCAATCAAGAATAATGCCGCCAGTACGCACTTACCGACGCCAGTCTTCCACGGCACTGAGGATGCCCCTCAGGATGCTGACCTCGTCCTTTTCCAGGCGCGCCCGGCCAAAGAGGCGGCGCAACTTGGGCAGCAGCCGCCGGGGTTGGGCTGGATCGAGAAAACCCGAAGCCACCATGACCCGCTCCAGGTGTTCGTAGAAACCCTCCTGCTCCCCGTGGGTGGCGGGCTGGGAAGAAAATGGCGTGGTCCGCCCGGGAGCAGGCGGCAAGCCCTGGAAGGCCGCCGTGCGCAACTCGTAGGCCAGCACCTGCACGGCAGCCGCCAGATTGAGGGAGCTGTAATCGGGATTGGCCGCGATCATCACCGCCCCACGGCAACGCTGCACCTCATCATTGGACAGCCCCGAAGTTTCGTTGCCGAACACCAGGGCCACCTCACCGGCGGACTGCAGCGCCTGGGCGTAGAGATCCTGGGCCCCGGCCCGGGCCAGCATGGGCGGCGGCCCCAGGTCCCGGGCCCGGGCCGACACGGCAAGACTGTAGGAACAACCGGCCAGGGCCTCGTCCAGGGTATCCACCACCCGGGCCTGCTCAAGAATATCCGTCGCCCCGGAAGCCAGGGTCACCGCTTCGGGATCGGGAAAAAACCGGGGCGCCACCAGCACCAGCCGCGTCAGCCCCATGGTTTTCATGGCCCGGGCGGCCGAGCCGATATTGCCCGGATGACTGGTACGGGAAAGTACGATGCTGATACGGGCAAGCGCGTCGGTCGGGTTCATATTAAAATGGCGGTTTCGTTGAAAACAACATGGGCAGCGAGCCATCCAAGGCGCCGCTGCCCCAAGGTTCTTTAAGCATGCATCCAGCCCTGAATATCGCCATCAAGGCGGCGCGTCGCGCCAGCCAGATCATCAACCGCGCCTCCCTGGACCTGGGATTGATCAAGGTCCACAGCAAGCAGCCCAATGATTTCGTCACGGAAGTGGACAGGGCTGCCGAGGCCGCCATCATCGAGGTTCTCAAGGATGCCTACCCCAGCTACGGGATTCTAGCAGAGGAGTCGGGCCAGACCCCCGCCCAGGGCCGGGAAAGCGAGTACCAGTGGATCATCGATCCCCTGGACGGCACCACCAACTTCATCCACGGTTTTCCCCAGTACGCCATCTCCATCGCCCTGGCCAAGGGCGACCAGGTGGAACAGGCCGTGGTCTACGACCCCAACCGCAATGAACTGTTCACCGCCAGCAAGGGCGGCGGGGCCTTCCTCAACGAGCGGCGCATCCGGGTCTCCAAGCGCCTCAAGCTGCAGGAAGCCCTGATCGGCACGGGCTTCCCCTACCGGGTGTTCGACCACGTGGATGCCTATCTGGCCATCTTCAAGGAACTCACCCAAAAAACCGCCGGCCTGCGCCGCCCCGGAGCCGCCTCCCTGGACCTGGCCTATGTGGCCGCTGGCCGCCTGGATGGCTTCTGGGAGTTCGGCCTCTCCCCCTGGGACCTGGCCGCCGGCAGCCTGCTGATCACCGAAGCGGGCGGCTTGGTGAGCGACCTGTCCGGGGAAACCGACTACCTCAACACCGGCAACGTGGTGGCCGGGACGCCCAAGGTCTTCATTCCCCTGCTGCAGACCGTCCAGGCCCACCGCAGCACCACCCTCAAGGCCTGAGCCTCAGTGCCGGACAACCGCCTGGACATGGAGTTCAGGCGGAATCGCCTCCACCAGGCCGGAGATTTCGGCAAAGCAGCCATCCAGGGGGCACTGCCGCCCCGGCGGACACTCATGCTCGTGGGCGCATTCACACTGGGTCTGGTCCGTAATCACCATCTCACCCACCGCCGCGCAGGGCGCGAAATGTACGTCAAAGCCGCTCATGATCTGCTCCTTTCACTCCAGCAAGTACCTGATTTCACTATAGCCCGGCCCCTGCCTTTCCGCCCCGACTTTTACCCATCGTCATGCAGATACCCTCCCGACTGGCCTTCGTAGACCTGGAAACCACCGGCGCCAACCCGGTCACCGACCGGATCACCGAAATCGGGCTGGTCCTGCAGGACGAGGATGGCCAGGTCCAGGAGTGGAGCAGCCTGGTCAACCCGGGCGTGGCCATCTCCCCCTTCATCGAGGAACTGACCGGCATCAGCAATGCCATGGTGGCCTCAGCCCCCGCCTTTGCCCAGGTCATGCAGGAGGTGCTGCGGCGGCTGGAAGGACGGCTGTTCATCGCCCACAACGCCCGTTTCGATTATGGTTTTCTGAAGGCGGAATTCGACCGGGCCGGACTGCGCTTCCGGGCCCCCACCCTGTGCACCGTGAAGCTGTCCCGCAAGCTGTTTCCCGAACATCACAAGCACAACCTGGATGCCCTCATGGCCCGGCACGGCCTGGAAGCGGAGTCCCGGCACCGGGCCCTGAGCGATGCCCGGCTGATCCACCAGTTCTGGCAGCACATCCAGCGCCAGCCGGGGCCCGAGGCGGTCCTGGCCGCCGTGGGCAACCAGCTCAGCCAGCCCCGCCTGCCGCCGCAGCTGGACCCCCACGCCACCGAGGACCTGCCCGACACCCCGGGGGTATACAGCTTTTTCGACACCACCGGGCAAGCCCTCCTGGTCGGCCGGGCCAAAGATCTGAGAAAACGCATCCTGAGCCATTTCGCCAGCCCCAAGGATGTGCGGCTGAACCAGGAAATCCAGCGGCTGGAATGGCAGGAATGCGATGGCGAGCTGGGGGCCCAGCTCCTCGAAGCGGCCCTGATCAAGCGCCTGCAGCCTACCCACAACCGGCATCTGAAACCCCAGCCGGAGCTATGCACCTGGCAGCTGGACGACCGCGGCGAAGGCTGGCTGCAACCCCGGCTGGAACTGGCCCAGGACCTGGATTTCAGCCTCCAGGCCCCCTGCTACGGACTGTACCGGAACCGCCGCGAAGCCCTGGAAGCCCTGCGCGCCCTGGCCACCGAACTACGCCTGTGCGACACCCTGCTCGGACTGGGGAGCATCCCCCTGGGTCAGGCCTGCGCCGGCCTGGCCGGCAAACGCTGCAAGGGCGCCTGCGTCGGCAAGGAAGCACCGGCCCAGCACAGCATGCGCCTGATGACCGGGCTCACCCGCCTGAAACTGCAGCCCTGGCCTTTCGCCGGCCCCGCCCTGTTGCAGGAAGGCCGCAGCGCCCATGTGGTGGATGCCTGGCGCTACCTGGGCAGCATCCGCAACGAATCGGAGATTCCCCCGCTGCTGGAAACCCGCCGCCCCCTCTTCGACAAGGACATCTACCGCATCCTGGTCCGCCACACGGGGCGCTTCCAGCCCCTCAGGCAAGCCAGGGCATGGGCTGCCGGGTCAGGGCCACGCTGACGATATAGGCCAGGGTCAGCAGGGCCAGAAAGAAACACAGCAGTTGCCCCCCCAGGGTCGTGGCCCGCTTCAGGGCCAGACTGCCCAGAACGATGTAGGCCAGGAGTGCGAGCACCTTGGCCGTGAGCCAGGGCAACACGAACGGATACTGGCCGCTGATCCAGGCCAGGGCCAGGGCGGACCCGAGCAGCAGGGTATCCACCAGATGCGGCGCCCGCCGCACCCAGGGGCGGGCCAGGGCCTCCGGCCGCCGGAATTTCCAGTAGCCGCGCAGGACAAAACCCAGTCCGCTCAGCACCACGCAGCTCACATGCAGATGTTTCAGCAACAGGTACAAGGCGGCCTCCTCAACCGGGCTGACCGTCGGGCCTGGCCCGGTAGTACATGGGACCATGAATGGCCGCCCAGAGCAGGAAGGCCGTAGAAGCCACCAGCACGGCCAGGAAGTTCACCAGCCCCCCCAGGGGCAGGAATTCCCCCAGCAGGCGCAACACCACGGCCCCCTGCAGCACCAGGAAGCAGCGCCAGCCCCAGGCATCCTCGGCAATGGGGCGGCCGGAATGCCCGCGGGTGACCCGGGTTCCCATCCCCATCAGGACGGACAGGAAGAATCCCAGTCCCAGGGCATGCAGGGGCGCCAAACCGCCCCAGGACATGCCGCCCAACTGCAGCAGGGACTGCATGGCCTGCAGGCCCAGGGCGAGACAGGCCCAGGCCCAGCCCCAGTGCAACATGGCCAGCATGGGCACCCCCAGGCTGCGACGGAAACCCCAGCGCACCAGGCAGACGCAGGCCACCAGGAAGGCCGGCAGATCGGCGGCAGCCGTATTCCAGCCCGCCAATTGCAGCAGGCCGTGCCCCAGCAGACAGGCCAGCATCAGGTACAGCAGGGCCAGGGGACGCCAGGCCTGGGTCCCTGGCAGGGTGGAGGCCACAAAGAAAGGCAGCATCCGGTGCAGGACGATGAAGAACAGGGGCAGCAGGAAGCACCACACCCCCAGCACCACCGCCGCCGCCTGCAGGCGGACATCCAGTCCCTGCACGGCCAGACCGTGCAGCACCAGACCGATGGCCCCGGCCACCAGAGTCACGAGCACCAGGAGCGCGTGTTCCCGCCCTCCCTCGCCCCTCAGGGTCACCCGCAGCAGGACGCCGGCCGCCAGCAGTAGCCCCAGGGCCGACAGGAGGGTTCCCGGCAGGATCAGGCGCGGCCACAGTAAACCCAGATCCCAGACCAGGGCTCCCAGGGCCAACAGCAGGAAGGGCGGCAGGTATTCCGCCTGTACCAGGGGACCGTGATTCATCCACTTGGGCAGGGCCGTGGTCAGGAAGCCCAAAATGAACCAGGTGAAGAGGCCGTACAGCATCATGCCCCCATGCAGCCAGGTGGCAGGCAGGGACCAGGGCAGGCTGGCGCCGCCCAGACGCACTGCCAGCTCCAGGCACCAGAACCCCAGGGCCAGCAGCACCTGGATCAGGCCGCCAGCGAAAAATACCCGATGGGGAGCGGAAAAGAAGACGTGGGACCACATGACAACAACTCCGAGGACACGGGCAGGCATTGTCCTCAAGCCCGGAAGCCGGGGTCATTGATAGCCATCAAAAAACGGGCCCGGCCCCCGGGGCCAGGCCGGCCATCCTCAGCCAGCGGCAATCCCCACCCGGAGGCCGTCGAACCAGTTGATGAAGCGCTCCACGTCCGCCCCCTGATAGATGGCCCCGTGCTGGGGGCAGAGCATGTCGATGGAGAGGCGGGAGACCCGCTCGCACCAGGCCCGCTTGGCTTCGTTGGAACCCATCCAGCGGCGATGGAAGGCCTCCGCGTGCCGGATATGGGCATCGAAGTTTTCCACGAACAGCGGGTCCGACTTGGGCGGCAGCAGGGCCGCGCCCACGTCGCCGGAGAAGAAGACCCGGGCCTTGGCATCGTAAAGATGGAAGTTGCCGGAGGAGTGCAGATAATGGGCCGGCACCGCCTGCAGGGTCAGCCCGTTGAGATTGATCTCCATGCCCTCGTCGGGGATGGCCACGAAGGTTTCGGCACTGCCGCCGAAATGGGGAATGAAGGAAGCCCACAGCCAGCTCACGTAGCAGGGCAGGCGGGGGTTGAATTCCAGCCACAGGGCCAGGGAAGAGATGATGTCCGGGTCCTGGTGGGAGGCGAACAGCCCGGCCAGGGCGCCCGGATCGAACTCCGCCGACAGGGCGGAAAAAACGGCCGGAAACACCTCGGCACCGCCCGGATCCATAAGCAGGCCCGCCCCGTTATGCACCACCAGGTACTCGTTGGTATCGATCAGGCACTCGGGCCTGGCCGGGTCCCGCACGATGGCGACCCATTTGTGCTCGCCATCCTGGTAGAAACAGTGGGTTGCCTTCATCGATGCCTACCTCCGGGCAAAAAACTCGGACTTGTTCAGATTACCCAGGGACCGGCGGATTTCCTCCACCACCCCGTCAAATTCGCCGGACACCTGGCCCAGGGAAGCGGAAAACCCCTGGCCATAGGCAGCCTCGATCTTGGCCGACTTGGCCAGGACGCCCCCCAGCTCCACCAGCTGCGCCACGTTGTCCAGCACCTGGCGCAACTGGCGGCGCTGGGTCGCCAGGCTGAGCTGGTGCCGCTCCATCTTCTCCAGGCGCAGGCGCAAAGCCTCCCGGACCCGGGCATGGCCGCCGCTCTGGGCTTCGGCCTGCTGCAGGAGACGCAGGGTGCGCTGGTCCTGGAGCAGCACCGAAACCTCGGTCACCGCCTTGTGGATCACGCCGCTCAGCCCCCCCATGGCCGTCTTCAGGTCCTGGGAAAAAACCCGCAGTTCGTTGGAGAGCACCCCGAACCCCAGGGCCGTGGTCCCCGCCCGCTTGGCCAGAAAAATGGCATTCAAGGCCATGATGTTGATCTTGAATGCCACGGCAACGATGGACTTGATTTCCTCGTTGATGCTGACGATGCGGGCCAGGTCCCGTCCCGCCGAGGGAACGGGCATGGCCGGGTCCGCGGAGCGCTGGAGTGCTGTCATGCGAGCAAGGGTTTTTCCCCGGTCAGGAGGTAGTGGATCAGCTCATGGACCGGACGGATGGCCGAGCCGAAGGGCAGGCTGCTCTTGCCCCGGAAGAACAGCCCCTTCTGCACGTCGCCACGCACGGCAGCCGCCAGCTGGTGATCGATGCAGAACTGGCCATGCTTGGGATTGGCGTCCCGGAGACCGCAGGACACCAGGCAGTCCCAGGCCAGGGTGCACTGGTGGTCCTTGGTTTCCGCCGCCTTCATCAGGTGCTCTTCCCGGGCCAAGTATTTCTCCAGCCAGGGGGTGCGCACGGCCCGGGCCGGCAGACCGGCACAGCTCATGAATTCCACCACGTCCTCGCGCTTGGCACCGGCGAGGATCTTCTTGAATTCGATGTGGGCATCCCCCTCCTCCGCCACCGCGAAGGCCGTGCCCAGTTGCACGGCGGAGGCCCCGAGCTTGAACATCTCCACCACCTTCTCGTGGCTGTTGATGCCGCCGGCGGGAATCAGGGGAATGTTCTCGGATTCGATGCCCAGCTCCTTGAAGGCCTCCAGGACACCGGGCAGCACCACTTCGAAGTCGAAGCGCTCATGCTGCAGCTCTTCCTTCTTGGCCGCTCCCAGGTGGCCGCCGGCATAGGCCGGATGTTCGATCACGATGGCGTCGGGGAGCTTGCCCTTGCGCATCCATTTCTTCAGGGTCAGGACCACACCGCGCACATCGGAAAGGATGGGGAACAGGGCCACATGGGGAAAGTCGGCGGTCAGTTCGGGCAGGTCCAGGGGCAGACCGGCCCCCATCACGATGGCGTCGGCCCCGGATTCGCAGGACTGGCGCACATACTCCTGATACTGGGACACGGCGCGCATCACGTTGACCGCGATCAGGCCCCGGCCCTGGGCGATTTCCTGGGCTCCCCGGATTTCCCGGTCCAGGGCGATGCAGTTGGCCTTCCAGATGGCTTCCTTGTTGGCATCCCGGTCCTTGATCCGGGAGGTCATTTCCATCAGGTCCGGATGGTGCCGGCGCAGGTCCACGCTGGCCACGGTGCCCACGGCATTCTCGGCCGCCACCGCCCCCACCAGCTTGCGGGCCGAAATGCCGACCCCCATACCCCCCTGCACGATGGGCAGCAGAGCCTTGTTCTTGACTTTAAGAAGGGGGAAGGGGGAAGGCGAAGCTGACATCGAATTAAAACCAGATTAAAAAGGCGAGCAAGGGTAGCAGAAAATCCGGTGCATCGTTTGACCTAAGTCGACTTTGCCCGGAAAGCCGGAAAAAAGCGTTGGAAACAGGCCGAAAGCCCCTGGCCGGAGGCCTGGAAAACGGCTTGGGGCGGTGCCCCAGGCCGGCACCGCCCGAGCTGGAAAGCACTACTTTTCCAGTACGTAGGTGCCCGGGGCGTCCGCCAGGGCCGGATACTTGCGGGTTGAGACCGGCAAGGCGTCGATAAGTTCGTCCCCCCGGGATCTGAGCCAGCGGGTCCAGTCCTCCCACCAGGTGCCGGGCTGCTGCCGGCTGCGCCGTTGCCAGTCCTCGTAGTGCTCGTTGGGCAGCGGCTCTCCGGCCCAGTAGGCCCGCTTGGGCGGATGGACCGGAGGATTGACGATCCCCAGGATGTGCCCGGAAGTAGACAGCACGAAGCGCACGGGAGCTTCCACGTTCAGGTACTTGCGGATCCGGTAACACTGGTTCCAGGGGGCGATGTGGTCATCTTCCGCCGTCACCGCGTACAGAGGCTGGGTGATGCGGCGCAGGTCTATGGGCTCACCGGCCACAGTGAGCTTGTCCCGCTTGATCAGGTTATTGTTCAGGTACATCTCGCGCAGGTAGTAGCTGTGCATCGCATAGGGCATGCGCGTGGTATCCATGTTCCAGAACAGCACGTCGAAGGGCGGCAGGGACTCCCCGTAGAGGTAGCTGTGCACCCAGTAGTGCCAGACCAGGCTGTTGGAGCGCAGCATGCGGAAGGCCGAGGCCATCTCGCTGCCATCCAGGTAGCCCTTCTTGGCCATGGATTCTTCCAGGGCGCGGATGCTGGCCTCGTCGATGAAGACGTCGATATCCCCGGGGTGGGAGAAATCCGTGAGGGTGGTAAACAGGGTCCAGTCGGCCACCGGCACCTTGTCGGCACCGAAATGGCGGTTGGCCCAGGCCATGTAGGTAGACACCATGGTACCGCCGATGCAGTAACCGGCCAGATGTATCCGGGGTACCTGACAGAAGTCCCGCACCGCTTCCACCGCCTCATGGACCCCTTCGCGCAGATAATCGTCGAAGGTGATGCTGGACATGTCCGCCGTGGGATTTTTCCAGCTGGTGATGAACACTGAAAAACCCTGATCCACCAGGTACTTGACCATGCTCTTCTTGGGGTTCAGGTCGAGGATGTAGAACTTGTTGATCCAGGGCGTGACGATCAGCAGCGGGGTCCCGTGCACCTTTTCCGTCGTCGGCGTGTAATGGATGATTTCCAGCAGACGGTTGCGGAAGATCACCTTCCCCGGCGTGGTGGCCAGGTCCTGGCCCACCTGGAAGGCCTGCTCCTCCACCATCAGGATGTTGCGCGCCTGGGCGTCCCGGAGAAAATTGCGAAAACCGTTGGCCAGGCTCTCCCCGTGGCTTTCCACATACTTTTTCAGGGCGACCGGATTGGCCCAGAAGAAATTGGTGGGGGCCACCGCGTTCAGCCACTTGCGCAGCCAGAAGGCAGCCCGGCGCCGCTCCTTGTCGGACAGGCCGGGGGTCTCGAAATACATGTCCTGGAGCCGGTGGGTGAAGGCCAGGTACCACTCCTTGATGATGTCCCAGGTGGGAGAGTGCTCCCAGACCGGATCGGCAAAACGGGCATCGTCGGCGTGGGGCTCGATCACATCCGTGGAGGGCAGGCCGAAGGCCCGGCGCATCACGTGGGCCTGCAGGGCCACCAGGTCGCCGGACAGGGAGGACATGGCCCGCACCATTTCCTGGGGATGCATGAGCCAGGCCATCTGGGCATTGAGCATGGAAGTGGTGACCCCGAACGGGTCCAGATGCTTGCTCAGGTTATCGCTCAACATTTCCATGGGGCTGGCCGCTGCCAGGTCGAAACCCTTGTGATCTTTGGAAGAAGGGGCGTTGGCTGTCATCTGAAAAACTCCTGAGTTGAAGCGGTTTTATACCACAGGCGCCGAGACCGCATCCGGCTTGATTTCCTGCCCGTCTGGGGTAGGATGAACCCGTCGAATTTCACTACAACAGGATCATAGGAGTAGCAGTCATGTTCAAGCACATTCTGGTCCCCACGGATGGTTCCCAGCTCTCCCAGGACACCGTCAGCCGCGCCGTAATCTTCGCCAAGGAAGCCGGCGCCCGGATCACCGCCTTCTTCGCCAAGCCCGAATACCCGGTCACCTATTTCGGCGAGGGCGCCCTGATCGACCCCACCACCCCCGAAAAATTCGCCGACATGGCCGACCAGCAAGCCAAGGAAGTCCTGGCCTTCGTCCAGGAAGCCTGCGCCGCCGCTGGCGTCGAATGCCAGACCGTGAGCGCCACCAGCGACATTCCTTACGAAGCCATCATCGAAGCTGCCGAAAAGGCCGGCTGCGACCTGATCTTCATGGCCTCCCACGGTCGCAAGGGCATCAGCGGCCTGCTCCTGGGCAGCGAGACCAACAAGGTCCTGACCCACTCCAAGATTCCCGTCCTGGTCTATCGCTGACCTGCCCCGCCGGGCAGCCCCGCTGCCCGGTCGCACTACCCCTGGGTCTGGGCCACCGCGCGGCGGAAACGGTACAGGGCCAGGGCAAAGAACACCGCCCCCACCCCTCCCATGGCAAGAAAATCCCCCCACACCTGGAGCGCCCCGGCGCCCCGGTAAAGGATTGCCTGGGCCAGGCGCACGAAATAGGTGGTGGGCGTCAGCAGCATCAGCTGCTGCACCAGCTCCGGCATGCTCTCCCGGGGCGTCACCCCGCCGGAAAGCATCTGCAGGGGGATGATGGTGAGGATGATCAGCAGCCCCAGCTGAGGCATGGAGCGGGCCACCGTCCCCAGGAAAATGCCGATGGAGGCCGCCGCGAACAGGTAAACCGCCGCCGCCCCCAGAAACAAGGGCACGGAGCCGGCGATGGGCACCTTGAGCAGGTACTGGATCACCACCGTCAGAGCGAAGCCCGCCCCCAGCAGCACCGCCACCCCGTTGGCCCAGATCTTGGCCAACATGATCTCCAGGGGTTTCAGGGGCATCACCAGCAGATGCTCCAGGGTGCCGTGCTCCCGCTCCCGGATGAAGGCCGCCCCCACCAGGATGATGGTGAGCATGGTCAGGTTGTTGATCACCTCCATCACCCCGCCAAACCAGAACCCCTTGAGATTGGGATTGAAGCGCACCCGGGTCACCAGCTGCACCGGGCTCTCGGCCGTTCCCTCCCGGTGCCCGGTGAGGAAGGCGTTGATTTCCCCCTGGACGATCTGGCTGATGTAGCTGCTGCCGATGAAGGCCTGGCTCATGACTGTGGCGTCCACATTGAGCTGCAGTTCCGGCTGCCGTCCCGAGGCCAGGTCCCGCTGGAACCCGGCGGGAATGATCAGCACGAAGGAGTAGCGCCCCTTGTCCATGCCCGGGTCCACCTGGGCCAGGCTGATGAACTCGGGCTGCTGGAAGTAAGGCGGATAGAGGGCCTGGGCAAAGCTTCGGGAAAGGGGGGAATCGTCCTCGTCCACAATCGCCACCGCCGCATTGTTGAGCTCCTGGGAAACCCCGGTAGCCGCCTCGTAGATGGCGCCGGAGAAGGCCCAGAGCATCAGGGCCAGGAGCACCTTGTCCGCCGCCAGGGAGCGCAGCTCCTTCAGACCCAGCCGGTAGATGTTGATGAGGGAACCGCGCCAGCCATCCATGTTCAGTCCTCCTGCTTCTTCAGGAGCGCCGCGCACAGGCCCCAGAGCACCGGGGTGAACAGGGCCAGGGCCAGCAGCTGGCCGGCCAGGTCCCGGAACTCCAGGGCCTTGGTGAATACGCCCCGGCTGATGACCAGGAAATAGCTGGCCGGATAGAACTGCCCGACCCAGTAACCGAAGCCCTCCAGGGCACTCACCGGCGTGGTCAGGCCGGAAAATTGCACGGTGGGCAGCATGGTCAGGATGGCGGTGCCGAACAGGGCGGCGATCTGGGTGCGGGTGAAGGTGGACATCAAAAGGCCCAGGCCGGTGGTGGCCAGCACGTACAGGAGGGCCCCCAGGGCCAGGGTGGGGAAACTGCCCTTCAGGGGTACGCCGAACACCCACACCACCTGCAGCACCAGCAGGAAGAAGCTGGCCAGGGACAGGAGCACATAGGGCAGCTGCTTGCCCAGCAGGAATTCCAGGCGGGTCACCGGGGTCACGTAGAGATTGGTGATGGAGCCCAGCTCCTTCTCCCGCACCACGCCCAGGGCGGTGAGGATGGCGGGGATGAACACCAGCAGCAGGGGAATCACCGCCGGCACCATGGCGTAGATGCTCTTGAAATCCTGGTTGTAGCGGTAACGGGATTCCAGGGTGGCCGCTCCGGCCGGAAGCTCGCCGGTCCGCATCAGGCTCAGGTCCTCCAGATACTGCTGGTGCATACCCTGGACGTAGCCCCGGATGGTCTCACCCCGATAAGGCATGGCGCCATCGACCCAGACGCCCACCTCGGGCCGGCGCCCGGAGCGCAGGTCCCGGCCAAAGCCCGGGGGAATCTCCAGGGCCAGGGACAGCTCCCCCTTCTTCATGCGCCGGTCCATCTCCGCCGTGCTCGCCAGGGGCGGCCGTTCGATGAAGTAGCGGGAGCCGGAAATGTTCTGCACATAGGCCCGGCTTTCGGGGCTGTCGTCCCGGTCCAGCACCGCAAAACGCAGGCCCTCCACGTCCATGGAAATGCCGTAGCCCAGCACGAACATCAGCACCACCGAGCCCAGCAGGGCGAAGGCCAAACGGATCGGGTCCCGGTACAGCTCCAGCCCCTCCCGGTAGGCGTAGCCCAGCAGCCGCCCCAGAGAAAACCCCCGGGTGCCAGGACCGGGGGTTGCCCTGGAAGCTGGCTGCTGCTGGGCGGACGGAGCCGCCTCCCCCGCCGGGACCGGGCTGCCGCTCTGGGCCAGGGCTTCTTCCAGGTAGGCAATGAAGGCGGTTTCCAGGTCGCCGCCGCCCCGGGCCTCGGCCAGGGCCCGGGGCTTGTCGCTGGCCAGCACCCGCCCGGCGTGCATCAGGGAAATCCGGTCGCAGCGCAGGGCTTCGTTCATGAAGTGGGTGGAAATGAAGATGGTCACCCCCTGCTCCCGGGAAAGCTGTACCAGCAGGGCCCAGAACTGGTCCCGGGCCACCGGGTCCACCCCGGAAGTGGGTTCATCCAGGATCAGCAGCCGGGGCTCATGCACCACGGCCACGGCCAGGGAAAGGCGCTGGCGGATGCCCAGGGGCAGGCGTTCCGCTGCCACATTCTGGTATTCCTCCAGGCCGAACTGCTGCATCAGCCGGGCAATGCGGGCCTGGCGCCGAGCCTCGGGCAGGTGGAACAGGCGGGCGTGCAGGTCCAGGTTCTGCAGCACGCTCAACTCCCCGTACAGGGAAAAGGACTGGGACATGTAGCCCACCTGGCGCCGGGTTTCCAGGTCCCGGGCATCCACGACCCGGCCGAACAGGCGGGCCTGCCCGGCGCTGGGGGGCAGCAGGCCCGTGAGCATCTTCATGGTGGTGGTCTTGCCGCAGCCGTTGGAGCCCAGGAAACCGAAGATTTCCCCCCGGCCGATGCGGAAGCTGACCTGATCCACGGCGGTGAAATCCCCGAAGCGCTGGGTCAGGCCCTCGGCCACGATGGCCCAGTCCCCGTCGCCATCGGGAGCCAGGGGCGGGATCACCAGGGGCGCGTGGCCGTCCCGGCGGGCATCCGGCAACAGGCGGATGAAAGCCTCCTCCAGGCTGGCCGCCCCGGTGCGGGCCCGCAGGTCTGCAGGAGTACCGGTGCCCAGCACCTTGCCGGCATCCATGGCCACCAGCCAGTCGAAGGCATCCGCCTCCTCCATGTAGGCGGTGGCGACCAGAACGCTCATGCCCGGCCGGCGCTGGCGCAGGTCATTGACCAGGGCCCAGAACTGGCGCCGGGAAAGGGGATCGACCCCGGTGGTGGGCTCATCCAGGATGAGCAGGTCGGGATCGTGGATCAGGGCACAGCAGAGGCCCAGCTTCTGCTTCATGCCGCCGGAGAGCTTGGCGGCGGGACGGTCCCGGAAGGGGGACAGGCCGGTGCCCAGGAGCAGTTCATCGATGCGCTGCAGCCGTTCCCGCCGCCCCAGACCAAACAGGCGGCCGAAGAAATCCACGTTCTCGAACACCGACAGGGTGGGATAGAGATTGCGCCCCAGACCCTGGGGCATGTAGGCGATGCGGGGCTGCAGCCCGGCCCGCTGGCCGGGATCGGCCATGTCGCCCCCCAGTACTTCCACCCTGCCCTGCTGCAGCCGCCGGGCGCCGGACACCAGGGCCAGGAGAGAGGATTTCCCCACGCCGTCCGGCCCCACCAGGCCCACCATGCAGCCGCCGGGCAGGTCCAGGCTCACCCCGTCCAGGGCGGCCACCGGGCCGTAGCACTGACGGACCTCCTGCAGACGGGCCACCGGCAGGGCGGTGTTCATGGGCTCTGGTGCAGCTGCAGGAACTCAGGCCAGGGCTGTTGCGGCTCCAGGCTCACATAGGCCATCCCGGGCACACCACTGTTGAGGCGGGCCTGGTTAGCCGCCAGCCAGTCCCCATCGACCCGCAGCTTGACCCGGAACATCAGTTTCTCCCGCTCGCTGCGGGTCTCCACCTCCCGGGGGGTGAACTGGGCCCGGGGCGCCACGAAACTGACCTGGGCCGGGATCACCTCGTCCGGCCAGGCATCCAGCAGGATGCGCGCCGGCGCCCCGGGGGCGATGCGCCCCGCCTCGGCCGTGGGCAGGAAAACGGTCATGTAGAAATCGCTGGTATCGAGCAGGGTCAGGGCCTTGCCCCCCGCCCCCAGGACCTCCCCGGGCTCCGCCAGCCGGTAGAGCACCCGGCCGTCAATGGGGGACTTGAGGGTGCTGTCCAGCAAGGTGGCGCGCAGGCTTTCCACCTGGGCCTCGGCGGCGGCAACGCTGGCTTCCGCCTCGGCCACCCGGGTGCGGGCCGCGGCCAGGCCGGCCTCGGCGCTTTGCACACTGGCCCGGTCCTGGTCCAGACGCTGACTGGAGATGAAGCCCTTGTCCACCAGTTGCCGGGTCCGGGCCAGAACCTTGGCGGCCAGACCCGCATCGGCAGCCGCCTGCCGGACCCCGGCCTGGGCCTCCCGGGCCCCTTCCCGGGCCTGGCGCACCTGGGCTTCCAGGGCCTTGAGGCGGGCTGCCAGGTCTTCTGCATCCAGGATGGCCACCACCTGCCCCGCCGTCACCCGGTCCCCTTCCCTCGGAGTCAGGGTCAGAAGGCGCCCGGTGCTCTTGCTGGAGACATCAACCTCCGTGGCTTCCAGGCGGCCATTGCCATAGGTGATCCAGGCCGGCAGGGGCTGGGGCCGCAGGGTCCACCAGGCCGCCACCGCTGCCAGGGCTGCCACCAGGGCCCCGCCCAGGATGATTCGCTTTTGCATGACAGGCTCCAGGAAACTACTGACCCAAAAGTCAGTTAGATGCCTGAATTATACGCCCAGGCCTCCGGACAAGCGTCCCGGCACAAGGACTGGAGCCGTTCCCAAGCCTGCTCCAGGTGTTCCAGAGCGGCCGGGCTCAAGGGTTCGCCCAGCTCGAAGGCCTCACCCCGGACGCAGAGCACGAAGGCCGGCGGCGGAGCTGCTCCCTGCAGCTTGCCCTGGACGTGCAGCACCGTGGCGGGCTCCAGGGCATGGGAGGTGTGGGTGAAATCCCCGGCCGCCCGGACCGGGGTGAAACTGTAGGGGGCCGGAGTACCGCTGCCGGCATCGATGAACAGGGCCAGGGATTTGCCTTCCAGGTCCAGGGCATGTTCCACCTGCAGCTGGAAGTCCTCCACCAGCTCGAAACGGGCCCCCTCGGGCTGCAGGGGCAGCCAGTCCCGCAGGCGCTCCATGAGCAGCGGCCCCAGGGCGTCATCACCCCGGCTGGGGTTGCCAATGGCGAAAATCACCACGTCAGGACTCATCTTCCTCCCTCAGGCTCGTGCAAAGCGGTGCAGGCATTTACTGGGGTACCAGTTCCACCCGGCGGTTCTTGGCCCGCCCCTCCTCGGCGCCATTGCTGGCCACGGGGGCCAGATAGCCCACCCCATTGGCCGTCAGACGGCTGGCGGCGATTCCGAAGCTGCCCACCAGGGCCGCCTGCACCGCCTCGGCCCGCCGCCGGGAAAGCCCCATGTTGGATTCCAGCCCACCCACGTTGTCCGTATGGCCCACGATGTGGAGGCGCAGCCCGGGTTCCCCCTTCAGCAGCTTGGCGATTTCTTCCAGGGCCGGCCGGGATTCGGGCTTGATCTCGGCCTTGTTGGTATCGAAGTAGATGCCGTACAAGGCCACCTTGCCATGGGTGGCCATGGCCTTGGACATTTCGTCCGCCTTCACCAGCACCATGTTCTGGGTCATGGCCTTGGGTTCGATGATCTCCACCGCGATGTAGGCCCCCCGCTTGGCCTTGAAGGTGCTGTCGTCCTTGTTCCACTCCACCGCCGTCAGGGCCACGTAAATGCTGCCCTCGGGCTTGTCCAGCCTGGCCGTGGACACCCTCACCCCGCGGCTGTCCGCGGCGTACATCACATAGCGGCTGCGGCTGGTCTTGTATTCCACCGCCCCGAAGGGGGTCAGGTAATTATTCCAGCGGGTGGCGGCAGGGTCCTTGGTGGAGTCGTAGAGAATCTTGAAGCCCCTGGCCTGCAACTCGTTCTGGTAGTTGCGCAGCAGTTCCGTGGCACTGGTGTCCCCGGGGGATTCATACCAGATGGTGGTGCGCGCCCCTTCCAGATGCAGGGGAGGACTGGCGTACTCCCGCTGCTTGGTCTCCAGGTTGTACTGCTGGAATGTGGAGGTCTGGAGATCGAAGGCATCGAAGCGCTTGTAGTCATAGGTCACGATCTCCGACCCGGCAAAACGCTTGATGGCCGGATGGTCCTTGGACCCCGCCAGATCAGCCCCCTGGGCCGCCAGCGAGAGCAGCAGCATGCCCAGGCACAAGCAACGACGCATCATTCATTTACTCCCTTGCAAGAAACTTCATCTGCCAGCCGGTATGGCCAACACCAACATGCTCACCGGCGGGCTCACCCCAGGCTGGCGCACAAGGCCCCGTCCCCCTGTTTGGCGAGCCGGTCCAGCAGCCCGCCCCCGGCATCGAGTAGCTCCACCTCCAGGGGCATCTTGCCCAGGGCGTGGGTGGCGCAGGAGAGGCAGGGATCGAAAGCCCTGATCGCCACTTCGATGTGGTTCAACAGCCCTTCGGTCACTTCCCGCCCGTGCAGGTAACGCCGGGCCACCTGGCGCACCGCCTCGTTCATGGCCTGGTTGTTGTTGGTGGTGGAAACGATCAGGTTGCACATGGTGATGAGATCGTTCTCGTCCACCTGGTAATGGTGGAACAGGGTGCCCCGGGGTGCCTCGATCACCCCCACCCCTTCCTGCTGGCGCTGTCCTTCGGCCATCAGCTCGGTGCCCATGATGTCGTCGTCGTGGAGCAGGTCCTTGATCACCTCGGCCGCATGCAGCACCTCGATCATGCGGGTCCAGTGGTAGGCCAGGGGCGCATGCATGGGCGTGCCGCCGGCATAGTCCACGAATTCCCGGCGCTCGGCCTCGGCCAGCGGGGTGGGAATCTGGTTACAGTTCTGCACCCGGGCCAGGGGGCCCACCTTGTACCAGCCCTGCTCCTTGCCCAGGGACTTGATGAAGGGGAACTTCATGTAGCTCCAGGACTTGACCTCCTCTTCCAGGATGCTGTCGTAGCCCTGGTAGTCGGCGCCGTCGAGAATCAGGCCACCGTTTTCGTCCTTGGCGCGCAGGGTGCCGTGGTAGAAGTCCAGGTCGCCGTTGTGGCCGACGATGGAGAGCATGTTGGAACGGAAGGTGCCGAAGCTGTTGTACAGGGCCGGATCGCTGGTGTGCAGGTCCCGGGCCAGGTGCACCGCGTCCCGGCTCCAGGCCACGATCTGATAGATGTCCTTCAGGAGCTCGTCCCGCTCCGCCCGGCTCAGGGACTTGTTCACCCCGCCGGGCACGGCCCCGGTGCCATGCACCCGCTTGCCGGCGGTGAGACGGATCACCTCCTGACCGAACTTCCGCAGCAGCACGCCCTTCCTGGCCGTGTCCGGATGCTTCTCGGCAACGCCGACGATGTTGCGCTTGGAGACCTCGGAATCGAAACCGAACAGCAGGTCAGGGGAGGACAGGTGGAAGAAATGCAGGGCATGGGACTGGAGCATCTGGCCGTAGTGCATCAGGCGGCGCATCTTCTCCGCCGTGGGGGTCAGCTGCCGCACGCCCAGGACCCGGTCCAGGGCCTTGGCCGCGGCCAGGTGGTGGGAGACCGGGCAGATGCCGCACAGGCGCTGCACCATCACCGGCACCTCCCAGTAGGGCCGCCCCTGGATGAAGCGTTCAAAGCCCCGGAACTCGACGATGTGCAGGCGCACTTGGTGCACCTTGTTCTGCTCGTCCAGGAGGATGGTCACCTTGCCGTGGCCCTCCACCCGGGACACGGGATCAATGGCCACCCGGCGCAGCTTTTCCGGATTCTCGGCGGTTTCTAGCGGAAAACTCATGCTCACCCTCTCAATCGTAGTGAATCAGGCCGTGGCCCAGGCTGGGATTACGGCCGGACAGCAGGTCGGTCAGCACCTTCCAGATGGCGTCGCCGGAAGGGGGGCAGCCGGGGATGAAGATATCCACCTTGACCACCTCGTGGATCGGATGCACCTGGTTCAGGGGCAGGGGCAGCTCCGGATCATTGGGAATCATGCCATTGCCCAGCCCCGGACTGGACAGGTACACCTCCGAGAGGATGTCCGTGAGCGGCAGGTGATTGCGCTGGGCCGGCAGGCCCCCATTCACGGCGCAGGCCCCCAGGGCAATCAGAATCTTGCACTGGCGGCGGAATTCCAGCAGCACATGGACATTCTCCGCGTTGCACAACCCCCCTTCGATGATGCCGATGTCGCACTCCCCGACTTCCTTGATGTCGGTCAGGGGGGAACGGTCGAATTCCACCAGCTGCACCAGATCGAAAAGGCGCTCATCGATGTCCAGGAAGGACATGTGGCAGCCGAAGCAGCCGGCCAGGGAAGTGGTGGCCACCTTCAGTTTCTTCTTTTCCAGGACTTCCATCTTCAGCACTCCTCGGCCAGGGGCAGGTGCCCGGAAATGGGCGCCTCGTCATAGGTCCGCTGGCCGATGGGCACGGCAAACCCCTTGCGCTTCCTCAGGATCACCCCCACCGGACAGACCTGCACGGCCTTGTCTTCCAGGGCCACGTTGGTATCGGCCAGCCGCCCCGAGGCAGCATTGACGATCAGGTGGGAGTCGATGCCCCGCTCGGCCAGGGCGAACACGCTCTTGCCATCCACATCGCGGCTGGCCCGGACGCAGAGGGAACAGAGGATGCAGCGGTTGAAATCCAGCAGCAGTTCCGGATGGGAGGCATCCACGGGCCGGTCCGGAAAGAAGTGATCGAAATGGGGCGACATCATGCCCAGCTCGTAGGCCGTGGCCTGGAGCTGGCAGTCGCCGCTCTTCTCGCAGGAAGGGCAGAAATGGTTGCCTTCCACGAACAGCATCTGCACCAGGGTGCGCCGCTCCCCGTTCAACTCCTCCGTATTGCTCTGCACCTCCAGGCCAGGGGCTGCCTTGTAGGTGCACGAGGCCGTATGCCGGCCATTGACCTTGACGGTGCACAGCTTGCAGGAGCCGTGGGGCTTGAACTCCGGGTGGTAGCACAGGTGGGGGATGAAGACGCCGGCCGCCAGGGCGGCCTGGATGATGGTCTGGCCCGGCTCGAAGGGAATCTCGCGACCGTCCAGGATGAAAGTCTGGGTCATTGCTTGTCTCCGTGTTCAGCGCCGAAATGGGCCAGTTCGTCATCCCGCCCGGTCATCTGCCGGGCCTGGGACAGGGCCTGGTCCAGATCGAAGGCCGGGGTGAATTGCTGATGCAGCAGCCGGCTGTCGTAGGCCGGCCGGAACTTCTCTATGGTGTCCAGCACCGGGTTGCAGGCCGAGTGGCCCAGACCGCAGTGGCTCATGGCCTGGAGGATGTGGTTCAGCTTCTCGATCTCCTCGAAATCGTAGGGCGAGCCCTGGCCGTTGTGGAGCTTGTCCATCAGGTTCCGGAGCAGCGAGGTGCCGACCCGGCAGGGGGTACAGAAACCACAGCTCTCATGGGCGAAGAAATGCACGAAGTTGCGCGCCACCTGGAACATGTCCCGGGTCTTGTCGAACACCATGAAGGCCCCGGCCGTGGGGATGTCCTCGAAACAGATCTTGCGGTCGAACTCGTGGGCGGCAATGGTGAAGCCCGAGGGCCCGCTCACCTGCACCGCCTGGGTATCCTTGGCGCCGCAGGCCTCCAGCACCTCGGCGACGCTGACCCCGAAGGGAAATTCGTAGAGGCCGGGCCGTTCGCAGTCGCCGGAAACGGAAAGGATCTTGCTGCCCGCCGAGTGGGAGGTGCCGATGTTCTTGTACCACTCGCCCCCGTTCAGGGCGATCAGGGCGGCCGCGGCAAAGGTCTCCACGTTGTTGACGATGGTGGGCTGGTCCAGGTAGCCATGGGTGACCGGGAAAGGCGGCCGGTTGCGGGGGGTGCCCCGCTTGCCTTCCAGGGATTCGATCAGGGCCGACTCCTCGCCGCAGACGTAGGCGCCGAAACCCACATGGATCTTGATGTCGAAATCAGCCCCGGGAATGCCGATGATGCTGTGCCCCAGGAGGTTGTCGCGCCGGCGCCGGGCCAGCACTCCTTCCAGATGCTCCAGCAGGTAGCGGTACTCGCCGCGCAGGTAGAGGAAACCCCGGCGGGCGCCCACGGCGTAGGCCGCCAGGGTCATGCCCTCGAACACCATGTCGGCATGGGAGGTGAGCAGCACCCGGTCCTTGAAGGTGCCGGGCTCCCCTTCGTCGGCATTGCAGACCACGATGCGGTCCTGGCCGTCGGCCAGGGGGGCGTTGCGGCAGGCTTCCCACTTCAGCCCCGTGGTGAACCCGGCGCCGCCCCGGCCGCGCAGGTTGGCGTGCTTGATCTCGTCGAGCATGGTGGCCGGTCCCACCAGCCCCCGGGGCAGGCCTTCCCGCCAGGAGCGGGTGTTGGAAGCCTGAATCCCGTCGGTTTCCACCCGGGCATGCAGGGCCCGCAGGCCGGAACCCGGCTCGAAATCGCTGCCCAGGAGGATGTCGCGCCTATGCACGTTGTCCTCCACCTGGAACCACTCCCCGGGCCATTCCGCCAGAGGCACCTGGGCCCGCACCCGCTCGGCGATGGCGTCGATGCGCGCCTCATCCACCCGGGTGATGGCCCGGCCATTGACCAGCAGGGCCGGACCCTGGTCGCACATGCCGGTGCAGGAAGTGGTGGTGACGCTCACCAGCCCATCTTCGGAGAGCTTGCCCGGCTCCACCCAGAGCAGGTTGCAGAGCCGTTCCATCAGGGCCTGGCTGCCGCCCATCCGGTCGATGATGTTGTCGGAGAACAGGATCCGGTAGCGCCCCACCGGCTGCAGGTGCAGGAAGGAATAGAAACTGGCCGCCCCCTCGATCTTGGCCCGGGGCACGGCCAGGGCCGTCTCCAGGGCGGCCACCGTGGCCGGGGTGATCCAGCCCTCCTCTTCCTGAACCTCGCGCAGAATCTGCAGCAGATTATGGGGACTGCCATCGTACTTGCACAGTATGCTCTCCAGCGAACCTGAACTCATCGTGTCTCCTTCCCTCAAGCCGGGTTGATGAGGCAAGCATAGCCATGTTCCATGCCATTTTCCTGACCTGGATCAAACCCTTCCGGGTCATAATTCATTCATATGCATACGCAAAAAGTCCTATAAGCTAGCAAGCAAGCGGGAGCAGCACCCGTAGCAGAGAACATTTTGCTGCAGCGCAAAAAAATCTATACTGTCACTCAATTCATTCAAAACAAGGGAGTCACTCCATCATGTTCAATCTGCACGGTAAAAAAGGCCTGGTCGTCGGCGTCGCCAACAATCACAGCATCGCCTACGGCTGCGCCAAGGCCTTCGACCTCTGTGGCGCCGATCTGGCCATCACCTACATGAACGCCAAGTCCGAAACCTACGTGCGTCCCCTGGCAGAAATCCTCGGTGCCGACATCATCGCCCCCCTGGATGTGGAACAGCCCGAGCAGCTCGAAGCCCTGTTCAAGCTGATCGAGGAAAAATGGGGCAAGCTGGACTTCCTGGTGCACTCCATTGCCTTCGCCCCCAAGGATGACCTGCACGGCCGGGTCACCGACTCCAGCCGCGAAGGCTTCATGCGCGCCATGGACATCTCCTGCCACTCCTTCGTGCGCATGGCTAAGCTGGCCGAACCCCTGATGAAGGACGGCGGCTGCCTGCTGACCATGAGCTACATGGGCGCCGACGAAGTGATCGAGAACTACGGCATAATGGGCCCGGTCAAGGCGGCGCTCCAGTCCGTATCCCGCTACCTGGCCGCGGAACTGGGCCCCAAGGGCATCCGGGTGCATGCCATTTCCCCGGGCCCCCTGCAGACCCGGGCCGCTTCCGGCATCAAGGAATTCGACAAGCTGATGGAAAACGCCATCGAGCGTGCTCCCCTGCACACCCTGGTCTCCATCGAGGACATCGGCGCCCTGTCCGCCTACCTGGTCAGTGACGTGGCCAAGAGCCTCACCGGCGGCACCATCCACATCGACGGTGGCTACCACATCGTCGGTTAATCCAGACTTTCAGGGAGAGTTTCCATGCATATAGCCCAACAAGAACGCATGATCGTCAATCGCACCTTTGACGAGATCCAGGTTGGCGACAGTTCCTCGCTGACCCGCACCCTCCAGGCCGAGGACATCAAGCTGTTCGCCATCATGAGCGGCGACGTGAACCCGGCCGTGGTGGACCCGGAATTCGCCCACAGCGGCATCTTCCGGGAAGTGGTGGCCCACGGCATGTGGAGCGGCTCCCTGATTTCCACGGTGCTGGGCACCCAGTTCCCCGGCCCCGGCACCATCCTGATCGACCAGTCCCTGCACTTCGCCCGCCCGGTGCGGGTGGGCGACACCATCACCATCACGGTGACAGCCAAGCAGAAGTTCGACCACAACAAGCACCTGATCCTGGACTGCACCTGCGTGAACCAGGACAACCTGCCGGTGGTGCATGGCACCGCCGAGGTGCTGGCCCCCACCGAAAAGGTGGAACGCCGGGCCATGCACATGCCCGACGTGACCCTGGACACCAAGGAAGAACGCTACAAGCGCCTGATCGGCCGGGCCAAGGGCCTGGAGCCGATTCCCGTGGCCGTGGCCCACCCCTGCGACAAGGAATCCCTGAAGGGCCCCGTGATGGCGGCCCAGGAAGGGCTGATCGAGCCCATCCTGGTGGGTCCCGAGTCCAAGATCCGCTCCGTGGCCGAGGAGTTCGGCATCGACTTGCACGGCATCCGCATCGTCGATACCAAGCACAGCCACGAATCCGCCGCCCTGGCCGTGACCCTGGTGCGCACCGGCGACGCGGAAGCCCTGATGAAGGGCAGCCTGCACACGGACGAACTGATGGGCGAAGTGGTGTCCCGCGCCAACGGCCTGCGCACAGCCCGGCGCATCAGCCACGTGTTCCTGATGGACGTGCCCACCTACCACCGGCCCCTGCTGATCACCGACGCGGCGATCAACATCGCGCCGACCCTGGAAGAGAAGGTGGACATCATCCAGAACGCCATCGACCTGGCCCACGTGATGGGTATTCCCGAACCCAAGGTGGCCATTCTCTCCGCCGTGGAAACCGTCAATCCCAAGATCGAATCCACCCTCCATGCCGCCGCCCTGTGCAAGATGGCGGACCGGGGTCAGATCAAGGGTGGCGTCCTGGACGGCCCCCTGGCCTTCGACAACGCCGTCTCCATCGAGGCCGCCATCACCAAGGGCATCCGCTCCTCGGTGGCCGGCCATGCGGAAATCCTGGTGGTGCCCGACCTGGAGTCCGGCAACATGGTGGCCAAGCAGCTCGAATACCTGGCCAACGCCCTGACCGCCGGGGTGGTGCTGGGTGCCAAGGTGCCCATCATCCTCACCTCCCGGGCCGATACTGCCGAAACCCGCACCGCCTCCTGCGCCGTGGCCGCCCTGATCGCCCACGCCAACCGCAAGAAAGGCGGGGCCTGAACCATGAACAACCAGGCCATCCTGACCATCAACGCGGGCTCGTCCTCGATCAAGTTCGCCATCTTCTCCCTCACTCACCCCCTCTCGGACACGGCCCTGGTGTCGGGCCAGATCGACGGCATCGGCACCGCCGAAGCCAAGCTGGTGGCCAAGGACCATGCCCAGATCAAGGTGGCCGATGACCGCCTGCCCCTGGATAACCCCAACCACCAGCAGGCCTTCGACTACCTGTTCAAGTGGTATGCGGACCACAGCGCCGGCCGGGAAATCATCGCCGTGGGCCACCGGGTGGTGCACGGCGGGCAACGCTACGCCAAGCCCATCCGCCTGGACCAGGGCACCCAGGAACAGCTGGCGGCCCTGACCCCCCTGGCCCCCCTGCACCAGCCCCACAACCTGGCCGGCGTGCACGCCATCCAGACCCTGATGCCGGAAGTGCCCCAGGTGGCCTGCTTCGACACCGCCTTCCACCGGCACCAGCCGGACGTGGCCCAGGTCTTCGGCCTACCCCGTCACATCACCGCCGAAGGGGTGCGCCGCTATGGCTTCCACGGCCTCTCCTACGAGTACATCGCCCGGGTCCTGCCCCAGCATTCACCCCGGGCCGAAGGCCGGGTGGTGATCTGCCACCTAGGCAACGGCTCGAGCATGGCCGCCATGGTGAACAGGAAGGGCGTCGCCTCCACCATGGGCTTCACCGCCGTGGATGGCCTGATGATGGGCACCCGTACCGGCAACCTGGACCCGGGCGTGATCCTCTACCTGATGGAAAACAAGGGCATGGGGGTGAAGGAGCTGACCAAGCTGCTCTACAAGGAATCGGGCCTGCTGGGCGTCTCCGGCATCAGCCAGGACATGCGCACCCTGCTCGCTTCCGACAAGCCCGAGGCCAACGAGGCGGTGGATCTCTACTGCTACCGCATCGCCCGGGAACTGGGTTCCCTGTCTGCCGCTGCTGGCGGGCTGGATGCCCTGGTGTTTACCGGCGGCATCGGCGAACACGCCGCCGAAGTACGGCGCCGGGTAGCCCTCCAGGCCGGCTGGCTGGGCGTCAAGCTGTCGCCGGAGGCCAATGCCCGCCACGACATCCGCATCAGCGCCCCGGACAGCACCGTGGACGTGCTGGTGATCCCCACCAACGAGGAATGGATGATCGCCCACCACACCCAGACCCTGCTCAACCTCTGAGCCCCGGGCTTCCGGCCCCCGGAAGCCCGCCCCGGTCCGCCCTGCCCCCAGTGGCAGACGGCTCCGGGGTGGCTCGGCCCCTCCTCGACGACCGGACACCCCATGCGCGAATTTCTGCCTGACTGGGCCCATCCCTGGCTGGACCTGATCACCCTGGGCCTGCAGACCGTCCTCATCCTGCTCGCGGCCACCCTGCTGCGCACCCTGGTGCATCGCTTCATCCGCAGCCTCTGCCAGCGCCACGGCCTGCCCCTGGAGCTCCTGGTGGGCGGCTGCCGCACCAGCACCTTCCTGATTTTCGGCGGCGCCCTGCTGCTGATCCTGGACCGGGCCGGGGTTTCGGGCACCGTGCTGTGGACCGCCTTCACCAGCTTCGCCACGGTGGCCGCGGTGGCCTTTTTCGCCGCCTGGAGCGTGCTCTCCAACATCTTCTGTTCGGTGCTGATCTACACCGTCCGGCCCTTCCGCCTCCATGACCGGGTGGAAATCCTGGAAAGCGGCGACAAGCCCGGCCTGGGCGGCCAGGTGGTGGACATCAACCTGATCTACACCACCTTGCAGGAAGACCACGGGGAAAAAGGCAGCAGCCAGCTGCAGGTGCCCAACAGCCTGTTCTTCCAGCGCAGCGTGCGGCGCTGGCAGGAAGCGCCGGCCGCCCCGGGCGGCAACGACGAGGCTGCGGCTCAGAAATCGTAGCGTAGGGACAGGGCGGCGAACTCGTTGTCGTAGCGGGATTTTCCCGAGTTCCGGGCCTCCAGCTGCAGCCGGGCGCTCAGCTCCGGCGTCAGACGGGCCCGCCAGAGCAGGCCATGGACGCGGATGGCCCCGCCCGGAAGCAGGGCCGCATCGGGATCGATGCGGGAGAAGCTCCACAGCAGGCTGTGCCCCTGCAGGCCGTAGGGCCCCAGGTCCAGCCCCAGGGTCAGGCGGGAAAGACGGCTGCGGGCGATGGGCGTGGCCTTGTCCTGCTCCGCGTACAGATAGGGCATGGACACGAATTCCGGGTAGCCGCCCCAGTTGCCGTAGGCCGTCACCGTGCGGCCGTCGCCGCCAAAGCGGTTGTGGGCCAGGCTGAGGCGCAGGCCCCAGGGCTGGTGCTCATAGCTCCCCTTGAGCCCCCAGAGCCCGTAATCGGCACTGAGCCCCAGGCGCGCCAGATAATCCCGGAAGCCCCCCACCGCCCGCACCTGGTAGGCCTGGGCCTCCAGCACCAGGGCAGCGCCCCCCTCCAGGCCGTGACGCAGACGGCCATCCCCATAGAGCGTATTCAAGGTATCGCGCCCAAAACTGTTCCAGAGCTGCAGCCGGTAATCCCCCCGCTCATGGACCAGGCCCGCCAGCCAGGCGCCCCGGTGCCCCACCACCCGGGACAGGTCCAGGGTTTCCCCGTGGCTGCCGTCCACCCGCCCGGCCCCATCCAGCATCAGGGAGGTGTAGGCCTGCTGGGACATGCTGCGGAACTCGGAAAAGCTCACCAGGCCGTCCAGGCCCGACATGCGCGTCAGGTAGGCCAGGGTCAGGCGGGTGTCGGCCCCGGCCGGCAGGCTCAGGGTGGCCGCCTCGAACAGGTTGGGGATGATGCGGTAGTCGTAGCTGTTGACCAGGGGGGAGAGGATCTCCTGGCGCCCCAGGACCAGCCGCGCCTCCCCCTGGCGATAGATCAGCTGGGCCTCGCCCCAGAGCTGGTAGGGCCGCTTGTCCAGGTCGAACATATAGGCATCGGTGCGGCGCGGATCGTGGCTGCGCAGCCCCAGGTCGGAGGTGGCATACCAGGCCCCCAGGAGGCTGAAGCCCTGGAACTCGCCGGTGGCGACCCCCAGCTTGCCGCCCACCCCCAGGGTGCTCTGGTTGGGACGCCCGCCCTTCTTGTCATCGGCCACGTACATGGCCTTGGCGTAGCCGAACACCCGGCTTTCCCCCAGGGCATCGCTCCAGTTTTCTGCGGCCCGGAGCCCCGGGGCAAGCCCGGCCAGCACCAGTCCCAGCAGCGCCCAGGGGGCCATGAGCTAACTCCCCTCGACCCGGTTGCGGCCCTGGTGCTTGGCCGTGTACAGGGCCGCGTCGGCCCGGGCCACCAGGTCCCGGGCCTGATCCCCGGCCCGGTAGGCGCTGACACCAAAACTCGCCGTCCTGGGGCCCACCACCGGGAAGGCGCATTCCTGCAGCAGCAGGCGCAGCTTTTCCGCCAGGCTCAGGGCCCCGTCCAGGGCCGTGTGGGGGCAGATCACCATGAATTCCTCACCGCCCCAACGCCCCACCACATCGGTTTCCCGGGTGTTGTCCTGGAGCAGGCGGGCCAGATGGATCAGCACCTGGTCCCCCAACTGGTGGCCATAGTCGTCATTGACCCCCTTGAAATGGTCCAGGTCCAGGATGATCAGGCTGAAGGGCTGGTCGAAACGCAGGGCCCGCTGCACCTCACCCTCCAGGGCCTCATCCAGCTTCAGGCGGTTGTAGAGGCCGGTGAGCCGGTCAGTGACGGACAGGCGCGCCAGTTCCCGGTTCAGGCGGCGCAGCTTGCGGTTCCAGTAATAGACCAGCGCCAGCACCAGCAGGGCGCCGCCCAGGACCTGCCATACCAGCCGGTAGTCGATGCCCCGCTGCACCTGGACCACCACGTGGCGGCTGGCGATCTCGTCCCGTTCTGCCTGGGTCAGGGTGGCCACGCCCTTGTCGAGGATGGAGCGCAGCAGGGGCTCTTCCTTCAGCACGCCGATGCGCAGCTGGTTGGTGTACTCGGGAATCTGGCCGGCGATCTTGAGGTTGAACAGCCCCTCCTTCCGGATGGCGTAGGCCGCCACGATCAGGGAGCGCACGGTCATGTCCGCCTCGCGCCGGGACACCAGGGCCACCGATTCCTCCTCACTGGCGGTGGGCAGCACCTGCAGCTCGGGGTAATCCCGGCGCACCCGCTCCGCCACCATGGTGCCCCGGGGCAGGGCCACCCGCTGGCCCCGGAGGCGGCTCAGGTCCGGGATGAAGTCGTGCTCCTCCCGGGTGATGATCACGTTGGGATCGGAAAAGATGGGTTGGGTAAAGTCGAGCCAGGCATCCCGCTCCGGGGTCTGGTTGAGGAAACTCATGATCTGGCAGCGCCCGGCCCGGGACGCCGCCAGGCTTTCCTCCCAGTTATGGACGGGATAGAGCTCCAGGCGCAGCCCCACCCGAGCCGCCACCAGCTGCACCAGATCGGCGGCGATCCCCTCGTGGCGCCCTTCCTGATTGATGCGCTCGAAGGGCACCCAGTCGGGATCGACGCACATCCTGACGCTGCCCAGCCGGGCCAGGTAGGCCTGTTCCTCCGGGCTCAGCACCACTGCCGGGGCAGCCAGGAGCGGGCGGCCCGGCAAGCAGCACAGAAACCCCAGAAGGAGAAAAAACGGCCAGAAGCCAGGAAAACTCCGCATCGACTCGATATTCAAGAAAAGATCAGCCACGCCACGCCGGCACAGCAGGAAGCAGCGGGCCAGCCCCGATGCACGAAGGGAGTGGCGCCCGGCAAAAACACCCGGCAGGTTATACATCATCCCGGCCCGCTTCAACCGCCCCCGCTCGGACGCGCAAAAAAAAGGGGCCCGAAGGCCCCTGAAGAAGGGTAGACCACTACAGCCACCCTTACCGCAGATGGTTGATGCAAATCACATGTTCGGATAGTTGGGCCCGCCGCCCCCTTCGGGCACCGTCCAGTGGATGTTCTGGGTCGGGTCCTTGATGTCGCAGGTCTTGCAGTGCAGGCAGTTCTGGGCGTTGATCTGGAGCCGGGGCTGGCCCTCCTCCTCGCCCAGGATTTCATAGACGCCGGCCGGACAGTAGCGGATCTCCGGTGCCCCGTAACGGGCCAGGTTCACCCGGATGGGCACAGCCTCATCCCGCAGCTGCAGGTGGCAGCGCTGGTTTTCCTCATGGTTGGTACTGGAGAGGAACACCGAGGACAGGCGGTCGAAGGTGAGTACCCCGTCGGGCTTGGGATAGGCAATGGGCGCGTGCCGGGATTTCTCTTCCAGGGCCGCGTGATCGGCGTGATGGCTGAGGGTCCAGGGGGCCTTGCCGCGGAACAGGTAGGTATCCACGGCCGCCAGGGCCAGGCCGGGCCAGAGGCCCCACTTGAAACCCGGGCGGATGTTGCGCACCGCGTGGAGCTCCTGCCAGAGCCAGGAGGCCTTGAGTTTTTCCGGATAGGCGCTGACCTCGGTCCCCGCCCCTTCCCGGCCCAGGTGCTCGAACACCGCCTCGGCCGCCAGCATGCCGGACTTCATGGCCGTGTGGCTGCCCTTGATCTTGGGCACGTTGAGGAAACCGGCGGTATCCCCCACCAGCAGGCCGCCCGGGAAGGTCAGCTTGGGCAGGGACTGGAAGCCCCCTTCCGACAGGGCCCGGGCCCCGTAGGCGATGCGCCGGCCACCGGCGAAGGTGTCGCGCACGGAGGGGTGGGTCTTGAAGCGCTGGAATTCCTCGAAGGGAGACAGCCAGGGATTCTTGTAGTCGAGGCCGATCACGAAGCCCACCACCACCTGGTTGTTTTCCAGGTGATAGAGGAAGGAGCCGCCATAGGTGTCGGTGCTCAGGGGCCAGCCTATGCTGTGCACGATCTTGCCGGGCTGATGCCGGGCCGGGTCCACTTCCCACAGCTCCTTGATGCCGATGCCGTAGGTCTGGGGCTGGGCGTCCTTTCTCAGCTCGAAACGCTCGAACAGGTCCTGGGTCAGGGAACCCCGGCAGCCTTCCGAGAAAATGGTCTGGCGGGCGTGCAGCTCCATGCCCGGCTGGTAGTTGCCGGTGGGCTGGCCATCCTTGCCCACCCCCATGTCGCCGGTGGCCACGCCCTTGACGCTGCCATCCTCGTGGTAGAGCACCTCAGCGGCGGCAAAGCCCGGGTAGATTTCCACCCCCAGTCCCTCGGCCTGCTCCGCCAGCCAGCGGCACAGGTTGCCCAGGCTGATGATGTAGTTGCCGTGGTTGTGCATCTGGGGCGGGGTCGGCAGCTGGTGGGCGCCGGTCTCGGTGAGGAACAGGAACTGGTCGTCCGTGGCCGGGGTGTGCAGGGGCGCCCCCAGGGCCTTCCAGTCGGGCAGCAGCTCGTCCAGGGCCCGGGGCTCGAAACAGGCGCCGGAGAGGATGTGGGCGCCCACCTCGGAACCCTTTTCCAGGACGCAGACGGATAGTTCCCGCCCCTGCTCCGCCGCCAGCTGCTTGAGACGGATGGCAGCGGCGAGGCCGGCCGGGCCGGCCCCCACCACCACCACGTCGTATTCCATGAACTCCCGTTCGGTACTCATCATGGCCCCTTAGAAGAGGGATTCGGGCAGTTCCAGCACCGAGCTGCTGCCGCCGGTGATGGCAGCAGCCAGGCCGCCGGCCTGGGGCAGTTGATGCTGGGCGAAGTAACGGGCCGTGCTCAGCTTGGCCTTGTAGAAGTCGTCGCTGCTGCCGGCCGCCAGGTGATCCCGGGCGATGCGGGCAGAGCGGGCCATCAGCCAGCCGCCGACCACGATGCCGGTCAGCTTCAGGTAGGCGACGGCGCCGGCGGCAGCGGCCTGGGGTTCGCTGTCGTAGTGCTGCAGCAGCCAGGTGGTGGCCTCCTGCAGGGCCTGGACGGCGGTTGCCAGGGCATGGCCCAGGTCGGCCAGCTGGCCGTCAGCCACCAATTCGGCAGCCAGGGCGGCCATCTCGGCGTGCAGGGCCCGGGCGGTAAAGCCCGTTTCGCCAGCTTCATTCTTTTCCCGGGCCAGCTTGCGGCCGATCAGGTCATTGGCCTGGATGGCGGTGGTGCCTTCGTAGATGGGCGTGATGCGGGCATCGCGGAAATACTGGGCGGCCCCGGTTTCCTCCACGAAGCCCACGCCGCCGTGAATCTGGATGCCGGTGGAGGTGATCTCCACGGCGCTCTCGGTGCACCAGCCCTTGACCACCGGGGTGAGCAGGTCCACGTAGGCCTGGCTGCGGGCCTGCTGGGCCGCATCGGGATGATGGCTGGCCAGGTCCATGTGGCCGGCCACCCAGTAGGACAGGGCGCGCATGGCTTCGGTGCGGGACTTCATGTCCATCAGCATGCGGCGCACGTCCGGGTGATGCAGGATGGGCTTCACCTGGCCGGAACGGTCGCCGATGGGGGCGCCCTGGACCCGCTCCCGGGCATAGGCCAGGGCGTGCTGGTAGGCGCGTTCGGAAACGCTCAGGCCTTCCATGCCGATGTTGAGCCGGGCGTGGTTCATCATGGTGAACATGTAAGCCAGACCCTTGTTGGCTTCGCCGATCAGCCAGCCGATGGCGCCGTCCTTTTCGCCAAAGGACATGACGGCGGTGGGGCTGGCGTGGATGCCCAGCTTGTGTTCGATGGAGGCGCACACCAAGTCGTTGCGCGCGCCCAGGCTGCCGTCGTCGTTCACCAGGAACTTGGGCACCAGGAACAAGGAGATGCCCTTCACTCCCGGAGGCGCATCGGGCAGGCGGGCCAGCACCAGGTGGATGATGTTTTCCGCCACATCGTGCTCACCCCAGGTGATGAAGATCTTGGTGCCGCTGATGCGGTAGCTGCCGTCGGCCTGGGGCACGGCCTTGCTGCGGATGGCGGCCAGATCGGAACCGGCCTGGGGCTCGGTCAGGTTCATGGTGCCGGTCCAGACGCCGGCCACCATGTTGGGCAGGTACTTGGCCTTGAGGGCGTCGGAACCGTGGTGGGCGATGGCTTCCACGGCGCCGTTGGTGAGCATGGGGCAGAGGCCGAAGGCGATGCTGGCGGACTTCCACATTTCCGACACGGCCATGGTCACCAGGTGCGGCAGGCCCTGGCCGCCGTACTCGGGACTGGCGGGCATGGCGTGCCAGCCGGTCTCGCAGAAGAGCTGGAAAGCTTCCTTGTAGCCGGGGGAGGTGGTGACCTCCCCGTCCTTGCACACGGCACCCTGGCGGTCGCCCTTGGCGTTGATGGGATCGATGACCTCGGCGGCGAACTTGCCGGCCTCGTCGAGGATGGCTTCCACCAGTTCCGTATCGGTCTCCTCGAAACCGGGCAGGCCGGTGATTTCTTCCAGGCCGGCCAGTTCATTGAGGACGAAGCGCATGTCGCGCACGGGAGCGATGTAGGTGCTCATGGTTTCTCCGTTATCGGTCGCCGCCGGCCCTCCTGGGGCCGGCGGTCATTATGGGAAGGACGGCTGCCGCGCGCCTCAGAGAGCGGCGATCAGCTGGGGCACGGCCTCGTTCAGGTCTGCCACCAGGCCGTAGTCGGCCACCTGGAAGATGGGGGCGTCCGGATCCTTGTTGATGGCCACGATGACCTTGGAATCCTTCATGCCGGCCAGATGCTGGATGGCACCGGAGATGCCGATGGCCAGATAGAGCTGGGGCGCGACGATCTTGCCGGTCTGGCCCACCTGGAAGTCGTTGGGCACGAAGCCCGCATCCACGGCGGCCCGGGAAGCCCCCAGGGCGGCACCCAGCTTGTCGGCCAGGGGCTCCAGCAGCTCCCGGTACTTGTCGCCGCTGCCCAGGCCACGGCCGCCGGAGACGATGACCTTGGCGGCCCCCAGCTCGGGACGGGCGGACACGGTCAGTTCCCGGCCCAGGAGCTTGCTCTGGCCGCTGTCGGCGGCGCCGGCCACGGCTTCCACCGGGGCGCTGCCGCCATCGGCCACCGGGTCGAAGGCGGTGCCGCGCACGGTGATGACCTTGACCGGGTCGGCACTCTGCACGGTGGCCAGGGCGTTACCGGCATAGATGGGACGCACGAAGGTATCGGCGGACTGCACCGCGACGATGTCGGAAATCTGGGCCACGTCCAGAAGGGCGGCCACCCGGGGCATGAAATTCTTGCCGAAGGTGGAGGCGGGCGCCAGGATGTGGGAATAGCCGGAGGCCAGAGAGAGCACCAGGGCGGCCACGTTCTCGGCCCCCTGCTCGGCGTACTGGGGCGCATCGGCCAGCAGCACCTTGGCGACGCCGGCGCAGGCAGCGCCCTGCTGGGCCGCGGCGGCGGCATTGCTGCCGGCCACCAGCAGGTGAATGTCGCCTCCCAGCCGGGCGGCGGCCGCCAGGGTGTTGCGGGTTGCCGCCTTGAGGCTGGCGTGGTCGTGTTCGGCAATGACGAGGATGGCCATCAGATCACCTTTGCTTCGTTCTTCAGTTTGTTCACCAGATCAGCCACGTCGGCCACCTTGGCCCCGCCCTGACGCCGGGGCGGCTCGCTCACCTTGAGGGTCTTCAGGCGAGGCGCCACGTCCACGCCCAGGGTGGCCGGGGTGGTGGTATCCAGGGGCTTTTTCTTGGCCTTCATGATGTTGGGCAGGCTGGCGTAGCGGGGCTCGTTCAGCCGCAGGTCGGTGGTCACCACGGCGGGCAGGCCGATTTCCAGGGTTTCCAGGCCCCCGTCGATTTCCCGGGTCACCTGGGCCTTGCCATCGGCCAGCACCAGCTTGGAGGCGAAGGTGGCCTGGGGCCAGCCCTGCAGGGCGGCCAGCATCTGGCCCACCTGGTTGGCGTCATCATCGATGGCCTGCTTGCCGCAGACCACCAGCTGGGGTGCCTCGGCGGCGCAGACGGCCTTGAGCAGCTTGGCCACGGCCAGGGGCTGCAGCTCGGTCTCGCCGCAATCCACCAGGATCGCCCGGTCGGCGCCGATGGCCAGGGCCGTGCGCAGGGTTTCCTGACAGGCGGCCGGGCCGCAGCTGACTACCACCACCTCGGTGGCGAGGCCGGCTTCCTTGAGGCGCACCGCCTCTTCCACGGCGATTTCGTCGAAGGGGTTCATGCTCATCTTGACGTTGGCCAGATCCACGCCGGTCTCGTCCGCCTTGACGCGGACCTTGACGTTGTAATCGACCACCCGTTTGACGGGAACCAGTACTTTCATGGGGCTACTCCGGTTTTCTCGTTGCTTATTCGATGGCCAGCACGGACTTGGCATGCTGGCGCAGGACGTATTTCTGGATCTTGCCCGTGGAGGTCTTGGGCAGGGCCCCGAACACCACGGACTTGGGCACCTTGAAGCGGGCCAGATGGCCGCGGCAGTGCTCGATGATATCCGCCTCGCTGGCCTCCACCCCGTCCTTCAGTTCCACGAAGGCGCAGGGCACCTCGCCCCACTTGGGATCGGGCTTGGCCACCACGGCGGCGGCCACCACGGCCGGATGCCGGTAGATCACGTCCTCCACTTCCAGGGAAGAGATGTTCTCGCCCCCGGAGATGATCACGTCCTTGGAACGGTCCTTGATCTTCACGTAGCCGTCCGTATGCACCACGGCCAGGTCGCCGGTGTGGAACCAGCCGCCCTGGAAGGCTTCCTCGGTGGCCTTCTCGTTCTTCAGGTAGCCCTTCATCACCAGGTTGCCCCGGAACATGATTTCGCCCATGGTTTCCCCGTCCCAGGGCACCGGCTCCAGGCTCACGGGGTCGCGCACGGAAATGGCTTCCTGCATGTGGTAAGGCACCCCCTGGCGGCCGTTGCGGCCGGCGCGCAGGTCGATGGGCAGCTTGTCCCATTCGGGATGCTTGGCGCAGACGGAAGCCGGACCGTAGGTTTCGGTCAGGCCATAGACGTGGGTGATGTTGATGCCGACCCGCTCGCAACCCTCGATGATGGCCACCGGAGGCGCAGCGCCGGCGATCAGGCCATTGAGTTCATGTTCGATGCCCTGGCGCAGTTCGTCCGGAGCATTGATGAGCATGCCATACACGATGGGCGCGCCGCACATGTGGGTGATCCGGTGCCGGCGCACCAGGTCGTAGATCACGGCCGGGTCCACCTTGCGCAGGCAGATGTTGGTGCCCGCATTGGCCGCCATGGTCCAGGGGAAGCACCAGCCGTTGCAGTGGAACATGGGCAGGGTCCACAGGTAGACCGAGTGGGGTGGCATGCCCCAGGAAATGATGTTGGAAGCGGCATTCAGATAGGCGCCCCGGTGATGGTAGACCACCCCCTTGGGATTGCCGGTGGTGCCGGAGGTGTAATTCAGGGTGATGGCATCCCACTCGTCGGCGGGCAGCGACCATTCGAATTCCGGGTCACCTTCGGCCAGGAAGGCCTCGTAATCCTTTTCCCCCAGGGCCTTGCCGCCGGTGAAGTCCGGATCGAGCACGTCGATCACCACGGGTTTGGGCCCAGTCATCAGCTTCAGGGCCTGTTCCACCACCGCCGAGTATTCCAGATCGGTGATCAGCACCTTGGCTTCCCCGTGCTGCAGCATGAAGGCAATGGCCTCGGCATCCAGACGGGTGTTGAGGGTATTGAGCACGGCCCCGAGCATGGGAATGCCGAAGTGGGCCTCGAACATGGCAGACACATTGGGCAGCATCACCGCCACGGTCTGCCCGGGCTGAACGCCGCGGCCCTTCAGGGCGGAAGCCAGCTGGCGGCAGCGGCTGTAGGTTTCCTGCCAGGTGTATTGCCGCTCACCCTGGATAGTGCTGATGCGGTTCGGGTAGATGAAGGCCGTCCGCCGGATGAAGCTGAGCGGAGAGAGGGGGACGTAATTGGCCTGATTGCGTTCCAGACCTGCGGCGTAAGGGTTGTTCGCTTCCACGGTGTCTCCTGCTTTATGGTGTATGACTGGCGCCGTACTACGGGACAGCAACGGCAACACCCGCCCCTGAAACCGGGACTTCCGGGTTGCCGCATGGATTCCGGCTGGCGCCGAAATGACAAACCGCGGACAAGCTTCGCAAAGCAGACTTGCAGCAGTTTTCGTCAAATGTACTGAATCGTGACAAGCTTGATCCATTCGTGACAGGCTGCAATCGGATGTCGTCGGCCCAGCGCCGACTGCCCGCCCCCGCTGCTGCAAAGGCCCCCCCAGGGTTTCAGACAAGTACGCAACTACGGCCGCCTCCACCGTGAGCAGCGAATCCGGCTGCGCCCGAGCCGCCACCAAACCTTCAACCGGGTTTCCAGGCGGACCACAAAAAGCTGTTTCCAGGAGGCGCAACCGGGGTTGTTCAACAACCGGTTCGGATTACGGCTTGCTTCGCGAGCAAGATCTGGCCTTAATCCTTATGCCGCTTCGCTGACAAGCTCTTTCCATTCATTGTTTCCAACCAACGTAGAACGGAATACGTACTTGTTCAGCCGCTCACACCCCTCGATAGAGCCGATGGTTTCCCTGAAGCTCTGAACCAATGGCTTTGGCATCCACGGATTCAAGCAAATCTTCTGTATGCACTCGATAGGAATGCGGACATCCTTTGATGCCATCTGGCGAGAGCTGTTCTTGTAGATGAGGCGAAATTCGCACTCATCCACATACCCTGCACGTTTGATAAAAGGGAGTTCCATGGTAGATGGGCGTTGAATACGAAGCTCCTCTAGAGTTCTGTAATTGACAGGGCCATAGTCAAAGCCATTTTGTTTTTCGAACTGCTCTAGAAGCATGTCTTTGTCAAAGATGATGCACACGCCACCAGAATCTCCTGCAAAGACGTGCCAATGATGGTAGGTCTCCGCCGTTTCGGTAAAGCAGAGGGCAAGCAGCGTTTTCAGATTTCTACGTTCCTTAAATACGCTCAAGCTGTAAGAATCGTTGCTGTCATCCCACTTCATGGGATCAAGCAAGGTGATTTCCTTTTTCCGCAAAATTCTTAGGAGCGCAGGAGTAGTGGTATATCGCCGCAGTTGAGGTTTAGCCACGAATGATCTCCAGAAACATAACTGGGATAGCAAGCAGCCTCTCAGCCCCTACCTCCCGAACCACCGTACAAACGGATCACGTATCCGCAGTTCGATGAATTGAATTCCTACCATGACACAAGGCCGGGTAGTCCCTAGTTGTTGAAGCCACGTAATGCTAGCGCAAAGGCTGATGCCTTTGTCTTGGGGAGCCACCATGGGCCTTGGGCTGTGTTACCACCCGCCCCCTGTCCCCCGGGTGGCCCGCCGGGTGAACCGGGCCGGGGGACTGCTAGAATCCCGGGCATCATGTCAGATCAGCCCACATCTTCCCGGGAAAAGGAGCTCCAGGCCCAGGTGGCGCGCCTGGAGCAGGCCCTGGGCCAGAGCCGCGCCGCCCTGGAAGAGGCTCTGGATACCAACCGCAGCATCACCGCCGCCCTGTTCCGCTGCGAGGAGCGCCTGCGCCTGATCACCGACACCATCCCGGCCCAGATCAGTTATTTCGACAAGAACCAGATCTACCGCTACGCCAACAAGGGCTATTCCAGCTGGTTCGGCCTGCCGGAGGCGGAGGTGGTCGGTGCGCCCATCGTCCGGGTGATCGGGGAAAAGGGATACAACTCGGTCAAGCACTACATCGCCCGGGCCCTGTCCGGGGAGACCATCACCCACGAATACACGATGCGCCAGAAGGGCAAGCTGGTGAATGCGCGCAGCACCATGGTCCCGGAAATGGGGCCGGACGGGGTGCCCGTGGGCTGCTTCGTGTTCTCCTTCGACATCACCGAAACCCGGCGCATGCAGGCGGCCCTGGCCCAGGCCCAGAAGATGGAAGCCATCGGCCAGCTCACCGGCGGGGTGGCCCATGACTTCAACAACCTGCTCACCATCATCAGCGGCAACCTTTCCACCCTGAAGGAGCGCCACCCGGAACACCGGGAGACCCGGGAGCTGCTGGAGCCGGCCCTGCAGGCCGCCCGGCGCGGCGCCCAGCTGATCAAGAGCCTGCTCTCCTTCTCCCGCCAGCAGCCCCTGAAGCCGGTGGCGGTGGACGTGGGCAAGCTGGTGGCGGACCTGGAGACCCTGATCCGCCGCTCCCTGCCCTCCTCCATCCAGTTCAGCACCCGCCTGCCGGGCAAGCCCCTGCATTCCCGGGTGGACCCGGGGCAGCTGGAAAGCGCCCTGCTCAACTTCGCCCTGAACGCCCGGGACGCCATGCCCGAAGGGGGCCGGCTGGTAATGCGGGTGCGGCCCGGGGTGCTGCGCGCGGAGCAGGCCGAGGCCCAGGAGCTGCCGGGCGGCCCCTACGTGTTCATCGAGGTTTCCGACACCGGCTGCGGCATGGACGAGGCCACCCGGGACAAGGTCTTCGAGCCCTTCTTCACCACCAAGGGCTTCGGCCGCGGCAGCGGCCTGGGGCTTTCCATGGTCTATGGTTTCGCGCGCCAGTCCGGCGGCTGCGTTACCGTGACCAGCAAGCCCGGCAAAGGCAGCACCTTCACCCTGATCCTGCCGCCGGCCCCGGCCGGCAGCCTGGAAGAGGTGCTGCCCGAAGAACAGGCCCCGGCCACGGCCGCCCCCGGCGCCCTGGTGCTGCTGGTGGAGGACGAGCCGGAAGTGCGCCGGGTGGTGCGCAACCAGCTCCTGGACCTGGGCTACCCGGTGCTGGAGGCCGAGAACGGCAACCAGGCGGCGGAGATCCTCGCCCAGGTCCAGGACATCACCGTGCTCCTCACCGACGTGATCATGCCCGGCGGCATGAACGGCCGGGAGCTGGCCCGCCAGGCCCTGGAGGCCCGCAGCGGGCTGCACGTGGTGCTGATGAGCGGCTACGAGGAACAAGCCACCTTGAGCCAGACCGAAACCCCGCACCTGCGGCTGCTGGGCAAACCCTTCTCGAAGCGGGAATTGGCCCGCGCCCTGCAATCCTGAAATGAAACAGATACCCCCCAACCCCCTGATCTTCATCGTCGAGGACGACCGGGACGTAGCCCGGACCATGGAACTGGCCCTGCAGGGCTTTTCCTTTTCCACCCAGTGCTGCCGCAGCGGAGCGGAGCTGATGCGCCGCCTGCGCACCCAGGTTCCCGACCTGTGCATCATCGACCTGGGCCTGCCCGACATGGACGGCATGAGCCTGATGCAGCACGTGCGCAGCGTCAGCGACTGCGGCGTCCTGATCGTCACCGGGCGCAGCCACGTGAGCGACCGGGTGATGGGCCTGGAACTGGGCGCCGACGACTACATGGTCAAGCCCTTCGAAGCCCGGGAGCTGGTGGCCCGCATCCGCAGCATCCTGCGCCGGCGCCAGGCCCCGGACCTGGCCAGCCGCCAGCCCAACCCGCCGGTGGCGGAGTTTTCCGGCTGGCACTTCAATCCGGCCAACAACACCCTGAAAGCCCCGGACGGCATGGAGCAGGTGCTGAGCACCGCCGAGGCGGACCTGCTGCGCATCTTCCTGGCCAATCCCAACCGCATCCTGCAGCGGGAGCAACTGCTGGGCAACCGGGAGCAGGCGCCCACCGACCGCAGCATCGACGCCCGGGTTTCCCGGCTGCGGCGCAAGCTGGACGGGGACGGCCAGTGCAAGGAAATCATCAAGACCGTCTACGGGGCCGGCTACCTGTTCCTCTCCCCGGTGCACTGGCTGAGCAGCAGCGACGAGCCCGGGGACGACCCGCTCCCATGAGCCACCAGACCCTGTTGCGCTGCCCCACCCGGGGCCGCAGCATGACCGAGATCACGGCCCAGGTGGCTGAGGTGGTGGCAGCCAGCGGCATCGCCACGGGCCTGGCCCACGTCTTCGTGCAGCACACCAGCTGCTCCCTGCTGATCACCGAAAACGCCGACCCGGACGTGCGCCGGGACCTGGAAACCCTGGCCCGGCGCTGGGCCCCGGACGCCGACCCGGCCTACCGCCACGACCAGGAAGGGGAGGACGACATGGCCGCCCACGCCCGCAGCGTGCTCACCGGCACCAGCCTCAGCATCCCCGTGGGCCAGGGCCGCCTGCTGCTGGGCACCTGGCAGGGCATCTACCTGTGGGAACAGCGCCACCAGGGCCACACCCGGCAGGTGGTGGTCACCGTACTGGGCTGAAGCCCGGACTGCGACGGGCCGGACGCAAGCAGCAGGCCCGCCCCCGAAAAATCCGGCCAGGACCTGGCCCGGCGCCGCCCGGAACAGCTCAACCCTGGCCTGCCTCCTGGGAGCCCGCCTCCTGCAGCTTCCGGTACAGGGTGCGGGGACTGACTCCCAGCACCGCCGCCGCCCGGGGCACTTCCCCGTTGCAGCGGGGCAGCAGCCAGGCCAGGTAACGCTGTTCCAGGGTGGCCAGGTCCACGGGGCCTTCCAGGCTGAAGGACTGGGGCTGGGGGCCGGGGGCCGGGAGGGGGATGCAGGATTCCTCGTCGTCCTGGAAATCCCCCTGATCAATCTCATCCCCGTCAGCCATCAGGGTGGCCCGCTCGATCAGGTTGCGCAGTTCCCGGATGTTGCCCGAGTAGCGCCGTGCCACCAGCCATTCCAGGGCCGCCTCGGTAAGCCGCCGGCCCGGGCGCCGGTCCACCCGCGCCAGGAGCGAGGCGGCCAGCAGGGGAATGTCTTCAGGCCGTTCGTGCAGGGCCGGGGTGTGGATGGGGAAGGTGTTGATGCGGAAATACAGGTCCCGACGGAAGGTTTCCGCCTCCACCATGGCGGCCAGATTGCGGTGGGTGGCGCCCACCAGGCGGAAGTCGGCGGCCAGGCTGTCCAGTCCCCCCACCCGCCGGTAGGTACCGGTTTCCAGGAGGCGCAGCAGCTTGACCTGGAGGGAGAGAGGCAGCTCGCCGATTTCGTCCAGGAACAGGGTCCCTCCCGCCGCCGCCTCCACCAGGCCCAGCTTGCGGTGGGTGGCGCCGGTAAAGGCGCCCTTCTCGTAGCCGAACAGCTCGCTCTCGAACAGGTTTTCGGTGAGGCCGGCGCAGTCCACGGCCACAAAGGGGCCGTCGCTGCGGTCGCTGGCCTCATGGATGGCCCGGGCCACCAGTTCCTTGCCGGTGCCGGTTTCCCCCAGGAGCAGCACCGCGGCGCTGGAATCCGCCACCCGCAGCATCCGCTCCAGCATGCGCACGAAGGCCGGGGAGCGTCCCACCAGGCCCCGGGCCGCCGCCCGGCTGCTGGCCTGGCGCACCACCCGCATGGTTTCCACGAAATAGCTGACCCGCCCGGATTCGTCCCGGATGGGGGTGAGTTCCACGTCCACATGCTCTTCGCCCCGGGGGGTGTGGTGCAGGTGCAGGACCCGCTGGGGGGCGTCGCTTTCCTGGCAGCGGCTCAGGGGACAGGACTCCCCGGCCTGGTCGCAGGGCACCTGGAAATGGTGGGAAACGTCGTAGCAGGTGCGCCCCAGGATGGCCTTGATGGCCCCGAACTCGCGCACATAGGCCTGGTTGGCGGCAACGATGCGGTAGCTGGCATCCATGACGATGCGGGGTTCGGGCAGGCCGTCCAGGAAGGAGACCAGTTCGGAGAGGGAATAGGGTTGCACGGGGGCCTCCTTGCCAGAAGTGACAGGCAATACTGCCATATTTGACAAAAACAAATATCAAAAAACGCTAATGCAATTTGGGTAAATCACATTAAACCCATGTAAATCATACAGATGGATACAAAGCCCGGGGCTGGCATGGCTTTTGTAATAGGTATCCCGGAAGCAGACCCCTGAACCGACCGAGATGAAACTCCTCCCACCTCCCCCCCATTCATCTCCGGCCCTCGAGCCGGCCAGGGTCATGGCCCCCCGGCCAGCCCCCCCTGACCGCCCCCCGGTTTGCCGCCCGTCCATCCCACGCCCCCGCGAGGATGGGGGCCATGGTCACCGGCCCGTTCGACAGGGTTTCTGCTTCCACCCCGCACCCCCAAGTGCCCCAACCCCTACAGCCCCAGAAAAAAGAAGGAGCCCCTGCCCATGCTCACTGAAGAACTGGTGGATCTGTCCCGGCTGCAGTTCGCCGTGACGGCCATGTATCACTTCCTGTTCGTTCCCCTCACCCTGGGAATGGCGTTCATCCTGGTCATCATGGAGAGCTGCTACGTGCTCACCGGGCGCCAGGTCTACAAGGACATGACCCAGTTCTGGGGCAAGCTGTTCGGCATCAACTTCGCCCTGGGCGTCACCACCGGCATCACCATGGAGTTCCAGTTCGGCACCAACTGGGCCTATTACTCCCATTACGTGGGCGACATCTTCGGCGCGCCGCTAGCTATCGAGGGCCTGATGGCCTTCTTCCTGGAATCCACCTTCATCGGCCTGTTCTTCTTCGGCTGGGACCGGCTCTCCAAGCAGAAGCACCTGCTGGTCACCTTCCTGATGGCCTTCGGCTCCAACCTCTCGGCCCTGTGGATCCTGATCGCCAACGGCTGGATGCAGGACCCGGTGGGCTCCGAATTCAGCTACGTGACCATGCGCATGGAACTCACCGACTTCTGGGCGGTGGTGTTCAACCCCACCGCCCAGGCCAAGTTCGTGCACACCGTGTCGGCCGGTTACGTGACCGCTTCCGTGTTCGTGCTGGCCATCTCTTCCTGGTACATCCTCAAGGGCCGGGACCTGGAGTTCGCCAAGCGCTCCTTCCGCATCGCCGCCGCCTTCGGCTTTGCCTCCGCCTGCTCGGTGATCGTGCTCGGGGACGAATCCGGCTACACCGTGACCGAATCCCAGCAGACCAAGCTGGCGGCCATGGAAGGCATGTGGGAAACCCATGCGGCCCCGGCTCCCTTCACCCTGTTCGCCCTGCCCGACGACCAGAACCAGAAGAACCGCTACGCGGTGGAAATTCCCTGGGCCATGGGCATCATCGGCACCCGCTCCCTGGACAAGGAAATCCCCGGCATCAAAGAGATCGAAGCGGAGAACCGGGAGCGCATCGCCTCCGGCGCCAAGGCCGTGCTAGCCCTGGAAACCCTGCGCAACCGCCAGGCCGGCGCCGCCGCCAAGGAAGCCGCCCTGCCCGTATTCGAGGCCCACAAGGCCGACCTGGGCTTTGGCCTGCTCCTGAAGCAGTACGTGGATGACCTGAACCAGGCCACTCCGGAGCTGATCGCCCGGGCCGCCGCCGACACGATTCCCAAGGTGGCCCCCATGTTCTGGGCCTTCCGCCTGATGGTGGCCCTGGGCTTCGCCTTCTTCGCCCTGTTCGCCCTGGCCCTCTACTACAGCCTCAAGGACAACTTCACCGAGAAGACCTGGCTGCTGCGCTGGGCCGTGTGGTTCATCCCCATGCCCTGGATCGCCTGCGAGCTGGGCTGGTTCGTGGCCGAGTACGGCCGCCAGCCCTGGACCATCTACGGGGTCCTGCCCACCCACCTGTCCGTCTCCAGCCTCACCCCCGCCAACATCTATGGCTCCCTGGCCGGCTTCGTGGGCTTCTACACCCTGCTGCTCGGCGTGGAGATGTACCTGATGGTGAAGTTCGCCCGCAAAGGTCCTTCCAGCCTCGGCACCGGCCGCTACGGGGATGTCCCCTTCGCCGCCCAGGCCGCCACCGTTTCCCCCGGCACCCCTGCCAAAAACCACCCGTCCGACTTCTGAGAATAAAAGGAGAACAGCGCATGATTGACTACCTGACCCTGAAGTTCATCTGGTGGCTCCTGGTGGGGGTGCTCCTGGTGGGATTCGCCATCATGGACGGCCACGACATGGGGGTCGGCACCCTGCTGCCCTTCGTGGGCAAGACCGACGCGGAACGCCGGGTCGCCATCAATACCGTGGGGCCCCACTGGGATGGCAACCAGGTCTGGTTCATCACCGGCGGCGGCGCCATCTTCGCCGCCTGGCCCCTCGTCTATGCCACCGCCTTCTCCGGTTTCTACTGGGCCATGCTGGCGGTGCTCTGGGCCCTCTTCTTCCGGCCCGTGGGCTTCGACTACCGCTCCAAGATCGCCAACCCCACCTGGCGCAGCACCTGGGACTGGGGCCTGTTCGTGGGCGGTTTCGTGCCGCCGCTGATCTTCGGCGTGGCTTTCGGCAACCTGCTCCAGGGGGTGCCCTTCCATTTCGATGACACCTTGCGCCCCTACTACACGGGCAGCTTCTGGGCCCTGCTCAACCCCTTCGCCCTGCTCTGCGGCGTGGTCAGCAGCGCCATGATCACGGCTCACGGCGGCCATTACCTGATGCTGCGCAGCGAAGGCGAGATCTTCGAGCGCACCCGCCTGGGTGCCCTGGCCTGCGGCATCGTCGCCCTGGTCTGCTTCGTGGGCGCCGGCTTCTGGGTCCAGGCCCTGCCCGGCCACGTGATCACCGGCGGCGCCGACGCGGCCGCCCTGCCCAACCCCCTGGACAAGACCGTGGCCCTGGTAGCCGGCGGCTGGCTGCACAACTTCAAGAACATGCCCCTGCTCTGGAGCGTGCCCGCCCTGGGCATCGCCGGCCTGTTCATGGGCGGCCTGATGGCCTGGGTGCGCCGTCCCGGCCTGGCCTTCATCGCCTCGTCGCTCGCCATGACCGGCATCATCGGCACCGCCGGGATCGCCATGTTCCCCTTCATCATGCCCTCCTCCAGCGATCCCGCCTCGGGCCTGACCGCCTGGGATGCGGTGTCCTCCCATTTCACCCTGGGCCTGATGTTCGGCGCCACGGTGATCTTCATGCCCCTGATCATCTTCTACACCAGCTGGGCCTACAAGGTCATGGCCGGCAAGGTGACCCTGGACTTCATCCGGGCCAACGACAAGAAGGCCTACTGACCGCAGCAAGGAGTATCGCCATGAGCCACGCCTGTACCTGCCATGACCCCATGAACCCGACCCGGCGCCAGTTGATCCTGGCCACCGCCGCCGCAGGCGGCGTGGCCGGGGCCATCACCCTGATTCCCTTCGCCGCCAGCCTGCTGCCCTCGGAACGGGCCAAGGCCGCCGGTGCCCCGGTGGAGGTGGATGTCTCCCGCCTGGCTCCCGGCGAAATGCTCACCGTCGAGTGGCGCGGCAAGCCCGTGTGGATCCTGCACCGGACCCCGGAAATGCTGGCCACCCTGAAACAGGTGGAGGCCGACTTGGCGGACCCGGGCTCGGAAAGGCAGCAGCAACCGGAATACGCCCGCAACGAGCACCGCTCCATCCGCCCGGAAATGCTGGTGACCATCGGTATCTGCACCCACCTGGGCTGCTCCCCGTCCAAAGCCTTCGAGGCCGGAGCCCCGGGCCTGGGGTCCGACTGGAAGGGCGGCTTTCTCTGCCCCTGCCACGGCTCCACCTTCGACCTGGCCGGCCGGGTGTTCAAGAACAAGCCCGCCCCCACCAACCTGGAAGTGCCGCCCCACCAGTACCTGGCCTCAGGCCGGCTGCTGATCGGTGAAGACGGCAGCACTGCCTGAGCCCCATGAGACCTGAGGAGGTAAACCCCATGCGCCTGATCGCCGTCACCTGCCAGAACGCCCGCACCGTCACCCCCCATGCCGGCCGCTGCCGCCGCTTCTTCCTGTTCGGGGACGGGGGCGGACCCATGGTGGGCACCGTGGAGCTGCTGCAGGAGGAAGTCCTGCATGCCGCGCCCCTGGGCCCGGAACACCCCCTGGCCCCGATCCAGGTGCTGATCAGCGGCGGCATGGGCCAGGACCTGTACCGGCGCCTCTCGGCCCGGGGCATCCAGGTGTACCTGACCCAGGAAAGCTCGCCGGAAATGGCGGTGCGCCTGTACCTGGCCGGGGCGCCCTCCCTGCCCTGCAACGACAACAGCGGCTGCGGCCACGACCATGAAGAAGAAGCAGAAGCCGCTCCCCTCCCGGAAACCGCCGGCCACTGCCAGTGCGCCCACGGCCACAGCGGCGGCGGCGGACATCAGCACTGCCGCCAGCACAAACACTGAACCCTGACAGAGAAAGGAAACCGCCATGTGGTACTTCGCCTGGATCCTCGGCCTGGGCCTCGCCCTGCTCCTCGCCGTGGTGAACACCATCTATTACGACGCCCGGGAAAATGGAAACGGCTGAGGTGGGTCCACGTCTTTCGGACCTGCTTCGGGAACGCGGCCCCCGGGCGCCCCGGGGGCAAAACATCTCCCTGTTCCTGGGCCTCGCCTCGACCCTGCTCCTGGCCCTGGACCCGGCCCTGGTGGACACCAGCCTGGCCGGGCTGCGCCACACGGAACTGCTGCTGCTCGTCATCGCCATCGCCCTGTGCCTGCTGCACGGGCTGGGCCCGGTCTTCCGCCCCGGCACCCCCGGGCGCTGGCTGGCCCACCCTTTCACCGCCTGGTCCCTGCTGACCCTGGCCTGGTGGAAGCTGCTCCACTGAATAATTTTTCAACACCAAAGGAGAAGAACCATGCCGCATACCCTGCACCATCCGGGAGAATCCCCATGAAATCCGGACTCCCTGCCCTCCTCATTTCCCTGGCGCTGGCCCTTTCCCTAACCGGAAACGCCGGCGCCTCCGCCGTTCACGGCAGCCCCCCAAAGAAGACCGGCAAGAGCAGCACCGCCGATCACAGCAAGTTCAAGGAGCTGCAGCAGGACTTCAAGTCGGGCCAGGAAGTCACCCGGGCCTGCCTGAGCTGCCACACGGAAGCCGCCCGGCAGATCATGCAGACCCGCCACTGGACCTGGGAATACACCAATCCCGACACGGGCCAGAAGCTGGGCAAGAAGACCATGCTGAACGGCTTTTGCATCGGCGACAAATCCAACGAGGCCTTCTGCAACAGCTGCCACATCGGCTACGGCTGGGAAAACGACAAGTTCGATTTCGCCAATGAGGAAAACGTGGACTGTCTGGCCTGCCACAACCAGGGCAAGTACACCAAGCCCGGCGGCCTGGCCGGCCACCCGGCCTACGTGCGCACCGAGTACCCGCCCGGCTCCGGCACCTTCCTGGAGCCCGTGGACCTGGCCCAGGTGGCCGCCCACGTGGGGGCCACCCGCAAGGACAACTGCGGCGCCTGCCACTACAACGGCGGCGGCGGTGACGGGGTGAAGCACGGGGACCTGGACTCCTCCCTGAACCAGCCCTCCCGCCAGCTGGATGTGCACATGAGCGCCGACGGGGGCAACTTCAGCTGTTCCACCTGCCACCAGACCGATGCCCACCAGGTCTCCGGCAGCCGCATCACGCCCACGGCGGCGGACCCCCACGGGCCCCTGCTGCGGGGCCAGGCCAGTGACCGGAACCCGGCCACCTGCCAGGCCTGCCACGGGGATGCGCCGCACCAGGCCCCGGCCGGCAGCATCAACGCCGCCCGGGAGAAGAATCCGGAACTGCTCAACACCCACGCCCGCACCCTGGCCTGCCAGACCTGCCATGTCCCGGCCTTCGCCCGGGGCGGGGTGCCCACCAAGATGACCTGGGACTGGTCCCAGGCCGGCAGGATGGGCCCCAATGGCAAGCCCCAGAAGATCAAGGACGAGCACGGCCACATCACCTACGACAGCCGCAAGGGCCAGTTCGGCCTGGGGGAAAACGTGGTGCCCGAGTACCTGTGGTTCAACGGCAAGGTCAGCTACACCCTGCAGACGGACAAGATCAACCCGGACGGACCCGTGGCCATCAACACCTTCCACGGCACCCCGGGGGCGGCGGATGCGCGCATCTGGCCGGTGAAGCGTTTCCGGGGCCGGCAGCCCTATGACACGGAAAACCTGAACCTGCTGGTGCCCCATTCGGCCATCCCGGACGACACGGCCTACTGGTACAACTTCGACTGGGACAAGGCCCTGAAGGTGGGCGCCGCAGCCACCGGCGCCCCCTTCTCGGGCAAGTACGGCTTCGTGGATACGGAAATGCTCTGGCCCATCACCCACATGGTGGCCCCCAAGGAAGACGCGGTGGATTGCATCGAATGCCACAAGCAGGGCGGACGCCTGGAAGGCATTCCCGGGGTTTACATCCCGGGCCGGGACCGGCACCCCTGGCTGGACAACGTCGGCTGGGCCCTGGTGGGCCTGACCACCCTGGGCAGCCTCGGACACGGCCTGGTCCGCATCCTCACCCGCCGCCGGCAGGACACGCACGACGACGATACGCACGGAGCCCAGTCATGAGCGAACGCATCTATCTTTACAAACGCTTCGAGCGTTTCTGGCACTGGTCCCAGGCCCTCTTGATCATCATCATGATGCTCACCGGCTTCGAGATCCACGGCAGCTATGCCCTGCTGGGCTTTGCCAAGGCCGTCCAGGTGCACACCCTGGCGGCCTGGACCCTGCTCACCCTGTGGGCCTTCACCATCGTCTGGCAGTTCACCACCGGAGAATGGCGCCAGTACCTGCCCACCTTGAAGAAGGTGGACGCCATGGTGAAGTACTACGTCCTGGGCATCTTCACCGATGCCCCCCACCCTTTCAAGAAGACCCCGGTGGCCAAGCATAACCCGCTGCAGCGCCTGGCCTACCTGGCCTTCCTGTCCCTGATGTCGCCCTTGATCTGGGGCAGCGGGCTGCTCTACCTGTTCTATCCCCAGTGGCCGGCCTGGGGCGTGAACCAGTGGCTGTCCCTGGAGTGGGTGGCCCTGGCCCACACGGTGGGAGGGTTCATGATCCTCACCTTCTTCGTGGCGCACGTGTACATGACCACCACCGGGCACACGCCCTTCGCCCACATCAAGGCCATGATCACCGGCTGGGAAGATGCCCACTAGGCCTCGCCGCATGCCCCGCCGGCCACGCCACGCCGCCCCCGGCGGGGTGGCGCCCGGCTCAGGCCCTGACCCGGTGGGCCATGCCCCCGGTCAGGCAGCCGTAGGCCACTGGCAGATCCCCGGGCAGGGACCAGCCGAACAGCAGCTCCTCCGCATCCCGCAGGGAGGCGCCGGTGCTCAGCACGTACTCGGACAAGGCGGCAAATGCCGCCAGACGCATCCAGAACAGGGTTTCTTCATTCATGATCGCGCTCCCGAAACAGGGTTGCGGGACCGGGCCCGAACGCCCCGGAACAGCCGGAGCCCGGCTGCCGGCCCGCAGGCAGCACTAGCAATTTTCGTCCCAGCGCCCTGGAACCGGGCCGCCCACCTGCCGCGCAGCTATAAGGATATTCCGCAGCGTCAGCCAGACTTTTCCGGCCTTGCGGTAAAATCCCGCCCCATCATGATCTATTCCCTGCTGCGCCGCGTTTTGTTTTCCATGGATGCCGAAAAGGCGCACGGCATCGCCCTGAGCGGCATTTCCTTCCTCCAGGCCAGCGGCCTCTCGGGCCTGATGGCCGACCGCTTCGTGGATGATCCGGTGGAGGTGATGGGCATCCGCTTTCCCAACAAGGTGGGCCTGGCGGCCGGCCTGGACAAGAACGGCGCCCACATCGACGGCCTGGCGGCCCTGGGCTTCGGCCACATCGAGATCGGCACCATCACCCCCCGGCCCCAGCCGGGCAATCCCAAGCCACGCATCTTCCGCCTGCCGGAGGCCCAGGCCATCATCAACCGCATGGGCTTCAACAATGCCGGGGTGGAGGCGCTGCTGGCCAACGTGCGCCGGGCCGAGTTCCCGAAACAGGGCGGCATCCTGGGGATCAACATCGGCAAGAACGCCGACACCCCCATGGAAAAGGCCGCCGAGGATTACCTGATCTGCCTGGAAAAGGTTTACGGGGAAGCCAGCTACGTCACCGTGAACATCTCCAGCCCCAACACCAAGAACCTGCGCGAACTGCAGAAGGACGAGGCCCTGGACGACCTGCTCGCCCGCCTCAAGGCCGCCCAGCAGCAGCTCGCCGACCGGCACGGCCGCTACGTGCCCCTGGCGCTGAAGATCGCCCCGGACCTGGACGACCTGCAGATCAGCACCATTGCCGACGCCCTGAAGCGGCACCGCATGGATGCCGTGATCGCCACCAACACCACCCTGTCCCGCGCCGGGGTGGAAAAGCTGCCCCACGGGGACGAAACCGGCGGCCTCTCGGGAGCGCCGGAGTTCCGCCTCGCCACCACGGTGCAGGGCAAGCTGGCCCACGCCCTGGCAGGCGAAGTGCCCATCATCGGCGTGGGCGGCATCCTCAAGGGTGAAGATGCCCGGGCCAAGCTCGCCGCTGGCGCCAGCCTGGTGCAGATCTACACCGGCTTCATCTACCGGGGCCCTGAACTGGTGCGGGAAGCGGCCGACAGCCTGCGCGGCCTGGGGAAGAGCGCTTGATCCCGGCAACGGCCGGAGGCCGCAAACCCCTCATGCCATCGCGGTTGTCCGGGCCCCTCCCCGGCCCCATAATTCCTGCCCCCCACCTTCCTTGCTGAATATGGCCCATTACCTGTTCCTGCTCATCGGCGCCGTCCTGGTGAACAACGTGGTCCTGGTGAAGATCCTGGGCCTCTGCCCCTTCATGGGAGTCTCCAAGAAACTGGAAACCGCCTACGGCATGGGCGCCGCCACCACCTTCGTGCTCACCCTGGCCACCGGTGCCAGCTTCATCATCGACCATTACCTGCTGATTCCCTTCGGCCTGGAATACCTGCGCACCCTGTCCTTCATCGTCACCATCGCCGCCATCGTGCAGCTCACGGAAATGGTGATCGCCAAGACTTCCCCGATGCTGCAGCAGGTGCTGGGCATCTACCTGCCCCTCATCACCACCAACTGCGCCGTGCTCGGGGTGCCGCTGATCAACATCTCGCACAGCTACGGCTTCATGGAATCCCTGCTGTTCGGGGCCGGCAGCGCCATCGGCTTCTCCCTGGTGCTGGTGCTGTTCGCCGGCATCCGGGAACGGGTGGATGGGGCCGAGGTGCCGCTGCCCTTCAAGGGCGCCGCCATCGCCATGGTCACTGCCGGGCTCATGAGCCTGGCCTTCATGGGCTTCGCCGGACTGGACCGCTACTGATGGAGCTCCTGATCGCCATTGCCGTGATGGCCCTGGGGGCCGTCGTCCTGGGCGCCGCCCTCGGTTACGCCTCCATCAAGTTCAAGGTGGAGGGCGACCCCATCGTCGAGAAGGTGGATGCCATCCTGCCCCAGACCCAGTGCGGCCAGTGTGGTTTTCCTGGCTGCAAGCCCTATGCCGAAGCCATCGTCAAGGGCGAGGCGGAAATCAACCAATGCCCCCCCGGCGGTGATGAGGGCGTACGCAAGCTGGCCGACCTGCTGGGCAAGGAATACAAGCCCCTGTCCGCTGAACACGGGGAGGAAAAGCCCAAGGCGGTGGCGGTGATCCGGGAGGAGACCTGCATCGGCTGCACCCTGTGCATCCAGGCCTGCCCGGTGGATGCCATCGTCGGCGCCGCCAAGCAGATGCACACGGTGGTGGAATCCCTGTGCACCGGCTGCGAGCTGTGCCTCAAGCCCTGCCCGGTGGAATGCATAGACATGGTGCCCGTCCCGGAAACCCTGGACACCTGGAAATGGAAATACCCCGTGATCGAGATCAAGCCGGCTGAAGGCCGGAAGGCAGCCTAGCCGCCATGTTGCAGAAACTGTTCAAATTCAAGGGGGGCGTCAAGCCCGCCTACAACAAGCACCAGTCGGTGGGCACCCCCATCGCCACGGCGCCGCTGCCCAGCCGCCTGGTGATTCCCCTGCACCAGAGCATAGGCGGCACCCCCCAGCCGGTGGTGGCCGTGGGCGACAAGGTGCTGAAGGGCCAGTTGATCGGCGCCGCCGACGGCTGGATTTCCGCCGCCGTGCATGCCTCCACCTCGGGCACCGTGACGGACATCGGCCCCTACCTGGTGCCCCACCCTTCCGGCCTCTCCATCGATTGCGTGGTGATCGAGCCGGACGGGGAAGAGCGCTGGATCGAACGCCAGCCCCTGGACTACCGGGCCATGGCCCCGGAAGCCGTGCGGACCTACCTGCAGCAATCCGGCGTCGTCGGCCTGGGGGGCGCCGTGTTCCCCAGCCACGCCAAGCTCACCCCCTCCCGGGACGTGCCCATGGAGGAGCTGGTGATCAACGGGGCCGAATGCGAGCCCTGGATCACCTGCGACGACCTGATCATGCGCGAACGGGCCGCCGAGATCGTCTCCGGCATCGGCCTGTTCCGGGACCTGCTGCAACCGAAGCGGGTGCTGATCGGCATCGAGGACAACAAGCCCGAAGCCGTGGCCGCCATGAAAGCTGCCGTCCAGACTGCGGGCGAGCCCTTCGAGGTGCTGGCCGTGCCCACCCTCTATCCGGCGGGCGGCGCCAAGCAGCTGATCCGGGTCCTGACCGGCAAGGAAATCCCCGCCGCCAAGCGTTCCACCGACCTGGGCGTGCAGTGCTTCAACGTGGCCACCGCCTGGACCGCCTGGCGCGCCGTGGCCCACGGGGAGCCGGTCATCAACCGCATCGTCACCCTCACCGGCAACGCCGGCAAACCGCGCAACTGGGAGGTGCTGATCGGCACCCCCATGGACCAGCTGCTGCCCCTGGCCGAACCCGCCCCGGATACGGACGGGGTGATCATGGGCGGCCCCATGATGGGCTTTTTGATCCCCGCCCCCGATGTGCCGGTGATCAAGGCCACCAACTGCCTGATCGCCCATTCCCCCACCCTGTTCCCGCCCAAGCCGCCGGAAATGCCCTGCATCCGCTGCGGCGAGTGCGCCCGGGCCTGTCCCCAGGAACTGCAGCCCTTCGAGCTCTACTGGTGGAGCCGGGCCCGGAACTTCGGCAAGACCCAGGAATACAGCCTGTTCGACTGCATCGAATGCGGCTGCTGCTCCTACGTCTGCCCGGCCCACATTCCCCTGGTCCAGTATTTCCGCTTCTCCAAGAGCGAGATCTGGGCCCGGGAAAAGGACAAGAAGATGGCCGAGGGGGCCAAGGACCGCTTCGAATTCAAGCAATACCGGGAAGAACGGGAAAAGGCCGAGAAGGCCGAAAAACTGGCTAAGGCAGCCGCAGCCCAGGCTGCCAAGAAGGCCGCCGAAGCGGCGGCAGCAGCAGGCAGCGAAGCCAGCCCGGCGCCACCCGCCGACGATCCGGAAGCCGCCAAGAAGGCGGCCATCGCCGCCGCCATGGCCCGGGCCAAGGCCCAGCGTGCCGCCGTGCAGCCCCGCAACACCGACAGCGTGTCGCCGGACCAGGCGGAGGAAATCGCCGCCATCGACGCCCGCCGCCAGCAGGCGGGCCTGGAGCCGCCGGCCCCGTCCCCGGAACCCGCACCTGCCGCCGCCCCGGACGGCAAGGAAGCCTGAGTCATGGAAATCGTCACCTCTCCCCACGTCCTCAAACCGGTGAGCATCACCCGGGTCATGGGCCAGGTCTGCCTGGCCCTGCTCCCCGGCATCGCCGTCTATAGCTGGCTGATCGGGCCGGCCCTGCTGCTGCAGCTGGGCATTGCCAGCCTCACCGCCCTGGCCGCCGAAGCCCTGCTCTTGAAGCTGCGCGGCAAGCCCGTGTCCCCCTTCCTCATGGATGGCTCGGCCTTGGTCACGGCCTGGCTGATCGCCCTCACCTTTCCGCCCCTGTCCCCCTGGTGGCTGACCGCCACCGGGGTGCTGTTCGCCATCGTCATCGCCAAGCAGCTCTACGGCGGCCTGGGCCAGAACCCCTTCAACCCGGCCATGGTGGCCTTTGCCGCCTGCATCGTCGCCTTTCCCGCCCTGATGTCCCAGTGGCCGGCCCAGGGCCTGTCCCTGTCCTTCGGCCAGCAGCTGGAAGTGGTGTTCGGCCTGGCGCCCCGGATCGACGCCCTGACCGCCGCCACCCCCCTGGACGCCATGAAGACGGCCCTGAAGATGGACGGGGTGCATGCCAGCGTCCAGGAGCTGCTGGCCAACCAGACCCTGTACGGCACCTTTGCCGGCCGGGGCTGGGAATGGGTGACCTCGGCCTACCTGCTGGGCGGCCTGTTCCTGCTCTGGCGCCGGGTCATCACCTGGCACGTGCCGGTGGCCTTCGTCCTCGGCCTGCTGCTGATTTCCGGCCTGTGCTGGAGCCTGGACCCGGCCCGCTATGCCGATCCCCTGTTCCACCTGTTTTCCGGCGGCGCCATGCTCGGAGCCTTCTTCATCGCCACCGACCCGGTGTCCGGCTGCACCACCCCCCGGGGCAAGCTGATCTTCGGCTTCGGCGCCGGAGCGCTGGCCTACCTGATCCGGGTCTTCGGCGCCTTCCCGGACGGCATCGCCTTCGCCGTGCTGATCATGAATCTGTGCGCCCCGCTCATCGACCTGTTCTGCCAACCGGCCGTGTTCGGCAAGAAGAAGGAGGCCCCATGAGCGAAGCCAAGGTTTATACGGCGCCCGCCATGGCGCTGCGCACCGCCCTGACCCTGCTCATCTTCGTGGTGCTGTTCACCGGCCTCCTGGCCGGCGCCTACCAGTGGACCCGGCCTGCCATCGAGGCCTCCCTGCTGGCGGAGAAGATGAAGTTCATCAACGAGGTGCTGCCCGCCGGCAGCTACGACAACGAGCTGCTGGCCGATACCCTGTCCCTGCCCCCCACCCCGGAACTGGGCCTGAAACAGCCCAGCACCGTGTACCGGGCCCGGCGGGGGGGCGAGCCCGCCGCCCTGGTACTGGAAGCGGTGGCTCCGGATGGCTATTCGGGAGATATCCGCCTGGTGCTGGGCATCACCGCCGACGGCGACATCACCGGGGTGCGGGTGGTGCAGCACAAGGAAACCCCGGGCCTGGGGGACTACATCGAACCCGGCAAGGACAAGAACAAGGAACAGCCCTGGATCAGCCAGTTTGCCGGCCTGAACTATCCCCAGGTGGCTGATGCCGAATGGAAGGTGAAGAAGGACAAGGGCCGCTTTGACTACCGCAGCGGCGCCACCGTCACCCCCCGGGCCGTGGTAGGCGCCGTGCACAAGGCGGTACGCTTTGCCGTGACGCACCGGCAGGAACTCTTTGCCCAGGAAGGAAAGCCATGATCAGCCGCGAGGAATTCCGTAGCATCGCCCACAACGGGCTGTGGAAACAGAACACGGGTCTGGTGCAGCTCCTGGGCCTCTGCCCCCTACTCGCCATCTCCACCAACATGGTCAACGCGGTAATGCTGTCGCTGGCCACCATCCTGGTGATGGCGCTCGCCAACGTGGCGGTGGCCAGCCTCAGGAACCTGATCCCCCACGAGATCCGCATCCCGGTGTTCATCCTCATCGTCGCCGCCCTGGTCACCGTGGTGGATCTGCTCTTCAATGCCTGGTTCCACCAGCTCTACGTGATCCTGGGCATCTTCATCCCGCTGATCGTCACCAACTGCATCGTGCTCGCCCGGGTGGAGGCTTTTGCCGCCAAGAATCCCGCCCTGCATTCCACCCTGGACGGCATCTTCATGGGCATCGGCCTGCTGTGGACCCTGGCCCTGCTGGGCGCCCTGCGCGAGCTGATCGGCAGCGGCACCCTGCTGGCCGGCATCGAGATGGTGATTCCCGGCGCCAGCGCCATCCAGGTGCTGCCCGCCGACTACCCGGGCTTCCTGCTCGCCATCCTGCCCCCCGGCGCCTTCATCCTGCTGGGCTGCCTGATTGCCTGGAAAAACTGGCTGGACCAGCGTGCCGCCGCCCGGGAACGGGCCCGCCCTGCGTCCCCCGCCACCCCCGCCGAACCGGCCGGGGAGGCCAGCCCGGCCCCGGCCGGCTGAGCCCTGCACGGCCATGAACAAGCAGAAACGCAGCGAAATCTACACGCGCCTCAAGGCCGCCAACCCCGCCCCCACCACGGAGCTGGAATACGCCAGTCCCTTCCAGCTCCTGATCGCCGTGCTGCTCTCGGCCCAGGCCACCGACGTGGGGGTGAACAAGGCCACCCGCAAGCTCTTTCCCGTGGCACCCACCCCGGAAGCCATGCTGGCCCTGGGGGAAGAAGGGCTGATGGAGTACATCAAGACCATAGGCCTCTACAAGACCAAGGCGAAAAACACCATCGCCACCTGCCGCATCCTGCTGGAAAAGCACGGCGGCCAGGTGCCGGAGGCCCGGGAGGCCCTGGAAGCCCTGCCCGGCGTCGGCCGCAAGACCGCCAACGTGGTGCTCAACACGGCCTTCGGCCAGCCCACCATCGCCGTGGACACCCACATCTTCCGGGTCGCCAACCGTACCGGCCTGGCTCCCGGCAAGGATGTGCGCGAGGTGGAAGACAAGCTCACCCGCCACACCCCGGCGGAATTCCGTCAGGACGCCCACCACTGGCTGATCCTGCACGGGCGCTACCGCTGCAAGGCGAGAAAGCCCGAGTGCGGCACCTGTCCCATCTACGACCTGTGCGAATGGAAGGCCAAGGCCCCGTGAGCGCCGGGGCCGCCAGCGGTCTGGCCTGGGGCGATGCGCCCCTGCCCCAGCTGGCGGAAGCCGCCGTGCGTCAGGCCCTGGCACGGCTGCCGGCAGCCCGGGCCGCCGCCGTGCTGCTCTACCTGACCCCCGACTTTGCCCGGGAAGCCGGCGCCGCCCTGAAGGCGGCGGCCCGGGCCGCCAGCTGTCTGAACATCTGCGGCGGCCTGGCGGCCCATCCCTTCACCGAACGGGAAGCGGTCCTGGACCGCCCCGCCGCCGCCGCCCTGGTGCTGACTGCGCTGCCCTCCGGCCCCGAAGGGCCCAGGCTCACCTACAGCCACCGCCACCCGGCCAGCCCTCCGCACTGGCATGAGGCTCCCCGCTTCGGCCTGGAATGCGCCCCCGGCCCCCTCTGGTCCCAGGGCCGGCTGCAGGACGGCCACCAGGTGGACATGGCCCTGGGGGGCCTGGCCCAGGCCCGGGACATTTCCCACGGCCTCCAGTATCTGACCCCGCCCCTGGACATCACCGCCTGCGACGGGCTGCGCCTGCTCCAGGTGGGACACAGCCCGGCCCTGGAAAGCCTGCGCCGGGCCCTGCCCCCGGAGCTGCGGGAACGCCAGCCCCTGCATACCCTGTTCGCCCTGCCGCCAGGCGGCCCTGGGGAAGCCGTGGCGATCCTGGAAAGTCACGCCGATGGCAGCCTCACCCTGGCCGCCCCCCTGCCCCAGGGGAGCACCCTGTGCTGGGCGGCCCGCCAGCCCCTGGCGGCGGAGGCGGAACTGAACCGGCAGCTGGCAGACCTGGCCCGCCGGCAGCCGCGCCCCTGGTTCGGCCTCATGCACGCCTGTATCGGCCGGGGCCCCTGGTTCCATGGCGGCGAGGATGCAAACCGGGCCGCCTGGCACCGGCATTTCGGCGACCTGCCCCTGCTGGGCGCCTACGGGGACGGCCAGATCATCCCCTGCCCCCCGGGGGGCGCCCGACTCGTGCACAACAGTGTGCTCACCACCCTGTGCGGCCCCGCCGCCTGACTCCGAGAAAGCCCATGTTCACACCCTCCCGCGACGAAGTCCGCCGTTTCTTCTGCAGCGCCTGGAAAAAACACCAGGATCGGCTGCCCCTGGCCGGTGCCGAGGTGGCGGCCGCCGATGTGGCCGCCCGCCACCCGGAATACCATGCCCTGCTCGCCGACCCGGAAGGGGCCCTGCAGGGGGAATGGACTCCGGAAGGCGGCGCCATGAACCCCTTCCTGCATCTTTCCCTGCATCTGGCCGTCGCCGAACAGCTCTCCATCGACCAGCCCCCGGGCATCCGCGCCGCCTTCGCCCGCCTGACCCAACGCCTGGAGCCCCACGCCGCCGAACATGTGCTGCTCGAATGCCTGGGAGAAGTCCTGTGGGAAGCCCAGCAGCGGGGCGGCATGCCCGACAGCGAGGGCTATCTGGATAAAATCCTCAGACACACCACCTGACCCTCCCCCGGAGCCGCCCATGTCCTCTCCCTCCCGCCCCGATTTCCGCCGCCGGCGCCTGCTGCGCTACGGAGCCCTGCCCCTGCTGGGCGGCGGCCTGAGCGGCATGATCCAGTCGGCCCTGGCCAATGGCACCCACCCGGTTCCCCCGGGCCTGCACCGGGTCCAGGGCCAGGTCCTGGTGAACGGCCAGCCGGCCCGGCCGGGCATGCTGATCCAGCCCCGGGACCGGATCGAAACCGGCCCGGGCAGCGAGGCCATCTACGTGGTGGGCCAGGATGCCTACCTGCAGCGCGCCAGCAGCAGCGTGGAAATCGGCGCCGGCAGCCAGGCTGGCGAGGTGGCCGCGAGCGGCCTGCGCCTCATCGCCGGCAAGCTGCTGTCGGTGTTCGGCCGGGGCCGGCAGCGCCTGGAAACCCCCACGGCCACCATCGGCATCCGCGGTACCGGCTGCTACATGGAAGCGGAACCGGAGCGGCTCTACATCTGCCTGTGCTACGGCGAGGCCGACTACATCCCCAGGGTGGCCCCGAGGCTGGCCCGCAGCCTGCGCACCACGCACCACGAAGAGCCGGTGTGGATTTCCGCCAGGGACAGGGAAAACCCCATCAGCCCGGCCCCGATGCTCAATCACACGGATGCGGAACTGGTGCTGTTGGAAAACCTGGTGGGGCGCTGGCCCCCCTTCTACGGCCAGGGCGGCCCGAGCTACTGAACCCCGGCATGCAAAACGGCGGGCCTAGGCCCGCCGTTTTGCTGTCCTGAACCGGGAAACCAGAATCAGATCAGGCGATTGGGAATCTGGTAGTTGGCCGGGGTCATCAGGTCCACCCCGCATTCCAGCTGTTCCACCCAGTCGATGAAGTCCTTGACCGCCTTCTTGCCCACGAAGCGGCAACCGTGCTGGGGCACGATCTGCTCGATCTCCAGCTGGCGCACCATCTGGGCCCAGTAACGGCAGACCTTGCCACTGACGATGTAACGCTTGTGGAAGCCCATCATGTAGGGCACGTGGGAGGCGAAATCGGTGATCGGGGTGGAGGCCTTGTCGTGGGACACCAGGGAGGTGCCCAGGTCACCGGAGAAGAGGATCTTGGCAACGGGGTCGTAGAACTGGAAATTGCCTTCGGCGTGCATGAAGTGGCCCGGCAGGGCGAGGATCTTGCACTGGCCCAGGGGAATCATGGCCCCCTCGTCGGGAATGCCGATGATGCGCTGGGAGACATCCCGGCCGGTGGTGAAGTGCGGCACGAAACGGGTCCACAGGGCGGAGATCATGACCTTGCAGTTGGAGGCCACGAACCACTTGTTCACGGAAGCGATGATGTCCGGGTCCGGATGGGAGGCCAGGATGTAGTCCAGGTCCTTGGACGAGAAATACTTCTGCATGTCCATCAGCAGACCCGTGTAGGTCATGTTGCCACCCGGGTCCACCAGGGCTCCGTGACCGCTGTCGGCGATCAGGAACTGATTGCACTGCACGGCCAGATCGGTCTTTTCATCCACCAGATCGTAAAAGGCGTGCACCACATGGTTACCATCGTTGTAAAGCTCGACTGCCATGATCTTCCCCAAATTTGGACGGCGTATTATCCATCAGGAATCGCTGCTTAGGTTGACGGGTATCAACTTCCATCGTCCGCGGGCGGCGCCACCCGGACGATTTCCTCCAGGGAGGTGATGCCGGAAGCCACCTTGAGGGCCCCGGAAATGCGCAGGGGGCGCATGCCCTCGCGACAGGCCTGATCCCGCACCCGGGCGGCGTCGGTCTCCTTGCCCACCAGCTTGCGCACCTCGGGGCTCATGAGCAGCAGCTCGTACACCCCCACCCGGCCGATGAAGCCCGTCATGCGGCATTCCAGGCAGCCCACCGGATGGTAGATCTGGGCCGGCTCGTTGGCCTTCCAGGGCAGCACCAGGTTGCGCCAGACCTGCCGGTCCACCTCGGTCATGGGGGCCGGCTTCTTGCAGTGGGGACAGAGGGTGCGCACCAGGCGCTGGGCCATCACCCCCAGCAGGGTGGCGTTGATCAGGTAGCCGGGCAGCCCCAGGTCCTGGAGCCGGGTGATGGCGGAGGCGGCATCGTTGGTGTGCAGGGTGGACAGCACCAGGTGCCCGGTCAGGGCGGCCTGGATGGCCATTTCCGCCGTTTCCAGGTCGCGGATTTCGCCCACCATGATGATGTCCGGGTCCTGGCGCATCAGGGCCCGCACCCCCTCGGCAAAATTCATCTCCACCGCATGCTGGACCTGCACCTGGTTGAAGGAGGATTCCACCATTTCGATGGGGTCCTCGATGGTGCACACATTGACCTCGGGGGTGGCCAGCTGCTTCAGGGTCGAATAGAGGGTGGTGGTCTTGCCCGAGCCGGTGGGGCCGGTGACCAGGATGATGCCGTTGGGCCGGCCGGTCATCTGCCCCCAGCGGGACAGGTCATCCTCGGAAAACCCCAGCTGCTTGAAATCGCGCACCAGCACTTCCGGGTCGAAGATCCGCATCACCAGCTTCTCGCCGAAGGCCGTGGGCAGGGTGGACAGGCGCAGTTCCACCTCGTCCCCGTCGGGCATGCGGGTCTTGATCCGCCCGTCCTGGGGCCGGCGCTTCTCGATCACGTCCATGCGCGCCAGGAGCTTGATGCGGCTGGTCATGGCGGTCATCACCGCCATGGGGATCTGGTACACCTGATGCAGCACTCCGTCGATGCGGAAGCGCACGATGCCCACCTCGCGCCGGGGCTCGATGTGGATGTCCGAGGCGCGCTGGTCGAAGGCGTACTGCCAGAGCCAGTCCACGATGTGCACGATGTGCTGGTCATTGGCATCCAGCTGACGGTTGGTGCGGCCCAGCTCCACCAACTGCTCGAAGCTGGACAGGCCGCTGCTCTGCCCTCCCTTCTGGGCCGCCTTCTTGACCGACTTGGCCAGGTTGAAGAACTCCACCAGATAGCGGCTCACGTCGGCCGGATTGGCGAGCACCCGGCGCACCTTCTTCTTGAGGATGTGCTCCAGCTCCTTTTCCCATTCCCGCAGGAAGGGCTCCGAGGTGGCGATCACCACCTCGCGCAGGTCGATGCCGATGGGCAGGATGGCAAAGCGCCCCGCGTAGGCGCTGGAAACCACATCGGCCACCCCGGTGAAATCGATCTTGAGGGGGTCGATATGCTGGTAGGGCAGGCCCACCCTGCCTGCCAGCCATTCGGTCAGGTTTTCCAGGTTCAGGGGTTTGTGGGGCGCCGCCAGGGCACGCCATTTCTGCTCGGCCACCAGGATCAGGGGATGGGTGTTGCCCCCCTTCAACTGCCGCTCCGCCCGCAGGGCCTCCGCATCGGGCTGGCTGACCATGCCGTCGGCCACCAGCCAGGTGAGGACTTCAGGAAGATTGAGTCGGTGTTCGTGGACGGGCAGCTCGGTCATGGCAAAGGGCAACAACGGATCAGAAAAGTTAAGGACTATAGCATCAAGCCCGGCAGCAACCTCGCCCCGACAGCGGCTCCGGACTCGCCTTGCGGGTAAAACCAGGTAAAGCCGGGAGCGGGGCGGGCAGCGGCAATCCGGGCCACGGGGGAGCCGCGGCTCAGCCCAGCAGACCCTGGCGCCAGCCCTCCAGCTTGGCCGCAAAAGCCAAGGTGTAGGCCGGACTGGAAGAAGGCAGCACCCGGGTCTCCAGCCCCAGGGCCGCCAGCCGGGGCGCGAACTTCGCCGCCGTGCGGCCATTGAAGCAGACCCGGCGCAGGGCCGGGGCCTGCCCCACCAGGGCCGCGAAGTCATTGGCTTCCCCGGCCCGGATGTCGGCATCCAGGGCCCCCGGGCGGACGCAGGCCTGGTACACGTCCCAGATGCCGATGCCGTGGGCCAGCACCCGGGCCGTGCGCTCCGGGTAAGGCAGCGCCTGGAGGTCCTCCCCCCACAGGGCCCCCAGCAGGCGCCAGAAATGATTCTGCCGATGCCCGTAGTACTGCTGGGCGGCCAGGGAGGCCGGCGAGGGAAAGCTGCCCAGGATCAGGAGCCGGATGTGCCCCGCGAAGATTGGCGCCAGACCACTCAGGCGCTGCGGCTCGGCGGAGGATGGATCGGGGATGGGACTCATGGGAAAAAATCCTGCCAGAGGGCCGCAGCCCTGTCCACCGACACGCCCAATGCCGGGGGGCCAGACAAGCACTGCAGCAGGCCAGGACGTCCGCTTCCCCCAGGCTTTCTACTACCAGCCCTGACTCCGGCGCACCCTTGCCCCTGCCTCTGCCGCCGCCCCATTCGTAAGAATTTGTAAATAACGAGCCCTTTTCCCGTTCTCAAACGACATGTCTATTGAGAGCCCCGTGAGGGAGGCCGCTGCTCCCGGCCCCGGCCGGAGTTTGCCTTGCCCATCGGGTTGCCCCCTGTTTGCCTCCCGGACCTGCCGTCCTGCTGCTGTTCCACCTGAAAAGGAATCCCCATGCGCCGCACTGCCTTCCTGCCTGCCCTGCTCGCCTGCACCCTGCTCTGGAGTACGCCAGGCCGGGCCGATTACCTGTGGATAGACCCCGCCACCAGCCCGCCCCGGGTCCTGGCCGGGGAACTGGAGCAGCCCCGCGGCAGCCTGGAGGGGCTCACCGCCCCCCGGGCCTATGACCTGAAGAACCGCGCCCTGGAAAGCAGCCCCCAGGGCAAGCACTTCGACCTGCCCGGCGACCACCAGGGGGACCTGCGTTTTTCCGCCCGCCAGGAACTGGAAGCCGGCGTGCTGCAGTATTTCCATGCCCGCAGCGGCCGCAACGAAACAGCAGCGGTGGCCGATCTGGAACTGGTGCCCGCCAGCCCCGGAGCCAGCACCTTCCGGCTGTTCTGGAAGGGCAAGCCGGTCAGCGCCGCCCAGGTCCAGGTGTGGACATCCCGGGGCTGGCGCCGGGTGCTGCGTCCCGCCCCGGACGGCAGCATCAGCCTGGACACGCCGTTTCCCGGCCTCTACCTGCTCGAAGTCTCCGCCAAGGTGAATGGGGCGGTGGAGATCGATGGCAAACGCTATGCAGAAGTCCGCCACACCGCCACCCTGAGTTTCACGGTGGGGGAACCCTGAGATGAGCGCCCCCGCCTCCGCCCCCTTACCCCTGTTCCACCGCCCCGGACCATGCCGCACCTGACCGACACCCTGCACATCCGTCTGCAGCGTCTGCACCAGGCCGGGCTGCGCCCCACCCTGCAACGCCTGAGCGTCCTGGGCACCCTCGACACCCTGGGGCAGGACAGTTTTTCCGTGGAGCAGCTGTTCCAGACCCTGCGGCAGCACCAGCAGCCGATCAGCCTGACCACCGTGTACCGGGTTCTGCATGACTTCGAGACGGCGGGCTTCCTGACCCGCCAGTGGATGGACGGCCACCGGGCTTCCTACCTCTACCATCCCCGGAACGTGCCCGGGCTGGTGCTGCGCCTGGTCTGCCGCTGCTGCGGCCACCAGGAGCGGGTGGACGACCCGGAGCTGCTGGAGCACCTGCGCCAGCAAGCCGCCCGCCGTGGCATGGAAGCCACCGGGGCCACCCTGCATGGGCTATGCCGGCACTGCAACAGCGCCACCGGGGAGCCAGGCCTCAAGCGGGCCTGAGCCCGGGCAGGCGGGATGCGTTAAAGCCCGGAAGCCGCCTCAGCGCCTTGAACTCAGTGCCTTGAAAACTGCCCGCTGCGCACCGTGATTTCCTGCCACAGACGGCGGAGATGGCGGCGCATCGCCCGCCGCTCCCCGGCCGTGAACAAGGGGTTGTAGCGCTGTCCTGCGGGAGTCAGCGCGGGCAGGTTGTTACCGTAGAACAACTTGTCGTAGGCAAGGCCCAGGGTTGCTTTCTCTTCCGGATCAGGAGCATCCATGGGAATCCCGATGGAGCGGGCCATGTCCTCCAGGGTGTTCCACCCGTTCAGCAAACATTCGCAGGTCCTGGTCGAGGAACTGCGCTCCGGTCGCAGGGCGGCCAGCATCCTGAACAAGCGGTCCAGGTCCAGGACTTCCGGCGTCGGCTCCGCCACCCGGCAGCCAAGCTTGACCGCCCCATCCAGCAGGGCCTCCAGGGTGGCCGCCCTCAGGAAGGATGAGGTCCCAGGCTGCAGCACATAGCGGTCCGGTGCGGCGCCGCCACTTTGCCAGAGCAGAAAATGCTCACGGCCACAGGCCCGCAGCAACACGACATAGCTCAAACTCTGCATGTTCATCAATCACTTAAGGCTCACCACACCCGGTGATGCTACTGCATCCGGGCTGCAGCGGGTCGCCCAGGGCCCAGGAATGAGCACTGCCCTTCCGCCGAAAAAGCCCGGTTTCGAGGCATTTCCCGATTTCCCCCGGAATTTCCTGATTTTTCATGGGCCTGCCGCGCCGGCCCGGCGTTTTTCCAGGCTTTTTCCGGACGACAAAAAGCACTTAGGCCAACCCGAAGGTTGGCCTAAGTGCTTGAATCAATGGTCGGGGCGGCGGGATTCGAACTCGCGACCCCTTGCACCCCATGCAAGTGCGCTACCAGGCTGCGCCACGCCCCGACAAGCTGCGCATTATATAGATCAAAATTCTGCCGCGCAACTGTTTTCTGCATTCCTCTGCTGATCTTTTATGGCGTTTAGCCTCCCTGGTCCTGAATCCCGTACTTTTTCTCCAATCGGCGCATGGCCAGGGCATACCACCCGACGATCAGCACGTAGATGATCAGGCTGCCCTGGGCCGCCATGTAGAAGCCCAGGGGAAAGCCCAGCACCACGATGCCGTTCAGGGCATCGGCGTAGTAGCTGGCCAGGTAGGTCACCAGGAACCAGAGCAGCAGCAAGCCTCCGGTCAGCTGGCGGTTGCGCAGCCAGTAAATCTGGCGCCGGGTCGCGGGGGTCATCTCGTTCATGGGGCCGGGTAGCGGACGCTTTCGACAAAGGCCTGGATTTCCCTGGAAGGGGGCGGCGTCACCAGGCTGACCAGGATGATGGTAAGCATGCCGGCCACCACCCCCCAGACGCCGGAGGCGATGGATTCGATACCGAACCAGGGCTCCATGCGCACATGCTGCAGCCCCAACCAGCCGATCTGGTCCACCTCCAGGCGCACCATGTAATAGAGGGACACCAGCACCCCCACCAGCATGCCGGCCACGGCGCCCTGCTTGTTGGCCCGCTTCCAGAAGATGCCCAGCACCAGGGCCGGGAAGAAGGCCGAGGCCGCCAGGGAGAAGGCCCAGGCCACCATGTACAGGATGGTGCCCGGCTTCTGGGCCGCCACGGTGGCCGCCAGCACCGCCACCACCAGCAGCAGGGACTTGGAGATCACCAGGCGCCACTGGGTGGTGGCATCGGGGCGGATGATCCGGTAATAGACGTCGTGGGACAGGGCACTGGTGATGGTGAGCAGGAGGCCGTCAGCGGTGGACAGGGCCGCCGCCAGGCCGCCGGCCGCCACCAGACCGGAGATCACGTAGGGCATGCCGGTGATCTCCGGCATGGCCAGCACGATCACGTCCGGGTTGAGGCTGAGTTCCGCCAGCTGCAGGCGGCCGTCACCGTTGATGTCCTCGATGGACACCAGCCCCACCCGGCTCCAGGCCGAGATCCAGGCCGGCAGCTTGTCCAGCTCCAGGTCGATCAGGTGGGTGTAGATCTCGAACTTGGCGAACACGGCATAGGCCGGGGCCGTCAGGTAGAGCACCATGATGAACAGCAGGGACCAGAACACCGACTCCCGGGCCTGCCCCACGGTGGGCGTGGTGTAGTAACGGATCAGCACATGGGGCAGGGCCGCGGTGCCGATGGTGAGGCAGAACACCAGGGCCAGGAAGTTGAGCCGGGACTGGTCCCGCTCCGCCTCGGTCTTGCCCGGATAGGCCTGGGCGTGGGGCGTGGGCGGACTGGCCTTGGCTTCGGCCAGCTGCATTTCCGCCTGCCAGCGCTCCCGGGCCAGCTCGGGAGTGGCGGGCAACTCCCGCCGCTGCCGTTCCAGGGCGACGATCTCCCGGGCCGAGGCATCCTGGTTCTTGAGGACATTGATGCGGTGGGTCAGGCTATCCCGCTCCTCCTGCAGGGATCCGGGCAGGCGCTCGATCCGGTCGCGGAAGGCGGCGGCCCTGGCGGCGTACTGCTCCCGGGCGTCGAGTTCGGCGGGCCGGGCAAACAGCTCCTGCTCCACTTCCCCCACCTGGGCCAGGACCTGGCCGTACATGACCTGGGGCACGGGCACCCCGGTGTTCTGGTAGGAGAGGATGGCCACCGGCACCACGTAGGCGACGATCAGGATCACGTACTGGGCCACCTGGGTCCAGGTCACGGCGCGCATACCCCCCAGGAAGGAGCAGACCAGGATGCCGGCCAGCCCCACGAACACGCCCACCTCGAACTGCAGGCCCACGAAGCGGCTGGTGATCAGGCCCACCCCGTAGATCTGGGCCACCACATACACGAAGGAACAGAGGATGGCGGCCGCCACCCCCACCAGCCTGGCCCCGTTGCCCCCGTAGCGGGCCCCCAGGAAGTCCGGGATCGTGTATTGGCCGAAACGGCGCAGGTAGGGGGCCAGCAGCAGGGCCACCAGCACGAAGCCGCCGGTCCAGCCCAGCACGTAGGCCAGGCCCTGGTAGCCGCTGAGGTAGAGGGTGCCCGCCAGGCCGATGAAGGAGGCGGCACTCATCCAGTCGGCGCCGGTGGCCATGCCGTTGAACAGGGCCGGCACCCGCCGCCCGGCCACGTAGTATTCCGACACGTCGGCGGTGCGGCTGAGGATGCCGATGGCGGCGTAGAGGAAGATGGTGAAGAACAGGAACACGTAGCCGATCCAGCGGGCCGGCATGCCCTGCTGCTCCAGCCAGGCCAGGAGCCCGAGCAGGGCCAGGAAACCGCCGGTATACCAGCCGTAGTAGCGGCGCAATTGCTGGGACAGGGCACTCACTCAGGCGTCTCCATGCAGCCAGCGCCGGGCCCGGGCCAGGTCCAGCAGGGCGCCCGGGTTATCCACACCCCGGGCCTTGGCGGCCGCCAAGAGGCGCTGCAGCAGGCGGGCCTGGGCCAGCACCCCAGCCATGGAATCACCGGGCTGCGGCAGCTCCAGCTCGAAATGCCGCAGCCAGGCGTCCTGGCGCACGCCCTGAATCCGGGCATCGCGGAACAGTTCGGGCAGCAGCTGGGCCAGGTCCAGCCAGACGGGCTTGAACTCCAGGCCCAGGGCCTGCTTCAGGAGCGGCTCCAGGAGCCCCCCCACCAGGGGCGCCTGATGGCAGACCAGGGGTGACTTGCCCATGAACTCCAGCCACTCCAGCCATTGCTCCGCGCCAGCCGTGGCCAGATCCAGCCAGAAGGCGTCCTGGCCGCTGATCCGGCCGCGGCTCACGCCCAGGGCGGCCAGGGTCTGCCGCTCCCCCTGCCCGCCCAGGTCCAGCACCAGGTAGCGGACCTGGTAATGGGCCAGTTGCAGGGCCGGCGGCTCCAGGGCCTGCCAGGCCTTGAGCCTGGCCTCCAGGGCGGGTGCCAGGGAAGACTTGTCGAAAAATCCGAAAGGCACCGTTCACCCCGCCTGATAGTCGAGACGCAGCTTCTGCTGCAGTTTGCGGGCGTGGCGGAAGGCTTCCTTGAGGATGCGCCGGTCCAGCTCGTTGAGCCGCTCCGGATACACCAGGTTATGGCCCTGCTCCCCCGCCACCCCGTCGAACTGCTGCTGACGCAGGCGCAGCAGCTGGATGAAGTTGAAGGCTTCGATGATGGCGTCGATCTCCTCGGCATTGAGGGACAGACGGGTGGCCGCCTGGCGCAGGCGCTGCAGGGTGTTGGTGTGATAGACCCCGGCCGCCAGGGCGTGGATGCGGGCGCCATCCACGAACAGCCGGGCGCCGTATTTCTTCAGGTCGATGGCGCCCGGATGCTCGGGTTCCAGATCGGTGACGAAATCCCTGATCTTGCCCAGGGGCGGCGCCACGGCCAGGGCATTGACGGCCATGGCGCGCAGGAAGATGGGATTTTCCGCCGTGTGGTTGAGCAGGGTGCGGCGCAGCCGGTCGGCCAGGTGGGTCTGGCCGTAGAGGGCGCGGAAGTCGAAGAAGATCGAGGCATTCAGCAGGGCCTCGGGCTGGGGCCGGCGTATCCATTCGCCGAACAGCTCCTGCCACTCCTCCAGGGTCAGGCACCACTGGGGATTGCTGGCCATGATGTTGCCCTTGCAGAGGGGGAAGCCGCAGCGGTCCAGGTCCTCGTTCACCGCCCGGGCAAAATCCAGCAGGCGCATCTTGAGCATTTCCCGGTCGCTGAAATCGTCGCAGACGAAGATGATGCCGTTATCCTGGTCGGTACTGAACGTCTGTTCGTCCCGTCCCTCGGAGCCGAAGGCCAGCCAGCACCACTCGATGCCGTACAGGTCGTGGTGAACCAGGTTCTGCTCCAGGATGCGCCGGGTCAGGGCGTCGTTGAGGGTGGAGATGAACTGGGTCAGCTGCTCCGCCCCCACCCCCTGGGCCAGCATGTTGAAGGCCAGCTGACGGATGTCCCGGGCCGCCTGCTGCAGGCCGGCCACGTCGGGAGCGTGTTCGATGGCCTGGCGGATCTGGGTCAGGCCGATGCGCTGCAGGGCGAACAGGTCCCGCTCCGAGACCACGCCGGAAAGCTTGCCCTCCTCGTCTACCACCAGCACGTGGCGGATGCCCCGGGACGCCATCAGCAGCATGGCATCGTAGGCGCAGCCATGTTCATGGAGGCAGCAGGGATCGGGGGTCATCACCCGGTCCACGGGCTGGCCCAGGTCGGCCCCGGCCAGCACCACCCGGTCGAGCAGGTCGGCCTGGGTGAGGATGCCCTGGGGCCGGCCCTGGCCGTCCACCACCGCCACCGAGCCCACCCGGGCCTGGGACATGGTTTCCAGGGCCTGGCGCAGGGGCGTGTCGCGCGGCACCGCCAGGGGGTTGCGGGAGCCCACCTGCACCAGGGGGGAATTGAGGGTCTGCTGGTCGCTGGCGCGCTGGGAAAAAAGCAGTTGCAGCTGCTGGCGGGACTGGTTCAGCAGGGTGGCGATGTAGCGGGTGCAGAAGGCGTTGAATTCCGGACTCATCTCCATGAGCCGCAGCACCCCTTCGGCCGCCAGCACCAGGCAGGACACGTCGCTGGCCGCCACGTAGCGGTTGGTGGAGGGACGCTGGGCAGTCACGGCGCCGATGGGGAAACACTCGCCCACCCCCAGGGACAGCACCGCATGGCCGGTCACCGCCACGTCCCCCACCTGCAGGGACTGGACCTGGCCCTGCTCGATGATGAAGAACTCCCGCGCCACCCCGTCCCCGGGTCCGACGATCTCCGCCCCCCGGGGAAAGAAGGCCAGCTCCGCCTGCCCGCAGAGGTAATCCAGGGCGCCGGGCTCCATGCGCTGGAACGGCGGATGCCGCTCCAGGAAGCGCCGGGTATTCATGCCCACCCCCTGTTGCCCCTGCCCCCGGGCCTCCGCCCGCCCCTGCTGTTCGCCACTCAAGATGGTCTCCTAATGGGTGAATCCGTAACTGTGTCCAAGTTTGTGCTGCAGGGCCCGGGCCTGGCGCAAGACCGCCTTGAGCATGGCCTGCTGCATTTCCGCCAGCTGCTCCGGGCGGATCCGGTTGTCGGGCGCCAGCCCCTGATCCAGGGCCCGGGCCTGGTGTTCCAGGCGCAGCCCCTGGAGGTGCAGGAAAGCCTGCACGGCGGCCTGCACGTCCCCGGGGGCCATGCCCGCCAGGGGGCCGGCGGCTTCCAGCCGGGCCACGGTCTGCACCTGGGCCACCCCATGGGCCAGGGCCAGGATGCGGGCGCCGTCCACGAACAGGCGGGTCCCGAACTTCTTCAGGTCCAGCCCCCCCTGCTCGTCAGGGTGCAATTCTCCCAGCATTCCCAGGGGTGGCGCCACTGCCAGGGCGTTGTCGCAGAACAAATGCAGAAAGGCCGGAGCCTGGGCCACCTGTTCGAGGATGGCTTCCTGGAGCTGGGCGCAGAGCCCCGCCTCCCCGTACACGGGCCGCAGGTCGAAGAAGATGGTGCCGTTCAGCAGGGCTTCCGGCTCCGGGCAGCGCAGCCAGTGGTGAAAGACCTGCTGCCACTGCTCCAGGGAACGGCAGCAGTCGGGATTGCCGGCCATGATGTTGCCGTCGCAGAGGCGATAGCCCGCGGCGGCCAGGTATTCGTTCACCTGCCGGGCAAAGGGCAGGAACCAGGGCTGCAGGCTGCTGGCCTCGGTCTCGTCCCGTGCCAGGAAGACGATGCCGTTATCCTGGTCCGTCACCAGGGTCTGTTCCTCCCGGCCTTCGGAGCCGAAGCAGAGCCAGCACCAGGGGACTTCCGGCAGGCGGTGGGCCCGCCCCGCCAGCACGATGGCCCGGCGGGTCACCTGGTCGCTCACGGCAGCCAGGCAGCGGCCCACCAGCCGGGGGCCGCCCCCCTCCCGCAGCAGGGCCTGGCACAGGGCCCGGCCCTCCCCGGCCAGGGCCGCCAGACTGCGGCTGTCGCCGGCCGCGGCCAAGCCGGACATGAGGGCCAGCCAGTCGGCACAGGGCAAGGGCTCGGCCATGGCTCAGTACTTGACCCGGGCAAAGTAGGTTTTCTGGGAGGCTTCCAGGGCCTGGCGCAGGGTGTGGATGCCCTTTTCCGCCAGCAGGGGCAGCATCTTCAGGAACACCTCCCCGGTGGCGTAGGCATCCCCCAGGGCGTTGTGGCGCCCGACGATCTGGATGCCCAGGCGCTCGGCGATCACGTCCAGCTTGTGGGATTCCTGGTTGGGATGGATCACCGCCGAGAGCAGCAGGGTATCCAGCACCGGCTGGACGAACTTCAGCCCGGTGCGCTCCTCCTTCAGTTGCAGGAAGCGCATGTCGAAGGCGGCGTTGTGGGCCACCAGCACGGTCTCGCTGCAGAAGGCATGGAAGGCGGGCAGCACCACGTCTATGGTGGGCTGGCCGCGCACCATTTCCTCGGTGATGCCGTGGATGGGAATGCCTTCCGGACGCAGGGGACGGCCGGGGTCCACCAGCTGGTCGAAGCGTTCCTGGCGCAGCAGGCGGCCGTTCACGATACGCACCGCGCCGATCTGGATGATCTCGTCGCCGCTGGCTGGTTCCAGGCCCGTGGTCTCGGTGTCGAAGACCGTGTAGGCCATTTCCATCAGGTTCCGGTCCAGGTCCACCGCGGTGTCCTGGAAGTTGAACAGATCGAAATCGTAGTACTCGGGCCGCCCCTGTTCGCTGCCGGACGGGGATTCCAGGCTTTCCTGCACGGCCTGGGCCACGGGCAGGACGAAGCGGAAATAGGCCCGGTGCGCAGCCTTCTCCCGCTGGTACCAGATTTCCCCCCCGTGCCGGTCCAGAACCTCGCGCAGGGACATGGGGGAACTCTCCTGCCCCACCTGCATGCTCTCCAGCTCCCAGGAATAGAAGGTTTCCGAGGACATGGCATGGCCGGCCCAGATCAGGTCCAGGTAGGCCAGCTGCCCTTCGGTGAGGATGCGAAAACGCAGTTCCCTGATTTCGTAGTGGTCGGCCAGGCGCCCGGCCAGGAAGCAGATGGCAAAGATCAGGGAAAAGCTGTCGGCCTTGATCCAGAGGTTTTCCTCGGCCGCCTCCACCTTGCTGGGCAGCTTGAACAGTTCCTCGATGCGGCGCCGGGCGGCGCTCACCAGGTCTTCGGCCGAGACATCCTCCAGGGGCCAGCGGGTCTTGATGGCATCGGCAAAACGCTGGGCACTGGCATCCAGGCGGCGGCTCATGCGCCCCACCTCCTCGGAGATCACCCGGATGAAACCCTCCCGCTCCCGGGCATCCATGTCCGGATAATCGGCCAGGGTCTCCACCGCAGCGCGCACATTGCCCAGGGCCGAGCGGTTGCCCTCGGTGAGTTCCATCAGGCCCAGGTTGCGGCTCTGCTCCTGCTCCAGGCTGCGGGTGATGTTCTCCACGGTAAGCACGTAGCCGGACATGCTGCGCTCGGTCCCCTGCCCTTCCCCGGCCGCCATCACCGGCACCATCTGGACGCGCAGGAACTGGCCGTTCCGGGTGGTGGTGACGAAGTTGGCCACGTTGGCGGCCAGTCCCCGGGCCAGGCGCTGGCGGATGGCCTCTTCCGCGTGGGCGATGCGGCTCTTGTCGAGAATCGAGAAGATCGAGCGCCCCAGGCCGATCAGGGCGCCGGACGCCACCGAGGTAGGACCCTGGGCCAGGGCATGAAACTCCAGCCGGGCCCGGTTGTTGTAGAGCAGGATGCGGCCATCCAGGTTGCACACCACCACGGCCTGGGCCAGTTCCGACATGAGGGCGGCGAGGCGGTTCTTCTCTTCCTCCACGGAAGCCTTGGCCCGGGCAATCTGGGTTTCCACGTCGTTCATCAGCTCGTCCCGCTGCTGGGCCAGATCGTTGATGGCCCGGGCCACCTGCTGCACTTCAGGGGGGCCGTCGGCGGCGGTGACGCGGAAATTGCGGTTCGCCCCCAGCATCAGGCGCAGGTGTTCCCCCATTTTCAGGAGGCCCTGGACATACTGGCGGAACAGGGTGCGCACCACGAACAGGCCGAGGCCGAAACCCACGGCCGTGAGCAGGGTCCCCAGGGGCAGGTGCGGCACGATCAGCTCCTTGAGCAGGAGCCGCTGGGGTTCCTTCATTTCCATCCACACCAGGGCGGAGGTGAGCAGGAAGGGCCCCGTCACCAGGGCGCCCAGGACCAGTACCGCGAGGATGAAGCGATAACGGGCCTGCATGGCTCAGCCCGCCGCGAGCAGGGACCTGACCTGGGCCACCAGGTCCTTGGTGGAAAAGGGCTTGGTGACATAGGCATCGGCCCCCAGGGCCAGGCCCTTGGCCACTTCCGTGTCCCGCCCCTTGGCGGTGAGCATGACGATCTTCATGGCACTCCGGGCCGGATCGGCGCGCAGGATTTCGCACACCTCGTAGCCGGACTTCTTCGGCATCATCACGTCCAGCAGCACCAGGTCCGGGGCAAAGGCCTGGACCTGCTCCAGGGCGGCGTCCCCGTCGGCGGCCACGGCCACCTGGAAACCCTCCCGCTTCATCAGGAACTCCAGGGACAGGACGATGTTGGGTTCGTCGTCTACGATCAGTATCTTTTGGGGCATCGGGTATCTCCTCCCTTTTTAGTATTCAGTTCCTTGCCTGCAGGGGCAGCTCGAAAATGAAGCTGGCCCCCTGCCCGGGTTCGCTTTCCACCCACAGACGGCCGCCGAAGTACTCGACGATCTGCAGGCTGATGGGCAGGCCCAGGCCCGTCCCCTTCGGTTTGTCCGTCAGGGTGTTGCCCCCCTGGCGAAAGCGCTCGAAGATGAATTCCTTTTCTTCCGGCCCTATGCCCGGGCCGTTGTCGGTGACCCGCACCTGCACCCGGTCGAGGCTGGACAGCAGTTGCACCGACACCCGGCCCTCCCGGGCGGGGACGAATTTCACCGCGTTGGAGAGCAGGTTGATCATCACCTGGGTCAGCCGGTCCCGGTCGGCCAGGACCGGCACCGGTTCCCCGGGGCATTCCAGGGCCAGGGCCACGCCCTTGTCCCGGAACAGCTGCTCCAGGGAGGCAGCCGCCTCCCGCACCAGCCCCGCCAGATCCACTTCGCTGGAGGTCCAGTCGGCCCGCCCGGCTTCCAGCTTGGCCAGATCCAGGATCTGGTTGATGAGCCGGGTCAGGCGTTCGGTTTCCGTCACGATGATACCGAGAAAACGCTGGCGCTCGGGAACCGCCATGTCCGGGTCCTCGGCCAGGAGTTCCGAAAAGGCCCGGATCGAGGTCAAGGGGGTGCGCAGCTCGTGGGTGACGGTGGACACGAAATCATCCTTGAGCCGGTCCAGCTCCCGCAGCCGGGCATTGGCAGCGCGCAGCTCCCCGGTGGCGGCCTCCAGCTCCCGGGACTTGCGCTCCAGTTCCCGGCTGTAGGCCCGCACCTGGGAAGCTTCGTCGAGGATGTGCAGCACCTCCTCCAGTCCCAGCTCCTCCTCTTCCACCACCGAGGCCAGCACCACCCGGGCGCTGGCGGAGCCCAGGGCGCCGGCCAGCTGGATCTCGGCAAAACGCACCAGCTCCGCGTTCACCTCCCGGGCCGCCAGGTCCGCGATGCCCCGCTTGCGGGCATAGGACTGCAGTTGCAGGCGGGCCCGCTCCGCCCCGAGAAAGCGTTCGAGCAGGCCGGCCAGGGCCTGGTAGGAAGCCTTGCCCCGCCAGAGCAGGGCCGAGGTATCGCCGCCCCGGCGCTGGAACACGTCCACGAAGGCATTGGCCTGGCGAGCCTCCACCGCATCGGGCCCCAGGGAGAGGGAAAACAGCAGGTAGCAGGCGGTGTTGAGGAACAGGCTCCAGAACAGGCAGTGGGAAATCTCGTCCAGCCCGGTCAGCCCGAACAGGGCATGGGCCCGGAGCCAGGAAAGACCGAACAGGCCCTGCTCCACGAAGTCCCCGGGAATCCAGCCGGACTTGGCAAAGGACGGCAGAAGCAGGGTGTAGGCCCAGACCAGGAAACCGGCGGCCAGCCCTGCCAGGGCTCCGGCCCGGTTCCCCTGGCGCCAGTACATGCCGCCAAACAGGGCCGGCGCGAACTGGGCCACGGCGGAAAAGGAGATCAGGCCTATCCCCACCAGGGCATAGGCCTCCCCGGCGGCCCGGAAGTAGGCGTAGCCCAGGAGCAGGATGGCCACGATGGCCCCCCGGCGGATGTTGAGCAGCAGGCGCGACAGGTCGGGGCGCTGCGCCAGGCCCAGGGCCCGGACCCGCAGCAGGGCAGGCATCACCAGGTCGTTGCAGACCATGGTGGACAGGGCGATGGTCTCGACGATGACCATGCCGGTGGCGGCGGACAGGCCGCCGATGAAGGCCAGCAGGGCCAGGCCTTCCTGCCCCTGGCTCAGGGGCAGGCCGAGGACGAAGATGTCGCCGTTGCCGGGCAGGTCCTGGAGCAGGCCGGCAATGGCGATGGGCAGCACGAAGATGTTGATCAGCAGCAGGTACAGGGGGAACAGCCAGACGGCCCGGCGCAGGTGGCTCTCGTCCACGTTCTCCACCACCAGGATCTGGAACTGGCGCGGCAGGAGCACGATGGCCAGGGCCGAGAGCAGCACCAGGGGGGCCCAGTTGCCCAGCCCCTGCTCCAGGTCCAGGAGCGCCGCCGTCCGGGGCAGCGCCGCCGCCTGCCGGAACAGGTCGGCAAAGCCCCCGTACATCCCGTAGGTGACGAACAGGCCCACGGCCAGGAAGGCCACCAGCTTGACGATGGATTCGAAGGCAATGGCCGCCACCATGCCCTCGTGGCGCTCCGTGGCATCCAGGTGCCGGGTACCGAACAGGATGGTGAAGGCGGCCAGGGCCAGGGCGATCACCGCCGTGGCATCCAGGCCCAGCAGCAACAGGCCGCCCTGTTCGGGAAACAGGGCCTGGAGGCTGGCGGCGATGGCCTTCAGCTGCAGGGCGATGTAGGGCACGATGCCGATCACGGCAATCACCGTCACCAGTCCGGCCAGAGCCTGGCGCTTGCCGTAGCGGGCGGCGATGAAGTCGGCAATGGAAGTGAGCCGTTCCCGCTTGCTGATGCGGATCATCTTCAGGAGCACCGGAGCCAGCATCAGCATCAGGGTGGGACCCAGGTAGATGGTCAGGAAGCCCATGCCCCCCGAAGCGGCCCGGCCGACACTGCCGAAGAAGGTCCACGAGGTGCAATAGACGGCCAGGGACAGGCCATAGACGTTGGCAGAGATGATGGAGCGCCCCTGATCGGCCCGCCGGTCACCGAAGCGGGCGATGGCAAAGAGCAGGCCCAGATAGCCCGCCGCCAGCAGGAATACGGCCCAGGGATTCATCTTCAGTCCCGGCGCTCGGCCACCCAGGCGGCCGCCAGGATCAGGCCGGCCCAGACGCCGAACAGGTACAGGAAGGCATCCAGCCCGGAAGCCCCCGCCTGGGTGTTGAGCATGGGCGGGGTGAGCAGCACCAGCCCCAGCAATGCCAGGGCCACGAGACGCTGACGCCCCCTGTTGAAAGCTTGCATCAGGCCCGCCTCCCGGTCGTGCAGACGAAAACGGCCGACGCGTTAACAACGCGCCGGCCGCCTCGGGCGCCACGCTTGCCGTGGCTGCCAATTGGACACCCGCACAACAGATAGGCGCCCATGTCTCTCTCCTGCCTCCTTATAGTGTGTTTTCAGACGGACATGGGCAGAATGCCCGCCTGGATTTCGCTTCCCCTGGGGAAGCAGGAACCCCTGGGGGTTCCGGATACGACGCCGGCAAGCCGGCGGCCGGAAGCTGCCCGGAGGCAGCCCCGGCCTGGGACCATCAACCCTTCAGCTGCTCCAGGATGGCCGGGTTTTCCAGGGTGGAGGTGTCCTGGGTGACTTCCTCGCCCTTGGCCAGGGAACGCAGCAGACGGCGCATGATCTTGCCGGAACGGGTCTTGGGCAGGTTCTCGCCGAAGCGGATGTCCTTGGGCTTGGCGATGGGGCCGATTTCCTTGCCCACCCAGTCCTGCAGCTCCTTGATCACCTTCTTGGCCTCGTCGCCGGTGGGACGGGCGCCCTTGAGCACCACGAAGGCGCAGATGGCTTCACCGGTCAGGTCGTCGGGACGACCCACCACGGCGGCCTCGGCCACCTTCTCGTGAGCCACCAGGGCGGATTCGATTTCCATGGTGCCCATGCGGTGACCGGAAACGTTCAGCACATCGTCGATACGGCCGGTGATGGTGAAGTAGCCGGTCTTGGCGTCACGGATGGCACCGTCGCCCGCCAGGTACAGGGTACCGCCCAGATCCTCGGGGTAGTAGGACTTCTTGAAGCGCTCGGGATCGCCGTAGATGGTGCGGATCATGGAAGGCCAGGGCTTCTTGACCACCAGGATGCCGCCCTGCCCCCAGGGCACGTCGGAACCGGTCTCGTCCACCACTGCGGCCTGGATGCCGGGGAACGGCAGGGTGCAGGAACCAGGCACCAGGGGGGTGGCACCAGGCATGGGGGTGATCATGTGGCCGCCGGTCTCGGTCTGCCAGAAGGTATCGACGATGGGGCAACGGCCGCCACCCACGTTCTGGTGGTACCACTCCCAGGCGGCAGGGTTGATGGGCTCACCCACGGAACCCAGCAGGCGCAGGCTGGACAGGTCGTACTTCTTGGGATGCACGGCCTCGTTGGTGTCCGCCGCCTTGATCAGGGAACGGATGGCGGTGGGCGCGGTGTAGAAGATGCTGGCCTTGTGGTCCTGGATCATCTTCCAGAAACGCCCTGCATCGGGATAGGTGGGCACGCCCTCGAACACCACTTCGGTGGCGCCGCAGGCCAGGGGGCCATAGGTGATGTAGGTGTGGCCCGTGACCCAGCCGATGTCGGCCGTACACCAGAAGACATCGGCAGGCTTGATGTCGAAGCTGTACTTCATGGTCATGATGGCCTGCAGCAGGTAGCCGCCGGTGGAATGCTGCACGCCCTTGGGCTTGCCGGTGGAACCGGAGGTGTAGAGCAGGAACAGGGGATGTTCAGCTTCGACCCACTCGGGTTCGCAGGTTTCCGGCTGGGAAGCCAGCACCTCGTGGAGCCACTGGTCGCGGCCGGCGGTCATGGAGACTTCGCCGCCGGTGCGCTTGAAGACGATCACGTTCTTGACGGATTCGCAGCCGCCCAGGGAGAAGGCTTCGTCGGCGATGGGCTTCAGGGGAATGGACTTGCCGCCACGGAACTGGCCATCGGAGGTGATCAGGCAGACGGCACCGGCATCGTTGATGCGGTCACGCAGGGACTGGGCGGAGAAGCCGCCGAACACCACGGAATGGGTGGCGCCGATGCGGGCACAAGCCTGCATGGCAACAATGCCTTCCACGGTCATGGGCAGGTAGATGACGACGCGGTCACCCTTCTTGACCCCCATGGACTTGAGGGCGTTGGCCATCTTGCAGACCTTGGAGAGCAGTTCCTTGTAGGAGACCTTGGTCACCTGGCCGTCATCGGCTTCGAAGATGATGGCGGTCTTGTCGCCGTTGCCGGCCTCGACATTGCGATCCAGGCAGTTGTAGGAAACGTTCAGCTTGCCGTCGGTGAACCACTTGTAGAAAGGAGCTTCGGATTCGTCCAGCACCTTGGTGAAAGGGGTTTGCCAGGTGATCAGTTCCCGCGCATGGCGGGCCCAATAGCCTTCGTAATCCTTTTCTGCCTCCGCGCACAGTGCCTTGTAGGCATCCATCCCGGAAACGGCGGCATTCTTCACGAACTCGGGGGACGGATAGTAGAGCTGCACGGATTCATTCGACATAGACATTCTCCTCTGCGGTATGGGTATCGGGTGATGCTTCGAGTGAGCTGCAACAAGCAGCGCGCTTGCGCAACATTAGACGCGGATAATCTTACAGAGCCCTTACATATTCACGCTGCAGCGCAGCATTGGCGCGGCTTTCCGGACCCCGCCCCCAAGCCGGGCAAGGCCGCGGTGTACCTGGGGTGACGTGGTAAACTTCCGCGTCCTTTTCTTGTCTTTTTCGCCCCATAAAATGAAAACTACCGAAACCCCCATGGAGAAATTCATCTTCTGGAGCCGCTGGATTCAGGCCCCCCTGTATCTGGGCCTGATCGTCGCCCAGGGCGTCTATGTCTATCACTTCTTCCATGAGCTGCTGCACCTGGTGCTGCACGTGGGCAGCCTCACCGAAGTGGACGTGATGCTGATCGTGCTAGGGCTCATCGACGTGGTGATGATCGCCAACCTGCTGATCATGGTCATCATCGGCGGCTACGAAACCTTCGTTTCCCGGCTCAACCTGGAAAACCACCCGGACCAGCCCGAATGGCTGTCCCACGTCAATGCAGGCGTGCTGAAGATCAAGCTATCTACCGCCATCATCAGCATCTCTTCCATCCACCTGCTGAAAACCTTCATCAATGCCGGCAACCTGCCTGAGCACACCATCCAATGGCAGGTGATCATCCACCTGGTATTCATCATTTCGGCCATGGCCATGGCCTACACGGACAGGCTGATGAACCAGTCCGTGCATCTGGCCAAGGGCAACCACTGAGCAACGCAGCAGACGCCAATAACGGAGAAAACCATATGACGACGATACGCCAGGAAGACCTGATCCAGTCCATCGCGGACGCTTTCCAGTACATCAGCTACTACCACCCCCTGGACTACATCAAGGCCCTGGGCGAAGCCTACGAGCGTGAGGAATCCCCTGCCGCCAAGGACGCCATTGCCCAGATCCTGACCAACTCCCGCATGGCCGCCGAAGGCCACCGCCCCATCTGCCAGGACACCGGTATCGGCATGGTCTTCCTCAAGGTCGGCATGAACGTCCGCTGGGACGACGCCACCATGAGCCTGCAGGAAATGGTCAATGAAGGCGTACGCCGCGCCTACGCCAACCCGGACAACCCCCTGCGCGCCTCCGTGCTGGCCGACCCGGCCGGCGCCCGCAAGAACACCAAGGACAACACCCCGGCCGTGGTGCACTTCGAGATCGTTCCCGGCGACCACGTGGAAGTGATCTGCGCCGCCAAGGGCGGCGGCTCCGAAGCCAAGTCCAAGTTCGCCATGCTCAACCCCTCCGACGACCTGGTGGACTGGGTTCTGCACAAGATTCCGGAAATGGGCGCCGGCTGGTGCCCCCCCGGCATCATCGGCATCGGCATCGGCGGCACCCCCGAGAAGGCCATGCTGCTGGCCAAGGAATCCATCATGGCCCCGGTGGACATCCATGACCTGCAGGACAAGGCCAAGAGCGGCGCCAAGCTGACCCGGGCCGAAGAGCTGCGCCTGGAGCTGTACGAGAAGGTGAATGCCCTGGGCGTCGGCGCCCAAGGCCTGGGCGGCCTCACCACCGTGCTCGACGTCAAGGTGCTGGACTACCCCTGCCACGCCGCCAACCTGCCCGTGGCCCTGGTGCCCAACTGCGCCGCCACCCGCCATTGCCATTTCCATCTGGATGGTTCCGGTCCGGCCAAGCTGGAAGTGCCCAAGCTGGAAGACTGGCCCGCCGTGACCTGGACCCCGGACCTGAAGGCCGCCACCCAGGTCAATCTGGATACCCTGACCAAGGAAGAAGTGGCCTCCTGGAAGCCGGGCCAGAAGCTGCTGCTCAACGGCAAGATGCTGACCGGCCGCGATGCCGCCCATAAGCGCATCGCCGACATGCTAGCCAAGGGCGAGAAGCTGCCGGTGGACTTCACCAACCGGGTCATCTACTACGTCGGCCCCGTGGACCCGGTGCGCGATGAAGTGGTCGGCCCCGCCGGCCCCACCACCGCCACCCGCATGGACAAGTTCACCCGCATGATGCTGGAGAAGACCGGCCTCATCTCCATGATCGGCAAGTCCGAGCGCGGCCCCGTCGCCATCGAGGCCATCAAGGACAACAAGTCCGCCTACCTGATGGCCGTGGGCGGTGCCGCCTACCTGGTGGCCAAGGCCATCAAGAGCGCCAAGGTGGTGGGCTTTGCCGACCTGGGCATGGAAGCCATCTACGAGTTCGAGGTGCAGAACATGCCCGTCACCGTGGCCGTGGATTCCTCCGGCACCAGCGTGCATGAGACCGGCCCCAAGGAATGGCAGGTCAAGATCGGCAAGATCCCGGTCAAAGCCTGATTCCCCGCCCCCGCTTCACCCCAAGGCCCGTCCCCGCCCGGACGGGCCTTTTTCATGGCGGCGGCTCAAACGCCCAGGTGGCGCACCAGGGCGGCCAAATCGTCGAAGACCCCATCGGGCCGCACCAGGGGATGGGTTTCGTCCCCCGGCCTGAACTTGCCGGTACGCACCAGAAACCCCCGAATACCCGCCCCCTGGGCGCCGCCGATGTCGTCCAGCAAATCGTCCCCCACCAGAATCGCCTCCTCGGCGCCCACCTGCAGTTCCGTCAGGGCCGCCTCAAAAAAGGCCCGGGCCGGCTTGCCGACAATCTCCGCCTCGACCCCGGCGCTGAACTCCAGCCCCTTGACGAAGGCCCCCATGTCCAGGGAAAGCCCGTCCGGCTCCATGAAGTAGCGGTTGCAGGCCATGGCCATGAAGGCGGCGCCCCGGTCCAGGAGCCGGAAAGCCCGGTTCAGGGCTTCGTAGGTAAAAGCATGACCCGCATCCCCCAGCACCACCACGTCCGGGTCTTCGGCGTTCGCCCCCATTTCCCCGGCGATGTCCGGATGCACCAGCCAATGGGGCCGCAAGCCCCGCTGCCGCACCAGGCTCCGGGCCGCCAGGGCGGCCGTCTGGATTTCCCCGGCTGCAATGGCAAACCCCATGGCCCGCAAACGGCTCAGGATCAGCGTGCTGGGCGCACGGGTGGTATTGGTCAGGAAACGCAGCCGCAGGCCGGCGGCACGCAAACGGGCCAGGGCCGCCACGGAGCCGGGCAGGGCCTGGTCCCCCGTATGCAGCACCCCGGCCAGATCAATGAGCAAAGCTTTGGGAAAGGCGCTCATGGCAGGTTCTCCTGAAATCATTGGGGCAAGCGGAGGGATGGAAACATCCCGGGACCTTGAAGTCCAGCCCCCGGGAGCGGTACCCTGGGCCCCGCCCCCCGGGCTTGCCCCGCTTTCTTCCGAAATATCCCACCATGAACGGACATCAAGACACAATGAAAATTCAGCGCCATGGAACCACCCGCCGCTACTCCGACAGCGTCAGTCATGCCGGCAGCGTCTATCTGGTGGAGGTCCCCCAGAGTACCGAGGCCGACATCCGCACCCAGACCCGGGAGGTCCTGGACAGCCTGGAGCGGCTCCTGGCCCAGGCCGGCAGCGACAAGAGCCGGCTGCTGCTGGCCACCATCTACCTGCGCAACATGGAAGACTACGATGCCATGAACGAACTCTGGGATACCTGGATTCCCGAGGGCTGCGCCCCTGCCCGGGCCTGCATCCAGGCCAAGCTGGCTCACCCCGGTTACAGAATAGAAGTGGTGCTCATCGCTGCAAGCATCCCGGACAGTCCCGCGGGATAACTTTTCCCATCCGTACTCCAGGCCCCGGCCTGCTGGAAACGAAACCGCGCTGCGTTCAGGCGAGTTCGCTGTGGCGCGCCTTCCCCGGCGTATGCTGCAGCCCCTCGCCATGAATCTGGACCCGTCCCCCACCTGCCGCCATGGCGGCCTCCATGCGTCCCAGCGCCAGGGCCAGCAGGGCCTCACCGGAAATCATGCCATCTTCGGGACGGCTGGCCGCACCGGAACTGATGGTGAGCTGCACGGGTTTGCCGCGCACCACGATCTGGGCATTGGCCAGACTCCTGGCCACCCGCTTGGCAAAAGCCTCGCACTGATCCAGCCGGGAAGAGCGGGTTGCAATGGCAAAACGACCGGCGCCATGGTGGCCCATGAAATCACTGGCGCCGATCTTGCCCTGGACCAGGCGGGCAAATTTCTCGGCGATACGGCTGGCCGTGCTCTTGCCCAGGTGATCCACCAGGCCGCTGTATCCATCCACGCCAAACACCAGCACCGCGCCCAGATCTCCGACCCGGGCGAACATGCGCCGCACCCCTTCCTCGAACAAGGAGGCCGAGAGCAGCCCCGTATCCCGGAAGTGCACCACCGGCTTGCCCTCTTTGGCAGTGGCCGCCAGCCGGACAGGCTCGACGGAAGGCGATGCTTCCTGGGCGGCAGCGGTTTTCTGGGCCTGGAGCAGGGGCAGGATTTCCCACTTTCCCATGCCGTTGAGGATGAAATCCGTGACGCCCAGCTTGCGGGCTTCATCGGTGATTTCCTCGATCCGCGTCTCGGAGCCGATGAGATAGAAGGGAATGTGCTTGAGGCGCTGGAGCCGGTTGCGACGCAGCCGTTCGAGCAGGTCCAGGCCACTGAGACGGGGAATGTCCGGCCCGGCAATCACCGCCACCACATCATGGTCGAGCACCAGGGTCTGCCAGGCCGACTCGCCGTCCAGCACCTCAAGAACCTTGAACTGTTCCTCCAGGTGGCGAGACAGGGTTGCCCGTATAACCCTGGACTGATGCACAAGCAGAATGTTACCCATGAGCCAAGATCGATCCAGCAAATGTTGTGATTATGCTATCCAAATCCCGGAAAAGCCAGCATTCCCCCTGTTTTAACAAAACAAAAGGGAGTTAGCCTGAGCTAACTCCCTTCGGATCTGGTGGGTGCTGACGGGGTCGAACCGCCGACATTCGCCTTGTAAGGGCGACGCTCTACCAACTGAGCTAAGCACCCGAAGCAGATTAGTTTACAGCATCCTTGAGCGCTTTGCCAGCACGGAATTTGGGGACCTTGGCGGACTTGATCTTGATGGTGGCGCCAGTGCGGGGATTGCGGCCACTCCGGGCGGCCCGTTCACCCACGTAGAAGGTGCCAAAACCCACCAGGGTCAGCATCTCGCCATCCTTGAGAGCCTTGGTCACTGCAGCAACGGTTGCATCCAGCGCACGACCGGCAGCAGCTTTGGAAATATCAGCTTCTGCAGCAATCGCATCAATCAGTTCGGATTTATTCACTTAAACCCCCTCTTTGGTTTGAATGGGAAACGGATCTACCACCTGCACGGCACGTTATAGCCCCCCAAAAACCCTGGTGTCAAGCGGATTCAGGGGGGGCAGCGCGACATTCGGGCCGTTGAAAATGCTACAACAACAGTAAGGTCCGGAATAGCCCAAATGCAAAATTTAGTGGGTAGTGACAGCCTTGGCTTCGGCCTCCGGCAGCGGGGCCACCTTGTCCCCGGCCACCTCTTCTGCCAGGGGTTCAGGCCGGCGTTCCAGGGCCCGCTCCAGGACCTGGTCTATCCATTTGACGGGCAGTACCTCGATCTTGTTCTTGATGTTGTCGGGGATATCCACCAGATCCTTCAGGTTCTCCTGGGGGATCAGGGCCGTCTTCAGGCCGCCACGTACCGCCGCCAGGAGCTTTTCCTTCAGCCCGCCGATGGCCAGGACTTCACCCCTCAGGGTGATCTCCCCGGTCATGCACACGTCGCAACGCACGGGAATGCCGGTGAAAGCGGAAACCAGGGCGGTGGTCATGGCGATGCCGGCGGAAGGTCCGTCCTTGGGGGTTGCCCCTTCCGGTACGTGGATGTGGATGTCCTGCTTGTCGAAGGCTTCGGCCTTGATGCCCAGACGCTCGGCCCGGGCCCGCACCACGGAGCGGGCGGCTTCCACAGATTCCTTCATCACGTCGCCCAGGGAGCCGGTACGCAGGATGTTGCCCTTGCCCGGCATGACGGCGCATTCGATGGTCAGGAGCTCCCCGCCCACTTCGGTCCAGGCCAGCCCGGTCACCTGCCCCACCTGGTTTTCCTTCTCGGCAATGCCGAAACTGTAACGCCGGACACCCAGGTACTTTTCCAGATTCCTGGAATTGACCACGATCTTGCCTTCCCGCTTCTTCAGGAGCAGGGTCTTGATCACCTTGCGGCAGATCTTGGAGATTTCCCGGTCCAGGCTGCGCACCCCGGCTTCCCGGGTGTAGTAGCGCACGATGTCCAGGATGGCGCCTTCGGTCACCGAGAGCTCGGTGGTCTTGACGCCATTGTTCTTCATCTGCTTGGGCAGCAGGTAACGGATGGCGATGTTCACCTTCTCGTCTTCCGTGTAGCCCGACAGGCGGATGACTTCCATCCGGTCCAGCAGGGCCGCGGGAATGTTGAGGGTGTTGGCCGTGGCCACGAACATCACGTCGGAGAGGTCGAAATCCACCTCCACGTAATGGTCCTGGAAGGTGTGATTCTGTTCCGGATCCAGCACTTCCAGCAGGGCGGAAGCGGGATCACCCCGGAAATCCTGACCCAGCTTGTCCACCTCGTCGAGCAGGAACAGGGGATTGCGCACTCCGGTCTTGGACAGGCTCTGCAGGATCTTGCCGGGCATGGAGCCGATGTAGGTCCGGCGATGGCCGCGGATCTCGGCTTCGTCGCGCACACCGCCCAGAGCCATGCGCACGAACTTGCGGTTGGTGGCCTTGGCGATGGACTGCCCCAGGGAGGTCTTGCCCACGCCCGGGGGGCCCACCAGGCAGAGGATGGGTGCCTTGACCTTGTCCACCCGCTGCTGCACGGCCAGGTATTCGATGATGCGTTCCTTGACCTTGTCCAGGCCGTAGTGGTCCGTATCGAGGATTTTCTCGGCCGCCGTCAGATCCTTGCTGATCCGGGTCTTCTTGCGCCAGGGCAGCCCGATCAGGGTCTCGATGTAATTGCGCACCACCGTGGCTTCGGCGGACATGGGGGACATCAGCTTCAGTTTCTTCAGCTCGCCCTGGGCCTTGGCCAGGCCTTCCTTGCTCATGCCGGCTGCCTGGATCTTCTTGTCCAGCTCCTCCAGGTCGGCGCCTTCCTCACCTTCGCCCAGCTCCTTCTGGATGGCCTTCACCTGCTCGTTCAGGTAGTACTCCCGCTGGCTCTTCTCCATCTGGCGCTTGACCCGGCCGCGGATGCGCTTTTCCACCTGGAGGATGTCGATTTCCGACTCCAGCTGGGAGAGCAGCCGCTCGATGCGGGCCCGGGAGGATTCCATTTCCAGGATTTCCTGCTTCTGCTCGAGCTTGAGGGGCAGATGGGCGGCAATGGTGTCGGCCAGACGGCCCGCTTCCTCGATGCCGGCAATGGAAGTGAGGATTTCCGGGGGGATCTTCTTGTTCAGCTTCACATACTGGTCGAACTGGGCCACCACGGCCCGGCGCATGGCCTCCAGTTCGTGATCCCCCTCACCGCCGTTGCCGAGCAGGCTGGCGCTGGCGACGAAATGGGTTTCCAGGGACTGAACGGTGTCGACACGCACCCGCTGCACCCCTTCCACCAGCACCTTCACGGTGCCGTCGGGCAGCTTCAGCATCTGCAGCACATTGGCCAGGCAGCCGATGTGATACAGGTCGTCAGGACCCGGCTCGTCCTTGGTGGCCGACTTCTGGGCCACCAGCAGGATGGAGCGGTCGCCCTCCATGGCCAGTTCCAGGGCCTTGATGGACTTGGGCCGCCCCACGAACAGGGGAATCACCATGTGGGGGAACACCACCACATCGCGCAGGGGCAGGAGGGGCAGCTCGACCGATTCGGGGAGCGGGGTTGTGCTATTGGACATGTGGATGCCTTGAAAAGTGACGTCCCCTCTTAACTGAGGGCTGAATGGGTAATTTCAAGGCACCCGGCTCAATTGGAGCCGGACACCTTGGGCTGTTCGGCGTAGATCAGCAGGGGCTTGGCATCCCCGATCACCATGTTCTCGTCGATCACCACCTTGGAGACATCCTCCATCCCCGGAAGTTCGTACATGGTGTCCAGCAGCACGTGCTCCAGGATGGAACGCAGGCCCCGGGCCCCGGTCTTGCGCTCCAGGGCCTTCTTGGCGATGGCGATCAGGGCGGCGGGCCGCACTTCCAGCTCCACCCCTTCCATGGAGAACAGCTTCTGGTACTGCTTGATCAGGGCGTTCTTGGGCTCGATGAGGATTTCCACCAGGGCCGTTTCGTCCAGCTCCTGCAGGGTGGCCACCACCGGCAGACGGCCGATCAGTTCGGGAATCAGGCCAAACTTGATCAGGTCCTCGGGCTCCACATCCTTCAGCACCTCGCCGGTAGCCTTGCCCTCTTCCTTGCGCTTCACCGTGGCACCAAAGCCGATGCCGCCCTTTTCGGAACGGGCCTGGATGATCTTGGCCAGACCGTCGAAGGCGCCGCCGCACACGAACAGGATGTTGGTGGTATCCACCTGGACGAAATCCTGATTGGGGTGCTTGCGTCCGCCCTGGGGAGGAATGGAGGCGATGGTGCCTTCGATCAGCTTCAAGAGGGCCTGCTGCACCCCTTCGCCGGACACGTCCCGGGTGATGGAGGGATTCTCGGAACGGCGGGAAATCTTGTCGATCTCGTCGATATAGACGATGCCCTGCTGGGCCTTTTCCACATCGTAGTCACACTTCTGCAGCAGCTTCTGGATGATGTTTTCCACGTCCTCGCCCACGTAGCCGGCTTCGGTGAGGGTGGTGGCATCGGCCATGACGAAGGGCACGTTCAACATGCGGGCCAGGGTCTGGGCCAGCAGGGTCTTGCCGGAGCCCGTGGGACCCACCAGCAGGATGTTGCTCTTGGCCAGCTCCACCTCGTCGGTGTTCTTGCCCTTGAAGCGCAGGCGCTTGTAGTGGTTGTACACCGCCACCGCCAGGATGCGCTTGGCCTGCTCCTGGCCGATCACGTACTGGTCGAGGATAGTGGAAATTTCCCGGGGCACGGGCAGGTCGGACATCTCGCCCTTGACCTCGTCGCCCGGCATTTCATCCCGGATGATGTCGTTGCAGAGCTCGATACACTCGTCGCAGATGAATACGGAAGGACCGGCGATGAGTTTCTTCACCTCATGCTGGCTCTTGCCACAGAAAGAGCAGTAGAGCAATTTCTCGTTGCCGCCTTTTTTGTCCGCCATCTTCAAATCTCCAGAGGTTTCTTGGGGGCTGTCGTCAAGCGACATCGCGACGGGCCAGGACCTTGTCGATCAGGCCGTATTCCATGGCTTCCTGGGACGACAGGAAGTTGTCCCGGTCCGTATCCTTCTCGATCCGCTCGATGGGCTGGCCGGTGTGTTCGGACATGATGCGGTTCAGCTTCTCGCGGATGGACAGGATTTCCTTGGCGTGGATGGCGATATCCGAGGCCTGGCCCTGGAAGCCGCCCAGGGGCTGGTGGATCATCACCCGGGAATTGGGCAGGGCGAAACGCTTGCCCTTGGCGCCGGCACAGAGCAGGAAGGCGCCCATGGAGGCGGCCTGGCCCATGCACAGGGTGGAGACGTCCGGCTTGATGAACTGCATGGTGTCGTAGATGGACATGCCGGCCGTCACCGACCCCCCGGGGGAGTTGATGTAGAAGAAGATGTCCTTGTCCGGATTCTCGGCTTCCAGGAACAGGAGCTGGGCCACCACGAGATTGGCGGAAGCATCATTGACCGGCCCCACCAGGAACACCACCCGTTCCTTGAGCAGGCGGGAATAGATGTCATAGGCCCGCTCACCCCGGCCGCTCTGCTCCACCACCATGGGCACCAGGCCCAGAGCCTGGGGATCCCAGTCGCTTTTGTGTTCCATGTTCACCTCGGTCTTCAAGTGGCGGGAGCGGCGCTGCGACACCCGGGGCCGGGCACCGCTCCACAAATTGCGAGGAGCCCGCAGGCTCCAGATTCGAAACAGCATCCGGGGCAGCAGCCCCGGATGTCAAGCAAGCTGTCGGCTTTACAACAAAAAGATCAGGCTTTCTGGCCCATCAGTTCGTCGAAAGCAACGGTCTTGTCGGTGACCTGGGCCTTGGAAAGCACCCACTCCACCACGTTGTTTTCGATGACCACGGCTTCCACCTCGGACAGACGCTGGGGCTGGGCGTAGTACCAGCCCACCACCTCGGCGGGATTCTCGTAGGTCTGGGCAGCTTCTTCCACCAGGGCCTTGATCTGTTCGGGCTTGGCTTGCAGCTTCTCGGACTTGACCAGTTCAGCAAGAATCAGGCCAAGAGTGACGCGGCGCTTGGCCTGGTCGGCAAACCACTCGGGCTGAATGGGGAAGTCCTTGGCCTTCATGCCACGCTGCTCCATGTCCTGGCGGGCATTCTGGATCAGGCGCTGAACTTCCATCTCCACCAGGGCGTTGGGCACGGGGATGGGGTTGGCGGACACCAGGGCGTCCATGACCTGGTCCTTGAGGCGGGCCTCGATGCGCTTCTTCACTTCGCGCTTCAGGTTGCCTTCGATCTCGGCACGCATCTTGGCGATGTCGCCATCCTCGATACCCAGGGTCTTGGCAAAGTCAGCATCCACTTCCGGCAGGGTGGGCGCCATCACCTGTTTGGCGGTGATTTCGAACTGCACGGTCTGGCCGGCCAGATCCTTGGCGAAGTAATCGGCGGGGAAGGTCATGTCGAAGGTCTTGGATTCGCCAGCCTTCATGCCTTCCACGGCAGCTTCGAACTCGGGCAGCATCATGCCCTGGCCCAGCACGAAGGGATAATCGCTGGCCTGGCCGCCCTGGAAGGGCTCGCCGTCCTTCTTGCCCAGGAAGTCGATCACGACCCGGTCTTCCTTGGCGGCAGCCCGGTCGGTGGCGCTGTAACGGACCCGCTGCTTGCGCAGGATGTCCAGGGTCTTGTCCACTTCGGCGTCGCTGACTTCCAGAACCGGACGTTCGACGCTGGAAGCGGACAGATCGCCCAGGGCGAATTCGGGATAGACCTCGAACACGGCGGAGAACTCCAGATGGGTGGTGCTCTCGGTCTTCTTGGGTTCGATGTTGGGATAACCGGCCACATTCAGTTTCTGCCCCACCACGGCTTCACCGAAGGCGGTATTCAGGGCTTCAGTCAGGGCTTCATGGCGGGCTTCTGCACCATATTGCTGCTTCACCATGGCAAAAGGCACCTTACCGGGGCGGAAGCCGGGCATCTTCATGTTGCGGCCCATGCGCTTCAGGCGCTGTTCGGTGGCGCTCTCCAGGGCATCGATGGCGACGGAGAGGTCCAGACGACGTTCCAGAGGGTTGGTGGTTTGGGTGGTGGTTTCCATGAAGTTTCCTCAGAAGCAGCACGCCAGGCCGGACATGGGCCCGGACTGGCTGCATTGAAAATAAAGCGCTGGGTTGTAGTAATGGTGACAAATTCTGGTGCGCGAGGAGGGACTCGAACCCTCACACCTTGCGGCGCTGGAACCTAAATCCAGTGCGTCTACCAATTCCGCCACCCGCGCTAAAGCCCGCCATTCTAACCGAGAACTCCGTATACTGTCAGGCTGCCTGCCCGGGCCGGCAAGCGCCGCCATCGCCCCGGAGACCACCGCCAACCGCCCAAGCAAACCTGCCCGATGCCGGTCGATCATTACGAGAATTTTCCTGTTGCCTCCCTGCTCGTTCCCAAAGCCCTGCGGGGACCCATCGAGGCCATCTACCACTTTGCCCGGGCCGCCGACGATCTGGCCGACGAGGGCCAGGTCCCCGCTGCAGAACGTCTGGCCAGCCTGGCGACCTTCCAGGCCGCCCTGGATCAGCTGGAAGCCGGCGCCACCCCGGCCCAGCCGATCTTCCAGCGCCTGGCCCCGGTGGTGCGCCAGCACGGACTGCCCCTGCAGCTGTTCCGGGACCTGCTGGACGCCTTTTCCCAGGACGTGGTGCAGACCCGCTACCGGGACTACCCGGAGCTGCTGGACTACTGCCGCCGCTCCGCCAACCCAGTGGGGCGGCTGGTCCTGCACCTGTTCGGCCGCGACGGGGCGGAACAGCTGCACCAGTCCGACTGCATCTGCTCGGCCCTGCAGCTGATCAATTTCTGGCAGGACGTGGCGGTGGACTGGCAGAAGGACCGCATCTACCTTCCCGGGGACGACATGGCGCGCTTCGGCGTCACCCCGGAGGACATCGCCGCCGCCCGCTGCAGCGATGCCTGGCGCCAGCTCCTGGCCTTCCAGATCGCCCGCACCCGGGCGCTGATGCTGAGCGGCGCCCCCCTGGTGCATCACCTGCCCGGCCGCATGGGCTGGGAAATCCGGCTCACCATCCAGGGAGGACTGCGCATCCTGGAGCGCATCGAACAGGCCGATTACGACATCTTCCGCCGCCGCCCCCGGCTGGGCCCCCTGGACTGGCTGGTGATGGCCCGCCGTTCCCTTACAATGTGACGCCTCCCACACCCCGAGCCCCCATGACTCCCGACGATTACTGCCAGCAGAAAGCTGCAGCCAGCGGCTCCAGCTTCTATTACAGCTTCCTCTTCCTGCCCCTGGAACGACGCCAGGCCATCATGGCCCTGTACGCCTTCTGCCGGGAAGTGGATGACGTGGTGGACGAATGCCAGGACCCGGCCCTGGCCTCCACCAAGCTGGCCTGGTGGCGCCAGGAAGTGGAACGGATCGGCTCCGGCCAGCCCCAGCACCCGGTGGGCCAGGCCCTGCAGGCCGCCGGCCGGCGCTTCAACCTGCCCGGGGAGCAACTGCTGGAAATCATCGACGGCATGGAAATGGACCTGCAGCAGGCCCGCTACCTGGATTTCAAGGGACTCTCCCTGTATTGCTACCGGGTGGCCAGCGTCGTCGGCCTCCTGGCCGCCGAGATCTTCGGCTTCCAGGACCGCCAGACCCTCAAGTACGCCCACGACCTGGGCATGGCCTTCCAGCTCACCAACATCATCCGGGACATCGGCGAGGACGCCCGCCGGGGCCGCATCTACATCCCCATGGATGAGTTGAAGCAGTTCAACGTGCCGGCTGCCGACATCCTCAATGGCCGCTACTCGGACAACTTCACCGCCCTGATGCGCTTCCAGCTGGAACGGGCCCAGCGCTACTACGACCAGGCCCTGGAGCAGCTGCCCCCGGCGGACCGCAAGTCCCAGCGCCCGGGGCTGGTGATGGCCGCCATCTACCGCACCCTGCTCAAGGAAATCGAGGCCGAGAACTTCCAGGTGCTGCACCAGCGCATCGCCCTCACCCCGGTACGCAAGCTCTGGCTGGCCTGGAAGACCTGGATCCTGGCCTGACATGAAGATCGCCGTCATCGGCGGCGGCTGGGCCGGCATCGCCGCCGCCGTGGAGCTCGCCCACCGGGGCGCCAGCGTCACCCTGTTCGAAGCCGGGCGCCAGCTGGGTGGCCGGGCCCGCCGGGCCGACACGGCTGACGGCAGCCTGGATAACGGCCAGCACCTGCTCCTGGGCGCCTACACGGACACCCTGGCCCTGATGCAGCGGGTGGGTGCCGATCCGGCCCGGCTGCTGCGCCGCCTGCCCCTGGAAGTGCGCGACAACCAGGGCTTCCGCCTCGCCCTGCCCCCCTGGGCCCCGCCCCTGAACCTGGCCTGGGGCCTGCTCACGGCCCGAGGCGTCCCCCTGGGGGAAAAACTCCGCACCGCCCTCTGGATGCAGGGCCTCAAATACCGGCAGTTCCGGCTGAAACGGGACAGCAGCGTCAGCCACTGGCTCGATGCCGCCGGACAGACGGGCGTCCTGCGCCAGCGGCTCTGGGAACCCCTCTGCCTGGCCGCCCTGAACACGCCGCCGGCCCTTGCCTCGGCCCAACGCTTTGCCCGAGTGCTGCGCGACAGCCTGGGCAGCCCCCTGCCCGGGGCCACGGACCTGCTGCTGCCGCGCCAGACCCTGTCGGAACTGCTCCCCGACCCTGCCGGCGCATGGCTGCAAGCGCAGGGGGCCCGGGTGCTGACCCGCCGGCGGGTGCGGCAGCTGCAGCAGGATGGAGCGGGCTGGCGGGTGGAAGAAGAACAGTTCGACCAACTCATCCTGGCCGTGGCCCCCCAGCATCTGGCCGCTCTGCTGCCGGGGCCCGGACTGCCCCTGCCGGATTACCGCTACGAACCCATCGCCACCCTCTATTTCCACTACCCGGCCGACACCGCCCTGCCCTTCCCCCTCATGGCCCTGCATGGCGGCCACGGACAATGGCTGGTGGATCGTGGCCAGGGGGTCATTGCCGCCAGCCTCTCCGGCCACGGCCCCTGGGAGACCCTGGAAGAAACGGCCCTGGCCGCCGCCCTGCACGAGGAAATCTGCAGCTTCACCGGCCCCCGGCCCCTGTCCCCGTATCGCTTGATCAAGGAACAACGGGCTACCTTCGCCTGCACCCCCGACCTGCCGGCCTGCCCCCAGACCACCCCCTGGCCCGGGCTATGGATTGCCGGCGACCATTGCTGGGCGGACTACCCGGCCACCCTGGAAGGCGCCGTACGCAGCGGCCTGGCCGCCGCCCGGCTGAGCCTGGCGGCCCGGCGCACCTAGCCCTGGCTCAGCGCAAGCCAGGGCGGCACCGATTCCCGGGAACAGGCCCGCGGTTGGCCGACCTATTCAGCCACCAGACGACCGCCATGCATGCGCAGCACCCGGTGGCAGCGGCGGGCGATGGCCTCGTCGTGGGTCACCAGTACCAGGGTAGTGCCCTGCTGGGCATTGATGGCGAACATCAGGTCGATGATGCGCTCCCCGGTCTGGGCATCCAGGTTGCCGGTGGGCTCGTCGGCCAGCACCAGCTTCGGGGCCGGGGCAAAGGCCCGAGCCAGGGCCACCCGCTGCTGCTCGCCGCCGGAAAGGTGCTTGGGATAATGGCCCAGCCGGTGGGACAACCCCACCCGCTCCAGCCACTCCCGGGCCCGGGCCTCGGCGGCATCGGCTCCGGCCAGCTCCAGGGGCAGCATCACGTTCTCCAGGGCCGTCAGAGCCGGCAGCAGCTGGAAGGACTGGAACACGAAGCCCAGCAGACGCCCCCGCAATCGGGCCCGCTGGTCCTCGTCCAGCCCCACCAGGTCCTCCCCCGCCAGGCGAACCGAACCGCGGCTGGGCAGGTCCAATCCCGCCAGCAGGCCCAGCAGGGTGGACTTGCCCGAGCCCGAGGCCCCCACGATGGCCACGGACTCCCCGGCGGTGACCGAGAAGGAAATATCCTGCAGAATGACCAGCGCTTCCTGCCCGGCGTCCGCGGCAGGAACCTCCTTGCCCAAGGCCTCGACTTCCACCACCCGTTCATTTGCCATGCACTATTTCCCCCATAAACGCTTGCTGCTTCTGCTGCTGGCCCTGCTCTGCTGCAGCCTGCCAGCCCTGGCGGCGCGCAACATCCTGATCCTGGGCGACTCCCTTTCGGCGGGTTACGGCATTCCCCTGGAAACGGCCTGGCCCAGCCTGCTGCAGGCCCGCCTGCAGCGCCAGGGTCCCGATTATAACGTCGTGAATCTGAGCATCTCCGGGGAGACCACGGCTGGCGGCCGTTCCCGCCTGCCCGCCGCCCTGAGCGAACACAAGCCCTCCCTGGTGCTGCTGGCCCTGGGTGCCAACGACGGCCTGCGCGGCCTGCCCCTGAGCCAGACCCGGGATAACCTAGTGACCATGATCCAGGTGATCCGGAACAGCGGCGCCCGGGTGGTCCTGGTGGGCATGCGCATTCCCCCCAACTACGGCCCCTACGCCCGGCAGTTTGACGCCCTTTACGGCGAACTGTCCCGGGACCTGCGGCTGCCCCTGGTGAAATTCCTGCTCGAAGGGGTGGCCGACCAGCCCCAGCTGTTCCAGCCCGACGGCCTGCACCCCGTGGCCGCCGCCCAGCCCCGCATCCTCGACAACATCTGGCCGGTGCTGCAGCCCCAGCTGCGCTAAAGCTGCTGACCCGTCCCCAGGGCATCGCGGCTGGCGCAGAGCCGCTGCACCCGGGCCGGCGCGCCGGTTTCCCCCTGCTCGAAACCGGCCACGAAGAGGTCATGCCGCCGGGCCAACTCCAGCAGCTCCCCCGGCTGGAGCAGAAAATCCGGCCGCGAAGGCCGGCCGAACACCTCGTGCCCTACCATGAAAGTCTCGTAGATCAGGATGCCCGCGGGGGCCAGCAGCTGCACCAGCGCATCAAGCCTGGGGCGGTACAGGTAGTTGGTCACCAGCACCCCGTCGAATTCCAGCCCATCCAGGGGCCAGACCTCCCCTTCCAGATCCAGTTGCCGGGTCTCCAGGCCCGGCACCCCGGCCAACCCGGCCAGGGCCTCGGGGTCCCGGTCCACCGCCAGCACCCGGTAGCCCTGGGCCGCCAGCCAGCGGCTGTGGCGCCCGGAGCCACAGGCCAGGTCAAGAATCCGCCCGGCGGGCCTGAATCTGTGGGCCTGGCGCAACAGCCAGGGAGAGGGTTGCCTGTCGTTCAAGTTGCGGACCTCCTGAAAACGCTATCATGCCCGCAACCAACAAAAGAAAACCAGCGGGGAGAGACATGGCTACACCCATCATCGTTCAGGAAGCCCGGGCCGAGGGCCTGAGCCCCTACCGCCAGCTGATCCAGGCCGGTGCGCACCAGTGGCAGGCCGACCTGCCGGTCTCCGGCGGCGGCCAGGACCTGGGCCCCGCCCCCATGGAGCTGCTGGCCGCCAGCCTGGGGAGCTGCACCACCATGACCCTGCGCATGTACGCCGACCTGAAACAGCTGCCCCTGGAGCAGGTCCGGGTGGAGCTGGAATGGGAAAAGGTGGAGGCAGATGGCCAGCGTCAGGACCTGATCCGCCGCCGTATCCAGCTCCAGGGCCCCCTGACCCCGGCCCAGCGTCAGCGCCTCCTGGAGATTGCCGGCCGCTGCCCGGTGGCCCGCACCCTGTCCCAGGGGGTACGACTTGAAGACCGCCTGGAACCATGAGCGCCGCAAACGTGGAAAACCACAGTGCCGCTGTTATGCTGAATGTGGTAAATTTGTGCGCTGCACAATCTTCTGAACCGACTTTTCCTTGAGGCCATAGGCATGCTGGAACAACACTATCTGACCTCCATGTTCGAACCCAAGTCCGTGGCCGTGATCGGCGCCTCGGAACGGGAAAACTCCGTCGGCAACATCATCTTCAAGAACATCCTGGATTCCGGCTACACCGGCCGGATCTACGCCATCAACCCCAAGCACGAGACGGTCCTCGGCCAGCAGTCCTACAAGAGCATCGAGGAAATCGGCGCCCGGGTGGAACTGGCGGTCATCGCCACCCGCCCCCAGACCGTGCCCATGCTGGTGGAGCAGTGCGGCCGCAGCGGCATCAAGAACGTCATCGTGATCTCCGCCGGCTTCTCGGAAACCGGCCACATCGGCGCCAATCTGGAGCGCAAGATGCTGGAGATCGCCCGCTCCTACAACGTGCGCGTCCTGGGCCCCAACTGTCTGGGCATCATCCGCCCCAACCTGGGCCTGAACGCCACCTTCGCCCGGATGACCGCCAATACCGGCAACCTGGCCCTGGTCTCCCAGTCCGGCGCCATGTGCGCCGCCGTGCTGGACTGGGCCAAGTCGAACAAGGTGGGCTTCTCTTCCGTGATCTCCCTGGGCAGCACTGCCGACGTGGATTTCGGCGAAATCCTCGACTACCTGATCTACGACAACCGCACCCACTACATCCTCATGTACGTGGAGGGCATCCGCAATGCCCGCCGCTTCATGAGCGCGCTGCGTTCCGCCGCCCGCATCAAGCCCATCATCCTCTTGAAGGCAGGCCGCCACGAGGCCGGCTCCATCGCCGCCCAGACCCACTCGGGCATGATCGCCGTGGCCGACGCGGTGTTCGATGCCGCCGTGCGCCGGGCCGGGGTGGTGCGGGTGCAGAACGTGGGCCAGCTGTTCTACGCCTCCAAGGCCCTGGCCTCCAAGTTCCGCCCCATGGGCAACCGCCTGGCCATCATCACCAACGGCGGCGGTCCCGGCGCCATGGCAGCCGACCGGGCCGGAGACCTGGGCATTCCCCTGGCGCCCCTGTCCGACGAGACCATGGTCAAGCTGAACAAGAACCTGCCACCCACCTGGTCCCACAGCAACCCCATCGACATCGTCGGTGACGCCCCGCCGGAACGCTACCGGGAAGCCATCGTCACCCTGTCCCAGGACTCTGAGGTGGATGCCATCCTGGTGATGCTGGCGCCCCAGGCCATGACCGAGCCCATGGAAGTGGCCAAGGCTGTGATCGAGGTCCACGAACAGAGTCTGAAGCCCATCATCTGCTGCTGGATGGGCGAGGAGCAGGTCTACGCGGCCCGGAAGACCCTGCAGGAAGCCGGCATCCCCGCCTTCCGCATGCCCGAGACGGCGGTGGAACTGTTCCACCACATCTCCACCTTCTACCGCAACCAGAAGCTGCTGCTGCAAACGCCAGCCCCCATCCGCCAGCAGGACCGGCCCGAGTTCGAAGGGGCCAAGATGCTCATCGAGGCGGTGCTCTCGGAACGCCGCAAGGTGCTCTCCGAGATGGAATCCAAGGCCATCCTGCGCGCCTTCCGGATTCCCGTGGCCCAGACCATGGTGGCCCGCACCCCCACCGAGGCCCTGCTGCTGGCCGAGCAACTGGGCTTCCCGGTGGCCATGAAGGTGGATTCCCCGGACCTGGTGCACAAATCCGACGCGGGCGGCGTGCGCCTCAACATCACCAATGCCCCGGCCGTGCGCAACGCCTATCACGACATCATCGAAACGGTGAAGAAGCGCCAGCCCAATGCCCGCATCAACGGGGTTTCCATCGAGCCCTTCCTGGCCCGGCCCCACGGCCGGGAACTGATGCTGGGGGTGTTCCGGGACCCCATCTTCGGGCCGGTAATCACCTTCGGCGCCGGCGGTTTCGACGTGGAAGTGTTCAGCGACCGCTCCGTGGCCATGCCCCCCCTGAACCGCTTCCTGGCCAAGGACCTGATCAAGTCCACCCGGGCCTCCAAACTGCTGGGCCAGTTCCACAACATGCCGCCCATCGACATGGAAGCCCTGGAGGACGTGCTGCTCTCCATCTCCGAGATGGTCTGCGAGCTGCCCTGGATCGTGGAAATGGACCTCAACCCCCTGATCGTGGATGAGGACGGCGCCATCGCCGTGGATGCCCGCATCGTCATCGACCATGCCCCCTCTTCCGGCGACCGCTACTCCCACATGGCCATCTACCCCTATCCGGTACACCTGGTCCAGGAGTGGCAGCTCAACGACGGCCAGACCGTGATCATCCGCCCCATCCGCCCCGAGGATGCGGACCTGGAGCAGGACTTCGTCAAGAACATGTCCGACGAATCCCGCTACTACCGCTTCATGGACACCATCCGGGAACTCACCCCTGCCATGCTGGTGCGCTTCACCCAGATCGACTACGACCGGGAAATGGCCCTGATCGCCGTCCTGGAAGACGAAACCAGTGGCCGGGAAGTCCAGATCGGCGTGGCCCGCTACGTGGTCAATCCGGACGGAGAGTCGGTGGAATTCGCCCTGGCCGTAGGGGACAACTGGCAGAAGTGCGGCATCGGCAGAAAGCTCATGAGCACGCTGGTCGAGTGCGCCCGCATGAAGGGCTACCGGGCCGTGGTGGGGGACGTGCTCTCCAGCAACACCAAGATGTTCCGTCTCATGACCAGCCTGGGCTTCTCCATCCATCCCCATCCCGAGGATACGGCCGTCAAGAAGGTGGTGAAGCCCCTGGCCGGCTGAGCCCCACCCCGATCACCAAGGGACCGGGTCGGCCCGCAGGTTGCCGGAAACCCGCGGAATCCTTCCCGGTCCCGACCAACAAAAACGGCAAGTTCTTCCGAACTTGCCGTTTTCCTTGCAATCCTGCCTAGCACACCGGCACAGGCCGGCCGGTGACTCACTCGCCGAAGAAATTCACGTCGTAGGGGTAGGGCTTCTGGCACTCCTTGGCCTTGGCGAAATCCTGGCAGAGCCCGGGCTCCTGCTTCTTGTCCCACCACAGGGCGCGACCGGCTTCCTGCTCCTGGGCCCATTCCGGGTGCTTGGCCATCATTTCCCGCATCCACTTGGTGTGGTCGGACTCGTAGCTGCTGTCGACGATACCCATGATTCCTCACAAATCCAGACAAAAGATGGCGCGCATTCTAACACGCGCCCTGCCGCCCGAACGTCAGTGGAAGATGATGGGTCTGGCCTCGCCGGCGCAGTAATCATCCAGGAAGGCATCGATGGTTTCCTCGTCCCGCTCCTCTTCCGGAATGTCGTTGATGGCATTGCGGAAACGCCGGGCATAGGGCCCCTGGAGAAAGAGCATGCGCATGGTTTCCTTGTCCACCAGTTCAAAACCTTCCTGAGCGGGGTAGGAAAGGACCGAATAGTGCTCGCTGTTGTAAACCACGTTCATGATGGTGCTCCCAATCGAAAACGGTTGCGAAACGATCTTGTCACCCTGTAAGTAGGTTGTCGGCCGGAAATTTCAAGTCTTGAGGCCCACGCCAAACCAGCAAGAAGGATGCCAAGGAATCTAACGCCCGGCCGCCGACTTCCAGTAAACTACGCGCCCACCGCCACAGGATAACCCATGTCCCATCCCGTTCCGCCTATGGACGCGATCATCGATTTCAATGGCCTGCCCGCCTGCCGCCTGGCGCTTGCCGATGGCAGCACGGCCGTCATCGCCCTGCAGGGCGCCCAGCTGCTTTCCTGGAACCCGGGCGGCAAGGGCGAACGCATCTACCTGAGCCCGGAAGCCCGCTACGCCCCAGGGCAGCCCCTGCGCGGCGGGGTTCCCGTGATCTTTCCCCAGTTCGCCGACCTGGGCCCCCTGCCCCGTCATGGTTTCGCCCGCACCAGCCCCTGGCAACTCGATGAAGTGCGCCAGGACCCCAAGGCCGGCTACGCCGCTGCCATCTTCAGCCTCCGGGATGACGAGGCCAGCCGCGCTCTGTGGCCCCATGCGTTCGAGCTGGAACTGGCCATTGGCATCAGCAGCGGCCGCCTGGACCTGGAGCTGGAAATCCGCAACCCCGGCGACAGCCCCTTTTCCTGCACGGCGGCCCTGCACAGCTACCTGCGGGTGAAGGAGGTGGAGGAATCCTATCTCACCGGCCTCTACAACGCCCCCTACACTGACCGCCGCAACGGCCGGCAGCAACGGGACAGCGCCCCGGAACTGATGGTGGACGACGAGCTCGACCGGCTCTACCCCCGCCTGGGCCGCCCCCTGCTGCTGAGCGAGCCCCAACGCTCCCTGGCCATCCACAACGAAGGCTTTCCCGACCTGGTGCTGTGGAACCCCTGGGAACACCAGTGCGCCGCCCTGACCGACATGCCGGCCCGGGGCTTCCGTCACATGCTCTGCATCGAAGCCGCCGCCGTCGGCGAACCCCTGGTCCTGCCTGCCGGCGGCGAGTGGTGGGGCCGCCAGACCCTGGTCTGCGTCTAACACCTCATGTCACCGACCATGAAAAAAACCAAGACTCCCGCCCTGATCGAATTCAAGGGCAGCACCGTCCCCGCCATCGTCATCACCCTGCGCAGCCTGAACCCCGCCACTCTGGAGCAGAGCGCCGCCCAGATGTTCGGCAACAGCGACTTTTTCGACGGGGATGCGGGCATCCTGGACCTGGGCCAGCTTCCCCCGGACGAAAGCAGCCCTCCTGAAGACTGGGCCGCCATCATCACCTGCTTCGCCCGGCACGGCCTGAAGCTGATCGGCCTGCGCGGCGGCGCCCCGGAACTAGCCGCCACGGCCCAGGCCGCGGGCCTGGCCCTGTTCCCCGCCGACGAACGGCGCCAGCCCCCCGCCCCCGAAGCGGCCCCGCCGCTTGAAGCCGCTCCAGTGGAACCCCCTCCCATGGAAGCCCCCCCGGAACCTCCGGCCCCCGAACCGCCTCCGGCCGCACCGGAACCGGCACCGGCGCGCACCACCCTGGTGATCGACCGCCCCCTGCGCTCCGGCCAGCAGGTTTATGCCCGGGGCGGCGACCTGGTGGTGCTGGCCATCGTCAACCCGGGGGCGGAAGTGATTGCCGACGGCAGCATCCACATCTACGCCCCCCTGCGCGGACGCGCCCTGGCCGGGGCTACCGGCGATGCCCAGGCGCGCATCTTCACCACCCGCTTCGAGGCCGAGCTGGTCTCCGTGGCCGGGGTCTACCGCACCTTTGAAGGGGGCGTCCCGGCCGAGCTGGCAAGCCGTCCGGTGCAGGTCCGGGCCGATGCCGAAGGCAACAAACTGTTGCTTGACTCCCTGAAGCTGGACTAAAGCCCCGTTGCTGAAAGAACATAAAATTCCAGGCGCAGGTAAAATCTGCGCTTTTACATCGGAGAACATTTCGTGACCCGCATCATTGTTGTGACCTCCGGCAAGGGCGGCGTGGGCAAGACCACCACCAGCGCCAGTTTTTCCTCGGGCCTGGCCCTGCGCGGCTTCAAGACTGCCGTGATCGACTTCGACGTGGGCCTGCGGAACCTGGACCTGATCATGGGCTGCGAACGCCGGGTCGTCTATGACCTGGTCAACGTCCTGAACGGCGAAGCCACCCTGACCCAGGCCCTGATCAAGGACAAGCACTGCGACAACCTGTTCGTGCTGCCTGCCTCCCAGACCCGGGACAAGGACGCCCTGACCGAAGAAGGGGTGGAAAAGGTCCTCAAGGAACTGGAACACATGGGCTTCGACTACATCGTCTGCGACTCCCCCGCCGGTATCGAACGGGGCGCGGTGATGGCGCTGACCTTCGCCGACGAAGCCATCGTGGTCTCCAACCCGGAAGTCTCCTCCGTGCGCGACTCGGACCGCATCCTCGGCATCCTGCAATCCAAGTCCAAGCGGGCCAAGGAAGGCGGCGAGCCGGTCAAGGAACACCTGCTCATCACCCGCTACTCCGCCAAGCGAGTGGACGAAGGCGAAATGCTCTCCTTCAAGGACGTCCAGGAAATCCTGCGGGTGCCCATCATCGGCGTCATTCCCGAATCGGAATCCGTGCTGCACGCCTCCAACCAGGGCACGCCCGCCATCCACCTGAAGGACTCCGACGTCGCCGAGGCCTACAAGGACGTGGTGGCCCGCTTCCTGGGTGAAGACAAACCCCTGCGTTTCGTGGACTATGAAAAACCCGGCCTGCTGAAGCGACTGTTCGGAGGAAAATAAGGCATGTCCCTGCTCTCCCTCATCTTCGGCAACAAGCAGAAGACCGCCGCCATCGCCAAGGAACGGCTGCAGCTGATCATCGCCCATGAGCGCAGCGACCTGAGCAGCAAGCCCGACTTCCTGCCAGCCCTGCAACAGGAGCTGGTGGCCGTGATCTCCAAGTACGTTTCAGTCAACCAGGACGACATCAAGGTCTCCCTGGAAAAGCAGGGCAATTACGAAGTGCTGGAAGTCAACATCGTCCTGCCCGAACCCGGGCCCGGCCCCAGCCGCTGATCCCCCGACGCCCGGCCCTGCCGGGCGTTTTCCATTGCAGTCCCGGAAACGCTCACTCCCAAACCGGCTAACCTACCCCCAAACCACCGGGAACCCCCTACAATCCCCTTAAACAAGAGGGGGAGGAAACGCCATGGACCGCAGCGCCATCTTCAAGCAGATCGCCACGGAAGCCGCTCAGGGAGAGCTCAACTTTCCCACCAGCGCCGAAGTCGCCATGAAAATCCAGCGCGCCCTGGATGATCCCGAATGCCCCCTGGACCAGGCCGCCCGCCTGGTCCAGAGCGAACCCCTGCTGGCCGCACGGGTGGTGGCCATCGCCAACTCCATCACCTACAACCGGGCCGGGCGGGAAATCACCGACGTGCGCACCGCTGTCTCCCGCCTGGGATTTAGCACCGTCCGCACCCTCTCCACCGCCCTGGTCACCCGCCAGATGGCCGGCGCCCCCACCGACCCGGCCCTGCGCCAATGCGCTGCCGCCCTGTGGGAACACACGGCCCACGTGGCCGCCCTGACCAGCGTCATGGCCCGCCGGGTCAGCCACCTGGACCCGGAAACCGCCCTGTTTGCCGGCGTGGTCCACGAAGTGGGCGGCTTCTACCTGATCTCCCGGGCCAAGGATTACCCCGGCCTCCTGGAAGGCGAACCCGCCGACTGGGTCGAAAATGGGGAACGGGAAATCAGCACCGCCGTACTCCAGGCCCTGAAGGTCCCCGAAGCCGTGCTGGAAGCCGTGGATACCCTGCTGCAAGGCTTCATGGCCCTGCCCCCGGTAACCCTGGGAGACACCCTGCTGCTGGCCGACGACCTGGCCCCGGTGGAATCCCCCCTGCGCCACTCCCCCACCCAACCCCGGGAAGACCCCCGCGGCCGCATCGACGCCGTCATCGGCGACGCCACCCTGGTCAGCCTCCTGGAAGAATCCGCCACCGAAGTGGAATCCCTGATCGGGGCCCTGCGGTTCTAGGGCGGAAAAGGCCCAAGGTCACTGCACGGGGATGGCCAGCTGCCCTACACCCCGAACCGCCCGATCAGGTCGAAGGAGGTTTCCTGGCCCACCTGGGGGCCATGGGCGGTGAGCCAGTGGCTGGCTTCTTCGTAGCCGATGTCGTGGAGTTTTTTCAGGAAGGGCCAGTCGGCGGCGACCTTGGTGGCGCTGCCGAACTGGCGCAGCAGGTCCTGGGCTTCTATCAGGTGAAAGCGGGTTTTCAGCATGTGCCGCTCGAAGCCCGAGGGTTCGTGCCGGGCACGGCCCAGGAGGCGCTGCAGGCTGCGGCTGCCCATCCAGCCTGCGGCGGCCTCTTCGGCGTGGCTGCGGCTATAGTTGATCACGTTGGCAAAGAGCAGCATTTCCCGCAGCAGGCTGGTGTTGAAGGCCAGTTCCAGGGTGCGGGCACGGATTTCCTCCACCGTGCGGGGGGTTTCCCCATACACGGGCGGGGCCAGCAGGATCAGCAGGATGTCCCGGGCGCTGCATTCGTAGAACAGGGGAAAAACCGCCGGGTTGGCCGCATAACCGCCGTCCCAGTAGGGTTCCCCGTCGATTTCGATGGCGTGGTGCAGCATGGGCAGGCAGGCGGAGGCGAGCACCGCGTCCACGCTCAGCTCCTCGTTACGGAACAGGCGCAGCTTGCCGGTGTTGGCGTTGGTGGCGGCCAGGAACAGGCGCACCGGGCTGTGGCGCACCAGGCCGGCAAAATCCACCCGCTCCTTGAGCAGTTTGCGCAGGGGGTTGAAGTTGAGGGGATTGAGCTGGTAGGGGGAGAGATACTGGGTCCAGTTGAGCATGAAGCGGGTGGCGGGGAGCAAGGCCACGCTTTCGCCGCCGGCCACGGGCACCGAGAGTTCCAGGGGGACACTGTCGGCAATGGCGCGCCAGAACTCGGCCAGGGCCTGCCGGGCCCCGTCCCGGCCGCCGCGCATCAAGCCGTCGGCCAGCACCACGCCGTTCATGGCACCGGCGCTGGTGCCGCTGATGCCTTCAAAATCGAAACGGCCATCTTCCAGGAGCCGGTCCAGGACGCCCCAGCTGTAAGCCCCATGGGCGCCGCCGCCCTGGAGTCCCAGGTTGATCACGGGTTTGCTGGCTGATGTGGCATGACTCATGGAGCCCCTCCTTGCGTTGACGGCTGCACCTCCCGGCTAGGATACTTCGCCCGGCCCGGAATCCTGTAAGGGATTCCCCGGATTTTCCGCATTTCCTCAGGATTTCAGCATGCTGCAAAAGCTCTCTACCTTCCCCGGGGTGCCCGGCCCCGTGGTCATCATCGTCATGGATGGCTACGGCCTGCCCAAGACCGACGTGGGCAGCGCCATCGCCGCCGCCAGGAAGCCCACCCTGGACAAGCTCTTCGCCAACTACCCCAACATCCGCCTGAAGGCCCACGGCACCGCCGTCGGCATGCCTTCGGATGACGACATGGGTAACTCCGAGGTGGGCCACAATGCCATCGGCGCCGGCCAGGTCTATTCCCAGGGCGCCGCCCTGGTGGCGGGCGCCATCGAGTCCAGCAGCATCTGGCAGGGGGAAGCCTGGCAGCAGATCGTGGCTGGCGCCCAAGCCGGCCGGAGCGTGCTGCATTTCATGGGCCTGTTTTCCGACGGCAACGTGCATAGCCACATCGACCACCTCAAGGCCATGATCGTCCAGGCCAAGGCCGAGGGGGTGAAGACCGTGCGCGTCCACGCCCTGCTGGACGGCCGGGACGTGCCGGAGACCAGCGCCCTGGACTACGTGGAGCCCTTCGAGGCTTTCCTGAAAGAAGTCTCCGACGCCAGCTTCGATGCCAGGATCGCCTCCGGCGGCGGCCGCCAGGTGATCACCATGGACCGCTACGAAGCCAACTGGGCCATGGTGGAAGCCGGCTGGAAGACCCATGTGCTGGGCCAGGGCCAGCAGTTCGCCAGCACCGTGGAAGCGGTCAACAGCCTGCGCTCCGCCCACCCGGGCACCATAGACCAGGATCTGCCCCCCTTCGTGATCGCGGAAAACGGCCAGCCCCTGGGCACCATCGAGGATGGGGATGCGGTGGTGTTCTACAACTTCCGCGGCGACCGGGCCATCGAGATCACCCGGGCCTTCGAAGACGCGGATTTCGACAGGTTCGACCGGGTGCGCGTGCCCAAGGTCACCTATGCCGGCATGCTCCAGTACGATGGCGACCTGCAGCTGCCCAAGCGTTTCCTGGTGCCGCCCCCGGCCATCCAGAACACCATGGGCGAGTGGTTCGCCAGGAGCGGCATCACCCAGTTCGCCTGCTCCGAGACCCAGAAATTCGGCCACGTCACCTACTTCTGGAACGGCAACCGCTCCGGCAAGTTCGAGGGTGAGACCTACCAGGAAGTGCCCAGCGACGTGGTGCCCTTCGAGCAGCGCCCCTGGATGAAATCCGCCGAGATCGCCGACGCCATGATCGCCGCCCTGAAGAGCGGCCAGTACAAGACCCTGCGCTGCAACTTCGCCAATGGCGACATGGTGGGCCATACCGGCAACTTCCGCGCCGCCGCCCTCTCCATCGAGGCGGTGGACCTGGCCCTGGAGCGCATCCTGCCGGTGATCGACGCCATGGGCGGGGTAGCCCTGGTCACCGCCGACCACGGCAACGCCGACGAGATGTTCGAGCTGGACAAGAAGACCAAGCAGCCCCAGCTCAACAAGGATGGTTCCTACAAGGCCAAGACCGCCCACACCCTGAACCCGGTACCGCTGATCCTTTACGACAACGTCAGCGGCGGCAAGCTGGCCCTTAAGCAGACGGAAAGCGCCGGCCTCTCCAACATCGCCGCCACCGTGGCCCATCTGCTCGGCCGGGAAAAGCACGAAAGCTGGGACGAAAGCCTGCTCCAGGTCGGCTGAAGCCGCCTCCTTTCCACCGAACGGCAGCCCCGGGGCTGCCGTTTTTACATCCGCTGGCCGACTACAGGCCCATCTGCTCCACGTAGGCCTTGATGCCGGCCTCGAAGGCATCCCGCTGCTGGACCGTGATCAGGTGCGACACGGTCAGGGCCTCCAGCACGTGATGCACGTAGCTCAAGGCCAGATCCTTGAGGCCGGCGCGGATGCGCCCGATTTCCTCGCCGTTGGGAGCCCGGCCCTGGCGGTAATCGAAGTTGCGCTCGTACATGGCGTCCCGGTCCTGGCAGTAGGCGGTCATCACCGCCAGGGCCCGGGAGGCCAGCTCGGGGGAAGTGGCCAGCAGACGGTTCACGTCTATCTTCAGCTGGTTCTGGATCACCGTGGCCCAGGCCTGCAACTCGTCCTTGAAGGGATTCATGACCCGGGCCCGGACCTGCTCCAGCACGCCATCCGGCCCCTGCAAGCCGGTCCGCTCCAGGCTCTGCCCCAACAGCTCGCAGAACTGCCGGGTGCCGAAACCGTACTTGCCGAACACCATCACCGAATAGGGATCGTCCACGGAGTTGGAGACATTGGCGTTGTCCCGGTCAGACAGGGCCAGGATGCGGTTGGCGATGGTGTGACAGGTGCCATTCACGGTATTGGCCACCCCGGCCAGATACTGGTCGCCGCAATCGGGTTTGGCCAGCTCCCGGGCCCATTCCTGATACACGGCGGCTTCGACCACCAGCTCCCCCGGATCAGCCGGGCTGTAGCCCCGGCCGAAGCAGGGCCAGCCAAAGCTGTGGTCCCTGGCCACCAGGTAAATATGCTTGGCTTCGGGCAGGCCCATATACCCGGGAGCGGGCAGGGCCCTGGCCTCAACGGGAGCAAGGGTGATGGGGGAATTCGACATGGCAGGACTCCTGTTTGATTTCAATGGCATAAAACCGGAGCATTCTGCACCAGCCCCCATGGAATTGACAATGGCATCAGCCCCATGGCATCAACCCCGGGCCATACACCCCAACCGGGCACTCCACAAAACATCACCTTGGAAATTCAGGCGGATGGCCTAGAATGGCGCCTCCACGAACCCAGCCCTTCCCCCATGCGCACACTCATCATCCTCGCCCTGCTCGCCGGCGCCCTCCTGCAGGGCTGGAAATACCTCAGCGGCTACCAGGACGGAAGCCCGGCCGGGCAAGCCCGCCAGGAATCCAGCAGCGTCGACCTGCAGGCCCTGGCCAAGACCGTACCTGCCGGGGCGGTGGTGATGTACACCACCAGCGAATGCCCCTATTGCGCCCAGGCCAGAAGCTGGCTCGATCAGTACGGTTTCAGCTACACCGAATGCAACATGAGCCACGACCAGAGCTGCCACAGCGACATGCAACGCCTGGGGGGACAGGGCGTGCCCTTCCTGGTGGTGCGCGGCGACCCCTTGGGAGAGGGCGGTTTCGACACAGAGGAATTCATCCGGCGGCTGCGCCAGTAAGACCTGAGCGCCCGGGTCAATGGGCCGCATCCACCACCAGGGATTCCCCGGTGAGGAAAAACTGGCCCCCGGCCACGTAATGCAGGGTGCGCAGCTCCGGATCGGCAAACACCCAGCGCCCATCGCGCCAGGCCTGGTCATCGGCCCAGGCCGCCAGCACTTCGCCTAGGAACAGGTCGTAATTTTCCTGGTTAGCGGGCTCAGGCATCAGCCGGCATTCCAGCCAGGCCGCACAGCCCTGCACCAGGGGCGCCGCCACCTGGCTCCCGGGCTGCCACTCCAGGCCGAAGGCGGCAAACTTGTCCACTTCCCGGCCGCAGCAGGAGCCCACCTGCACCACGGCCTGGGCCAGCTTGCGCCCGGGAATGCCGAGCACGAAGCCCCCCGCCGCCAGCAGCAGCTCCCGGGTGTAAGCGCTTTTATCCACCACCAGGGCCACCCGGGGCGGAGCAAAGTCCAAGGGCATGGCCCAGGAGGCCGCCATCACGTTGGCCTGGCCGCCATGGGCGGCGCTGACCAGGGTCACGGGACCATGATTGAGCAGTTTGTAGGCCTGCTCCAGGGGCACGGCAACTCGCATGTGAATTTCTCCAGAACGTTACAGGAAGCGGACGGGCGCTAGTCCTAACAGCCCATTTCTCCGCAGGGACAATGTGCTTGCGTCCATCTTCCGCTTTCCACGGACTACAGACCAAATAGCCACACCGACCCCAAGAACAAACGCATATAATTGACGCATTTTGCACTGGCAACCCGTAGTAGAAAGCATCCCTGTGGTAAAAACATCATGACATTCAGTGCCCATCTCTCCGTTGGCGAACTCGCCCCCCTGTTGAAGGCATTGCACAAATCCTTTGCCATCCGGCGCCACTACGAACTGCTCAACTGGCTCCAGGATGACATCCAGCGTTTCCTGCCCCACCAGATCCTGGTGGCTGCCTGGGGTGATTTCGCCTCTGGCCAGCTCTGCCACGACATCGTCTCCCCCCTGCCCGAAATCCGGACCGGCTGTTTTGCCGATCAGGCCCTGCAGCCCTTGATGCAGGAGCTGTTCCACAACTGGTCCGGCCATGACCACAATCCCTTTTCCATGCCGGCGGCCAAAGCCTTTTCCAGCCACAGCCCCATGGGCATCCATGATCAGGGTATCCACGCCGCCCTGATCCACGGCATTCATGACCAACGGAGCCGGAACGCCTGCCTGTACGTCCTGCTGGGCCGGGAAGAAGAGCTGCACAAGGATGGGACCGGGGAAACCCTGCGTTTTCTCCTGCCCTACATCGACACGGCCTTCCGCCAGATCGGCCATCTGCCCAGCCAGTACATCGGGACAGCCCACGACACACCGGACGTCGCGGCAGGCAAGCAGGGAAACCCGGTCTGCCTGGGCCTCAGCGCCCGGGAAATGGACATCATGGAATGGGTGCGCATGGGCAAGACCAATCAGGAAATCGGGATGATCCTGAACATCAGCGCCTTCACCGTGAAAAACCACCTGCAACGCATCTTCAAGAAACTCGATGCCATGAACCGGGCCCAGGCGGTGGGGCTGATCGAGGCCGCCCAGCGTCAGGCCTGCAAGTAAGCCAGGCTGCCCCCCGATGGCGGGGCAGCAGGCGCCCCGCCCTTCCCCGTTACAGACGCCAGACCCGGACCCCGGCAGCCGCCAGGGCCGGCGCCTCGAAGGCAGCCTTCACGTCAATGAAACAGCCTTCCCGGACCAGCTTTTCCGCAAACTGGCTGACGGGCATCTGCAGGTATTCCTGGTGGGACACGGCGGCGACGATGGCCTGGGCCACCGGCAGCTCTTCCCAGGACGACAGTCGCACCCCGTATTCGTGGGCCGCCTCTTCCGGGTCCCCGTAGGGATCATGGACGAACACTTCGACTCCGTAGGACTGCAGTTCCCGGATGATGTCCACCACCCGGGAATTGCGCAGGTCGCCGCAGTTCTCCTTGAAGGTCAGCCCCAGGACATTGACCCGGGCTCCCTTGACGTTGCTGCCTCCGACAATCATCTGCTTCACGGTCTGCTCGGCGATGAACTTGCCCATGCCGTCATTGATGCGGCGGCCGGCCAGGATCACTTCCGGGTGATAGCCCACCATCTCGGCCTTGTGGGTCAGGTAATAGGGGTCCACCCCGATGCAGTGCCCACCCACCAGGCCCGGCTTGAACTTGAGGAAGTTCCACTTGGTCCCGGCCGCTTCCAGCACCTCGCTGGTATCGATGTCCAGCTTGTTGAAGATGATGGAGAGCTCGTTCATCAGGGCGATGTTCAGGTCCCGCTGGGTGTTCTCGATAACCTTGGCCGCCTCGGCTGCCTTGATGCTGCCGCAGCGATGCACCCCCGGCTTGACGATGCTTTCGTACAGGGCCGCCACCCGCTCCAGGGTCTCCGGCGTATCGCCGGAGACCACCTTGAGGATGCTGGTCAGGGTGTGCTCCCTGTCCCCCGGATTGATGCGCTCGGGGGAATAGCCGACGAAGAAATCCTGCTTCCAGCGCAGGCCTGATTCCCGCTCCAGCACGGGGATGCAGATTTCTTCCGTGGCCCCGGGGTAGACCGTGGATTCATAAACCACGACGGCCCCCTTCTTCATGTGCCGGCCAGCGCTGACGCTGGCCCCGATCAAGGGACGGAAATCCGGGATGTGGGCCTCGTCCACGGGCGTCGGCACCGCCACGATGATGATGTCCGCCTCCCCCAGCCGGGTCGGATCCGCCGTGTATTCCGCCTGAGTCGCCAGCACCATCTCTGCGTCGCTCAGCTCCCGGGATGGGTCCGTGCCGCGCCGGCAGGCCTCCACCTTGGCCGTGGCGATATCGAAACCAATGGTGCGCATGCGCTTGCCGAACTCCACCACCAGGGGCAGGCCCACATAGCCCAGGCCGATTACAGCAACAACTGTCATTTCCAAGCTCTCCTGATCAACTTCCCGCACACCGGCCCATCAACACCAGGGCAGGCGTGCCGCCAATGTCGAAATACTAATACAGGATTACGGAAGCACGGCCAGCCGCCCTGGACTGGAAAACCTCCGCCACCACAAATTTATGGCCCTAAACTATTGTTCCCATTCCATTCCTCCCCTACCCATGCGCCACCTCTGCCTAGCCCTGTTCCTGCTCTGCACCCTGCCGGCCCAGGCCGAAGATGCCGCCATCGCCGCGCTGCTGGCCCGCCAGGGGCTCCAAGGCACTCTGGTGATTGCCTCCCTGGATGGCCGCATCCGCCACGTCCATGACGAAGCCCGGGCGGCCCAAGCGGTCAGCCCGGCGTCCACCTTCAAGATCATCAACACCCTGATCGCCCTGGAAAACGGCGCCATCAACCCGGACGAAACCTTTCACTGGGACGGACGGCCCCACGAGATGGCCGCCTGGAACAGGGACCTGAGCCTGTCCCAGGCCTTTCAGGTTTCCTGCGTCTGGTGTTACCAGGAACTGGCCCGGCGCATCGGGCCCGAGCCCTATCGCCGTGCCCTGGCCGGCACCCCCTACACGGCCCTGCCCGGGCAGTTCGAGCTGACCCGCTTCTGGCTCGACGCCAGCCTCAGGATCAGCGCCCTGGAACAGGTTGAACTGCTGCGCCGCATCCGCCTGCGCCAGCTGCCATTCCAGGCGGCCCACTACGACACCCTGCAGACCATCATGCTGGCCGAAACCGGCCCCGGTTACCGGCTTTACGCCAAGACCGGCTGGGGCGGCCGCCAGCAACCCGAAGCCAGCTGGTATGTGGGCTACGTGGATACACCGGCCGGCAGCTGGCTGTTCGCCACCCGCCTGGAAATCCATGACCCAGCCCAACTGCCCCTGCGCCAGGCGCTGACCCGGGCCGCCCTGGTGGAAAAGGGCATCCTGCCGCCGGCCACCCCTGATCAAAAGTCCTGAGAAAGGGCAGGAGGGAACGGCCCGGGCCGCCCTGCGGCCGGTTAGAATCGGAGCAAACCAACAATACGGCTGTTTCCCCATGTCGAAACAACTGCTCCCCGGCGCTTCCTTTCCTTCCCAGGAAGCGGCTCCCGCCGCCATCCAGGACTTCAAACGCAAGCTGCTGGAAGGCCTGCTCCTGGCGGGCAGCCTGGTGGCCGCCCTGTTCGTCCTGGCGGACCTGCTGGGCTGGACCCACCTGGGCTCCCCCCAGGTAGAGCTCACCGCCATCTTCTGCGGCGTGGCCCTGGTGCTGGCCTGGACCTTGAGCCAGCGGCAACACAGCTACACCCCCATCGCCCTGATCAGCATCTGCAGCGGCTTCCTGCTTTTCGCTTCGGCCTGGCTGTTTGTCCCCGCCGATGAACTGCGCAGCGTCTGGTTCTTTCTCGGCATCAGCACCGCCTACATCCTGCTGGGCAGCCTCGCCGGCTGGCTGTACACCCTGCTCAGCATCGGCTTCATCCTGCTCACCCAGTCCCGGCTGGCCATTCCCCATTCCGGGCAGGCCATCACCACCCTCACCCTGGCCCTGGTCTGGTGCTCCGCCCTGTTCCACCTCTACACCCGCCACGCCCTGACCCTGTACGCCCGCCTCCAGGCCAGCGATGCCCGCTACCGCCTGCTGGTGGAAACCGCCAACGAAGGCATAGGGGTGGCCCAGGCCGGCCTGCTCCGCTTCGTCAATCCGCAGCTGGCCCGGGAACTGGGCTATGCCCCGGAAGAGCTGGTGGGCCGTCCCTTTCTCGACTTCATCCATCCCGATGACCAGGCCATGGTGCTGGACAAATACCAGCGCCGCCTGCGCGGCGAAACCGTGGAAGGCCGCTACGAACTGCGGGTTCTCAACCGGCAGGGAAACATCCTCTGGTACGAAACCAGCGGCACCCGCATCGAATGGGACGGCCAGCCGGCCACCCTCAACTTCCTCACCGAGATCACCGAACGCAAACACATCCAGGCCGAAATCCAGAACATGGCCTACCACGATGCCCTCACCGGGCTGCCCAACCGGCGCCTGCTGGAACAGCGCATGGATGAAGCCCTGGCTGCAACCCGCCAGGCCCGCAACCATGGTGCCCTGCTGCTCCTGGACCTGGACAATTTCAAGCCGCTCAACGACGAGTACGGCCATGGCGCCGGGGACCTGCTGCTGCAGGAAGTCGCCCAGCGCCTGCGTACCAGCCTGCGCAGCTCGGATACCGTAGCCCGCCTGGGGGGCGACGAGTTCGTGATTCTGCTCAGCCACCTGGACCAGGACCCCGGCAGGGCCCGGGAGCAGGCCCGCAGCCTGGCCGAAAAGCTGCGCCAGGAACTGGAACGCCCCTATCCGCTGCAAATGCCCGACAGCCAGGAGCGGATTACCTATCCCTGTACGGCCAGCATAGGCATTGCCCTCTTTGACGGGGAGGCCCATCCCACCCAGATCATCAAGCAGGCGGACCTGGCCATGTATCAGGTCAAGGAGCAGGGGAGAAACGGCATCGGCATGCCGCTGGCTCCCAGTCCGGTGAGCTGAAATCCGCCGAAAAAAGCGGGAAACCGCCCCTTATCTCCCCCTTGAACTTGAATGGCATAGGAGAACGGAATATCATCATGCCTTTGTTTTTTTACAGAGGCTTCGAAAATGAATCGCTCAGTTTGGCTCCCCTTGATTGCTGCTTCCCTCGTGCTCGTTTCCGGCTGCACGACCACCACCGGCGGCAAGGGCGGCAAGGACACGGCAGGCATGGCCAACGCCGGCATGAATCTGGCGACCGCCGCCACCCTGTCCGACGCGGAAGTGATTGAACTGGGCAAGCGCACCGCCGATAGCGAAGACCGCCAGAACCGTATTGCCGCCGCCAACAGCAAGTACGCCAAGCGCCTGCAAAAGCTGACGGCCAGCTGGAAAACGGTCGACGGCGTCAAGCTCGACTACAAGGTCTACATGAAGAACGAGGTGAATGCCTTTGCCGTGCCCAACGGCTCCATCCGCGTCTATTCCGGCCTGATGGACAAGCTCACCGATGACGAACTGCGTTACGTGGTCGCTCACGAAATCGGGCACGTGCTGCAGGGCCACTCCAAGAAGGCCATGCAAACCGCCTACGCCACCTCCGCCGCTCGCCAGGCTGCGGCTTCCAGCGGCAACTCCGCCGTCGCCGCCATCTCCGCCTCCGAGCTCGGCGCCCTGGGCGAAGCCCTGATCAACGCCCAGTTCTCCCAATCCCAGGAAAACGAGGCCGATGACTACGCGGTGGACTTCCTCGCCAAGAACCGCCTCAAGACCGGCGGCTCCGTCACCGCCCTGCGCAAGCTGGAAAAGCTGTTCGGCAACGATCGCAGCGTCTTCTCCAGCCACCCGGCTCCCGGCGAGCGGGCTAACCGCATGGCCGAACGGATTCAGGCCAAGAAGTAAGGTCGTCAGACCTCCCCGGCAGGCGGGCCTCGAGCCCGCCTTTTTTATGCCCGCCCGTCAGAGCGCGTGCATGAAAACGGGGCTGGCGCGCCAGCCCCCTGTTCCGCAAGGGCGCTTGCCGCCCCCTCAGAAGGAAACCCGCAGCCCCAGGGTGATGTTGCGGCCAGCCAGGGGCGCCACGTTCTTGATGAAGGAGGTGTGGGCGTAGGCCAACTGGTCGGAGAGGTTTTCCCCCTTCAGGTAGAACTCGGCTGGCAGGCCGTTCAGCTTGGTGCCGTAGCTCAGGCGCAGGTTGAACATGTTGTAGCCCGGCGTCTCGCTCTCGTAGCTGGCCACCCTGTCCTGGCGGGCCACCCGGTAGAGTTCCGCCTCGCCACGCCAGTGCTCGCCCCAGCGGGCATCCAGCCGGGTGCCCAGACGGGCGGCGGGAATGCGCGGCAGGTTCTCGCCTCCCTGACGCTCGAGACGGCCCCGGACGTAATCACCGAACAGGGTCAGCCCGAAATTACGCCCCAGCTGCTGGCGCAGGGAAGCTTCCATGCCGGTGAACACCGCGTCGCCCTGGGCGTATTCGATCAGCTGCAGGCCGTTCAGTTCGTCCAGGGTGTTGGCGTAGATATAGTCGGTGATGCGATTGTGATAGACGCTGACGCTGAAAGTGGTCTCCCCGGCCGTCTTGCGCAGGCTCAGGTCGATGTTGCGTGAAGTTTCCCGCTGCAGCTCGCTGTTGCCCTGCTCGTAGGTGGCGGACGCCGTATGCAGGCCGTCGGCGTAGAGCTCCTCCGCCGTCGGCAGGCGCTGGGCCCGGGTCAGGGTCAAGCCCAGGCTGTACTGGGGCGCAAAGCGCCAGTTGGCCCCCAGGGAGATGGAGGTGCCGCGATGGCTGCGGTCCGGCAGCGCCCCCTCCACCTCGATGTCCTGCCACTCGTGGCGCAGGGCCCCTTCCAGGCGCCAGTCGCCGATGCGTTTTTCCTCCAGCAGGAAGAGCGCATGGCGCCGGGTGATGGTGGGCTGGACATAGGCCTCCTCCCCCAGGGCGCTGAAATCCCGCACCGAGCTCTGCAGGCCCAGCACGCCCCGCCAGCCGGCCAGGGGCTGGTGCTGCAGTTCCAGGCGGCCGTCCTTGGCCTTGTTGCGGAAACGGGTGGCCACCGTGCCGCCTTCCTTCTCATCGTGGCGGTAATCCGTCAGGCCGGCGCTGAAGCGCACCCGGGAAAATCCGGCAAAGGGGTCCAGGTATTCGCCGCGCAGGTCCCAGCGGTCACTGCGCAGGTCCACCCGGGGCACCCCGTGGCCATGTTCTTCCTCGTGGTCGTGCCCATCCTCCTCGTCCCCGTGGGTGCCGCAATGCAGCTCGCCATCGTGGGTATGGCAATCCTCGAAGTCATGGCTGTGGCCGGGCAGGCCGTAGGCGTTGCGCTGCCCGGTGTAGGCCAGGCCCAGGTAGCCCCGATCGCCGATCCAGGAAACCCCCAGGCTGCCGGTCTGGGTCTGGTTGTCGCTCCCTTCCACCTTGCTGCCCCCGGACCAGCCGCTGCCAACCCGGTAGTCGTTGGCATCCCGCTTCAAGCCTTCGGCGTGGATGGCGAAGTTGCCGCTGCCGGCGGTCACCGCGAAGGCGCCGGCGCCTTCCCGGGCGGCGGAACCGGCACGCAGCTCCACATGGCCCTCCACACCCCGGGCCGGCACCCGGGTGGGAATCTTGTCGTCCAGCACATTCACCACGCCGCCAATGGCGCCGCCGCCGTAGGCCAGGCCCGAGGGCCCGCGCAGGATCTCAATCTGGCGGGCCAGCAGGGGCTCGACGGTAACCGCGTGATCCTGGCTGATGGTGGAGGCGTCCATCACCTCCGAACCATGGGACAGCACCCGTACCCGGGGCCCGTCCATGCCCCGGATCACCGGCCGGCTGGCGCCGGCGCCAAAATGGGTGGCCGTGGTGCCGGCCTGCCCTTCCAGGGTTTCTCCCAGGGTGGCGGCACTGCGGGCCCGCAGTTCCTCGCCTTCGAGCACCGTGACCGGGGTCGTCATTTCATCGGCCCCCAGCTCCAGGCTGCTGGCCTGGACCACCACCGCAGGCAGGAGCACCGGGGCGCTCCCCTCCTGGGGAACATCAGGGGCGGCCGCAGCCAGGTTGGGAGCAAGGGAATAGGCCAGCATCAGGGCCAGGGTCATGGGATTCGGCTTGAACATGGGGTAAGCAACCAGGTGGATGAAGGGGATTTTTTGATAACAGTATATCAATACCACAGCAAAACCACCCACCCGGAGGGCAACCAGCGGCAACATGGCTACAATGACGCCTCCCACGACCCTGCCCAGCCCGCCCATGTGCCACCCCATCCGCCACCTGCCCCCGGGCCGTCTTCCCTCCAGCCCGGAGATCGCCCCATGAAGATCTGGGTGGATGCCGACGCCTGCCCGGTGGTGATCAAGGAAATCCTCTACCGGGCCGCCAACCGTACCGAAACCCCCTTGATCCTGGTGGCCAACCAGATGCTGCGGGTGCCGCCCTCCCCCTGGATCAAGGCCCTGCAGGTGCCCGGCGGCTTCGACGTGGCGGACCGGCACATCGCTGCAGCCGTGGCTCCCGGCGATCTGGTGATCACCGCCGACATTCCCCTGGCGGCCCAGGTGGTGGACAAAGGCGCCCTGGTGATCGACCCCCGGGGCGAATTGCTGAACGCCGGCAACATCCAGGAACGCCTGACCCTGCGCAACTTCATGGAAGGCCTGCGCAGCAGCGGCGTCGAAACCGGCGGCCCCGCCGCCTTCTCCAGCGCCGACCGGCAGGCCTTCGGCAATCAGCTGGACCGGCTGCTGGCGCGAAAGCCATGAGCCCCATGCGCCTCCAGGACCGTTACCACGGCGCCCTCCTGGGCCTGGCCTGCGGCGACGCCGTGGGCACCACGGTGGAATTCAAGCCCCGGGGCAGCTTCCCCCCGGTCACCGACATGCAAGGCGGCGGCCCCTTTGCCCTGGCCGCCGGGCAATGGACAGACGATACCTCCATGGCCCTCTGCCTAGCCGAAAGCCTGCATCTGCAGCAGGACTGCGACCCCGCCGACCAGATGCAGCGTTACGTGCGCTGGTTCCAGGAAGGCTACTGGAGCGCCACCGGCAGCTGCTTCGACATCGGCATGGCCACCCGCAGCGCCCTCACCCGCTACCTGAAATCCGGCGACCCCCTGGCCGGCTCGACACAGCCCAACACCGCAGGCAACGGCTCCATCATGCGCCTGGCCCCCGTGGCCATGGTCTGGCGCCGGGCCCCCGCCACCCTGCTGGAAAAGGCCGAACTCAGCTCCCGCACCACCCACGGGGCGCGCAGCTGCCTGGACGCCTGCCGGGTGCTGAGCGTTGCCCTGGCCCGGGCCCTGGACGGCGCTGACCGGGAGCAGATCCTGGACCTGGGCCAGGTGCCCGTGCACAGCGAGGAAATCCGGGCCGTGGCCGCCGGCAGCTACCGGCACAAGGACGCGGAGCAGATCAAGGGCAGCGGCTACGTGGTGGAAAGCCTGGAAGCCGCCCTCTGGTGCTTCAGCCAGGCAGAGGACTTTGCCGACGCCGTGCTCACCGCCGTCAACCTGGGTGACGACGCCGACACCACCGGCGCCATCGTCGGCCAGCTGGCCGGCGCCCACTTCGGCGCCACCGGCATCCCCGCCCACTGGCTGGAACGCCTGCACCGGGCCGACGACATCCGCCACCTGGCCAGCTGCCTGCTGGACGCCAGCCAGAACCGGGAAGCCGGGGCCTGAATCCAGCCCCTGGCAAGGGCAATCTCCAAGGCAGCACGACAGCCGCCTCCCGCAGGCGGCACTACAATGGCTCCTTTTTCATCCGGCCCGCTCCCATGTACGTCCCCCGCTTGTTCCAGCAAGAAGACCCGGCCGCCCTTGCCGGGCTGATCACCGACCACCCCCTGGCCAGTCTTGTCACCCTGGGCCCGGCGGGGCTGGAGATGAGCCCCGTCCCCCTGCTCTACGACCCCGCCCCCCGGGCAGACGCTCCCCACGGCATCCTGCGCGGCCACCTGGCCCGGGCCAATCCCCAATGGCAGCAGTTCAGGCCGGACATTCCCGCCCTCGCCCTGTTCACCGGCCCCAACGCCTACATCAGTCCCAACTGGTACCCCAGCAAAGCCGAACACGGCAAGGCCGTGCCCACCTGGAACTACGCCGTGGTGGAAGCCCGGGGCCCCTTGCGCATCATCGAAGCCCCGGACGAACTCCGGCAGCTGCTGGCCGAACTCACGGCCCTCCACGAAGCCCGCCAGCCCCATGCCTGGACACTGGAAGACGCGCCGGAAGACTTCATCGCCGCCCAGCTCAAGGCCGTGGTGGGGGTGGAAATCCTGGTGCAGCAACTGACGGGGAAATGGAAAATGAGCCAGAACCGGAGCGAAGCGGACCGCCAGGGCGTCGCCGCCCACCTGGACAGACCCGAGCTGCTGGTCCGCTGAGGCGTAGCGGAAAACGCCTGCACCCGGCAGTCCGGCAGCAGGGACTACGCCGCAAACCGGGCCATGCCAAGCCTTACGCCAGCTGGCACTCGGGAATATCAAGCAAGCCGGGGACCTGTTCCGCGATGGCGATAACCCGGTTACGCCCCTCCCGCTTCGCCTGGTACAGGGCCTGGTCGGCCCGGGCCACCAGCTCATGCAGTGCTTCACCGGCAGCGTACTCGGTACAGCCGAGGGAAATGGTGACCTGCTCGGCGCCGGAAAACTCCGTGCCGGCAATATGGGCCCGCAACTTCTCGCCCAGCTGCATGGCGCCGGCCAAGTTGGTGCCCGGCATCAGGATGACGAACTCCTCCCCCCCGAAGCGGGCGAGAAAATCCTGGCGCCGGAGAATGCCACGGGCCTCCGTGGCCAGCTGCTGCAGCACCGCATCCCCGGTCGGGTGGCCATAGGTATCGTTGATCCGTTTGAAGAAATCGATATCCAATATCAGCATGGACAGGGGTTCGCCGGTGCGCCGCACCCGCTCCAGCAACCACTGGCCATGGTCGTAGAAACGCCGGCGGTTGGGCAGATTGGTCAGGGAATCGAGCGTAGCCACCAGGAGCAGGCGGCGTTCCGCACTACGCCGGGAGCGGTCCAGCTCCTCCTGGATCATGGCCGTAAACGCCACCAGCATGGAAATGAAGGCGCTGATCAGGACACAGAACAGGCCGAACTGCTGCAAGGGATTGTTGGCGATGGTCAGGGCCAGGAAATAGCCGATCAGGAAGGGCACCACATAACCGAGCACAATCTGCACCCGGGCAATCTTGCCCCCCACCCAGGGACTCAGGATGGAGCGCAAAAAGCTGCGATGGGCCCCGCTCAACAGGATGGCCACCCCCACCATGAGACCGCCCAGGACCGTCGTCATCGCCATCTGCCCATAGAATTTGTCGATCCCGTAGGCGTAACCGGTCACGGAAATCAGGGGAAAACCCAGGCCCACAAACGAGAACTGCTGGGCCACGGCATAACGCTTGAAACCGATGAAGACCAGGGCCAGGCCAAAACAGAGGCACATCAGGGCCGTGTTGCTGCCGGTGGAAATCGGGTGCCCAGCGGCGGCCTGCTCGGCCAGGCGCCGGGAGAAAGGCGTCAGCCCATCCAGCAGGGTGGCGCCGCTTGCCAGCTCCAGCAGCCGCAAGCCCATCAGCAACACCACCAGCCCCCCCGCCAGCAGCACCCCCCGGTTATTCCGCCGGGGATGCCAGCAGAAACCCCCGATGCCCAGCAGCAACAAGCCGATGGCGCTCAAAGGATGCGTTGCCGGCCCTCCCTGCATGGGACGGAAAAAGGCTTCGATCCCGAACAGATAGCCCGCCAGGACCAGCAGGGAAAACAAGGCCCCGGCCAACCCCAGGGGCCGCACCAGACTCAAGGCCCGAATGATCTGCGGAAAACGCATGAGAAAAGGCAACAAAAAAACAGGGCGCAAGGGTATCACCAAGGGCATAAACAGCCCATGACAAAAACCTTGAATATTCGATTTTGTTGATCTACGTCAATGTTTTTCCAACGCCAACCAACCCCAAAGCCCCTTGAATTTGCGGAACATTTTCCCGGCATCCGGGCCGGGGCCGCACCTCTCCGTGGAGCGAATCCCCATTCCCCGCCCCTGCAACCCGCGCCTCCCCGGGCTGCAACGCAGCGCCCCACAGCCAGGGCCAATGCCCTCTTCGGCGGCAACAAGGCCCAAGGCCAGGAGCAGGCGGCCATGCCGAACAAAAACCCGGAATACCCGATCAGCCTAGGCCATCAGTTCATGACGTTACAATGACGCATCGCTGGCAATTCAGGGAACAGAAAGCGCCACGATGAACACCCAAGTGCCGCACAAGAAGCCACTTAGCCCTTAATACCCCAGCCTTGGCCCTACAAACCGTCATTCACCAGTCCCAGCCAACATGAGCCCTAGCACCGCATCCGACCCCTGGCCTCCAGCCCATTGCCCTCCTTTGGCTTGGCCAACCCTTGCCAGCCAGAATGAAAGATTCGCCTGGTATCGGGCTGTAATTGAAGCCTATGCCCAGTTGTGGGAAGAGCATGTCACCCAGACAAAAATGGCGCCGGTCGGCGAAAAAGATTTGACCGATCTGGAAAACAGGCTCGGTTGCGCCCTCCCCCCTGCGCTACGTGCCTACCATCAGACACTGGGCGCCCTGTCGCTGGCGGAAACCCTATGCAGCGTCGCCGAGAGCGATACTCCCATTCAGCCCTTGCTGGAAGCATTTCCGGCGATAGAAGACATTGCAGAAAACGAGGACCAATTGTCGCTCGCCCATGAGCTGATTGTCTTCAGCGACTATCTCGGCAACGGAAACATGTTCTGCTTCCACAGGAAGACCGGCGAGGTCTATTACTTCGACCATGACGGGGGCGCAATGCTTACCTGTTTCTTTCCCTCGCCTCAGAATTATCTGGATGCACTGATGATTCGCTGCCTTGCGGAAATCCACCAGGAAACCGCCGATGAAGCAAGCGAAGAATCAATTCTGGCTCAGCGATTTGGGCAACAGCTGGTCAGAAAATGGCTGTATTGACAAAGTAATTCACAAAGGGAAATCAGTGTCCGTTGGAAATTTCTGGGCTGAGCCGCCCCCTGCGCCTGGGCACGAGCCCCCACTGCGCGAATGCGAGCTGGACGCAGCTCTGGCAGAAACCCGGGCCGACCTGGCCGCCGGACGTTTCGTGGAAGAGTCAGCCGCCGAGCATCTGGCCAGGCTGGACAGGCTCCCATGAGCTACAGGCTCTGCTTTACCGAGGCCTACAACCGCCGGGCCGCCCGCTGGTTGAAAAAGCCCCCCTGACGACAGCAGTACCTCAAAACCCTGGCCCTGCTGCAGGCCAACCCCTTCCACCCCTCCCTGCGCCTGCATGCCCTGAGCGGCAAACTGCAAGGCATCCATTCGCTCTCCGGCCGGCCTGGCCGAGGTGCTGTCCGCCTTCGGTCCGGCCTATCTCGCCAGCCATGAACTGCCGCGTGGCGCGGCCAAGGTCTGGCGGGCCATTCTTGCCTGCCGTACCGCAGCGCTCGGCGGGCACGTCGAATCCTGTACCGATTGCGGGACGAGTCGGCACGTCTATCATTCCTGCCGCAACCGGCATTGCCCACGCTGTCAGACGCGGGCCAAGGAGAGGTGGCTCGCCGCAAGGCGGCGCGAGGTGCTGCTGGTGCCGTATTTCCATCTGGTGTTCACCCTGCCGCATGCGCTCAACGGCCTGATCGGCGCCGCACCGCGCCGCCTGTACGAGAACCTGTTCGCCGCCGCCTCGGCAACACTCATCGAGTTAGCCGCCAGCCCGCGCCATCTGGGCGGAATGCCGGCGTTCTCGCTGGTGCTGCATACCTGGAAACAGGATCTCGGGCGGCATGTTCATGTGCATGCCCTGGTCGCCGGTGGCGCACTGTCCGACACCGGGGAATGGATCAGCCCGAAGAAGGGCTTTCTGTTTCCGGTGCGGGCGCTGTCGAAAGTGTTTCGCGGCAAGTTCATCGCCGGTCTCGATGACTTGTGCCGGCTGGGGCATCTGCCCGATTTCCTCAATCCGCTCGCTTGGCAGAACCTCAAGCAAGACCTCTACGCCCACGACTGGGTGGTCTATGCCAAGCAACCGCTCGGTGGGCCGCAAGCCGTGCTCGACTATCTCGGGCGTTACACGCATCGGGTGGCGATTTCCAATGAGCGCATCGTCGGCATCACCCATGACCAGGTGGCTTTCCGGGTGCGAGCGGATAGCGGAGGCAAGAAGCGCGTGCTGCGTCTGGCGGGGAGCGAGTTCATCGCCCGCTTTCTGCTGCATGTGCTACCCAGCGGTTTCAAGCGCATCCGGCACTATGGCCTGCTCTCGCCGGCGAGAAAGAAAGTCGGGCTGGCGGCAGCGCGCTCGGCCCTGGCCGTGCCGCCGCCGGAACCGGCGATCATCGAATCGGTGACGGCATTCCTGCATCGGGTGGCTCGCTTTGCGTCGATGTGCTGTCCGCACTGCGGCGGGCAGTTTCGGGTTACCGCCACGCTGCTGCCGCAGCGCGGGGCAACGGCCCGAGGACCGCCATGAGACGCTGCATCAAGCCCCTGCTGACGGTTTCTCCACCGGATGGCCAGACCATTCTCGGAAGGCTTCGCCCTGCGGCCTGCCTAGTGATTCCCGAGCAGCTACGCAAGCACGATCGAGCCGGTTTGCTTCTCCCGAATCCTCTCTCCGCAATGCCTGACGCGCACGAATCCACCGCCTTGTTTCATGCCATGCGATTGACTTCGGAAAAGCCTTCCTTACAATCCCCATAACCACCGCCCGTCCGGCAGTCCAGTCCAACGAGGTTTATCCTCCGATATGACTTCACACCTTCTTCAAACTCGTCCGCGTCGGCGGATAAACGCTATTCGTTATGCACTCAAGGAGGCAATGTGAATCCATTTAGCTCTTTCCCCAAAGAAGATGCACGAGTAGAGAAGAGCAACGGCTCGGTGGTTGGGCCATACAGCACTACGTTTTCCGGTAGCACAATCGTCATATGGGATGCGAAAGCCGACATTGAGGAAGGAGATGTAGTTCTTAGAACACTGCCGAGTGGGAAGGACGAACGAAGCCAAGTAACTCAGGCAACGTTTTTTCAAAAGGTGCATTCGATACCGTCGCATTATCAAATCAAGTTCAAGAAATGGAGCGGAAGCCAAATGCAGCAGAAACCTTCGCACAACATCACGATTCACGGAGCCCAATCTGTACAAATTGGCGACTACAACACTCAGAACATCATCAACTCAATTCAGGCGCTGAAGAACCAGATTGAGTCATCTGCCGCTTCTGAGGGAGAGAAAGAAGAAGCGAAGTCCTTGCTTGCTAAATTTCTTGGTCATCCGTTGGTGACTTCCATTCTGGGAACCGCCGCTGGAGCCGTCATTGGTTGAGCGCATAACCCGGCAGTCCACATGGACGCTGCGCGATAAAGCCGCGCAGCGCCGGTGACTTCTACGTTATGCAGCATGACTGAGCGAGTCGACCTCATCCGCCAGCTCATTCCGCTTTGGTACGCCGAGATGGCCTGGGTGAAGCAGTTGATCGTCCGCGCCTTCCAACTGGAGAAGCCCGACGACATTCTGCGCATGCGAGGCCGGCGGCCTATTCCAGGAACCAACTGGACCATCTGCACCCACGGGATTGGCGTGGATGTCTACAAGACGCCAGCCAGTGGAGGGATTGATTTCGACTTTGATAAACCAGATCCGGATGTCTGGCGCCTACAGATCTTCTTTGAGAAGCAGCTGAATGATGGCGCACTGAACTACGACGTGTATCGCGAGCTAGCTGAGAACGAGGAGCTTCTGATCGCCTCGATCAAGGAGGCTCTCAATGCTGCATAACAGTTCATTGCAGCCGACCTGCGCCAGCTTCGCTGGCTGGTCGGCTGAATTCAGGCGTTAGACATTTACTTCATGCTCTTTTTGAACTTTGTGCTTCCTTTGGCGTTCAGTATTGGGCTTTTGCTTGGCATCTACGTATACATGGGTATTGCCGAGCTTCTAATACTTGCCGGCTTTCAAGAGGCCATTGCCGTTCCACTCGGTGGCTGGGCGGCTCTCCTATTAGTCGTCGGAGTTTCGATCGCGACTGTAAAGCGCAAGGTCAAGGCGTTTGAAGTATCGTCACGAAAGGCAGTGATAGGCCACTGCATGATGGCAGTCGGGAACATCGCTGCAATCGCCACAACCGTTGTTCCGCTTTCAGTCAGCTATCTATCGGGCCACACCGACTACGGCCTCTACATGTGGTTTGCGATACCTGTGCTTTTCGTAAATTTCATCCTCTGGCCGCTCGGCTGGAAACTAGCCACATCGGGTAAGCACAATGTCTAACATCACATTCAAAAGCGCTCCCTCCGGTCGCTCGGACGCGCCGCAAGCGGTGCGCCGTTTAATTCAACGTTAGAGCGCACTATGCCTTGGCACACTCTTGAAGATGGTGCGACTCTCGGCCAGAAAGGCTCAGAGAGCGGCGTTATCACGTTTGATGAGGGAACCGACGACGGAGGGAGAATCACAATTGAGCGTGACGGTTCTATTGCGCCTTGGTCAATTACTTGCGGCATAGCCGGTTGGACAGCACACACAAGATTCTTCTCTACCGAATCGGAGGCAATGTCTGAATGCGAGAGGATGAAGACCGGTATCTCCCGCATCTTGGAGGTGATTTCTCTGAGCACTCCGGGCGACTCCGACCACATCGCGCAGCTAATCGAACAGTTCGTAGCTCAATTCCCATGACCCCGTGCGCTCTAACCCATCATATATGGACTCCCCCGGAAATCAAGGAAACTGAACGATAGGTTTGGCAGCTGGAAAGCGCATGCAGTCGTATATCCGGCATCTGGTGTGGGTTCTCTATGACCCGTGCCGACATGGAATCTGCTCACGGTGCGCCAATCGGTACAAGCGGCAGGCAAGCTGCCGGAAGAGTTATCGGCGTCAATCCGTGTCGGTGCGATCCGTTTAGCCATGATGGGCGATCAGTCTCAAAGCAAACGCGGGAGGGGAAACAACAGGAACATGGGGTTTCCTTTCAGCCGGCAATGGCAAAGGCGGTACGACTCAGTTTCTTTTCCTGACGTGGCTGCGGATGACCGTAGGG